>NZ_JAJUBB010000001.1 GCF_028683135.1 Enterovibrio qingdaonensis
TTGTAGAAATACGGTGCTGATAACTACAAGGCAGCTACTTTGTCTTTTTGCAGCGATAATTGAGTCTCTAAACCTTTTGCCAAACGTGTAACGGCAACTTTTAGATCATCGGGTTTTGCGTTGGTGAAATTCAGTCGCAGTGCTGATTTTGTCGAACTGTGATCGGCATAGAAAACAGGGCTAGGAACAACGGCAACGCCATTACTCAGCAACGATTTTGCCAGTGCAAATGTGTCACAAGCTGGCAGTGTTACCCAGACGAACATCCCACCATCAACCCCTTCGACAATGCAGCCATCTGGCAGTTTAGCTTTCAACTCGGCATACAAAACGTCATAACGAGATTTGTACAATACTCGGATGGACTCAATATGCTGGTCAAAATCTTGATGCTCTAACAGGCCAAGAAGCAAGGCCTGCATGGGAACGCTGGAGTGAAGATCTGCGCCTTGTTTGATTTTCACCAAGGGTTCTAAATATTGGCGTTTACCTGTCACTATCCCGATGCGAAGTCCTGGGGACGCAATCTTAGAAAATGAACGAAGAACGATAGAATGCTGAGGACAGAAATCCGACACTAACGGCAAGGCATCGCCAGTAAAGCGAAGCTCACGGTATGGCGCATCTTCAATTAGAGCAACGTTGTATTGAATGCAAAGCTCGGCAACTTTTTTTCGCGTTGGCAAAGACCAACAAATACCTGTTGGGTTGTGGAAATCAGGAACGGCATAAAACATTTTTGGCGCGTGTTTAACAAAACATTCTTCAAGTGCCACAAGATCTGGTCCCGTTTCCGTTTGCGGGACGGAAAGCATGTTTGCCTGTACTAAGCCAAACACCTGCATTGCTCCCAAGTAGCTAGGTGCTTCCATTACTACTTTGTCGCCTGGGTTGACGTAAGCGCGCGCGATCAGGTCTAGCCCTTGCTGTGAACCCGTACAGGCCATTGCCATATGGGAATCAGGTAGTTGAAAGTATTCGCGCAAGAAAGCGAGTAGCGGGCCATACCCTGCAGTTTCTCCGTATTGAAAAACGTGCGGCATTTCAGAAAGCTGCTCAAGCATCGGCTTCATAAGGTCGATAGGAAACGTTTTTTCATCAGGCAGACCACCAGCAAGTGAGATGACGTTTTTATCGGAGGCGGCCGCGAGAATTTCACGGATATAGGAAGAGGGGGTTTGCTGAAGCGATTGCGCGATTTCCATATTGATTTCCTGAGTACATCATCTGTGTTTCAGAAGATACTACTCCTTGTTGCCAGTAATGAGATGTCCATTTATGCTATTGGATATGTCCATTTATGCTTTTATCACATGACGCCACAGCACATATCACGTATTAACGACGTGTTGTATTACATCCATAAAGATATTGCCCGAGAGCTTCCCGCCCGAGAGCTTGCCGATGTGGCTGCCTACTCTGAACATCACTTTCACAGAGTGTTTAAAGACGTAGTAGGAGAGCCGATTCATCAATACATCAGAAGGACAAGAATGGAGTATGCGGCGAATCAGTTGATGTTTGAACCATCATCTTCCGTGTTGGATATCGCAAACAAATGTGGATTTAGTTCGGTGTCGTCGTTTAGCCGCGCGTTTAAGTCCACGTTTCGTGTATCGCCAGGGGAGTGGCGGAAACATGATCTTCAAACCGCAGAAAAGCCTTACCTTACGGATCCCGAAGTCGCAGCGGGCTACCTCAGAGTGACTGCATGCCCCTTACCAGAACCTAAAATCCTCGATATACCCGAAAGGTTTGTCGCTTATATTCGCCATACTGGATACAACAGAAGTATTAAGAATACATGGCGTGTATTGTCTGCATGGGCAAAACATGAGGGCAGGGATGTAAGTATGCAATTTGGATTGCACCATTCGAACCCTGCGTGGGTTGCGTTAGAACAGTGTCGGTATGTGGCATGCATTGAAATTAGTAAGCCTATCAAAGTGCGGGGTGTGGTGAATCAACTAGTGATACCCGGTGGACTGCATGCAGTTTTTCATTTAACCGGTGTCTATGGAGAGCTGTTGCCTCAGATTAGCAAGATTTTGGAGCAGTGGTTGCCACAATCAGGATTTAAGCTTGGTGCAACACCTGCTTATGTGCATTATCAAAACAACCATTTCCTCAATGACAATGAGCGGTTTGAGTTGGATTTCTATTTACCCATTGGGTTCTTCTAAAAAATGTCCGCCTCAAAAGGGGCGAAGAGGCGGACGAATTCCTTACTTCTTAATGACGTTACTTAGCCGGTTTTGTGAAAACGTACTGACCAATAACCAGCAATTCAATGTCTGTGGTAAAGAAGGTCATCACTGCGTCATTTAGGCTCGACACGATAGGTTTCCCCATCACGTTGAGGCTAGTATTGATGATCACGGGAACACCGGTGATCTTTTCAAATGCTTCAATGAGTCGATACACATGGATGTTTCTTTCCTTTGTGACGGATTGGAGTCGCCCTGTATTGTCAGCATGGCAGACAGCGGCAACGGCCTCTCTGACTAGGGGTTTAAAGGTGGCAACTTTTTCCATGTATGGCGTGTCATGGTAGTTCTCAAAGTATTCATCACCACGATCAGCTAAGACCATTGGCGCAAACGGGCGGAATGGTTCACGGAATTTAACGGCGGCGTTGATTTTGGTTTTCATCTCCGCCGTTCGGGAGTCAGCCAAGATAGAACGGTGCCCCAATGCGCGAGGACCAAATTCGGCTCTACCTTGCACCCACGCAACGACTGCACCATTCGCCATTTTGTCGGCGACGTGGGGATAAAGGTCGTCCCATTCCATTTTTTGAACGTTGGAAATGCCACTTTTTTCGATAAAGTTCTCGACGTCTTGCTCACTGATGGCATCACCAAGATAAGGAGACTGCTTAATGTTTTTTATCTGTTTGTCTGGGAAGTCCTGTTTTACAGCCAGCAATGCCGCACCAACAGCGTTGCCGTCATCGCCTGGCGCGCACGGAACAAAAATATCGTTAAAAGGCGTTTTCTCAATCACTCGACCATTAAACGATGAGTTAAGCCCACACCCGCCGGTTATCACGATATTCTTCATGCCTGTCACATCGTGAACATGGCTCAGTACTTCGCTCATCAGTTCGCTAAAATGGTATTGCGCTGTAAAGGCAATATCTGCAGATTCTTCCGGAAACTGTGAATAAGGGCGGGCGTATTGTCTGAGCGTTTTCAATGCCTCTGAGGAACCTTTGGGCAGGACAACGTACCCATCTTTAACCGCAATATGTTTGCGGAACAGTGCTAAAACCTCTTCATTTAGCTTTCCATAAGGTGCAAGTCCCATGACTTTCCACTCTTCACCAGAGTCCATGGCAAAGCCACACAAACGGCAAACAGTTACGCCATAAAACACGCCAAGGCTAGCTGCAATTTGGTTCAGCTCTCCTGAAAATTCAGGCTTGGGGAGTTTCTCTAATTTATTGTTTTTATATATGAAGATGGATTGCGCGGAGTCTTCTGCATAACCATCCATAACCAAACATGCTGCCTCATCGAAAGGACTGGAGTAACAAGCAAATGCAGCATGGGTTGAATGATGGTCGAACTGGCGAGTGTCGGTTTTAAGGTTCAGCGCCATAGAGGCGCGCTTTGTACCGCCGCCAGCCATTTGGATGTTTGGAAGAAAAACATCATTCATGTTGGACATTTGTACGCCCAGAAAAATAGCTGCGACGTCACGATAAGCTTCATCATAGTCTTTCAACGAGATACGCTGGATTTCCTGTGCCATTTTTTGTGGCGTATCTTCTGGCCAAGATTTACAGATGGTGAGTTGTGTTGCTTCAGGTGCGTATTGTTTTATGAGGCGAATGATTTTGTGTGGTTGATCAGGGGCGAGACTAAAGCCTTGCTTCGTCTGCGTGTCCCTTTCAACAGCTTGTGCATATAACACCTTACCGTCGTCATTAACGAGTGCTAAAGCGTTGTCATGTCCGGTGCAAGATATCCCTAAATACATAGTTTCCCTCAGCCATTGCTATTATTGTCTTGAATTCTGGATGCTAACGCTCGAATCGTAAGGCGTCCAAAATCCAACAGCTATACGCATCGCAAATTTGGTCAGATAGTTAGGCTATTTATCAAGGATGTTTGAGTAATTAGACATATCGCGCAGCAGAGTTGCAACGCAATGTTACGCAGGGGGAAAACTCAGGCAGTTCTATCACCGACCTTTTTTGGGGTTTTATGATTCTCTGAGAAAAATAGGGAAAGGGGCAGGAAAAGGTGGCACAGATAGAAAAATAAAACCACCCGAAGGTGGTTTAGTATCAGAAGGAAATCGCTCTGCGACCCGAGCTCGATCTTGGCGTATCTTCAATGTCTTTTTTAACGACTTTTTTAGGGTCGTTTGACGGTTTCGTTTTTTTCTTGTCTTTGTTGTTACGTGGGCTTAATTCTTTAGCTGGTTTAGCTGGTTTAGCTGGTTTAGCTGGTTTAGCCGCCTTGGGTTTCGGCTCCACTTCTAACGGTGGCGTATCACAAAGTACGACGTAAAATTCTTCGTTGAATGCAATGACATCGCCATCCAGAATTTTTCGTCTTTTGCGTGTCTCTACTTCGCCATTAACGATCACATATCCTTCGCTGATTGCGGCTTTTGCTTCACCACCGCCACTTACTGCGTTAGCGATTTTTAACACTTTGTACAGCTCAATAGGCTGACTGGATACCTCAATACCGAGGGCTTCAACTTCAAATTCTTCGTGGGACATTTTTAATTGCCAATGACCGTTGTAACGTATCGTTGGAGTGTATACGCAAACACGTGCCAGAGATAGCGATATCGAATGTGTACTGGCGCACGTCATTTTGACTATTTGTCATTGTTTGTTCTTCACAAAAACAAAGGGCTGCAGCTAAATCGCGCTTTTTTCATATGCATTGAGTTGAAATGTGATCTCTCGAGCATAAGTGAGGCGAGATTCGCTTGAAACTTGAAATTTAATGTAATAAAACTAGATTCAACGTGATGACGAACGGAACTTGTTCCAAAATCGACAGTCATATGTTTAGCTAGTTTTTTTGCGCGAACGAGTAAAGCACTCCCGGAAAAAAGCTCCTCACGATGATTTAGAGGAGACCTGCCAATCAGTAAGGCAACGCATTGAACTAGCGTCTTTTAATCTATCAGGAATGTGATGCGTAGCAGAGGTCATAAAATCTTCGCTAAAGCGATTAACCTGACTAAAAAAAGAGGTGTTATATGAATAATAAAACCCGACGCCAGTGGTTCTACCATCAAAATAGATCGCAGAAAGCGCGTCCAATAAAACTGCGTTAATCGCAAAAATCCAGAAACGCCAACCGGCGTTTCTGGTTAAATCCCTCCCTAATTCTCCTGAATTCTTCTCTAAACTCAAAAATATTGAGGCAACTGTCAGAATTTTCTGCATAAATTCAGTTTGAAACCATACTTATGGCTAAACTTTACTGAGTTGTTGCACGTAGGCTGGCATTTGGTTGTAGTTAGTCTCTTGCTTTGTGAATAGGGGAGTCGCGAGTGCGTTCTTCACCCAAAACGCTTGTCGGGAGAAAAACATGAATGTTTTGTCTTGGGATAACATTTCCAAGCTTGCTGGACAAACAGTTCAGCTAATTGATGGCGCAGAGAACGAATACGATATTCTTTGTGAAGACGTGAAAGAACTGGCTGGAAATGGCACATCACTGGATGGTCGTTTGGTGGAGCACTACAGCATCGTTCTGGCTGCACCAGAAGGCGTCGAATTTCCACAAGGGAACTACCTGATCTCTCATCATTCGATGGGGCAGCAGATTCTTTATATGCATCCTGCTCGAGATAACCGCTATACCATTACCATTAATACTGAAGCGTAGTGCCGAGGAGTTATCGATTTCATTCCTCAATTCGCGCAATGCTTTGTATGAACGGCTCTTTACTGATTTAGGGAAGAAAGAGCGGTTAGTCGCGGTGGACGCTTTATCTTTTCTCCATGCTTTTTCTTCTGCGTTAAATGCCAATGTAATGGTTTGTCGACAACGCCTATGAAACCTTGCTTTGAATTGCACGCATTGGCCTATTGCGAGCGTGTCTATCCTTATGTCGTTTGGGTAGAAAGCCAGCAGACGGGTAGCTAAAGGCGTGAATTAATAACTGTCTACGTAAATTCGTTGGTATGATACCAACTCTATGTAGTGTAAAGGTTAGGGAGAGTATGCGACGTATTCTTAGGCAATTCTCGAGCGTGTGTATTTTTGTCATCGGATTACTTTGCTCGAACGTCGCCTTTGCTAACGATAATGTATTGGTCTTTGCTGCGTCTTCTATGACGACTGCACTGAACGAAATCGTCGAACAGTATGAAGCCAAAACCGGAGAGAAAATCACGGTTTCTTATGGCTCATCTTCTGCCTTAGCGCGACAGTTGGCTTATGGTGCACCCGCTGACATGTATATCTCAGCCAATGAAAAGTGGATGGATTATGCTATTGAGCAGGGCGTGATTGACGCATCCACTCGAACTGATTGGGTACGAAACTCACTGGTGTTGGTAGCGAACAAACACTCGCAGGGGGAGGTGACACTAACACCGCCTTCTATATTAAGTGCTATAGGTAATAGCCGCTTAGCCATTTCAGACCCTAATCATGTTCCTGCAGGGATATACGGCAAAGAGGCTCTTGAATACTTAAACCTATGGACTCAGGTAGAAAACAAACTTGCATTTTCGAACAGTGTAAGAGCAACGTTGGCTTTGGTTGAACGAGGCGAAGCACCGCTAGGTATTGTTTACTATTCAGATGCCATTGCATCATCCAACGTTAATTTAGCAGCAACATTTCCAGAACGCTCCCATGTTCCCATTGTCTTCCCCAAAGCGATGTCTGTGCATGCTAAGCCAGAAGCAGACGCTTTTTTCCGCTATTTAGACAGTGATGTGTCGTTAGGTATCATGAAAAAGAATGGATTTACTGTTCCTGCCATTGCTGGGGGGCGTGACTGATATGTTTTTAACGCCTTTAGAATGGCAAGCCCTGCTTCTTAGCTTGAAAATTTCGTCGGTTGCTGTGGCAGTGAGCCTGCCTTTTGGCATAGCGCTAGCTTGGTTGCTGGCGAGACGTGATTTTGTGGGGAAGTCGTTACTAGATGGTGTGATCCACCTTCCTTTAGTCTTGCCTCCTGTTGTTATCGGCTATTTACTTCTCGTAGTGATGGGAAGGAGAGGTCCAGTCGGAAGCTGGCTTTTCGATACGTTTGGTGTCTCGTTCTCTTTTAACTGGAAGGGCGCGGCATTGGCCTCGGCTGTTGTTGCGTTTCCATTATTGGTCAGAGCCATTCGTTTATCGATTGAACTGGTTGATAAACGATTAGAAGCCGCAGCTCGAACACTTGGGGCATCGCCGTGGCGTGTATTTTTTACCGTTACGTTGCCACTGATTTTGCCGGGTATCGTTTCAGGTTTGGTGCTGGCATTTGCGCGAAGCTTGGGTGAGTTTGGCGCAACGATAACTTTTGTGTCGAATATTCCTGGCGAAACGCAAACCATTCCACTTGCTATGTTTTCATTCATTGAAACGCCCGGTGCTGAGCAAAGCGTAGCGAGGCTGTGTGTTATTGCTATTGCCATCTCCTTAATCTCTTTATTTGGTTCGGAATGGCTTAGCCGTAGGATGAAACGTAGGATGGGGCAGCAATGATCACGCTCGATATCCAGATGGCGCACGATGCGTTTTCTCTTTCTATTGATGTGAATATCCCTTCAAAGGGGATCACCGCAGTATTCGGGCGCTCAGGTGCAGGCAAGACCAGTGTCATTAATGCTATTGCTGGATTGGTTACGCCAACTAACGGTCTAATTCGCGTTGGAGAGAAAACACTTTTTGATAGCAACAATAAAGTGAATCTTCCTCCTGAATCGCGACGCATAGGCTATGTGTTTCAAGATGCGCGCTTGTTTCCGCATCTATCCGTTGCCAAAAATCTAAAATATGGCCAGAGAAAAGGAAGCATCGATAAGCTCAACGAAGTAACAGAGCTTCTTGATATTTCACACTTACTCAAACGTCATCCCTCTGAGTTATCTGGTGGTGAGAAACAGCGAGTTGCGATTGGTCGCGCGTTGTTGTCTGATCCAGAACTGCTAATCATGGATGAGCCCACTGCATCATTGGATGCTCCTCGACGTCAGGAATTAATTTCATATCTACTGAAACTGACGACGTCGTTAAATATCCCTGTGATTTACGTGAGTCATAGTCTCGATGAGATTCTTCAACTTGCTGATCACATGTTATTGCTGGCTGATGGGAGTGTCGTTGCTAATGGCACTTTGCACGAAGTGTGGGGCTCTGCACATATGCGTCCTTGGTTAAATGTAAAGGAGCAAAGTGCACTTGTGACGGCAACTGTTGTTGGCAAGCACCCTCGATACGACATGTCTCAGCTCAATTTAGAAGGTGAGGCTTTGTGGGTACAAGAGGTTGGAGAGCCGTCTGGCACCACGCTAAGATTGCGCGTTTTTGCCAATGACATCTCGATTGTTAAAGCTAAACCAAGTGACACCAGCATCCGAAATATCATTCCTTGTACAGTTGAAGATATTACAACCTTGAATGACCAATTAGGGTACCGCCAAGTCGCATTGCGAGTTGGCAAAGAGGTGCTATTAGCGAATGTGACAGAATGGGCGATCGATGACTTAGCGCTTACCTCAGGTGATAGGGTTTTCGCACAGTTGAAAGGGGTGAGTGTCGCGAAAACTGACTTTGCACAGAGCCATAGCAATTTCTGACAATTTATCTGCACAGTGACGGTTAAATTTCAGTAGAATCTGCCGATAACCTAGTATGCGCTGGAGTAGCTCGGCATTTTGTTTGTACAAGTGGTTAGGGTTAACGCGCGATACAAAAGCAATAAATGTTTCTTTGGGTAGTTTGGAAGCTCGAGTTGAGTGAAAGGCCCAAAGAGAATATGTAGGAGGAATGAATGTTTGCTTGGCTAACTGGCTTGTTTAACAGAGAGTCGCTCAAATCTACAGATTGGGTGAAGAAGCTTATGCTAGCCAACAAAACGGGTAGTTACGGCAAATATAGAGAATATTACGACAAACACGTTACCCGTATTCACAAGTCGTATCATAATGACTTCAACCGATTTGAACGGTTTGCGATTCAGAATTATAAAAAGAACGATCAGCGCGCATTTATGGCGATTAAAACGGCAATGTATGCGCACAAAACCGGCCAGATTAAAGTGGCGGCATGCTTGACTGCTTCGGTGGTGAACTTCAATAAGGTTCTCGTTGAAAATAGAGATGTGCAATTGCATCCTCGGCTGGTGAGGGCTGCGATGTCGCTTCACAAACAAATTGTGGAAAGTCACGCCAAATCTAGAAAGAGAAAACTTGAAAAAGCCTGAGTATTCAGGCTTTTTTTATACGTGTAATAAAAGGAATGCGAATTTTCTTACACGCGAATTTTCTGTCTTTAACGCCTTTACACGTATTTGGGAGCGATCTAGGTATGGACTATCTGGTTAAACTGTATGAAAACGCATTTCTCGACAGTAGCTCAGCGACGCTACCTTTCGCTATACGTAAACCCATTGGCCCTGAGAAGGCCGCAGTGATGCGTTGGATCACTACGCATTTCAATGAACATTGGGCCAGTGAGGCGGAGGTGGCAATGTTGTCAGGAAATAGTTTGTTTATTGCGGTTGATGGGACAAGGTTACTCGGTTTTGCGTGTTTCGATGGAACGGTAAAGGGGTTCTTTGGCCCCTTGGGTGTAGACAGTGCCGCGCGAGGACAAGGTGTTGGAGAGGCTCTCGTTAAGTCCGCTCTTATCGCTATGCGCCTTGAAGGATATGCCTACGCAGTGATTCCAACAAGCAGCCAGCAATACTATCAAAGATTTTTAGAGCTCATAGAAATACCGGGCTCGCAGTTTGGTATTTATAGAGATATGTTGACTTAAAATCTCATATATAACATATGCTTGCATTGACTATTGGGTTGTTGTTAATGCGGTTAGGTTTGAAATGTAATTAGAGTTCGAACTAAAAAGTGATGGAGTTCACAAAGAGGAACTGCTAAGGTGCCGCCCCTCACGTACTTTGTGAGAGCACAATGACTTTTAAATTACTACTCAGTGAACGAAAGCTGACTTCTACGTTAACGATCAGTTTTTTCGTCTTGTTTTTATTCGCTGCGCTGATCGACCTTTCTGCTTTTTCGGAATTTATCGCCAAGCTTTCTTCTCAAGCTTCTGCCACATTCGGCCAGTTTTGGCAGTGGCTCATGCTATGCAACCTGATTCTTGCGTTGGCAATCGCCTTTTCAAAGGCGGGTTCGTTGAGGCTCGGTGGCTTGCCTCAAGCCAATATCAGCCGTTTTAGGTGGCTTTCAATGATTATGTGCACATTGCTTGCCGGCGGCGGTGTGTTTTGGTCTGCTGCTGAACCTGTTTTCCACTTTATTTCCCGTCCTCCCGCTTTTAATGGTACGTCTGATAATGAGACTGCCGTTGTCCAGCAAGCACTAGAACAAAGTTTCCTGCATTGGGGCTTTTTGGCTTGGGCGGTGTTAGGGACACTCGCAACCATTGTGCTCATGCATGCTCACCATGTGAAAGGGCTGAAACTTCGGCCAAGGGCATTGCTTGCGCCTCTCTTCGGTGATCGACTAGAAAACCATTGGTTTGGTGCCGTGGTTGATGCTTGCTCAATTATTGGTGTAGCGGCGGGAACCATTGGTCCTATTGGATTTCTTGCCAGTCAACTCGGTTATAGCATTGAATCTCTCACCAGCCTTGATAATACCCTGTCACTGCAAATTGTATTGCTACTGGCTATCGTGTTTATGTATTCGATGTCAGCCTTCTCCGGCATGGATAAGGGGTTGCAATGGCTTTCGAAAGTGAATGTGTTGGGGGCGATTGCTCTGCTGGTTTGTGTTTTGGTTTTGGGGCCGACACAGTTTATTTTTGGCACATTTACTCATGCTTTCGGAGACTACCTAGTAAATTTCACCGCGTTGAGTGTGGGTGATTTCAACACAGAGTGGATGCAAGGTTGGACATGGTTTTTCTGGGGTTGGTTTATTGGTTTTGCGCCAATGATGGCAATCTTTATCGCAAAAATTTCTGAAGGCCGGACTATTCGTGAATTGATTCTGGCAATCAGCATATGTGCACCAATTGCGACAAACTTCTGGTTTAGTGCGTTGGGTGGTACGGGGATATACTTTGAACTCACGCAGCCGGGTGCGATTTCTGGTCCCTTGTCGGGAGCGGGTCTGCCCGCCGTGCTTATTGCGATGCTGCAACAATTGCCGCTGCAGGTAATCTTGGTTCCCGCTTTCCTTTTGCTCACTACAACATTCGTTGCAACAACGGGTGACTCAATGGCGTTCTCCATTGCGGTAGTGACGTCTCAGCAATCGACACCGTCTAAATGGCACCGTCTGTTTTGGGCGATTATGTTAGGCGTGGTAGCGGCGATTCTGTTACTGGCGGGAGAGGGAAGCCTCAATGCGCTGCAGTCTTTTATTGTTATTACTGCAGTGCCTGTTTCGCTTCTTATTGCCACAACGCTGTTGTGTGCGCCTATGACGGTGAAACGCATGTTGGATGAGCGGAATGTCCACGAAAATCACACGCTCATTGCGTGTGATTGATCATACATAAAACGCATCACCGCGATATTTTTCGCGGTGATGTACTCACCACAGAGACGACATGTTATTTAAATAGTGTGTGTAATTTTCTAAGTCTTCTTGTGTGTCGATGTCGATGTAGCACTGATTGATATCTACGATGTGAACGAGGTGCATTCCATCGTTCAAAAGGTGTTTTGCACCGCTGTCTCCGTGAAGCCGTTTCAGCTCTGCAAACATGGTTTTCCCAGCGATAGCCGGGACACCGACGGTATCTCGATACTGGCAACAGACAGCATCACACACATGTTCGTCAAATACCTTCAATAGCAATGCAATGCTATCGCCACTCACTGCGGGCTGGTCGGCCAACATAAACAAAATAGCATCGTAGTCGTTTTCTAATTGCGCGGTGGCGAAGGCGATGACATCGCCAATTCCTTTTTCCCAGCAAGGTGCAAACACGATGCTGGTGTTCCAATTATCCTCGAGACACTTTTGCTGTATGGCGTCGTGCCAACGCCCAGTATAAATGTACGTATCAACATCGACTTCACTGAGAGCGTTAAGAGGAAAAGCAATAAGTGGTTGATCATTGATAGGTGCGAGTGATTTACAACTACCAAAACGGCTGGCTGCGCCTGCAGCCAAAATTACAGCAGCGAGTTTTGTCATTCAGTCACTTTCCACTCAAAGAGTTAGCGTCGGCTCCGTTGAGCACGGCGATACATTCTGAAAGAATAGAAATTGCGATACCTTCTGGCAATGCCGCGCCAAGATTTAGCCCTGCGGGACCGTAAACTTTACAGGGCAGGTCGGTGTCAATCACGCGAGCGAGTGTAAACACCTCATTTCTTCGGCGATCCGGCCCTAATAGCGCAATGTAACTCAAAGACGTGGATAACGTACTTTCTAGCACAGCGGCATCGAGTTCAAGGTTGTGCGACATGATGACCAATGCATCGACATGTTTGTCGTTGCAGTACTGACTGAGTGTTCGTGCATCACTTCTCATAAACGTATCTATGTCTGTAAAGCGTTCCGGCCGTGCGTTTGCCGGCCTAGGGTCCCAGAGTGATACTTGCCACCCTATAGTCTTAGCCAAGGATGCGATGGGTTGAGCGTCTGCTCCTCCGCCAGCGATGAGTAAATGTATTGGAGGCTGAATAAAGGTCGACAGCCAGTGCTGGCCCTCCCTTTGAATCGATGTGCCAATCTTGTGTTTGTCACTTAGCATTTGATGTGCCTCAGACGTGGGTTCAAACTCACCTTGAGATTCCCCATTTATTCGCTGCATGTAGTGGCCAGATAGGCGTAGCTTGAGGCTGGTATAGAGCTTATCCAAAGCTAAATAGCGATTTTCTGTCGTGATAGGATGAAGGCATATGTGAACAGTTCCGCCACAGCCTATGCCCAATTGGTATGTGATGTTTTCTTCATCTTCACTGTCATAGGTGAGCGTCATGGGTTTGTTGTTGTTCATGACCTTCTTGGCTTGACGTTGTATGTCAGATTCAAGGCACCCGCCACTCAGCATACCAAGCTGCTGTCCCTCCCCTGAAAAAAGCATCATCGCGCCAGCTTTTCGATAGCAGGGACCCTCTGTTGAAAAGACGGTACCAAGCACCCACTCAGTACTGTCTTTTTGAGGAAACCATTGCGATAGCAAGTGGTAGATATGGTGAGACATTCGCGTCCTTTATTCGGTCATGACAACGACAGAGGCAAGTTGTGTAGCCGCTTACCTGTGGCTGCAAACACCGCATTTGCTATGGCTGCGGCAATCGGTGGTGTGCCCGGTTCACCGACACCGGTTGGCGGTTCGGCCGAGGGAACAATATGCACCTCAATTTCCGGCATTTGTTGTTCTCTTAGCACGAGGTAGTCATGAAAGTTAGATTGTACAGTTCCACCCTCATTTAATGTGATTTGGCTGAGAAGGGCAGGAGAAAGCCCAAACCCAATTGCTCCTTGCATCTGTGCTTCTATGATATCGGGGTTAATGGCGACGCCACAGTCGACGGCACACACGACACGCTCTACGATAATTTGTCCATTTTCAATCGATACTTCAGCGATTTCAGCCACGTAGCTTTTAAACGATTCATGGACAGCCACACCTCGTCCTTTTCCTTTGGGTAATTGTGCTCCCCAATTCGCTTTTTCTGCGGCCAGTTTAAGTACGGCTTTGTGGCGAGGATGCTTCTCAAGCATGGACAGCCTATATGCCACGGGATCTTTCCCTGCTTTTACTGCGAGTTCATCGATAAAGGTTTCAGTGGAAAACGCGTTGTGGGTGTGGCCGACGGAGCGCCACCAAAGGACAGGGACCGGAAGTTGCGTGGTGTGGAGCTCCACTGAAAAGTTTGGAATGTCGTAAGGCAGGGTAGACGCGCCTTCTACTGAACTGGCATCGACGCCATTTCGAACCATAAACCCTTCAAACGCCGTGCCTGCAGCGATGGATTGGCCAACGATTCGCTGTTGCCATGCTTGCACATTCCCTTGTGCATCGAGCGATGCTCTGATTTTTTGAACATACATGGGACGGTAATATCCGGCCCGCATATCATCTTCACGGGTCCAAATCAGCTTGATGGGGACACCTCGCATTTCCTTTGCGATTGAAGCGGCTTCGACAACATAGTCAGAATGTGGATTACCACGACGCCCAAAGCTGCCGCCAGCAAACAAGGTATTGATGGTGACTTTGTCTGGATGGATATTTAGCACGCTGGCAACTGCGAATTGATCAAGGGTTTGTAGCTGCGCGCCGTACCACAATTCAGCCTTTTCTTTATCGGCAACAATGACACAGTTCATAGGCTCCATGGGAGCATGGGCAAGGTACGGGAAGTAATATGATGCCTCGACCACATCGCCGGACTGGTCGAGAATCGTGGCAGCATCGCCATCGTTACGTGCGGAAGCCCCTGGCTTATTGCTGAGCGCGATATATTCTTTTTTCAGTTCATCAGTACTTTTGGTGAATCCCGAACGATCCCATTCGATGACAAGTTTATCCCTGCCAACTTTGGCACTCCAAAAGTCTTTGGCAACAACGGCGACACCGCTGGAGATTTTTATGACATCGATAACGCCGGGTGATTTTTTTGCATCACTTGCGTCAAAGGACTTAACGGTTGCACCAAACGACGGTGGGTGGGCAACCAAGGCGGTACGCATTCCTTCCAATTGGACATCAATGGTGAACGTCGCAGTACCATTACTTTTGCCATGATCTTTGCGAGTCGTCCCAGACTTACCGATGAGTTGAAACTGGCTCGGATTTTTTAACGAGACCTGCTCATCAGTCGGTACAGCTTGTAACGCAGCGACTTCTGCCATTTGACCATAAGTTGCAGACCGCTCAGAGGCTAAATGAGAAATGACGCTGTTCTGGGTGGTAATTTCGTGAGCGGGAACTTGCCATACTTTAGCTGCCGCATTCACCAGCATAAGGCGGGCTTTTGCGCCAGCATAGCGTAATTGTAAGAAGGAATTGGCAATGGCGGTACTGCCTCCCGTTCCCTGAACGGTTCCAAACAAAAGGTTATTGTATTGCGATGCGTTGGCGGGGGCTGACTGGGTGACAACCTTGTTCCAGTCCGCATCAAGCTCTTCCGCCGCGATAGTCGCTAAGCCTGTTGTAACGCCCTGACCCATTTCGAGATGCTTGATTACAATCGTGACGCTGTCGTCATTCCCAATACGGATAAAGGCATTGGGTTCAAACGAAGTCCCAGCGGTTTCTTCTGTGCTAGCCATTGCTTGCGGCAAATGAAGGCCCAACGTCAACCCTGCTCCAGCCGAGGAAAGGATCTTGATGAAACCGCGGCGCGATGTTTCAGTGAGCGGTGTGTCAAATCGATTTGGATTCACATAATGCTGCATAAAATCACGCATTCGAGCCTCCTGCCTGTATGTTTTTTGCTGCCTCTTTAATGGCAGACTTGATGCGAACATAGGTGGCACAGCGGCAAATGTTTCCGCTCATTGCTGCGTCAATATCCGTATCTGAGGGGGAGCTATTGGTTGCCAGAAGTGCGGCGGCTGCCATGATTTGACCTGATTGACAGTATCCACACTGGGGAACCTCGAATTTCTCCCATGCCGTTTGGACTGCATGGGCAGCAACAGATTCGATCCCTTCTATGGTTCGAATCTCTTGACCTGCTACCGCTGAAATGGGAGTCACGCAAGATCGGATAGGTTGTCCTGCTAAATGCACGGTGCATGCGCCACATTGCGCGAGACCACAGCCGAATTTTGTTCCTGTAAGCTTGAGGTTGTCTCTGATTACCCAAAGAAGCGGTGTGTCTTTGGGAACCTCGAGATCGTATGGTTGACCATTTATCGTCACTGAAATGCCCATTTCAAACTCCTTTTTTATGTCTATGGCAAGAAATGGAAACGACATGTTTTGGAAAAGACAATTTGCTTCACAGCATTTCAACTATGACGTGAGATCGGTGGGGTTGTCATAAAGATGTTCCTGAGTTCTTGCCTAATTCTCCGAAAATTCAGGAAATCGTCACTATTAGGACGATTTGGCTGCCATAATTCTACAAATTGCATGGAGGGAGAGAAGCATGATAATTGACCAATCTTTGGTAAACAAAGTGTTCGATTTAGCCAAATCAGAAGGCGTAACCCCGACGGCTGTTTCGACGTTAAACGTTTACGTATCATCAAACGAAATCCCCCTAATGCCGATGGTGCTTCAGCCCGCAATTTGTTTTGTTCTTCAAGGGAAGAAAAAGGTGGTTGCGGGGCGAGTGCACTACGAATATAGCCCCAATACGTATCTGATTAATTCAGTGATTCGACCGGTCGAAGCGAGTGTCTTGGACGTAAATAAGGATCAACCCTATGTAGGACTTAGTTTGGGCATTGATCGCCATGTCGTCGGGCAGTTAATGATGGAAATGAACCGATGGGATCACGAGACTAAATACGTCGAGCAAGCGACGTTAACCCAATCTACGTCTTTAACCGTGCCGATCTCTAACGCGCTGGAAAGGTTAGTTAATGTCCTTTCGGAGCCGATGGACTGTGACATCTTAGCTAGTTCAATCTGCCGAGACTTGTACTATCAAGTATTGAAGGGACCGTGCGGTGGTTTATTGAGAAACAGTGTGAGTCACCATGCTGGTGCGAATCGCATTGCGCCTGTCGTGCACTACATTGAGCAACACTTTGAACGAAACATTGATATTGAAGAGATCGCAGATGTGGCGGGAATGAGTGTGTCCTCGTTACACGAGCATTTTAAACTGGTCACGTCAGTGTCGCCTATGCAGTATGTGAAGTCGCTTCGGCTTCACAAAGCGAGATCAATGCTATCGCAAGGGTATCAAGTCTCGGAGGTGTGTTTTGGGGTTGGATACAGCAGCCCATCACAATTTAGCCGAGAGTTTAAACGCTACTTCGGAATCACCCCAAGTAACGCGAAATCCAGTGTGGCCACGATAGGCTAATGATGATATTGATTTGCAGTAAGCACAATGTGATGGACTAAAATTCAAACCTCACATTCATATAAAATTGCTCTTTATATAGTCCATTGGCACGATACATTACCCCGACAGATAGCGCATCTGTAGAATGGAAACGTCCGCCAAGCTCAACAATACTTTTTGTGTCATCGGAATCGAAGGCGACCTGCCCAACAACCGCCGTGACTTCTATTTGAGGCATAACCCAAGCTCGAATACCGACATTAACCCCATACGCCAGTTCGCCAAAATCATGCTTATCGTCTTCAGGAAATTTCACTGAGTAGATACGTGCATCACCATGCAAGTCAACAAATCCGTTAATTGGCGCTTGAAAGCCTGCACCCCCTGAAATAATCCAGTCCCCTTCAAATTGGCTACTTGCATTAACCACAAAATGCGCACCATCCATAAATGCAAGGCGACCCGTGCCGGCAAGGCCTGAAGGATCGGCAGTGAAACCTATTTCAAGGTTGGTGTAGTTAAAATTGGTTGCCATCGCATTCGTACAACTCATTCCCACTGCGACCATCAACACTTTGGTTAAAAGAGATATTGGTTTCACGCGTTGTCGCCCTGTTTACAATCAGTTACATGGTTTCGAGTGTAAAAGCAGGAACCCGAAAAATTTAGTTGTGATTCGAATAACTTTGATGCTCGTGGCAAAGTTATTCATATAAAACTCGTCACTTATCAATTTTTTGCAACACGATGTGATATTGTTGCACGAAAATTTCTGTTCCAGCTCCGATACCGTGCGGCGTAAGGTTTACCGTTCAGCACGGGTTCGCGTTTTAGGCTTTTGTATGCTTTCAACTCACAATGCTCTCATGATTCAGGGCACAACTTCCGACGCAGGTAAAAGCGTTCTCGTGGCGGGCCTTGGACGAGTCCTTGCACGAAAAGGTGTCTCTGTTGCGCCATTTAAATCTCAAAATATGGCGCTAAACAGTGCTGTCACTGCAGATGGCGGGGAGATCGGTCGCGCGCAGGCTTTCCAAGCTTTCGCGTGTGGTGTTGAGCCAAGTGTTCACATGAATCCTATCTTGCTAAAGCCAGATTCGGATTGTTCTGCACAGGTCATCATTCAAGGCAAAGCGTCGGTCTCTATGCAGGCCATTGGGTTTCAGGCATACAAGGAGTTGGCTATGGGGCCAATTCTTGAATCGTTCAATATTCTCCAAGATAGATTTGACTGTGTGCTGATTGAAGGAGCTGGCAGTCCTGCAGAAGTGAATTTGAGAGAGCACGATGTCGCCAACATGGGTTTTGCAGAAGAAGCAGATGTTCCCGTGATCATAGTGGCAGACATCGATCGAGGTGGGGTATTGGCGCATTTACTTGGGACTTTAGAATGTTTGTCTCAATCTGAAAGAGAGCGTGTGATCGGCTTCGTTATTAACCGTTTTCGTGGTGACCTTGAGCTTCTTAAACCGGGACTGAGATGGCTAGAAGAGAAGACCGGAAAACCCGTCCTCGGTGTCGTTCCCTATCTGCAAGGACTCAACCTCGATGCTGAAGATGCGATCGATGTAACGCAGAACATTGATGATTCACAACCTGTGTTGAATGTGGCAGTTCCGGTGTTTCCAAGAATAAGTAATCACACTGACTTTGATGCGTTGCGGTTCCACCCAAACGTGAATTTACAATTCGTTGGGCCGGGAGAAAAAATACCTGGTTGCGATTTGATTGTTTTGCCAGGCAGTAAGAATGTCATCTCTGATCTTACCGCATTGCGTGAATATGGTTGGGACAAGGCCATTGCAAAACACCTGAGATATGGTGGAAAGGTGATTGGTATTTGTGGTGGGTATCAAATGCTTGGTCAATGTATCCGCGACCCTCATCAGATTGAAGGCAGCATTGATTTGGCACAAGGTTTGGGCTTTCTTGAAGCGGAATCCGTTATTGAGAAAGAAAAGGTGCTGTTGCAGAAAGAGGGGCGTATCTCGCTAAACGGTCAGTCAGTGAATGTGGTGGGTTATGAAATCCACATGGGGATCACTACAACAGTGGGTGACGCTGTGATCGTTACTCAGGAAAGTGTTGATGGTTTAGTGAGTGCAGACAACAACGTATTTGGCACCTATTGGCATGGGCTGTTTGATTCCCCTGATGCGTGTTCGTTAATCCTACGGTGGGCTGGGTTGGATTCACAGTCTGGCATTGACGTTATCGCGGAAAGAGAGAGAAGTATTAATGCGTTGGCCGATGCGCTGGAAGACTCAATCAATCTACAAATGATATGGGGATGACATAGTCCGTTAAGATTTCTTTGTCAATGTTTATGTGCAACATAAAAGTTGCCAAAGTTGTAAAATTACGTTTGCACTCTATGCGGATTGACGATAAGTTAAAGATGAATGTAGGGATTACACGTTATTTGTTAAACGCAAAATAACGAGAAGTATAAGCAAGGTGAGATAATGAGCTTTCATAAAACAGACGATGTACGCATTAGCAATATTAAAGAACTTCTTCCTCCAATTGCGGTTTTAGAAAAGTTTCCGGCAACAGAAAAAGCGTCTGAGACTGTTTTTAATGCTCGTCAGGCTATTCATAATATTTTGAATGACAAAGATGACCGCCTTCTGGTCATTATTGGTCCATGTTCTATCCATGATCCAGTTGCGGCAGTAGAGTACGGCGAAAAGCTAAAAGCCCTTCGTGATAAGCACGCAGATAAGCTTGAAATCGTCATGCGTGTTTACTTTGAGAAACCACGCACAACCGTTGGCTGGAAGGGGCTTATTAATGACCCTTACTTGGATAACAGCTTTAAGTTGAATGATGGCTTGCGTATTGGTCGTAAGCTACTGCTAGACATTACCAACATGGGCTTGCCGACTGCAGGTGAGTTTTTGGACATGATCACGCCACAGTACATGGGTGATTTGATCAGCTGGGGCGCAATCGGTGCACGTACGACTGAATCTCAAGTTCACCGTGAGTTGTCATCAGGGCTTTCTTGTCCGGTTGGATTCAAAAACGGTACGGATGGGAACATCAAAATTGCGACCGACGCAATTCGCTCAGCTGAGTCTCCTCACCACTTCTTATCGGTGACCAAGTTTGGCCATTCAGCCATCGTAGAGACGGCGGGTAACGAAGATTGCCATATTATTCTTCGTGGTGGTAAAGAGCCTAACTACTCGGCTGAACATGTTTCAGCGATCATGTCAGAGTTGGAATCGGCAAACTTACGTTCAAAACTGATGATTGACTTCAGCCACGCGAACAGCAGCAAGCAGTACAAAAACCAAGTTGTCGTTGGTGATGATGTCGCGAACCAAGTTGCGGGCGGGAACGATGCAATCTTTGGTGTCATGATTGAAAGTCACATTGTAGAAGGCCGACAAGATCTTGTAGACGGTAAAGCACCTGTGTACGGTCAAAGTATTACAGATGCTTGTATCGGCATGGATGATACGGAAAAGGTACTTCAACGATTGGCTGATGCGGTTCAAGAGCGTCGCAATAGCAAATAATCAGTTGAACGAAAGTTTAAAGGCCGCCAATCATGGCGGCTTTTTTGTTTTTTCTGATGGTAGTGAAAGCGTTTTCTTTCTAATTTCTTGGTCACTCCCAATGCGTTACAACACTGCGATAGAAACCGAATGATTCATAGATGAGACTGGATTGCAGTGGTTTGCAAATTACTAATAGATTTGTCACTTTAACGGAAAATACTGAGTAGGTCAGGGAAATCAGTAGATAATAGTGACTCAATGTCTTAACCCATGTAGTTACAGGATACTTTGGTTGGGTTTAAAACATAAAGCCAAAGAAAGGGCTTTCAAAATGAAAAACTAGAGATAAATCTCGCGATATGTCTATTTGTAGAGCTTCGCGTTAACTGGCTACTATCGTGTTACGTATTCACAATTGATTAACATAGGCCATGTCTCAGATAGATGTAACGTCCAACCCAGCGTCGGACTCGCGCGCGCAAGTACCCATTGTACAAAAGGGAGCTTATGGTGCAGGTACGCTGACATTGAACCTCTTGCCGGGAGCACTCGGTGTTTTCTCTTTCTTCCTGATAACTGCTTTCGGCATGGATCCGTTTTTGGCAGGTTTATTGGGTGGTTTACCTAGGCTGTTTGATGCGATTACTGACCCTATCATGGGCTTTATCACTGATAACACGAAATCACGCTGGGGTAGACGGCGCCCATACATCGTTGTTGGCGCAATCCTAAGTGGCGTTTTCTTTGCCATGCTTTGGCAATTAGATCCTGAAGCATCACAAGAGTATAACTTCTGGTATTTCCTCATTTTCTCTTTGATCTTCACCATCGGTAACACCATGTTTGCAACGCCTTTCGTTGGTCTCGGCTACGAAATGACCTCTGATTACAATGAGCGCACACGTTTGATGGCGTTTGCAAACACGTTAGGTCAAGTTGCGTGGATGATTGTGCCATGGTTTTGGGTATTGATTGCAGACCCTGACCTCTTTAGTAGCCAAGCGGAAGGCGTGCAGCAACTCTCTTTGTTCGTTGCAGGTGCGTGTATTACATTGGGAATTATTCCTGGTTTATTCTGCAAAGGCATTGATGCTTCTGATATGGGTAACCGTGCGGAAATTTCGGTATCAACGATATTCTCTAACCTCAAAGAGGTGTTCAGAGGTATAAAGCAAGTGTTCAAGAATGGCCCTTTTGTTCGCTTATGTGCTGCGACGTTTCTCGTGTTTAACGGCTTCCAATTGGTATCATCATTCGCATTTTTCATTATAGTATTCCACATGTTTGGTGGAGATTATGGCGCAACTGGAACATGGCCAGCTTGGTTTGCAACGGTCAGTGCCATTGTGACAGCATTTGTGGTTATCCCTGTTATTACTGTGATGGCGAATAAGTGGGGTAAGCGCAAAGCGTTCATTATTTCTACGGCTATCTCTATTGTTGGGTATTCTTTGAAATGGTGGGGCTTTGATCCAAGCAATCCGTGGATGATCTTTATGCCGATTCCACTCATGTCATTTGGTATAGGCGGTCTGTTTACCTTGATGATGAGTATGACAGCCGATGTGTGTGACATGGATGAGCTCGAAAATGGCATGCCGCGTAAAGAAGGAACGTTTGGTGCTATTTATTGGCTAATGGTGAAAATAGGTCAGGCTCTAGCTCTGATTCTGGGTGGTTTGGTCTTGAAGCTGATTGGCTTTGATCCAGGTTTGAGCGCACAGTCTGCTGAAACCATCACTCAGCTTCGCATAGCAGACATCATCATTCCTGCATCAACCGCATTTCTCGCTATTCTTGTCATGTGGAAATATGACCTGAGCGAACAGAAAGCGCGGGCGATTAAAGATAAATTGGTTCAGCTGCGTGGTGAACTATAGAGAAGATTGAGTTAAGGCTAGAAAAGGCGAGCATGACGCTCGCCTTTTTGTTTTCCGTTACTTTAACCCGTTCATATCTCGTATGATTTGTTCGAAAATTTTGCTCGAAACATCAATTAAAGCGTCAGGGAAATCATAACGGGGATCATGTAAGGGGGGATGATCAGAGCCACTGCCTAACCCAAAAAATGCTGACGGCCATTCTTTAGAATACTCGGAAAAGTCTTCAGACCATCGAATGGGATTGTCCAAATTTACGTAGTCAAACCCCAAATCTTTACAGGCTTGGCGAAGTAGCATATTGGCTTCACTGTGGTTAATAGTGGCGTTGAAGCTATCAACCCATTCGATGCTTAGATCCAACCCATCTCGTTCAGCATAGAAACTTGCTAGTTGCTTTACTTGCTCACAGAGCGCAGAAAAACACTTATTGCTATCGCTACGAAGTGTAACAAACAGTTCACCGGTTTCGGGGGTGGTTCCGAACGCAGGTTTTCCCAGCTGAACGTGAACGATAGTAGCGAGAGTGAAGCCTTGAGAAATCGCCTGCGGCAATGCTTCCACATCGAGCATTAACTCGCGAATAGCAGAGGTCGGGTTAATCGCCGTCTCGGGGTAGGCTGCATGGGCCGTTTTCCCGACAAAACGAATCGCGACACCAGTAGACGCGCAGGCGAAAGTGTTATTGCGACATAATATTTGGCCGAGAGGGTACCCAGGCACATTGTGGTAGCCAAAAGCGTAATGAAACTTGGTTTTCTGCCAAGATAGGTCTTTCATCATGGCTTTTGCGCCTTGACCGTTCTCTTCAGACGGTTGAAAAATAAGGGTCACCGAGCCACGCTGCAATTCGGTTAGGGACAATTTGTAAGCGAGAGCCATCAGGCTCGCGGAATGCCCGTCATGTCCGCAGGCATGCATAACACCTCTAACGGTTGAGGCATGCTCGTGACAAGGTATTTCATGGATAGGTAGGGCGTCGGTGTCGGCGCGAAATAGCAAGTGAGGTCCGTCTTCTCTACTTTCAAACTTAACCACAACCCCATATCCACCGATATCTGATAGTGGATCCAATCCAAATGACGACAGCGTTTTTACTATTACATCTCGGGTGTTTTTTTCGGAGCCCGATAGTTCCGGGTGCTTGTGAAGGCGATGACGAAATAGGATAGGGTTGAACATGACACCACCTGGTTGCGGAAAACGAACGTCATACTCTACTCGGACGGTTGGCGTAATTTTGTGATGAAGATCTACTCTGTTTAGGTTTCAGATCAGAGTTGTCATTATCTAAATCTGTGCATGATCTCGATAAGATTGATTTGCAAAGAAAAACTGTATTGGCAAGCATTTCACCTACCAATACAAACGCTTAGCGGTTACTTTTTGATGCCTTCTACATGGAGTTCTAAGTCTACGTAGCTAGAAGGTCCAACGACGTTAATGTCGTAGTCAGCAAGTTCTATGCGTGTTGTGCCGTCAAAGCCGGCACGGTATCCGCCCCACGGATCTGCACCTGCCCCAATGAAACTAGCATCAATGGCGATAGGGTTGGTTTTACCGTGAAGTGTTAGATCCCCATTGATAGTCAGTGTGCCGTCTGCGTTCTGAACGACGGATGTGCTTTTAAACGTCGCTGATGAATATTTAGATGCATTAATGAAATCATCACTGCGAAGGTGTTTATCGCGTTCAGCGTGGTTTGAATCCAAGCTGGTTGTATCGATATTGACAACGACGACGGAGTCTTCCACATTCTCAGGGTCATAAGAAAACTCACCATTGAAATCATTAAAACGGCCTTTGATAAAGCTGTAGCCTAAGTGAGGTACTTTGAAATTGATTGATGCGTGTGCACCTTCGGTATCAATCACATAATCTTCAGCCATTACTGATGTTGCGAGTGTCGCGGCGCCAAAACCTAACGCAAGAATTGCCTTCTTCATACTGTTCTATCTCCAATCATTTTCCGTAATGTATTGTCTTTATCAATGAAGTGATGCTTGAGTGCAGCGAGTGCATGTAATGACGCTAACGCAATCAGCGCATAGGCTGCGTAATAGTGAATACTTCCAGCAATATCAGACTGATCAGGGAAGAGTTCGCCAAGAGCAGGTACTGAAAACCAGTCGAAAACGTCGATGGGACGACCGTCTGAGGTGGAAATGAGGTAGCCTGATACAAAAATAACAAACAGCAACACGTAGAGAGTATGGTGAGCAGCATGCGCAGCAATCTTCTCAATACGCGATCCTGATATATCAGGTGCTCCTTTCATCGCTCGCCAAAGTAGGCGGAACAGAGTAAGTGACAGCAATAGAATCCCCACCGACTTGTGCCAGTGCGGTGCAGTTTTGTACCACGAACTGTAGTAGGTTAGGTCGACCATCCAAAGCCCCACTGCAAACATACCAATTACCGTAATGGCAGTTAGCCAGTGTATGACTCTCAATGTCAGATTATATTGCGCTGGGCTTTCCATTAACGAAACGTATCCTAGTCATTCATTGATAATGAGAAGTATATGTATCTAGATTTACTTTATAACCGTCTTCACTAGAACGACTTGTTCGAAAAATTAGAATGAACTTTAATGAAGGGAATCAACCTTGCACATTTTGGTGCTTATTCGACGATAAAAACGGTACCGGATTAAGGTACCGCTGAGGATATTTAAGCAGTAAGCGCGTGCGTAACGGCCTAATCTTCTTTCTGCCAACTTAAACTTAGAGAGACAGAATCAGCGAAACGCAAGGCGTGAGGCTTATCTATCGTGACACGAGAAAACGTTACCCAAGGATGCTCTATTGTGATTTCGAGTACGCTTGAAACGAGTTTTTCTAACAAGAGAAATCGCCCATTTTCGACGTGGTCGATGATGGCTTTGGTGATTGTTTTGTAGTTAAGGGCGTCGTTAACGTTGTCGTTATAGCACGCCTTGTCACCAGGGTAGTGGATTTCCAAGTTAAGTATCACGTCCTGCTTTTTCTCTTGCTCTTCAGGGTTGAAGCCAATGTAGGTACGTAGACGAAGGTTAGTAATAGTGATAATGGCATTCTGCATAATGTTCGTCCCTGTTATTTGAGTGCCCGGCCGCCGTCAAGGTTGACGCTCTGGCCTGTCATATAGGTGCTGCTGAGAATGAATTCAACGGCATTCACGACTTCTTGTTCACCTGGTGCTTGTCCCATCAATGATTTGGACAATGCCTTTTCTCTATAAGCATCATCATCATTTTCATTAAACATGATCAATGCAGGAGCAATGCTATTTACTTTTACACCGGGGGCGAGTTTTTGTGCAAAAGAGAGAGTCAGATTCTCAAGCGCAGCTTTACTCGCTGCATAGGCAATGTGTTTAGCACTGCCTTTTCTTACGACGTAATCGGTAAAATGAATGATATCGGCAGATGATTGTGAAGATAAGAACGGCGTCAGTGCAAGGTTAATGAGATAAGGAGCCTTCACATGAACTTGCATCATTTGCTCTAGCAATGCGGCGTAGTCATCTGTGTTTTTCTCACAGTTCCAGTCAGATGCGTTGTGGATAATGGCGCGAATCGTATTGTGGTTTTCTGCTACGGCTCTGGAAAACTGATGAATGCCTTTGTCCGTCGCGAAATTCGCAGGGATACATTCAACACCGAGGTTTTTCAATTCAGTCACTCCTTGACGCTCTGTGCGATAGGAAACGACGACAGAGAACCCGCGCGCTTTGAAGTGTTTAGCCAGTGCAAGACCGATTCTTTGCCCTGCGCCAGTTATAACGATCGTTTCTTGCTCCATATATTCCTGTTCCAGCGGTATTAGCGTTTCTCAATACGAAGTGAAGCTGAGAAAGATCACCCGATAAAGATTAAAATCAGTGGCTTACAAAATAGTAGCAGAAGAGGTTTGACGCTGATGTACAAGAAGTTGGTAATGGCGACTGGCTCACAGGGTATTCTGCTTCTAGCAACCATTATGTCTGTCGTGGGAGGTTAAGAAGGATTTAGCCTGATTGGGCTTGAGTAATTGGGTGCGAATGAGTATGAAAAAATTTGGCCAGCAAACAGAGAGTTAGGCTGTTTGCTGGCATTCATTATAACTGCTTCTTATTCATGGATTCAGCGATGTAATCGGCTTGTCGTATGGCTAATGCAACGATGGTGAGCGTTGGGTTTTCTGCGGCTCCGGTCGTAAATTGGCTGCCGTCTGAAATAAATAGGTTCGGTATGTCATGACTTTGTCCCCATTTGTTCACAACGCCGTCCTCTGGGCTTTCGCTCATTCGATTCGTTCCGAGGTTGTGGGTAGACGGGTAAGGAACGACTCGGTGCGTTTTTACGGCACCAACAGCCTCATAGACTTCAGCCCCTCGATCATAAGCGAAATTCCGCATAGCTACGTCATTAGGGTGGTCGTCAAAATGTACGTTGGGAACAGGAAGACCGTATTGATCTTTTACCTCATCGTTGAGTGTGATGCGGTTGGTTGATTGCGGCATATCTTCGCCGACAATCCACATACCTGCCATGTTTTCGTACCCTTCCATGGACTTCGCAAAATCTTCACCCCATGCGCCGGGTTTTAGAAATGCCGCCATAAAAGGCAGCCCCAAAGAGAGCGTCTCCATTTCAAACCCGCCCACAAATCCACGTGATGGATCGTGTTTAGATTCGTCAGTGATGATCCCTGCCATGGTTGTCCCTCGGTACATATGGACGGGCTTTTCAAATTCGGCGTAGACAGAGCCCGTTACATGTCGCATATAATTTCTGCCCACCTGATCAGACGTATTTGCTAAGCCATTTGGGTATTTATTGCTGGTGGAGTTGAGCAAAATACGTGGACTTTCAATTGAGTTACCTGCGACGCACACAACGCGGGCTTTCTGGAACTGTTGATCGCCGTTGCCATCTACATAGAGAACCCCGGTGACCTTACCGCTGTCATCATGGGCAATCGTCTGTACATGACTGAGAGGGCGTAATTCAAAGTGGCCCGTTTTTTCTGCTTTCGGAATTTCGGTGTAAAGCGTGGACCATTTGGCGGCAACACGACACCCTTGAAAGCAAAATCCGATTTGCTGGCAAGAAGGGCGGCCATCTCTTGGTTGAGAGTTTATCGCCATTCTCCCTGTATGAACGTTTTTATACCCTACTTTCTGAGCACCAGCCTGCATGACTTTGAAGTTGTTATTTCCGGGTAGGCCTGGGATATCATGGGTTCGAGTTACCCCCATTTTGTCTTCTGCTTTATCGTAATATGGTGCCATTTCTTGCAGAGTAAGAGGCCAGTCGAGAAGTGTGGCTCCCTCAACGGATCCATAAGTAGTTAGTGCTTTAAATTCATGGGCTTGAAAACGCAAGCTCGCACCTGCCCAATGTAGCGTTGAGCCGCCAACGGTTTTACAAATCCAAGCCGGTAGTCCGGGGAAATCCTTTGCGACTTGCCAAGTACCTGAGGTTGTTCGCGGTTCTAACCACGCTTCTTTACTAAACATTCCCCATTCGTTGTTTTCGAAGTCAGTTCTGTAATCAAGTCGCGATCCCGCCTCAAGGCATACGACGTTGATACCTTTTTGCGCCAGTTCATTGCCTAACGTGCCTCCTCCAGCCCCTGAGCCAATAACAACAACAACGCTACGATCATTTAAATCAAATTTGGTAGACATAGCTCTTACTCCTTCGCTGTCGTTGGCAACCAGTCAATATCGTCAAATCCACGATGAATATATCCACCTTTGGGAAATGACGGCCCTTGGTATCCAAATTTGGGCCAGACGTTTGGGTTGTCGTAAAAAGAAACCACCATGTTTCCACGTACGGTTTGGAAAAAAGGCGATTGAGCGATGTGATTAAGCTGGGCTAAGCGTTGGGCTTGAGATTTGTTGTTCCATTCACCGAGTGACTCTAGCCCTTCGACAATGATTGCTCGCGTTTGAGGATTTCCGCTGGCTGCGCCGTCTAAGCTTTCTACTGACGCAGCATAAAAGGTGTCGGATAAGTTGGGATGCGGATAGATAAGTCTACAAACAGTGAGCAGTTTTTCTCCTTGTTCGGGAGTAAGCGTATTCACTGTCAGAGCCCAGCTCTTTTCGGGTATGACGATCCCGAATGATGAGTATGCGAGTGCGGTAGATGCACTGAGTAACCCCAGTTTTAGTATTTTTCTGCGGGACATTGCTTGTTGCTTCATTGTGAATTCTCCTTTTCTGCTTACAGGCATTACATGGAAGCGAATCGACCTGTACGTTCAAGAAACTCAATTTTGTAACCATCAGGGTCGGTGATGAAAAAGAACGTTGCCATTGGATTACCCAAGTAATTCATTGTTTTTACGTCGGTAGGGGAAAGCCCTTTTTCAACCAAACTCGCGTGGATAGAGGCAATATCAGCGACAGAAACGGCGAGATGGCCATAGCCGGTACCGTGTGTGTAGGGTTCGGTGTTGTTATGATTGTGTGTCAGCTCAATTTCAAAGGATGTTTCTTGATTTCTTAGGTAAATCAGCGAGAAACCGTCAAAATCGAACCGCTCTTCGACATCAAGTCCGAGCACAGAATGGTAGAACTGGATTGATATATCTGGATCCAGAACCCGTATCATTGAATGGATTGCTTTTGCCATATGATGACCTCCACAGTGTGTGGAACTACCATACGCCTGCAAAGAGAATGGAGGGTGGTATTATGCTACCGCATGTTAAATTTATGTTTCGTTATGGGCGAGCTTGAGCTGTGAATTGGCGATAGCCATGGTTTTTTCTGTATCACTAAGATAAAGAATACAGCTACATCGTAGGAGAGAAGCAAAGTTTGAAACGTCACCATTAATGTCTAAGGCTTCGTCATAGATGGTGGTAAGAAAACGGCTTGTGTTCATGTTTTGGGAGCTCGCTATCTGGTCCAGAATTTCCCAAAATTTTTTTTCTAGTCTGACGCTTGTGCAATGACCTCCAAGCCGGATAGAACGGGTGTGGAACTCGTAATTTGTCGTATCTTGTCCCGCAAAAATAGTACACATATCGTCAATCTCCTACAGCTGGATTGCGGCAGCATAGTTTCTTACAATTTATAAGCGTAAGAAGAACGACTTAACTCTGCCGTCTTAACAATAATACTTTACGATTTGTGGCTATTTTAAGGGTAGGGGACATAGCTTCGGACTTGCCAAAAACGCGCTGACCAGTAGGGGTTATCCAGCGTGGAGATAATGACGCCTTTCGACGTGGATGCATGCATGAATTCGCGTTCGCCTATGTATATGCCGACGTGGTAGCGTCGGCTCCCTGTTTTAAAGAAAACAAGATCGCCATAACTCGCGTTCGTCAGTGAGACTTTTTTGCCATTCTTAACTTGTTGAGTTGTAGTTCTAGGAAGAGAGTGCTCAAAAATGGTGTTATAGGCATGCTGAGTGAAAGCAGAGCAGTCTATGCCTTTTTTACTACTTCCACCCCACCGATACGGTGTGCCTTTCCATTCCTTAAAGTACTGATTTAGTGCGAAGTTAACGTTCTTAAGCGTCACGTCTTCTTTTGGGGGGCTGGTTATTTCAGTGGAACGTTGAGCGGTGACATCAATAAAATCAGGCGTCACTGAAGGGGAAGAGCAGCCAAACAAAAACAGGCTGCCAAAACATAAACAGGCTACTGAGTAAAAAGGTCGCATGAAACAGATAGATACACTAAGAAAACACTGAATTCTAGTTTAGGGTAGCCCTGTTGCAACCGCAATGCAGTAATAACAGACAGTCTTGAAGTTGAGATATCTCGGAGCCTGATGAAAACACAAAGCGAAAGATCATCAGGCTGATAAGCGAGATTATGCGGCAGATTGATTGCGTCTGATATACCAGTCAGAAATGTACGTCGAAAGGGCAAGAACCGCGGGCTCACTAGCACCTGGCTTGACAGCAAGACCACTCACTATTGACGTTTCATGTGAATGTTGGTCAAGCCAGTCGAGCGTATCCATTTTGTCTGTTATCGAACAGGCCGCGATAAGCGATGCTGCCATGCCAGATTCAATGGCGGCGTTTAAGCCATGGAAGTCTGCGGCAGACAAAACGACGTGATAGGGCACATTAGCACGGTCGAGTAGCTCAAGGGCAAGTCGACCCCAGCGGCAGTCACTTTCTATCGCAATGGGTAACGGTCGCTCTTTGCAATAACTCACGTGCTTTGCCTTTGCCCAAACAAGTTTTTCAGTGAACAGCTCCTGTGCGGGATAGCTTTGATCATGGATATTTATTAAAGCGAGATCTAATCGTCCGTCACGGACTTGCTTGATGAGTCTTTGGCTGCTGTTGCTCTGAACAGAAAGCTGCAAATTCGGATAACGCTCAGTGAAACCTGTCAGAATTCGCCGGAATACCAGATTGACATAGTCGTCACAGACGCCGAATTTCACCAACCCGTTCATTTCTGGATTGTGAAAATGCGCAACAGCCTCATCGTTTACGCTGAGCATCTGACGCGCATAACTGACTAAGGTCATCCCGTGAGCGGTAAGTATGTGTCTGCGTCCTTTTTTCTGAAAAAGCTTCACTCCAGTGATTTCTTCGAGTTTTTTCATCTGCATGCTCACCGCAGATTGGGTGCGATGAACACTGTCGGCAGCGGAAGCAAAATTTCCGCAGTCTACGATGGCCACCAATGTTCGGAGTTGGTCCACATCCAGATTTTTCATAGTTCAACTCCTTTGATGTTTTGTGTGAATAATATTGGCTTTTCTGATTAATTAAATTGGTTAATCATTAACCTGTCAAGATGAGAGCGACGTCAGTTAGGAGGGGCCAGTGATGGGAGAGAGCTTAAGACAGATAGCGAAAACGGAAACCGATAAGCTGTTATCAAAGGTTGTTGCGGTACATATTGAGCTGGTATCAAAAGCGACACATAGACTTTGGTCGGCTTGGCGTAATTACCAATTAATGAAAGAGTTAGAGCTTCGGGTCAATGATGACGTGTTTTTACGAGACATTGGAGTGACTCGTGACCAAGTGAACGCTGAGCTTGCGATGTTGAAGCGAGGAAAAAGACGCAACAAGTAGTTACGCAAAGAAGCCTGAGAAGCAAGCTTGGGAAAGTAGCGCGTAGCGATGTGACAAATCAATTTACCTATCGAGTCCTTGAGCAGGCCATTCTGCTATGAGTCCCGACCATTGAAATGGTGCGGGATTTTTTCTTTTTAGATCTCGGTTGCAAAAATAATCGTCTGCTTTATCACCAATGAACCAAAATTATATGCGTAGGTCTTACCTATTAGATATGGGTAAATGCTTTGTGTTGTTAATATATCTGCAATGAATAGGTGCTGTATTTTGCGCAACGCGATTGTCACTATAAGTAGTCATAAAATGTACAAAAATTTTATTAAAGTTTTGCGATAGTGAAAACCCGTGACTACACTTTAGTTAAGTCAATGACTCAAAAGGCGATTTCATAATTAATTTGTAGCTTTGGATGGTCTTCACGAATAATAACCGCGTTATAGTGATGGTTGTCACAGTGATTATTTAGAGTTATCATTTGCGTAGAATGAAAAATGCGATGCATATCTTGTTTGGTTGTGTTGACCTCGAAAGAGTTCCCCCACTTTTTGTCAGCCACCACCAAGATAAAAATTGATAAGAGTTCATATAACAATAAGGCCTTTTATTTAGGCCGACTGGACATAAAACAGTTATAAGGAATTGGTTTGGCCGCCGACAGCCTTATGATTGGTCCAACATTTGGCGTTACTGCATAGCTGGACTTTACTCGCACTTAGCGATGAAAAGTTAAAGTAACCTAACCCGGGCACCATGGACCGGGTTTTTTATTGCCTGAATATTTTTAGCAATACCCTGATAAAAAAAAGCCAGACAAATGTCTGGCTTTTTTATGTCTACTAAATGGCGAAATTATTCGCTTTTGTCAGCGTCTTGCTTCTCTGCAACGACAGCGAACTCTCTTGTAGGTTTCCCAACAATAGAGCGCGTTGCCTCTTTTATGTCAGCCAGAACAACTTCGATCTGGTCACCGAGCTTAAACTCAACGTTACCATCAACACTAATCGTACCGTTGTCACCGTTGCATTCTACACGCTTTTTGTTATCAACAATCAGTGAGGCTGGAACAAACGCCATTGCGCCGTTTTCCAATAATCGGGTGCGCATACCCGCGCGATTGATATCGAAAATCTCAGCACTAAAGACAGTTTTCTTCTCAACTTCGCCTTTAAGCAGTCGAACGTACAACCAATCAGCAACATCACGTTCTGCCATGCGATGATGCTTACGATGAAGTGCAAGCTCGTCACCGACTTGCTCATCAGGGGTTTCCGCGGATGTTTCACCACGTACAATCGCTTTTAGTAGGCGATGGTTAACCATGTCGCCGTATTTACGAATTGGAGAAGTCCATGTCGCGTATACGTCGAGGCCCATTGCGAAGTGTGGCGCAGGCGCATTGTCGATTTCGCTGTATCCTTGATACTTACGAATGCGGTTATCCAAGTACGTTGTTTCTTGGGTGTTCAGCCAGCGACGAAGTGCCGAAAAGCCCTCAATCGTCTGAAGTGACTCGATAGTAGTGTCCGCACCATGCTCATTGACAAGGGTCAGCGCGTCAGCAATTTTTTCTGACGTAAAACCTTCGTGCGTATTAAATACACCAAAACCAAATGCAGCTCGAAGCGCGCGACCAGCACAAATATTTGCGGTGATCATTGCTTCTTCAACCATGCGATTTGCAGTTCGGCGAGGATCGACATGGATAGCGACGACATCATTATCTTCACTGAGTTCGAAACGGTAGTCCGGACGGTCAGGGAATGTCACGGCGTTGCTCTCACGCCAGTGAATACGCGCTTTCGCTAGGCCATGCAAAGCTTTTACTTGCTCAGCAATGACATCAGACGGTTCCCACTTTTCGCAACTGCCTTTTTCGAAGAAATCAGACACATTGTCATAGGCCAAGCGGCCGTGAGATTTAATGGTTGCCGCAAAGAATGCGGCATCATCTGAAATCGTGCCATCTGCAAGTACTGTCACTCGACAGCAAAGTGCTGGGCGAACTTCATCTTCACGCAATGAGCAGAGATCATCGCTCAGTTCTCGTGGCAACATCGGGATATTGCGACCTGGCAAATAGATGGTGAACCCACGTTCACGCGCTTCTTTGTCAAGATCGGTATTTTGTGCGACGTATGCCGTTGGGTCTGCAATAGCAATCGTCAGTGTGAACGTACCGTCGTCATTCGCAATCGTATGCAGTGCATCATCCATGTCCTTAGTTGATTCACTGTCGATGGTGATAAAAGGTAGTGCGGTTAAATCCTCACGGACCAAACCTTCGTCCAGCATTTCCCAGTTTGCTTGTGGGGCTGGTTCGACGTTTGGAAGATTGTGCTTGGCAAGGGTAACCCACCATGGCGCGATTTTATCGTCAGACTCAGTGATCTTTTCGCTGATTTCACAAAAGAATCCGTTCTCGCCATTTAGCGGGTGACGGACAAGGTGTGCGACGACCCAGTCACCTTCAGCAAGCGCACTATGGCTCAAGCCTTTGCGCGTTTTTGCGCGGATAGCATCTTTCAGCTGAGGACTATCCGGTACTACGTTCAGCTTGTCGCGGATCATTTTTACACGACCGATAAAGCGATCCACTGACTGCTCCAGTAATTCATCTGGTTCCGCGACTTCTTTTTCTTTTTCGGTGCGGATCAATGCAACCACTTTATCGCCATGCATGACTTTCTTCATGTAGATAGGTGGGATGAAAAAGCTGGTTTTGCTGTCTACTTCCAGAAAGCCAAAGCCTTTTTCAGTTGCTTTGATGGTGCCTTCTTTTTTAGGAATGCTTTCTTTAATTTGCTGTTTAAGCTGTGCAAGTAATGGATTGTCTTGAAACATTAGCCTGGTCTCAGATTGTGAACCGCCACACTATACGGATTCAAGATGTCAAAACCAAGGCATAAAGGTGGAGAAATTGTAACTTATACGTCTGGTTTATCTTAATTGAAGGATTTATCAGGATTGCGTGATGTGTTCGCAAAATCTCGTTGAGGAGATCCCTATCTCTCCCGCGTGGGTTGTAGTTCATTGCATTATTTTATGTATGGCATCTCAAACTTTACTTGTGTTGAATGCCAAATTTATTGGTGATGACAGAATAGTCAAACAATGTATACAAAATGACGAACGGTTTAATGGGAATGACTGAAGCACTGGCCTCGGCGGAAACGACAGAAACTGAAGAATCGCTGGAGCTTTGGTGCAAGACGCTTTTTAAGCGATTAGAACGCGACGTAGGTGCAATCAACGTTGCTTTGTTTGTTTTATCTGAAAACAAACCGTTACTTTGTGCAAGTCTGACGACTCGTGTTTTTCATTTCTATCCCGATTTTCGGCCTGCTGAAGAGTATGGTGGCTACTCAATTGATTGGGAAAAAGAAGCAAGCAAGTGTGAGAAAGAGTTTTCATTAATCGGAGAGTTTGCTGTAAATGGTGTGTGGAAGAAAGACAATGCGCAATGGGAACATACGGTACTGAGATTAAAAAAGGGAAGCCAAACGCTGGCATACCTGTTTGTTGAATCGGAATGTACGTCAGGTGTTAGGGCTTTTTATCCGACACTTTTTGATTGGGTCTACGATACCGCCGCCGAAAATTTAAAATACCTCTTGCTGAAACAACAGTTGGCTCAAGTTAAGAGTGACAAGCACCAGAACGAGTTGAACCTTGCCTTAAATAATCACCAACTCTCATCCCAGCTCTCCTACATCAAAAGCCTGCACGAAATATCTCTGCGTTTTACGAAGGCCACGACGATTCACGCGCTGTGTCGTATCGCAGTTGAGCTTGGCCGTAGCAAGCTGCAAATCGATCGTATGGGTATCTTTCTGTGTGACATGGACAGCTCCGAAATGTGGGGAACGTGGGGGACCGACATTGACGGAAACGTGGTTGATCGATCCGACTTCCGAACAGAAATGCCTAACAACCTTTTTATGGAAGAAGCGTTTTCTAAAAAGAACCAACTAATCGTGAAAGAGAATGTCCCTCTTTATTTTGGTACTAAACAGGTGGGCGTTGGTTGGAACATCATGATGGTTATGTGGGATGGCGATAACTGTATTGGTTGGCTGGCAGCTGACAATCTACTTTCCCAGTCAGTGTTAGATGAGCCCAAAAAAGAAGCCTTCAAGCTACTCGCGGCGTCTGTTTGCCAAAAAATCATTAAGCTTCGTGAAACAGAAGCGGCAGATGAACGGTATTACGCACTGCAAGAGCAAATAAGGCTTCAAGCAGAGAAAGACAGCGAAGTCGAAAACCAATTGATGAACGCGCGCAAACAAATGCGTTGGTTGGAAGTGCGAGATGAGAAGTTAGGTCTGCTTAATGCCACGTATCTGGATCTTGCTCTGCCTCGTTTCGTGAAAATGGCGAAAGATGAAAAAATGCCAGTGACAGCGGGCGTCGTGTCTATCGATTTTTTCCAAGGATATAAGAAGCAATACGGTGAGTTGCCCGCTCAACGTCTAATGATGTCGATCGCGGATGATTTGAAATGTCACTTACGTGATTTTGACGACCAATTGTTGTGCCTAATAAAAGAGGGGCAGTTTGCATTTCTGGTAAAAACAAAAGATGAAGTTCATCTAAGAGACATTGCGACTAAAATTGTCGACGAGACCTACCACCGAAACATTGAAAACGATACGTCGAACTACTATCAACGTGTTACCTTGAGCCTCGGCATTGCCGTTAACTGTGCAGGGTTGTTCACCAAACCTATTGGGGTGTTAAAAAAAGCTGAAAAGGCGTGTTTGATTGCTGAGAAACTAGGCCGAAACAGGTTTTGCATCGATTAAATGCTTTTTCGGTTAACGTGAATTTCCGCATGAAATAACAGCGAATCGTTGCGTAATTAGTCGTTTGCAGTCAAAAAGTCAGCAGTCGTAGAAAGAATTGTGAAGTTGTTCAATTTTTTCTGGCTTTTTTTAGTTTAGTGGCGCAGAATGCTGACCCTTATTGCCGAGGCCCATAGCGTTAGTTACTGTTGCAGAGAGTAGGACGTCATTGTTTTTAGTTACTTTGACCCTGCATCAGTGAGAAATAACAGTGCAAAACCGCTAGAAGGGGCCCCGTTACTTTTGTCTATATATTGGGATCCCAATGCAAGATACTGTTACTGAATTTCGCCAGCTAGAACTGGCTGAAAACATCCTTTCCGCTCTTGATGAGATTGGCTTTGTTGCGCCAACTCCTATCCAGGCGGCTTCTATCCCTGTTCTTATGACCGGTGTTGATGCACTGGGTAAAGCACAGACTGGTACGGGTAAAACCGCTGCATTCTCTTTACCTCTGTTGAACAAACTGGACCTTAACCAGCACAAACCACAAGCCATCGTAATGGCGCCTACTCGTGAGCTGGCGATCCAAGTTGCAGCAGAAATGAAACTGCTTGGTAAGAAAATCCAGGGACTGAAGGTTCTTGAAATTTATGGTGGTGCGTCGATCGTTGATCAAATGCGCGCACTACGTAGCGGCGCACACATTGTTGTGGGTACGCCAGGTCGTGTTAAAGACCTGATCAACCGCGAACGTCTTCAACTGGACGAAGTTCATACTTTCGTTCTGGATGAAGCAGATGAAATGTTGAAGATGGGTTTCGTTGACGACGTAACTTGGATCATGGAGCAAGCACCAGCGACAGCACAACGCGTTCTGTTCTCTGCGACTATGCCTCCAATGGTTAAAGAAATCGTTGATCGCTTCCTACGTGAACCTGCGCGTATCGACGTGGCAGGTAGCAACCGTACTGTTGAGAAAGTAGAGCAGCAGTTCTGGGTTGTTAAAGGCGTAGAGAAAGACGAAGCAATGGCTCGCCTTCTTGAAACCGAAGAAACTGACGCATCTATCGTATTCGTACGTACTCGTCAGGATACTGAGCGTCTGGCTGACTGGCTGTCTGCTCGTGGCTTTAAAGCTGCAGCACTTCACGGTGACATTCCTCAGTCTCTTCGTGAGCGCACCGTTGATCATATCAAACGTGGCGTAATCGATATTCTGGTTGCGACTGACGTTGTCGCTCGTGGTCTTGATGTTCCGCGTATCACGCACGTATTTAACTACGACATCCCATTCGATGTTGAGTCGTACATCCACCGCATCGGTCGTACTGGCCGTGCAGGTCGCGCTGGTAAAGCGATCCTGTTGGTTCGTACTAACCAAATTCGTATGCTGCGCACTATCGAGCGTGTTACTTCTACCCGTATGGAAGAAATCCAACTTCCAATGCGTGACAAAGTAGCTGAAGCTCGTCTGACTAAACTGGCTGCTGATCTGGCAGAACAGAAAGAAGCAGAAAGCTTGGAAGCATTTGTAGGTCTGATTGAGAAACTGCAAGAGCAGATCGAAGTTGACACTGCAACGCTAGCAGCAATGCTGCTTCAACGTCAGCAAGGCAAACGCCCACTGTTCTACCATGGTCCAGATCCAATGGTTGCAGCACTTGAGCGTGAAAGCCGTCGTCGCACTGAACGTGGTGAGCGCGGTGAGCGTGGCGAACGCGGTCCTCGTGACGGTAACCGTGGTGAGCGTGGCGAGCGTCGTAGCTACAACGCTGCAGATTGGGATACTTACCAGCTACAAGTTGGTCGTGACCAAGGCGTACAAGTTAAAGACATCGTTGGTGCAATCGCGAACGAACTGGGCCTAGAGAAACAATTCATCGGTTCAATCAAACTGGCAACAGGTCACACCTATGTTCAGTTGCCGAAGAAAATGCCTCAAGAGATCCTGGGTCAACTGAAGCAACTGCGCATTCGCCAAAAAGCGACTGATGCACAATTGGTTGAAGGCCATGTGAACATGGAGCCACCTCGTCGTCGTAACAACAACGGTGGTGAGCGTAACGGTAACCGTCGTTTTGACGACCGTGGCCCACGTGGTCCACGTGGTGGTGACCGTGAAGGCAATCGTGGTGGTCATCGTGGCGATCGCGGTGAGCGTGGTGGAGAGCGTAACGGTGAACGCGGCGAGCGTCGTTTCAACCGTGACCGTGGCGGTGAACAACGTTCATTCCGTGGTGAGCGTCGCCATACCGAAGCGTAATCCCTGAAAAGCCGGCGAAAGCCGGCTTTTTTCTTTTTAGCTCCCAGAAATGGATACCTTTAGGTTCTAACGTTTGGGACGTTTTAAATCCATTAATATTGCTATATTTCTGATTCAGCGTTCCTTTTTGAGGACTGCTTTATGCTGAATATGCAATTTGATAAACGTGTTATCATCAACACGAATGAGCTCGAATGGCAAGCCTCACCCAGTGCTGGCGTGATGCGTAAGCCATTGTCACGAGAACATGCAGAGCGTGGACGCGCTACGAGTATTGTTCAATACCTTCCCAATAGTTCCTTTCCTAAGCATCAACATCCGTTAGGTGAAGAAATTCTTGTACTCTCCGGTACATTTTTAGATGAGAAGGGTGAGTATCCGGCAGGTACTTATATTCGTAATCCGCCAGGGTCTTCTCACTCGCCTTATAGTGTTGAAGGTTGCACCATATTCGTGAAACTCCAACAGTTCTCTTCGAATGATCAGCATTCTGTCCGCATTGATACCACTGCAAAAGAGGGGTGGATTGATGCTCAAGGGAAACTGAGAATGCTACCGCTGCACGAGTTTAATGGCGAACAAGTTGCCATGATTCGATGGCCTGCGGCACAACATTTTTTCTCGATTTCCCACTTTTGTGGAGAAGAGGTGTTTGTTTTGGAGGGGGAGTACCGCGATGAGTTTGGTCGTTACCCCGCAGGTACGTGGATAAGAAACCCACATATGTTTGAGCACAATCCCTATGCGATGGAAGATACACTACTTTGGGTGAAAGTGGGTCACCTCCCTTATCCGCACCAACTCTGACCCCATATCTACTTTTATAACGACCAGTAAAGGGTTACGTTGTAACACAAGTGAAGTGGCGACCTTGTTAATTAATCCCGTAACTGCGTTAATCGTTCGTGTTTAAACAAAACAGTCGCTTTTCTAATATGTACGTGAAAGACGTAACAATGAGACAAATGTCTGTCTGACATGCCGCTAGTATATTGCTTGAGTGAAATGCCTTAGGAAGAGCATGCACTCAGTTTTACAGTTTTATCAGGATGCGGCCAATCAGGATGTTCAAGAGTCAAAGCCCGAGTCAGTTGCCATACTTTGATTTGGCACCTGTGCCTATGCTGCTTATTAATGAGCATGGGGAAATTGTTCATATTAACGGTGAGGGCTTTAACCTTCTCCGTTCAGTCGTCTCTGACGAAATTGCCACGTTAGATGGATGCATGGCTCGCGGCCAGTGGGCCGACGTAAAACGGTTTTTTGATATCGCTATCAATGCTAAAACCGATACGATTTATCGAAACATCCTGAGACTAAAAGGCCAAAGCATTAATCATTTAATGACGGTTTCCATCGCGTCTTCGTCTCCCAATCCCCTTTATGTTGCAGCATTTTCACCTTACTACGACACCTTTACGTCGAAGATCGATATAGATCAGATGCCTATGTGTATGGCGATTGTGAATGATCAGGGGCGTTATGAGCAGATCAACCCAGCATTTTGCCAACTCGTTGGTTATGAGCTTGATGAACTTATAGGAGCGAAAGAGGATAACATTTCATTTTGTTCTGATGCCAATTCGGAAAAACCGTTACGTGTTCGCCTTTCGCAGAACGATGAAAGCCATTACAGCGTAGAAAAAAGGTACATACACAAAAACGGGCATCAGATTTGGGTTAGAACGTTTGTCACGCAAGTTAGCGCAGCGAAGGACCGAAAACTGTATGTTGTTGCAGTGGTCAATATTCATGAAGAGAAGCAACTTCAAGAAGTCATTTCTACCTCTGAACGTAGATTCCGCGCAATCGCTGAAAATGTAAGTTCGGTAGTGTGGATATCGGCTTCCGATCCAATGCGTCTTCTTTACGTAAACAAATGCTATGCCACGATCTGGGAAGAGTCTGTCGACAAACTTTACACAGACCCTCGCTCGTTCCTAAATAGGATTCATCCGAATGATCGGGAACTTGCTGCTGAAATGCGGTTTTCGTCTTCGACAGAGTCCTGGAGTATTAATTATCGTCTCGTTTTCCCTGATCATAGAGTAAAGCACGTGCGAGATAGCGGGCATTGTGTATTCGATGGTAATGGCGAGTTGATCTATCGTGTTGGAACGCTAACTGATATTACGTATGAGATCGACCAGCGTGACACCATGATGGTCATGGCCAAAAAGCTACGTGATCTGGTGGATTTTGATTCATTAACAGGCATTAAATCTCGACATGCCATCATGACCGATGTAGAGGACGCCTATCATCAATATACTCAAAATGGTAAGCCTTCCGTTTTGGTCTATTTTGATGCGAATGGCTTTAAAGCGATCAACGATACCTACGGCCATGAAGTGGGAGACCGCGTACTAATTTCAATCGCAGACCATTTGACCAGTAATATTCGCGATACAGATGTTGCTGGGCGCATAGGTGGTGATGAGTTTGTCGTTATCCTGAGACATGCTGCGCAGAAAGAAGTGCCTCAAATCCTAGAAAGATTGAGCGGTGAAATTACGTCACCTGGCTTGCCGGATGAAGTGAGAATTTCATTGAGCCTAGGGGCTGTCGAATTGACGTCTGAAATTGATTCGGTAGAAGAATGGCTAAGCAGTGCTGATGGCTCTATGTATGAAAACAAGCGTAAGTTTAAACGTGCTCGCTACCCGTCGATTAGAACGGTGTGAGCTTTCGTATATTTGTATGGTTTAGTAACACATTGACGTATTGAGTACTTCTTTACACCCAAACGTCTGGCCCTCAAAAGTGTATAAACAAGTATTAGAACTTTATGCTGATATGTTTCGGTTGTTTTTAAAATGAGACACATCTCTGTATTGCATCGGCGTATTCTCTTAGTTGAATAACAGAGGGATTCGCCATGCAGAGCGTAGTAGAAGTATTCGGAACCGCACTTGCCAGCTATTACAATGGCAATAAATCAGGAAAGCTCATTGTTAGGGAAAACAATGGCACGTCCGTGATCCCAACGTCTGATTTCTTTCGTCGTCCGGAAGATGTCGCCACGGATCGAATCGCTCTGTCATATTGTCGACGAAGTGTGTTAAACATTGGAGCCAGTAGCGGAGAGCATTCACTGTTTCTCGTTGCAAAAGGCATCAAAGTCATTTCTATTGATAATTCTCCCATTGCTTGTGCGATCATGCATCAACGGGGCGTACCTTCTGTTATTTGCGGTCATTTGTTTGATCAGCACCCGATGTTTGATCGAACGTTTACATGGTTGGCGCTAAGAGGCGTGGTGGGTCAGCTTGGAAACATCCGAAATTTTTTCCATTTCCTCGATTTAGCGCATCGCAATCTTTATCCGGGCGGACGATTGATCTTAAGCTCTGAAAATTTACGTTATGAAGGTTATCGCACACGTCATCTCACCTTTGAGTTTGATGGACGTGTCAGTGAAGAAGTGCCTTGGTTTGATATCGGGATGTCAACGCTTCGTCAAATCGCTGACAGCAGAAACTTCAACTGCCGAATTGTGTATTGCGATGATAGCAATAAATATGTGGCCTTACTGACTAAGCGGTAACGGGTTGGCAGAGTAGATGAATTGAAGAGATGGGGCTTATAGCCCCATTTTTTTTGAATATTTCTCGACGCAGTCAATAAAGTGAGCGCGCTCATCTTCATCGGAAATCGCCTTTGCCTGAGCAGCAAGCGTACTTCTATCTGCCAATGAGTTTTTTACCTGCCAAACAGCATAGGAAGCCTGTTTATCGAGTTCAATTTTTTGTTTTTCTGCAGGGGGTAGCAAGGCGAGGTTGTAACTCATGGGATATCTCTTTTCGAAATGACGGCGATACGATAGCGAAGAGTGCGACAAACGACAAGAGCTTACTGTCACCTTACCTCTTACTGACACAAATTATAGGTCGCTGACATAACATGGCTTTATTGAATAGATAGGTTTCACGCGAGGAAACATGGAATTTACCTATCACGATCGTCAAACGATTTATGATGCTTGGATGTCGTATAAAGCGAAATTACGTATCACCCAGATAGAAATGGCAAAGCGATTGGGTATCAGTCAGCTCGACTTTTCAAAAGCTCTCAGAGGTGACGTGCCAATGGAGAAAGGATTCGTATATCGTTTCTGCAACGAGATTGGGCTGGATCCCGAACTGTCATTGCCGAGCCTCAAAAACAGTAAGCCAGCCCAACAGGGTGGCCCTATCTTGATTAAGACGTCTTTCGTTGTCGATGGTACAGTATCAAAAGTTGAATACTCGGATAACCAAGTGTTTATCGAATTTGTTAAAGAAGCATAAGAAAAGCCATCTGAGGATGGCTTTTTCGTTTTTATAGAAACGTATCGAGAAGGGGGACGTGTTACTTTGTCACCATTTTGGCAATCTGTTTAGCTCGCTCTTCATCGGATAACTCCGAAGGAGGCGGAACAAGGATTCCCTTCTGGCAAGCGGGTCGCTCCGCCAGCTCATCAACCCAACGCTGCAAATGCGTTAATCCTGATATATCAACACCGCTCCACTCGTGGATTCTGACCCATGGCCAAGTGGCAATATCTGCAATTGTGTATTCATCACCGGCGAGATACGCGTTGTTTTCTAGCTGGCTGTTCATGACTTCAAAAAGGCGTCGGCCCTCTTTTTGGTATCGTTCGATAGCCGCGGGAATTTTCTCAGGGAAGTAGCGATAAAATACGTTGGCTTGTCCCATCATGGGGCCAACGCCGCCCATTTGAAACATCAACCATTGAATAACTTGGCTACGTTTTTTTGGATCTTCCGGCAAAAACATGCCTGTTTTTTCCGCGAGATAAAGGAGAATCGCACCCGATTCAAATACCGCAAAATCATCGTTATCACGGTCTATGATTGCGGGAATGCGTCCATTGGGGTTGATAGCGAGAAACTCTGGTTTTTTTTGATCCAAAGCCATTAGATCTAACGCATGGAGCGTATAGGGTAAGCCCATTTCTTCTAACGCAATCGAAACCTTAAAACCATTAGGCGTTCCAGCAGTATAAAGCTCTATCATGGTAATCGTTCCTTTCGACTAGTCTTTGAACGCGTCGCGCTGATTGATTTTTTCTACCCACGCTGTCAATGCTGGATAGTCGTGATCAATGTGAATGTCCATATTCTTGATGAACTGACACATGACATAAGCGGTAATGTCCGCAACCGAAAAGCCATCACCAGCTAAGTAAGCGGATTCGGAGAGTCGGTCTTCGAGTATAGGAAGAAACTCTATGATTCGTTGCTTTGACTCTTCGCCCCAAGCTTCAACACAACGTTCTCTATCGCTATATATTCCTGAAATATTTCTGAAAGCTTGAAACGATACAAACAACCCTTGGAGTTCGGCGATGCGATTCCACATTTCAATTTGAGCGATTTCAACGGGCGTAGTGCCAAACAAGTTGTGATCAGATGGAAATGCAGCATCGATATAACGACAAATCGCCATAGATTCGGAGATCGTTGTGCCGTCGTCGAGTTCAAGCATAGGGATGCGTCCGTTAATACTCTTGGCTTTGTAATCACCCGTGGTGTTTTCTCCACCGCGGATATCAACGTCTACTCGAGGAATATCAATCCCTTTTTCTGCGAGGAACAAGCTGACACGCCTTGCGCTTGGTGCGGGTGCTTTTTCGTAGAGTTTCATTCAACGCTCCCTGTCTTTGTGATCAAAAGAACCAAGTACACAAAGTGAAACTTCACGCACTTGGTTATACGTTATACCAGTGGAAGGAGGACAGTGACGATAACACCTTCTTGGTTGGTGCGATTTGAAATTGCTAAGCTGCCCCCATGGAATTCAGCCACCAATCTTGCAATATACAATCCCAACCCTAAGTGAGGTTTATCTGACTTCTGGCGCTCACTACGTACAGAGACCATAGAGTTGAGCAATTGATTTCCCATATTTTCAGGGAGTAGGGGGCCGGTATTGGAAACCGTGACAACCGCCATGTTTTTACGCTGCGTTAGGTACACCTCGATGCTGGTTCCGGGCGTTCTGAATTCCACGGCATTGGCGACGAGCTTGTCGAGAAGCTGGGCAATGTATTCAGGCACACCATTCGATGTATAACTACCTTCAGTTATTTTTAGTGTAAACGCCTGATCTGGATAAGCAAATTCATACCCTTGAACGCAGCCTTCTATGACTTTTTCTAATGGATACGAGACGCTTTCTGCATGCTCAAAGCTTTGTTCTAGCCGCGTTGCTTCTGTCATGCTTGATAGAATTGTCGCCAGACGGCTTACACCTTCTTGCGCGCGATTAATATACCGTTGTTGATCTTCATCCTGAGTCACGAATGACAGATTTTCGAGCGAAGAGCGAACAACAGCGACTGGGGTTCGTAACTCGTGTGACAAGCTGGAAGACATTTTCTCCAAATAGCTGTTGTAGTCCGAAAGGCGTGTCACCATGGTCGATAAGGTTCGGGACAAATCACCAATCTCATCCGCACTCGAAATGGGTTCTAACTGGTGTTTAACTCTGCCTTGTGGGTCAATGGCACTTTCAGCATCATCACGCAGTTTTCTAACTCGACGTGAGATATGAGAACCAAACAAAAGTAACACAATGACACCGGTACAAATCACCGCTAAAAGCACATTAAAGAGCTGCTCCAGTGCTTTGTTTCGCAGTGTCTTTATGCCTTTCGTTGTTTCTTCAACCACGACGGCACCAATGACATCACCGTTAACTTTGATAGGGTATGCCGCGGATAAAATCATTTCTCCCTGCTCGGGTGTCACGCGCCAGTTGGCGTAAGGGCGACCCAATAATGCTTGTTGAACATCTACGCCTCGGACAATGGCGGCATTTTGCATCTCATCAACTACTTCCTCGGGAGGACGTTCGAGTAGCTGATAGTAAATTGGGTTGAGTATGTGCGTTTGTAGCCAGCCCATCATGCCTTCGGGAGTGTCTTGGTATTTAATGGTTGTTTCCCAAACGCCATTCGCAGATTGAAGATCACCGGCTTTTGCGAGTACTCGACCGTGTTTGTCAACGACCCACACCACAGATGAGCCATCTTCCATACCCGATAGCACTTTCTCAATTTGAGGTGACGGAACAAGGAAAGTACCAAGCGTTTCTGCGCTGCGCGGGTTTGATGTTGCGATAATGGTTTCGACGTTTCGATTAAAGCGATCGTTCACATTGTAATAGGCGATACTGAGTTTCTCGCCAATCAACCACCCGGGCAGCGAGAGTTCAATGGTGTAACCTGTCGCCGTCTCTTGCCACCATGCCTTGATCGCCTCGGATAAAAAGTTGTGTTCGTAATCTGAAATGTCATCGCCGATGAGATAAACATCCGCTTTACCACTTTTTTTAGCGGCTATGGCGTAGCGTTTGAGTTCACCCTCAGGGGTCGTTAACGTGATCGTAAGATGATCGTTGCGGTCGATGCGGTCGGCGTTATTGCGTTGAAGGACGGGGCTTTTGTCTCTGATTTCAATTAGCGCGTAAACATCATGTCCGTCGCTTCCTAAAGAAAGATCGAAGTTAACATCATCGTCGTTATAGGGTGTGCGGCTAAATAACACATAAGGATCGCGATAGTGTGCGGTGTGGGCACGGTACCGTTGCCAATCTAATGCGGACCCATCCAAGTCGATTGGGCTTTGCAAGGCGATAGCATAAAGATCTTTCCCTTCTTCAAGCCTAGGTTTGGTATTGAGTTGTCGATCAAAAAGCTCGGGTTGTTGATTGAGTGCCATTGAAAACGCGCGGGCAGATCCCATGAGGGTTTGTTCTTGCCCTTGCCTCAGCACATTTTCCAGCTCCCAAACATAGTTGTAACCAATGAGAGGGAGAAGGAGTAATAGTCCTGATAACAGCACGATTTTGGTTCTAATACCTGAAAATACATGCCAGACACGGGAGACCAAACCTGTCATTTTGAGCTGTCCCAACGATAGCCCATACCGTAGACCGTATCTATATGGTCAAAGGTAGAATCCAACGCGATGAATTTCTTGCGGATACGCTTAACATGCGAGGTAATTGTGCTGTCGTCTACGACGACATGTGCTTCTTGCATCAGATCCTGTCGGCTCCTTACATGACCAGGACGCTTAGCCAATGCATGGACGAGCCAGAATTCCGTGACGGTGAGATCGACGGTTTTTTCGTCCCAAGAGACTTGCATACGATTGAGGTCGAGCAGGAGTTTCCCGCGCTCCAAAATTGATTCCGTCTCAGCAGTGGTTTGATTGAGAAGATCACTGCGTCGGAAAAGTGCCGCAATTCGCGCCATCAAATGGGGAAGAGAAACATCTTTTGTCAGGTAATCATCCGCGCCCATTCGGAGACCGACCACGGTATCTATATCACTGTCTCTTGCCGTCAGGAAAATGATCGGAAGTGTTGCCGACATCGCCCTTAAAGACTGACAAAGGTGAAAACCACCGTCGATTTCATCTGCCAACCCGATATCAATGATGGCGAGATCGGGCAGACGCTGTTTGAAACCATCTTCTGCGTCAGGTCTGTTGGCATAGGTTGATACGGCATAACCTTGCTTTCTCAGAACGTCAGCATAGTTTTCTCTGATGGCAGGTTCATCTTCAACGATAGCGATGCGTTTCATTTTTACTCAATTAATCAAACAGTAGATAGAACGACTATACCGCAAAATATCTATGGAAAAAGGGGTTCTCAGAGAATTGAGGTAAAAGCCATTTTTTTGCCACAATTGCCCTGCACATTGCCATTATTGCTCCCAATCCCTGCCATTTTGACTTGGTTTAATAATCTCATCGAAACAAGACATGGGTACGACACCCACTCCCAATCAGGATGAGGAAATCAAAATGAAAAATCTAAATAAAACGCTTATTGCTATCTCCCTCGTGGTCCCAATGGTGATGTCGAGTGCTCACGCGACAGAACAGCGTGTACAGCAAGAGAGTGATTCAAATGTTGGTCTAATCGGCTTTGGTGGTGGTGCGGCTCTTGGAGCCGTCATTGGTGGACCTATTGGTGCAGTTGCTGGTGCGGTAGTCGGTGGCCTCATCGGTCAGGTCGCGACTTTTGAGGAAGAAAACAAATCGCAGGAAATGTTAATCAGCCAGATGCAGGATGAAAATCACCGCTTGAATTCGTTCAAAGAGCTGTACGCTGAAAATGAAATAGAGCTGGCAACTCTGAAAGCGGCAATGCAGGAACGCAACGTCGAGTTGGATCTGGCGATGGATATTCAATTCCGCACGAATTCATCTGAGATTGAACCTCACTTCCAGAAACAACTCGATGAGGTTGCGTTCTTTATGCAGCAGCAACCGGATGTTCATTGGGATTTGGAAGGGCATGCCGACGTGCGTGGTAATGAGAATTACAATCTAACGTTGTCACAAAGTCGCGTTCAAGCCGTCTTTGATTATCTGGTAGATCAAGGTGTCGATCCTGTGCAATTGAGTGCGACGGCATATGGTGATCAATTAGCCATTGAAACGGATGGTGACCGTGAAGGCTATTTTTTTGACCGCCGTGTAAGCCTGCGCTCTGTATCTGGCGCGACAGAAACAGCGAACCACTGATATGGAGCAGTCCATGGATATTCGACCAGCGACGGTAGAAGACGCGGAGCGCATCAATGCGCTCTGCCTAACACTCGGCTATCCCTCAACAATTGAAGAGACTGAGCGACGCATAGAACGCGTAATGAAAGGAGAAACGAGTGGGATAATGGTGGCTGAACTGTGCAATTTAGTGGTGGGTTTTGTCACTTATCATGTAGTTGACGTAGTGCATGACGACATGCCTTGGGGGAGGATATCGGCAATTGCTGTCGATGAAAACTTTAGAGACATGAGTATTGGTAAGCAATTGCTGGAATGTGCAGAGAAATCTTTAAAACGTAATCATTGCCTGCGCATTGAAGTAACGAGCCATATTAGTCGGGAGGAAGCCCATGGGTTTTATCTTCATCTAGGGTACCGCATTACACCGCTTCGATTTATCAAACTTCTTGCTCATCGTGTGCTGGTGGGGGCAAGTTGAAAGTTATCTGATGCTATGGCTTGCTCGTGTTTCAATAGCCAAGCCTTGGCATCTAATCCCCCGGCATACCCCGTTAGCTTTCCACTTTTTCCAATGACGCGGTGGCAGGGTACGATTATTGCGATAGGGTTCTGGCCATTTGCAGCTCCGACAGCGCGTGAGGCGTTGGGTTTATCGAGCAAATGTGCTAACTCACCATAACTGCGTGTCTCACCAACCGGAATGCGTTGTAGGAGTGTCCACACTGCCTGTTGGAATGCAGTGCCCTGAAAATCTAATGGGACATTGAAAGCAATGTTCTCGCCTGAAAAGTAGCGGTCTAGCTGCGCGGTGACATCGTTAAATTTCGACTTGTCATGAACATGTGCCTCTGTCACGGGAACATCGTATTTAAAGTCAGGTAAAGAGAGCGAGGTCAGCCCTTTGTCTGACGCTGTCAGTGTGATGGTGCCAAGCGGGGAAGAATAGGTGCAGTGATACTTGGCCATGAAAACATCCTTATGATCAGGCGGAGTAGGGGCAGATAGAAAACAGGCCGCGAGATGCGGCCTGTTTCTTTTTGATTACTTGTTCAAGTAAGCGCATGCAACTTGGAATGCAGGCTCTTGGAATTGCTTCAGACCCACTTCTTTCATTGAAACCATGATTGGGTTGCGTTTCATAGATTCTTTCATTTCTGATGCTGTGAAGACTTCACATTCGACAGATTCGATCAGTTGCAGTGCTGCTTCCATTTTAAAGCCAACTGCGCTGCCAGCAAATTTACCTTTCATTGGGCGTTCGCGGATAATAATCTTGTCCACTTTGTAGTCTTCCATCAGTTTAAAAAACTGACGTTGGAACAAACGGATTTGCTCAGTGCTTGCGCCATCAGTGATGGTGAACTTGCGTGCACGGCAATCAGGCACATCAAACAGGCCTTGGCTTAGATCTACTAGACAGATATTCGCTTCATTGCTTTTAAAGTCGACGCCACAAACTCGCATTTTTCTTATTCCACATGTAAATGAGCGAAACATTATAAGCAAACCAAGACGGTTGGTCATGCAATAACATGAGAATAACGTGCGACTGACGGAATTTAGTGCAGAAATGGTGCTTGTTGTAGATGGTTTAACGGAAGTCGCTGAATGATTTTTTCAGTTTGGCTTCGGTGATTCCACGGATAATTTTAAGGTCGGGACGTTTTCGAAGATCGACATACTCCACTTCTCTAAACGCTTCGGTTCTTGCTGAATAAAATAGCTTAACGGTTGGCGTCATCAAATCGTCGGGATTTTCCTTACACACTAATCCTACGCGGCCATTGCTTAACTCAACCACTGAGCCAATCGGGTAGAATCCGATGCAGCGAATAAACTTCTTGAGCAAGTCGGGATCCAGGTGAAATGGCGTCAGTCCAATCATGATTTTGAATGCCTCGGAAGGTGAAAGCGCAGGTTTATAGCAGCGCTCAGCCGTGAGTGCGTCGTAGATGTCCACAATGCATGACATTCGGCCAATGAGAGGGAGTTCATCGCCTTTTAGCCCTTTGGGATAGCCGTTACCATCTATTTTTTCGTGATGCATAAGGCTCACGTTCTTACTGTTCTGAGGCAGGTCGAGCATACTGTCGAGAACTGGCTGAGAGAGAGTTTGGTGCTCCTTCATATGCAGGAACTCTTCATCAGTTAGCTTGCCTGGCTTGTTGAGTACCTCGTCACGTACCAGAATTTTGCCAATGTCGTGAACCAGACCGCCAATCGCTAGTTCTTCCAGTGTCTCTCTATCGAATTCTAGAAAACGTCCAAAATTTACCAAGTGAAACGCCACATTCATTGAATGCTCGAGAAGATAAGCACTTTTTTCGCGAATACCACTGATCCACAGTACTGCGTCTTTTCGCTCAAAAATGTTCTCTACTATATCGGCACTCACTTCTTTGACGGGCTCGATATCGACGGGCTTGTTCTCGTAAATTGCGGTTAGAAGTTTGCTGAGTTGTTTTTTTGAGGTATCAACCAACTCCTTGGCTGCGCCATACTCATCATTTCCTTTAATTGATGAGTGTTTTCCAACCTTGGTTGCCTGATAACGAAGATCTTCGTCTGATGTGATTTGATCCGCATCGACGTAAACGAAAATCACGCCTTTGTTGCGAAGGTTTTCTATGGTTTCTTGGCGACGGATGAAGCCTGGTTTTTTCATCTTTGTACGGGCATGTTGAGATTCGATTTGCTCGACGTACATACCTATCTCAACGTTATCAATGGCGACTTTTTGCAGCATTGATGTGGGCTCCGTATACAATATTCTTTGGCTGGCTTTGCGTGTTTACTATTCGAATTGGGTTTCGCAATTTGAAAGCGAAAATGCATATAGTTATGAATATAACTATATACAAAATACGAGATTTTGTTGGTTTTAAAAGACAAAGCAATGAGTTTGTTGCAGTTTATCCGTATGCATCACTATATAAACTTAATTATATGGAGTAAGTGCGGGATGCTACTTTATTGAAAAAAAACAGTTTTAGTTTGTATCGCACGATGATAAATGCGCTCGCCTTAGCCGACAAAACAAACAATTTCATCGTTAAGGTGTGCTGTATTCTATTTTCATGTTTTAAAAACGCAAGGCCTTACTAAAGATTTCGGAAAAAGGCGGCTTTTCAGGTTGCTGTAAGCGCGAGCGTTATATAGAGTGCGCGTTGTTTTTTATCTGTAGTAGCGTAACAGGCCAGTTCAATGCAACCTCTCAAAACAGCCATGCATCCAGACGTTTTCCCACTAGACGGCAAATCGACGTTTCATCGTCGTGCTGCGCGCGCGATCGTGCTGCGTGGCGAAGACATATTGCTCCTTTATACCGAGCGTTATCATGATTATTCCCTACCGGGTGGCGGCGTCGATGACGGAGAGACTGAGGTCGATGGTATGATCCGCGAACTACAAGAAGAGACTGGTGCGCAAAATATTCGCAATGTAATCCCTTTTGGTTCTTACGAAGAATATCGACCATGGTATAAGCCTGATTTCGACGTGATGCACATGATTTCACACTGCTTCTATTGTGAAATTGATGAAGAGTTAGGTGATGTCGCCTTTGAAGAATATGAAGTAAAAAATGGCATGCGACCTGTTTGGATAAACATCCATGAAGCCATCGCCCACAATAAGCACACGTTGGAAACGAGCGATAAGCAGGGTCTTTCATTAGAGCGTGAGATTTTCTTGCTAGAGAAAATTGCAGTGACAATCGTTAGCTAAACGGTATCGGCAGATATTCCTTGCCAGACTGCATGTCCGGCAAGGATAGGAGAGAAACTTAATAGCGGTAGAATACAGTCACGTTGCCGAAGGTGTGGTGGTTGCGCTTTGACTCTTCAAACTGCTGAGATTCCATCGTTACGGCAAGTGTGGCACCCCAACTTTGAGTGTACCAAGCTAAACCAGTCGAAAGTGCTCCCTGCGTATTTTCAAGCGTCGTGGTAGCGTTTGCAGCGGGTTTGTCACCGTCAAGAGTGATGTCGTTGAAGCGATAGCGTGCTTCCAGCGTCGCAAACAAGAACATACCTTGAGAGCTGTGGCTAAGCATACTCACATCAACAATGTTGCCAGGAATGACAGTGGTTGACCCCAGAGTGCTGCCCAAATCTAAACCATAGCGATATGTACCACCCACAGCCGCTTCACTTTGGTAGTTACCCGCTTGGCCGCGACCGTAGACACTAAATTCACCGAGTGACGAACGAGAGACAAGTTGGTGAGCTTCTAAGCTCAACTGGTAAACGAATTCATCCTCAATCTGATAATCCCATCCTTGCGGATCGGGTGAACCAACAATGGTATGCACAATATCTTGTGCTTCTTCTGCCATTGAATTTGGTCCTACCGTGCCTACCATCAAACCCGCTTTATAGGCGTTAAGATCATTTTGGTGATAAGTGCGTCCTTGGAGGTAGAGAAGTCCGGCGTAAGCACGTTCATTCGCTTGTGGTGTGGCGACTTCAATATCAGAAGGGGTCCACATCTGATTACCAATTTCTACACTATATCCAATAGTGCTTGGGTCAGATGACCAACGCAAAAATAAACCGCTGGTGTATTCTCTGTCTGTACCTAATATCCCATCATTGTCTACCGACAGGGAAACCGTGGCCGCGTGAATTGGAAAGCTGACCAGCGGAGCGGCGAGGATTGCCGCGGCAAGAAAACTGCGAGTAAACATAACATCCTTAGGAGAAAAAACGGGTCGTTTTTATTGCTAAACGGGTGATTTTCATCGTTAATGGAGCCAATGCTAAACCATTCATTGTGGTGTGGCGATAGTCGTCGTTAAGGAGAGTGACTTGAAACTGAAAAATAACGTGTTGGTAACGGCTGATTGGTTGAAAAGCCATCTAAATGAACCCTTTGTTAAGGTCGTGGATGCTACTTATTTTATGCCAGGTACGCCACGAGACGCGCTAAGTGAATGGAAAGGAAAGCGAATACCTAGTGCCGAATTTTTTGATTACGACACCCGTATATGTGATAAGCCTTCTTCATTGCCTCATATGTTGCCAAGTGCTGATACGTTTTCCAAAGAAGTCGGTTTGCTAGGCATTCGCAACGAAGATACGGTCATTGTTTATGACACGGCAGGCATTTTTTCGTCGCCACGTGTGTGGTGGATGTTCAAGGTTATGGGGCATGAGAATGTCTTCGTGTTAGATGGTGGATTACCAGCATGGGAACATGCTAACGGAGAGATTGATACGTCAGAACCTACACGAGTAGAGCCAACGAATTACCAAGCGACATTCGACCAAACACGTGTGATTGACAAATCTCAACTTCTTGAAGGGATTAATAACGGCACCGTTAATGTGATTGATGTTCGGCCCAATGAACGTTTTTTAGGCTTAGTCCCTGAGCCTAGAGAAGGAGTAAGAAGTGGCCATATGCCGAATGCTGTTAACCTGCCGTTTGCGCAATTACTTGAAGCGGGTAAATTCAAATCCGCAGAGACACTGAAGATGCTTATTGAAAGCGCATTAAGCGACAGCAAGCGAAATGTTGCCTCGTGTGGTTCAGGTGTTACAGCATGCATACTTGCGATAGCCGCTGAATATGCGTCAGGTGATGTTGTTACTGTTTATGATGGTTCATGGACGGAGTGGGGAAGTGATCATGAGTTGCCCATTGTCAGTGGAAAATAAACACCCTGCGTTCATATAAAAGAAAGCCTTCTAGAGAGAAGGCTTTTTTATTGCGCTGCCGTTATCGGATCGCAGGAATGAAACCCATATCGCCCGCAAGTTTTTGAGATTTTTCGCTCAAAACATAATCCAAGAAATCTTGGGTGATTTCTGAAAGCTCGCCTTTTTTATGAAGGAGTAGAAAGGGGCGTGACAACTTGTAACTGCCATCTTCCATATTCGCAAGACTATAAGAAACACCATCAACAGAAATGGATTTCACTGACGGCTCAATTGAACCCGCAGATATATAGCCAACCGCGTGTTTGTTATTAGAAACCAGCATTTTCACCATGCTATTCGCGTTAACGACAAGCAGTGATGAACTGATGTCTGAAACTTGTTCACCTTTATAAATACGGGTCAGCCCCATAAACGTTTCAAATGAATAGCGTGAGCCTGAAGCCAACTCACGAGAAACCACTGCAATTTTACGATCTTCGCCACCCACTTGATTCCAGTTGGTGATTTTACCTCGGTATATATCAGCTATTTGTGCAGAGCTCAGGGACACAATAGGATTTTCAGGATGCACGACCAAGGTTAATCCATCATACGCAATAACATGCGTTTTCAGGTCTGGCATGAGCTCCGTACTTTTTAAGTAGCGTGAACTCATACCTAACTCAGAGATGCCTTTGTTTACGGCTAAGATGCCCGCAGAGGAGCCTGTGCCTTGTACCTCGACAGTGTCTCCTGTCTCTTTCTCATAATGTTCCGACAAAACATCAATTAAATAAGTGACTGATGTAGAGCCTGACAACGTCAGACGCTCTTCAGACGTGGCGTTGGCAAAAGGGACAATAAAACTGAATGCCAGCGCAAATAAGCGAAACAACATACTTTCTCCATCTAGTTATTGAGTGCTAAAAAGCGGGCCAATTTTATGACTGCAATATGACACTAATGTGATATTGCGAAATAGCACAAGGTAATGATTAAGCACATTATTTTTGTGTTACTGCTATTAGGCGTATTTCTATTACTGGGAGAAGAGTTGAGCTGTTCAAGAAAGAAGCAGAAGCTGGCAATTGTTCGAATACGTGTCATTAAAGCCAGAGTTATTGGGCTATTCGAGAGATCTCATTGATTTTTATAGGCAGTTTTTGCAAGCAAAAGTTTGGTTATATTCTGGTCTGCAAATGTGAAAACATTGGTTTAAGGGTGGAACGGGTCAAAGTTGAGATGATATACAGCATGTAAGAAGATATTAATGGTTACAATTTATTAACAGTGTGTTATGACTAAAATCATATTGTTGATAGAGCAAAATGGAGCAGCAGTGTGACAAATAAAATTGCTATGTCGACGAATAACGTTTTACTTCCTGAGCGCATTCAGAAGCTTGTGCACGCGTTATCAAACGGTGTGTATGAGAGGGAAAATACGATTCGTCTTTGCTTGCTTGCTGCTTTGAGCGGTGAAAGTGTTTTCTTGCTAGGGCCGCCGGGTATAGCCAAAAGCTATATTGCAAAAAGACTGATCAAAGCGTTTGATGACAGTCACTTCTTTGAATACCTGATGACACGATTTTCCACGCCGGAAGAAGTGTTTGGACCATTGTCGATTCAAGAGCTGAAAGATAATGGGAAATATGTCCGCTTAACAGATGGATATCTTCCAACGGCAGATGTGGTCTTTCTAGATGAAATCTGGAAAGCGGGGCCTGCGATACTTAATACCCTTTTAACTGTTGTTAACGAGCGCGTGTTTAGAAACGGCAGCGAAGTGTTACCTGTTCCTATGCGTCTTCTCGTAACAGCATCCAATGAATTGCCTGAACCTGATAGCGGCCTTGACGCACTTTACGACCGGATGTTGGTGCGTATCTTTGTTAATCGAATCCAAGAGAAGAACAACTTTAAGCGTTTATTGGTAGGGGATGCTGCTGAGCCAACACTTGAGCTTGACCCGTCGATAACGGTGAAAGCCGAAGAATATGAACGCTGGCAGCGACAAATTGACCAAGTTGTTTTGTCGGATTCCGTTTTTGAAAAGATCTATGCATTAAAAATGCTCTTGGAAAGTGAAGCAGAGAGCGGAAATCATGCATTCCCGACTGAGGAGCTTTATGTCTCCGACCGTCGCTGGAAAAAAGCCGTCCGCTTACTTAAAGCAAGCGCATTTTTCAATGGTCGAAATGAGGTAAACCCTGTCGATCTTCTGCTGCTACAAGAGTGCTTATGGCACAGTCCCGAGTCTCGCAATGTCGTAAACAGCATCATGCGACGCTTTGCTCAAGAAGTATGCTTTAACCAGCAAGAAGCACTCGCTGTTGCCGCTGAAGGGGGGGAGGATATCAAAGTGCTCGCCGAAGACATTAACGAGACTCTCGGTCATACCATGGATACAGAAATGTCGATGCGAAAAGAAAAATTCGCGGTCGATCTTTCTCATGCGCGCAGATACAGCGTCAACATGTCGAAAAATATGATTAAGCTGGTCATGCTGGAAGCTAACCCTTCAGTTTCTGAGAAAGAAAAAGGGGACAGCCGTTGGGTATACGTTGATGCTGCAGAGTTTGAAAAGAAAATCAAAAGTGCACCTTGCGACGTTTATGGTTACGTCAATAAGAACGAAAATTTATGTGTACTAAAATTTGATGTAGACAGTGATCGTCGATTGTTGATCAAAGACATCGCAAACCGACCTGTACCTGTGGCGATTGCGGGTGTAGACGACAACGATGCCCAGGCTTTTCAAGATTGGCAGGAAAGAAACGACGTCGCTATTAAAAAGATCGACGAGTCAAAGCATTTGATTCGCTTGGCGCGCACGCAACTCAATGCCGCATTGCCACATCATTTTGCTAACTCTGAGCTTTTGGAGTTGCTGGCAACAAGTATCACTGATGCTGAAGAAACGCTTCAACGACAAACAACCAAATTTGAAAAGAGCGCCTATCGCGTTCGTATGTTAACCGAATACGTTGAATAAGGAGATGTTATGGTGAGTCCAGAATCACTGCATCTCGGCATGATGTTAGCTGAAACCGGCATGTTGGAGCATGCGGTGACAGAAGTTATGGCAAAGCCCCAACTATTGGTGCTTACAGAGACCAGCCCGGGTGCCAAGACCGCAGTGAGACGCCATATTCGAAAGTGGCGTCACTCCGTAAAGCGTCGATTAAGTAACGACTGTATTACCGCGGATCTCAAACAGGAATTGCAGCTTTATCAAGAGGCAGTTCAAATGTCCCAGCAATCCTTTTTAGACAACGCCAAAGGCATGATCAAGCAGCTTGAGGGGAAGTCTGTTTTCTATCTTGAAGCGCGGCGTCTGTTGGAAAAAAACATAGCGCAAGAAACGCCAATGTTTCAGGCGTACTTCTGCAACAAATGGTATGAGCACCTCGCTAGCTCTATAAAAGACGCTCAACAGAAAGAGCTTGAAGCGCATAAAGAGAGATTGCTAAAAGAGCTTTATCAGCGAATTGAAACGTACAAAACGTTGGAAAACGTGCAAGAAGAAGGCACGGTTGAAAAGGTCGGTAGACTGTGGGATTTAGCCGCAGCCAAAGTAACACAAACTGACGTCGAGTTGCTTAAGCAATTTGTCGCCTTTCTCAAGGACAACCAAGACCTTCAGGATATCGCTCAAAAACTCGGAAGAATGGCGAGTGATGTTGACGATCCTTCCTTGCAGCGTTCTCCCTCAGAGGAATTGAAGCTGGTGGAAGAGCCTGCTGATAATGTCGCTGACGACATTGTTGGAATTCATCAAAGTGACCACCTTGATAAACTTGTGCCGAATGAAGCCATTTATCTCGCTGAGCCATCACTGGAAATCTTGTTCTATAAGCATTTTGCGGACAAAAGGTTGCTGACCTATCGCATGCAAGGTATGCAACGTTCACTTCGAAAAGTAAAAGCGTTTAAACCTGAAAGTAAGCAAATCGATGTTGAGAAAGGACCATTTCTCATTTGTGTTGATGCTTCAGGTTCGATGAGTGGATACCCAGAGCAATGTGCTAAGGCGATGGCATATGCGCTAATGCAGATTGCGGTTCGTGAAGAACGCGAATGTACGGTGATGATTTTTTCAACCGATCATATTAGTTACGAACTCACGGGTGAAGAAGGGCTGAAAGAAGCGTTGAACTTCCTCTCCTATTCATTTCACGGTGGGACAGATCTGGCTCCTGTGTTGACTCACTCAATAGATTTGATGGGAACGGACAAATACAGAAATGCAGATTTGGTGGTAATTTCTGACTTTATGGCTCCAGAGCAGGATAAAGAAGTACAAGAGAAAGTGGATAATCTTAAAGCGCAACATAATCGCTTTCATGCACTCAATCTTTCAAAGTATGGAAACCCTGCGTTGATGCAAATGTTTGATCATGTATGGGATTATCATCCTTCACTAATGGGAAGGCTACTAAAACGCTTCTAACAAACAGCCCCGCATTAGCGGGGCTGTTTTATTGCGCGATACAGCGTACTTATTGACGTTCTGAAAATGCGAGTTTTAATCCCAACAACGCAAAACTCCCTGCGAATGCGCGTTGCAATAACGTCGTGATGCGAGATGAGTTGAGCACATACTCTCTTACTGTCGCAGAAAGTAACCCGTAGCCAACAAATACCACAAATGTCATGGCCATAAATATGCAGCCCAGTGCCAGCATCATTGGTGTTGGGTTAGTCAGAGTGCTAGGGATAAATTGAGGCAGGAAGGCCATAAAGAACAAGGTCAATTTAGGGTTCAACACATTGATCAGACAACCTCGAACAGCTATTCCCATCATACTGTGGCTACTTTGTTCTTCTTTAACAGACAGTCCGCCGCTGTTTTTCCACATCGACCATGCCATGAACAGCAAGTAGGCGACGCCCAAATATTTCACAACTTGAAAGGCGACAGCACTGGTGTGGATTAGAATAGCAAGTCCGGTGATACTGGCGATCATTGAAGGCACGATGCCGACTGTACAGCCTATTGATGCCCAAATACTGGCTCGCGAACCGACAAATAATCCTGTTGAAATCGTGTACAACACGCCTGTGCCTGGGATAAGGACAACCACAAGTGATGTGATTAGAAATTCGAGTGAAACCATTTAACTTCCTCCCTTTTTCCTAGCTCGATGTTGTGTGGATATGCTTATAGGCTAACAAAAGACAAAGAGCGACCCAAGCCGCTCTTTGTTATGTATTGAAGACAAAATCAACTTAACAACAAACTGTCGTCTGCCAATTCTTCACCACGAACCTTGCTGAACATTTCTAAGAGGTGAGGAACGTCCATGTTTGCGCGTTCTTCACCTTTCACATCCAATACAATCTGACCTTGGTGAAGCATGACGGTACGATCGCCACAGGCCAGTGCATCTTTCATAGAGTGTGTGACCATTAATGCGGTCAGTCCGAACTCGGTAATCACTTTCTTGGTCAGATCGATAACGAAGGCTGCCATGCGCGGGTCAAGTGCGGCGGTATGTTCATCGAGTAACAGGAGTTTACTGTCAGAAAGTGTCGCCATTACGAGGCTTACCGCTTGTCGTTGACCACCAGAAAGCAGGCCGATGCTGTCGCCAAGGCGATCTTCCAGCCCCAATCCCAATATGGAAATACGCTCTCTGAAAACCGCTCGACGTTTGTTTGACGTTGCCAAACTCCAGCCACGAATGCCACCGCGTTTAAACGCAAGGGCGAGATTTTCTTCAATGGAGAGTGTTGCACAAGTACCAGCCAACGGGTCTTGGAATACTCGTGCTGCGAGTTTTGCACGCTGGTGGACCGGTTGACGTGTCACGTCAATGTCATCAATGACAACTTTGCCACCTATCATAGGTGTTTCACCACTGATAGCACCTAGCAAGGTGGATTTACCCGCGCCATTCGAGCCAATAACCGTTAAAAATTGGTTCTTAGGCACGGTAAGCGAGACTTTACGCAATGCGCGGTTTTCAAGCACAGTGCCGGGGTTGAAAGTGACTTCAATGTCTTTTAATTCAATCATTTTGTTGCCCCCGCTTCTTTGATTTTCTTCTTCTTCTGATATTGCTCTCTCGCTTTAGGTGCGACCAATGCAAGCGCAACGAGTAGGGCAGTAACCAAGTTGAGATCAGAAGCTTTCAAGCCAAACATGCCGGAGCTAAGAGCAAACGCGACGGCTAAGCGATAGAGCACTGAACCAAGAATAACGGCGACAACAGCGACCCAAACTTTTCGGCCGGGGATCAGCGTTTGTCCTAATATGACGGCCGCAAGGCCAACAACAATCGTACCGACACCTGAGGTGACATCGGCAAAGCTGTTTGTTTGGGCAAATAAGGCACCGGAAAAACCGACAAAGCCATTTGAAAGAGCCAAACCAAAGTAGGTGTAAAACGCGGTGCTCGCCCCTTGAGCGCGAACCATTCTTGCGTTAACTCCGGTAGCGCGGAGACCTAAACCAAAGTCACTATTTAGCAATCGAACGACAAACCATGCACTGATCAACACCAAGATGAAAACAACAAGGGGACGCGCATAAACCGGGTCGATACCCATATTTTCAAACGGTGTGAGAATGGTCTCTTCACCGAGAAGTGCAATGTTTGGGCGACCCATGATGCGAATGTTGATCGAAAATGCCGCGATCATTGTCAATATACTGGAAAGCAGGTTCAGTATTCCGCACTTCACGGTTAGAAATGCAGTGATAAGCCCAGAAGCGGCACCCGCAAATATCGCAGCAATCGTAGAGATCCAAGGATCAACGCCAGAGACGATTAGCGTTGCTGCGACAGCAGCCCCCATAGGGAAGCTGCCATCAACAGTAAGATCCGGGAAATCCAGAACTCGGAAGGTTAGATATACACCTAGAGCTACTAGGCCATAAACCAGACCTACTTCCAGCGTGCCAAAAAAGGCAATTGAGGTCATGTACTACTACTCCTAGTGAATTACTTTTCTACCGTGGTTGCGCGGTCTAGCAACGCCTGAGGCACCGTGATGCCAAGCTTTTGAGCTGCTTTGAGGTTGATGGCAAGATCAGAACCAACAGCCACTTTCGCTGGGAGATTCGCGACTTCTTCGCCTTTGAGTAACGCTGCAACATAATCTGCGGTTTGAACACCGATTTGGTAGTAGTCAAAACCAAGAGCGGCAACAGCACCATTAGGAATGTATGACGTTGCGCCACCAATAACAGGTTTGCCAGCTTGGTTAGACGCGCCTACGAGTGCATCGATAGCACTGGCAACCGTATTGTCGGTCGGTGCGTAAATCGCATCCGCTTGGGAAGCAACGATTTGCGCAGCAGATTGTACATCCGCACTTTTCAACGCAGTGCCTTCAATAACTTTCAGGCCTTGAGCATCAGCGGCTTCGCGCAGCAACTCAACCAGTGCGACAGCATTTGCTTCACCTGGGTTATAGACAACGCCGATTGATGTCATGTTTGGCAGTAGCTCTTTAGCAAGGGCAACGTGCTGTGCAACGGGTGACAAATCCGACAAGCCAGTCACATTTGCGTTCGGCTTTTCCATGTCTTTAATTAGCTTCGCACCAACAGGATCGGTGACAGCGGTAAACACAACAGGAATTGATTTAGTCGCGGCGACCAATGCTTGCGCTGAAGGAGTGGCTATACCTACAAGTACGTCAGGTCTTTCGCCGACATACTGACGTGCAATTTGTACAGCAATGGCAGGATTACCTTGTGCAGTCTGGTAGGAAAAATCAAGATTTTCACCTTCAACGTACCCTAGCTTTTTCAAACCATCGAGAAGACCTTGACGTGTAGCATCCAGAGCTGGATGTTCAACAATTTGTGATACTGCTACTTTTGCAGTGTCTGCGCTGGCGGTAAAAGGCACAGTAAAAAGAGTGGCAGCACAGCATGCGGACATGATTAGTTTGGAAATTTTCATCGCTTTCTCCCTGATGAGTGACGTTGGGTAAAGAGCACCCGGCTAAATCGTCACGTGTTAATCCATTGTTATATCCAAAAATTGACGTTAAATCAGGTAGTAAAGTTGCAAAACAAGACTAACTGTATTGCCTGATTACGTTCCTATTGAACATTTATGCTGTTAACTCAATGAATAAACAACACTTTTATGATGTTTTTGATATTCAAGCTTCAGCATAATAGCGGAGGGTTACACCTCAAATGAAACAATATGCAAACCTACATATAACATTTACTGTTATAAGGTAGTGAATAATCTGTCACAAGAGCTTTACAGAAGAAAAATCATCTTTTTGTAAAAAAGTTTGATCTGGGGTGGGTAACGCACTAACAAATTACACTGTAAATCCAAGGTGGCGATAGCAAGTTGAGGAACGAGATTACGTGCTACTAACACTTTTACGCATTGAAATGAAAGATCCTTCTCTCATTTAGTCGGATTGATGACAAAAAATTCTCAGTAAATGTTGATGTTTGCGGGGTGAGCCAGAAAGCGAGAAGTTAGGCCTGTAATATTCTCATTCACCATCTATCATATGTGCCCAATTACTTCTCTCATCGATTTTCTTTACGCAAATTTCTTTACACAAAGGAACTCGCGTAATTCATCCATATAACAACAACTGTATAGAGAGAAGGCTTTGGGGAAAGTGCCAGCACCTCTAATGGCCGAAATACTGCTGAGCGATTTTTCCCATCGCAAAGGACACAATTCGCTTGGAGGCGCAAGAAATGAAGCTACTAATGGCGCTAATGCTGCTGTTGCCGGGAACGGCATTTGCTGCAAGCGCAGGGACCCCGCTCGACCTCACTAACTCCGCAGTAGGTTACATTGCTCTGGTTATCTTTGTTGGCGCATACGCGCTGGTTATGATGGAAGAGCAAATCCACTTACGTAAATCCAAACCCGTACTCTTGGCCGCAGGCTTGATCTGGCTATTACTGGGTTTTGTCTATTCCAATGCGGGAAAGATAGAAATTGCCCAAACCGCGATTGAGCATAACCTGCTCGAATACGCAGAATTGATGCTATTTTTGCTGGTGGCAATGACCTATATCTCGGCCATGGAAGAGAGGCGGTTATTTGATGGGTTGAAGGCTTGGATCGTCGGTAAGGGATACGATCTTCGTCAATTGTTTTGGATCACAGGTTGGCTCTCCTTTTTCATATCACCTATTGCTGACAACCTGACCACTGCATTATTAATGTGTACAGTTGTAATGAAAATTGGGGGTAATAACCCACGATTTATCAACATAGCCTGCGTAAACATCGTTGTAGCAGCTAATGCGGGTGGTGCATTTAGCCCCTTTGGTGATATTACAACACTGATGGTTTGGCAGGCGGGTATTGTTGAATTTACGCAGTTTGGTGCCTTGTTTGTACCGTCAGTGGTTAACTATATTCTTCCTGCATTTATCATGTCGTTGTTCGTACCGAAAGAACAGCCAGATGTGGTGCAGGAGTTTGTTGAACTGAAACGGGGTGCGAGGCGCATCGTTGTGCTTTTCCTGTTTACCATCGTAACCGCCGTCGGCTTCCATGGCTTGGTTCACTTCCCGCCAGTTATCGGGATGATGATGGGTTTGGCATACCTTCAATTTTTCGGTTTTTACCTGCGCAAAACGCTGCCAAACTCGTTGGCGCGTAAAAGAGCGTTGGCACAGGCAAAGAATGATGAAGCCGCTTTACGTCGCTTAGGTTCTGTTATTCCGTTTGATGTATTTCGCAGAGTCTCACACGCAGAGTGGGATACGCTCTTATTCTTCTACGGCGTTGTCATGTGTGTGGGCGGCTTGAGCCTCATTGGCTACCTTTCAAGTGTGTCAAATGTGATGTACCTGCAATGGGATCCAATATGGGCCAATACATTGGTGGGTATCTTGTCAGCATTGGTCGACAATATTCCGGTTATGTTCGCTGTCTTGACGATGCAGCCCGAAATGTCATTGGGTAACTGGTTACTGGTTACACTGACCGCAGGGGTAGGCGGCAGCTTGCTATCGTTGGGTTCAGCGGCAGGTGTGGCTTTGATGGGGCAGGCGAGAGGTATGTACACCTTCTTCGGTCACTTGAAATGGGCTCCTGTCATATTTATCGGCTATGTTGCATCGATTCTATGCCACCTGTGGTTGAATAGCGGGGCTTTCTAACCTGATGTAGAAAAGAAGAGCGGCTTAGGCCGCTCTTTTTTGTTGAGCATTTGTCCGCAGTTTAGCAAAATAGCGGTAAGTATTTTTTGGGTAACACATTGGAAACACGATGATCTCGAAGTGGGCAGTACGTTTTTATCAAATGGCAGAGCTAGTTGGCTCTTGGAGTAAAGACCCCTCAACTCAGGTCGGTGCAGTTATTACAAAAGGTAAACGCATTGTATCGGTGGGATTTAATGGCTACCCACACGGTATTTCTGACAGTGCGGATACGGATGATCGCGACATGAAGCTACTTAAAACACTTCATGCAGAGGAAAATGCCATTCTGTTCGCGAAGCGTGACCTCGAAGGTTGTGAGATTTGGGTAACGCATTTCCCATGCCCGAACTGTGCTGCGAAAATCATCCAAACGGGTATTTCACAAGTATATTGCCCCGAGCAAAGTGAAGATTTCCTTTCTCGTTGGGGAGAGAAGATAAAAATCAGTGCCGATATGTTTGCTCAAGCGGGCGTCGAAGTACATTGGTTACCGTTGGCCGAGCTTCCACCCAAGCGCGACTCAGAATAAGCACAGAATTGGCTTTCGTGCTCAGAGTGAAATCTCTATAATCGGCGGCCACATTGAACACAGCAGTAGGAAGGTAGCAATATGGCTAACACTGCACACGCGCTGCACATTTTGGTGAAGCACCAAAATCAAGCTGAAGACATCATTCAGCAACTTAAAAAAGGCGCAAAATTTCAGACACTTGCCAAGAAGTACTCAACCTGTCCTTCAGGCAAGAAAGGTGGCGACTTGGGCGAGTTTCGCCGTGGTCAAATGGTGCCACAATTCGATAAAGTCTGTTTTACTGGTGAAGTACTGACACCACACCTCGTCAAAACAAAATTTGGCTGGCATGTGGTGAAGGTTCTCTACAGAACCTAATCAAATCGCACAAACAAAAGGAGATGATAAATTCATCTCCTTTTTTATTTCCTACCCATATTAACCCACTAATCCTTCTGGAAATTCACGTTTCACCCTCCACGAGAAGCATTATTTTCCGCCTGCATTCGTTAGAGCTGAAAAGGTTTATCCTTTGATGTGCTGCTCATTTGCACGGTTTGCAAAAGGTCAATTTCACTATGCAGAAAAGTTTACTTTGTCGCATTTACACGTTGAAGAAAGCGTTCAATTGATAGGTTGATGATATAAATCCACCTATTATTAACTTCATTTTAACCATTGCTTGTTGTCGGAGGGTAAGTCGCGTCTTTGATGCGGATACGTTGTCGACTAACACGCAGTAGCTAAACAGGGAAAGTGGTATGGATATAGTCTCAATCGTAATGATCGTATTTGCCGATTTACTTTTAAGCTCAATATTTCTCTGGCTTGGAATGAAGGTAGCGTCTCTCTATGCAGGGATGCCGCTTTCTACGGCGTATTGCAGTTTTTTTAGTGTTATAAAGGTTTGTTTTCTATCGGCTCTTTGCAGATTGATACCTTATGTGGGGGTGATCGCATCGTGGATAGCACTTTTTTACCTCCTGAAAAAGGAGACTGAGGCGGAAATTGGTGAGCTGCTGATTATGGTGCTTGTTTCAAAAGCATTTGCGTTAGCAACGATATTCTTCGTTTTCCCATTGGTGTTTTAATTAGCAACAGTATATTGCATTGTTTTCAGTGAAAACTGTCATTTTTGTATTTGAAAAGGAATTTCAATGAAGTACAGATCTTATGCGATATGGGTGATTAGCGCATTTTTGATTGCCCTAGCAATAGCGTTCGCGCATTGGCACTTCACCGATATGAATGCATCAAGAAGCTTCAGCAACCTCTTAGTAACGTATGGTCTTTATAGTGCTTCGTTGGGGACATTGCTTGGTCTAAGGATGGTCTACATTTACTTTGATCAAGGGCTGTATGAACAAGCGGTAAGTATTAAGTTTTTCTTTCTGGTTTGGGCCGTTTCCGTGTTGCTCCTCTTTGCATCATACGTACCCTATTTGTAGCTTTTATAACGCAAGGATAAAAAGGGAAGTCTTTGATATCTTCATCTCAACTTCAAGAAAAACGGAGACTTTTCTCTTACACAGGTGATCGTCAATCTGGCAACGCTAAACTAAAACGATGAAATATGTAATCGTTCGTTTGATTCTTTCCGCTATTGCCTATTTGCTCTTTGCTGTGGGAAGCACTCTTTTTTACTTCCACTATATCCATGATGTTGGGTCAACGTACTGGGCGATGGGTATCTTCGGGTTGCCATTAGCGTTAGTCTTTGTTTGGATTGCGGATCGGTATGTGAAAACAACGGAATGGTTTGAGCAGCATTTGGGTTGGTTGATAGCGTTAGACTGCTTGTTTGCGGTAACACTTTATTACCCTTTGCTGAATGTAGCTTGGGCAGTGTTCTTTGTGCTGGACTCTTAATAGTCGGTTCAATTGGTGACTTGATTTGAGAGCGTGATCATTGCTGAGTAGAAAAAAGAGGTGACAACGTCACCTCTTTTTTCTTAAGAACTGTGCTTTACAGAACAGTTACTTAGTGAAGATCTCACGGAACTCACGCTTCATAACAGGCTTCAGACGCGCTTGCTTCAGTTGCTTCGCAAGGTCTTTCACACAGTTGTGAAGAATTTTGTCCAGCAGAGTCGCTTTGTACTCAGCCGTTTGCTCTTCGTTCATGTCTTCGAATTTCATGTCTTGAGTTTCTTGCATGAAATCCAGACCCGCGTAGCTTTGGCTTAGGCTAACTAGCGCGTGGAACTGTTCGAAGTTGTCCAGAATGTTCTGTGCACTTGCTGGCAAAGAATCCCAAGTCAAACGAACGACGTCTTCAGACGCTTCGTGTACAGACGCTAGCATAGTGAATAGCTCAGCAGGCACCTGCTCGTACTTGATAACTTGCTGCAGTTCTGCAGACATGTCTTCTAGCTTTACAGCTTCAATTTGTTGTTCAGACATCTTATTTATTCCTGATAACGCAAAACATTGCGCATCCTATAGTGCCAGTAGGTGAAGTCAACAGGAATGCGTGATTACATTCTCTATTTGTCCATATTTAAGGCACTAATAGGCTTATGCAGAGGCTTGCGCTTTATCTTGTTCTTTGGTGTTCGTTTCAGCTTTCTTGTTTTTCTCGTTTACCACTTTCAAAGCGGGTTCTTCTTTGATGACGTTTTCGCCCATTAGGCAGCCACCTTTGGCAATGGTGAGTTGCTCGCTCTGAATTTGGCCTTTTAGCTTACCGTTGCTCAAGATATCAACTTCGCGAGCAATACAGGTACCTTCAACGAGACCGTTAATAGTAACGTGATCTGCGCGAATGCTGCCTTTAAAGTGGCCAGTAGAAGAGATAACAACGTTGCGGGCGTTGATGATAGAACCTTCGCCTTGACCATCAAATTGAATGTCACCTTCAAGATCGAAATCACCGACAATACGGCATTGTTTGGCGACTAAAGACATGGATGTATTGGAAGGCTTGCTTTTGCCGAACATTCCCATTTACTACTACTCCTTTCACTCTTCGGTTAGAGACACAGGCATGTAAAATTCAATACTCTGAATACTATCTGAAATAGGGAAGGGCGCGTGACAAAAATTTTACTCGTTGAGCCGAAATCACACGTCTGCGACACGTTTGCATGCCTACGTTCGGTAAATGGGCGAAACTTTAGACAGTTACGTGTGTCATTCTGGCAATTCCTGACAAGAGTTATTGATGCCTGTCGCGTTGGTTGCTATAACCTCGCGTTATAACGATCTATGTTGAGGTATTAACTATGGCTATCGAACTAACCAACCATGAAGCTCGAGTTATCGGATGTTTGCTTGAGAAGGAAGTCACAACTCCAGAACAATACCCATTAACACTAAACAGCCTGACGACAGCTGCGAATCAAAAAAGCAATCGTGATCCTGTTTTATCTCTTACTGAAGCCGAGGTGTTAGACACTGTCGAGCTATTGAAAGGTAAGCGTCTTATTAGTGATGTTGAAGGCTTTGGTAGCCGTGTGACCAAGTATCAGCATCGATTCTGCAATACCGAATTCGGTTCGTTGCAATTTAGCGAGCAAGAGAAAGGCATTATTTGCGTGATGTTGCTTCGTGGGCCGCAAACGCCAGGTGAACTGCGTACACGCACAAATAGATTGTGTGAATTTTCAGATGTTCGTGATGTAGAGTCTGTGCTGGCAAAAATGATCGAAAAAGGCCATATTGCGCAGCTTCCTCGTGAACCGGGTAAGCGCGAAAGTCGTTATGTCCATTTGTTTGGTTCTGAAACACCTGAAGTGGTGGCTGAGCCATCTGTTGTGTCTTCCGCTGCCGATACTGGATTGACTGCGCGTGTTGAGGCATTGGAAGCTGAAGTGGCCGAGCTTAAAGAGCTCGTCAACGAACTGCTGGGCAACAATCAATAATGCAAGCGCAAGACAAGGCTCCCTTGTCTGACGAAAATATAGCGTCAAAAGACAAAGCCCAATGGCATGTCTATTTGATTCGTACTAATGACAATGCACTGTATTGCGGCGTTACAATCGACGTGGCTCGTCGTTTTGACGAACACCAGAAAAATGGTACGAAAACTGCAAAGTATTTAAGAGGCAAACAGCCGCTTTCTTTGGCATGGACGCGTGAGATAGGGACAAAGCAACAAGCGATGTCCCTTGAATGGAAAATAAAGCGTCTGGCCAAAAAAGATAAAGAGCGTCTCTGCAACGACAGTGGTTTTGCTCAGGTCTTTATCAACGACAACATTTAATTTTTAGGGTTACCATGGCACTTAAAGCAACGGTGTACAAAGCGTCGATTAACGTCGCGGACATGTCACGACATGTATACCTCGACCAAAACGTCACGCTCGCGCAGCACCCATCCGAAACTGAACAACGCATGATGTTGCGTTTACTGGCTTGGACCATGTATGCCGACGAGCGTTTGCAGTTCACTAAGGGCCTTTGTGAAGAATCTGAGCCAGAGCTTTGGATCAAAAATTACAGTGATGAAATCGAGCTCTGGGTTGAGCTAGGTTTGCCAGATGAAAAACGTTTGAAAAAAGCGTGCTCTCAAGCCAAAGAAGTCGTGCTGTTCACATACGGTGATCATGCTGCGGCGGCATGGAAAGCGTCACTGCTAAACAAACTACACCCGTTCAAGAACTTGACCATTATTAATATTGTGGATGAAGTATTGGATGCGGCAGCGGCAGCATCTAGCCGTACGATGGCAATTCAGTCGACCATTGAAGATGGACAGATTTGGTTCTCAGTAGGGGATACCGTGATCTCTCTGATGCCAGATGTCTGGAAAACAGCGGCTGCGTAAGTCAGTCGTTCGCATTTCGTTGTTAAGATGCTGGGTATAATCGCCCGGCTCTTTGTTTTTTAAGCAAGGCAATCAAATCATCTGCTGGCATTGGAGGGTAGTAGAAATGCCCCTGGGCGAAGTTACAGCCAATGTTTCTCAGTAATTCTTGCTGATCAATCGTCTCCACACCCTCGGCAACCACTTTCAATTGAAGCAGGTTCGCCATACTAACGACCGCCTGACATATCACGAGATCGTCTTTCGATTGAGGAAGATCTTTAATAAATCCGCGATCGATTTTCACGGTGTTTACTGGGAAGTGTTTTAGGTAGGCGAGTGACGAATATCCCGTACCGAAATCATCAATAGCAAGACTAATACCCGAGGTGGTTAAACGGTTAAGTATGTGTTGGTTCCGTTCGAGATTCTCAATGAAAACCTGTTCTGTCAGCTCTATTTGTACTCGCGATGGCGGAATATCATAGCGATTGACAGACCGAATGACGTAGTCGGCGAGATACCCATCCTGGAACTCGTGACCGGAAACGTTAATTGCAATGCACTTTGGGGCGCATCGTTCATCAAGCATGTGCGAGTATTGTTTTAATGCAGTGTCGACGACCCAATGGCCAAGGCGCTGCATTAACCCTGTTTCTTCTGCAGTTTGAATGATGATATCTGGGCTGATCACCGCGCCATTTGTGGATTCCCATCTTACAAGAGCCTCCACACCAACGACTTGTCGTGTTCTCAAATCAACCTGTGGTTGAAAATGCAATTGAAGCTCGTCGTTATTTATCGCTTTACGAATGGCTCGTTCGAGTTCTTTTTTATGATTCAGTTGTTCTTGCATGGTTTGGTTATACGCGACAACCTTACGGCTACCCAATACTTTGGCCTTGTGTGACGCGGTATCTGCATGTCGAAGTAATTCATCAGCACGCATGTCTTCAATGTAGCGGTATGCAATACCAATCGCGCAGCTCGTGAGAATGTCGTTATCTTCAATATAGAACTCTTCTTCTAAGCACATTCTCAATTGATTAGCCTGCATTTCAGCTTCCAGTTGAGACATGCCCGGGCAGGCGATCATAAATTGGTCGTTGCTGGTTCTGGCGAGCAGGGCGTGAGGTGGCAACACAGACTTAAAGCGCTTAGCAGCCTCTAGCAATAGCTGATCTGCGACAAGGTAGCCGTACATATCATTTATCTCTTGAAGCTTGTCCAGAGCAATACACAGGAGCACAACATCTTGGTCGCTGCGAATAGAACGTTCCAAATAACATTCAAGTGCAAAACGGTTAGGTAAATGGGTTTGCGGATCGTGGTTGGCAGTGAATTGCAGTTGCGCTTCGACTTCCCTGCGTTGAGTGATTTCCCCTTTCAGCTTCATGACCGATTCAGATTCGGCGCGTCGTCCCATGACATTGACCTCCAGTAAGTAGAGGGAAATTGCGACTAACGCGGTCACAACGATACCGGAGATAAAAATAAGCATCGGTAACGAGAAATAGGAAAGGTTATATTCTGTTTGCTGCCATACGGTCAGTTGCCATTTTCCATTCAATGCATTCACATCAACCATGTTGGCGAGTACGCCATGCTGATGGGGTAACTCGCCATAAAACTGAGCGTTGTTGTCACTTAACACTAACGTTTGTTGGGGGCGAAGAAACTGTTCAGCAATAGCACTCAGCATATGGTTAACGTCGTAGCGTGCCCCAAGATAGCCGGCTATTTTTCCGCCAAATTCGACCGGATGAAGCATTTCTATATAGAGATCCCCGTTATCACCTTGTATGACATCAGACGTTGATAGCTTTGACAGTACAGGCATGGTGTTAAATTTGACTGTGGGGGCAATTTTCCAGTCGCTTACATCATTGTTAGGTTTAAACGATGAGGGGGATCGAAGCACCATTTTATTGTCGAGATCCATCCAATACACACCAACGAAAAAAGGAAAGGTTTCGCGGATGTTGGCAGTGACAGATCGCCAGTTTTGCTCTGTGACATCGCCATCGTTTTGGAAGTTATTTGCCAGCCATACAATGAAATAGGCTTCTTTTTGCAAATTCACCTCAATAGCCCGTTGTAGTCGATTAACTTCAATGCTGAGCATTTGGTCTTGAAGTTCGACCTGGCGCGATTGTGCGCTTCGGTACAGGGTAAAGGTTGAGATAAGGATAAGCATGCAAACGACTGCAATCGCGACGACAGATACAAAGCGCGGTGCATTTTGCGACGTTTCAGTGAAAGGATCATTGCGCTGAGTGGTGTCGTGCAAGGGGATAACCTCAACTATGAGTCATGTGTCTCTCAAAGAAGTCTATGTCATCAGGGGCAAATCGCAATGTAATAGAAAGGAAAGAATGTCTTAAAAATAAGAACTAAGATCATGATTGTGTTACTGAATAGCTATGCAATCAACAAAAGTCCTCCCCCCGAGATTTGCGGCAGTGATTTTCACGATTGACCTGATTACTGATACGAATCCTTGCAGCGTCTCGTTTTTTTTTAAAATCATTACCTTCAAGTGTCCTATTCTTAGCTACAGGATGATGGAATGGATAGGGGCCTCAGTGGATTGGCTCAAAAAACATACGAAAGCATTGTTGATAATTATATTGTCAGCTCTGGTTGCATATTTCTCTCAATTTTCAGTTGCCAATTGGCTGGTAAAGCAGAAAATTCAGGAGGATGCGACTGTGTTGTCCACACTCTATTCTGGGCTGTACCGGGAGAGCTTTGAACAGCTGAAAACCTTGTCATCAAAACTCAGTTATCAATGTAGCAACGAAGACATTGAGCTGATGAATCAAGCAAAATCAAGTAACCTCTTTGTCGATTATGTCGACCTTCACCTAACCAATAATCACTCCTGTTCCATCTATAACAGTGAAAAAGCAGGGCGACCTTTCGGCAGTTTCCCGCCAGAGGATGAGTTGGACTTCGATGATGTTACGTTAATCATGGAAAACAGTCAGTTCGAGGAAATGCGACTCCATACATCACAAGGCACCCTCAGATTTATTTTCCAGCAACCGCGAAACTTTCTCTCAAACTGCGAAATGTGCTTATACATGACCGTCAATGTGGACGGTCGGACGATACAGCTCTATCACCACGCCGATGTGCCTTATCGAGAAGTCTATGAAGGGCCGATGGGTGAAAATAAGATGATGATTAAGCTGTATATTAACCAAGAAGGCGTGGACTTTCTGGTTGGTGAACTCGTTGACATGGTTTCGGTGTTTATCATTTTGCTTGGCGTACTTTTTGCGGTCGGTTTTGAACTAAATCAGACGGAGCGAAAGGGCCTGACGGGCTTACTTAACGAGGCGATCGAATCGAATGCACTCAAGCCGTTTTATCAGCCTATTGTTCGTCCCGAAGGCGGAGAATACAAAGTGGTAGGCGGTGAGGTGTTAGTCAGGTGGCTGGCATCAAATGGTGAGTATATTCCACCTGATACCTTTATTCCGCTCGCTGAACAAAACGGCACAATCCACAAAATCACGGATCAGCTTATCGACAATGTGTTGCATCACTTAAAAAGTACCGTGTTACCTGAGCGTTTTTTTGTCAGCGTGAATGTTTCGCCAAGCTATTTAGAACGCGCGGATACGGCAGAAAACTTACTCTCTAAGCTTAAAGAGTGTGGTATCGACCCGCATATTCTTTCTTTAGAAATCACTGAACGGACGAAGTTTAGTGATTTGAATAAAGCATCAGAATGTATTGAAACGCTGACCGAGCAAGGTATTTCCATCAAACTTGATGACTGTGGTACCGGTTATGGGGCGTTTTCTTATCTCCATATTCTGAATATCGATACGATCAAAATTGATCGTATGTTCGTAGACGGGATTGGCACGGAAAACTTTAAGATCAAAATCCTCGACTCCATACTCGCGTTTGCCAGAGAATCAAAATTACACGTGGTTGCAGAAGGTATCGAAAACAAAACGCAGGCAGATTATTTGATAGGCGCCGGTGTGGAAATGCTGCAAGGCTCTTATTTTGGCGATCCTGTTCCGTTTGATATTTTCAAAACAACGTTTACGCCTTCCGATCCTTTGTCCTCGACACATATCCTCATTCAATAACATCATTCACCTTTTACCTTTTACCTTTTACCTTTCACCTTTTTAGCTTGCAACAGTTATATGTTTCACCCAAATGCGTGATGAATAGCTGGTGGTTTGTTGATTTTGCTGTTTTAATCAATAAGATCAATTTGTTAACGTCGAGTCATTCCAAATTCTACGACTAGACTGAAATATAGGGCGAGAAATTACGTTCAATTTGGTAAGACTAGGGTCTGTTGCTCTTTGTTGATGATTTTTGCAGCAGTATGTGTGGACTTTATGCAAGGCAGAGGCTTCGATGTGTAGCTGGCCTACATGAGAAGCAGATAACGAAGGAGAAAGTCCACACAAACGCTGCCCGAAGGGTTCTGCTAAAACCGTTTTGTGCTTTGTTGAGCTGCATTTGCTTAGAGTAACTAGGCGACATACACCTCGCCGCGCCTAAAACGTTTTTCGCTAGAACAAAAATTGATCATCAAAGAACAACAGACCCGAGAAACTCTTTCTTATTTATGGACTCAAAGAGTGACACAAGGCCTAAGGATGTGTGTTTATGTTTAAATCGTTTTTTCTGGATAAGCGTTGGTTTCATTGGTCGATTCTCGGCTCTGCGCTTATTCTCTATGTGACTTGGTACAAAGTAGAAATTGATGTCAAAGTAAACGAATGGTTTGGTTCTTTTTACAACCTCATACAAAAAGCCCTTTCTGAACCAAACGCTGTGACGTTCGAGGAATTCTTCGCAGGATGTGTTGAGTTTTTCAATATCGTCTCCGTCTACATCATCATTGCCGTCATGCTCGACTTCTTTGTCAGACACTACGTGTTCCGTTGGCGTACTGCGATGAATGACTACTACATGTCACATTGGAACAAAATCCGCCATATCGAAGGTGCATCACAGCGTATTCAGGAAGATACAATGCGCTTCGCACGGATTATGGAAGGTCTGGGTGTTAGCTTTATGCGTTCACTCATGACATTGGTAGCCTTCCTTCCAATTCTATGGACCTTAAGTGAGCATGTGACTGAATTACCGTGGATTGGTGAGGTCAGCCGTTCATTGGTTTACCTCGCTATTCTCTCTGCGCTGTTTGGTACAGTGCTGTTGGCCATCGTGGGGATCAAACTGCCAGGCCTTGAGTTTAAAAACCAAAAAGTCGAAGCCGCTTATCGTAAAGAATTGGTTTTCGGTGAAGATCATGACGACCGTGCACAACCTGAATCCGTCAAAGAACTGTTCCAAAATGTACGTAAAAACTACTTTAACCTGTATCGCCACTACTTGTACTTCGACATTGCGAAATGGTCGTACATTCAGTACACCGTCATCGTGCCGTACATTGCGTTAGGTCCAACGATTGTCTCTGGCGCGATCACCTTGGGTGTTCTACAGCAAATTCTTCGTGCGTTCGGTAAGGTTGAGGATTCATTCCAGTTCCTTGTTCATTCTTGGAGCACAATTGTTGAGTTGATGTCTATTTACAAACGTTTGAAAGGATTTGAAGAACAGATAGAAATCGCAATCAACGCTGAACAGGAAGCAGCAACAGATCAGTAGTCGTTGCGGAAAATTATTACTTCGCGAGCCCGCTTATCCAGCGGGCTTTTTTGTTGTTTGAAATGCCTTCGTGTCCCAGGAAGTTAATGGTTCTCATGTTGTACGAGGAAAAAAATTTGTACAAGAGTGATCCATTGTTACGCTTAAGTTGTACAAAGTAGAAACCCTGTACAAGAAGGAACGACAAAATGGCGATTAAACTTGGAGTCAGTGCATGTGTCATCGGTGAAAAGGTAAGGTTTGATACAGGACATAAGCGAAGCCACTTTGTCAGCGAAGAGTTACAACCTTTCGTTGAGTATGTTCCTGTGTGTCCGGAAATGGCGATCGGCATGGGAACACCACGACCAACCATACGCTTGTTGGATCGGGGAGAGGAAATCGGTGTTCGGCTCGTTGAAACAAAAGACAGCGAAATTGACCATACGGATAAGATGATGGCATTCAGCGAGTCCACTGCTGAGCGGTTGGCAAGCATGGAGCTTTGCGGTTATGTCGTCTGTGCTAAGTCACCGACGTGTGGTATGGAGAGGGTAAAAATCTATCGTGAAAATGGCCATGTGGCTTCTGAGAAAATTGGCGTGGGACTATACACCCAAGCACTGATCAAGCGAATGCCTTGGTTACCCATAGAAGAAGATGGTCGGCTTAATGATCCTGTATTGAAAGAAAACTTTGTCTTTCGCGTATTTGCGCTTCACGACCTGTATCAATCAGTGGCGTCGGGGATCACCCGAAAAGCAATCATCGACTTTCATTCTCGCTACAAATTGGTGCTTATGGCACACAGCCCCACGTCATACAAAGCACTAGGATCTTTTGTTGCCCGTATTGCGGAACACGACATCAATGCATTCTTTTATGAGTACCGAACTTTATTTATGCAGGCTATTGCTCACCGAGCGAGTCGAAAAAATAACACTAACGTGTTGATGCATCTACAAGGTTACTTTAAGCGTGATCTCAATAAGAACCAGAAAGCGGAACTCGCGAAACTGATTGAGTCTTACCGTAAGGGGAATATGCCGTTACTTGCTCCACTCACGCTCATAAACCACCACCTTCAACAAAACCCTGACGACTACCTACGCAAGCAGAGCTATTTGAATCCGTATCCTGAAAGCTTGAGGTTACGTTATGGCCTATGAAGAAACCTTGCTGACGATTGGCGAAGTGTCGGATCTGACTGGGGTAAACTCCGTCACATTGAGAGCGTGGCAACGGCGGTATGGATTACTTAAGCCTCAGCGAACTCCGAAGGGGCACCGATTATACACCTCAGGTGATGTAAGCCGAATACGAGACATCTTAAATTGGCTAGATAAAGGGGTTGCGGTAAGTCAGGTAAAAGCCTTGCTAGAAACCCAAACAGGAGTGCATGAAGAAGTTGAACAGCCAGATACAGAGTATGTTGCTGTTCAAAATGCGCTGATGTCTTTACATGCGACAGCCTTAACCAAACAACTCTTAGATTTAACGAAGCATTACCCCATACGTGTTTTGGAAAAACGTATTTTTGACCCTTTAGATGATTGGTTACTGAGGCAAAAATCGCCTGCGATGAAGCCCTACATCAGTTTGTGGCAGACGGCGTTGAGAAATACTCTCGCGTACCTTGCGTTTGATAACGCAAAAGGAAAAAACACTAGATGGTGTTGGCTGGTGGGGTTGGATGAGAATCCCGGCTACTCAATATACGTGAAAGCCCTTAAGTTACAGCTTGAAGGTTACAGTGTCACGGTATTGGAAGGGGTAAATAGCGGAATATCAGGCCTTTATGTGTCGTTAATCGACCAATCAGTTGAACAACTGGTGGTGTTTTCTGACCAAGCGTTATCCGCCAGTTGTCGAAAAGAGCTTGAAGAAATCATGGGGAAAGGGATGTTGAGCATGGTAATTGCAGGGAAATGCACAGTGATTCATCCAGAGCTATTGCCAGCGTCAACGCCCAAATTACATGGCGGTGATCACAGTCATAAGGGAGAAACGCAATGAAACTCATGTGGTTCAGGCGAGATCTTCGCGTCAAAGACAACCTTGCGTTAACGGAAGCTTGTAAAGATGGCGAACCTGTCATCGCAGTGTATTTTGAAACCCATGTGCAGTGGAAACAGCACCATATGGCACCAATTCAGGCGGATTTGATCAGTCGACGATTACAGGGGCTAAGGCAAGATCTAGAGGCGTTAAACATTCCACTGATATTTAAGAGTGTCGCTGGTTATAGCGATATAAACCCAGTGATTGCCCAGCTGTGTCAAGAATACCAAATCGCTGATATTTACTGCACACGTGATTACGAGTTTGACGAAGTGAATCGGGACAATGGCATTTCGGGGCTATTGAGCTTAACTAGCACAACGTTAAATTCCGTTGATGATAAATGTATCTTCGCACCGGGTTCGATTTTGACCGGTGAGGGAAATACCTATCGTGTGTTTACGCCATTTAAGAAAGCTTGGATAAAGAAGTTTATGCAATGTTTGCCTCAGCCTCTGGCTACGCCGGAACCTGTAGAAACGAATGCATTGACGCAAGGCCTGCTAAAACAACAAAACGCCATCGAATTTCATTATCCACAAATCGATTCTGTTAGTTGGCCTATTGACGACAGCACCATTATTCAACGTCTTCGTGATTACTGCCGTTACCGCGTAACGCAATATGACGAAGCCAGAGATTTTCCTGCTATTCCCGCCACCAGCCAGTTATCACCGTACTTAGCAATCGGCGCGATTTCCCCGAGACAATGTGTCGCCAGACTTCTTGTTGAACAAACGGATTGTTTAGAGAAAGGGTCAGGAGGTGCGTTTGTTTGGTTGTCAGAAATCATTTGGCGAGAGTTCTATCAGCACATCGTGGCGCGCTATCCAAACATAAGCAAAGGGAAAGCGTTTCAAGGCTGGACGGACAATATTGAATGGCAGGGCGACGAACTCAAATTTGAGCGCTGGAAGCAAGGGAAAACTGGCTTCCCTATCGTGGATGCGGCCATGCGACAACTTAATGAAACAGGGTGGATGCATAACCGGCTTCGAATGGTTGTTGCCAGCTTTCTCGTAAAGGATCTGCATTTGGATTGGCGTTGGGGGGAACGTTATTTCATGTCCCGTCTTGTGGATGGTGATTTTGCTGCGAACAACGGCGGGTGGCAGTGGTGTGCATCGGTTGGGACAGACGCTCAGCCATACTTTCGTATCTTTAATCCTGACTCGCAAAGTAAGCGATTTGATCCGAATGCCCGATTTATCCGTAGATGGTTGAAAGAATTAGAAACTGTCCCAGACAAGGCTCTCCACGATCCTCACTCTTGGGCGGAAAAACAAGGGCAGGAACTTGCGTATCCCAGCCCCATCGTCAACCACAAAATTGCGCGTGAGAAAACGATTACCATGTTTGAAATAGCGAAAGTTTCTCAAAGCACGCACAGGGCGGAATCATGATGCACTCAACCATCCATTCAGACAGAGACACGCTTGATAAGTTTATCTCTATCTACTCATCGTTGAGGAAAGATAATCTCAATTCTCTTGATGAGATTTACAGTGAAGATGTGGTGTTTGAAGACCCCGCTCATCGCATTGAAGGGTATGAAAACCTCGCGAGTTACTTTGAATCGCTTTACATGAACGTGACCGACTGTCGTTTTGAAATTCACGACTATGCAGTCAACGAAAGCGTGGCGTTTTTAAGTTGGACCATGACATTGTCACACCCTAAGTTGCAAGGCGGAGAAGCCAGATCAGTAAACGGGTGCACAAAGCTGACGCTCAAAGACGGTCGGGTTGTTAGACACAGAGACTATTTTGATTTAGGTGAAATGCTTTATGAGGCACTCCCTTTTCTCGGATCGGCGGTAAAACTTATCAAGAAAAGGTTGGGCCAATGAAGACGGTTTTGATTACAGGCGCGTCTTCTGGCATTGGCTATCAGTTGGCCAAGGACTATGCCCAAGATGGGTGGAACGTAATTGCCTGTGGACGCAATTCGGCCAAGTTAGAAAGTTTATCTGGTGTGCACGGCAATATCTGTGTGCTGATGTTTGACGCGACCGATAAGGCACAAACCCTAGAGGCATTGAGTTGCCTCGCTGACATTGATCTCATCATTCTTAATGCTGGCACGTGTGAATATATCGATAAAGGGCGTATCGATGTTGATTTGTTCAAGCGTGTTTTTGATATCAACCTGTTCGGCTTACTTAATTGTATCGAAGCCCTTCAAGACAGTTTTACTCATAAAACGCATCTCGCACTAATGGGGTCGACCGCAGCATATCTTGGATTACCACGAGCAGAAGCTTACGGCGCATCTAAAGCGGCAGTGGCGTATCTTGCGAAATCTCTCGCCGTTGATTTGGAAAGAAAGGGTGTATTTGTCTCTTTGATATCGCCAGGGTTTGTGAAAACGCCACTCACTGACAAAAACGACTTTGCAATGCCAATGCTCATCTCGCCGGAACAAGCATCTTTGGAAATCAGGCAGGGATTAGCCAAACGGAAAAGTGAGGTCCATTTCCCACGTAAATTCAGTTACTTCCTCAAAATGCTGTCAACACTACCTAGCTCAATGCAGATTGCGCTCGTAAAGAAAATGACAAGGAAAACACAATGAGAATTGCAATTATTGGTTCCGGGATCTCGGGTTTGACGTGTGCTCATTATCTGCATCGTGAGCATGACATCACTGTTTACGAAGCCAACGATTACGTTGGAGGTCATACCGCAACCATTGATGTTGAAGTAGCGAGTGGAAAGTACGCGATAGACACGGGTTTTATTGTGTTTAACGACAGAACATACCCAAATTTTCAAACCTTGTTGTCAGAAATAGGCGTGAGTGCGCAAGAAACTGAAATGAGTTTTAGCGTACGCAATGAAGACAATGGGCTCGAATATAACGGACACAGTGTTTCTTCGTTGTTCGCTCAAAAACGTAATTTGTTTAATCCACGTTTTTATGGGTTTATCGCGGAGATTTTACGCTTTAACAAAGAGGCCAGAGCGTCATATTCTCAGGCTGCCCACGGCAATGGGCTGACTGAGCAGACGCTAGGGGAATTTCTCTCTCAGCGTGGATATAGCGAGTATTTCTGTCAGAACTACATCCTTCCCATGGGTGCGGCGATTTGGTCATCAACACTGTCTGATATGAGAGCCTTTCCGCTCAAGTTTTTCCTGCGATTTTTTCAAAACCATGGCTTGTTAGATGTCACTAATCGCCCTCAATGGTATGTCATTCCAGGGGGATCGCGTGAATACGTCAGAAAGCTAATACCGCCATTTGAAGATCGTATCCGGCTAGGTGCGGACATTCGCTCAGTAGTGCGCAGCGAGAATGAAGTGACCATCAATACCGCTGAAAATGCTGAGAAATTCGATCAGGTAATTTTTGCCTGTCACAGCGACCAAGCTTTAGCTCTGCTCGATGGTGCCACGTTCGACGAAACGAATTTGCTCTCTTCAATCGAATATCAGAACAATGAGGTTGTTCTGCACACGGACGAAGCGATGCTGCCCACCAGAAAAGCAGCGTGGGCAAGTTGGAATTATCACCTTGGTATTCAAGATAACCGAGAAACTCGACCAGCAGCACTGACGTACAACATGAACATTCTTCAGGGCATCAAATCACCAGAAACGTTTTGTGTCACCTTGAACCAAACGGACAGCATCGATCCGAGCAAGATCCTCCGTAAGTTTGTCTATGCCCATCCGGTATTTGACCAAAAATGCATTGACGCGCAAGGGAAGCGTCATGTGATCAACGGTCACAACAACACCTGGTTCTGCGGCGCGTATTGGTATAACGGATTTCATGAAGACGGTGTTCGTAGTGCGCTAGATGTGATCAACGGTATTTCACTGTCGCACGGTTCATTAGGTGGAGCTGCATTAAGGAAAGCCTCATGACAAGTGAAGCCCCCGTTAATGCGCATGAAAAAAATGCGTGTCAAAAACAACAACAGCTTAACAGTGGTTTATTTGTTGGAAGCGTTAGACATCGCCGTTTTTCCCCCGTTGAGCATACATTTACCTACCCCATGTTTATGGCACTGGTTGATTTGGACGAGATAGAGATTTTGTCTTCGTCAGTTCGAGGGTTTTCATCACGTAAATGGGCGATGGCGTCATTTTACCGACCTGATTACATGCAAGGGCGTGAAGATACGAAGCAAGCGGTGCAGGACAAGGTGTTTGCGCTAACCGGAAAAAAGTTTAGTGGGAAAGTGCTTGCGCTCTGTCATCTGCGTTACTTCGGCCTATATTTCAGTCCGGTTAATTTTTATTACGTTTACGACGATCAAAATCGTTGGCAGTACGTATTGGCTGAAGTGAGTAACACCCCGTGGAATCAGCGTCACTACTACGCGGTTCCAGCAGGTAAGTATTGGGAAAATGACAAAGCATTCCACGTGTCACCGTTTAACCCGATTGACCAGAAGTACGTTTGGAAATTGAGGGCACTGGATAAAACCGCATTTGTGCACTTAGAAACTCACAGAGAGAAGCGCGAGTTTGATGCAACGCTCGCGTTGAAAAGACAACCTTTTACGTCAATGGAACTCGCAAAGCTCATCGCGAAGACCCCAATAATGACGATCAAGGTTGTCGTGTCAATTTACTGGGAGGCTCTTAAGTTATGGATCAAGGGCGCGAAGTTCTATGGACACCCAGAACAGGTGAAGGAGTAACCATGTATACGAGTCAAATCGAAACAGCAGGACTGCCAGTCACAAAGAAAGACACGTTTGCCAGAAGCCTGCTGATCAGTACATTGGGGCATTTAAAAAATGCATCGCTAACACTGGTTGACTGTGATGGTCAAACGCACCAATTGGGTGAACACGGTGCCGATCTTCACGCAGAGATCATTGTCCGACACCCAGGGCTGTATCAGAGAATACTTTCTGGCGGAAGCATAGCTGCATCTGAAGCCTATGTAGACGGCTGGTGGGATTCTCCTGACTTAACTCGCGTTATACAGGTCATTTGTCGAAATCTCGATTCGCTAGATAGGTTAGAGAGCAAAGTGGGCTGGATGGGCGTACTTGCGCGTAAGGTGTCGCATTGGCAAAACCGCAACACAAAAGACAATGCTCGGTCGAACATATCCGCCCACTATGATTTGGGTAACAATTTGTATGCAAGCTTTCTCGACGAAGAAATGCTGTATTCCAGCGGCATTTATGAAAACGATTCTGACTCTTTAGAAGAGGCGCAGTTTAAAAAAATGGATCGGCTATGCCAGCAGTTGAATCTTCAACCAAGTGACCATCTTATTGAGATTGGAACAGGCTGGGGGGCAATGGCGATTCATGCAGCTAAACATTACGGTTGTCATGTCACCACGACCACGATATCTGAAGAGCAATACCAATGGGCACAAAGCCGCATTGTCGATGAAGGTTTAACGCATAAAATAACCTTGCTGAAAAAGGATTATCGCGACCTTGATGGTCAATATGACAAATTAGTTTCCATTGAAATGATTGAAGCCGTTGGTAAGCAATTTTTGCCAACCTACATTCAAACGTGTCAGTCCTTACTCAAACCAGATGGTTTGATGGCGATTCAAGCCATTACTATCGCTGATCAACGCTACGACTCTTACAGCAAGAACGTCGATTTTATTCAAAAGCACATTTTCCCCGGAGGCTTCCTGCCGTCCGTCAATGTGCTGCTCGAGCAATTTACCCGTCAGTCTGATTTTGTCGTTCGCGATATGAAAGACATTGGGATGGATTACGCCAAAACATTGCAAGATTGGCACGTGCGCTTCGCCGAGAAGCAGGACGAATTAGAAGATATCGGATATGACGAGCGATTCTCACGACTTTGGCGTTACTACTTCTGCTATTGCGAAGGCGGCTTTTTAGAACGCACCATCAGTACCGTACAACTGGTACTGAGTCGTTCGGGGTGGAGAGGATAACGACCACGTCGGTATTGATGCAATTGAATATCGGTTTCAGGGGAGGAAAGCATGCGATTTATTGTTATTTCGGTGTGGTTCAATATGTACTGGTTTGCGGCGGTCGTTGGCCAACATACAGCACTTCCTTTCCTAATTCTTGCCCTGATAGGTGCGTTACTCGTTGACCGAACTGTGTTGTTTGCCATTCTTCTGTTTGGATTGATAGGTATAACCGGCGACTACGTCCTTAGGCACTTTGACGTACTTAGGTTCGACACACCGTTTCTTCCAATATGGCTGTGCTTGTTGTGGGCAGGATTCGCCGTTTATATCTGGCTAATGCGCGAATGGTTACTGGCGAAGCCCACATGGATGTTAGTGTTGGCGGGCTCCGTAGGAGGAGGTGTGAGTTATCTGGCAGGTGAACGCCTTGGAGCCGTTTCATTTAGCTTCGGTGTAGTGAGTAGCTTTATCATACTTGCTGTTGTTTGGCTTGGTTACACTGTCACCTTTATTTCGCTGCTACGTTGGGCAGCCAACAAGGAGGACAAATGCATAACATCAAAAGGCACATAAACGCTTTACACGTTGGGGCGAGTGTAGTGTTAGCGTGTTTGTTCGGTTTATTGCCTAGCGCAGCAGCCTTAGCAAATAATCCTTCTTCAATGCCAATGACTCAAGCACAACAAAGCGACAACTGGGAGTGGTGGCCATCTGTGGGTAGCGCGTCTCTGACTTGGGGCTTTTGGAAGATTTACGACAGCGAACTGCGCACGCCTTCTGGGGAATATCATTCGGAAAAACAGCCCATCGCTTTGGTGATAACGTACAGCAGAGATATTGACGGTGATGATCTGCTCGAAGCTACTGTCGAGCAATGGGAACACTTAGGGATAACGAAGCAGGAAATCGTTAATTGGTTGCCTGAAATGAAAGGTAAATGGCCGAATGTGCGAGAAGGTGATCGGCTAATTTATGTTCTCAACAATAACGCTGGCACGTTTTACTATCAACCTTTCAAGGGAGCCGTCACCTTATCAGGTCAGTTGGACAATGCTGACTTGGCCAACGCATTTTCTGATATATGGTTGTCGCCTGGCACCTCATACCCATCCATCCGCTTAGCACTGATCGGGAGCAAGCCGCAGTGAAGAAATTTGCCGTCATATTTGCCTTTCTTTGGACTGCTGTGGGGTGCTCTAGTTCTATATCAGACTATAAGCACGCCACCCCTACATTTGATCTTTTCCAATATTTCGAAGGTCGGGTTTTAGCTTGGGGAATGGTTCAAGATTTTACCGGAATACAAACGCGACGTTTCTCTGTCGAACTCACGGGGACACGAGAAGGAAACACGCTGACCTTAAACGAAGATTTCCTGTTTGACGACGGTGAAACGCAAAATCGAATTTGGGTTATCGACAAGCAGAGGGACGGGTCATATCAAGGACGTGCGGACGATGTTGTTGGCATTGCTTTAGGTGCGGAGCAAGGCAACGCTCTGCATTGGGTTTACGAACTGGCGGTTGATGTTGATGGTAGCACCTACGTGTTAACGTTAGACGACTGGATGTTTCGTCAGGACGATAAGCGCGTCTTTAACCTCACCTCTATGAAGAAGTTTGGCGTTGAAGTAGGGCGCGTCACGCTATTTTTTGAGAAGCAGTAACGCTTTGTTAGCCCGCTCCTCGCGCCATACTGATCACGCGCTGAAGGGTCCATCTGAGCAACAAAGGGATGGCTTCGTCATGGTGTTTTTCTGTGTATTCGATGATGGCGAGGGCGGCATCGGGTTTAGCGTATTTCTTCAGTGCTTTGGCAATGATCTTTTTCGCGGGCACATGAGGGTTATTTCCTTCGATATGTGCCATAGCACGGAATAGCGGTTCATAGCCGTTGTTGAAGAGATAGTGCTCAATATCTCGGTCTGGAAGGACAGTAAGGCGATGTTTTTCCTGATTGCCGTTAAGAAAGCTGCGTGCTGTGTGCGCGTATTTTTGCCCTGCAAAATCACCATCAGCAATCACATGCCACTCAATGCCTAAGGCTCCTGCAAGTTTAATTAATGGCTTTAAGCCACTCTGGGCAAACTCAATCAACTGTACACCTTCTGCCGATAAATCATATCCTTGGATTCTTGCCAGTTCATTGAATAGCCATACTTCGGTCTCACCTTCAACCAGCAACCAACAACGCGCAAACAAGGCACTAGGCCGGTGAAAGCGAACGTGGAAAGACACTTTACGCTGATCATTCTTACTCAAGTGGTCATGAGGAACCTGAAATGTCTCTGTGAGCGTTGAGCCTCTTTCTAAACGTCGAATGGAGGTAAGGGGAACGGAAGACAGAAGGTTACTGCTGTTTGTCGTCAGTATCTTCTGCATCGGCATAAGGTTGATAAGCCGCCATGCCTGATTGAGTAGCGTAGGATGAAGCCGACTTTCTGGGTCTTCAAAAATAACGATTGGACGCGCATTGGCTTTAAGCTGCTTAGGGCCCCGAGCACGAACAAAAGTGCTCAACAGCCCCATAAGAAGTAACCGGCTTTGATTGGACGTGTTATTGGCCACCAATTCCAATGGGTGAACATAGTTCGCTCGCATGTTTAGGTGACGGTATGGCTCTATTTCCCCGGGAGAACGATTGTGACTACCAAATGCAAAGTAGTGGTCTAAAAGAGTACGCATGGCCTTTAAGCCACTTCTAAGCTCGCCTTTGTTTACGTGCCCGGGTTTTTGCTGAAGACGTTTAACTGTGTTTTCAAGCCGTTTCTCAAGGCGAGTGGCATTGCCATTTAAATCGATGTCAGTGTCTCTTAGACGACGGGCATCCTGAATGCGAACAATGGGATGGAGTTGAGTAAGCTTAATGGCAAGCGAGTCGCTATTTTCGACGTCTTTGATGTCGCCGACTTCATCGAGAAATCCTCGCGTTACAGTGATCTTTCTATCGTCATGGATGGCGTTGATGTGAAAATCTAAGCGACGAAGTCCGCTTTCATCACAAAGGTTCCAAACGCGAGTGAATTGGCGATAACGTCGAGCGCGGTGTTCGCCTGAGAAACTTTCTTTCCATCGAAAGATAATTTGGATTTGGTTAGTTTGGGCATTTCCAAGCGTATGGTCGATGTGAAAATCGCTACGCTGAAATTGGTATGGTTCACCCGAGGATGGTAGGCACAGAGAAAGCGCGTCAAGCAACGAACTTTTGCCCCATGCGTTTTCGCCGATTAGAACCGTAAGGTCATCCAAATCAAGGGAAAGGCGTCGTATTCCGCGAAAACCCGATAATTCAATGCGATCTAGTTTCATAGTTACCTCATTCTTAAGCGTAAGACAGATGACAAGCCAATGGCGAGTTGTTCATCACGAAATTGAGGTTTTAGAGAAAATCCTGTTTTGTTTCAGACTATTGTGACAGGCTTATACAAAGTTGATACGTGAGAACACGCATAAATGAATACAAATCCAGTGTACTCGGGTCATCTACTTAGAATTAACAAGGAACGACTTTAATCATGCTATCTTTCGAAGCACTTCAGGTTTTAGACGCGATTGATCGGAAAGGAAGTTTTGCTGCGGCCGCAGACTCACTTAATCGTGCGCCGTCCTCGTTGAGCTATCAGGTTCAGAAACTTGAGCAAGACCTAGATCTGGTGATATTTGACCGTTCTGGACACAAGGCGTCGTTCACAGATGCGGGCAAACTCCTTTTGGAGCGTGGTCGCATATTGATCAATGCGGCGGACGAACTCATCGCTGATGCAAAATCTCTTGCTCACGGATGGGAGTTAGACATCACAATCGCCTTTGATGGGCTATTAACCGCTCGGCAGTTCTTTCCTCTGGTGGAAAAACTGAGCTTGGAATCGAATACGCGCGTGCGTTTACAAGAAGAGATCCTCGCAGGATCGTGGGAGGCACTGGATGATGACCGGGCAGATATTCTGATAAGCCCAAAACCGCCGACGATTCCTCAAGGTGTTAAAGTCCAAGAGCTTGGATATTCAGATGGGTATTGGGTGGCTGCGGCAAATCACCCCATTCATAAGCATACGAACCCGTATGATCCTGATGTTCGTCGTCTTTATCGCAGTATCTCTGTGGCAGATACAGCGCGAAGTGCCAAAACCTACACTTACAATATTCTCGATGAACAGCCACGTTTAACGGTCAGCTCAATGACGGAAAAGTACAACGCCATATTGGATGGTTATGGGATCGGCACCATGCCTGCTTGGTGGATTCAAGAAGACCTCGCAGAAGGTCGACTTAAAGTGCTAGAAGGCAGTGAGATATACAAGCTAATTTGGGTTATGGCGTGGAAGCGTAATCGTATGGGGAATGCAAAAAGTTGGCTTATTCGCCAACTCCCAAAAGTGCTGAAAGTGATACAACCAATCACAGAAGAAAAAGTGGGATGACCCGCTCACGCTGATACACGAATTTTGGGTATAGTTTGACCATGTTTTAGCAGGGAGAGCAGCATCATGATCAGACATATTCTGTTGGTGAAGTTCAAGCCAGCGTCAAATGAAGCCGATTTTGAAGAGATTCGCGAAGAGTTTGAATCAATGGTTGAACGCGTAGAAGGGGTCGTTTCTGTCGAATGGGGAGAGAACAACAGCCCGGAAGGGAAAAACCAAGGATACACGCACGTGGTATTTATGACCTTTAAAGATGAAGGTGCCCGAGATACATACCTCTTCCATCCTGAGCATGAAGCATTGAAAGAAGTTTTCGTTCCCCATCTCGAAGATATCATCGTCGTAGACTATGCGTTGTCGTCGTTGAACTAGACGTATTCCCATCGGTCGTCCAATACTACTGCACAAAGGCACTCTTATAGTGCCTTTCTCGTTTTCGCCATCTGAGTATTTAACTCTCCGAATTGCTGAGATTAAACGTTCGTGAAATCAGCGATTTGAGATGTTGGTCAATCCTCGTAATGCCTACTCGTGACTTACTGAACGGCAATTTGCATGTGTATTTGGCAAGATAAACGACATCAATCTCTTTCGGATGGCACGTTATGAACGACAGGTTGATCAAGCGTTGGGAAAAAAACAGAGATAAAGGCCAATTGCGATATGTGGCGTCAACGAGTTTGTTGCTGTCATTAGCATTGATTTTGGGCCGCTTTATTGGTGCCTACTTTGGCAATGATGGTGTATGGCAGGAAAGTCATATGGAGGAGCAGGTCCTGCATTCCTTGTTCGTCTTACTCATTATGCCAGCGATCGCAACCTTGTTTTGGTATCTCGAAGAGGCGTGGTATCAAAAAGCCTTGAAAAGACGCGCAAAGAATAAAGGCTAGGTTGAATAGACCTGCCGCTGAATGAAGGGAATTCATGTCAAAAGTCATATTAAAAGGGCACATCCTGGTCCCTGAGCCTGAACTCGACATCGTTAAATCGGAATTGGAAAACCACAAGCGATTGACGCGTGAAGAGGCGGGCTGCCTTGTGTTTGAAGTATCTCAGTGCATTGAAAACCCATTGCGATTTGACGTTTATGAAGAATTTGTCGACAAAGCTGCTTTTGAGTCTCATCAGAAGCGGGTGAAATCTTCCCATTGGGGAGAAGTTACCTCAAACGTCTCTCGATACTATGAAATCTTTGAATAATCCGCACGTTATTAGTGCTGTGCCAGCACAAGGTTGAACACACGCTGATTATTACTCGTTGGTAATAATGAATTGTGTTTTCTGCTGATTATCTTTTTCTGATTCAGGCGTACACTCTCCTCATCAACTAAACGGGGAGACAAAGATGGACTTGCAACGCGCAACAAACCTTTACTATTTCCTCAGAGAGCAAAATTCGCCTCAGGCCAAGATTGATGAAGTGATTTCACAATTAAACCAGCGATATGGCATTGATCTGAGAAAACTAGATATCAGTTACCGCAAACAGCGTGGGTATTCGCCAAACCGCTACGATATCAATACATACGGTACAGCGGGGTCTAGAACCATGAACCAAACCCGCCAAATGCTGCAAAGCCAATAGACAAAAGCCAGCAACTAGCTGGCTTTTTTGATCTGATAATTGCTGGTGGTTTGAAGTGAAGGTTTAAAGCATCATATCCATTTCAACAACGCCATCCTGAAGTTGGACATCAATACTGAATCCAACGCGTTGGGCGAGGGCTATCATGCCGGAATTTGAGGGCATGGTCATGCCATTGAGCCTTTTCAATCCGCTTAAGCGCCCATAGTCGATCACTTTATCCATGAGAATTCGGCCAAGGCCTTTTCCTTTGAGATCTGAGCGAACCAATACCGCAAATTCCGCATCGGTGTGCTCTGGGTTTGCCAGTGCACGAACAACGCCAAGAATTTCATCGCTGCCACTAACGTCACGCTGCACAGCAACGAACGCCATCTCGCGGTCGTAATCTATTTGGGTCAAATTGGCCAGTGCTTCATGATTGAGTTCGCCGACATCTGAGAAGAACCGTTTGTAGAGATCTTCAACAGACACTCTTTCAACAAACGATTTATGATTTGGCTCGTCTTCAGGAAGGATAGGACGAAGCAAAATGGGCGTTCCATCTTTCAGTGTGGCCTGTTGCTCAAGCTCTTTGGGATAGGGGCGAATTGCCAGACGCGTATTTGCATCACCTTGGAAGGCACAAAGCTGAATAGAAGCATCTAGTACCGTGATACTGTCACCGGTGATAAGAAGCGGGTGGATATCAAGCTCTTTAATTTCCGGATAATCGATAACAATCTGTGACAGTGTCACCATGAAATGGCAGAGCGCGTTTACATCCAATGTGTAAGGGTGGCCGCGCTGGCGTAGTTGGCCATTTTTAAGTGCGCCAATAACTAAATAACGTGCCAGCGTCATATTAAGCGGTGGAATAGCGACAGCCGCATCACGGTTCACATTCCATTCTGAACCCCCTTCACCCAATAGTATGACTGGGCCGAATACAGGGTCGTGTCGAACACATACGCGTAATTCTTGAGAACCTGCACGGTTCGCCATGCCTTGGATTTGAAGTCCTTCAATCCGTGCCGTCGGATAGGAGAGTGATACGCGATTTAACATCAGTTGGGCCGCATTGGCGACTTCAATGGCATTGTTTAAATCGAGCATTACGCCATTCACGTCTGACTTGTGTGGAATGTCAGGCGAGCGAAGTTTAATCGCGACAGGGTAACCGACCTGTTCGGTTATCTGCGCCGCTTCGGCCGCATCGCCAGCCAACCACGTTGCCATCACATTGATGCCGTATTTCGCCAAAAATGGTCTTGCTTCATGGGTGGTCAATGAGGTTTGCTGACTGTCTATCGCATGTTGAATTAGGGTTCTTCCGCCTTCAACGTCGTAATCTATCTGACCAATCGAAGCGGGTGTTTCCATTAACTGCTTTTTGTTTCGTCTGTATTCTACCAAGTGCATAAATGCAGTAACGGCACTTTCAGGGGTTCGATAGGCGGGGAAGCCTGCATGTGCAAAAGCCAAACGCGCAACGGTGGCATCATCACTCTCACCTTGCCAGTTGGTCAGAATATTAAAGCGTTTAGCCCGCTGGCTGCTTTTAAGCATGTCGGCAAGGGCTTTTGCTGTCGCCAAGCCTGGTGCCGTCACAGAAGGAGAATGAAGAATTAACAGCGCGTCTGCTTCATCGCTTTCAAGCAAGATCTCTGTGACTTTCTTATAGCGCTCCGTATCTGCATCACCCACGATATCGACGGGGTTACCTTGTGACCAACTGACGGGAAGAATGCTATTGAGCTTATCGATAGTTTCTTCACTCAAGACGGCTAACTTTCCGCCCATTTCCAATAAGGCATCGACGGCCATTACCGCAGGGCCACCACCATTTGAAATGATTGCCAGTCTTTCACCTCGAAGCGGTACCGAATGGGAAAGTGTTTCAACGGCTGCAAATAATTCATGGGTGGTTTTTACGCGAAGCATACCGGAGCGTCGAATTGCCGCGTCGTAGGCACCGTCTAAACCAAGGTCGTCTGCCTGTAAATGCGGTAGCGATGCGGCGCCTTCTGGCGTACGTCCGCTTTTTAACACGAGAACTCTTCGGTTACGTGAGGCTGCTCGTGCCGCGGAGATAAACGCGCGCGCATTCTGAATATTGTCGATATAGAGCATGATTGCGTCGGTTTTACTTTCGCGACTCAAGTAATCAAGCAACTCTGGAAAATCGATATCGCTGGCTTCGCCCAACGATATAAACGTGGAAAAGCCAATGCGGCGGTTCCTTGCCCAATCAAGAATTGTGGTGCATACGGCGGCGGACTGAGAGACAAAGGCGATATTGCCTTTGTTTGCTGGAATCGGGGAGAAAGAGGCATTGAGATTTAACCAAGGAAGAATCAAGCCCAGACTGTTCGGCCCTATCACTCGCATGGCGTATTGTGATGCGATTTCACGCATCACCTCGTATTCTGTTCTGCCATCATGCGCCACGGTTTTTTTCATCCCTGCGGCCAAAATAATCGTGACCTTGACGCCTTTCTCACCCAGTTGACGGACAAGTTCACTGTTTCTGCATGCTTGTGTGCAAAGTATGGCGAGATCGGGCACTAAAGGGAGAGACTCGATGGTGGGATAGGCGAGGATGCCTGCAACAGCTTGGTATTTCGGTGTGACTGGCATAATTGGACCATTAAATCCGCCGGATTGCAGGTTTCGAATAATGACGTTTCCGGCTCTCCCCGGTGTGTCTGATGCTCCAATCACAGCAATGGATTTTGGTTTAAAGAGCATATCTAGGCCAGTCATTTCCTTCTCCAACTTTCACTATCAGGCGTTCTTATACTATCGCGATTACGAGGCTGCTGCTTTTGTATGTCGCCCTTGCTGTGATCCACAACGAAAACAACTTGTCTTTGTCGTCAAAAGCTTATTGTACTTAATCACATTGAGTCGTGGCAGATAGACCGTGCCGTTAAATCCTTCGTCACGAGGTCGTTTGGCAATACATAACGTAAATGTAAGTATGTGTGACCTGATGCAGAGTCTTGTCAGGCCCCTCGTACTTTCTATTGAATGAATACGTTCATAGGTACAAAATAGAGAGTAATGGCTCATAACAGTTGAAAATTCATGAAGAAAATCTTTCCCATCGCGTTGACATTTGTTCTTGCTGGTTGTGTAGGTGGTGCCACAACGTCTCAGATACTGACACAAACGACAGAAGAAGAAGTGATGCCAGTAACCCAGACTGTCGCGGTTAACTTGGCGGATGATGCAGTAACTCAAGAAGCGATGCCTGTACCTAAACCTGCGCCAAAACCGGTTGTCACTGAAAAACCTAAGATGACCAAGCCTGTGAGCACAGCGAAGCCCGCACCAAAACCCGTTACTAAGCCTGCGATGACGTCGGGCAGCAAGTACACCATTCAGGTTGTCGCACTAAGCCACAATAAAGGCTTTGGTGATTACGTGAACAAGCTACCATCAGATAAGCCAGTATGGTCGAACAAAAAGATGGTTGATGGACTGCCTTGGTACACCTTGCTTTATGGGGAGTACAACTCAAAAGCCGATGCTAAGAAAGCGTTGAATGCATTACCTAAAAACATTAAAGCGTACGGTCCATTCATTCGTTCGATGGCGTCTATTAAGTCTTCCGCAACGCCGGAAATGATTAGAGTGAATTAGGTTAAACCGTTTTTTAAAAAAGAGAGCTTCGGCTCTCTTTTTTCATTAGTAAAACGGGATACGCCGCTTTTCAGTAAAAAAGACCTACATTACGCTGGGTTTTTGCGCAATCACGCAAAATTTGACAGATATTTGCTTTTCTTCGGATGAAAGGCTCAAAGTGATTGTCTACTATAGAGCGGCTTTCTGTAATGCACCGGATTGTGCAGATGAATATTAAATGCCCCTGAACGTTCTCAGGGTAGAGTAGGAAAGGTCATGAACCCAACTCAAGTATTGTTGTTGTGTGGCGGCGGTGGTGCCGAACACGAAGTATCTTTGGTCTCCGCGAACTACGTAGAATCTGAATTACGTAAATTGCCTTCTGTATCTGTTATTCGCGTAGAGCTGACTAAAGAGAACGGCTGGAAAGACATGGACGGGCAGGATTGCCGCCTGAACATGGATAAAACGCTAAATGTTGGCAATGACACCGTCAACATTGATTATGTTGTGCCGTGTATTCACGGTTTCCCTGGTGAGACTGGCGATATTCAATCGCTGCTCGAACTTGCTGGTTTGCCTTACATGGGTTGCGACTCGTCTGCCAGCATTGTTTGTTTTAACAAAATCACGTCAAAGCTTTGGTTTGATGCCATTGGCATTCCAAATACGCCGTATGTTTTCTTGACCGAAAACAACGCAGACAGCGTTGTTAAAGCAGAAGAGGCGTTCGACCGTTGGGGCGCAATCTTTGTGAAAGCTGCGTGTCAAGGGTCTTCAGTCGGTTGTTACAAAGTGACTGAAAAATCTGCGGTGAAAGATGCGGTAGAGAGCGCATTTACCTATTCCAACCAAGTGCTTGTTGAGAAAGCAGTGCGTCCTCGTGAACTTGAATTGGCCGCATACCATTTTGATGGCGACGTGATCGTGACGAACCCGGGTGAGATTTGTAGCCCTGAAGACACCTTCTACACCTACGAAGAAAAGTACAGCGCGGGCAGCCATAGCCTGACGACCGTTGAACCTACGAACTTAACCGAAGAGCAAATCGCTCAAATGCGTGAATACGCAGAAAAAGCGTTTGTTCATCTGAAATTAAAAGATCTGTCTCGTATAGACTTCTTCTTAACGTCAGAAGGCGACGTGCTTCTCAATGAAATTAATACCTACCCAGGTATGACGCCTATCTCGATGTTCCCAAAACTGATGGAACATAACGGACACACGTTCTCTGACTACCTTCAGAGCTGTATTCGTTCAGGCTTGAATAACGGTTAGTCCTTTTCGATTTTTCGTTTGAATTTAGCCATTGCCTCGCTACTTGCCGTTTTGTTCCCAACGTATTGGGCTGGCATAGCGGGGCTTTTCCATCTTCCCTGATGCTGAATTTCTTTGATGGTTTTCCCCGCGTCCGCGAGCTCTTGGCTTGCGCCCACTCGTGGAGATTGCCCAGAGAATGTTAACGAGCCTTCTAGACCTAACTCTGTAGCTGCACGACGGAATACACGGTAAATAGACGAGTGATCCATTGGCGCATCGCTTAAATGTCCATGCTTGTTTATGCCGCGAAGCAGCGGGCCGTCAATAATGCCGGACATCTCAAACCATTTGTCTACTTGTTCTTTCGCTTCTGGACTTAGCGCAATTAATTGGTCATCAACAGCCAGAACAAAACCTTCCTCAGTTTCTCTCGGCGCATTATAAGGCAAAGCGGCAAGTTCACTGCGTTTGAGCATACCTTCAAAGCACAAGGTCCAAATTAGCAGGTCTCGAACATCTTTTAGTTTTTCACTGTTGCCTAATCTTGCGGTCAACTCAGAAAGGTGAGAAAGCATGAACGCATTCGCTTGACCCGCATCGTCAGATTTTTCTTGGTACAAGCGGTTTAGGGTGAAGCGTACCTCTCTGTGTCTTGTCGGATCTGGCAGGCTATGAACGCGGTGCATTAAAGAAAGGGTAATCACATAGCGTTTAATACTGGCGGCTTTTCGCGTTTTTGCTGAGTGTTCAACAAAGCGTCGAACGGCTGTTACTGCAGCGGGCAGAGGACATACATTCACGTCTCTACAGAAATTTACAAAGGTAATCCAGTCATTTTGAAAACTCAGTAGAGAGTTGTGACTGTACAGGTTATTTGTAAGTGTTTGCCATGCCTCCAATTCGACCTGTCCTTGCTTGAAAAGGGCAATGCTCTTTTTTATTTCGGAAGAATCAAGAATAGGTTCAATCTTTTTCATGGCTTAACGCACTATAACTAAATGATGATGACCGTCATTATTCCATCATACTCAGGATTAATGAAGTCCGGAGATCACATAACCCACTAAACAAATGTCAGTTTTTCTGGCTAAAGGACGGACAGAAATTTGGCAGTATGCTTGAATCTGGTCTAATTTACAGAGTGTAAATAGTACTTGTTACATCTGTAACATTCATTGGGCCTGTGACGAGGTGCTAACAGTGAGAAAACGTCTTTATCATCGCGGTTACAATGTAGAATTAGCCGATGAAGCAACAATGGAATACAGTGCCCGTGTTGGCGGGAAACGTGTTCTCGGGAGCTTATTGGGTGTTAAACAGTCCATTGATTGGTGGTGTGATACCAACATTCTTCGCGAACCAAATGACTTTGAAAAACAGGAATTTGAAGATGCGACAGCGAAGAGGACAGAAGAGTACAAAGGCATTCAAATTATGAATGACTCTGAAGATGATGACAAAGCGTGGTACATGATCATTCAAGGAAACCTGTTAAAAGGTTCGTTGCCAGCCCTCAAGCAATTTGTTGATAAAAACGTTCCCACCAAGCAGTAACATTGCGTTAACCAAGTGTAACTGACTGTTCTCAAGAGGATATTTATTTGAATTTGGTTCCAAAAATTATGTTCTTCTCCGGCTATATTCTTTAGAATCCTCCCCGCAAAATAATTAGAACTATGAAGAACAGGTAGCTAATGAAAAAACGGTATTCTCATCGTGGGCATCAAATTGTAAGCCAGGGTGAACTCTATACCTCAACAGTTAATGGTAAGAGTGTGTCAGGTAGCCTTCTCGGTGTAAAACAATGCATCGATTGGTGGTGTGACACACGTATTTTCCGTCGTCCTTCTGAATTTGGGCGCCAAGACTTCCGTGCAGCAGAACGTGCTCGTGCAGAAAGTTATAAAGGCATCCAAATCATGAGTGATGAAAAACAACCGGGGCAGTGGTATATCCTTGCGCGCGGGCAATTGATCAAAGGCTCATTGCCAATGATTAAGAATTACATTGATGCTCACTCAATGGTACGTTAATCCTCATTTAAGTCAGTTAGCCACGAACTATTTTACTTCAATCGCTTACTCATCTTTTGGTACCATGTGCCCATAGCAATGCGTCAAAGAGTGAATTATGAAAGACGACAATAGCCGCTTGGTTTATTCAACCGAAACTGGGCGAATCAAAGAAGAAAAACAAGCACCGGCTCGTGATAAAGGTGATGGTATCGTTCGCATCCAACGTCAAACAAAAGGGCGTAAAGGTAAAGGTGTTTGCCTTGTTACCGGTTTGGATATGGAAGACACCCAACTAAAGCTCGTTGCAGCAGAACTAAAGAAAGTGTGTGGCTGTGGTGGTTCAGTGAAAGACGGTGTTATTGAAATTCAAGGTGATAAACGCGACCAAATTAAAGCGTACTTTGAAAAGAAAGGTCACACAGTCAAACTGGCTGGCGGTTAACGACTCATTTTAGAAAGAAAAAGAGATGCCAATTGGCATCTCTTTTTATACCTTACTAACCGTGATTAGCCTTTGTAGCGTGCAATCGCGCCACTTTCTAAACGTGCAAGGTAATCATTCATATCCGCTTTGATCTCAGGCACCAGACGGTACAGACCGATGATGTTGATAAGTGCCATCGCAAAGATCATTGCATCAGAGAAGTCGATAACAGGACCCAGGTTCATCGATGCACCGATGACAACAAACACCAAGAACATGAGTTTGAATGTCAATTCCGCACGGATGCTTTCACCGAACAGATATGTCCACGCTTTCAGGCCGTAGTAAGACCATGAAATCATCGTAGAGAACGCGAACAGAACAACTGCAATCGCTAGGATGTACGGGAACCAAGAAATTGCACTTCCGAATGCTGCTGAAGTTAGTGCAACACCTGTCAATTCCTGACCTTCATACAGTTGACCTGTAATGATGATAACCAGAGCGGTCATGGTACAAATCACAACGGTGTCGATGAATGGTTCTAGCAAAGATACAAAACCTTCAGACATGTGTTCTTTGGTTTTTACTGCCGAGTGCGCAATCGCCGCGGAACCAACACCCGCTTCGTTCGAGAACGCGGCGCGTTTGAAGCCTTGGATCATCGCACCGATTACGCCCCCAGCTACACCTTCACCAGTAAACGCACCGTTGAAGATTGCTGCGAATGCATCACCCACATGTCCAATGTTAAGCAGGATGATGACAATAGCTGCACCTACATAGACAATTGCCATGAATGGGACGACTTTCTCGGTCACTTTCGCGATGGATTTAATACCACCGATGATAACCACACCGACAATCACAGCCATGATTAGGCCGAACAACCAACCTTTATCAGCGAAGAAAGACAAATCGCCGCCAGTAACGCCAACCACTTGCTTAAATGCTTGGTTAGCTTGGAACATGTTACCGCCACCTAAGGCACCACCGACTGCACAAACTGAGAATAAAACGGCTAACGTGCGGCCAAAAGCGGGATTGCCTCGTTTCTTAAGACCTTTGCTTAAGTAATACATTGGACCACCAGATACCGAACCATCTGGGTTCGTGTTCCGGTATTTAACACCCAACGCACACTCTACAAATTTGGTAGACATACCAAGAAGACCGGCGAGGATCATCCAGAAGGTTGCACCTGGACCACCAATAGATATTGCTACAGCAACACCTGCAATGTTCCCCAAACCAACCGTACCAGACAGAGCTGTTGCTAGAGCCTGGAAGTGAGAAACTTCACCGGGTTCGTTTGGATTGGTGTAGTCACCTTTAACCAATCGGATTGCGTGAGCAAATCCACGGAAGTTAATAAAGCCAAGATAGAAGGTGAAGATGACCGCTGCGACGACCAACCACAACACAATCCATGGTGCTTCTGCATCAAGGAATGGGAGTGGGATGGGCGAGAAGATCATACCTACGAAGGGGTTTACGATGGGAGCGACTATTTCGTTGATTGCTTGATCGATCCCTTCTGCAGAGACCGAACTGGCGAACAACGACAGTCCAGCAGCCGAAATAAAACGTTTCATTACCGAGTCCTTTTCAGTTTTTTTATGCTTTCAAGTGTCAATCCAATGCAGCATGTTGCATTTGTGTTAACATTTATTGCGCCGCGGATTATTTCACTTATAAACATATTTGCAATATATTTCGAGGTCTAAATACTTCCTTTTTTATAAGTAGATATCGAGCTCACACTTTTCTGAATTAATATAGGGTTCATTTTTTGAATCGCGAATTAAATCGGGTCGGGAAATTCATGCAAAATATGTTGTAAAACCAAGACTGAATACATAAAGATGAAATGCTTGATAGCTAGAGTTGTTGAGCAATCAATAGCTTATGAAAGCGTTTTCAAAGTGTTAAATAGTAAGGGATTGGTTCGTCTACCTCTTGAATCTAAAGTAATAAATCACGTAATAAATAATCTCATAAATAAGACGTTCTGAATTTGGCAAAAATTTAGTACTCAATGAAAAAAGTACTAATAGGACTTTTTACAAAGCAATTCTCATTTGTGAGTCATTCTTTATAACCAACAGTTTATAAGTGGGATTAGAATAATTACTTTGCTTAACTAAGTACCATTTGAGAATGCCGAATGTCGTTAATTGAATTGTTAATCAATTAATGTGAATTTAATGTAATTCCGATATTTGCATGTTTATGTTTGGTGACGTTACTCGCTTCCACCCCAGGGCTGATATCGTGCGCTTTGAACAACTGCTTAAACATTTACGTGTCTCCAATGGTAACAACGATATATATCAGCGAATTACAGCGTCGATATGGAGTGTTCAAATGCAGCGAATATTGATGGCCATTGCGTTAGTGATCTTGCTGTCGATCGTTGGTCTTATATTTGAGCGTTCAAGTAGAAATAGTGAAGCAGTGATACGTAAGAATATTCATTCATTATCAACGATTGCTCTGGAAATGGTGAAAGCGCAGACAGCTCTGGAGGCCACAGACCACACCGTATTAACGGCGCAGCAAGTTGCAGGGCTGGAAGACGCGATGATTAATGCGCTGGCAATGAAAGCAAGTGGGTTCGAAGCCTCGCGGCTTGGAATGAAAATTGAAGTGGTTACGGCAAGAGGAAAAGCACAGGCGAGTAGGGAGTTGCATCGGTTTGGCGAATGGTACTGTGAACCCGATGTACAACTGCTAAACAAAGTAAACAGATTACAGCAGTTACAATTACTTACTCAAGATCTCTTCCCCTTGTTTCAAGTGACAATGTGTTATTTAAACAGCGATGGTTCGATAACGAAGTCCAGCGCGTCTTCCTTTGATTGAATAGAGAAAGTCGCGCTGGGTGTTTTAAACGCTATTGCAATAATGCTGAGTATTGAGGGAGCGAATCAACAAAACGTTGGTGAACATCTAAATATGTTTGTTTGTATATTTTGTCGATTTCCTCTGGAGTAGGGAATTCAGCAGAAAAATCTGGATGCTTTGCATCAATCGACATTTCCGCCGCTCTTTGTATGTGAGATAGGAACGCTCTTGGGTCTTCAAGTCCTACCGCTATTCGCATCGTAGTTTGTTTGATGCCCGCAGCGTTGAGGGCATCACTATCCAGTTCTGAATGTGTTGTCATCGCAGGACAAAGCGCAACTGTGTTTGTTTGTCCAAGACTCACTTGCATACCTATTGCGGGTTCCAGCATATCGAAAAATTGCTTAAACACGTTTTTCTCGATAGCCGGGCGAACGGTCGAGCCCTCCATATCAATGGTAAACAGCGCAGCTGGCAAACCAAGGTGCATATTAGCTTTCATGAGCGGGTAATTTGGGTTGTCGGGTAATGCAGGGCAAGACACATTGATGTCGGTGTGCATTTGGAAAACTCGCGCAAGCGTCAGCGTATTAATGGCTTTTTGCAGAACACGCATTTCATAGGTTTTCATGCCGTTCAGGACTTCGAATGCCTTGTCAGCATCGAGGAAAGCCCCTTTGATGTAATACACGTTCCAGAACAAGGTTTCGTTCCAATTCACGGTTCGTTCAGTCCCATCACAATTCATGCATGTGACGCTGTCACCTTTTGGAATAAACATATCTTCATTACGACCGATTACCACACCAGCCGTGGTTGTTCCTGAGCCTGCGAGTTCCTTCGTATAAGAGTGAATGACAAAATCAGGACGTTCCGCAGGGTCATCACGCTTCAATACGGGATGAAGGAATGGTGTGCCAACGGTTGTATCGGTGATCACGCGAATACCACTTGAATGGGCTGCTTTACAGATCCCCGCAACATCGAGGACATAGCCATGTGGATTGCAAGGGCTCTCTATATAAATGTAGATATGACGGCCCTGATTAAGACGGTCAGCATACTTCGATTTTACGTCCTCAATGGCAGTTTTGAATGATGCCGCGTCGTATCCATCTACCCATTCGATCGCGACATCAAGATTTGAAGATTTTCCGTACCAGTCGTGCAGCAGCTGATAGGAGCCACCGTAAACATTGCGGGAAGCAATCACGACATCTTCACGCCCTAATAAATGGCTAAGTAGTCCATCAATCGCCGCCATGCCGGAGTTAAAGTTCCAGGCCAAGTACTGGTCGGCCAATTTGCCCGCTTCCAAATCCACAATGTGATTGGCCAAGCTGATTGAGGTTGGGTTGAGCAATCGAGAGTAAATATCATGTAGCGGCTCTCTGCCGTTAAATGCATCTTCAACCCATTCTGTGCATGCAAACAAATAGGTCGCGGTGCGTGTGATAACAGGACTTGCTGAAAAAATGGCTGCCACATTGTCAAAGATGGGATACGCCCCTTTAGATGCAAAATGCCCATTTTGTGTTGCTATCGACTGATAAGTCGCGCGCATCGGGTTTTGAAGGTTATCTAGCACCTTGGCGAGTTGGAAGGAGAGAAAACGTTTCGCGTTAAACCAAGCAATGCGGTCATTTTTGTCCAGATCAGCTAAGCCATCTAAGGTAATCGCCCACAAGTCATGCGTATGGTGATTGGCTTGATAGAGGGTTGTTGCAAGGGAGATAAGAGCCTGTCCATACTCAGTATTTGCGTCGATGCCAAAGTGCTCGGCTTGCTCTTTCGCTAATGCTTCCGCTGTTTCAAATTTTGTCGTTTTTCTAAGCGGGCTCAGCTGCGTGGATGTATTCATGTGGATCTCCTTATAAACCGTCTTCCGTTCTTTTTTAAAAACTTAGCAAAGGCCGCGATCATATAAATTGCAAAATATGGCGTTGAAGTGCCAATTTTTGGCATATCCTGCTAATTGAAAAAGCAATAAGTGAATGAATATTGCTCAAAAAGGAAAGGAGAGGAAATGGACGTCAAGTTAGACAAGATTGACAGGAACATTCTCAGTGAGTTGCAACGAGAAGGGCGGCTAACTAATCAAGAGTTATCTGACCGTATCTCGCTCTCACCCTCACCGTGTTTGCGCAGGGTTCGTGCACTTGAGAAAAAGGGCGTTATTACGGGGTATCACGCTCATATCGATCAGGAGAAATGTGGACTTCCCATCAACGTATTCGTATTGGTTAAGCTCGAAAAGCCGACCGAAGAAAACATGGAAAGCTTCGAATCTCTGATAAACCAGATGGATGAAGTGTTGGAATGCTACCTAATGACGGGAACGCATGACTACCTTTTGCATGTCGTCAGTGAGTCGCTGAAAACCTATGAACGCTTTATTCGGCGTGAATTGACGCGGCTTCCCAACATTGCGGCCATTGAATCCAGCTTTGCATTTGGTCAGGTAAAAAAGCGGACTAAGCTACCAATCTAGAATGCAATGCCGACAACTGACGCTTTACAATACGACAAATGGCGCACATAATTTAACCATAGTCTGACGGAGGCAACCTATGTACGCAGAGCAATTAGTTTCTCTAGGTGTGGTTAAAAAAGGGCAAGTGATCAATCAAGATACTGAGCTTGAAATCATTCGCCACGGCCTGACAGTGAAGCATGCCCGCAAAGTGATGAACGACATGGCCATGACAAGTGGCGAATGGGTGTCTCTTATTGGGTTAAGTCCACGAAGCTTACAGCGTAAAAGTGACACAGATTTACTCACACCGTCACAATCCGAAAAGACACTTGCGATCCGCCGTGTCGTAGATCTGGCTGTTGATTACTATGGCAGTCACCAAACGGCTCTCGATTGGCTTAAAACGCCTCAAGTCGCCTTTGGCGGCAAGGCAGCGGTAGACTACCTAGATACCAATACCGGCATTCAATATGTTGAAACCATCCTGAACAGGCTGATGCATGGAATGACCGCCTGATGGAAGTATTCAGGTTATCGGTCAAAAAGTTTGCGGACCTCAGTGGTATGGGCGGCATGTTTGCCTCTGGTCGTTGGCATCAAAAAGGGCAACCGATTCTATATACCGCAGGTTCACGTTCCTTGGCTGCGCTTGAACGGTTTGTTCACGAAAGCCCAGTGCAAATGCCACCACTTGTTATGATGACCATTTATATCCCGGACGATATTGCGATTAAACGCGTCAGTGAAAGCGAATTGCCAAACGGTTGGGATGCTGTGCCAGATGCAGACGTATCACGACAATTCGGTTCGATGTGGCTGCAAGAGCAACAAACTCCAGTGATTCAGCTTCCGTCTGCGATCATCGCCAGCGAATACAACTTCCTTATCAATCCCATTCACCCTGAAAGCCAGAAAGTGAAAGTCATCGACCAGCGAGATTTCTACTATGATGGTCGCTTGAAGAAGATGATGCGATAGGGGATCTATATCTCGAATAGAAAAGCGAGCCAAGTTAGCCCGCTTTTGTGCTTCTGACTTAGTGCTTAGCGAATTTCAGAAATGTTTCTGACAACTTTGGCCACCAGCCCGTAATCGATAGCTTGCGCCGGATCCATCCAGTAGTTGTAGTCGGTGTCTTGTTCGACTTGTTCTAGAGGTTTTCCTGTCGCGTCGCTGATCAACTTGTTGATCCTTGCGCGAATACGGAGCAACTCATTCGCTTCAATTTCGATATTCGATGCTTTGCCGTTCACCTGACCGAGCGGCTGATGGATCATAAAGCGCGTATTTGGCAGACAGTAACGGTCTTCTTTTTCAGCAGCTATGTATATCGTTACGCCTGCACTTGCGACCCAACCAGTGCCAATCACAATCACTTTCGGTCTCACGAATTTGATCATATCGTGAATCGTATCGCCCGCTTCGACATGTCCGCCTTGGCTGTTAATGTACAGATAGATTGGGTCGTCGTTGATCTCTTGTAGGATAAGCAACTGCGTTGAAATGCGTTGTGCCAGCTCCTGATTCACTTCACCAGAGATGATGATTGAGCGAGAGTTAATCAGCTTTTCTTCAAGCCCCAAACCTTTTGGTTTTGTCTTTACTGCTCTCTGCGTCGTCTTGTTTGTCGTTAAGTACCATAGCAACTGTATCCCATAGAGAAATAAACATGTGTAGCGCACACATAGATTTGTTGTTTGCTAAGTAACTGACTGCTTAACGGTTACTGAAAGGGTGATCAGATACGAAATCCACCAATATCTTCGGGATTCTCGTTGTCTAATAATGAGCGTAAGACGCGCCCGACTAAAAGCAAAATGAGGGAATCAAAATTGGCGGAGTGGTCGAAAAACAAGCGTCAGTCTTGTGCAAAGTCTGCACCAGTTCAGCGCACTTCATACCGAATACACTGCCGTCATATTGATAATTCAATCAAAAACAACAACCTGCAAAATTGGCAACGCTTTTGCTTTGTACACCTCAGTAGCGTACCAAAGATGTATCGGTTACCGCGCTTAAAAGCGTCACTACTGAAAATTTGGCAATAGACAACTAGGGTTCCGGTGCAATGTCTTGTGGGGAGATAAAAATGCATGGCTGGTCCGAGAGTTGTCAACCTCGCTGGCATTGGTGTAACGCCAATTGCTGAGGTCACACGGAGGGACAAAAGCCCGGGAGACTCGATATCTCTTTGGTGCTGTTAATTCGTGAAATCTCAAGGCAGAGGTCGCTATGAAAACTCGTTCTACATCGCTCCAATACTTACTCAAACGTATACTCCTTGCTGTCGTTGTTAGTTTCTCTGTTGTCTCGAGCATGGCTTGGTCGGCAGAGAAACCTTCTTTTCGCTTAGCGTGGTCAATCTACGTCGGATGGGTTCCGTGGGACTACGGTAACAGTGCTGGCATCATAGAAAAGTGGGCAGATAAATACGGCATTGATATCGAAGTCGTTCAGGTGAACGACTATATCGAGTCCATCAATCAATATACCGCTGGCGCGTTCGACGCCACCGTCATGACAAACATGGATGCACTGACCATTCCAGCCGCGAGTGGTGTGGACTCCACCGCGCTGATTGTTGGTGATTTCTCCAATGGCAATGACGGCATCATTTTAAAAACAGATCATGCGCTTGCAGACATAAAAGGCCAGCGTGTAAATCTTGTTGAGCTCAGCGTATCCCATTACCTGTTGGCACGTGCACTGGAAAGCGTTGACATGACTGAGCGAGACATCACTGTGGTGAACACAGCAGATGCAGATTTGGTTTCCGCGTTTGCCACCGAAGACGTAACCGCAGTGACAACATGGAACCCGCTCCTAGCGGAAATCGAGAAAATGCCAGCCAGTCATAAAGTCTTCGATTCCTCTCAGATCCCCGGCGAGATCATCGACCTACTTGTCGTGAACAGCGATACCTTGGCGCAGCATCCTGAACTTGGTAAAGCACTCACTGGTGCATGGTATGAAATCATGTCGCAGATGCAGCAAGACGACGAACAAGGCTTGAACGCGTTGGAGTTTATGGCTGCATCATCAGGTACCGACTTGGCGGGATACCAAGCGCAATTGGCCTCAACCAAGATGTTTTATCAACCCTCAGAAGCGGTAAGTTTCACTGAATCAGAAACGCTTAAAGACACTATGGGTAAAGTGGCGGAGTTTTCATTCAAGCACGGTTTGCTTGGTGATGGTGCGCCAGATGCGGGCTTCATTGGTATCGAAACACCGTCTGGGGTGTATGGAGACAGCGCGAATGTTCAGTTGAGATTTAATCCTGAGTTTATGGCAATGGCCGCCAACGGCGAACTTTAAGGTGAAACGATGACACGGATTATCAATCGCCAACCCTCGTCATTAGGTCGAGTCGCTCTCGCATGCTTGCCTTTTGTACTCTTGATAGCAGCGTATGTTCTGGCGTCTGATGCACGGTTGGCCGTTAACCCAAATGACAAATTGCTGCCATCGTTTGCCAGCATTGCAGACGGGTTTGCGAGAATGGCGTTTGAGCCAAGTCGACGCACGGGCGAGTACCTGTTTTGGGTAGACACGCTTGCTAGCTTGGAAAGGCTCACACTAGGTGTTGGCATCAGTGCGTTATTGGCGTTGATGATAGGTATCGCCAACGGCATGGTGCCTTATGTTAGAGCTCCGCTTTCACCGCTGGTAAGAGCTTTATCGCTCATTCCTCCCATGGCAATCCTTCCTATCCTGTTTATCGCATTGGGGTTGGGTGAGCTTTCTAAGGTCATGCTGATCATTATCGGTATCACGCCAATGATGGTGAGAGATCTTCAGCTTCGCACCGAAAGTTTGCCGAGTGAGCAAATTATCAAAGCGCAGACACTGGGGGCTAACTCTTGGACCTTGCTGCTCCGTGTCGTCTTGCCGCAAGTTATGCCAAGACTGATTGAAGCCGTCAGGTTAACACTGGGCAGTGCATGGCTGTTTCTCATCGCGGCGGAAGCCATCGCATCAACGGAAGGGCTAGGGTATCGCATCTTCCTGATCCGTCGATATCTGGCAATGGATGTCATCTTACCCTACGTGGTGTGGATTACGATTCTCGCCTTTTTGATGGATTGGGGCCTACAGAAGATATCCGCGAAAGCCTACCCGTGGTTTGCCACATCAAAAGGAGGCAGTTGAATATGGATAACAACACTGCGCTGCAACCCATCATCGAAGCAAAGAATGTCTGGAAAGAGTATGGCGACCATGTCGTGCTTGAACGTCTCAACATCCGTGTGATGCAAGGGGAGTTCGTCAGCATTTTAGGTACATCGGGTTGTGGTAAATCTACCTTTCTTAACATGCTGCTGGGCACACAATCACCATCTCGTGGAGAACTCCTGTTAGATGGCAAACCGCTTAACTCCGAACCAGGGCCTGAGCGGGGCATTGTGTTTCAGAAGTATTCCGTTTTTCCGCACATGACGGCACTTCAGAACATCATGGTGGCGGATGAATTTGAAGCGTCTCGTTTGCTTGGAAAAGTATGGGGAAGTGGCAAGACCGCTCTGAAGGACAAAGCCATGGATCAGCTTGATAAGCTCGGCTTGGCGCACGCCGCCAATCGCTTCCCGTCAGAAATGTCCGGCGGTATGCAACAAAGGCTCGCTATCGCACAAGCCTTGATGAAAAAGCCACGCATACTCCTGCTTGATGAACCCTTTGGCGCGCTCGATCCGGGTATTCGAAAAGACATGCACGTCTTGATTAACCAAATCTGGCAAGAGCAAAATCTGACCATCTTTATGATCACTCACGACCTGCAAGAAGGCTTCAAGCTGGGCTCGCGGTTGTGGGTGTTTGATAAACCTCGTTATGACCCGCAAGAACCGGAACGATACGGCTCTCAAGTCACGTTTGATATTCCGTTGAATACACCGGGGCAAGAAGCCCTTATCGCCGACTTGCAGGCTAAACAGCAAAAGGAAGTCGCATAACTGCAAACCAAAAGGAGTAAAGATTATGTCGCTAAACAGCCTCTTTCAGCACCTTTATGACGGAGGGCAACACGGGTCGATGGAAGTCCCCGCAGGGTTCAGCCTTCGCTTTACCGACATCATCGGTGGGGCGAATGTCTCTCTGCTAATGTTCAATCCTCGCAATACACTGGAGCGCATTAACTTGCCGGACAGCTTGAAGTGCCAACACACCTTTAAGCTTACCCAAGGGAACTGTGTTTACTCGGACATGGGCCGTATTTTCTGCTCAATCGTGCGTGATGACACGGGGTGGATTGACAGTGTTGGTGGCCTTAGCCATTCACAGCACATTGACGCGCAGTGGGGAAAACGAGACTACCAAACAGACCGAAATAACTGGCTTCAAAACGGCCACGATGCAGTTTTGGTGGAAATGGCCAAGTTTGGACTCGGGCTTCGCGATCTCGCTGCGCCGCTGAATCTATTTAGCCGAGTGAACACGTCGTCAGAAGGCGTCTTAAGCTACGAAGCACATAACAGCCATGCCGGAGATGTCATCACATTGCGTTTTGAGATGGATACGGTGGTTGTGTTTTCAACCTGTCCGCATGCCATGAACAAGGCAGAGGAGTATCCGAGAAAACCGGTAAACGTCGAAATGATCCCGTCGCCACCGTTGGCGGATGATGACCCTTGCCTCAACCTTTGCGACGAAAACCGCCGAGGCTTTTTCAACACGCGCCAATATCAGCCATCTTACGTCAAAGAAGGAGCCACGCAATGATCAAAGAAAGCACACTACAGACAAGCCAAGCGCAAATTCGTGATGTCGTTGATGCCGGCGATTACTATTTTAAAGTGGTGAAGGCTGGCGATCGCCTTCGCATTACCGACCTAGAAGGTAATCAGGCCGCAGACACCTTGTTCTTTAACGCGAACAATACCGCTGAACGATACAGTGCCATGGACACATTAAGAGAGCAGGGCAACGCGTATCTCACGGCAGGCTCGGTATTACAGTCAAACCTCAATAACCCATTACTTGAAGTTGTTGCCGACACGTGTGGCCGACATGACACCTTGGGCGGTGCCTGTTCAACGGAAAGTAATACAGTCCGCTATGCCTTAGAAAAACGCTGCATGCATGCGTGTCGAGACTCCTGGCTGCTGGCAGTGAGCGAACATCCAGAATATGGACTGTCCAAGCGTGACCTTAGCCATAACATCAACTTCTTCATGAATGTGCCCGTTACCGAAGCAGGTGGATTGACCTTTGCTGATGGTATCAGTGCACCGGGTAAATACGTGGAGTTAGAGGCGAAAATGGATGTCATCGTATTGGTTTCCAATTGCCCGCAACTCAACAACCCCTGCAACGCATATAACCCAACACCGATAGAAATCGCAGTGTGGAGTGCGGCGTAAACGCCATTTATTGAGGTAAGGGACGACCCTGTCAGCAGCATTTTGCTCAAGCCTCTCGCGTTACTCGGGACGACCCGACTAGATCAAGAGCTAACGATGTTTAAAAAAATTCTGATCGCCAACCGCGGAGCGATAGCGTGTAGAATCATTCGCACCTTGGATGAAATGGGAATCGACAGTGTGGCGGTTTACCACCAAGATGATGCATCAAGCCTGCATGTCAGAAACGCCACCGAAGCCTATTGCTTAGGCAATGGCAGCGCGTCGGACACTTACCTGAATATCTCGACGATCCTCAACATTGCCAAAACGTCTGGCGCAGAAGCGATTCATCCCGGCTATGGCTTTTTGAGTGAAAACCCGGACTTTGTCGCCGCTTGTGAAGAAGCTGGCGTGGTGTTTCTTGGCCCCACCTCCGAACAGATGAACATGTTCGGCCTGAAACATACCGCGAGGGAATTGGCGGAAAACGCAAATGTTCCGTTGCTACCTGGTACTGGGTTGCTAGATACCCTTGAAGATGCGCAGTGCGAAGCGGCCAGCATGGGTTATCCCGTGATGTTGAAAAGCACCGCAGGCGGCGGTGGCATCGGGATGCGTTTATGTGAGAACAGCGACGAATTGGCCGACGCATTCGATGCAGTCAAGCGATTGGGCGAGAACAACTTCAGCCACAGTGGATTGTTCCTTGAAAAATTCATCACGTGCGCACGACACATCGAAGTGCAAGTTGTTGGCGACGGTGCCGGCAATGTACTGACACTCGGCGAGCGAGATTGCTCCGCGCAACGTCGAAACCAAAAAGTGATGGAGGAAACGCCAGCACCCAACTTAGATGAAATCACACGTTCAGCATTACAAGACACGGCACAAAGACTGGCGGCATCGGTGAATTACCGCAGTGCGGGCACGGTTGAATTTATCCTCGATGAAACTACCCAGCAGTTTTACTTTCTTGAAGTAAATACCCGTCTGCAAGTCGAACATGGCGTGACGGAAATGTTGTTCGATGTCGATATTGTGCGCCTGATGATTGAGATTGGCTGTGATGAATTTGAAGAAAGCTGGGTCACAGCAAGAATGTCAACGCCATTCGGCCACGCTATTCAGTTTCGCCTGTACGCAGAAGATCCAAACAAATCCTTTTTGCCCTCGACGGGCTTGATCAACCAGTTTGCCTTACCTGATAACGTTGTTATGAACAGACCCGAACAACGTGAAGACGGCACAATAGTGCGTGTTGATGGTTGGATTGAATCTGGCGTTGAGGTAAGTCCGTATTTTGACCCCATGCTCGCCAAACTGATGGTACATGCCGGCACGCGAGAAGATGCCTTGGCAGGGTTAACGGAATTAACACGTGAAACGCGGCTGTATGGCATTGAAAGCAACATTGCGTATCTTTCTCAACTGGCTCAGGAAGATATTGTCACCAACGGGGAGATCCTGACATCAAGCCTCAATCAGTTTGATTACCAGCCTCTGACATTTGATGTGCTCGCCGCAGGGACACAAACCACGATTCAAGACATACCGGGAAGAGAAGGCTATTGGCACGTTGGGATTCCACCTTCCGGCCCCATGGACAGTCTAAGTTTCCGTTTGGGAAACCAATTGCTGGACAATAACGCTTCTTGTGCGGGGCTGGAAATCATCGCCAATGGGCCCTCGTTAAGATTCAACACTGCTGTCAATATCGTTGTGGCAGGCGCAGAAATACCAATTACTATCAACGGAGAAACGGCTTCCTTAAATATGGAACTCTCCATAGAAAAAGGGGATGTACTAGAACTCGGTGCAGTAACAGGCGAAGGCGCACGTGCGTATGTATTGTTTAAGGGCGGCTTAGATTGCCCTAAGTATCTCGGTAGCCGCTCAACCTTTACTTTGGGGAAATTTGGCGGTCACTCAGGGCGAGCCCTGATGGGCGGCGACGTCATTCACTTGCTCAACCCGGAACATACAGCACCCAGTGGAAATGAACGAAGCATGGAGCCTGTCGACTTCGCCGCAAGTAAAACACTGCGTGTGATTTACGGCCCACACGGTGCGCCTGATTTTTTCACAAACCAAGATATCGACGCTTTCTTTGAGGCCGAATGGGAAGTTCACTTTAACTCAAGCCGCACAGGGGTACGTTTGATCGGGCCAAAACCCGATTGGGCGAGAGCTGACGGTGGTGAAGCGGGATTACACCCTTCGAACATTCACGATAACGCCTACGCGGTTGGAACCGTTGACTTCACGGGCGATATGCCTGTTATTTTGGGGCCAGACGGCCCAAGTCTTGGCGGGTTTGTTTGCCCTGCGACGGTAATAAAAGCCGATCTTTGGAAGCTGGGACAATTAAAACCTGGCGACAAAATACGATTCCAGCCAGTTACCTTTGTGGATGCTGAAGAAGCAGAGTGCCATCAAATTCTTTCTGTCGGCCAATGTCTGGCCAGTGAACTGCACTTGGATTCAGCTCCACTCAGTTCGCCCATACTCAAAACCATCGACAAGGAACGCTATGGCGAGCAGGTGGTTTATCGCCCAAGCGGTGAAGATTACCTCTTAGTGGAATACGGGCCGCAAGCCCTGGATATTCGCGTGCGTTTCCGCGTTCACGCCCTGATGCTTGCGCTAGAAAAAATGTGTATACCTGCGATCAAAGAATTGACGCCCGGTATCCGTTCCCTTCAAGTCCATTACGACAACTTGCGTTGCAGCGTCAGCGAATTGATCGCGATACTTGAGATCGCAGAAGGTGAGATTGGTGATATATCGTCGCTCAGTGTTCCGTCTCGCATCATACATTTACCGCTGTCGTGGAACGACCCATCTATTCAAAAAGCGATGAAAAAGTACGATGACGTTGTCCGCAAAAATGCGCCGTGGAACCCCGATAATATCGAGTTCATCCGCAGAATAAATGGGTTAAACAGCATTGAGCAAGTCAAAGAGATTGTTTTTAATGCCAATTACTTAGTGATGGGACTTGGCGATGTGTATCTTGGTGCGCCCGTCGCAACACCGATGGATCCTCGCCACCGTTTAGTGACCACCAAATACAACCCCGCAAGAACATGGACACCTGAAAATGCCGTTGGCATTGGCGGAGCTTACATGTGCGTTTACGGCATGGAAGGGCCGGGCGGTTATCAACTGATGGGGCGAACCCTGCAAATGTGGAATCGCTACCGAGAAAACAACACCTTCACCCAACCTTGGTTGCTTCGCTTTTTCGACCAAATCCGTTTCTATCCTGTATCGCCTGAAGAACTGACGAAAATCCGACAAGACTTCCCACTGGGCAAGTTTGACGTTCGGATTGAAGAAACCACCTTCAGTCTTGCTGGCTACGAAGCTCTGTTGGAGAAAGAAGCAGATGCCATTGCCGCGTTTAAGCAGCAGCAACAACACGCCTTTGATGCTGAACGTCAACGCTGGGAAGAAAGTGGCGACGCCAATTTCGTTTCTATTTCAGACATAAAGGAAGAAACCGAAGATCAGCTGCTAGACCAGGGCCAGTTTGTCGTTCCAAGCCAATTAGCTGGCAATGTCTGGCGTGTGTTGGTCAACGAGGGCGACACAATTGAAGCGGGACAGCCTATTCTCATCGTAGAGTCGATGAAAATGGAAATTGAAGTGACAGCGTCACAAAGAGGGCGCGTCGTTAGGTTGTCAAAACAAGAAGGCGAACAAGTTCAGGCAGGGCAACCACTGCTTGTGATGGAGCAGATTTAAATGGAATTCACCTCAATCAACGCACTACTCGATGCCTACAAACAAAAACTGATTACGCCTGAGGAATACTTGAATCTGGCGTGGCGTAAAGCGAAAGCTGACGCGCATAACTGCTGGATAAGCGTGGTAAGTGAAGCACAATTAGACGGTTATATTAAGCGGCTTAACAGTGTTAACCCCAAATTTTTACCACTATACGGCGTACCATTTGCCGTTAAAGACAACATTGATTTAGCTGGATTACCGACGACCGCAGCGTGTGAGCCATTTTCCTACACGCCAGGTCAATCAGCATTCGTTGTTCAAGCCCTTATAGAAGCAGGTGCAGTGCCTCTGGGAAAAACAAACCTCGACCAATTTGCGACAGGTTTGAACGGAACACGAAGCCCTTATGGCGCGTGCAAAAACAGCATCGATCCCACGTATATCTCTGGTGGTTCAAGCTCTGGCAGTGCGGTTGCTGTCGCACTGAATCAGGCAATGTTTGCACTGGGAACCGATACGGCAGGATCGGGGCGAGTGCCCGCGGCGTTCAATCAGCTTGTTGGCTTAAAAGCCAGTATTGGACGCCTAAGTTGTCGTGGCGTAGTACCAGCTTGTCGCTCGCTCGATTGCGTCACTTTGCTGGCCAATTCAGTTGAAGACATTCAGTATTTGCTGCCCATCGCCGGTCAATATGATCCGCAAGATGCGTATGCCAGAGACTTTGCCGAGGCAGAAATTGAGCCAGAGTACATGGCGAGTCTGCCGAGAATTGGGGTCCCTAACCAATCGCTGTTGTCTTTTTTTGGTAATGACGACTTCGAAGCGCGGTTTGATGCTGCCAAAAAGCAATGCCAAAACCTCGGTGCAGAGCTTGTTGAGTTAGACTTTAAACACTTCCTCGACGCAGCAAAACTGCTGTATGACGGCCCTTGGGTAGCTGAGCGTTACGCTGCAATTCAAACGTTTTTTGATGAACACGAATCCCAATGTGAATCGTCCATTCAAGCGATTGTCAGTAGTGCGAGAAGCTTGTCTGCTGTTGATGCATTTGAAGCGCAGTATGAGCTTAAAGCTCTGAAACAAAAAGCGGATTCCATTCTGAGTAAGGTCGATGCCATTCTGATCCCAACGGCAGGGACTATCTATACGATTGCCGAGATGCGAGATAATCCGATTGAGCTAAACACAAACCTTGGCTATTACACTAACTTCATGAATCTATTAGATTATGTGGCCATAGCCATTCCTGCGGATGAACGAGGCAAAGGCATGCCATTTGGCATTACTTTGTTTGGTGATAAGGGTTCGGAGCGAAAACTGTTGGCTCTGGCAGACGCTTATGAAAGCGAGCGAGCCTTTGATGTGATTGAGCCAGTACCAGAATCGATGCTGATCGCGGTGTGTGGTGCACACATGAAAGACTTGCCATTGAATCATCAATTAACTGACAGACAAGCCAGCTTTGTCGCGCAACGACAAAGTGCAGCCAATTACCGATTGTTTGCGTTAGCTGGAGAAGGCCCGAAACGACCAGGCATGGTCAAGGTAACGGAAGGCGGCGTGAGTATCGCAATGGAGTTATGGGAAATGCCGATAGCTCGCTTAGGGGATTTTCTGGCAAACATCCCAAGTCCACTAGGACTCGGCAAAGTCGAACTTGATGATGGCACGCAAGTCACTGGATTTATCTGCGAGCAAGCAGGAACGGTTGGTGCCGTCGACATTTCCGAGTACGGAAGTTGGCGCACGTATCAACGCCGTGAACCGTAAGTAAATTTGGTCGGGAGTCAAAGAATCAGATTCCCGCACCAAAACCCAATAATTCCCAGAGGACGAAGAAGCTGGCAGGAAACCACGTTTCGTGGCTGTTTCTTAATAAGCTGGTAATTATCTATTTTATGGTAAATAGATAATTACGTTTAATAGACTGAATTATTTGAAGAAAGAGGGTCATTACAGTAGAGAGTCACATTTCACGTAGCGGCATATCTCATTTAACATAATATACATAAAGCGTAGTTAAGGTGTTAGAACTCTTTAGTAGTGTCATATCTGAGCCCATTAGAAATGTCATGTTCAGCTAGGCTTTGGATCTTCTCCACAGCGGAGTTTTGAACATGCTGCTGACTATGACAGATAAAGAACTGCACCGAATTCGGATGATCGAAAATGTCATTGACCGACGCCTATCTGGAACGCAAGCCGCACGACGCTTAGGTATTACTGCAAGACATCTATACCGTCTGGTGAGTCGCTACAAAACTGATGGAGCTGAGTCTCTATTGTCTGAACGCAGAGGAAAACCCAGTAACAGATCTTATCCAGATGAACTACGTTCACAAGTTATCGCCGTCATTCGTGAGCACTATTATGATTTTGGACCGAAGTTGGTCTCGGAAAAGCTTTCACATCTTCATGCAATTCACCTTGCCGTCGAGACCCTTCGCCGTTGGATGACGGCTGCCGGTATTTGGGTTCCTCACTCGCAACGCAAGCCCAGAATTTATCAACCACGTCAGCGTAGAGACTGTCTAGGTGAACTCATTCAAATTGACGGCTCTCATCATGATTGGTTTGAAGGCAGAAGCCCAAAGTGTTGCCTTTTGGTCTTTATTGACGATGCCACGGGTAAACTAATGCACCTACACTTTAGTGAGACTGAATCTACCTTTGACTATTTAGCAGCAACTCGACGCTACATTGAACTACACGGCAGGCCTGTCGCTTTCTATAGTGATCGCCACACCATTTTCCATGTCAGCAAGCGTGATGCACATACCGACCGAATTACACAATATGGACGAGCTCTACAAGAGCTCAACATAGAACTCATTTGTGCAAATTCGAGCCAAGCAAAAGGACGTGTTGAACGTGCAAACAAAACCCTTCAGGACAGACTGATCAAGGAAATGCGTCTGGAAAAGATCAATACGATTGAGGAAGCGAACGGATGGCTGCCCTACTTCATCGCTGACTTTAACGACCGCTTTGCCAAGGTGCCTAAATTTCCGAAAGATTTGCACAGGCCTTTCGTTGGTGATGCTTGTGATATGGATGATACCTTTGCTTGGCACGACACGCGTGTGCTATCGAAGTCCTTGACCTTCCAATATGACAAAGTGTTGTATTTGGTAGAACCAACCGAAGAGAATAGCCGCCTGGCCGGCGAAACAGTCAAGGTGCTTGACTACCCAGACGGACGCATCGCTGTTATGTACGGCGATCGATCACTCGATTGTCAGGTATTTGACAAGCTGGCAGAAGTAGATCAAGGGCAAATTGTAGAGAACAAACGTCTTGGAGCGGTCCTGTCATTTGCTCAACAGAAACAAGATGAAATGGATCGTGCTGACCAGCGCTCACGGAGCAAGAAAATGCCGAAGCGACGAGCACAAATACGGGCTCTTGGACGAAACCCGGCTTTAGATTAAGGGAAATCACATCCCAATTGCTGCCGTCTACTATCCAATACCTTTCACCTACTCGTATCCCAAACAGTGACATTTCTAATGAGCAGGAAATAGGACTTCTTAAAAGAGGTTTGACATAAGGGTTGGGTTTTAACATCCATCGAGATGGCCTGATTTACGCTAACCCTTGTGTCTCTATGCTTTGCCGTGGCTTTCTAAGTTGGTGCTCCCACAGTGCTGTTTGTGTGCTGTGGGAATTTATCGCGTTCACCGATTGTATCGCGCGGAGATTTTAAATGTCGAATGCTGCTTTATGGCTGCGGTCCAAAGTACGCCATGATCTCTGCTGTCGTCATTTCTTTGGTTTCGTTGCTGAAGCAGTAATAACTTGGTCGTGCATCACTGAAGTACTGCATGTCCATTTCCAAGCCTGGTAAGTCTGCAAATAAACCTACTGGCATGTTGTACTCGCCGGTCGCTTTGAATTTGTAGAACAAATGCGTGCCGCATTGGCTACAGAATCCACGAGACGCCCAGCTTGATGATTCGCACATGGTGATCTTTTCTTCACCTTCAATCTGAACCTTGGTTCCGCACTTCACCGCAAAATACGGCGCGCCGCCCCAAGCACGGCATGACTGACAATGGCAAACGGTAAACTTTGGATTGATGTCTTCTGCGGTAATCTTTACCTGCCCACACAGGCAGCTTGTCTTTGAATGCGCCACGTTTAATTCCCTAGATTGAAGTAATGGTCACTACTTCAGAACTTAGCATACATAACTGTATATATATACAGTTATGTGTTTGGGGTGTGATTCGAGTGACTTCTTTTAGCCTGTTCCACGATTTAAAGGGATGTGACGGCGTCATTGAAAACCGCCTGTTCAGCCTGGCAATAAACGTATGTCACTGGGCTATGGATACCAAGCAGAGAAAAATTGAAATAATTTGGCGCGACCCTGTCAGTATTTGGATAATATATTCAATATAAACAGTATGTTATGATTCCCCCCTCAACGATAAGAAAGGAAAAGCATGAAAATTAGAATGATCCTATTGAATGGCAAAAGTGTACGAATCTTGGAGGGGTATAATGATAGTGTTGTTGTTAATACTCAAGATGTGCATTTGGCATTAGGGCTACCTTTGGAAATCATGGAATTACCGTGCTCTGATTTTACGGAAGTCATGCGTTTAGCGTTACCTCTTAATTTGATAGAGAGCGTATTTGATGCTTTCGAAGGAGTTAATATCAATCACTCTGTAGGTGCCTTATTTCCAAAGACAGACTTTGATTGGAGCAATTTGAGTTAAACACAGCCCTTGCCAACGCGAGCTTTCAATAAACTAACTCCTATGCAGGTCGATAATGAAAAAAGCTCGGTGTAGACCGAGCTTTCATTTTTGATGATTTAGTGCTCACTGGCATTTTTCATTTCAAGCCGCCGGAGAAGTTGGTGATGTTCGCTCAACGCACATCGACTTTCAGTGCGATGACTGTCAGCACGAACGACAGCAAACCCGTTGCAGCCGATGCGCCAATGATAGCGAGTAAAACCTTGTCCTCGTCATGCACATACCAGATCTCCCTACCCTAAATCTCCTTTTATTCTGCAACTTTACATTCCAATACTGCTCAGTGACATGCGTCGCAGCGCGGGCGTACACTCCAACTGTCTCAAAAATAAAAACAAATACTGATACAAATGGAGTTTCTTATGAAAACTAAATACTGCGCTATTGCCCTGATCCTGGGTTCTTCACTGCTTAATCCTGCTTTTGCTGCAACGAACACTCAAACTACGGCAACCGTACAGGCAACATCGTCCGTTTCTAATGTATTGAACGCAAACGCTGCGATGGATGACCAAAACGTTGTGCTGACTGGCTACATCGTTGATTCTCTTGGCAATGAAATGTACACCTTCAAAGATTCAACAGGCATGATTACCGTTGAAATCGATGATGAGGATATGGCGGCGATCGACGTAGATGCCACCACGCAAGTTGTGCTTGTGGGTGAAGTCGATGTTGAGCCTAACGCGAATACGATTGCGGTAGATAACATTCTTCTTGCGAATAATCCAAATGATTAAGAAGGCTCTAATTGCGCTACCAGCATTGGTAATGTCTACAGCTGTTATGGCGCAACCCTATGTATCTCTTGGTTATGGATACAACGCGTTGTCTCATGACAATTCAGTTGCATTCAGTGATGGAACCTCCCTCACGCCAGATAGCTCTGACAGCATTTGGTCTGGAAGCGTAGGCTATCGCTTTGACAATGACTTTGGCCTTGAACTTGGCTATCGCCAATTTAATGCCGACGCGTCGCGCAGCAAGGTTGTCAGCGTTGTTCAAAATACACAAACGGAAGACGAATGGAGTGCTGATTTGAAAGCAAAACAATTCGTTGTGATGCCTGTGTACTTCCACGATGTGAATGACAAATTGCGTCTAAAAGGCGGGTTGGGCCTAACGTATACCAAATACAAAACCACGGGTTCGGTATCTCGAGAAACAGAAAATGAAGTGACTGATACGGAGTCTTCTGTCTCTCACCCAAGCATTTCGGTGTCCAACGGATATAAAACCGAAAACAGTGTGGGCCTAGCCCTGAACGTGGGCACGGAGTATGAGGTTTATAATGGACTCTACCTCGGAGCTAACGCTGGGTTCACGTTTGATGACGTGGCTAACAATACTCAGTTGCTAGGTACTGTCGCTTACTATTTCTAATATTAATGACCCGCTCGCAGCGGGTCATTTTTCTGGTCACTTGTTCCCTCTCCTTCGTACCCCAACCCACTTATCCCTATGTTTTGTAAGTAAACCAACTGACTTTTATGTTTGTTTAATTAGGCATTTTAAAGTATGAGCTTTCGCACATAAGCGTAGGCAATTTGTACAATGCTTTGCTGCATTAAAGAGAATCCATCGAAAAGATGGGTGTCGTAAGGCCGTTTCCAGTCAAAAAATGCAGCAACTTTCGATATTCTCGCACCGTGCTCTCTATTCAGGCGTATGCCTAAAGATATTTGAAACCAAGGTTAGTTTCGATGCAGTTGTCGGTGAGGACACCATTTAACCATTTCAATTGATAAGGGACTAAACCAATGAAAGCTAGCAACCTTTGCCTTATTACACTGGCGATGACGGCGTCGTTTGGCGTATTGGCGAAAGACGCACAGATCGCCGTTTCAGACAAGGTGATCTCAGAGCAACGTGAAGAGTTGGCGGAAAATACTGAGGGCGAAGGATTCGGCCCGCAATCTCCGCGTGATATCGACTCAGTCGGTGGAAATAACGCAGTGGTATTCAGTGCTGCGCCGTCTTACACCGAAATGAACCTGTGTAATATCCATTTCCATAAAAACGCGGAACATAAAGGTGGCGAGTTTACGACATACGCGGGCAACGGCGATGGCGAAGGTTATCAAACTGGTTATAAGTACTCTGGAACGTTAACCGATGCCGAATTGATGCCAACAAGCGGGAAGATTTGCCCAAGCAAACATGGTGGTCTGATGCCTGGTGACACCATTGAGGTGCATTATGTTCACTCAACTGCTCAGGTTTCCCCAGGCCCGACACTTGGTGCCTGTCTGAACGATGCCAATAAGAACCCGCAACTGCGTGTCGAAACTCAGGTGTACGTATTGGTGAATGACAAAAATGCGTATGACTTTGAAACACTGACTGAACATGAAGTGCAAGACGGCGTGCACCAAGCCGTGAGCATTCCTGTGAATACAGGGAAACCGATTCAGTATGCAGGCTCTACAACTGGCCCAAGTTATAACGAAGCGGGCTCGCCGTTTCAGGTTACGTGGAGCGTTCGCCCTAAAGTGGCCAAGGTAAATATTGAGACTGTCGGGGAATGGTGTGAAGGCAATGCGTTTGATGAAGACCATGCGCATGGCGTACGAAACCTTGTCGTGAACAAGGATCTTTTGTCTGAAATAGCTCGCTGATAGCTTATCGCATATAGGGCGCATCGAAGGTCTTCTGCGCCCTATTCTTCCTCAACTCTCTCCTTACTAAACTCCGCTACGTCTTCTCGCTTTCGTTCCTGACTAACGTCATCACGGTATGGGCACTCACAAAGTGGTCTAACTTATGTGTTTGAATCCACCACGTGGCCGCTTCCATCAAAAGCTCTGGATCGTCGTTCTTGTTGGCAAAAAATGCATAGAAAGAGACGTTAACCTTATCGCCTTTGGTGTCGATTTTCTTTTGGCAGACGTCTAAGACTTTTTTGCGCAGTGACGCTCTCATTTTGCTGTTTCCTTAATAACTCCTTTTGTACTGTATATAAACACAGTTACCCATAAAAACGCCACTTATCCTTTATGATCGAGGTTGGCTTTCTGCAAATTGACGTTTCATAGCCTTGTAATTTCAACGCGTTTTGGCAAAGGTACGTGTACTAATAAACAAAAATAATGGATTGCTATGTCAGGTATTGTCGATTTGGATGCGCTTTTACGAACAATGAAACCAGAATTAGAGTCGTATGAAGTGGTATTCTGTACTGTAGAAGGAAAATTAAAGGATTACATCGAACTAGCCCCGCTAGCGACGTTTCAAGAAGCCGAGGGTTTAACGCTGGTATTAAGCAAGGCGATGGCTGACAGCGCAAAACTGCCTTATGACGGTGTGTTTAAAAAAATCACCTTAACCGTTCATTCAAGCTTAGAGGCCGTTGGGCTGACGGCGGCTGTGTCTACCAAGCTTGCAGAAAGAGGCATAAGTGCAAATGTGATTGCGGCGTTTTACCATGATCATGTCTTTGTGCCTGCAGATAAGGCGGAAATGGCACTTTCTGCATTGTTGGATTTTGAAAAGCGTCAGCTGCACTGATCATCGGCGTAAATCTTCCAGAATTCCTTTCTTAGAGTGATGAACCTCTTATTCTTCAAGAGGTTCTTGCTAAACACCCTTTCCATTTCATTGCATAGCGCAACTCACGAAGTCTCTTAGTTGAGCACTACATTGTCGAAATGTAATATTCCCATGTTACCACGTTGTTAAATTACTGCGGTTATATAGCTATCACAGTGCGCGAGAAGAACTCTGGCGCGCCTCAACCTAACGAAAAGGAAGCATGATGGCTAAAGTACTGATGATTACCGGTGATTTTGTTGAAGATTATGAAAACATGGTGCCTTACCAAGCACTGATCGCAATGGGTCATGAAGTTCACGCCGTATGCCCTGATAAAGTCGCAGGCGATACGATTTCAACCTCGGTGCATGACTTTGAAGGCGATCAAACATATACCGAGAAGCGTGGCCATAACTTTGCATTGAATGCGAATTTTAACGATGTGCAGGAAACGGAATATGACGCTTTGTACATTCCAGGTGGTCGTTCGCCAGAATATCTAAGATTAAACAAGGATGTGGTTCGATTGGTAAGAGCGTTTTTTGAATCAAACAAGCCTGTTGCGTCAATTTGCCATGGGATCCAGTTACTTACAGCGTCAGGCGTTGTTGAAGGTCGTAAGCTAACCGCTTACCCAGCGTGTAAACCCGAGATTGACCTTGCGCGCGGTGAATACGCTGAAATCGCGCTTGATGATGCCATTACGGACGGAAACTTGGTGACAGCCCCCGCATGGCCTGCTCACCCCGAAATGCTAAAACAGTTCGTCGCCCTTTTTTAGGATTGGCTGAGAAAACGGATAATCAAAAGGAGGTTGGCATGTGCCAAGTATTTATCGGTGCGGATGAGAAATTATGGGAAAGCCACACTCGCTCATTACGCATAGATGGCGTTGTCACCTCTATTCGTCTTGAGCAATTTTACTGGAACACCCTTCAAGAGATTGCACACCGCGACCAAATTGCCTTAAACAAGATGATCACCAATCTGTATTTTGAGTCACTGGAAGCAAATCACGATGTCAGCAATTTCACATCCTTTCTACGCGTATGTTGCAGTCGGTATCTGTCACTTATCGCCGACGGTGTGCTTATCAGGGGCGATGACAAACCCTTGCGTCAACTGGATGCTGAGCCGATTTTGAAAGAGGAAAATGCGCGCAGAGATGAACGTTTACGGCGTTTCAGCTAACTCATTAGCTGTTCGCAGCCACGTAATAACCGTTGATCACGATATCATTATCGGTTTGCCTTGGTTTAACACCACGAAGTATTCGCCTCTCATAAATACACCCAGTACTTTTTTACTGCTGATATTCTCCCATGCCCCGTCATCGTCTGAATGACAGTATCCATCGATAAAAACTAACTTAACGTACTGTTCGTATGTCAGTACCTCTCTGTTTACAAAGCCTCCAAAGGGGTAATAAACCAAGCTCCCGTCTTTAAGGTAAGCCGGGATTAGATGGCCCTTTGTTTGTGTCGCTTCATGACGAAGCACAATGGCTTTGTAGTTATGTCGGTATCGAATTGCTGGCATTTTAAATAACACTGTTTATATATACAGTATTATTGTGCATGATTCTGACAAACGATCAAGTACGGGGTGTAGATGTCTAATCCAGTACGAGTTCTAAATCAACAAAGCTCCTTGTTTTACATAAGCTTGATAAGATTTCTTTTCTGACTTCAACCAAGTCATCACTCTTATGCTTAAACACGTCTGCCGTAAAACAGATGATAATGAGATAGCTACTCCCTACTTTCATTGCCAGCAATTCTTCGCACTCAATCTCTCGCGCATCAAGGAGCTGCCTGATTGTGGTGTCAATCTCGCGTTGTTCCTCTTCATCTTTTAGGCTTCCTCCCATTAGCTCATGGAAGGCGCACCGGATAAGATCTGCGGGTTGTGGCAGCATCACTATCCCCATAAGCACAACGACAATGGCATCCCCGATGTAGTGTAAGAACCCTGCCGGGCCATGAATATCGACAAACTCAATCGCAATCAATGCGACCCCAATCGCGGCAGACAGTACACCATCAACTAGCGAGGATTTTGTCTCGGCCTCAAGTAACATGCTGTTGTTCTGTACTTTTTTATTTTCACTGTGGTAATAAAAAGCTAACCCGAGACAGATAACGACCATGGCGATTGTATATATCATGATGGGACCAATCACGAGTTGAGGCGTTGGTTCCCCATCTATATAACCAACGATTTTGCCAACATTGGTAGTGATAGACGACAACAAGACACCAAGGATCATGATGCCCTTGAACAAGGTGTACATGGACTCGCCGGCAAACTTCCCGAACGGGAAATCATCCGTCACTAAGGCTTTTACTCTCGTTAGCCGCAGCGCAACGATCGATGAGAGAAACAGAATAAACGACAGGTTTCCGTCGAGTAACAAGGCTTCGGAGCCTGACAGGTAATAAGTGACCCAACCAGAAAAGGCCATAACAAGGTTGGCGAAAATGCTTACTTTAAGTGCTCTTTCCTCGGTGACAATCAATGGAATGTCTTTCATTAGACGCTCTTCCTTCAACTAAACGCGCGGTTTGCTCACGATCAGTTGTAGTTGGTGAAAATCGTCTTGTCCGTCTGGGAATTGAGCCTAAGAGGCTGTTTGTTGAAAACTAAAAGACAGGCTCAGGCCTGTCTGGGTTGGATATTGTACAGTAGTGGCACGTTATTCTAGACGAGTGAGCTGATTTTCAAGTGTCGGACTTTTTATGGCACAGGATCATGATCATGTCTTCATGCATCTCTGATTCACCGTGTTTGTTTACTGTATAGCTGAGCTCAACATCCAGTTCCTTGGCGACTTTTTTGTAGTATTTAGGGATGTGAGAGAGGATGTAGTCAGAACATTCACGGTGTTTGTTGTGTATGAAGTTCTCGATGAGACCTTCTGGATCATAGGTGACGTCACTGCCAGACACGCACTGGTTGCAAAGTTCTTTGCTGTTGTCTTCTAGAAAGCGTATGTAGCGGTTTTCAATGAGGTATTTATCGAGGAGAGACAACCGTATACAGCCGAGCACGATGCGTGTGGCCCTTTTGGGTTTCTGCTCTGCACTGTTCTTGAGTGTAGAGAGAATACGGTCTTCTAAATAAGGTCTGTACTTTTTGTTTTTGAAGAAATCTTCTTCGACTCGATTAAAGAACTTCTCGTACTTTTTCTTTCGAATCCAGTCAGACAGAATCCATTTCATAACTCTTAACTACCATGTAAAGCGACGCCAAAAAACTACCACTTTTCAATAAAAACAGGAGCAGTTTTTGAACATTTTTGCGTCACGGGCTGCGTTTTTGGGCAAGCAAACGTAATAATACGGAATAACCCGAGTTAACTTAGGTGATAAATATCAATACATTAGTCCACTAACACTCATACCTTGACGATGAAAAGATGCTCAATTGCGATCTCCCTCGCTACGCATGTCAGTTTTTTCCGATTTAATATCTATCTACATCAAAATGCAACCGTTTCTTCATCCTGTGAGGAGGATAAGTGGCGACATTTACGCTAGGAAGAAAAACGCTCGTCAACAGAGATTCAATTGAATACGAGTGGGTCAGACAACTTGTGGATGAGGGCGAAGCAGAAAGCGATGTAATTAGCGCGATACAACGGTGTTTTGGCGGTGACGCTGAAACTGCCACTCTCTTCCTTAAGGTTGCGATTGGCCAAAAATCGCCTGGATGTCTCCTTACCCATTTGAGCTTGCAAGATTGGGCTTCTTGCCATCTTCATGCATCGTTGCCTGAAACGACGAGCTAAAAAAAGCGGCCTATGACAGTCCGCTTTCTTTGTATTCGAATTGAAGACGAGCGGTTACTGCTTGAAAATCTCCATAACCATAGGCACGACTTTCACCCAAACAAGTGCACCGATGGCAACCCAAACAGCCAGCCAAAATAAACGGCCAAGCCAAGTATTTCTCGTATGGTGTCTAGATGGATCAGGCTCTCCGCACCCTGGGCATGCCAGAGCACGTTTAGAAACTTGTTTTTCGCATACCGGGCAAGCGATTAGTGGCATGTTAGCGTTTTCCTTATCGTTGTTTTGTTTTTCATAGTATTACGTAAATCTCAGCGACTCTAGCTAAACACCAGAAACTTATAAAACGATCAAACAACTAAGAAAATGTCAGCCTGAATTACACTCAGTTTTCCCGATCGTTTGACTACATAGACATGGATGAACGTTGTGATGTCACAATGTGTCGATGGATTAAGTGGTTGTGTTTAATCCTGTTTGTAATGTTATTTAATTAAGCGACATTAAAGTTATAGTGCGTTATATAGTTCTTTAAAAGGTGAAGATATCCCCTTCTTCACCTTCCTATATTCTATACATAACCCTTAATCACCGAAGTCATGTTCATCTACGTGGAAAATATCGACAGGATCAACCCATTCGACATGTCCGCACTCTACACACGTACATTCAGTATGGTCGCTAAAATTACCACTGGATGGTGGGACGGTCAGTGCTTGCAACGCAGGATCGTGATGCTGCTGCTCTCTCACTTCATGGCCGGTTTCTTTTTTGCAGCTTTCGCAATGCCACATATGTACACTCATAGTGCTACTCCTTGGAAAATACTCCTCTAAAGCGGTGAGTGTAATTTCATATCGATTTCATTTTGTGAAGCATTTATGAGACAAACTACATTTAGTGGTTTTGTTTCTCAGTAATAGTCTTTTGCCAAATGGGCAGTAACCATAAGGCGTGCTTTTCACGCGCATTAAACCATTTAATTTCGTCACGATAGTGCTTATGTGTCAGCGTTTTAATTGAAAGGAATACTCGAATATGTTCAAACAAGGAAGTCTTTTTAAATCGTTACCAAATGCCCAAAATAACGAAGTTTTTGATGATTTAATCAAACACCCTTCCGTACGAATAGAGAGAATTGTGTCTCATGGCCAGTGTTCACCGGATGAAGGTTGGTACGATCAAGATGAGCACGAGTGGGTTATCGTGTTGCAAGGAGAAGCGGAGATTACGTTTGAGAATGAACAAGTCATTCAACTAAAGCATGGCGACCATTTGAACATCCCTGCACACACTAAACATAAAGTAAGCTGGACAAAACCAGAGACCAATACTGTTTGGCTTGCGGTTTTCTACCCCGCTGAAGTCAGCTAGTGTTGTTTGTCCGAACACGTCCCTTTAAGTTGCGATTTGGGGCAAAGTGAATCACCAAATGCACAGAACACGCAGCAGACGCCCTCGGGTACCATCATGACCTCATTGCAGCTCTCGCATTTAAAATGCTGGGCTCTGGAATCTATAGGCATCAACTCAACCTTCGCGTGCCCGCAGTGAGGACACTTAAGCTCGGACTTTAAAACTACCTTCATTGCCGACTCTACTTTAGGGAATGACTTATGTAAGCGTGGAACGAGAATGCGTTACTCGCCAGCAAACTTCCCATTACTCTTGAGAATCCATGACGAAAAAAAGCCCCGCATTTGCAGGGCCTTGTATTTATCCGGCTTGTAGGTTGCCGTAAAGGGTTTGATAAAGTCCCGCTTCTTTCACCAAATCGGAATGGTTACCACATTGTGCGACCTTTCCGTCTTCCAGTACGTAAATCAAATCCGCTTGCTTAACGGCTGACAAACGGTGCGCAACGATAAGTGTCGTACGACCTTGCAGGAAGTTATTTAGTGCTTCGTGCAATGCTGCTTCTGTCGCCGTATCCAATGCTGAAGTGGCCTCATCGAGAATCACAAGCTTAGGATTAGTCAGAATCATACGGGCAATCGCTAAACGCTGACGCTGACCGCCAGAGAGTTTCAAGCCTTGGCGGCCCAATTGGGATTCCAGCCCATTTTCTAGCTTATCAACGACATCACTGAGTTGCGCGATTTCCAACGATTTCCATAATTGCTCGTCAGTGAAATCATCACGATTTAACGTCAGGTTTGCACGCAGGGTGTCGTTAAAAATCACGGGTTGCTGGAGAACCACCGCGGTATGCTGACGCAATGTTTCATAGCCGATTTCTTCGACCGGTTGGCCATCAATCAAGATGTCACCTTCCGACTTGCGATATAGGCCAAGTAGCAGTTGAATCAGTGTCGACTTACCGCCGCCCGATGCACCAACAAGCGCGACTCGTTTACCAGCAGGAATCGACAAAGACAAACCGTTAAGGACTGTTTTCTCGCTGTCGTATGCAAAGTCGATGTTGCGACAATCTACGCCAAAGGTGTCACGGTCAATCAATGGGTCGCTGGTTGATTCGCTCTTTGGCTCTTCATCAAGAGCCAAAAGGCTGTTTAGGCGTTTCATTGCAGCTGACGCGCTAAACCACGCATATTGGATGCCCAATAGTTCTTGAATTGGACTCAGCATAAACCACAAGTAACCGAACACAGCGAAGATTTGGCCGATTGTTAAGTCGCTGAATAGTACCATCAACATTGCTGCCGCACGGAACAATTCAAAACCAAGTAAGAACATCAGGAAAGACACACGCCCTGCTGCTTCTGATTGCCATGCGTATTTGTCTGCATCATGACGGATAGCTTCAGCGTCGGTTTTCAGCACGTCCAAATAGGCGCGTTCACGGTTCGCTGCTCGCAGTTGATAGATGCCATCAAGGGTTTCTACTAAGCGTTGCTGGAAGCGTTCGAATGACTGATTTTCCGCGCGTTTAAGATGCTTGACGCGTTGACCCATTTTACGAGATAGGAAAATTACGATTGGGTTAACGAGCAGAATAAACAACCCCAATCCCCAATCCAGCCACAGCAAGATAATTGCCGTGCCGAACACGGTCAAAACACCCACCACAAAGCGACTCAAGCTGTTCCCTAAAAAGGAGTCTATCGTTTCAATATCAGTGACCAGATGAGAACTGATGCCACCGCTGCCGCGCTCTTCAAACTCTTTCATGTTCACGCGGCCAAGCTTATCGAGAAGTTGCTGGCGGATGTAGCAAGTGATCGACTTTGACACCAAGGTGAACTGGCGACTTTGCCAAATGTTCAACGCTTGGCTCGCAATGCGCATAACAATCACCATCAGCAGCACCAATACGATATAGCTGGCTGGCTGTTGGAGAGATTCAGGCAAGAAGTTATTGAAGAATGCGATGCCTTTATCCGGTTTGTTCAGTAGCACTTCATCTACCATTAAAGGCATCAAAAGTGGAATCGGCACGCTGATCAGCGTTGCACAAATGGCGATAAGGTTGGCAGCAATCAAACGCTTCTTCTGCTTTTTCGCCTGTTCTATCAGCCATCTCGTCGATAGCGTTGTTAAAGCACCATTACTCACTGTGTCTTCGTCTCTTTTCATTTCTTATTTATATCTATTTGAGTGTATACCCAAGTGAAGCAGGGTTGAACGCTTAATGTACAACACGCATCACTTGGGTATGCATACAAGGGTATGAAACTAATACAAAACCAAAAACACCCCGTCAGTCCGGGGTGTTTCGATAACGATTAATCGCTTAGAACACGTACTCGGCTTCAATACCCCAGTTACGTCCTGGTTGCGTACGACGATCAAGTCCTTGGACATCGGCTTCTTTGCCAGACAGGTCAGAGTATTCCCAGTACTTCTTGTCGAATGCGTTGAACAGACCCGCACGAACAGTCAGATCGCTCATTGGTCGGTAATAAGCCGTAATATCTGTGACAGCGTAACCTGATGCTTTCACGTTATCGACACCGTTTGCGTTACTCCAGTCTGAATCAGACTTACCCGCTACCGCTTTAACCGCAACTTTACCACCGTAAGTACCTTGTGGCTCGGCATAACCCAGCGCGATTTGAGCAGTCAGAGGTGCAATAGAGTCAATCGCTTCACCATTTTGCTTATCTTCGCCTTTCGCGTAAGCCACACTCATGTCGGTGTACATGCCTGCAGGTGCGCCAACCAACACATCCAGCGCGAATTGCGTTTTCAACTCTGCACCGTATATTTCTGCATCACTAATGTTCTCTTTCGTCCACACTTCTTTACCTGCGCCATTGTCTTCTGCTGTTTTGCGAGACTCGATAAAGTTGGTGTAATCGTTGTAGAACACGGACACATCAATACGACCGAAATCGTAGTTGAAACGCATACCGGTTTCGTAACCGATGCTTTCTTCCGGTTTCAGGTTCGGGTTTGCTTCAAAAACAGCCCCATATGCCGCGTCGGTTTCGTAGAAGTAGTATAAGTCTTGCAGTGTTGGTGACTTGAATCCTTGGCTAACGTTCGCGTAGCTGCTTACCGCATCTGTCCAATGGTATACTGCACCCAACTTGGCCGTGACGGCGTCACTTTTGGAGGTGTCGTGATCTGCTGAATTCTTTGGCTTCGCTTTGAAACTGTCGTAACGCAGACCTGCGTTAACAACCAGTTGCTCGTCCATAAAGAAGGCTTGGTCTTGAATGTAAACGCCCCACTTCACTGATTCAGCGTTTGGCACTTCACCCGTTTTATCAACAGAGGTGCCTGCTTTAGACCCTTCTAAGTAAATATCACGGTAGTCCAGTTCAAACTCATTAGTGATGTAGTTAACGCCATAGCTGATTTCGTGGTAGCTATTTTCCAGCTCAAACGCTTTATCGAACTGCGCATCAAATTGATTGCTTCTGTCCACACCGTTACGCATACGGTTACGGTAGCCGTTAGACGGTGTTTCATCGAACGTGCTGTGCTTGGTTTCACTTTCAAGCGCAGTCAATTGCCACTTCAGGTGGTCAAACGCGATATTGTTTGCCTGCCAGTTGTGTTCAAAAGAGATACGCTTGCGGCTGTCTTCGTCCTGCGCACTGTTACGTGTGTAGGTGAAGCCCGGCATCATTTCATAGCCTTCGTTCGACAGGATTTGACCGTCCGCTTCACGGTTGAAAATCTCGCCCGTTACACCGATACGGTGGTCCTCATTGATTTGATAGAAGGCTTTTGCCAGCAGGTTGTCAGAGTTGATGTCGAAAGGATCTGCTTGGCCACGGTCACGGCCTTCGATGTCTGCACCGCTGCCATGAGTTGCTGTTTCGTGACCATCACGATGCGTGAAAATCAACAACGTTTCTAGGTCGCCAGTGCGGTTTGCCAACGTTGCTGTCGCTTTATAGCTTTCGTCTGCGCTGTAGTAACCGGTTTTCACTGCTGCGTAAGTATCATCACCCTCTGCTTCGAGCAGATCTTCTGGGTTCTTAGTACGGATGATCACGGCACCTGCCAGTGCATCACTGCCGTAAAGGCTCGATGAAGGACCTTTGTTGATTTCAACGCGGTGCAGCGTGTCAGTTTCTACCGTGTTGTTGTATTTGCGCATAACGTCTGCGCCTGGGTCGTACGACGAAGGCTGCTCAACACCATCTACGACGGTTTTTACATAGTTTTCGCTCAGACCACGAATATTGAAGCCTGAATTGCCGAAACGGCCAGTACCTGGCATAGAAACGCCCGGCTTATAAGCAACAGCTTGAGACAGGTCTTGGGCCAAGTTCTCTTCCATTGCTTTGTCATCAACCACGTCTACGGATACCGAAACGTCATTGATGTTTTGTTCAGTACGGGTTGCAGATACAACCACTTCGTCAAAGGTATACACTTCCTGTGCATTGGCACTTCCGGCGCACAGAAGTCCCACCAATAGCGCCAGCTTGTTTTTCTTAATTGTCATGTGTATTACTCGTAAAAAAGGCAAAAGAAAGCCTTTCGCACTGGTATCAGCACGAAAAATTAGTGTTTTTTTATGGATTGGGATTAGGCTCTGCGGCCGCAGAGCCTTATAGAATTAGAAGGCGATTATTTCGCGTTCTCTTCTTTCATCTGCTTCACGTGGCCTTCGTCCAAGTGCATGACAGATAGCATGTCTTCACCAGACACATTGAACGCTTGGCCGAAGCCTTTCACGTAGCGACCTTCTACTGGATTCAAACGGTAAAGGTTGAAGTCGCCCAGTGAACTTAGGTTTTCGATCATCTCGCCCAGACGCGCTTGCATCACTTCAATCGCTGCAATCCACTGTTCAGAATCGCGCTCGATGTGCTCTGCATTGGTGTCAAACGACAAACGACGACGCGCGAAGATTGAACGTGCTTCGCTTTCGTCTTCAATCATCATGATTGAAACCGCTTTGCTGTTCTTCAGGTTCTGGCCGTGAGTTGCCAGATCAGAAACCAGGATGTAGTAACCCATTTCAGAGAACGCGAATGGAGCGTAGCTGGTGTGTGGTTTCCCTTCCTTGTCTACGGTGCCAAGTTGCAGCGTATTGCGTGAGTCGCGGAATTCCTGAATTTCAGGGCCCAGACGGTTTTGTAGACGTTCTGCCTTGTCGATCATTTTGCCAACTCCTGCTTCATGGCATTAAACAGTTCAATTTGTTCTGGGAACAGTTGACGCTTTTTGTCACGACCCAGATAAATCTTGAATACACAGTGACCTGTGCTGTCGTAGAAACCGATATAGTGGCTTTCGGTTCCACGGAATGGTTTGCTGACGAATACGATGTCAGAAACCAGATCCAAGCGAAGGTGACCATGCAGTTGGCCTTCACGACCCATCAGGTTGTAGTAACCATGCAGCACTTTACCTTTAGGGAAGTTCGCTTTGAATTCGAATACTGAACCACCAGAATGAACGATGGTGGTGACTTTGCCCCAAGTAGGCATTGCCTCAAGAATGCTTTGCGCCAGAGAGCCTTCCGCGCGCGCCACCATGGTAGATGGCAGAGCCAGTGTGATTTCGCCTTCCGTCAGTTTCATAGCGTCAGCCATGCTTGATACTGGCGTGTGTTCGTCCTGTGCTAGGAACTCGGCTACGCGTTGTTTGGTTTCTTCCGACACGATGATTGCTTGTTGCATCCTAGTGTTACTCCTAAACAGCGGCTTAAGCCGCTTTATGTTTCATTGTTTGAGACTGTAGAACTTCAATCAGATTCTGCGCCAAAGTGACTGCCCAGAACTGACCTGCTAATGTGAGTTTCAGATAACCACGCCCTGACGCACTCTTTTCAAGATAGACCAGACCGTTTTTCTCCCACGCTTCAAACAGTGGGGTTAATGCGTCAAATGTTCCTTCTCCTGCCACGCGATCCAGCTTGAACTGCGCCATCACGCCCGCGTCAAAACCAGACTTAATCTCGGCAGCAATAGCGCGATTAGAAGGTGCCATCGTCATCATAGTGACAGGGTAACGATTTTCGTTGATGGCGGCGATGTAGGTGTCCATATCGCGTGTTTGCATCATTTGGCAGCCGTTAACATTGCCACCTGCACCGGCTCCCAAAGGCATGATTTCTGCCGTGGTCTTCGCCAGTGAGTTGTAAATACTGCGCTCGCGGTTATCCGATGCCCAATGGTTTACGCTCAAGCGCTTGAGGTGGTGTTTCGCCATGAAATCCACACCCATTTCGAACATGCTTGCTTTCATTTGCGTATCGGCCGGATGTGGCAGTTTGCCCTGCTCAACCATCTTCGCCATTGGCAGGCCTTGCATTTCGATTAGCTGATACAGATCGACACCGTGTGCGCCAGTATCAAGGAAGTCGTTCAAATCTTGCTGCCAGATATCCAAGGTTTGGTATGGCAATCCGTAAAGCAGATCCAGCACAATGGGAGCCGCGTTATACGCCACCATATTTTGGATGCTTTCAATCACGACCTCACGATCATCAAGGCGTTTTGCACTGCGGCGAACTTGGGTATTGAAGCTTTGAACGCCAAATGAGAAACGGTTTACGCCACCTTCCAGTGCTGCTTCAAACTTGTCCGTGCCAAATTTGTTTATGCGACCTTCCAGCGTGATTTCACAATCTGGCGTAAGTGGGAACAGACGACGGATTTCTGAAACGATCGTACGGATTTGTTCACCGCTGATGTCTGTCGGCGTACCGCCACCAATGTAAACCGCTTGGAAAGGTGCTGCCTGCGCCCAAGGTTGAGCCGCTTTCCAATGAATCTCTCTGCGCAAAGCATCCACATAGTTATCCATCAATGCGGTACTAGACGCGTATTGGAAGAAGTTGCAATACGTACAACGCACACGACAAAACGGAATATGAATATAAAGGCATCGTGGTGCGAAAGTGTTACTTGGCGCAGTAGCGTGAGCCAATGCAAGCGAAGACTGGATCTCTTCCCCTTTCACAGCATGCATCATGCCGCCAGCATGGGCACTTTTCTTACGCTGAAATGCAAAACGAAGCGGGTCTGGCGTGTTCTGACCAACCAGATCAACGTTGCTTAAATCAAAATTCATTGCCTGAAACGACCTTATACAGACAACAGCGCCACTCAACGGGCTGTTTTCAAGTGTTTTCAATCATATTCATATTAAACGATAATGCAACTGATAATTGATCTCATTTTTATTTCATGCATAATGAGTCCAGTTTTATAAGATTTACTACTCAGGAGAGAGTGTGAACGCTCGACGGTACGTTGTTTGTGGTGTCGTTTCTGTCGCACTGCATAGTCTTGCACTATCAGCCCAACAGTCCCCCCCACCTCAGTTTGCGTTGAATGACACGCAACCGGGTAACCGTGTTGCTATACAGCTTGTTGCCGCCGCTCCGCCAAAACCTGAGCCCGTGCCTGAGCCTGTTCAAACAGAACCCGAGGTAGAGAAAAAGCCACCGGTTGAAGAGCCGCCGAAGGTTGAAAAGCCTGTCGTTGAGCCAAAACCTGCGCCCTTAAAACCTAAGCCAGAAACTAAGCCCGAAACTAAGAAGGTTGTTCCTAAACCCGTGAAGGAACTTGTTGAACAACCAAAGAAAAAAGATCCGACGCCTACCCCGCCAAAACCGAAGAAAGAGGTGAAGAAGCAGGAAGTCGTTGAAAAGAAACCTGAACCAAAAGAAGAGCCGAAAGAGAAACAGCCTGAAGAAAAGAAACAGGACGTGACCTCAGACGTGCAAATGAATCAGGCAAAGGATAACGCGCCGGTATTGGTAGACAGACCGACATTTAAAGTCCGTCCTTCTCAACCTAAATATCCAAGAATCGCTAAACGCAAAGGAATGCAAGGCACGGTACTGATTGAGGTTTGGCTAGATGAAAAAGGCGTTCAAACCAAACAAGCGATTGTTCAGTCATCTGGCTTCGATGTGTTAGACGAAGCTGCTATGTCAGCTGTGAAAAAGTGGCGTTTCAATGGCCACGAAGAAAATGGTGTGCCATTGGCTCACCGAGTGAAGATTCCTGTACGTTTTAATTTGGATTAATCATGGATTTACAATTTTTCTCATCCATCCACGCGCAACTTGGCATCATGACTTGGCCACTGTCGATCCTCTCTGCTTTGATGCTAATGCTGATTTTTGAGCGCGTTGTTTTCGTTATCCTAAACACAAAGACTCACAGCAAAAGCCTACAGCGCGAGATTTACAGCCTCTCGTTGACCAACGACGAGCAACTAGAAGCGCATGTAGAGAAGCATCAAAAAGACAAAAGCACCCTTTCGCAAGGTTTGTGTATGCTGATTAGCCACCGTCAGTTCACTAAATCTCTTCGTGAAGAAGCGGTGAGCATCTGGCTGCAAAAGAAACGCCGTCAGTTCACTGCAGGCCTAAAACTGCTGAATATTATTGGTGTACTTAGCCCATTGATCGGCCTGTTGGGTACGGTAATGGGTCTGATTGAAATGTTTAAAGGCTTGTCTGCAACACAAGGTGGCATTTCACCCGCAGAGTTGGCAGACGGTCTTGGCCTTGCAATGGCAACGACGGCTGCGGGTCTTCTGATTGCTCTGCCTGCTATTGCAGCGTCACAAGTATTCAGCTTATGGGCGGATCGCACACTGGCGAAAATTGAATATGTCCTCAATCACTTCAATCTGCATCTGGCCGGCGTGTCTTTCGACGAGAGCGGTAACTGCTGCCCTAAAGATTGCCCGCCTGCGTGTGCAAACAGCACAAAAAAGCCGACAGCGATGGATGATGCCGCATGATACGTTCTCGCCCGGAAAGCGACAATGACAGCTTTACGCCGGATTTGACTCCCCTGCTCGACATTATTTTCATCGTGATGGTGTTTTTGCTTCTTACTGCAAATATTCAGATAAAAACAATGGAAGTGGCAATACCGCAAACCACGGACAGTGCGGTACTCGATTCCCCTGACCAAGAGGTCATTGCAATTAATGTACTCAAAGGTTCGCCGTCTTGGGCCCTTCAAGGCGAGCCAGTCGATTCTTGGGAGATGTTTACGGCAACGCTATTGGAAATGATTAACGCTAACCCTGGAAAACCGGTTGTTATCGCTGCAGATAAGCAAGCGAACGTTGAAAGCATGCTGAAAGTGTTGGCCTTTATGCAAAACAACAACATCAACGCAACCAACATCGTAATGGAAGAAGAATAATGATGAATACACCAATTAAAGCCGCAGCTTTGGCTCTTGCCGCGTTACTGAGCCCTCTTTCTCAGGCTGACGAAACGCGCATTATCAGTGCTGGCTCTACGGTCACGGAATTGCTTTTCGAACTTGGCGCTGATAAAGACGTTGTCGCAATCGATTTGACCAGTCGCCACTACTTAGGTGACCGAGACATTCCCGTATTGGGATACCACCGCCAATTGGCAACAGAAGGTCTGCTGGCGTTGAGTCCGACTCACCTGCTTGGCTCGCCAGACATGGGCCCGGATACCACATTAAAGTTGCTTAAGTCTGCGGGTGTTGAAGTTAAAGCTCTTCCTGTTGGCAACACGTTAGAGGACTTCAAACAACGCGTCGATGCTGTTGCTAAAATCACTCACACCGAGGAAAAAGGCGAGGAAATCAAACAAAACGTTACCAACCAGATCAACGCATTAAGCGCCGCCCAACCTGCTGACAAGCCGAGTGTCATGTTTATGATGCTATCTGATGGCCGTCCTTTAACCGTCGCGGGTGCCGAAACAACAGTAAATACCGTGATCGAGTTGGCTGGCGGTGTTAACCCTGCTGCAAAAGAAACCAGCAGCTACAAGCCCCTATCTACAGAATCAATCGTAGAAATGCAGCCTGAGTACATCCTGATTTCAGAACGAACGCTGGAGCAAATCGGTGGAATCGACGCGGTGATTAAACAGCAACCGCTTCTTGCCGCCACCCCTGCGGTACAAAACGGCAATATCATCACAATTTCTGGCTATTCAATCCTTGGTGGATTTGGATTGGCAAGCTTAGATTTGGCGACTGAGCTCAACGAACGCTTTAACGCGAAATAGTAACTGGAATTCTAATGAACGATATTTTGACTCGTCGTGTACCCGCTCGCTGGTTAATGGTTTTCTCGACGATCTTGCTGTATATCGCGGTAGTGAGTTCCATTACCTTGGGGCCGATGAATATCGGCTTCTTTGACAGCCTGAAAGCCCTTCTTCCCCTTGATTCTGAGCTACCAAAGTATGTATCAGTGATCATTCAACAAGTGCGTTTACCACGCACCCTGCTTGCTATTGCTGTGGGTGGTATTTTGGCGATGTGTGGCACGGTTATGCAGGGGTTGTTCCGAAACCCGCTGGCGGATCCGGGCATCATCGGTGTGTCTGCGGGTGCCTCTTTGGGCGCGGCGATTGCCATCGTCCTTTTCGGTGGTGTTCTGGGTAATACTTTGTTCCTCGTGCTTGGAACGGTTCCTGTTTTCGCATTTCTAGGTGGCGCGTTGGCGACATTTGCGATCTACTACATGGGAACCAGCAGTAACGGTACGTCTGTGACCATCATGCTGCTTGCCGGTGTTGCACTGGGCGCGATCGCTGGCGCAGGCATGGGGCTCCTTAACTTTTTTGCCGATGACCAAGCCCTTCGCGATCTGTCGCTTTGGACAATGGGTTCTTTAGCTGGAGCATCGTGGGATTCCATCTTTCTGGCGTATGCTTCCTTGTTTGCGTTGGCGTTCCTGTTCCAGAAAAACGCAAAACCACTTAATGCCCTGCTTTTGGGTGAAGCAGAAGCCCGTCATTTGGGCATTGATGTTCAAAAGCTCAAACGCAATCTGATTTTGCTCACCGCCGCGGGTGTAGGCATTACTGTTGCCTTGTCAGGCATGATTGGCTTTATCGGTCTTGTTGTTCCTCACATCGGCCGTATGCTGACAGGCCCCGATCACCGCACGCTGATCCCTGTCTCTTTGCTGCTTGGCGGCCTAGTGCTGTTGGTGTCAGATATGGTTGCGCGTATCGTCGTAGCGCCGTTGGAAATTCCAGTCGGTATCATCACCGCCGCGATTGGTGCGCCTTTCTTCCTTGCTCTGCTCCTAAAACAACGAGGTCGTTTAGCATAATGAGTGTTGAAATTAAAAATGCCTCACTGACGTTAGGCGATAAAGTGCTTTTGGAAAACTTCAGTGCACATTTCAAAACGGGTGAATTGACGATCATCCTTGGCCCAAACGGTACAGGTAAGAGTAGCCTTCTTAAGCTCATCAGCCGTGAGTGGAAATGTAATGGTCAACTGAGTTTCTATGGCAAGCCCTCAGAACAATGGAAGCCAGCCGAGCTCGCGCAATCTGTCGGTATTCTTCCTCAATACAGTAGCCTCACCTTTGCCTTTACCGTACGCGAAGTGGTTGAGCTTGGTGGTTTGGCATTAAGTGCGTCTCAATCCGACGTCTCAGACATCGCGACGCGACAAATGCAAACCACCGATGTGCTCCATCTTGCTAACCGCTTATATCCAAGCCTGTCAGGTGGTGAAAAGCAGCGCGTTCATTTGGCACGCGTTTTAACGCAACTGTCTAAATCGCCGAGAGAAACAGTACTCATGCTGGATGAGCCAACCTCAGCGTTGGATATTGGCCACCAACATAAGACGTTACAACTGGCAAAAGAATTGGCGAAAAAAGGATCAGCTGTGATCGCCGTGATCCATGATCTAAATCTCGCCGCTCAGTATGCTGACCACATAATTATGCTGAATAAGGGCCACATTGTCGCTGAAGGTTCTCCGCAAACAGTGATTACGCCGAGAAATATCGAAGACGTCTACGGTTGGCCTGTTCAGGTAATCCCGCATCCAGAGAACGACTACCCTGTCATTCTTGCTTAGTGCTGCTATCGCAAACGTGGAATATGACGAAGCCCTCTCGATGAGGGCTTGTTTCTCTCTGTTGCTACGTGTTGACTGGATGACAGCATTCCGCCGATAACTTATAGTTTTAAGAGAAATCACTCTAAAAATACGCAAGGATCGACAAATGATTCGCACAGGAATTGTTGGCTTTGGCTTTTCAGCTCAAACTTTCCACCTTCCCTTTCTTTCTGTTCTTCCAGACTTTGCCCCCGTCGCTGTCGTCTCTTCAAAACGCGAATTGGTTGCAGAGCATTTACCGACGGCAAGTTACTACGCAACGATTGAGGAAATGCTGAGCGAGGCTGAGCTCGACCTTGTTGTTATTACCTCTCCTAACCACACACATTACGACTACGCGCGTCAGGCGCTTGAAGCAGATTGCCATGTGTTGCTCGAAAAACCATTTGTGGTGAAAAGCGGCCAAGGTTTAGATCTGCTCAGGTTGGCAAATGCGCGTGGAAAAATCCTCTGTCCATATCAAAATCGTCGTTGGGACGGTGACTTCCTAACGGTTAAATCGTTAATTGAATCCGGTGAACTCGGCAATGTGCGTGTGTTTGAATCGAATTTCGATAGATTTCGCCCTGAAGTGAGAAACCGATGGCGTGAGCAGCCTGGCGATGGCTCAGGCATTCTTTATGACTTAGGCTCCCACCTTGTTGATCAGGCTTTGTATCTATTTGGCCAACCTCAAGCTCTGACAGCACGCTGTAGGTCCATGCGCCCTCAATCACAAGCCGTCGATTATTTTCACATGACGCTTCACTACAGCGATAAAGAAGTGATTCTGAATTCCAGCCCATACCGTTCAGGGACGACATCACGATTCGTTGTTCAAGGCGACAAAGCCACCTTCTCTTGCCAGGGTTTGGACATTCAGGAACAACAATTACGTGACGGTGTCACTGTGACATATCATCAGTTTGGTCGCCAACAGCATGTGGGCAAGCTAGAGATAGGTGACAACGTCACTGAAAGAGAAGTTGAATTGGAATTCGGTTGCTACAGTGAACTGTTCGCACAGTTGGCCAGAGCCATTTTAAATGGCGAAACGTCCCCTGTAGATACCTACGACGCAGTCAAAGTCATCTACGCACTTGAACTGGCCCAACACTCCTCTGCAGCAGGTAAAACAGAGCGTTGGGAGTTCTAACGCTCTCAGTCTCTCCGCCATTAGACGCCATTAGACGCCATTAGACGCCATGTTATTACTACTGATAAGGTATTAACTGGCGTCTTATTAGCTCGCTATTACTACCCCCATTCGCCTCCTTGCATAACGTCTTATATTAACGCAGAGAGATATAGTTATAGTGCATAAGCATTACTATCACAGGCTCTAGTCCCTCCCCCAAACGTGAAAAGCCCGCATAACTGCGGGCTCTTATATCAGCAATACTTAGTTTAGATCATGCTTTTCGCAACGACGTACACAAGCATGCCTGCTAGCAACCAGAATACAGACAGGTTGAATTTACGAAGAACCGCAAAGCCGACAATCACAGCTACAACGTCAGCGATGCCATAGACCGCTGATACCCATACAGGTTGGTAGAATGCAGCCACAAGCAGACCAACAACTGCTGCGTTAATCAGAACCACTGATCCCGCGAATTTACGGTGATTCATTACTGCCTGCCACACCGGAAGTGCCGCAAACAAAAGCAGAGCACCCGGCAAGAAGATGGCAATAGTCGCCACGATACTACCAATGACAGGATGAATGCCGTCCATAGAAGCACCGATGTAACTCGCAATCGTAAACATTGGGCCTGGAACAAGCTGGGCAGCAGCATAGCCTTCTACCAGTGCATCACCAGATACAGCGTCGCCAATTAGAGGCTGAAGTAAAGGAAGAACGACGTGGCCGCCACCAAATACAAAGCTACCCGCTTGGTAAAAATGATTAAACATATTCACCAATGGCGCACTACTTAGTGCCGGAATAACAAGCAGAGCAACGAACACACCGAACAAGACAAACGTCTGAGTCCAACCCATCGCTTTAGGCGTTTCCTTGCCAGCTTCTGGTTTACGAATGAAGAACCAGCCAAGTGCGCCCGCAATAACAATTGGCAATAGCTGAGCGACAAGACCCGTTTGCCATAAAATCCAACCAGCAGACGCAATACACACGATAAATGTGACAGCGTCACTGATGAATTTCTTCGCCATCGTCCAGATAGCATCCGCTACCACGACCACTGCCAAAAGCTTAGCCGCTGCAATAAGAAGACCCAGCCACGTTGAATCACCTAATTGGGCACTGTATACCGCCGCTGCAGTCAACAACGCAAAAGAGGGAAAGGTGAACCCAACAAATGCTGCAATGGCACCCAGATAACCTGCACGGTGATAGCCTATAAACATCCCCAACTGGCTACTCGCAGGACCTGGCAAGAACTGACAAAGGCTAAGAGCCGTTGAGAACTTCTCTTCCTCTATCCACTTACGTCTATCAACAAACTCACGCTGAAAATAGCCAATATGAGCAACGGGCCCACCAAAACTCATACAGCCTAAAACTAGAAATCGAAAAAATACGTCAAACATTCGAAATGAACCTCCATTAATGCCGTCAATTTTATCGAAGCGTTCGCATCAATAGAAACAATTCGTATTAATCCCCTCAATTAATCAAATCGATGTGGCAAGTCTTACTTTCCGTTTATCAGCCTCCGTTTTGATCTAAATGACAGGAAAGATCCCCGAGATCTGTAGCTTTCTTTCATTTGTAAGTGAGTGATTACTAACTTTGGCTTTTGTTGTTTCCATGTGTGCACAATTTAATATATAGATTTATATTACAATGACTTATATACAACCTTTCATTCTGTTTAATTTTCAATTCTGTATGAAAGTCTCCTACAAATCAGATCTTCAAGCGAAAATCCGTATGGCCAAACCGAATAACAGCCTTTTGCTCAATGATTAAAGCGATCGTCCCAAAACCTGAGAGCATGTTTTCTGTTTCCAAGTACTTTTATCGCCTACTCTCTTCTGTCAAAGACATCTCACATCAACATCTCTTATGTTTTAACCGTTATCTTTACTCTGATCGCCTTACATGCTTTAACGCATTTCATCGTGCCAACGTTGTGTGGGTTTATTTTTGCCACCTCGAGAAAACGAATGATTAGTGCCAAAGGAGAAATTGATATGTGACAGCGTAACATGCGGAATAATCGAAAGATGTGGTAACCTATCCTCCTCTTGATAAACGGAAAATCCGCAATGTTAGATAACCTGCAGCAGATGGTGGTATTGGCAACCGTCGCACACGAACAACACTTCACACGTGCAGCGGAGTACCTAGGAATTTCGAAATCTCAAGTAAGTAAGCAGATTCGCTATTTAGAGGAACGTCTTGGCATTCAATTGGTGCAACGTAATACACGTTCGGTTGCTTTGACTGAAGCGGGAAAACAATACGCTGCGTTTGGACGACAAATTGTTGAAACAATGCAAGATGCCGAAGCCATGGTTGCGGGTTTTAGGAATGAAGTGTCTGGCCGTTTAAAGATTGGCGTTGCGCAGTCGTTTGGAAATGCCCAAATCACTCGCCTGCTTTCTTCATTTCAAAGTCAGTATCCGAACATCGATCTTGAAGTTCACCTCTTTGATCACCGCCCGAATTTGGTCGAAGACGGTTATGATTGTTGGCTGGCAATCCATGAGCACCCACCCGAAGGCATGGTGGCGAAAAAACTCGCAGATTGTAAATTCAAGCTGGTGGCTTCGCAGTCTTACTTGGCAACGCATGGCATGCCAACTCATCCGTCAGATTTGCGTGACCATAATTGCATCACCTACCAAAGCTTACAACGCACTTATGACCAATGGCCTTTTCAACGCGATGGCAGTGAACAGTCAGTAACAGTGCGAGGTACCTATCGCATTAACAATGCGCCTGCCGTTCTTGAAGCTGCAAAGTCTGGCTTAGGTATCGCTTATATTGCAACGTACCTGCTGGATCATGAAATTGAACAAGGTCACCTGCAAGTGGTGATGAAGGATTGGAAGCCAACAATGGAACTGCCCGTTTATGCGGTGTATCCACGCCGTGAGTTTCTGGCACCAAAAGTCAGACATTTTGTAGACTTTCTCGCTGAACACATCAATGCAACTCACGGCTTTGATGCTATCAAATAAAAAAAGCGTGACAATGTCACGCTTTTTTTTGATCTTCTAAATCGCTGTTAGATATCTATTTTTTTATCTATAGGCATGGCATACATCGCTCTAACAATGTTTGCTACGTCAGTCGGTAACGACGACAATTTGCTATCAAAGTCAGCACGATCTGCATCTGTGATTGACTCATGCTCTTTACCTGCTGCGATATAGTTCGACGGGAATAGACAGTAGTTTTGATAAATCTGGCGATCTATTTCCGCCGCCAACGCATCCGGTGAATCAAACTCGTTACCAATCACATCACCAAACGCAACGTGAATTCTACGTTTTTGCCCAACGATACCTTGCACTATGCTTTCGATATCTTCGAATTCACCTTTCTCGTACGCACCCTCTTTTTCTTTGCGGTATAGCTCATTCGCTTTTGCCGCATCACAAGGATCATTTTCGTAAGAGATAGAAACAGGAACAATTTTCAGTGACGCTGCATACTCAGCAAATTCGACTTTCTGCTTACGTCCTTCCATAAAGAACATTTTCAAGATAGCGGGATCGGTTTTATCGTGACCGTCCTTCGCTCGACCTTCTTTTTGCGCTATCCAAATAGAATGATTTTCATCAAGTGACGTTTTGATATATGCCGACAACTGCCCCAACGCTTTCATCATCTCGCGTGGGCCTTTCGCAGAGCGTTTAACAATGAAGCTTTTGTTCAACTTCATTAGCTCAGTTGCACATGGCTTCTTCAGCAGGTTATCGCCGATCGCGATACGCACCGTCTCAAACCCATTCTGATGCAAACACCAGTTCACCATAGCCGGATCCATCGCGATGTCTCTGTGATTCGAAACAAAGAGATAGCCTACTTTCGGGTCCAGTTTCTCCAAGCCACTGGTAGTGAAACCTTCCGAGGTATTCTTAATCATCGATTGCATGTAACTTGCAACATTCATTTGCACGTCACGAACCGTTTTGATTTTTCCCCATTTGCTGCGCAGGTATTGCTTCAACAACGGTTTCATTATCCAGGCTGCTGCACCAGAGAGTGCTGGGAAGCGGTACTTCAAAATAGCGGTAATAAACTCTTCGTCATTGACCAAACGCTCAAGTGCTGCTGGCACTTCATCGTCGTTATAAGGGCGAATATCTAGGAAAGGATCATTGGTGTGTGGCACGAGATTCTACTTGCTCCGTTAAAAAACTGCGCCATTTTACGCAGATAAAAGATTTCGAACATTGTTTTTGACGAGTTTGACCAGAGGTTGGAGGTCTAACCTCATTCTCTCGCAACGTAACCTTAACAATTACAGGTATTCTCCCATATCCCTCTCTCGAATGCTTGATCTAGGCATCAAAACAGCCGACTATGTCCGCCTTGCAACATGAGAAAATCAAAATGCTACAAGCTATCGAATACAAAACTATTTCCGCAGACAAGATGGTCATCGGCGCACGCAAAAAACAAAGCCATTCGACATTCCTTTTTGTCCATCAAGGCGGTGCACTCATACGTTTAGGTAAACTAGAAATTCCTGTGGTTGCCGGTCAGGGATATTGGTTGCCATTGAATTGCTTAAATGCACTAACCATTCTCAAAGGTTCTCTGGTTTCGACGCTAGATTTTTCAGTTCGTTCAACCATTTCTCTACCCAGTGCAGCGGGCTTTGTCGACGATATCGCGTTTATCTCTGAGTTGATTGCTCAATTGCGAACAAAAAAACATTCTAAGCAAAATGATTGGCAAGGTAGCTACGGTCGTCTGTTGCGCTGTGCTCGTGATTTTTTCAGTGAGACGCAACCAAATGATCGCTATGGTGCTGATGTAAAAGCAGTAATTAAAGGTTTAGAAAAACTCGCAGAAGGGACGGATTTGTCACCACAATACGCTTCATTATTTCAAATGGCGTTTGGTATCGACAACAACGATTTGCACACTCAGCTTGTGGTGCGTGATTGGGTTCGTCAAAGAAAATCAGGACAAAGCAATGCGAAAATCGCAGCAGCAGCGTCTCTTAAAGAAACAGACATTGCTGCGCAATTAGAAGAAGTGGCGGGTTTTATTTAAACGGGATCTGCATTTGAAGCATGAAGTCAGCATCGGTATCTTCATGCCAACGGACATCGAAACGATATCGCGTTTCGCTGTCCGTTGACGTCGCACCAAAACTCAAATTAAGGCCGTGAGTTTTTAACCACTCTGACGTCGAAACCTCTCCAAACGAGAGGTTTTTATATTCTTCAGGCTGCCAAACACCAAACCCATAAAATGTGTTGCCCGCAGAGGTGGTCAAGATTTGCGGAATATCAAATCCGTATTTCCAGCCATCCCAAATAGAGACCTCGTTTTCAGTATTAATATTCCAGTCAATGACGGAGACATTCTGCGGCGCAATCACTGCTATCACGTCAGACGTACTCTTCTCCACCATTCCTGATTCGTTATTTCTCATAACGTTACTACCGACAACATAGGCCGCGTTAGCGTGTGACAGGGTCATAAAAAGACAGACTGAACAGCCCGTCCACAACGATTTTTTCATCACAGTACAACAAACTCTGAGATATTATTTTTGTTGTTATAAAGCACTGCCAATTTAACAGTGCGGTATTTTTATTTTGGTTAAGCGTTAAAATCGCTGTCTTGCAGAAGGTCGACAAGCGAAGCAGTCGTTAGTCCTTCTATGGACTCGCCCTTCTCTAAGCTTTCGCGTATTTGTGTACTGCGTACAGGGACAGTCTCTGGACAGGCAAGCACAGCCCATTTAGAAAGAATCTCTTCCGCTTTGTAGAACTTGGAAAACTTCAGAAAATTATCCGGACCAATGACAAACGTGAGTTCCGCGTTTGGATATGTCTCTTGGAGATGATTCAGCAAGGCCCACGTTGTCACTGAATTGCCAGCATCTAAGGCTTGCTCATCCGTGCACAGCTCAACATTGGTACAAGACACATCATTGATAAACATACTGACCCAATGACAGCGTTTATCAAAGTCAGCCATTTGCTTACCCCATGCATGCGCAAAGCTTGGCACGAGAAATACTTTGTCGAAATGTGAAAGTCGCTCAATCACACTAAGGTGCCCTAACGTAGGTGGGTTAAAGGCACTGCCAAATATGGCAATTTTTTGTGGTAAATCCGGTTTACTCATGGCATTTATTTCATCGACTTTCAAAGCAAAAAACTGTGTAGAACCAATAAGGTTGCTAGAAGGCTATATTGATACAGGACATGGCACTTATTCAATGTATTTCGCAATAAATAAAGACTATTTGATGAAGAAATACACCGATTTTACCCCATGAAAACAACGTGATCTTTATGTTGGAAGCAACGTATCACCAAAGACCTTGCTTCGCCTGCGCCAGGACTGGCGACAGAATCATCTAAGTTCCGCGTTATCGCGCAATAGTCCATGATTTTGTCTTTCAGTTAATGCAAAATACATGAACGAAATATAAAAGAAACCGAGGAACCCTGCGAAATGGAACACGTTATCCGCGAAGAAATGCGCGTCCTACCCACCATCGACCCTGCATTTGAAGCACAACGTCGCATTGACTTTATCAAGCAGCGTCTAATCGCATCTCGTACTAAATCTCTTGTGTTAGGTATTAGTGGCGGCGTTGACTCTTCAACGTGTGGCCGTTTGGCGCAAGTTGCTGTTGACCAACTTAACGCTGAAACTGGCTCCAATGACTACCAGTTCATTGCTGTACGTCTGCCTTATGGCGTGCAACAAGATGAAGACGAAGCGCAACTCGCTCTGAGCTTCATTCAACCAACACACTCAGTTAGCGTGAACATTAAAGATGGCGTTGACGGACTTCATGCTTCTACATTAACCGCTCTGGAAGGCACTGGCCTGATTCCTCAAGACGACGCAAAAGTCGACTTTGTTAAAGGTAATGTAAAAGCGCGTGCACGTATGGTGGCACAATATGAAATCGCGGGTATGGTTGGCGGCCTTGTTCTAGGTACTGACCACTCTGCAGAAAACATCACGGGTTTCTACACCAAATTTGGTGATGGCGCATGTGACCTTGCACCGCTGTTTGGACTCAACAAACGTCAGGTTAGACAGGTTGCCGCGTATTTAGGCGCGCCAGAAACGCTGGTTGTGAAAACACCTACAGCCGATCTTGAAGAACTCGCGCCGCAAAAAGCCGATGAAGATGCACTGCAACTCACTTACGAAGAAATCGACGATTTTCTCGAAGGAAAAGATGTTCCGGATTACGTCACTGAAAGACTGATTGGCATCTACAAAGCAACTCAGCATAAGCGTCAGCCAATTCCTACAATTTACGACGAAGAGTAAATTTGCGGACAAGGTAAGAAAGCACCGAAAGGTGCTTTTTTCTTATCTATTTTCGGCCGAGCTTATCACCGACTTCGATCATCATATCTAGCTCCCACCAGATCATCTCACAAAGTCCTCGACGATATGCAGCACTTCGAAACGCTGAATGCTCTGATTGATAGAGTTTGAATTTTTCGGGGTTAAACAGACGACTGGCCTTTACATTAGCCAGCCTATCACATGCTTTAACGATCAGTGCTAACCTAGCTGCGTCTTCATGCTCATCGAGTTGCTTGAAGCGCTCATGTAACTGCTTTTTACGTGTTGCCCGATCAACACCAAGCGGGTCAGTAAGGTAGCTCACCGCTAACGTAATGACTTCGCCAAAATCTAACAGCAGTTCATCAACACTTGTGGTCGTGTCTTCAAGAATATCGTGCAGTTGTGCAACGATCATTGCATTGAGACCGAAAGATTGCGTCAGACGTTCAACATCATCCAAATGAACATGGTACGGAAACTCTCCATACCGCTGACCTTCATGGCGCACCCTTGCTATCGTCCTTGCAAGCAACAAGCGATCGTTCAAAAAACACCCCTAATTTAGCTATGGTTGTGTGAATAGCCCTTACTTTGGTCGGGCTTTAATTTTTGCTATAGCTTAACGTTAGGAAAAAAAAAGAAAACGGCCAAATAATGGCCGTTTCAAAATTAATCGTTTTTTTGTGACGCTTCACGCTCACGGATTTCATTGGCCACCAACATAATGGCCTCTCCGCTACTCATACCTTGAGCCATAAGCGCGTGAATTCTTTCTGCAGCCTCTTGCTGTTCGGCATGGCTGAGTGACGGCATACTGTGCATATGCACCCTCTGACTAAATAGATATAAGGCGCGTATTCTACTTATGTGTCAAAGCGATGTCATCTTAGAATGTCACTGCCAACTGCAAAGAACCACCATAACTGTTGCTATCAATCAATTGCGCGGCCAAATCCAGATGAACCGTATTGAAAGGCGATAATCCCAGACCCAGTGTTAACGTACCATCAAGCGTATCTTCAAGATCTTTCATATAACCAGCCCTAGCCTGCGCCCAACCCCATGCGTTGAACTCAGTACCAAAACGGATCATTTGTGTGTTGTCTTTAATCTCAGGACCCGCCGCTTGAGCAAAACGCGTTTGTTCATTTAGGTCGATATCAAGGGCCATGGTGAAGAGTTCGGTGACATAAGCCCCCCCTACTGTCAGTAGCGGTTTCAACTCATAAGTGTATTGTCGCGCCCAACGTGTTGTCGTTGTAATCTCGTTAGAAATGAGATTTTTAGCTGCGAAACCGAGCCGCATTGGTCCGTTTTGCCACGCGGCACCAATGTCCATATTAAATCCGCTTTCTTCAGTACGATTACTGTCGGCGTCCCAATCATCGACATTGAAGTCTTCAACAGTCACTTGGTAATGGTAGGTATAAAGCTTTTGCGTTTTTGGCGTAACACCTATCGCAAGGCGTTGACCCATAAACTCTACATTCCCAGCCAAGGCTAAGCCGACATCCACGAGGCCAAAGGCAAGCACTCTCGCTTCTGAAACCAAGGTGGGTGCCGTGGTGGTTGACGTTTCGATGGCCGTGATATCTGAACTTGCTATCTCAGGAAGCACTACAGCTTCTGTATATGCCTTAACAAAGAAGTTTCCAGAGACAGAATTGGTAGGAATCGCAATCGCCCCGCCAATACCGCCACTTAAATAAGCAACTTTATTTTGAAGGTTAGATAATGCGTTGGCTGCATCGGTGCGATTGGCATCACTCGTTGGATCAGCTTGAAACCGATCATATACAGCCCCAAAATCGTCTAACGCGTCCACCATATCATCGGGATCGCGATATTGAACACCTAGCGTCGGAAAGAGAACACCAAAGCTTGAAGTTGGCTCGAGCGCAACAAGTGCAGGATTATGAAAACCGGCAGCGAGGTAGTCAGATGCGACTGTGCCGGCACCACCCATCGCGTCGATTCTCGCATCAACACTGTAATTGGCTGCAAATGAAGCAAATGGAGCTAAAGATACTGCTAATGCCACTAATTTTTTATTCATAATAAGAATTCCATCTCGACTTTCTAGGCCTAGTCTCGTCGGTTCCTAAACTTCTTAAATAGAAGTAAGGCCAACTTACCCTATTCAGGGTAGCCGAGCGGAATTCTCAATTAGAAATCATGTGACCAGTTTGTGATACTTTTCAAACTATATAGTTACTCAATCGTTCAAAACGATAAATCATGCGGATATACGATTAGCTATTGTCGCCGTGGTGACAATTGTTGAAGATCAACGTCCGGCAAATCAACAGACCGACCAATACGCTGAACTTCCTCAAATAAGATAGGACCTTGCCACCGCCTTTCAATGAGTGCGACAGAAAACCAATATTGACCATCTGGCACATCGATAACAGGCAATGCTGTCGGTAGATTTTTATCTTTCTCTTCTGACCATATAGGTGCAGTTTGCCCATCATTTTGGCTGTACAAATTCATGGATAAGAAAGGTCTTGGGCACGTACCTTTCAAATCTGTTGGTGGAGCAATGCGCCAACTCCGACTGTCTTTCCAACTTATTGATTGAATAGCTTCAGGCTGTGTAATCAATATACTGGAAGACCAACGTTCACCGTTGCTAGACGTCACCTCCAGCTTGTATAGCCCTGCTTTTATCGCGCGAGAGAGCCCATCATAATCAAGCTTAAAATCGCGCGACTCATCATCGGAAAAATTGCTATGCAGCACAGATTGATCTGGCCATGCACTAAATGAAACCGACGATACTCCCGTCGATGAATTGCCATAGATGGAGAAATGATAAAAAACGCGGTTAGGCGTTTGCACCGTCTCGCGACGTATGACGATGTTCTGCAACCAGCTCGGTAATGAAAGTGTGCTTAAACTTCTGCCACAATCTTCTGTAATAGCAAGAGATAAAAAGTCCGCCAGATGTCGTTTTTCTGTTGGGCCGTTCTCTTGCTGCCACGCTTCAACCATTGCATCAAAACTTTCGGCGGTATTTCCTTCCAATAGCTTTTGGTGTGCCGACGTTAATGCGTCAGAACCACTAAACCATGCAGCAAGCACGGTTCCAGGCCAAAATAGCCACAGTGTTAGAAATACCCACCGATTCATCATTGCATCTTCATTCGATAGCCAACACCGCGAAGCGTTTCGATTTCGATTTCCGGTAGCTTCTGGCGCAACTGCAAAACATGGGTATCAACAGTACGCGTCGTCGGATAGTGGTTATAACCCCAAACTTGGTCGAGCAACTCGTCACGTGTGAACACACGCCCTGCATTTTTTGCCAGAAATGCCAACAAATCGAATTCGGTACGAGTAAGAATGACTTCACTCTCGGAACAAATAACACTCCGAGTTGCAGAGTTAATCCGCAGCGTACCAACGACGATATCGTCTTGCGTCGTATCTTCTTCTGTGACATTTCGTCTGAGATGCACACGAATGCGCGCCAGCAGTTCTGCTTCAGCAAATGGCTTGGTCATATAGTCGGTGGCACCTGAGTCCAATCCGCCAACACGATCACGAACTGAAACCATCGCTGTTAGCATGATCACAGGCACGTTTTTTAACTTTTTCCAGCCCTCTAGCCATTCCAGCGAATCACCTTCAGGCAGTTGACGGTCCAACACCACAAGATCAGCTTTTGGCCATAGTGCCTCAACTTTCGTTGCGTTTTCTGCGTAAAGTACGTTGTAGCCATTCTGCTCTAGGCTAGCTAAAAGACCATCAGCGAGGTTAGCATCATCTTCAATGAGTAACAGCGTTGTTTGGGTCACAGGGTATCTCCAGAATAAAGGTGGTTGGTGGGCCAATCAGTGACAATTTGCCCCCCATCCTTTCTATCATTGATTCTACAATTGTCAGACCGAGCCCAAGGCCTCTTTCACTGACAAAAGGCTTACGAATTGTCTTCCAATCCTTCGCGGTTAACTGTCCCTGATCCTGCACTTTAATCGTCAGGTAACCGTTGTGAATTTGTGCGATGACATTAACGGGTGTCATGCCATATTTCTTTGCATTGCTGATTAAATTGTCGAGAGACGTGGTAAGCCAGTAGATATTTACTGCAACAGGGCCATCTTCTTTGACCTCAAGACTCACTTCACGTTCCTCACACAAATAACCAAGCCACTCTTCGAGCGACGGTATCGTCTCTCTTACTAATTGTTGTTGATTCGATTGAAGGTAATCTTTACTCGCTTCTGCAAGTTGCTTTAACCGCATCGAGTCTTCACATAGCCGTCTGAACTCGTCATAAAGTGGTTCAGGCAGGCTATCAAATTTTCGACGAAAACCTTCAACGGTCATCGACAAACTTGCAATCGGTGTCCTAAGTTCATGGGTCAAGATCTGCAAGACCAACATACGTTCTTGAATAAGACGACGTTTAACTGTCCAGCGGTTGAATACCCAACCCGCAATCCAGAGAATGTTAACGACCGCCAAACCAATGACGAGATGCGACCAATAAGATGGAGCTTGTTGCTGATTCCAGCAGACATTACCGATCCTTGATAGACAATACCCTTTATTATCTGTCGGAGAAGCGAGAAGATCTAACCGCTCCAGCAATGGCATCCACTCGTCTGCAGAATAGACACGATATTCGCTCCCTTTCCTCAACCACAGCTCATCATCCGACAACAGTGTCTCAGCACCGCCATTTAATGCATTTATCCCATGTTCAGGCATGCGTTGAAGCTGACCTAACAGTGTTTCTGGTGGTGCTAACAGTCGTTCTTTTATATGAAAGAAACGCAGCAACTCATCTCTACGCTCTGGGAACTTCTCAACGTATTTCGCCGCATAACTTCCCCCACCAGGATGGATTAAGTTTGAACGAGAAAACCAGACTGAAGGCAAGCGTGTGTTAAAACACATTGCTCGCGTAAAGACGAGAGGATCTGTCACCAAAGGACTTACAGGCCATGGGCCCTTGCACTTTTGTGCTGCTTGGTAGAGACGTTTAAGATCCTTTAAGGGATATTGCGTCGACTGCGGTAACAAACTATCCGAGACCAACAGTGCTTTAGGATATTCACTGTGAATTGCGTTGAGCGAATATTCGGCAATTGGCTTTTCACGCAACAGCGAATCCCTGAACTTATTAAGCTGTTCAGGAAAAGAAGCATTTGCCCACGCGGGTAAGTGGACGATAAGGAAAAAGGCAGCCAAGAACTTTCGCATGCCGTGAGATTAGCATCAAAATATCCCTGATTGTCAGTACTTTGTCAGACTAAGCCACGAAGATCGCGCAATCGTCCATTAAGTGCACAAAAAAGGCCAGCAAATGCTGGCCTTTCAAACAGGTTAAGTGATGTTTGATTTAGATTGCTTTCGCAATCGCGTCTACTGACTCTTTCGCATCACCAAACAACATTGCCGTGTTCTCTTTAAAGAACAGCGGGTTTTGAACACCTGCGTAACCAGTATTCATAGAACGCTTGAACACGATAACGTTTTTCGCATTCCATACTTCCAATACAGGCATGCCTGCGATTGGGCTGTTTGGATCTTCCATCGCCGCAGGGTTGACCGTGTCATTCGCACCGATAACCAGAACGGTATCTGTCTCTGGGAAATCTTCGTTGATCTCGTCCATTTCCAGAACGATGTCATACGGCACTTTTGCTTCTGCGAGAAGAACGTTCATGTGACCTGGTAGACGACCCGCTACTGGGTGAATACCAAAGCGAACATTGATTCCTTTTGCACGAAGTTTCTCCGTAATATCCTGAACAGGATATTGAGCTTGAGCAACTGCCATGCCGTATCCTGGAGTGATGATTACGTTCTTAGAGTCTTTCAGCATTTCAGCTACGTCTTCTGCTGACACTTCACGGTGCTCGCCGTATTCAACATCTTCTGACACTGAAATCTCTTGGCCAAAACCACCAGCAATAACACTGATGAAAGAGCGGTTCATCGCCTTACACATGATGTAAGACAGAATCGCACCTGAAGAACCTACCAGCGCACCGGTAACAATCAGAAGATCGTTAGCCAGCATAAAGCCTGCTGCTGCCGCTGCCCAACCCGAGTAGGAGTTCAGCATTGAAACAACCACTGGCATATCCGCACCACCGATTGATGCCACCAAGTGGTAACCGAATGCAAACGCAATCAGTGTCATTACAATCAGTGCAAACGTGCTGCCGTCTGCTTTCACGAAATAAATCATCAGAAGGGTTGAAACAACCACGGCTGCCAGATTCATTTTGTGTTTGTGAGGAAGGTTTAGCGGAGAAGATGAAATAACACCACGAAGTTTACCGAATGCGACGATTGAGCCTGTAAAGGTTACCGCACCGATGAACACACCAAGGAACACTTCAACCATATGGATAACGTGCTCTGTGTGCGCAAATTCACCTGAGTATACTGGTGGATCGAAGTAGCTGTTGAAGCCAACCAGAACCGCTGCCATACCCACGAAGCTGTGAAGGATTGCAACCAACTCTGGCATTTCTGTCATTTCTACTTTGCGAGCGTAGAAAATACCAATGCTACCACCGATGACCATTGCAACGATGATCATGCCAAACCCTTGCGAGTGTGGACCAAAAATCGTTGCAATCAACGCTATCGCCATACCTGCGATACCGTAATAGTTACCTGAACGGGCTGTTGTTTGCTTTGAAAGGCCAGCCAAACTCAGGATGAAAAATAGTGCAGCAACAATATACGCTGCTTGTGCTAGTCCTGCAGACATTCTTTGCTACTCCTATTAATCTTTACGGAACATTTCAAGCATACGCTTGGTAACGGTAAAGCCACCAAAGATGTTAATGCTTGCAATGAGAACCGCGATAAACGCGAGGAAGGAAACGAGTCCGTTCCCCTGACCGATTTGTAATAACGCACCCACAACGATAATGCCGGAGATTGCGTTTGTTACAGACATCAAAGGCGTATGCAACGCATGCGTGACATTCCAAACCACGTAATAACCCACAACACACGCCAATACGAATACCGTGAAGTGAGAAAGGAAAGCAGGAGGCGCAACAGAAGCAACCCAGCCGAATGCGCCTAGCGCAGCGACTAGACCAACAATTTTCTTAGTTGGAGAGGTTGGTTCTTCAACTTTTGGCTCTTTTGCGACAGGCGCAGGTTGAGCTTGAGGCTGTGCAGAAACTTGAATTGGTGGCGCAGGCCATGTGATCTCACCGTCTTTAACAACAGTCACACCACGTAGTACAACATCTTCAAAATCGATATCGATGTTGCCATCTTTCTCTTTGCAGAGAAGCTTCATCAGGTTGACAAGGTTTGTGCCGTAAAGCTGGGAAGACTGAGTAGGCAGACGACCAACCATGTCGGTGTAACCAATGACTTTCACACCGTTCGGCGTGGTAATCACTTTGTCAGCTTCTGTGTATTCACAGTTACCGCCATTAGCCGCTGCAAGGTCAACAATCACACTACCCGCTTTCATGGAATCAACCATTTCCTTGGTAACCAACTTAGGAGCCGGGCGACCAGGGATTAGCGCAGTGGTAATAATGATATCAACGTCTTTCGCTTGTTCTGCATAAAGTTCAGCCGCTTTACGGTTAAACTCGTCAGACATTTCTTTTGCGTAGCCGTCACCACTACCTGCTTGCTCTTCGAATTCCACTTTCAGGAATTCAGCACCCATACTTTCAACTTGTTCTGCCACTTCAGGGCGAACGTCAAACGCACGGACGATAGCACCAAGGCTACCTGCAGCACCGATAGCAGCAAGACCTGCAACACCAGCACCTGCAACAAACACTTTTGCAGGTGGTACTTTACCAGCAGCGGTAATTTGCCCCGTAAAGAAGCGACCAAATTCATGTGCTGCTTCAACAACCGCACGGTAACCTGCGATGTTTGCCATTGAACTCAACGCATCCAGTGCTTGAGCGCGCGAAATTCGCGGTACAGCATCCATGGCGAGAACGTTAATCTTCTTCGTCGTCAATTGCTGCATCAATTCTTCGTTCTGGGCAGGCCAGATGAAGCTAACAAGGGTTCCACCCTCTTTAATGCGCGCAATTTCGTCAATGCCGGTTTCGTCATTCTTAACCGGTGCATTCACTTTAAAGATGATATCTGATTGCCAAACCGTGTCGGCATCAACAACCTTAGCACCAGACTCTTCAAAGGCCGCATCATCAAAGCTGGCGAGAACGCCGGCACTTTTTTCAACGACAACATCGAAGCCCATTTTTATTAGCTGCTCAACCGTTTTAGGTGTGGCAGCAACTCGCGTTTCATGCGCAAGTATTTCTTTTGGAACACCAATTTGCATAGTTAGTCCCTGACTATTGGCAGTGTAAGTAATTTGTTTGTAGCGAACTGATAAGGCTTAATCAAGTACTTCTGTAGGAAAAATACCAAAATAATCAACATTCAACCCTAATACGAGCTAATTTTAATGACTTTTAGTAATAAAATAACGCCATTTGTTCATGGACGGAGGTCAGACCTTTGCTACCACAATCAAACCAAATCGTTGATTAAACTATCATTCAACGCACAATCGATGGATAATTCATCAAATCCGTTTAAGAATTCAAATCAAAGAGATACTTTTGACCGAAATCGATTACAAATGCGTTGATCTTGGTCACCTAGCTAAACATTCTTTCGCCCATTTGATCGATAAATAGTTGAGACTTCTTCAGCATTAAGTCATTGGCTCCCTCTTCACTCGGTAGAAGATCGGAACGAATAAAAGTATGCGTCTGTGTTTCTCCCTCGATGTCTTTGCAAATTCGGCCGCAGATACGAAATTGGCCGCCTTCTGATTTCGCTTCGGGGTAGATCAAAAATCCTTTGTATTCTGTTGGCTCTACGGTTTTTGCATTTTCTTCTTTTGAGCCGAACAGCCAGCTAAATAAGCCCATGATAATTATCTCACTTTCCTGAATGGGAACCTTATAGTGACGAAGACGGTATAACTTGTCTATACAAAGCGAAGGGCAACGGTTGACGGTATTGGACAACACGTACTGGTGGAAGCGTGAAGTTAGGCGTGTCGATAGTCCGGGATGGCGCAAAAACGCGAGTTGAGGAGAACAACGGATCGTCCAAAAACAAAAAAGCGCGGTGTATAAGCCGCGCTTTTCAAATCGGTTGGACACTGTGAATTTAACGGATTAAACCAATATCTCGTTTGATGTGGTCCGGCAAATCTGAGGTGGACAACATCATTTTACTTTTTTGCTTACTGCGAAGCACATCCAGTGCGTGGAAAATCAATCCTTTGAAAGAAACCGCATAGCTTTTATTCGTTGTACTCTCCGAAGCATATGCCTCAGCAAAGTTAACTGCCTGCGTCATGACATTCTCACTGTTGATTGTTTTTTCAGGTTAAATTCTAAGCGTTACCATGCACGAGTAAAAATGACTTAAACTATCCTTTATCATTAGTTTTTCTTATCTGAATTCACATTCCGTTTGCGCGGGCACTCCTAGAATACGCTAATAGTTTCAGTGACTTCCTCCTACGCTAGACACTTTCCCATTATTAATATTTATTTATCAATCCATTTCCATTTTGGTAACATTTGTCTTTAACAACGGATTGTAGAGGCCACTTTGCTCGCATTAATCGCCAAACACTCGTCATTGTTCTTACTCAGTGGGGCAATCTTAGGGTTTTCGTTTCCATCAATGTCATCAGCGTTACTTCCCGCTCTACCCTATATATTATTTATGCTGATGCTTTTCACCCTTATCGGTATTGACCAAAAGGCGTTGGTCGCGTCATTAGCAAAACCTGACGCATGGCGATATGCACTTGTTCATGCTGCGTTGACTACACTAATCGTCAGCGGCATTGCCATTTCTCTTGATGCAAGCCCACCTCTGTTGATCGCTCTCGTCGCCGTGTGTGCTACTGGCAGCCTCTTTGCTACTCCCGCAATCGTTAGGAGCGTCGGTTTTAATCCGCTCGCTGCCATGGCTTTCACCATTGCCAGTACGCTGATGATGCCAATCGTACTGTTTGTTAATCTGACTCTGTTTAGTGACGACTCGTTCTCACTGGACATGAAAGAGTACGTTGTTCGCTTACTCATATTTATCTTTGGCCCTATGCTGCTTTCCTACCTTATCCGCAAGCACGCACCTCAGGAGAAGTTGTCTCGCGTTCATGGGAAAATCGCGCAGTTCACGATTGTATTGGTGTTTAGCTTTCCGTTTGGGCTAAGTGGGCAATACCGGTGGCTTTGGGAAGAAGATCGATCGTTTGCGCTGATCACAATGGCGATCGCCTTTATGATCTGTGTGTCCTTTTTCCTCATTGGTTTGCTTGTGTTTTGGAGAAAGGGAAAAGAGGCCGCGTTCGTCGCAGCAATTACTTCGGGGAATAGAAATGTGTTACTCACCTATTCCGTCGCAGGCGTGTTTTTAGGTCCACTTTACCTGCCTTTGATAGGGGCTTTACAACTACCGACTTACATACAGCCGTTTGTCGTCAAATTTTTCGTTAATCGAAGTCGAAATACCATCAAGCAACCTGTGGCTTGACCGTATTGAAGAGCAATTTACTTAAACGTACCTGATGGGCCCTCTGTCAGGTCGTTAATAGGTAGTTCTCGTCGTCACATGGCCGCTGGCACGAAGTAAACCAATGAAACCCATGCAGCAAGCCAAAAAGCGATTAATCCAAAATCTAACCAATCACGTTTCTCAACCATAGAGCCTCCTCAATCGTTGCTATTCACTATATCGGCGAAAAATATTGAAACTGTAATATTTCAAAACCACTTTTTCATAGACGGCAAAAACTGGCTTTGTTTCAATTCCAATGCAAAATTCAGGCTCAAAGTGTGAAGTGAACATATTTTCGCGGTAAAAGGGATAAATGCGACGAGTTAAATCAACTACTTGTACCCAAATAACCTGAAAGTAAGGTAATCAGGTCATTTGAGTATGAGGCATTCTCTTTTGCCGAGTAATTACAATGCGCGGATGTTATTCAAGGATGATTGATAGTTGCTCGGAGGGTGGCACAAGTTCATGGCAACTGCGCGCATATTCGATAAAACTGTCTGACAAAATTACATCAATCGACTGTGGCGGTTGGGAAAGGTGCTTCAAGGAGTCATAACCTTCCTTTCCTTGCGACGTATACGCAGACGACACCGCATGGTAGGTTTTTTCCATGATAACGTCACTCCAGTGACCTGTCTTGTCTCGGTATTTCAGCGCAGTGATACGCTCACCTTTTGGCTTAGACACTTGATAGGTAAACTTCAACCCTGCCGTATAAGGGAAGCTTCCATCACCTGTGCCTTCCACGCCATTGTTCAATGCATTGTCTATGGCACCTTCAATGGCTTGTTTTACCTGCAAGCCTGTCGGTTTGTAGAGCATGATATCTATGGCAAACGGCAACAACCTGCCAGCCACCTCTGCCGCCGTCAGTTTGCCTTTCTCAAGGCTTACTCGCACACCACCAGCATTGTGTATCGCAAAATCAACATGGTGGCCACGTTGCTCGGCTGAATACATGAGTCCTTCGCAGACAAGCGGCGCGATTTGGCTGGCTCCTTTCTCATCCGGAACACGAAGGTGGCGAAGTCTTTCTGGAACTTGAGTGACAACGTCACGCTTTAGCTTTTCAACGGCAGGACGATACCTTTCATTCAACACCGATTTTAGCGATTCATCGCCACGACAGTGAACGACATTAGGCTGAGTAAGAAGATACGACTTGGCGCGTTCAAACGTTTCTGCTGGCAAAGACTGGTCCCAAGAGGTATCCATTGCCAAGCTTCTTCCTAACATCAGGACATTGCCGCCTGAATAGCTATCAATGCCACCACACGCATTAAGTGTGACCTCTAGCCTCCCCAACGCCAATGCATGGCAACCCGCTTGAACCACCAGTGTTTGATTAATATGACGACCATACGGACCCATATCCCCAAGCCCTAGGTTAGAAAAGTCACCCTGTAACACATGGCTGTGTCCGCCAACAATAAGCGAGAGCCCTTCGACTTCTTCGGCTATCTTCAAGTCTTGGTCATAGCCCAGATGACTGAGCAATATGATATGGGGGGTTTTGTGGTGTTGGTGAATATAGTTCACCGTATTGATGATGGTCTGTTTGGCATTAATGAATGGTGTGTCTGCATCAGGCATCGCGATATCTGCCATTTTGTCTAATGCAACACTGAAAATCGCTACCTCTTGGTCTCCGATTGGCTTAAGGAGTACTTCTGCAGCCAAATTGTCTGGGTTGTAGGCGAGTAAATTGCTTTTCCCCTTCACCGGGAAAGCTTTGTCCGGGCTTTCGCCACTGACATCCCAATTTCCGGCCAGCAAGGGAAAGTCTATTTGGTCGAGAAACTTTGAAACCGCGGCATTACCCAAATCAAGTTCATGATTCCCCAAAGCCATGGCATCAGGGGCCAACTGATTAAGCATAACGGCATTGGCTTCGCCTTTAAACAAGCTGTAGTAAAGCGTTCCTTGAAAGCAGTCTCCCGCATGCAGAAAAAGGAAGCCATCCGTCGATTCGGCAGCTTGTTGTTTGAATTGATTCACTACGGTCGCAATGCGAGCAAATCCACCTACGTTGGCGTAAACACGGTCTTCAAGACAAGGTATTGCAAGCGAGATCGGGGTAGGTTCAAAATGCGAGTGTGTATCGTTGACGTGCGCGATAGCGAGCTTTATTGGTTTTGTTCTAAGCATGGATCCCTTTATTGCGTAGGCGCAAAATCAAAGTGTATCAGATCCAGATCTTAGTTCACATACATCACAGTTATGTTGCACTGCTACTCATTGAAAAAGCGTTATCGACACGAGTTTTGCGCCAGCCCCCAAAGACAAGCTCAACATGGCAGCGTACCACCATTTCATTTCGTCTTTAGAGAGGCTACGGATATGAAAAAGTACGACGTTTACACGGTGCCAATTGTGCGTTCGACTCGCGTACTGGAACGCACAACGAACCAGCATCAACACGCCAGTGAGAAGCAGTACGGTTTCTATCGCATGCGCAATGATTTGGAGCAAAAGCCAGTCTTCCTGTCCAGAAACCAAACATAGCCACTAAAACAAATACACGATCTTAGATCAACAATTTGTTTACATCTCAGCCAATGGTTGTGATGCCTGAAGAGTTCCTTGTATTGGAAGACCAGCGTTTGATCCACAAATCGCTTAATCTGTTAGCACACCATTTTGATAATCAGCGATCGCTTGATTAATCTCGTCCATGCTGTTCATGACAAATGGACCATAGTGTACGACTGGCTCGTCGATGGGCTGGCCCGCCAATATCAACACACCTGCGTTTTCAACCGACTCCAATGTGACACTGTCACTATCACCAAGACAAACCCAATGCCCCGCTTTCACTGTATCGCCGCCAATCTTTACCTCACCTTTATATACATAAAGGTTGGTTTGATAATGTGCGGGAATGGTCAACGTTCTCGACTCACCACCAGCCGCACGCCAATCGGCGACAATGGTTTCAACACCGGTGTCCTGCAACGGCCCTTCTCGCAACGCATCATTCTCTTTTAATGTACCAGAGATAACCCGTAACAGGTTTTGCTCTGAACCGTACTCATTAATTTCTGGTGACTGAAAATCATGGTACTTGGCCGGAAGGCGTTTTTTCTCAGCAGGAAGGTTTATCCAAATCTGAAATCCATGTAAGCCACCTTCGGTCACTATTGGCATTTCACTATGAATCACCCCTTTTCCAGCGGACATCCATTGCGCGCCGCCGCTTTTGAGTTGACCGACGTTGCCCATATGGTCACGGTGTTCAAAGTGCCCTTTCAGCATATACGTCAATGTTTCTATGCCACGATGAGGATGAGGAGGAAACCCGCCAACATAATCATCTGGATTTTCACTTTTCAGCTCGTCAATCATCAAAAACGGACTAAACGTTGAATCATTAAAGCCATGTACTCTTTGGATATTCACGCCATCACCGTCTTTAGACGCGTGAGACCGAATAACACGAACTATTTGCTTAGCTGTCATTGTGACCTCCTTTGTTACTGACAGTCTATTGCCATAGCGATAGCGTGAACATGAGCTGCTCCCTATCAACTTATTCAGTTTTTTCGAACAAGAGGCGCGTGATGACTAAATTTAGAAAATAGTTTTTCGCCACGTAAATTATTTTCTTTCCCAACACCTGTATCTCTGATATTTATCCAACAGACGTAATTCAAGGATGAATTTCAATGATAGAGTGGCAAAGTAATCGCTTTTGGTATCACTTAGACACTTACCGTAAATTCGGTATCGATTTAGGCCTACGCATGTCTGTCATCCGGCTAGACAACGGCTCCTTACTCATTCACAACCCTTGCCAGCTTACTGAGTCAATCAAGCAGTATATCGACGGGTTAGGCGAAGTAAGCTGTATCACGACTGCCAACCAAGACCTGCATGATGATCTCTCCGATTGGTGGTTGGCCTTCCCAGATGCCTATTTCTATTCAGCACCAGGCTTAGCAGCCAAACGCACTGATATAGGCTTTGATGGCGTACTTAATTCCACCACCTCTCCCCGCTGGAAAGGTCAGTTATATCAGACCATCATCCGCGGGAACGAAGACTGTGAGGAAGTGGTTTTTTGTGACCCTATTAGCAAGACGCTCATTTTGGGGGAAAGTGTGATCGCCCTAAATGAAGGATCAGTCACTCGCCGTATGGTAGGGAAACTGAGTGGATGCGAAAACCAAGTTATCGTTCCATTACCTCAAAGACTGAGGGTGAAAAACAAACAACTCTTACGCCAATCACTTCAAGAGATTCTTACCTGGCCGTTTGACCATATTCTTCCTATTCATGGCGATCCAATCTTGTTTGATGGAAAGAGAAAATTGGCACACGCCTACGCATGGGCACTAAAACACGAATCAATTTTCAGTTAATTTACGCGTTAATTGTAACCCCTTGCATATAAGAGGTTTCCGTCTGGACGCAAGCCGTTATAATTGACCCAATTTTTTTCCAGAATCAGAAACTGTAAATGAAGCAAAACATTTTGACCTTTTTCAAAGGAATGGCGATGGGTGCCGCCGATGTAGTACCAGGCGTATCCGGCGGTACTATAGCATTCATCACCGGCATCTACGACACGCTATTAGAAAGCATTCGCCGCGTTAATCCCTCTCTATTCTCTTTGTGGCGCAAAGAAGGATTCGCCGCTGTATGGAAACACGTCAACGGTACCTTTCTTGCTTCATTGCTAACAGGCATCCTGACTGCAATCCTGACGTTAGCGAAAGCCGTTACCTATGCGCTGGCTGAACACCCAGTGCTGATTTGGTCATTCTTCTTCGGCCTTATCGTGGCATCGGCAATTCATATGATCAAACAAGTCGAGCGTTGGAATGCCGCCACACTGTCCCTTGCTGTTGCAGGTGCCATTTTTGCTTACGGCATAACCGTTGCAAACCCTGTATCACTTGAATTCAACTACCTCACGGTGTTTATTTCTGGTTCTATTGCCATCTGTGCCATGATCCTGCCGGGCATTTCAGGTAGCTTTATTCTGCTATTGCTTGGTATGTACGGTCCTGTATTAAGTGCCGTGAAATCCTTCGACATTCCAATCCTCGGTCTTTTTGCGATTGGCTGTCTGGCGGGCATCTTATCGTTCTCACACGTGCTTTCTTGGTTACTTCGCAAGTATCGTGATCTTACCATCGCGTTTCTTACTGGCCTGCTTATTGGCGCATTAGGAAAAGTGTGGCCATGGAAAGAAGTGTTGAGCTACCGTATTAACTCAGCAGGCGAACAAGTACCGCTAATTGAGAAGGTACTGATGCCAGGTGCGTTCGAATCCGTAACGGGTCAGCCTTCGTTGCTTGTTCCGTCTATCGTCGCGATGGTGGTCGGTTTTGCGTTGGTGGTTGGTCTAGAGAAGTTCTCTGAAAAAATGGCCGATTAATCATTCTTCGCAATGACATGCATTATTGACTAAAGCTGCTCTCGAGCAGCTTTTTTATTCCTTTCATTTCAAGACATTTCTCACACAGCCGCGTAACATAAAGTGATAGTATTTTTGACGCAATTATCACTAATATCGCTCAGGCATGATTACTACGAATTCTAAACATCGAGTGGTGACGCTCTCAGCCATCACGCTTTTCGCTACGATTGGATACTTATTCGCTGACAATTTTTTGTTTGCACGTGAAGTAACCTCAACGGCGATCGCCCCCACGTGCACGCTTGGTCAAAAAGCATGTGAATTTAACGATGCCAATGCACGACTTGCGAATGATTCGGTCGCGCCCTTAGTACCATCTAATCTTACCGTTACATTGAATGACGACATCCCTACGCCACCTTACTTGGTTTTGGAATTGGAAGGTGTCGAAATGAATATGGGAATTTACAAACTTAAGTTGGCAGACATCGGCAATCAAACGTTTGAAGGCGATGTTTTATTGCCACTGTGTATGCACGAAGAAATGACGTGGAGAGGTCAGATTTCCAGCCCTGACAATCAAACCGTACTACCCGTTGATATAAGAATGGTGCGATGAAAACAAAAATACTTATTTTGTCTGTCGCTCTGGTCGCTGGTCTAGGTGCGCGCTACGCAGTTGACCACTTTCAAGATGCAGACGTAACAACGACGAATACAATCACTCTTCAAACAGGGTCTGAACCACTGAACCTTTTTGACACTGCAGACCAAAGAGTCAGAGTCGTCTATTTTGGCTATACCCACTGTCCTGATGTTTGCCCTACCTCTTTAGCCATGCTCGCCGCGTCACTGCAGTCGCTCCCCGAGGAAACACTCCGCGCAGTGCGTCCCATTTTCATCACGCTCGATCCTGAACGGGATACACCAGACGCTGCAAAAGAATATGCAGGGTATTTTCACCCCATGATCGAAGGCAGCAGTGGCCCAGAGGCATCCATAGGCACATTAGCTAAGAAATATGGCGTGCTTTATCAAATCACTGAATTGGAAAACTCCGCGATGGAGTACGCAGTTGACCACAGTTCATACTTCTACTTTCTTAGCCCTGATGGCAGCCTGCTTGAAAAAGTGCCACATACGCTTAACCCGAATATGATTTCCGACGCGATTCTTCGCCTAACGGACACAGCAACACCTTAGAAACACACATAAGTACAATAACAAGGAGAGTAAACCGTGATGTTTAAAGCCGCTTCTGTCGGATTGTTACTGGGACTGATGTCTGCCAGTGCCGTTGCAGAAATCAATGTCCATACCCCTTATGCGAGAGCGACACCGCCTCATGCGCCAAACAGTGCCGCATTTATGGAAATTGTTAATAACGGCGATAAAGATGTGTTTTTGCTCAGTGCTTCAACCGCTGCAGCCAACACCGTTGAACTTCATAACCATGAAATGATCGACGGCATGATGAAAATGCGGCAGGTTAAAAACATTAAAATTCCCGCAGGTGGTATGGCGAACCTAGAGCCTGGTGGCTTACACATCATGCTGTTTGATCTCCCATCTCCACTCAAGGAAGGAAAAACAATTCCGCTTAAGCTAACCTTTTCTGACCAAACGAGCGTCGCATTAGACGTTCCGGTTAAAAGAGTCATGGCTCACTCGAAAATGAAACACGGGCATGAATCAGGCCATTAACCTGAAAAGGTCTAACCAATTATGCTGATTGCAGGCTTAGATTTTTAAGCTGTATCAACATTGAGGCGGATAAGTATGACTCACGGCGGCAGAATAGCTAATCGCAGTCTATGGTTAAACTGCAGCCAGTTGTTTAACAGGTAAAAAGCAGTGCAGTAAGGCAACCCAACAAAAATGAAGAGGTTTTTGACTATGAAAATTCGTCTGGTAACGTTAGCAGCGATTGCTTCAACCGCAATTTTAGCTGGTTGTTCTAACAACTCAGCGCTAGAGCAAAGCGTCGCAGATCTGTCGTCTAAAGTAGACTCTCTATCTAACCAAGTTTCTGCTCTACAAGGCGATGTTGCTGACGTAGCTGCGGCGTCTGCTCTGTCTTATGACGAAGCAGCTCGCGCTAATGAGCGTATCGACAACATGGCGCAGTCTTACACCAAGTAAAACGGCGCTAATGACAACACTATAATTCTGCGGCTCCTTCGGGAGCCGCAGCGTTTCCCATCTCAATAGGAATACCCGACTGAACCGCCAACGCAGCACGATAGCGCGTTTCGTTCATCGCATTGGTTCTCAACCAAGTCGAAATACGTGCGTCCGGCTGGGTAAGAATACGCTTTCCAGCATCTGATTCGTCATTTGACAGCGGGCGATGCACTTCAACAAAGACTGCGCCATCGGGTTCGTAACTGGTTTTAACTGGTTCGTTGATTACCCTTACTTTTTCCCCGACATGCACTTTATCAAACAGCCACAAAATGTCTTTTGGTCGCATACGAATGCAGCCTGAACTTACCCTGAGCCCAATGCCAAAACTCTTATTGGTGCCATGGATCAGATACGATCCTGTGCCATACGCCAATCTGAGCGCACGATTCCCTAACGGATTCTCTGGCCCGGCAGGAACAACATCTGGCAATACAATGCCTTTTTCTTCGAGATATTCTTTCTTAATACTTTCCGGCGGCGTCCACGTTGGATTTTCTCGTTTCTGGCTAATTTTGGTTTTCATGATGGGCGTATTTCTGCCTATTCGCCCTATTCCGATAGGAAAAACATGGACCTTATGCGCCTTCTTGTCGAAGTAATAGAGTCTGAGCTCTGCAAGGTTAATCACGATGCCTTCGTAGTCGACTTCAGGCAAGATCAACTGTTGAGGCACGGTAACAAACGTACCGGGATCGGGCAGGTAAGGATCAACACCAGGGTTGGCGGACAGTAAGGCAAGAAAACCAACATCGTAACGTTTTGCGATGCTTTCAAGGTGTTCGCCATCTTTCACAATATGGATAGTATTTTCACCTAAGAGGCGCGTATCTGGCTTGGGCCAAGCATACTCATTCGCCATACTGCTTAACGGCGACAAACAAAGTAGAAGTGTTAGGAAGGCTATCCGTTTCGATTTCATGCGCCACGGTCTCAACTGTTTCAAATATTACTTACGGGTCTGTCGGAAAAATCGAACGTTGCCCAACATAGACACCCAATTAACGTACAAGCTACTTATTCATGCAAGAAATTGAAGCTCGTCTGAAGATACCATGCATTCAGACCGGATCGACCCGCTTAATCCTTCAAGAATAGACTTATTTAATGTCAAATTCTCTGAGCTGATACAAAACGTAAAGAGCACCTTTCGGTGCTCTATTTTCATGGTCCCTTTGTTAGAAGTGCATTCTTAATCCGATAAGACCTTCTAATTCAAACCCTGCGTCTTCTTTCCAATACCAGGTTGAGCCTGCCTCACCATATAGCTCTGCATTACCATGTCCCACAGGCACTGAAATACCAAGTCCCGCTTTGGGCCCCCATTCGTGAACGTCGTCATTGACCCATTGAATGCCAGTGTAGCCATATACACCTTGCAGTTCAGGCCTTGCCAACCACTCGCTCAAACTCCATAAACCATCAATCGCTACGCCTAAGTTATCTAAACCCAATGACAGCCTGAGGTTGGCTTGTGTAACGGTAATTCCCGACATTGGGGTACCTAAAAATACACCTGCTGAGAAACTTTGAGAGTATGCGGAGGTTGCTGGCAGCATAAGTGCGAGAATGACAAGAATACGTTTCATGTAAACATCCATTTCAAATTCTAAAAACATATTTCCACGTAGTCGCCAAACGGCTTCACCAACCCTAACTGGTTGCTTTTTGGTCAATTTATAATCCAGACTACGCTGAACTGTCACTCTACTTGCCAAATTCAGTTAAGACTATCGAAAGTGTTCGATTTTTTTAATCCAAACCTAAACTAATGAAAGAAATGATGCGTTTAATAGGTCTATGTAACCAAGCAATTTGAGGATGCGTTTTCTGATTGCAGCGTGAAAACCGTAAAGGCTGACATATTAAGGACAGACACAATGCTTATCCGCCGGAAAAAACAATCAGACTTAAAAGAGAACGAACTAACCCCTGAGTCCGTTTATCAAGAACGCAGAGACATTTTAAAAAAGCTGGGCATAGTCACTGCAACATTGCCAATTGCTTCTCAGGCGAATGCCAACCTCTTTGGTTTGTTTAATTCAGACGAAGAAAAAGAAGCCCCCTCGATTTTCACTCGACACCCTCTTCAATCCGGCTCTACACCTTTTGGTGAAGGTCTCGAATTAACGCCAGAGAAAAAAGTCCTCACCTACAACAATTTTTATGAATTCGGGACAGGCAAAAACGACCCTGTTGAAAACAGCCAAGCCTTTAAGGTTGATCCTTGGAAGCTTGAGGTGACAGGCTTGGTTAATAATCCCATCACGCTAACGTATGACGATCTTCTAAAACGCTTCCCTCTTGAAGAACGGCTTTATCGCATGCGTTGTGTCGAAGCGTGGTCAATGAATATTCCTTGGGTTGGCTTCTCACTTGCATCACTTATCAAGCAAGCGGACCCGCTGGGTAGCGCAAAGTATGTTGCATTTGAGACCCTATATGACCCAAAACAGATGCCAGGACAACGCTCTCAATTTGTGGGTGGCGGTATCGATTATCCCTATGTTGAAGGCCTTCGACTCGATGAAGCCATGAATCCGTTAACGTTATTAAGCGTCGGTCTCTACGGACAAACACTTGCCCCTCAAAATGGTGCGCCCGTTAGATTAGTCGTTCCCTGGAAATATGGGTTTAAAGGCATTAAATCGGTCGTAAAAATCCATTTGCTGGAAGCGCAACCTGCGACAACATGGAACTTGTTGGCTCGTCATGAGTATGGGTTTTACGCCAATGTAAACCCTCAAGTAGACCATCCTCGTTGGAGTCAAGGGTCTGAGCGATTTATCGGCGAAGGGACAATATTCAGTTCTCGCAGGCAGCCCACCCTCATGTTTAACGGTTATGCAGAGGAAGTGGCGAGTATGTATAGCGGCATGGATTTGAGAGCTAACTATTGATTAGATTGACTATAAAACATGTTTTTTGGGTGAAAGCAGCCATTCATTTTGTTTCACTCATCTTTTTTGCTGACCTTGTCTGGAGAGTTCTAAGCGAAAGCTTTGGTGCAGACCCTGTCGAAGGCATCACGCACTACACAGGGATTGCTGCCTTAAATACCCTCATTTTGACATTAATCATTAGTCCATTGGCAAAGGTCACCAAGCAAGGGATGTTAGTCAGGTGCAGACGCATGGTTGGGCTTTACGCTTTCTTCTGGGCAACGCTTCATATGCTAACGTATTTTTCGTTAGATCTTGGCTTCAACATTGCCCTGCTTGGTAGTGAAATAGTTAAACGTCCTTACCTCACTGTTGGGGCGACGTGCTGGTTAATACTTTTTGCATTAACTGTCACGTCAACCTCACGTATTCAAAGGTCCATGGGTGCTAAATGGCAAAAATTGCATAACAGCGTTTATATTGCGCTTATTCTTGCTCCCATACACTTTTATTGGTCTTCAAAATCAGAACTTATTGAGCCAGCAATCTACTTCGCACTTGCTATTTCATTGTTGCTGATTCGTTGGAAAACCTTGAAAAGAATCGTTTTTCGGCCCGTGATAAGACGAAGTTAGTATCACTTTTCCACCACTTACCACAAATACCTAAAGTTGATATAGCAAATTCAAAATTTTTGCCATACTTTAAGTAACCTTATGTAGTAACGATTGTTTTTGGAGTGGACCTTTTTGTTGGACGAACTCATCTCGCAAAGTTTGAGAAACTTTCAATCAGACTGTTTGAGTTTCTGCGAGCATCATTATCCTACAATTCACAATCGCGGCATGAAAGACAGCCATATGGGCAAGGCTCTCTCACGCCGTATCGTTCATTCTTTTGACAACCTGAATATCCTAACCAACTTTAGTCAATTAGAAGAAGCGTCAAGCTACAAACAACCCATCTATTGCATAGAGTCTGACAACCACCAAGTGTTCGTCCTCGCTCACCGAATGATCAGTGCAAGCTCTGCTTGCCGTAAAGGACTAGTAAGAGACATCAAACACGTACTGGAAGAGGTCTCGATTGATAGGACAAAAGACGCACGTTTGATTATTGTTGCTGACCACTGGGTCGACCGCTCAAGTGCCAGTAAGTCTATTCCTAGTTGGTGGCTTGGCCATCAGCCTATTCATATCGACGAATACATATCGCAAGGCATCAGGTTGGTCTTAGCCGAACAAGACCTCGCCACAGATATCGAATCTGAATGTAGTCTCGAAAAAGGTCTGCACAGGTTATATAACCCACTTCATCGACAACGCGATGGTTTACCGCTTTACAAATACCTTCTTTTGACTGCTACTTATCCAATCTAACGTCAGCGTTTTAGGTATCTCGCGGAATCTGTCACTTACCTGAGAACTTGCACGCCCTCTTTAGGCTTGATGAAAGCAGAAAGTTAACGTAGCGTGGTGTTGGATAGGTAATTCATCACACACATTATTTACACTTTTGAGGCAAGGATGCTCGAAAAAGTCATCAGTATTCTCTTCCCTATTTTCGCTGTCGTAGTGGCGGGATTTTTCGTTGGAAAGCAGTTCAAACCCAATATGGGTGACATGAATCGTATCAATATCGACTTGATGATCCCTTGCTTGGTATTCTCCACCTTGTCCATCATGCCCTTGGGAAAAGCGCAATCCTCTCTCATTTTCGCAGCGTCACTCGCTGTACTTTTGCCGGGGCTATTAATGGTTCCTGTCTGCAAACTGCTTAAGCTTTCCTATAAAACCTGGACGCCACCGCAGATGTTCCGCAATAGCGGAAACTTGGCCATACCACTTTTTGGTTATGCATTTGGTACGGCCGCAGAAGGACCTGCCGTTCTGCTTTTCGTTGTGTCGTTGTTGCTACATATTACCGTTGGATTGGCAATGCTTAGCAACGAAGAGTATCAGTTCCGAAATGTGCTAAAAATGCCACTTCTTTGGGCGTCTCTGGCCGCGATTTTGTTTAACGTCTTCGACGCAACACTCTGGAATCCGCTCTATGAGGCAATGACATTGGTTGGCCAAGCAGCGGTACCAATCATGCTTATTTCTCTGGGTGTGCAATTAACCGCGATTCGTTGGTCCGGAATTGGCGTAGGGTTACTGTCGACCGCTCTTAGTTTAGTAACCGGAGGCATTACGTTTGCGGTGATTTATTACTGGATCCCACTGCCAGCCGAGCACATGAAAATGTTGCTGCTGTTTACCATGCTTCCGCCAGCAGTGATGAACTTTTTGCTGGCAGAGCGTTTTCGTATTGGTGCAGACAACGTGGCTTCGATGGTGCTCTTTGGCAATTTACTCACCATCATCACCTTACCCCTGCTGCTGGCAGCAACTTTCTATATTGGGTAGTGGTGGCTAAATCAGGGGTTTTTTCCACACAGATTTAAAGTCAAACCAGCCAACCCGATTGGATGAGACATCCTCAAGGTCCGCGCTGTCCACCACACCTAACCAGATGTGAAACAAGGGAACGAGCTGCGAAGTTTCAACCAATGAACGACCTATCGCCTCTGAATCAAATGCAGTTTCTGACTGCTCGCGCCACAGTGCGATGTTTTCGTACAAATCATCAAACTCATCACGCGGCATCGCGGTCGATAGGTGCTCAAAGTTAGTTAACCACGGTAGCATCGAATCGGCACGCTTATTCCCGAAGCTGACCCCACACAGCCAAATATCAATCTTCTTGGCTTTTTTCGGTATCATCATCTCTTCGTAAGGCACTGTATCAATTTCCAACGTCACGCCGTCTTCTGCCAGCATTTGCTTCAAGGCCAATGCGAGTAAAGGAAACAATGGGTTTTCTGACTGATGAACAAGCCGCAATGTTTTCTGAGCAGGAGCTGGCGTACTGGTTGAAGAAACATTCGAATGGATCCAACCTGGCACTAACCCATACGCGTTAATTAAGCGATATTCTCCTATCTCTAACTTGGCAAGATAAGGCAGCAAACACAGTGAAGAAACACGCTGGCGAATGTAGGTTGCCCAGCGTTCATCTTTCGCAATCCCTGTTTGGCGATTTAGCAGCAAATAGTTACAACCTTCATCCAACTCCAATCTATCACTTGCATCACTCTGAAGTGCACCCTGGCGTGAATCCAGTGCGGTAGGATCAAGAGAAGCTGTCGGTTGCAAGTAACACATAGCGGCACTGTCCAGTACCCAGATTTCTATTTCATCCGTCAATGCACGGAAGCCAAAATACTGGTCGTGCGCTTTGAGTACCAATTGACGTTCATTGTTAACCGCAACACGATATGGACCCGTGCCTACTGGCATTCTGTCTCCATCCTTTGTTTGAGCGACTTTTTTTGACTGAATCGCTGCCATGGGAATTGCCAACGTTTCAGGTAGGTAGTTATCCGCCCGCGAAAGAAATACATCGATCACGTTATCTTCAGGGGCTTCAATTCGGTCAATATGCGCGAAATAAGGATTTGTCGTCAGGACTTTCAGTGACCAAATAACATCATCAGCATGCAGTAGGCTTCCGTCGTGAAATTTAACCGCCGGGCGCAGATAAAAACGCCATTGTTGGGGAGAAATTGCCTCCCAGTGATGGGCAAGATCGGGCTCCACCAGCTCGGTTTTCTCGTTAATTCGAGTAAGCCCATTAAAAATCTGTGTCACAAGATGCTGCTCGGAGCGTCTTAGAGGCTTGGTAGGGTTTAACGTTGGAAAGCTGCGGTAATAGGGCAAACGAATGATTTGCTTACCCTCTTGCGTTGACACACCCAATTGTTCTTGGATCAATCGCGCTAACTTTTCTGCATCGTTATCGAGTTCTTCCAATGCGGCATCAAGTTTACCTTCTTGAACCCACTTTCTAACTCGGCGCATTTGAAGGTCAGATTCAGTGCGATAGAAATTCAATCGGCTTTGCTTCCCTCGCCCAACGGCAGGATCCCAGCTCAGCCAGCCTTGCTCAGCCATCTTATTCAGCACCATTCTCGCGTTTCGTCGCGTACAACACAGAATGTCCGCCATCGTTTCCAAATTGGTGTCACTGTCTCTGCCACTGAAATAGGCATAGATTTTAGAAAACTGGGTTTGAAGGCGCTGTCCTGACATAAAAGAGGAACCCCTAAGTCGCTTAGTTTGCAGAAATATTTCCTATTTTATACTCAAATACGGCTTTCGCTATCAATATCTAACTGGTCAAGAGTTAGCCATTCGTCAGAAACATTTCCTCATTTTGTGCTCTGGAGATTGTTATTTCACTTAACGGCGTTATTATCGGTGTTCACATGCTGATGTTGCATAGGCTCAGGAGCCATCATGATCGAATCGACTGTTCTTTCTCACTATCATAAAAAGCAACAATGGATGGCAAGTCACATCGACGATGCCCAGTTTCCTACCCCAGAAAGCAAAAGGGGCTTGGCTTTCTATCAAGCTGCAGAGACGTCCCCGTCAGTCGAAGAGGTTCAGCACACTGAATCACAAGACGGTTTCACTTTTTATGCTGTCGATTGTCACCCACTGGTCGTGCGATATGCACTTACCTTGGCGCAAAAATGGCCCGATGACCAACAAGAGGTCATGGTCGAATACCTGTCTCAGTTATCTCTGACTGATATTCCCACTCCCGATGGTGTAAATGTTGCTCTTTACGTTGCGATGGAACGCGGAAAACCTGTCGCGACAGGTATGCTCTTCGAGACGCAAGAAGAAGAAAGCTCAGTGGAAGGTATCTATGATGTCTTCGGTATCACTGACGCAGCCCAAACGGCTATGATGAGCCACATGAAGTCAGTTGCTAAGAATGGCGTTATATTGGTTGAGTAATTATCTGATATACAAATAAAAAAGCAGAGCTAAGCTCTGCTTTTTTTGTCTCGATTCATTGATGACCGAAGTGCATTCTGATTTCAGATGTCTCTGGCACCGATACATTGAGACAGTAAAGTAATTGACTGAAAAGTGAGATAAAAAAGGGTTTCAGTCTTTACATAGTATTATTTACAACGGCACTTACGCTCTTTCTTGACGATGAAAAATGCAGCGACAAGAAAAGCAACGACCAGAACGGTTTCCACGGTATATCCCCTACAAGTATTTCAGCTAACGCTTAGTCAATCCACACTCTTCGGTTGGCATGGCTAAGCGGTGTTTTTTTATACGAAGCAGAGTATAACGAAGATCAATTTTCTTTTCTTGGTCGTTCTTTACTTTTTGCCAATTTAATACTCATTTGTACATAAATTCGTGAAATACCTCTATTTTGTCTTACCGCCCTATCGTAATTCACCCATAATTACATAAAGAACAATAAGTTATCACACCACTTCACTTACTTTTTGTGTGAGAGTCGCCTAGTAAAAGCGACTCTCTGTCCACCTCAATGGATAGAAGCACCATCGTCAGCCCACTTCCCAATAGCCTCTCGCTCTTCAACCGTCATTTGTGTCAGATTACCTAAAGGCATGATATTTGTAGTGACAGTTTGAGCGACAATTCTAGATACTTCGTTTTGCATCTGCTCAGGCGTGTCGAGCATCACTCCTGCAGGTGCAGTCGCAAAAGCCGCATGAGTTGGCTGTTGTGAATGACATACCGTACACCGCTCCGTAATGATGGTTTTTACCGTTTCAAACGCAACGATATCAGTTTGTTGAACGGTTACAATTTCCACATTCTCTGTTCCAGAAGATGAAACCGCAACGGGGACCCTTTTCTCTTGGAACGCATTAGGGTTGGACACAAAAGCAAGGCAAACTAATCCAAGTGCAGCAGTTGGAATTGTCCACGCATATTTCTGACTACCATGTCGCGTATTGAAGTAATGGCGCACCAAAACACTGATGACTGACAAACCCGCCAAGATTGCCCAGTTATATTCGTTTCCATAGGTGCTTGGAAAATGGTTGCTGATCATAATAAACAGCACAGGTAACGTCAGGTAGTTGTTGTGACGAGAACGAAGTAACCCTTTTGCTGGCAACTCTGGATCAGGCTCTCTGTTTTCTTCTATCGCTTTAACCAAGCCACGCTGAGCCGGCATAATAATGCGGAAAACATTACCCACCATAATGGTACCTATGATGGCACCGACATGGATGTACGCTCCTCGACCGCTAAATACTAAGCTCAATGCCCACGCAGCTCCGACAAGAGACGCAAATAACACCACCCCAAGTAGCAGCGGCTTTTTACCCAAAGGGGAATCACACAGAAAATCGTAGACAAACCAGCCCGCAACTAAAGAGCCAATACCTATTGCAACCGCTGTCATTGGAGCAATACCCGACCCCGGTTTAACAAGGTAAATATCTGCGTTGGAATAGAAAACGATGCTCAGCAGGGCCACACCGGTTAGCCAAGTAAAGTAGGCTTCCCATTTAAACCAATGTAAGGTTTCTGGCATTTTAGGGGGTGCCAATTTGTATTTCTCGAGGTGGTAAATGCCACCACCGTGTATGGCCCAAAGATCCCCTGACAACCCTTCTTTGGGGTTATCTCTATTTAGGTTATTTTCAAGCCAAACAAAGTAAAAAGAGGCACCAATCCAAGCGACGCCGGTGATCATGTGTATCCAGCGTACCGCAAGGTTCAACCATTCCGTGATGTACGGATCCATAACAACCTCCTGTATGAACGCCGTTGCTTATCTTGCGATTAACAATAAAGCTTACGTCGTCCCTTCCTGTTTTTCTTAGATATTGGCATTCACTTTAAACAAAGCAGCAAGCGACTCACTTTGAAAAAGAGACATTAAGATTCAGGAGCCAATATCACACGTATCTGTTTTGAAAAGAAAAACTCGTCACAGTTTTTACCTTCACCTTCTCGATCAACGACCAGAAACTGATCGTTTGGCGACAAAGCAAGCACAGGGTGATGCCATACGCCACAATGGTAATTCACACCTTGTGACCCTTTTGCATAAAACGCACGAATAGCATGCGGATCAGGCGCATCGGCCTTGGGTGCAACAACGACCAAATAGTCATTACCCAACAGTGGCACGAATGCTTGTGAGCCTTTTGGATGACGCTCCAGCATTTCAATGCCATGCGGGTATGACAGCGGTGTCGCTTGAAAGATATTGATGATAACGCGACTACCTTCATCAACTTGCGTGGTCGCAAGCTTGTGATAGCGTCGAGTAGAACCACCATTGATCATGAAATAGTCACGATTTTCAGTTTCAATGACATCACCAAACGGCGCAAACGCATCCGGTGTTAATGGCTCTGGCGTTAACGTGATTGTCACGCCCTTTTCAATATCTGTATCCATTTCTTGTATCATCCTGCGTTTACACGTTCACTATGACGATATTTGTTCAATCTGACTTTCGACCAAACAGTCGAACACGGCTAATGCCACCATCAGGGAAGATATTTACCCTAACGTGCGAAATCGCCCCAAGTGTATTTACCTGATTAGCAAACTCGTGGATGTTATCTGCGGACAATTTTTGACTTGGAAGCAGTTCACGCCAAAATAGGCTTTGTGTGGCGATCTGCTCGTCAGTGCCCCCTTCAACAAATGCAGCTTGAATCGAGACACTATCAGGGTAATTTCCTTTGAAATGCGCAGTGTCGATTACAATACGGTCAACATAGGCGGTATGACCCAAAGAAAGGATCACCCAATCATTCCCAGGTACACGACGTCGTGCCGTCTCCCAGCCGTCACCCATGTTTACGCCACGACCTGGCATTATGAGGTTACTCATATGACCAAAGTGCTGATCGTTACATGCCAGCGCACGACCACCGTTCTCGACCGCCACTAAGTCCAACTCTTGATCTGAACTTACGCGCGTCCAGTCAATCTCTGGTTGTCCATAAATTCGTAGTCTGGCGACGCCGCCATCGGGGTAGATGTGAAATCTCACATGGGTAAATGACTTTTTCGATTCAACATTTTCGAAGTGGTGGCTGTCACCCTTCAGGTTTGTGGATGCAATCAGCGTTTCCCAGACTTGCTCTTGCTGTGGGTCGCCATCTGGCGAGTAACATCCTTCTAACGATGCTGAGGGCGGGTAGTTACCCGTAAAGTGAGAGGTGTCGATATCTACACCGGAAATTTTGCCCGGCAAACCCAGTCTGACAACACAATAGTCATGCCCTTCTTCACGCTTACGGCGCGATTCCCAGCCATCCATCCATTTTCCGTTGTCATCGTATACGTCTTCTTTCCATTGCGCGGGCGCATCATCGACTAGACGCTGTTTATCGGCAAAGAAGTCATCTGTTGCATAAATTACCTTTGTGCCTAACCGGCTACTGGCAAGATTCACAAGCTTGACGAATTCAGGACGATTTTCCATTTTTATTGCTTCCTTTTATCACATATATCCGTGACACCGAGTTGCCTTTTTGGCCTGGCATCTTTGATACAAAAGGTCGCGTCTTTTCCCCTTTCACTGTGGCAGAAGGCATTTAATTGCACCTTCGGCGAGCTTCAATTTGCGAGACGCTGAATTCACCGTTTGATGTAATGAAATATCACCATCACGGCACCCAGAGAGCTACAAATCACGTAGCCTGAACAAAGCGATTTTGTTAATTTCGGCAATCGCTGTGTCAAATTCAGTTTGTAAGTCGTTGTCTAAACGTGTTTCAAACGCTGATAAAATCAAATGCCTGTTCGCGCCTTTTACCGCCATGATAAACGGGAACTGAAACTTCTCTTTATAGCGTTGGTTGTAATCAGTAAAGCGAGCAAACTCTTCAGCTGTACACTCGCTAATGCCAGCACTTGCTTGTTCAGAGGTCGATTCGGCGGTTAATTCGCCAGCTTGTGCCGCTTTGCCTGCTAAATCTGGGTGCGCCAACACCACCTGCATTTTTTTTGCGTCGTCGGCGTCATTCAGCACGTTAGACATGCGCGAATGCAAGGTGTCTTGATCGTCAAATGCCGTATCTAACCCACTTCCAAATGCGGTTTCAGCCACCCAAGGGCTGTGCTCATAGACACCACCAAAGGTTTCAACAAACTGTGCTTTTGTCTGACTGCTTGGCCGACAGGTTGTAAAGAGCCCCATTGATTACCTACTCCGTGGTCATGCTTGAATGCGGATGATGCTTGTGCCAATGATTGGCAATATCAACACGGCGAGTCACCCAAACCCTGTCGTGTTGTTCTACATATTCGATAAATCGCTTTAACGCAGCCAATCGGCCGGGGCGGCCTATCAAACGACAATGCAGGCCGATAGACAGCATTTTTGGTGCATCCAGCCCTTCTTCATAAAGCACATCAAAACTGTCTTTCAAGTACTGGAAGAACTGTTCACCAGAGTTAAACCCTTGAACCGTAGAAAAGCGCATGTCATTAGTATCTAACGAATACGGAATCACTAACTGAGGCTTACCTTTTTCGGTACCGTCCTCATGCCAATATGGAAGATCATCGTCATACGCATCTGAGTCATAAAGAAATCCACCTTCTTCAGCCACCAGCCTGCGAGTGTTTGGGCTGGTTCTTCCTGTATACCAACCTACTGGACGCTCTCCCGTAATCGCCGTTAACGCAGCAATGGCTTTATCCATATCTTCACGCTCGTCTTCTTCTCGAACATATTGATAATCGATCCAGCGATATCCATGGCTGCAGATTTCATGGCCTTCGTCTGCCATCGCTTGGATGATTTCAGGATAACGTTCCGCCGCCATACCAACGGCAAACACAGTGAGCGGTATCTCATGCTGGCGAAATAGACGAAGGATCCGCCATACACCCGAACGAGAACCATATTCATAGATAGATTCCATACTGATGTGACGAACACCTGAAAGGGGTTGCGCTGATGGGATTTCCGAAAGAAACGCTTCTGACTCTCGATCACCATGCAATACGCAACGCTCGCCACCTTCTTCGTAATTCAGTACAAATGAAACCGCAATCCGCGCCTCACCCGGCCACCTTGGGTGAGGAGGATGAGCACCATAGCCTTTCAAATCCCGAGGATAATCACTACTCATCGCGCCATTCCTTTCCTTAAACCTTGCGTGAATGTTGTTCGTGTTTGCCGCTCTATTTATCTACTTATGGCGGTATAAAGATCAAAGAATCCGTTTCGGTTCTCATGAAGTCATTTTTAGTATTACATTTTGTATACAATTTACAAGAACAAGTTAACAAAATGTTGCCGCGTTCAAGTTTCTGCAAATCCAAAAAATCTATAATGAACACAAAGAATACGCGCTAAACCCGCTAAATTCGTGGTTTATTGCCCGATTCTCACAATTAGAACTGCACAATTTTTGACCTTTACAACAATTAACTATTGTGTACATTTTAGTTTGTAGATGTGCACATTGTTCGGATTAACTCGAATCACTCAGACTTAGATACGTGCAGACAAAGGTAGCTGTATTAGTATCCAAGGTAATACATGCAGGAATGCGTAACCTTGGTAACTCGACAAAAGGACAGAACACAGATGGGAAAACTGACGACGCATGTACTAGACACCGCGCATGGAAAGCCGGGAGCTGATATCAACGTATCGCTATACCGTGTTGATGGTGACACTTTACAACATGTGATCACGACAACAACGAATTCAGATGGGCGCACCGATGAGCCGCTTCTGGAGGCTAACGGTTTGTTAGTGGGCAAATATCAGCTCCAATTCAACACCGCCGATTACTTCCGCAACGCGGGCGTTTCCCTGAGTGATACCCCCTTTTTAGACGATGTAATCATTCGTTTTGGCGTGGATGACGCGAATTCGCACTACCACGTACCTTTGCTCGTTTCGCCCTACAGTTTTTCAACTTACAGAGGAAGCTAGCCTTCCTCTGTTTGGCAACAATTGCCGAACGCAAACACACTGGCCTTAAGCCAACGAAATAATGCGAAAAGGAAAACTCGCAGTAAGTCTAGGGGGAGCGTTGACGTTTCGACATTGCCTCGCCGTTTGAAAAACGCATTTGTGTTTCTAAATAGCGGTAGCAGCGATTTATCGGATCCTTTTTTAAGGCAACGCGCGTGACCTGACGTACACGCCCCATAACAACAGGAATGAAATAATGGAAAAGCAAAGCACTGTTGAACAACCCATAGGTAAGAGTGGCTTTTTGGAACGTTACTTCAAGTTAAGCCAGCACGGTACCTCAGTAAAAAATGAACTGATAGGCGGGATCACCACTTTTGCCACCATGGCATACATCATTTTTGTGAACCCTAATATCATGTCAGCATCCGGTATGGATCCGGGCGCGCTCTTTGTTGCTACCTGTATCGGGGCCGCGATCGGCACGTTAATGATGGGGCTATTCGCTAATTGGCCTGTCGGCCTCGCCCCCGGCATGGGCTTGAATGCATTCTTCGCATTTACCGTTGTTGGGGAAATGGGGTATAGCTGGCAAGTTGCACTGGGTGCGGTATTTATCTCTGGCGTCATTTTTGTTGGCCTCAGCGTATCGCGAGTCAGAGAGTGGATTATTAACAGCATCCCCTCCTCCCTTCGCTACGGCATGACCGCTGGTGTTGGCCTGTTTCTCGGCATTATCGGTCTGAAAAGCGCGGGCATTGTCGTCGGTAGCCAAGCAACGTTAGTCACACTCGGCGACTTCACACAGCCACAGGCAATCCTGGCTGCCGTCTGTTTCTTTATTATCTCAGTCCTTGCAGTTAAGCAGGTATTTGGTGCGGTACTTATCGGGATCTTTAGTGTCACCTTAATTGGTTTGGGCCTCGATCTTGTTCAATACGGCGGCATATTTTCTGCACCGCCAAGCATTGCACCTACCTTTTTGGCGATGGACATCGCTGGTGCACTCAACGTCGGTATGATCAGCATCATTTTGGCGTTCCTGTTTGTAAACATGTTTGATACCGCAGGCACCCTGATGGGCGTCGCTGAGCGTGCAAACTTAATCAATAAAGAAACAGGAAAAATAGATGGCCTGCCACGAGCATTAAAAGCAGACAGCATGTCCAGCGTGATTGGTGCCTGCTTTGGTTGTCCTCCAGTGACAAGCTATGTAGAAAGTGCGTCAGGCGTTTCAGCGGGTGCTCGAACAGGCCTCTCTGCCATTGTCGTTGGCGTATTGTTCTTGGCGGCTGTTTTCCTTGCTCCACTTGCAGGTATGATCCCTGCGTATGCGACGGCAGGTGCACTGATTTACGTGGCATTTCTTATGATGAGCAGCATCAAGAACGTCAACTGGGATGACTTTACAGACTCCGTCCCCGCCGCCGTTACTGCATTGATGATGCCGCTGACTTTCTCTATCTCAAACGGCATTGCACTTGGCTTCATTACCTACACAGTGCTCAAAGCCGGTACAGGAAAGTTCTCTGATATTTCAATCGCTATGTATGCGTTGAGCATCCTCTTCGTGTTCAAACTGATTTTGATTTAGTTATACACAAGTAAAAGGCCCGTAGAGGCCTTTTCTTTTCATTCTAATAATACACATTTCGTTTTAGGACCAAGGGTAATTCTACATTCACCACCAACACTGCCAATTTAACAGGAAGCACGGCAGTGAGAGGAAGACGTTATGAAACTGCTCTATGAATTAAACGAGAAACCGCCGGTAGGATCTATGCTCCTGCTGGCTATTCAACATATGCTTGCATCTATCGGCGGTATTATCGCTGTCCCCCTCATCGTTGGAACGGCAATTGGATTGCCAACAGGTGACGTTGTAACATTAATTAATGCTGCTCTGTTTGTATCTGGTGCAATTACCATTGTCCAATGTATCGGATTTGGTCCTGTCGGCATTCGACTTCCCGTCGTTATGGGCTCTAGCTTTGCCTTTCTAGGCATTGCTATCGGCATCGGTAAAGCAGATGGCGTTTCGGGCATTATGGGGGCAGCCCTAGTGGGGGCATGTATGGTCATTGTCTCCGCGTTCTTTATGGAGCAAATCCGCAAGCTGTTCCCACCTGTCGTAAGCGGTGTCGTTGTCACCTTGATTGGCTTAACCATTTTGCCCGTTGCCATGAATTGGGTGGGTGACGCACCTGCTGGCAGCGAACATTTTGCGACATTGCCTAAACTTTTTCTTGCTGGTATCTCCCTGCTTGTTGTCTTGCTCGTTGCTACCTATGCAAAAGGGTCTGTTGCAGCATCGGCCATTGTGATCGGTTTAGCAGGTGGCTATCTGGTCGCACTCAGCATGGGCATGGTGAACATAGAACAAATCGGCAAAGCCAGTTGGTTCTCTGCGCCTGAACCCTTGAAGTTTGGTCTGAGCTTCTCCTGGCCTGCCATCATCAGTATGTGTCTGGCCTATATCGTCGTTATTGCCGAAGCGACTGGCGATTTCCTCGCACTTGCCAGCAATTGTCACCGCACCATTTCGGGTAAAGATCTGAAGCGTGGATTGTTGGGTGATGGTATCGGCAGTGCAATTGGCTCCTTCTTTGGAGCCATGCCACTGGCATCGTTCAGCCAAAATGTCGGTATCGTCGGTATTACGGGCGTCGCAAGCCGATTTGTCGTGGGAACAACCGGTGCCTTATTAATTCTTGCGGGTTTATTCCCTAAATTCGGTGCATTGGCAGTTACTGTGCCTAAACCCGTTTTGGGCGGCGTTGGCTTTATCATGTTCGGCATGATTGCGTATGCGGGTATTCGCATGTTGGTTAAAGCAGCCGACACACGACGCAATGCACTGGTCATTTGTGTCTCTCTTGCTGCAGGTCTTGCTGTAACTATCAAACCTTCCCTGCTTCAGCACATGCACCATGATATTGCGCAATTGCTCCACTCTGGCATTACCACGGGTACGATTGTTGCCGTTGTATTGAATCTCGTTTTGCCTAAAACGAAAGAAGATATAACGGCAGAAAGGGAGGCTGAAGAGGAAGAAATGAACAGCGAGCATACTCAACCTCTAAGCGAAGAAACTGCTGATCCCGTTATGGCGAGCAGTGCAACTTCGACTGCCCAAGAAGACGTAGCAAACGATCAAGAATCCAAACCCACGCAATAATGCATCCCTCTATCGCCCCTTGCTTTCTTCATGAAACTTGGGGCGATTTCTTTTTCAGTAAGGACACAAAGTATGGCAATGACTTGGATTAAACATCCACTCGCAATTTGGACCGGAAATGAAGAAGATGCGGCTGGCGGCATTGTCGTTGATGGAAATACGATTGTTGAAGTGATCGGCAAAAACACGATGCCCTCGGTCACTGTTGATGAAACAGTGGACGCCTCAGAGCATGTTGTGCTTCCCGGTTTGGTTAATGCGCATCACCATTTCTACCAAACACTGACCCGTGCCTATCCTGATGCATTAGACAAAGAGCTATTCCATTGGCTTAAGGCCCTCTATCCCGTTTGGGCTGGTCTCGATGAAGACATGATGCGATTGGGCACTGAGTTAGCCAGCGCAGAGCTGCTACTCTCTGGCTGCACGACGGCATCCGATCATCACTATTTGATCCCGGTTGGTCTCGAACACGCTATAGACATACAAGTCGACGCTACACGAAAAATGGGGCTGCGTACGGTACTGACTCGCGGTTCAATGAGTCTTGGTGAAGACCAAGGCGGCTTGCCACCACGGCACACCATTCAAACAGAACAAGCCATTATCGATGACAGCCTTCGTCTAATCCGTGAATACCACCAGCCAGAATACGGGGGAATGACGCAAATTGCGCTCGCGCCGTGCTCACCCTTTTCGGTGACAACGGATCTGATGAAAGAAACAGCACATGTCGCCAGACAGCACAACGTGATGTTACATACACACCTGTGCGAAACCATCGACGAGGAAAACTTTTGTCTCGAACGCTTTGGTTATCGCCCTGTGGATTATCTCGAAGAGGTCGGTTGGCTTCACGACCGAACGTGGCTGGCACACGGTATCCATTTTAATGACGAGGAAATTAAGAGGCTCGGTCATGCGGGCATCGGGATCTGCCACTGCCCAAGTTCAAACATGATGCTAGCATCCGGCATTTGTCGAAACTTGGAACTTGAAGCCGCTGGCGCATCAGTGGGATTAGGTGTAGATGGCTCTGCATCTAATGACGGTTCAAACCTCGTGAATGAACTAAGAATGGCCACCTATATTCAGCGGCTACGTTATGGTTCTTCAAGCGTTAGTCATCTCGACGCGTTCCGCTGGGCGACGTCAGGTTCAGCGAGAAATATTGGCCGCAAAGATATAGGCAAACTGTCGAAAGGAATGCTGGCAGATATCGCGATGTTTAAGCTCGACAAAATCCAATTTTCTGGCAGCCATGACCCGCTTGCAGCACTTGTACTGTGTGGCGCACACCGCGCAGACAGGGTAATGGTCAACGGCGAGTGGCGAGTGAAAGACGGCGAATTAGTAGATATTGATAAGCATGGATTGATGATAAAACACAGAGCAGCGGCGAGAAAATTAGCCGAGAAAGCCAGTATTCGATAAAAACAAAAAAGCCTGCAAATAATGCAGGCTTTTCCTTACAAGTGTTGCTCAGGCAACGCTATGCCGCATTAATGTCGCTATCTCTGCGTAACATATCTTTCGTGAAAATTTTGAAATGCGCCTTTTTATCTTTCTTGGCTTCATACATTGCCAAATCGGCATACTTAACAAGATCATCACTGTTCGTGGAGTCATCCGGTGACATCGCCACACCAATGCTGGTTGAAATATCTATCGAGTGGCCATCCACCATTGCAGGGGGTTCAAACGCTTTAAGGATTGAAAGGACGACCCCTTCCACATCCTTCGTACTATGAACTTGTCGAACAATGATAACGAATTCATCACCACCAAGACGGAATACCGTGTCGCTTGACCGGACAGCTTGAACCAGACGATCTGCCGTTTCTATCAAGATTTGGTCGCCAACATCATGACCTAATGTGTCATTGATTTTCTTGAATAAATTCAGATCCAAGAACATCACTGCGATTTTGTCACCCGCACGCTCCATCAGCGAAATTGAAGTATCAAGCTCATCATAGATGGACATCCTGTTTTTCAAGCCTGTCAATTCGTCGTGGTGTGCTTTGTGCTCTAGCGTTTTTTCCCTATGGTGCACTTTCTCACTCATCCTGTAGAAGGTCGAAAGCAGGTGCCCCATTTCGTTCTTCTCCAGAACATCCATCACCTGTAAACGCTTACCGTTTTCAACCAGTCGAGTGCTCGAAACCAGCAGTTGCAACGGAACAAAAAAGTTACGCTGTAAAAAAGAGAGCGTGAATATCGCGAGGCCAATAAAAAACACGATTTCAACTGCCATCAGCGTTGTTATCTTGGCTCGATTTTCCCTAAAATCCCCTTTTCTCTGTTCTAACAATATCTGCTCAGCACTTGTAAATTCATTGAGATACCGGCGAATATTATCCATATATTGCTTACCGATATCTTGCGACACTAGGGCAACTGCCTTTTCTTTTTGACCGTTTTGAACAAATTCTATCGTCTTCGCCATCTCGTCGAACTTTAACGTCATTTCATTAGAAATTAACGCGAGTAATTCTTGTTGACTGGGATTGTCTGCCGTCATTTCCTGTAACAGTGATAAGTTCCTTTTCGATTCTGTTATGCCGTTATGGTAAGGCTCCAAATACGATAAGTTAGATGTGATTAAATAACCACGTTGTCCCGTTTCCACATCTGTCATAGAACTCAACAACGCGTGTGTATGGTCCAACACATCATGAGTGTGAACAACCCAGTTCAGTTTTTCGTCACCAAAGTTTTCCAATCTAAAGGTAAATGCCGAATTGGCTATCGCTCCTACAAATAGGCACAACAGTAGCAACGTCAGTTTCAAACGAATGCTCACCGCAATCTCTCCCTAATATATCCGACCTTTAGGCGCATCAACATTCTGAAAAAAGCGTTTGATGCCCTGTCTACACACTTGCACTAACCCATTCAAATTACGTGTCATTCACTCATAAAAACAACGTCCGCAAGAATTTTAAGATTATCAATAAGAGCGTAGAGCAAACGAGTGGTTTTACTAAGCGCAACCAATCAAAACCCCAATAAAAATCACAGCATGGTGGTCACTTGATACTTTTGTATCCAGTACGCCATATCGAAAAAAAACGACTAATTTTGCGTAATACATCTGCAGAAATTAGACAGATTTTCGTTAGATTCCATGTATCCAAAAAAGATTACATTATGTGTCTTTTTGAAGATGGATGTACCAATTTCAGTAGTTTGCTATGTCTTCTTGTTTTGCGGAGCCTGCCGATCTTGTGCTCGGAATTCAGCTATGTTTTAAAAATATTGCGTTCAGGAGTTGTGCAATACACCTCCTTCCATTTCTAAGCGTATTGAGTCTCAAGTTATGAAGAAGCATGGATTAGCAAAATCAATTCAAATAATCGGCGTTCCTGTCGATTTAGGTGCCTCTCGAAGAGGTACCGATGGTGGACTATCAGCGGTTCGTATCGCTGGTCTCGGTGAGCAGTTAAAAAACATGGGGTATCACATCTCACAAGAAGTCGACGTTGCCGTTCCGTCGAAGGAATCTAGACCCGTTGAAACGGGTAATACGATGCGATTTAGAAATGAAATTCTTCAAGTCTGCCAAGACCTCGCCTTGGTCACAAAAGCAGCGTTAGAACATGGAGATATGCCACTGGTGGTGGGTGGAGACCATTCCATCGCTATGGGGTCTATCTCTGGTATCTCGGACTATTACCAAAACCAAAATCAGGATTTAGGACTTGTCTGGTTTGATGCGCATGCGGATATGAATATCCCTGGAATTTCCCCGTCTGGCAACGTTCACGGCATGCCTCTTGCTCATTTGCTGGGGTATGGCGACAAAGACTTCACCAGCATCTTAAGCGCAAACACCAAGATAAAACCGGAAAACGTCGCGCTCGTCGGCGTTAGGGATATCGATGAGAAAGAAAAGGAACTCATCAGACAATCGGGCGTTAAAGTGTACAGCATGCGCGATATCGATGAGCTAGGCATGAGCAGGGTTAGCGATGAAATCATTGAAATTGTCACCAAAGACACCGTTGGCTTTCATGTTAGTTTCGATGTAGATGGCTGTGACCCCGAATTTATACCGGGCTCTGGCACACTGGTACCGGGGGGTGTCACGTATCGCGAAGCACATTTACTCTTAGAAAAGTGCGCTGAAACAGGGCTCATGACGTCCATGGATCTCGTTGAATTAAATCCGTTTCTTGATAAAGGAAACATCTCGGCGGAAAGAGCGGTTCAACTTGTCTTAAGTGCGTTTGGACGCAGCGTTATTTAAGTCACCTTCACATTTATCATAAGGGGATACGGCGGCACAAAGCCTTCCCCTTTTAACATCTGGTTCTGTACGCAATATTCACCAAGATTTTTAAACGTAGGGAGATTACGCTATTCCCACCGCAAAAAATTGCCCTATTAATATCTCAATTAAAAGATATTCAATACCCTAACCTTTTGATGTCGTTATTTTCACTTTATTCAGGGACGAATAAATGATGGTTAAGTGTCGTCTGATCTTTCTACCTTTCTTGATCACGTTTTTCACCGCGATTTCTGGTTATACCTTTTTCCGCTGGTGGTTTGACATCGAACTCAATGCTGTAACGTTCGATGAAAAGGCATGGGAGCTTTTCATTCCCGCTATCATTTCCATTAGCTCAATCGCTCTCATTACACGTAAACGGTTTCGCGTATTTCGAATAAAAGGCGAAGAGCCTTCTATGCTAACCAAGATGTTCTTAGTTCTTGCGCTAGCGATACCTATGGGAATTGCTCAGGCCCTTGTCTCATCTGCCTCATACGAACTCGTTAACCTCCGCACTAGCGACGAACTTTTAGCCCACGAATCAGAAAAATTTTTCACCATAGACAGATATCGAGTAAGTCGTAATCAATTTGCGAGTGACACCGTTTTCAGGGTCAGGGGAAAACACAACGAAGATCTGGCCATCAATCTGTATGTTGCCGTCCCTATCGATTTAGAAAAGAACATTTGGTACGGCGTCCGTTATTACAAGACGATCAGCAACAAAGGTTCAGATAACGAAAAGCAGGCTGCTTATACAACCTTCATCGATGAGGCGAATGAAAAGTTCAAAGAACACGATTACTACGACCATAGTCATTTTAAACTTCTTAGAGACTCTGAACTCTACGATGGTTTTAAGAATGCCATTCTTCAAACGTACCCACTAAAGACCAACGAAGATTTCTTTATTCTGTACCCGCAAAAAGAAACATTAGCTGACGCGAATGACGAGCTTTACTTCATTTTCTACATCTCTGCTGCCATCGCATTTCTCGTGGTCGCAATCGTCTCATTCGTATTGAAAACAGATCCTAAAGCATTGGAGCTTTATCAAAGTGGGCAGTTAGATAACAGCGACTTTACAACCCAAATCGTTCGTATGCTCACCTTCAGAGCAGGAGTGCCAATCACAACCTTGCTCGTATTGATCTGTTTAGCGGTATACGTAATGGGTGTCTTGAATGGTGTCGACTTCATGAATGCGAGCGTGAACGAGCTCATTCCCTACGGAGCAGTGAGAAGAGACTTCGTGCTTAACGGAGAGTATTGGCGGTTAATCACAGCGGCATTTGCCCACTTTGGTTTGGCCCACATTGCCATGAATCTATTTGTTCTTGGTCTGGGCGGTAAATTCATCGAACCACTCATTGGTAGCATTCGCTTTACGCTACTTGTTGTCGTATCTGCGGTTGGCTGTACGACCTTGAGTATTTACGTAAACGAAAGCACCTTGAGTGCGGGCAGTTCAGGCATAAATTACGGACTTATCGGTGCATTAGTCGCAATGCTGATCACAAGAAGATTAAGCAAACAACAAGGTTCTGATGCACTAATGTTAATCGCATTTATCGCCGTATCCACCGTTATCTCTTTGTTCATGTCAAACGTTGATCATGCGGGTCACTTTGGCGGATTTTTAGGCGGAGCCCTCGTTGGACTTTTTTGTGGTGTCAGAGAGAAAAAGGAAAAGCACATTAATGCAGCATTGTGATGGTAAAACAATCATCCCGATTAGTTGTGAATTAAAACTTACAAACCCCTGACATATACCGTATTTTGCTCGGTATGGTACTCGCCTTCGATACGCATATGCGTTTGTCCCAAAAGCGCATAAATGAGGAGTACCATATCAATGCGTAAGTCAATTCCCGTTATTACTCTGTTAGCTGCATCCCTCGCTCTTGGAGGCTGTGCATCTAATACAGGCACTGGTGCAGCAATTGGCGCAGCCAGTGGTGCCCTGATTGGTAAGACGACGAGCAACCATAAGAATAAACGCGCGTTCATTGGTGCTGCGATCGGCGCACTGGCTGGTGCAGCGGTTGGTCAGTATATGGACAGACAAGAAGCGGCATTTCGTGAAGAACTTGCAGGCTCTGGTATTGATGTCGTGCGTGAAGGTGACAACATTCGTCTCATCATGCCTTCAAACATTACGTTTGCAACGAACCAAAGCAGCATCTCACCAAGCTTTGACACCACACTGAACGCCGTTGCGCGTGTCATGAACAAATATGACAAAACGCACCTAAGCATTGAAGGTTTCACCGACAGTTCTGGTGAGGCTTCTTACAACATGATGCTGTCTGAAAAGCGCGCTGAAAGCGTGAAGAATTACCTTCAGATGCAAGGCATCAACGCACAGCGTCTTTACGCGACAGGCTTTGGCGAGACGCAGCCTATCGCCTCAAATACGACGGCAAATGGTCGTGCGAAAAACCGCCGTGTTGAAATTCAGATTGTTCCGAATCAGGAATAAAAAAGCGTTAGAACAAGGGCACGAAAGTGCCTTTGTTATTCTTCCCCTCCGGTTAAATCAACCTATTTATACTTCCCTTCCCTTTGCATCACCGTGCCAGCTTCCGCATATTCGACGTAAGCACACCTAAAAAAGTGCATGTTTGACATCATCACGCTCTTCTTGTTATTTTGGTTTCGCATCGAAACCTTAATGCGTAATTACACGAGGGGGAAACATGTTAAACAATATTCCAGGACGTCAATTCAACCTAAATGTAAGTCATTGGTTCAACACAGAGAAAGAGCATCAGATTTCTGACTTTGAGGGAAAAGTCGTCGTGATTTATGTCTTCCAAATGTTATGTCCGGGCTGCATTTCCCATGGACTGCCGCTCGCGAAGAACATTCAGCAGTCTTTTCGTGCCGATGATGTGCAGGTGATTGGCTTGCACTCCGTCTTTGAGCATCATGATGTCATGACACCCAAAGCCCTTCAGGCATTTATTCACGAATATCGACTAACATTTCCCGTTGCCGTTGATAAACCCAGCCAACATAGCCACCTTCCTGAAACGATGAAAGCCTATCAATTCGGGGGAACACCTACGATCTTAGTTATCGATCAACACGGTAGGTTGCGGTTAAACCATTTCGGTACAATCAATGAATTGCAATTGGGTGCAATCATTGGCTCGTTGCTCGAAGAAAATGAACCTCTACAACGGAATGAAAACAATTCAATAGAAGATACATCGCAATCTGGATGTGATGAGAATGGATGCAGCATTTAGCTGCATCTCTACATGTCCCGCAAACTTTCAATATTGGCAGCCAATGTAGAAAGCGTTTTGGGTGTTATAGCTTGGATAAACATCGATAACTTCTGCATTGCTCAACGTTTCGCTACTTATTGTTTTAAAGACTGATTTTTTAACGACTGTTTTTTTAACGACTAATTGTCATAGTGCCGATAAATCAGCGAACACCAAATAGTCCGTGATCAATCCTTTCTCCACTTGTAAGTGTGTCGCGAAAACGGCTGAGGTGTTGCTACCATCTAGCCTTTCGTAATAAACAGAACCATAGCAGTTAACTTTCGCTGCTCCACTCTCCTCGGGAGCCTGAAACACAACCTCCTCAATGCTATGGCTCATTGACTTTATGCTTTCAAAGAAGTGGCGATTACCTTCTAAAATTTGTCCTTTATTAATAACCTCTGGATTATTTCCAAGGCGAAAACGGCATTGTTCGGCGAGTACATCGCTTAAATAGCCAACATCTTTCCTGTCCACGGCATGATAGAGATCGTGCACAAAAGTAGTGGCATCTTGCTTATCCATTCTTCTTTCCTCAACTGATTAGATTATTGGCGTCACTTTCTTTTCGAGATCACCGCTTTCTCCGCCGTACATGTTCTTTTCGGCTGGGTCCTCACTGCTGTACTCTAAAAATTCAAATTGAAATCCCGCAGGATCGTTGTAATACACGGTTTTACGAAAAGGATGATTTCTGCCTTTAATGTCAACGACAAATCCTTTGACCAGCAAACGGTCGATCAACGCTTGCAGATCATCGACTACAAAACCCATATGGGCGACACCAGGTTGAATGCCCTTTGTATCTCGAATTTCGCCTACCGCATTACTGTTTAACGTCAAATAATAGTCATCGTCTCCTACGTGTAACCAATCTCGAGATGTACCATTTTCCGCGCTTCCCCATGCCATGTTTCCCTCACCTCGCACTCGCCACTCAGGGAATGCCGTTAGCAAGAAATCCAAGGTAGGTTGGATGTTTTTCATCACAAGATTCACGTGTTCCAAGCGCACCATAATGGCCTCCTAGTTGTTGTTGCTGTTAAGAATGTAAACGCTGATTTCACTTTAGATTCACAACAATGGATAAACAATATGGCTACAAGTAGACTCAGTGTTGAATATTTCTCAACAATGATGAGCAAAAAATGATGGATACCTTTAACGGAATACCGATTTTTGTCGCGGTGGCTGACAATGCGGGCTTTTCCTCAGCAGCCAGAATATTGGGCATTTCGACGTCAGCCGTGAGTAAACGTATCACTCAATTGGAGGATCAACTCGGTGCGAGGTTGTTCCATCGTACAACGCGAAAGTTAAGTCTGACTGAAGCGGGAGAACGGTATTATCAATACGCCGCTCTCGCCAATCGCGCAGCCAAACAAGCAGAAGATGCCGTTGGAGAACTGCAAGGTGAGCCCAAAGGTTTATTGAAAATACATTTACCCATGACGATTGGCCAAATGTATATCGCCCCGCTAATTCCCGAGTTTCTTGCACGTCACCCAGGAATTGAGATCGATCTTGTGTTGGGTGACAACCCCACCAACCTCGTTGAGCAGGGATACGACTTGGCTATTCGAGCCGGTGACATGCCTGATTCATCACTCATTGCACGGCGTTTGGAGCCACTCCATAGCGTAGTCTGTGTTTCTCCCTCGTTTTATAAAGCGCACAAAGAGCAACTCAAAAAACCAGCCCAATTGGCAAAAATTAACTGCATTATTTATAGCTACTCCAGCAATGCAGACGTGTGGCAATTTCAATCTGCTCAAGGTGAAGACTATAAGGTCAAGGTGACGGGTAACTATCGTGTAAACAATAGCGTTGCTCTTCGAGATGCAGTTACCGCAGGCTTAGGTGCTGGGAGACTGCCTAAGATTATTGTTAAGTCAGCGATCGAACACGGTGAATTGGTCGCATTATTTGAAGACTATCAAATGCCCCACAAAAACTTGTATGCCGTTTACCCCGAGCGTAACTATTTGCCCGAAAAAGTCAGGGTGTTTTTGGATTTTATCGTTGATACGCTAAATGACAGGTAAGCATGATAGACATCTGCACATTCACACTGTTTAGGTTTATACTCGCCGCCCATTTTCGACATCAGGCTCAACACAATGATCATCCTTACCACCAACGTTGGCGACATTGAGATCGAACTCAATATGGACAAAGCACCCGTCTCGTCCAAAAATTTCCTGCGCTACTGTAACGAAGGATTTTATGAAGGGACAACGTTCCACCGTGTCATCGACGGCTTTATGATCCAAGGCGGTGGATATACGGAAAGTATGCAAGAAAAACCATCGCGAGGACCGATTGCCAATGAAGCAAACCGTGGTCTGAAAAACCAAATCGGCACGATTGCCATGGCACGCACCGATGCACCACATTCCGCGACATCGGAGTTTTTCATCAACCTCGCTGACAACGCGTTTCTCGATTTTACCGCCACCACAAACCTAGGCTGGGGCTATGCCGTGTTTGGGAAAGTGACCGCAGGCATGGAAGTCGTAAACCAAATCGCGAAGGTGAAAACCACGTCAAAGATGGGTCACGATGACGTTCCTTGCGAGCCGATAGTGATCACAAAGGTTACCGTTAAGTAGCGTTGGATTGAAATGCGTCAAACCGATTGTTATCAGCGTAGAAAAGTTAGCCTGATTAGGAGCACTGACTAAAATCATGGCCGATAAGGGAGGGATGAACAGATGTGCTATTCCCTCCACTGTTTTGGTTTAAAAAATAGATGTAGCAGCGATCCCGATTGAGATTTCGCCCATTCGGGAATATCACGAATCCTCGGCCTGTACCAAGTGCTGTATAGCCTCGGCTTGAAAACCAATTAGCGTTCCGCTGACGCACACACCATTTAAGTGCGCCATTTTTGCAGTTATTTGAAGAGACCTGCGCAATATCGCTAAAGTCTACCAGGTGCATAAACGTGTTTTTCCAGCGTCCATCCGGCAGATTACCTCTGACTCGAATCGTTTCACCACTATCTAAAGTAAACCGACTTTTGTTGGCACTTAGCCCATCAGGGTTCATCTTAATTTTCATCGAAACTAGCTTGTCAGCTGATGCAATCGCCCCTTTCATCGACAGCATAACGGCCTCATCAGCATCATCTCTAAAATTCAAAAATTTAGGTGATGCAACCACAGCTAAAATTCCCAGAATGACAATAACGACAATTAGTTCTAATAGTGTAAAACCCTTCTGCCGCATAACACCCGCCTCCTTGCGAGAGTATGATTAAGCAGCGTCACCAACGACTCGGTAGAACAACACACGTTGTTGGACTCACAACGATTAAACAAACCGACATTTTTGCTTTGGTAGCGCACCTGCCACGCTTTCTTATCGAACGCGGTTAAAAACTAGCACGGCATTTGAATTTTAAGGCAGATCTCCGTCAAATTTGTCTATATAGCAATACGTTAGTGAGTGATAAATAGATAGAGTTGTGATTTGGGACAGTTTTGCAATTGGCACAATCAGATATGTGTTTATTGGTAGCGCCCCATCCTTGCAGGTCATTCAATTTTGCGATATCTGCAGTTACATAAAAAACCACGTTAAAGAACGTGGTTTTTTGTAATCTCTGAAATATTTAGTAACCGCAGTAGCCGAATTACAATACTCTCAGACTTTTAATCCTAAAGGTGCTTGTTTCGCCAGTCTCAAAGTTCAGTTTTGGTGAAAGGTAGATATCTTTTACATTGCCTAAGTTCAGAGCGATTTTTTGTGTGCTTTCAGGTGCCCAGCTAGGCTGTTTAAAATCACTGGTATCAAGCTTTACAGTTACCCACTGGTCAGACGCAGGTATCACGGTTTGATAATGAGCATATGAGCCGTCACCACTCGAACCAAAATCAGACTGATTGAACTTAACCGACACGTCGGATTCAGAACGATAGGTAATCTCTAATGTAGACACACCCGTCAATGCTGTATCCGTCGCGCAAACCAATTCAACAAAAGGCCACCTTTTGCCTTCCTGCTTCTTATACAGCGTGAATTCAACGGCAATTTCATCATTTTGGACCAGCGGGTTCGAAGCAACGAAGCTAGAGCCAAAATCGTCCGTTGCCGCTTTCCAATTAGCGGTATGAAGTAAATTGATGCCTTTGATATCCTCAGCAGCTTGCGCCAAGGGCATCACTAAAGCACTCATTAAAAGAGAACTAAACAAAAAAAACTTACTAGGAGTGAGTGTCATCTTGCTCAAAAACCTCAATATTTTGGTGGTTTTTGTAGTATGTGTGCGTCGAAACATACTGTCTTTATCAAGAGGGATAAACTACGAGGCGCGTCATTTTGCCGTGTTTTTATCGACAACATTTGCGAGTTGCAACTGGTTTTGTATTAAGTACGTCCAAATGAAAACAACGTTAAGGTTTGCTTAGCGTGTAAATCCGGATTTCTTGTGACTTTGCAACACATTCATTTCTAGCATCCAATAAAAAGGAGGTTGCTATTATGCAACCTCCATTGGTCTCTTAAAAATCAGCTTCAAATATCAGTTTTTCCCACGCCGACGAACCGTTCAAACCAACTCTGTCGCCGCAACGCCATCCCGCATTGTAACTGCTGTGAGTATGCCAACTTAACCTGTCATTCGACCCCATATTTAAGGTATCCGCCGATGACCTGCGTACAGCTTCTCCTGCAGGAGCGAAACCCATACTGTAGTTGTTACTAAAGTACCATTGGGCTCCGTTGACCAATCGAGAAACATTTCTTCCCGAGCCATCTTCGTTGAATACGTCTTCTCTAGGTGCTTCGGCCATCACTCTTAGCACAGTGTCACCAGTGGCACGACAAGCGACAATCAAATGCGGTTTAGTACATTGTGACTGCATTTTAGCTGCTGTGGCTGAGGTATCGGAGTACAGAGCGGAGAAGCACTGTGTCCACCCATTGAGATCGTCAATTGGCACATCGTTAAGCACACCTGTAAAGTGGCTTGTGTGGAAAGCTTGTAAGCCCGCCACTGCGGTATCCAATCCATCCAACCTTAAATTGATCGCATCTAACCGATCGTTAATATCGGCTATTTGCAAGTCGACTGATGTCAGGTGAGATTCGGCATCAACCAATCGCGCCTCATGATCATCTAGAATCGATTGCATAGCCACGATATCTGCCAGTGCATTCACAGAGCTCACTAGAAGCGATTGGATGTTTCCAGTGTTGGCATCAACTTCAAGCTGGAGTTGGTCAACTGTGGTCCCTAGCTGTGCCAAGGCTCCGTCTATTGTAGATCGTAAATTATCAATCGATGCTCTCAACTCTCCTATGTCAGTAAGCAGTTGAGCAATATCGTTGTCATGTTGTACCTGAAGCAAATCAATACTGGCTCGAAGAGCATCTATATTATCCGCATTTACATCCACAGCGTCTTCTAACAAGAGAAGTAAACTATTAATCTCTTGTATATCTGCCTTATTACTTTCCACATCATTTTCAATAACTTCTAACGTCGCATTAATTGCTGCGATGTCAGCGGTTAGGTTGGCTGTGATTTCATTTAACGTTGAAATCGCATCAGCGTTTGCATCCACCTTGCTTTTAAGGTATTCAAAAGGCTTACCATTTAAGAATCCGTCTTTTGCAAAGGTAGCACTGGATGTTGCTAGTCCAATTAACACTGCTGTAGTAATTAGTGATTTTGCCATTGTGTTCATATTGTCCCCCTAGAAAATATGTTTTGGCAGCTAAAATCCTAGCAGTATTCCAGAGGGTGATTATCATTTTTGATACATCACTTAATTAACATGAACTTAATGCAAAATAACATTTTATAAGGAATGACATCTCTTATATTTCACAATTCTTAATAGCCTCATAATTGATTGTATTTTCTTTTAAACCTTTTAAAAAACGCAGAATCAAGCTCACCTTATTTCGCATATATAAAGAAATAGTCAACCGAAACTATTCCACAATAATTTGACTCAGGTCACACTAGGTTGGCAATGGTGCGCACTGATGACTAGATATACTTACACGCCATTGCGAAACCCCACGGCTTAAACAAAGAAATGATGGAGAAAAATACCGTATTGCCGCCAGTAACCATCATGGTGTCTACGTCAATGCACCTTGTGAGTACTTCAATAAAAAACAGAATGTTAGATGCCGTCATGCAATTAATTAGGACAGACATAACTAAATAGAAATGACACAGTTAATTAGGACAGACATAACTAAATATAACTGGTGCTGAGAAAGAGCACGTTGCTGACTGAGTTTAATGGGCATTAAGCCCTGATGGTCAGGTGTGTCGAATGTGGTCCAAGCCCTTTTGCTTTGATTAGCCACCCCATCGTTGCGCACCCATACGAACAACAAAGTTGCTTACACCCAACCTGAGCCTGAAGATAACTGGAAAACAATTGTTTAACCTTCTTTTTGAATAGTGCCAGCTTGGGTTAACCGAATAGTGTCTAATGGCCCTGTCACTCGATTGGCAGGCAGCGGTGAGACCGCAGTAAGAGACCTTCTATATGTGTTTGCCGTAAGCAACGACTTAATGGCGAAAATGACAAAACGAAGTAGACGACTTTGTTGTTCGAGAGCATTGGCTGCTGACGCAGCCAAAAGAATGCTATTGCCTATTGACCGGAGAAGGGCTCATATGTGTTATGCATTTTATTGGCAAATTACTATATTTTCAGGTCTTCCAAGTTGAGAATACAACATTGTATCAACAAATCGACATTCTTCATTTATTAAATCATAAATTTCAGATTCATCTTTTCCTATTTTGTCAGAAATCAATGATGTAAACTTTTTAGTCCAATCATCTTGACCACTATTAATAATATAGTTAACTTCATTGTGTATTTCTATGTATTGCTGCTTAGTTAACATTTTCGATTCACTAACCATATACTGAAGAACATCTGTCGAGTAAGACATTTTAAAAAATCCAGTTATAACTTCACGCCAAGATATTGATCTTGACTTAATTACAATTGGAATAAATTCGGAAATTCTAAATAGCAAACGAGCTACAAACAAACCTGCATGATCTGCACGTATAGGTGCGTAAGTACCAATAACACTAATAGCCCCACACCTGAAGAGTCCATTCGCAACGGATGCATGAGACCCATCTATCGGGTGAGTGCTGCAAGCACTTAAAATGACAATAGGTGGAATCCTAGCTCTATGAGCTAGTGACCATACATCCACCTTATCATCACCTATACACAGCCACCCATGAGCTGTTACACCACCATGATTGCCATGACAATCGAAGACAACAATACCACCAGAAAAGTCATTCAACGCATCGATCAGCTCTGATTCAGAGCTAACGTTAACCTCTGTTATATTTAAATTTTTGTATTGATTATTAGTCTTAAAATGCTCTAAGGAAGACGTCAAATGATCCTTTATCGGGTCAAAACTATTAAAAGAACTTACAATAAGTATGTCTTTGAATGCTTCATAAGGTAACACAACTCTCTGTCCAGACAATGCTAGCTGTGAACATAGATTGCCGGGGGTTGTTGGAATTCTTGATACTTCATGTGTAACCATAATAGGGAAGCCGTCAAGGTTTAACCATTCAATTGGAAAGTCACACATTGCGAGGATTTTATTTTTATCAATTATACTTGCATTAATTAATTCACCTCCAATTTCAGACTTTAATACGTCGCTATAGTTCTTTAATTTAATATTTAAATTGCGATGAGATTTTTTATTAGGATTAGTAATTAATGCCGATATATTTTTTAGCAGATCATGGTGCAGCATTACAGCATTGGGCAACCTCAATGCTGGAGTAAACTGGTTTACTGCTAGTATAGTAACTACGCTAGTAAACATCGCTAATTCTGATTGCCTTTCCTTTAGTAATCCTGAAATAATAGGATCTTCGTAAGGATTAAACACTTCGGTATTAGATATTGAAAAATTAGAGAAGAGCTTATTCCTAATTATCGCTGATTTTAGGAAGTCCCTTTTAGGCTTTTCTAATTTTCTGTACAACTCGTTCCACATTTGGCTATTATGTTTATATAGAAATGAACACATCGCCATGCTGTATATTATCGAGTCATTTTTTATTAAATGGCGTGGAATTTCAACACTTCCTCGTATCTCATTAATGACTTCTGATAATTTAGTCATACCTCTAACATGCTGTTCAATATTATCACTAGGTATAATATCCTCACAGTCTTCTGCATAGTAACCATAGCCTGTTAATGGCTTGTAGAGTGCTCTAGTGCAATTATGATTTAATGGACTAAAATCAAACTTAATTTCATCTTTCTTTTGTCCAGAGTCTATAATTGCCAAAATTTCTTCAACTGCATCACAGCTATCCAGACGTGATAGCGTCTGTCTAATATAATTATTAATTTCTTCACTTAGTGAATCAGGAGATAAGTCTCCAATGAATAGAGCCTCTGTTGTTTCAAGACTTGTAATATGAAGTGGCTTATACTTAAAGAGCACCTCTGATTCTTTTGCTTGACTAAAGGTTTCTGGTGTACTCCAAATAATATTAAACACCCAATCCGATTCATCATAGACCGCTTTAAGTAAATCAGATCTAATCATTTGTACATCAAGTGAGGAACCTGCGAGTTTAGATTTAATGTAATTTGGACTATTCAAGAAAGGTTCTAAAGCATCGTGAGGAACATCAGACAAAACATCAAATACCCACTGATAGCTGTTAACTATTTCATCTGAATACCTTTGAAAAAACGTGCAGTTTTCTTCAGATACATCATTCGGCACTACAACAATGTGCCTAATTGTCGTTGTAAACATAAAACTCCTCGAAATGCATAACAGTGTATTAGACGACAAAACGTCCTGTTTAAACACGACACTTTGTCTTTTAATAACAAACGCACTGATTCTACCACTTCCTAACATTATGTTTTAACGAAATTTTTCAATCAATATTAAAACTGAGATGCAGAAAAAGGACAGAATGTCCTTTTATTGCAGACGTACCGAAACCCACCCGGACTGTATAAAAAACCAGCAAAGAAAAAAGCAAAGAAATGGCGGTTAACGCGATTCGTTTTTTTGAAACGTTTTAATGCCTAACTACGCTAAACATCAATCCGCATGTTTCACTCCACACCCTTTTAGCACCAAACTGACCAGGAACTCAGCGGCTTCTTCGAAGTCATTTTCATCCAATTCATATTGTCCGGTAACTTGGCAGATCTGCCAGTTAAAATCGGCGTAGGTTTGTGTCGAAGACCAGAGCATAAACATCAGGTGTTTAGATGAAACAGGCTCCATCCAGCCTTTTTCAATCCAGTATTCGAACTTACTCAGGATCATTTTGGATTGATCCATCAAAGCTTCGGCGATGTCTCTCGGAAGATGTGGTGCACCTGCCATCACTTCAGCAGCAAAGGTTTTTGAGGCAGAGGCGTACTCTTTAGAAATATGGAGTTTCGCGCGGATGTATTGGGTTAACGCTTCGTGTGGGTCGTCAAGTTGCTCTATAGGGTAAGAGGCTTCCAGCAAAGGCTGGGTCACGCTTTCTAACACCGCGCGATAAAGGTTGTCTTTGGTTTTGAAGTAGTAATACAGGTTAGGCTTGGGCACTTCAGCACGTTGGGCAATTTCAGCGGTCGTTGTTGCTGCGTAGCCTTTTTCTGCGAACAATTGGCTGGCAACATCGATGATTTTTTCTTGGTTTTTCGTCCTGATACGTGACATTGCCCATCCGTGGATTCATTAAAATGCTTATCAACAACTTTAATGAATCCACCGCAGATCATCCAGTTTAATGCCTGCTCGAATGGGCAAAATTGCAGAATTCTCTCGAAACACTCACAAAAAGCCTGAAAGAATCAGGGCGTTATTGTGCCTCAGGTAGAATAAGAATCGCCCTAAAATCATTCACATTGGTGCGCGTAGGCCCCGTTAAGATTAACGCGTTCAGTGCATTGAAAAATCCGTAGCTGTCATTGTTAGCAAGGTAGCTATCTGGCTTTAATCCTAACGCTTGCGTTGCTCGGTAAAACTCGGGTTTGAGTTCAGCACCTGCGTTGTCTTCAACGCCGTCAATGCCATCAGTGTCACAGGCAATCGCATAGATTCTATCTTTTACGTCTGGAGCCTTTTCTAATGCTTGATAGAGCGACAACAGAAACTCGCAGTTTCGCCCACCGCGCCCTTTTCCTCTCACCGTTACCGTTGTCTCTCCGCCGGAAAGGATCACACAAGGAACGGGAAACGGTTGATCGTGCTTAGCCGCACTGATTGCCATCGCGCCATGCACCTGAGCAACATCTCTGGCCTCTCCTTCCAAACTGTCTCCCAAAATGTAAGCAGGAATTCCCATTGATTCAGATTTTTCTTGTGCCGCAAGCAAAGACGACATGGGGGTCGATATTATTTCAAACGCACTTCTGGTGAGTTTTTTGTCGCCATATTTGGGCGTTTCAGAGGCCTCGCTTTCCAGCCATTGCATCACCGTATTGCTAACCGCAATCTTGTATTTCTTCAAAATGTTCATGGCATCAAACCGTGTACTTGGGTCTGCCACTGTGGGGCCTGATGCTATGACATCTGCGCAGTCACCGGGCACATCTGAAATAGCAAGCGTCAGCATGTTTGCCGGATATACCGCTTGCGCTAGTCGCCCACCTTTAATCGCAGAAAGGTGTTTGCGCACGCAGTTCATTTCATCAATTGCTGCGCCTGACTTTAAAAGGGCTTTGTTTATTGACTGTTTTTCAGCAAAACGTATATCTGGGGCAGGTAAACTTAGCAATGCAGATCCCCCACCCGACAATAGGCAAATGACATTGTCGTTTTCATTCAGGTCATTCACTAAGCCCAGTATACGTTTTGCGACTTTTTCACCTTCATCGTCGGGAACTGGGTGTGACGCTTCAACCACTTCAATATATCGGCACGGTGCGCCGTGTTGGTATCGCGTGACGACCAACCCAGAAATCATGCCCTCCCAGCTTGCTTCTAAAGCCTGCGCCATTGAGGCGGCGGCTTTCCCAGCACCGATTACCACCAGCTTTCCCGTTCTGTCTTTGGGGAGATACTTGTCGATATTGCCGTAAGGTAATGCCGCATCAACGGCTGTTTCGAACAGCTTTCTCAAGAACAACGAAGGTGATGTTCCACTCTCCAAAATGGTGTTTGTTGGCGATTCTTTGTTGCTTGTTCGTTGTTCAGTGATCACTTCCTGCTGTGACATCGCGATTCTCCATAGAAAAAAAGCCCGTCGTTAAAGAAGCGGGCAAAAAGGACCGATAAAACAAAAACTCAAATTATTCGTTACGGATGTTGTGTTGAGATAACGATTCAATCGCTTTGATCAACGCAGAGTGGTCCCAATCTTCACCACCTTGTTCTGCACATAAGCCAAAGAGTTCCTGTGCAGATTTTGTATTGGGTAACGCCACACCCAATGCTTCGGCGCCAGAAAGTGCAAGGTTAAGATCTTTTTGATGCAGACGAATTCTAAAGCCAGGGTCAAATGTCCCTTTCACCATTCGTTCACCGTGCACTTCCAGTATTTTGGAATTGGCAAAGCCCCCCATTAAGGCATTGCGAATACGCGCAGGATCGGCGCCTGCTTTTGAAGCAAACACCAGAGCTTCTGAGACTGCTTCAATGTTTAACGCCACAATGATTTGGTTTGCCACTTTACACACCTGACCCGCGCCGTTGTCACCAACAAGGTTGATGTTCTTTCCCATGGCTCCAAACAGCGGCAACGCTTTTTCGAACACGCCTTCTTCACCGCCGACCATAATGGTCAACGTGGCATTAATTGCGCCGACTTCACCACCGGAAACAGGTGCATCTAAGTACGCTGCGCCACTTTCATTGACGCGTTCCGCAAATTGTTTGGTTTCAATGGGTGAGATTGAGCTCATATCAATAACGGTTTTGCCGCTATTCAACGCGCTTTCAATACCATCTTCTCCAAACAGTACATCTTCCACTTGTGGCGTATCTGGCACCATGATGATGATGACGTCTGCATTTTTCGCCGCTTCTTGGTTAGAAGGAAACGTTTTTGCGCCGCCATCAACCAAAGAAGCAGGTGCAGCCGAACGGCTTTCTGACAAATGAAGCTGATACCCTGCTTTTTGCAGGTTCTCCGCCATGGGTTTACCCATTATGCCCGTGCCGATAAATGCGATTGTCGTCATTCCATTACTCCTCATTCTGTCCGTAATCCGCTAACCATTTAAGGCCTTCATTGGTCGTTGTGGCCGGTTTGTATTCGCAGCCCACCCAACCTTGATAGCCAATGTCGTCGATATGTTTTAGTAGGAAGTGGTAGTTCAGTTCGCCCGTTCCTGGCTCATGACGCCCCGGGTTGTCCGCTAGCTGAATATGACCAATTTTGTCCAATGTCGATGAAAGCGTTGGGGCGATATCTCCCTCCATGATTTGCATGTGGTAGATATCGTATTGCAGCGAGAAGTTATCACTGCCTACCGCCTCATAAACGCGTAACGCCTGTTGCGTGTTGGTCAGGGCGAAGCCCGGGATATCTCGGGTATTAATGGCTTCTGCGACAAGCCTGATCCCTGCTTTTTCTAACGCGTCGTTGGCAAATTTTAGGTTTTCGATCAGTGTTGCCTCAGCCTCTTGCAAGCTCACGCCGTCCGGCACAATACCCGCCAGGCAATTTACTTGGTCACACTCAAGGACCTTTGCGTACTCAATAGCAAGTGCAACACCGGCACGGAATTCATCGACGCGAGACGGGTCTGCGGCAATACCTCGATCGCCCGCGTCCCAATCGCCGGCTGGAAGATTGAACAACACTTGTTTTAGGTGATTTCTATCCAACTCAGCTTTAATTTCGTGCGCGTCAAAGGCATAAGGGAACAGGTATTCCACCCCTTGAAAACCGAAGTTCGCCGCCGCACTGAATCGTTCAATAAACGGCAACTCGGTAAACAGCATGGAGAGATTGGCAGCAAGTTTTGGCATAACAATGTCCTTATTCTGTTTTTCTTGTTCAATAATTCTGATTACTGGCGTTCTGCAGCGAGCGCAGTCGGTGCATCTGCAATAGAATCCGCCAATGATTCAAATTCGTTAACAGCGTCAATCTCCACACCCATCGAAATGTTGGTCACCTTCTCCAAGATGATTTCCACGACAACAGGCACGCGGTGTTTAGCCATCAATACTTTGGCCTCTTCCAATGCAGGTGCAATCTTGTCAGGGTCAGTCACACGTAACGCTTTACATCCCAAGCCTTCTACAACCGTCACGTGGTCAACACCGTAATCTGCGAGTTCTGGCGCATTCTGGTTTTCAAACGCTAACTGCACGCAATAGTCGATATCGAACTGGCGTTGCGCCTGTCGAATAAGGCCAAGGTAGGAGTTATTCACCAGCACATGAACATACGGCAGGTTGAATTGTGCCCCGACTGCAAGCTCTTCAATCATGAATTGAAAGTCGTAATCGCCTGAAATTGCAACGATTTGACGTTCAGGATCAGCCGCACGTACACCCAGAGCTGCGGGCACAGTCCAACCTAATGGTCCTGCTTGACCACAGTTGATCCAATGGCGAGGTTTATAAACATGCAGGAACTGCGCAGCGGCAATTTGTGACAAACCAATCGTGCTTACGTAGCAAGTATCGCGGTCAAACACGCGGTTCATTTCTTCGTACACGCGCATGGGTTTCACAGGCTGTTCGGTATAGTGGGTTTTACGCAACATGGTTAATTTACGTTGCTGGCAGTCACTCACCCACGCGCTGTGGTCGTTTAGGCGACCCTGTGCTTTCCACGCTTTGGCGACGTCGATCAGTTCAGTGAGGGCTTTGTGCGCATCAGAGACAATGCCCAAATCCGGGCAGAACACACGGCCAATCTGGGTGGGTTCGATGTCGATGTGAACAAACTTTCTTCCTTCCGTGTAAACATCTACCGATCCGGTATGTCGGTTTGCCCAACGGTTACCAATACCAAACACCAAATCAGAGGCTAACATCGATGCATTGCCATAGCGGTGAGATGTTTGCAGCCCCACCATGCCGGCCATGAGCTCATGATCATCAGCGATGCTTCCCCACCCCATGAGTGTAGGTATAACAGGCACACCCACGATTTCCGCAAACTCTTGTAAAAGCTCTGAAGCGTTAGCGTTGATCACGCCGCCACCCGATACAATAAGCGGCTTCGCTGCGCTGTTCAGCATTTCCATCGCTTTTTCAGCTTGATTGCGTGAAATCGAAGGCTTGTAAGGCTCTAACGGTTCATAGCTGTCGATGTCGAATTCAATTTCTGCCAACTGAACATCCAAGGGTAAATCCAGAAGCACTGGGCCTGGACGACCCGATCGCATAACCTGAAACGCATGTTGAATGGCGCGCGGCACTTGAGCAGGTTCTAGTACCGTCGAACACCATTTGGTGACGGGACGTGCGATAGATTCGATGTCGACCGCTTGAAAATCCTCTTTATGAAGACGCGCTCTTGGGGCCTGCCCAGTAATACAAAGAATGGGAATCGAATCGGCCTGCGCTGAGTAGAGGCCAGTGATCATATCGGTTCCCGCAGGGCCTGATGTACCGATACACACACCAATATTGCCCGGGTTGGCACGGGTGTAACCTTCTGCCATGTGTGACGCGCCTTCCACATGACGCGCCAGAATATGATCAATCCCTCCAGACTTCTTTAACGCGGAGTAAAACGGGTTAATCGCTGCTCCCGGCACGCCAAAAGCTTTAACTACACCTTCTCGCTTCAATACCTCTACTGCTGCATCTATCGCTCTCATCTTCGCCATACAAAACTCCTTTTGTATACAATTTAGTTGTTAATTGTATTCTTAGATCGATTATTTATTAATCGCAAGCATTTTTTAACAATTAAAAAACATTCAAAAGACAACAAAATGGCCAGCACGCGGTGTACAGACGCCTCATGCAAGAGGTCTGACAACTTATTGATGCTTGATATTTATTACCAAAGACTATTCACATTGAATTAACATTGTGCTTTTATTGTTCACTATAAGAACACTATAAAGCACACCTATTAGTATTTTATTGTATACATTTTGTTAAAGGACCTTGCCGATGTATGACATGAAAAGTAACCCTAACCACCCCGAACAAGATGCTCAAACACAGGATAATTTGGGGAAAATCCAAGTGACTGGTTCGTTGTTCAGCGACCAAGCAAAAGAGATACTGAGCGAAGATGCATTAGCCTTCGTCGCTGCGTTGTGCGACCGGTTTGCTCGCAAAAGAGACGCGCTTCTTTCTGCTAGGAAAGAAACACAAACGCAAATGGATGACGGAGCCCTTCCTCAATTTCGGGAAGACACAGCACCGCTACGTGATGACCCCGCGTGGAAGGTCGCCCCTATCCCTGATGATTTACTCGACCGACGCGTTGAAATCACAGGCCCGATTGACCGGAAGATGGTGATTAATGCGCTCAATTCCGGCGCAAACGTCTTTATGTGTTGCTTCGAAGATGCCAGCTCTCCGACGTGGGAAAATATGGTCAATGGGCAAATCAACATGCGGGACGCAAACAATGGCTCAATTGCCTTTACTGACCCGAAAAACGGTAAGCATTACCAACTGGTAGATAAGCCCGCAACCTTGATACATCGCCCGCGTGGACTCCACCTTGAGGAAGCGCATATCGTTTTTGACGGCAAGCCTATTCCCGCCGCCTTGATGGATTTTGGCCTGTACTTCTTTCATAACTACCAAAGCCGCAAGCAACGTGGTCAAGGCGTATATTTTTACCTGCCTAAATTGGAGTCCATGGAAGAAGCTGCCTGGTGGGAAGCGGTTTTTGATTTCACCGAGAGCTACTTTACTGCCGAGTCAGGGACAATCCGCGCAACGGTATTGATTGAAACCCTGCCCGCCGTATTCCAAATGGAAGAAATCTTGTATGCCATGCGCAAGCACATCGTCGGCATGAATTGCGGCCGTTGGGATTACATATTCAGCTACATCAAAACGTTAAAAAATCACACCGACCGCATCTTGCCTGACCGTCATGCTATCGGCATGGATCAGCCTTTTCTCGACGCGTACAGCAAACGCTTGATTCAAACCTGCCATCGTCGAGGCGCATTAGCGATTGGCGGCATGTCAGCATTTATCCCTTCGAAAGATCCAGATGAAATGGCGCGCGTGACGCAAAAGGTCATCGAAGACAAGCGCAGAGAAGCCACTAATGGCCACGATGGCACTTGGGTTGCACACCCGCACCTCGTCACACTTGCACGTGACACGTTTGACCAATATTTAGACGGCGCGACAAATCAACGCTGCTTTATGCCAGATGGCACCTATGACGCCGCACTACTACTACAACCCTGCCAAGGCCCGAAAGACGAAAACGGAGTGAGGAAGAACATCCGAATTGCAGTGCTCTATATGGAGGCATGGCTTCGCGGCATCGGTTGCGTCCCCATTTATGGAATGATGGAAGATGCCGCTACGGCAGAAATCTCACGCGCCAACATCTGGCAATGGCTGAAGCATCAAGTCTCTTTGGACGATGGCAGAACGTTCACGACAGAGATGTTCAAACAATGGCTAAACCAAGAAGTCGCGGACATGAAGGCGGCGGCAGGCAATGAAGAGAAAAGGAAATTTGAAGAAGCATCAGCGATGTTCTATTCCCTCTCTACGGATAAAGACTTCGCAGATTTCCTGACCATTCCTTGCTACGAAAAACTCGAATAACACGTATTGGCAGCGGCAAGACTGTCGCTGTCGTCCACTTCAAGGAGATCGACATGGAAAATCTGACGATGATAAAGGCTCTAGAAATAACCACACAGGTATTTCTTGCAGCTCAGGAGCGCAAAACCGCACCACTGACAGTAGCGATACTGGATAAAGGAGGTGCTCTTATTTCGCTGCAAAGGCAGGATGGGTCAAGCATGATGCGTCCAGAAATCGCCATTGCCAAAGCATGGGGCGCATTAGCTCTTGGGTGTTCATCGCGAAAAATCGCGGATGATGCTCAAACCAGACCTTGCTTTATCTCGTCAGTGGCCACGCTCGCACAGGGTAATCTTGTGCCTGTACCTGGTGGTGTGCTTATCCGTGATGATGCATCTGAACTTCTTGGTGCTGTCGGCGTGTCCGGCGATATCTCTGATACTGATGAAGCTGTCGCAATTGCAGGTATTGTTGCTGCAAAATTTTGCACCGACAGTTATTTGACCGCGTAATTCCGCCCTTCAACACCTTCAAATCGACACGCGTTGTTGATTTGAAGGTTTCTTCCCACGAAATCGACCTGATATCTCCCTAATGGAACAGAACACACACCGCAAACCTATAACAGTGTCGATACAATAAAACCTGCAATGTTGTACAATCAGTTCAGATATTCATATACAAAAACGAACAATTATAGGTTTTCGTTCGCTTTAGAAACGTTATTTAACTGCAAGTTCGTCGAACAGCGAATTTGGAAAGGAACTACTGTATGACAGGGCTTCTCAAAGCAACCCATAAGAAAAACAAACCGACAAACCCTAAACTCACGCAGGATGATATCGTTTACGGGCATATTTTTGATGCGATTCTCGAACAGCGTCTCCCACCCGGTACCAAACTCAGTGAAGAAGCACTAGGCGAAATTTTTGGTGTTAGCCGCACCATTATCCGCCGTGCCTTACTCCGTCTTTCTGTCGAGCAGGTTGTTAGCACTCGACCAAATCGTGGCTCCATCGTCGCCTCACCTTCAGTGGAAGAGGCGATGCAAATATTGAAAGCACGTGAAGTGATGGAATTGGCCATCGTCGAATTGGCCGCCGAAAATGCCACCAGTGAGCAAATCGCCAAATGCCGCGTAATGGTTGCAGAAGAACAAGAGGCCATTGCGCAAAATGATACTGGCCGAAGCATTCGCTTGTCCGGGGAGTTTCATATAGAGCTTGCGGCAATGGCGAACAATCTGCCGCTAATGAGTTTTCAACGCAGTCTGGTTTCTCAATGCTCGCTCATTATCGCGTTGTACGAATCGTCCAAAAAAACCAACTGCTCCTGTGATGAGCACACGCAATTATTGGATGTCATCGAGGCCGGTGACAAAGACGCAGCAATTGCACTGATGAAAACGCACCTCGATCACATCAATTCTAAGCTCAACCTACAAGATGAAACCAACGCTCAAGATCTCCATGCAGTATTTTCCAATGTTCTGAAAAAGAAAGCCTGATATCTTCTTTCAATTGCCCCGCATTTTAGTGGGGCTAAACGCCAATATTCCCCAAACATTTCCTCACAACCCCATACCAATAGTGAGAATCATCAACGATCAACCTCACAGATTGTATACAATTTCCACATCATATATTGGTAAATGAAACACGAAAAAACACATTAGCTATTGTTTTAATTGAACTTTGACATGTTACGCTCGTGTTATCATGATGTTTTCATAAAGTTGACCAAGCGGTCAGAAATGACTAATTTGTAATCAGTGGATACGAAGACGTCATGGAGGCCGTGTGATCCGTTTTCTCTTAAATCAGAACTTACAGGAAGAGACCAATGTCTCTCCTAACCTTACCGTACTGAACTACCTCCGCGAACACGTGCGCAAAACAGGCACCAAAGAAGGATGTGGCTCTGGCGATTGTGGTGCCTGTACGGTGGTATTGGGCGAAGTGGTCGATGGTAAGCTTGAATACCGCAGTGTGAACTCTTGCCTGACGTTTGTGTCAGCCCTTCACGGTAAACAACTCATTACCGTTGAAGATTTACGCACCAAAAATGCGCTGCATCCAGTCCAGCAAGCGGTCGTCGACTTTCATGGTAGCCAGTGTGGTTTCTGCACGCCGGGATTCATCATGTCGATGTTTGCCCTGTCTAAAAACCACCCTAATGCAGACAAAGAAGAGACCTATGAAGCGTTGGCCGGCAACCTCTGTCGCTGCACAGGTTATCGTCCCATTGTCGAAGCTGCGCTGTCATTAAGTCAGGAAACACCGATCCGCGACCAATTTGCAGAATACGAAAGCGACATCATCGCGAAACTCAATGCAATCGGTAAACCTGATCTTGAGTATCATGCCGATGGTAAAACGGCGTTCACGCCAACCAATAGCGATGAGCTTGCACAAACCTTATTGGCGCACCCAAACGCAAAACTGCTCGCGGGTGGTACGGACCTAGCACTTGAAGTGACGCAATTTCATCGTGATATCGAAAAGCTGATTTATCTCGGCCGTGTTGATGATATCAAAACCGTCAATGAAACCGACTCGCACATCGATATTGGCGCAAACGTGCCATTTACCGATGTCTATCGTGCGCTCGAACCCCACTACCCTGATTTCGGAGCCTTGTTACAACGTTTTGCGTCGCTGCAAATTCGGAATCAAGGCACGATTGGCGGCAATATCGCTAACGCTTCACCCATCGGTGATGGCCCTCCACTTCTTATCGCACTGGGAGCAAGTATTGTCTTACGCCGTGGTGATACCGCGCGTGAAATTCAGCTCGAAGATTTCTTTAAAGGCTATAAAGTCACCGAACTACAACCTTCAGAGTTTGTGCAAACTATTCGGGTGCCAAAGCCTCAGCCCGATCAAACGTTCAAGGCATACAAGATTTCAAAACGTTTTGATGATGACATTTCCGCTGTATGTGGTGCGTTCCGCTTAACGTTCGATGGTGACATCATCTCAGACGCACGTATTGCATTTGGGGGGATGGCAGCCATTCCCGCGCGAGCCAGCCACTGTGAGCAAGCTTTAGTAGGTCAACGGCTTACATCAGCAACCATTCAATCTGCGATGACGGCGCTAGGGAACGATTTCTCGCCTATCTCTGATTTCCGCGCCTCAAAAGAATACCGTGCAGAAACTGCAGCCAACTTACTCTACCGCCTGTTCACAGAATTGAACTACGCAGCAGATGGAAAAACGATTGAAACGAGGGTGATTCATTATGTCCCGTAAAACAACGCCAAGCATGACAATGGAAGAAATGACCGCACAAGCTAAAGCGGGGTTGGCAACCGGGGTTGGCAAGTCCGTTAAACACGAAAGTGCTGAAAAACAGGTTAGTGGTGAAGCCCTCTATATTGACGATCGCGGCGAGTTTCCGAATCAACTTCATGTCTATGCACTCATGAGCCCTCATGCTCATGCCACGATCACTAAATTAGACGTGTCGCCTTGCTATAACATGCCTGGTGTTCGTACTGTCATCACTGCGAATGATGTGCCGGGTGAACTCGATATTGGCCCAATTTTACCGGGCGACCCTATGCTTGCCGATGGCAAAGTGGTCTATGTAGGTCAACCTGTTATTGCTGTTGCCGCAGATAGCCTTGATAACGCCCGCAAAGGTGCTGAAGCCGCGATTATTGAATATCAAGAACTGCCGGCCGCGTTAGATGTAGAAGAGGCGTTAGCACAAGAGCTGTTCGTGACAGACAGCCACACGCAAAAACGTGGCGATTCCGCCAGCGCGATTGCTCAATCTGCGCATGTTCTAGAAGGCTCGCTGCATGTGGGTGGACAAGAGCACTTCTATTTGGAAACACAGGTATCCAGTGTTGTTCCTACGGAAGATGGCGGCGTCATTGTTTACTGCTCGACCCAAAACCCAACGGAAGTACAGAAGCTCGTTTCGTCCGTGTTGGGTGTACCCATGCACAAGGTGCTTATCGACATGCGCCGCATGGGTGGTGGGTTTGGGGGGAAAGAAACACAAGCAGCGGCACCCGCTTGTATCGCCGCAGTGATCGCCATCCAAACCGGACAACCGGTTAAATTCCGCCTGCCACGTCGTGAAGATATGATGATGACAGGAAAACGCCACCCGTTCTTCAACCAATACAAAGTAGGATTTGACGATAACGGCGTCATTCAAGGCATTGAGATTGTAGTTTCGGGTAATGCGGGCCACTCACCTGATCTCTCTCGTTCCATTGTCGATCGCGCCATGTTCCATTCTGACAATGCGTATTACCTTAACAATGCCACTGTGACAGGACATTGCGTAAAAACCAATACGGCATCCAATACTGCGTATCGTGGGTTTGGTGGCCCTCAAGGGATGATGACCATTGAGCATGTCATGGACACCATTGCCGGCCACCTCAATAAAGACCCACTCGAAGTACGTAAAGCCAATTACTATGGCAACGCAGGCGAAGGCAGAGACGAAACCCACTACTTCCAAAAAGTCGAAGATAACTTCATTCATGAAATGACGGCTGACTTGGAAATGTCTTGCGACTACCAAGCACGCCGCAATGCGATTTCAAAATTCAATGCCACAAGCCAGATCCTTAAAAAAGGGATTTCGATTACGCCTGTGAAGTTTGGCATCTCGTTTACGGCCACTTTCCTCAACCAAGCTGGCGCACTTGTTACTGTGTATACAGACGGCAGCATTAGCCTTAACCATGGCGGCACAGAAATGGGCCAAGGTCTCAACACCAAGGTGGCGCAGATTGTCGCAGAAACCTTTAACGTGGACGTTGATACGATTCAAGTGACTGCCACCAACACCGAAAAAGTGCCAAACACGTCACCAACGGCCGCTTCATCCGGTACGGATCTTAATGGTAAAGCAGCACAGAACGCTGCGTTGATCATTAAAGAGCGAATGGTCGACTTTGCGTCTTCGCATTTTGATGTATCACCTAATGATGTGATCTTTAGCAATGGCATTGTTTCCATTGGCGAAAAAGAGACCCTCACTTTTGCGGATTTCTGCGAGCTTTGCTGGTTCAACCAAATCTCGTTAGCAGCATCGGGTTTCTATCGCACACCGAAGATCTTTTACGATCACGCAACTGCTCGTGGCCGCCCTTTCTATTACTTTGCCTACGGTGTCTCCTGCTCAGAAGTGATTGTTGATACGCTCACCGGCGAATACAAAGTACTGCGAGTAGACATACTTCACGACGTCGGCGCGTCTCTCAATCCTGCTATTGATATTGGTCAGGTGGAAGGTGGATTCATACAAGGCATGGGCTGGTTGACGACAGAAGAGCTGGTTTGGAACGACAAAGGTCAGCTCATGACATCGGGCCCTGCGAGTTACAAGATCCCTGCAGTGGCAGACACCCCCGAGATTTTTAATACCCGCTTGGTAGAAAACCGCGCCAACCCAGAAGACACTGTGTTCCACTCAAAAGCAGTCGGTGAACCGCCATTCATGTTGGCAATATCAGTATGGAGTGCGCTCCGCGATGCCATTGTGAGTGTTGCCGACGAGGGTGAAATTCCGCACTTGCCAGCACCAGCAACGCCTGAGCAGGTCTACAACGCCATTAAACAAGTACGTAAAGGTAAGTCTTCTGTGCCGTTTGCACTATAAACGGCACACCAGAACCATGGAGATCAGTCATGTTTAAAGACAATTGGATCCAGGCCCTGGCGGAATTTGAAGCCAATGGCACACCCTGTGTCATGGTCACCGTGCTGGAGGATAAAGGCTCAGTGCCTCGCGGCGCGGGAACCAAAATGCTCGTCACTGACAACGACATCGTTGCGACTATTGGTGGTGGGCACCTCGAACACGTTGCCATGAAAACCGCACAGGACATGTTGGCCCAAGGCGAGCACGAGATGAAAGTTGAACGCTTTAACCTCGGCGCGAGATTAGGACAATGCTGTGGGGGTGTCGTTACGCTAAGTTTCGAGCCCATTGGGCAACAGCGCCATGTCCTTGCCCTCTTTGGCGCAGGCCACGTCGCGAAAGCGTTGGTACATATTCTGGCAACGTTACCGTTTAAGGTCATTTGGATAGATGAACGAGACGATCAATTTCCCGTCCATATACCCGACAACGTCGAAATGCGCGTGTGTGATGACCCCGTGGGTGAAGTGTCTACGCTACCAGCGAACAGCATGTATCTGGTGTTAACCCATAACCACCAGCTCGACTTTGATCTCTCTCGTGCCATTCTCAAACGCGGGGACAGCCGTTACTTTGGGTTAATTGGTTCTTTGTCTAAAAGGAAGCGTTTTGACTATCGCTTAAAAGAGCGAGGTTTTAACGATGACGACATCAATACCATGATCTGTCCTATCGGCATTGAGGAAGTCAAAGGAAAGCACCCTGCTGAAATTGCCGTTTCTGTCGCCGGAGAACTCATTGCTTGCTATCAAGGCGAACAGATTCTCGACAAACGCGAACACGCTACAAATGGAGCCGAGGCACAGAAACAACCCGAAAAGCTCACTATCCTGAATAGAGAGCCTGAAGAAAACGATAAAAATAACAAAGAGAGAATAAGGGCATAAAGGAATGAAAGACCCAAAAGCTCATCCGGCGAAAGCCTTTCGCGCTGCCATATTGCATAGCATTGCAAACCCTACTGATGTTGGGTTGGAAAACTCATACCAATATTTTGAAGACGGTATTTTGCTGATCGCAGATGGACATGTCGTGAAAGTCGGAAACGCAAAAGAGATACTACCCACACTCGACGACAGCGTCGTTGTGACCGAACTGGAAAACAAGCTCATTACCCCAGGATTTATTGATACCCATATTCATTACCCACAGACAGGGATGATTGCAGCCTATGGCGAACAGCTTCTGGATTGGTTAAACAACTACACGTTTCCGGAAGAAAAACGCTTTGCGGATAAAGACTATGCCCGCGAGGTTGCCGTGCAATTCTTGGACGAGCTCGCGCGAAATGGCACCACTACGGCGTTGGTTTTCGGTACCGTGCATAAAGAATCCGTTGACGTATTCTTTCAAGAGTCAGAGAAGCGTAACCTCCGCATGATTGCGGGCAAAGTATTAATGGACCGAAATGCCCCAGACGATCTGACAGACACGCCGGAATCGGGTTACGAAGACAGCAAAGCCCTTATTGAAAAATGGCACAATAAAGGTCGCCTCCACTACGCGGTAACACCACGTTTCGCACCGACCAGTACCTCTGAGCAATTACGCTTAGCAGGAAAACTGCTGGAAGAGTACCCCGACGTTTACATGCATACGCACCTTTCCGAAAACGAAAAGGAAATCGAGTGGGTACAGGCACTATTTCCCGAGAGCAAAAACTATTTGGATGTGTACGATCAACACGGTTTGCTTTCCAGCCGCTCTGTGTTTGCCCACGGTGTTCACCTTTGTGAAGGCGAATGTAGCCGACTCTCTGAAACTGACTCTGCCATCGCATTTTGTCCAACATCTAACCTTTTCTTAGGCTCAGGCTTATTTCCACTTTCTGATATGGAAGCAAAAGGGATCAAAGTGGGCATGGGAACAGATGTAGGTGCAGGCACCAGTTTTTCGTTGCTACAAACAATGAGTGAAGCCTATAAAGTAATGCAGCTCCAAGGCGATAAACTTCATCCGTTTAAATCGCTCTACCAAGCGACATTGGGTGGCGCGAAGGCACTGTCTCTCGACAATGTGATAGGGAATTTCGAATCAGGAAAAGAAGCAGACTTTGTTGTCTTGGATCTCAATGCAACACAACTGATGAGATTTAGAATGGAGCACGCGAAGTCGTTAGAGGACAAACTCTTTGTCCTGATGACGATTGGCGATGACAGAACCATCGCCAATACCTATTCATACGGCGAGTGCGTCTACGAAAGACATTGATAGAGACGGTGTTTCGCGGGTGTTTTACCCGCGAAATATCGTTTGCCAAGCAACAACTTGCGGTATATTCGCTAACGCATTGATCATCGGATATTCGACATCAATATCGCCATACCTTTGTTTGTATAGCTCATACGCTTCGGCGACCGTTTTAGCCTCAACCATATCGCCACTAATTTCAAAGCCCTGTTCTAGCAGTTGAAACTTTTCTGCGTAGAAATCAACACCGTCGAAATCTACATGGATGGCAACCTTGTTTTTGAGAAAGAATAGATAGCGACTCATAGTAAGCACTCCACTTGAAAAGAAACAAAAAGTTGTATGGAAAGCACTCTACGTTACGCTGCTCTAGCCGACGGCATTACCGCCCAACCCGTTTGTAGAAGAAACCGATTTATAGCTGACGATACACTGCGAATTTTTCGTCTTTATTCCTGCTCAACATATTAATAACACTAACATACTGGTGCTTTCAGATTGTTGAGCCATCCCATAAATTCAAACTCGGTCGCATCTTCAAAAGTCAAAATGTGACGCCGTCACCTATAAAGAAGCATTGCGGGAGCCACATTGCTCACAGGCTCCCCGCTTGCGTGATCATTTCACCAACGTTCCAAAGCTATTCGGTTCAACCATCAATGTTGTGCCATCACTGAAACGTATGGTTTTCACTTCACTTTCATAGTTGTAGACGAGATAAGACATTGTATTGCCTTTTTTAAACGCAACCGCCGCTGGATAGTCTGCAGTCAGTTCTCCAGTCCCTGTTTCTAGGTGGCCCAGTTGCTGCCAATTGTAAATCCAATGGAATGTGTGCACTTTTGATTCACCTTCCTCTGGAATATAGTTTGAGCCAAGGGTTTCATAGTCTGCAATTGATGCATCGGCATCCGTCATCGCCCACAGATTCCACCATATGTCACGCCATTGTCCATCGACCAATCCTGATGGCTTTTGGTTCCTCGACTCGGTCAATCCTAGTTCTACATAGTCGGCCATATAATCAGCATGCAGACCAACATGGAAGACGAGCGGGTTCAACGGTAAGCCTTGTATTCCCAGAATATGCGCGTACGCGCCACTGAACCACGTAGAGAAAGACGCGCCCTGTCCCCAAATTATTGATGTCGTAATTTGGTTATAGTTGTCAGGAAAGTTATCGTAGCTGTCACCACGATTAGGATAAGAAGGCGATCTATTACGATAACCGTCTAGGTTATTCCAATACTCCCAATATGTCGCAGCAGAAGAAGAATGAAGATAAATACCTTTATTGACCAATTCTTCATCACCAACGATCAGTCCATAAAGTACGATTGCGCCATAAGCATTTGCCGCTTCTGACGTCGATTCATTGTTGTTACCAAGAACAAAATTGGCAGAGCCTGACGCCCAAGAAAAGCCATTTGCTGGGTCGAAATTACGCAAGTACGGGAACATGTCATCGCCTTTACTGGCGGCGTAATCGCGAATCAGCAAATCGACCATTGGACCGTATTGGCTTTCGCTGCACCACGATTTATCGGTGCGACAAATTTCTGCTGCTGCACGAACAAAATAACCGTAATGAAAATGGTGATCGTTTAGCTGCTGGTGAGCACCAAAAGATTCCTCAACCCCTAATAACGTTGTCCACGTTTGGTCATAGACAAAGTACTTAACGGTATCCAGATCTCCGGATGTATTGGCGGTAAACCAATCTTCCAATTCCGCCTTTAACCAGCCAGTAAGAGTATTGGCTTCATTGTTCATGCCGATAGAGCGCGCGATGGCGATGACTTCAGCAGCTTTGCCATAGCTTTTACCTGACCAATAAGTGTCGGTATAAGGATTCCACGCAGATTGGCCGCCATTCATATACTCCATCACCAGTGAACGAAGCGTATTCATGTCTAAATCTGCAACGTTTGGCAAAGAAGGCAAAACGCCGACGAAGGGTAAAGTGTACGTAAAGGCGTTTGTTTGAGAGAACTTGGTCGTCCCTCGTGTGCTTCTCACACTGTATTGCGTTGTCGGCTCGTGACTATTTTTCCAATGCAATGGCTGTAAGCCTGCAATCGTTTCTATCGATGCGCCATTTGCGTCTAGGTATGTATGCGCCACGGTCACTTCATTGTTTTCACGATTTACCGAATACGAAATGTCTACGTCCCTGACAACCTGTCGCGCAAAACCTTCGAAATAGGAAGACATCGCACCGCTTGGTGTACCCGAAGATGGCAACAGAGCCACCGTGATTTCTTTTGAACTGTTGCTGACAGTAATAAGGCTTCCCCCAATGTTACTAAATTCGGTATTACCTTCACCTACGATTAAGAAACTGTTTCTGTTACCTGCCACATCTGTCCAAACACCCAAGGCTTGAGCTGTTTGATAGAAGGTTCCCTTTTGAAAGCCATCCGTACTGGTCGTTTTAATCTGAAAATCGCCGTCATACGATTTGAAATACGCATAAGGTGAACCATGAACAAAGGTGGCTTCCATTACTGGCGTCGATCCTGAACGCCACTCAACCGTCATTGCACCATCACTGTGATCTTTTAGGTACCCTTGCATATCATTGTGTTTACTGTTCGCAATCGCGATGCCGTCAAACACTTCGTTGAAGGGATCCGGAACGACATATTGGAACAAGTTGCCTTGTCCTTGCAGCGCGTTGGGAATGCCCATGATTCGCGCTCCTCGCTCGGAGATCCTCGCTGTGATGGGATCAGGCGTGATATAGCCTGCGTTATTCGGATCGCCAATTCGCATTTCACCGAGAAAGGACACAGACCCCCACCATTTGTGTGTGGCAATGGGCTCGTGTGCTATCTCAGGCACGACTTGAGGATAACGTTTTTTTGGCGTCCCGATGTTATCGCAAGAAGGTACACCGGGTTCAACAACACCTGCATTTGATACCCAAAAACCATGATCAACTGTGCACCGGTAACCATTGGGATTAAACGTGTTTGCGACGTTTCCAGCCCCGTAGGCAGTCACGTCGGTCTCGACAGGGACATCAACAATTAGCAGATCGGCAATCTCTATTGTGCCATCACCGGGGAACATCAGGCCAACCCATGTCAGATCAGCAAATCCAGGAAACGGCACTTCCATTTCGTGCCATCCGTTGCCCAATGACGTGGAGGTTCCGAGAGAATAGGCCACTTTTGATTCAGGGGTATTAACCCCTTGAATCGACACTTCTACCTGTGTAGCAAAGTCAGATTTATATTTGAAACGCAGTAAGTCAAAACCACGCGTATCAATCGCATTAGCGTCTTCATTGCCCCACGCAGCAACGGCGTAAGGCCCCCAATAATAGCCACTGGAGACACGAATACTTTTCGCATATTGGCTCCCAGCAGGGTTCCATATTGCGGTTGCCTGCGAATCCCACGGGCTACCCTTGTGTTCGAATTCATAGGAAGGTTCAAATTCGGAGTGAAACAGATACCTTTTGTCACTGGTGTCAACAGGCCCGGGAGTCTCAGTCTTGCTCAAGGGAATAGTAAGGTTCTGATTTTCGCCGTTGATTGATATTTGACGCTGCACACTGTCGTAATCTGACTTCGAAACGGCAACAGTGTGCTGACCCGCAGCCAAAGAAAACTGAACAGAGCCTTCGTTATCCGTCGACTTTGACTTGCCATTTATCGTTACCGTCGCCGATGACAGCAAAGATGAGGTGACACTGTCACTCACAGAGACAGTAAGTGTCGACGTTGATGAGGGAACACTGCCAGCTGGCGTTTCATCGCCACCCCCTCCTCCGCCACACGCTGATAAAAGAAGAGAAATAAACACAAACAGCAAAAATTGAATATTGTTCTTCAAAACCAATGTCCTTTTGGCATGATAACGAAAAAGAAAGCGCTTTCTTTTTGGGAGTATAAGGATTGCCAAAGCCTTAACAATCGACGATTGAATAAAGCGAAAACGATCGTTCGTTACTTCTCAACAACAAGACATTTCTGAGGAAGATCGGAGGAGTTTCAGCAAAAATGCCGCTGAAATTGGCGGCATTTGTTTAGAAGTTAGATGAGGGTCTGTTTCGATAAAAACGAGCTTAATGCACGCGTCACCATGTCGGCTTGCTCTACATTGCTCATATGGCCTGCATTCGGAATAAGAACATATTCACTACCATCAATACCATCGTGCATCAACATAGATTCTAATGGAGAACGGATTTTGTCTTCAGTGCCAGCAAGGATCAGCGTCGGAAGTGTCAGCAACTCGGCATCATCGAAGGTGTCTCGTCGCTCAAAGACAATTCTGCCGACCTTAGCGATATCTTGTGCTCGATCCCCATCCAGACGACCCAACACTTGACGGAAATCATCAACACACTCCGTCTCTGCATTGACGGAAAAGAACAGATTCGCAAACGCGTCGATAACGTCAACAGGCACATGTTGAGCAGATACAATCGTATCTAACATCCCAAAATACTTAGCTTTGGTAACTTCTGGCTCATACCCTAAGAATGCATTCAGCATCACAAGTGTTTTCACGCGTGTTGGTGCTTTTAACGCAATTTCCGCACCCCACACACCGCCAACGGAATGCCCAACCACACCAAAGGTTTCAATATCCAAATGGTCCATCAATGCCAGCATGTCATCGGCATAGTCGACCAATGTTTTCGTTTCGTCTGGCATTGGCGCAGATTGACCATGCGCCCAAAAATCTGGAACGATACAGCGGTAGTGCTGACTCAAGACGTCAATCTGCGATGCCCACACTGCGCTATTCAATAAGAAACCGTGACCAAAGAGCAGTGCAGGACCACTACCTATATCCAGATACGCCATATTATTTCCATGGCGAGTAAACATCTTCATCGTGTTCCCTGTCGATTAATTTTCACTAGTTGAACATAAAAAAAGCGCCATTAGCTGGCGCTCTTTCTTCATACCGTTAGCTTACTCTGCTTCAGGTTTCTTTTTCTTAACCATGAACACATCTTCGCCCACAGAAACCGTTTTATAGAAGCTCTTATCACGCTGTTTAGGCGCGGCTTTCTTCGCGGTTGGCTTCTTGGTGCTTTTCGTTTGCGTTGGTTTCTTCTTAAAGGTTTTCTTGTGTTTTGGTACCAAACCTTTGAATTTACCGGCCAAGCCTTCAAATGTCGCAAAGTTCATGGTTTTGTCCAAGAACCCTTCAATGCTCTTGAAGCTGTTCCAATCTTTTGGCCCCACAAACGAGATAGCAATACCTTTATTACCTGCACGGCCAGTACGACCAATGCGGTGAACGTATTCTTCAGCGTGTTTTGGCATATCAAAGTTCACTACGTGGGATACGTTTGAAATATCCAAGCCACGAGATGCAACATCTGTCGTTACTAGCACTTTGTGCAAGCCACGTTCGAATTCGTTCATAATACGGTTACGTGATGTTTGGTTCATGTCACCGCTTAGTGCTACCGCTTTAATACCGCGCTCAACAAACAATTTCGCTAGGCGATCAGTATCTGCACGCGTTGCAGTGAACACCATCATTTGTTGGTATTGCTCTTCTTCCATTACGCGATCAAGCAGAGCTTGTTTGTGGTCAAGGTGATCACATAGGTATAAGCGTTGTTCGATATCTTTATGTTCTTCATTCACGTAACCAATTGCTACACGCTTTGGTTCGTTCAACATGTCAGCGGCGATCTCGTTCACTTGTTTGTGATCAAGTGTCGCTGAGAACATCAATGTTTGACGACGACGGTGCCCTGCTGCTGCATTGATTGCTTTCAACTGAGGCGCAAAACCTAAGTCCAGCATGCGGTCAGCTTCATCAAGGATCAGCATTTCCAAACCCTCAAGGCTCAGATGGCGATGCTCTAGGTGGTCAGCCAATCGTCCCGGTGTTGCAACAACAAACATCGGATCTTTACGAAACTCTTTCGCTTGGTCGTTAAAGTTTTCACCACCAAGAATCAACACACCTTTGTACGATGTGCCTGCCAACAGTTTCTTCAACTCGCCATAAACTTGCTTTGCCAATTCACGGGTAGGCGCAAGGATGACAACACGAGGGTCGCGTCTGCTGAACGCTTTAGCGCGCATAACACGCTGAAGTGCAGGCAGCAAAAACGCCAGTGTTTTACCTGAACCAGTTTTAGACGAAGCGAGCAGATCTTTTCCGGCCGAAATAACTGGAATGGCTGCCGCCTGAACGTCGGTAGGAGCGTCAAAACCCCAGTGTTCCATTGTTTTTATCAGGCGCTTGTCTAAACCCAGATCTTCAAATTGCAAAGGTAATACTCCAAAATCATTCTTTATACAGGGAGTTACTGAGTCTACTTTTACCCATCAACCCATGGCGACTCCCGTGGAAATTCGGCGCGAATACTACCATATTTCTGCAATTTCTCGCAGTTTTTATTGTGTTTGATCACACTTTTGTGGACGTTAATCCGCCAAATCTCGGTAATTTTCTCTGTTACGCGTAGCTTATCAAACGATTGAAACCATAAAGAGCACGACAAATGGCCAAAACAACAATCCTTCAACGCTGGAAACGCTTTACGCTTGAAGAAAAAATCCACACCTTACCCAACGGTGTAGAGACCTCGCATATTACCCTGTCTCACCCTGGCGCGGTTTTAATCCTCCCCGTCGCGAACGATGGGAAGCTAGTGTTACTCCGTCAGTATCGCCCTTCTATTGAATCATGGATTTACGAATTTCCTGCCGGCACACTCGAAAGCAATGAAGACCGTTTGGCCTGTGCAAAAAGAGAGTTAGCCGAAGAAGCCAAACTCGCGGCATCTGAATGGCACAACCTTGGTGAGAGTCTTCCAGCGCCAGGCTTTTGCAATGAATCTCAATACCTCTTTTTGGCCAAAAACCTGTCACTCGCAGAGGCTGATATGGATGAGGATGAAGTCATTGAAGTCGTGCACTTTTCCGTGGAAGAGGTGAAGCAAATGATCGTGACCAATGAGATTAAAGACAGCAAAACGATTGTTGCCTTTTGCCGCGCACAATTGATGGGGTTGATCACATAGCCCGGACGTAACAAGGCGTTTACATTGACATCCGACCAGTTGGCGAATTAGGGTGATTATTGCTGGATCATATCAAGGATGAAAGATGAAACAGACTCTTGCTCACGCCAACCGCATGCTAAAACTGTTCGGATTTTTTAAGGTACCGTTAATTTGGTACTGCCGCCCTAAAATCCTTGTTTTAGACGAAGAGCAAGTGCAGGTACGCATTCCGCTTAAAAGAAAAACTAAAAATCACCTTAACAGCATGTACTTTGGCACCTTGGCAATAGGGGCCGATGTGGCGGGCGGTTTTATGGCCATGAGTAAAGCCGAGGCTAGAGGGCGAAAAATCTCACTGGCTTTTAAATCGGTAAAAGGTGATTTTCTGAAACGCCCCGAAGCCGATGTGCTTTTTACCTGCACCGATGGCAAGCTCATCGACCAAATGTTGGATGAAACGCTTTCTACTGGTGAGCGTGTCAATCAAGCGGTGCGCATCGTTGCCACTTGCCCTTCTATTAATCTTGACCAACCCATGGCAGTCTTCGATTTGACACTCTCGGTGAAAGTAGTTTCATAGATATAGTCGCATTTTGTACTGTATAAGTGACTTGCCTAGGTTCGATCACACAATTTTCACCTTTAATCAAGACAACTTTTTGCCCTTTTCTTCTTTTGCTTATTAGACTTAGGTATAAGTTTGCGATGGGTGGAGAGTGTTTTGATCAAGAAATTGGGCGACTTTTTTAAACTCGACACCGCGCCGGGGATCATTCTCATTGCAACGGCATTTGCCGCACTGATAATCGCCAACTCTCCTCTCGCCCCCGCTTACCTTACTTTGCTTGATATGCCCATTCACATAAAGATTGGCGCACTGGATATCGAGAAGAATCTCTTACTGTGGATTAATGATGGCCTGATGGCCATTTTCTTTTTGCTCATAGGCCTAGAAGTTAAACGTGAACTTATTCAAGGTGCATTACGAACCAAATCGCGCGCCATGTTCCCAGTCGTTGCCGCAGTTGGGGGGATGGTTGTTCCGGTATTAGTCTTTGTCATGTTTAACATAGGAAACCCAGAATCTATGCAAGGATGGGCAATTCCCGCCGCAACTGACATTGCTTTTACCCTTGGTGTGCTCGCTTTATTTGGCAAACAAACACCCGTTAGCCTGAAAGTCTTTCTTCTCGCACTGGCTGTGATCGATGACTTGGGAGCGGTTATTATTATCGCGCTTTTCTTCAGCAGCGATTTGTCCCTCGTTTCATTGGCCGTTGCCGTTCTTGCTAGCGCAACCTTGTTTTATATGAATGCGAAAGGCGTTGCGAGATTGACCGGCTACTTACTGGTAGGTGCCATTCTTTGGGTAGCGGTATTGAAGTCTGGCGTTCATGCCACTGTGGCAGGTGTTATCCTAGGTTTTGCTGTTCCACTGCGCATAAAACACCACCGTGTCCGCAGCCCGTTAAGATATCTTGAACACGGTATCCACCCATGGAGTAGCTTTGCTATTTTGCCGTTGTTTGCCTTTGCTAACAGTGGCGTTCCTCTCGATAATTTCAGCTTTGGTATGCTGTTTGAGCCTTTGCCTCTCGGTATTACACTGGGCTTACTGCTCGGAAAACCCATCGGGATTTCAGCCGCTTGTTACCTCGCGATAAAAGCGAATGTTGCCAGCCTTCCCAAAGGGCTCGACTTCAGTCATATAATGGCTGCATCAATACTCTGTGGAATCGGCTTCACGATGTCGATCTTTATTACTACGTTGGCATTCCCAGGCGCAGAGTCGCATGCCTTGGTTGATCTCTCTCGGGTTGCTATCTTCATTGGGTCAATTTTGGCATCCGTGATCGGCTATCTGGCTTTAAAACACACGTTACGGCAACGCAGTGCAGTCCCCCAAGACGTTGCCGAATGATTGTCGATTCACTTTTATTTTCTCGAGTTATCCCTCTCGCAAATTTCTCTGTTACATAGACATCACCTGACTAATATCTTGGTCAGGTGATGTGTTTTTGTCTTTTAATATTTTGGCAATTTTTAAGGCACTATTGACTTTCTGGGAAGCCGCATGAAGACAGTGTTGTAAGAAGAAATCTACCGACTTATCAACCGATTCTGTGGATAAAAAATGCGTTATCCACACCTGACAATCGCACGTATCCTCATGTTTTACATGCCATTTTAAGGTCAAGCTTTCAAATCAATTTTTTGTGAATTTTTTTTGTGTGATTTCGTGCAAGTATTTCAAATGAAATGAATTTTGAAAATACAGCCGACTTATCTGAATAAAAAACGTGACGTTTCAATCATCCAATTCCCGCACTGAACTGGACGTTTTCGAAGAGTAGCTTTCGTGTAACTCGTCAGAAATTAGCGCGCAGTGTTAAAATCAAGAGATAATGGCTGAATACTGATCCGTCATAACCTTGGCTATCCCTTCTTTACGGCTAGCGGTTATCTGCGAAGCCTCACCGCATCAAGATTTTGATTTCCCCTGTTTCATGATGGGGCAATGATCGATGACTGCCTGACTCAATGTTATGAAACGCCGAACTCAAAATCTGCAATGTGTCGCCATGAGATACCAACAAAATCACTTTGTCAGTGTAAAGACGCTCTAAATCTGCAATGGCAGCCAATGCGCGTGCTCTCACATTCATTGTGCTTTCAACGCCCCTTTCCTCTTGCGTTGAATCTAACGCATCCTTTTCCCATACCTCTGAATATGACGATGAAGACAGCCCTTCATAAGCACCAAAGTATCGCTCTCTAAGCCGTATATCAGTGATTGGAGGGGCTAACGATAAAACGTGAGCCACAATATCAGCCGTTTCTCTTGTCCTTTTAAAGTCAGAGCAATAAATCACATCTATTTGCTTATCACGAGATGCAAAGGCGGTTTCTCGGGCTTGTTCCTTACCCAAGGGAGTAAGGCCATAATTATCGCAGCCAATATTGGGGTCACTAACAACAATATCCGCCACATTCGCTTCGCTCTGTCCATGCCTCATTATCATGTAAGTGTTTTTAAGTTCAGTCATTTTTCCCTAACCTTATTGATGACATCTATGTCCGTTTTTGACTTGGATTGGCGTTAATCACATCGAGAGGTTCTGCCTTTTTAAGGCGACTACTACTAAGCTCTCCTGCCTGATCGAGTATCGGATAGGCAATAGAGGTAAAATGTGAATTGATACGTATTAAATCTCTCAGTAAATCTAAATACAAAGAGCTTCCTGATACAAAGGGGCCGTCATTGTCTCTAAGCCCTTTTTGATGCGCCAATGTCGCTTCTCGCTCTATGTTCTTTACTATGCTTTTTTGTTCAATGAGGGCACGAGCATTGGTAACATCGCCCGTCAGGAGCACACTAAATGCCAACTCCATATTCCGATAAATACACTGTTTTAACTCTTCAATCACCGCTTTTTCGTAATCAGGAAGATGCACGTTCTGTTGAATGATTTTTTTGATAACCTCGGTCATGCTGCACTCGAGGATGTCTCCCGCATGTTCAAGATTGGTTGTATAAGACGAAATTCTAAAGCACCGTCGACGGTACTTTTTGGGAATGTCATGCCGACTTAGTTCGGTTAAGTACCAATTTATTTTCTCATGGTATTCATCAACCAAATCGTCTGATCGTTTAATGTTCTGCAGTTCTGCTCCATTTCGGGTGTGGAGTGCATCAAACGCGCCATCTAGCATGGTTTTGAGCAAGTCCCCCATTCTCAGTACTTCACGAACGGAATTTGTTAGAGCAACAGAAGGCTTTCTAAAGGCTTTACGATCAAGATACCTAGGGCTGTTATCACTCGCTTCAGTGGCTATCTCTGGTACCCATTTTTCAAGTAATCGCGCGCAAGGCCCAACAAAGGGAAGAAAACTGAACGCGAGTAATAAATTAAACATCATGTGAAAGTTAACAAGGACAACGGCAGGATCGTTCCCGTGAAATAAGGACATGGACGAAATGATATTGAGCATCGGCAAGGTCACGATCACCCCTATCGTTCGAAACGCAAGGTTGCCCAACGGTACCCGATAAATCGATGGAGAAGAATGTAGCGTGTTGAATACTGCGGGTAATGCTGCGCCGAGATTTGACCCCAAAATCAGCGGCATTCCCCCCTCAATCGAGATCACCCCCGAGCTTGCCATCGCGACGACGAGAAGAACGGTAGCTAGGCTAGAGTGAACCAGAAATGCGATTCCCATCCCCACGATGATCGCTAATAAAGGCTCATCATTCAGAGCCGTCATGACAGATTGGATGGCAAACGAATCACGCATGGGCAATGAGGTAGAAACAATGATATTAAGTGCCAGCAACATCAAGCCTAACCCAATGCCAATCGAACCTAAGTGACGGTTCTTTTCTTTCTTTCCTGAGGACATCACGATAATGCCCGTGATGAAAAATAAAGGCTGTAACCAACTTAAATCAAACGTCAGAACTTTCGCAACGAGTGTTGTACCGACATCAGCCCCCAACAAAATAGCAAGTCCACTCGCCGTCGCTAAGCCCTGATTTGCCAACGAACTGGCTAACAATGCTGTCGCTGTGCTGCTCTGAAGCAAGCACGTCACACCCAAGCCGACGCCAAACGCTCGCCAACGGCTAAACACCGCTCGGCCTAGACTTCGCCTGATTTTTCCGCCAAACGCCTTAAGCACTGACTCTTTGACCAAAGCCAGGCTAAACAACAATAACGCAACGCCTCCTAACAGATTGAAAAGTATTGCAGTTCCACTCATTCGCCCTCCATTTAACCACGCAATTTATGTTCACCTTCAATGGTTCCATATCAGTCAAACACCGATCCAACTTGAGCATTTGCCTATTAATAACTTAGTCAAAAGTGAGCTTTTGATCAATAAACGAACATTTTTATGCTCATTCGCTCATTTATTGTTGCGCAATTGTTAATCCTGTTCTTAGCTTGATCGAAACAAGGAGAAACGAGCAGCCATGACCCTTGAATCAAAACTGTCATCGAAAGCCGAAATTCGTCGAAAAAAGATCATCGAATTGACACAGGCAAGAGGCAACGTATCTGTAGAGCTACTTACAGAGTTGTTAGACGTATCTCCTCAGACAGTTAGAAGAGATCTCAAGCAACTCTGCAATGACAACCTTTTACGCCGACGTCACGGGGGCGTTGAATGTTTCGAACAACAGCTTAATGCGCCTTACGATTTGCGTGCAGCAACCAACCCAACAGAGAAAAAAGCGATAGCTGATGCTGTCGCTGACGTTATTCCAGATGGTGCAACAGTGTTTATTTCCATTGGATCTACACCTGCAATTGTGGCTGAAGCGTTGACTCAAAAGTCTGGGTTAACGGTCATGACGAACAACTTGAATGCAGCCATGGTGCTGAGCAATGAACCCAGCAATCGCATCATTATTCCGGGGGGGGAAGTGCGCATGCCCGACAGAGATATTTTGGGAGACGGCGTATTGGATTTCTTTAACAGTTACCGCGCTGAATTTGGCATTTTTGGTGTAGCAGGCGTATCGGAAGACGGCGGTCTACTCGATTTTCATGCCTCTGAAGTGCGAGTAAGGGAAGCCATTCGCACACACTGCAAAACATCCATTTTAGTCATGGACAGTACAAAATTAACACGGACTGCACCCGCCATTGGCGGCAATCTTTTTGACGTCGATTTGATCATCATGGATCAACATCCCGGTGATGACTTTTCCGCGATTAGTGACCGTGTCGGCGATCGTTTGAAGTTAGTAGGAGGCGACGCTTCATGAACTCAGAACCTTTTGTCTCATTCGACAACATCGCAAAACGTTGGAATGGGCAGCTTGGTGTAGAAAACATTTCGATTGATATTCCTGAAGGCGCGTTCGTTGCACTGCTTGGGCCTTCTGGCTGTGGCAAATCAACCACACTGCGTCTTCTTGCTGGTTTGGAAATACCCGATAACGGCCAAATTCGCATTGAAGGCTCTGATGTCACTGAAATGGCCCCATCGGCTCGGAATTTGTCGATGGTATTTCAATCTTATGCATTGTTTCCCCATCTTTCCGTTGCTGAAAATGTCATGTTTGGCATGAAAGTACGTAAAGTTCCGAAAGAAGAAAGACATCAAAAATTGGCCAATGCACTCAATATTACTGGCCTGAGCGGCTATGAAGAGAGAAAGCCAGGAGAGTTATCAGGCGGTCAACGTCAACGTGTTGCGCTTGCCCGCGCTATCGTCGCCGGTCAGCCCCTATGCCTGATGGACGAACCCCTTTCTAACTTAGATGCCAAGCTTCGACATTCGGTTAGAAAAGACATCAAGAAGTTGCAGAAAGAACTCGGCATGACCGTGGTTTATGTTACGCATGATCAAACCGAAGCCATGAGTATGGCCGACATTATTGTCTTGATGAAAGATGGCCACATCATGCAAACCGGTTCTCCTCAACAACTCTACAACGAACCTCAGAATACTTTTGCCGCTGAATTCATTGGCGCACCGCCCATGGCACTGATCGAAGGTGGTGTCATTGACGGAACCGAACACACGTCAAAGGTTGGCATTCGTACTGAGAATATTCACGTTGTAGAAGCTGGTCTCGGACGACTTAGCTGCATCGTATCTGAAAGCGAATACCTCGGTGAAGAAACCCATGTGTTATTAGACCACCCCAACGCCAAAGGCTTAGTGGTGAAATTAGATGGGTATAACTCCTTAAAAGAAGGGAGCGCAGTAGACATAACCTTTGAGGACAATGCATTGCATTTCTTTGATGGTGATGGAAACAGAATGAATTAACACGGAGAGGGGCCGTTTCTCGCCACCATCATGCTACATCGCATGAAGCCGCGATAACCGAAACCTCAAATAACGTTCAACGTAACCAATGGTGAAATTATGAAGTTCTCAACGGTATTGAGTTGTGCCTTTGCCAGTGCGTTCACACTTTCTTCACAAGCAATGGCAGCAACCACTGAACTCAATATGTACTACCCGATTGCAGTCGGTGGCGCGCTAACAAAAGTCGTCGATGGAATGGTCGATGATTTTGAAGCGCAGAACCCTGATATCAAAGTGAATGCGATTTATTCAGGCAACTATGACGACACACGCGTCCGTGCACTGTCGGCCCTTAACTCCGGGGAGCCTGCACAGTTAGCCGTTATGTTCTCTATCGATGTTTATGATTTGATTGAGCAAGACCTCATTTCTCCTTTTGATGACCAACTCAAAGGGGAAGCAGACCAAGCTTGGCTCAATGATTTCTACCCTGCACTGATGGAAAACGGTCAGGCAGAAGGCAAAACATGGGGTATTCCTTTTCAGCGTTCCACCATCGTCGCTTACTACAACAAAGACATGTTTCGCGCTGCTGGTTTAGACCCGGAAAAACCACCAAAAACATGGGATGAATTGGTAGAGGTCAGTAAAAAGCTCACCAACGATGATACTTACGGCATCATGATCCCTTCTACGGGATACCCTTATTGGATGTTTCAGGCTTTAGCTATTCAAAACGGTAAAAAGCTGATGTCCGATGATGGCCTGACAACCTATTTCAATGACAAGGACGTGGTAGATACGCTCAAGTTCTGGAAGTCATTGTCTGAAGAGCACGGTGTAATGCCAAAAGGTACGGTTGAATGGGGCACGCTTCGTCAAGCTTTCCTCGAAGGCAATACAGCGATGATGTGGCACTCAACAGGCAATCTAACCGCTGTTAAAAACGCAGCAAAATTCGATTTCGGCGTTGCTATGTTACCCGGTAATGTTCGTCTTGGCTCACCAACAGGTGGTGGTAACTTCTACATATTCAAAGATACGTCTGATGAAGAAAAAGCGGCGTCAATGAAGCTCATTAAGTTCATGACCTCCCCTGAGCAGGCCGCTAAATGGTCTAAAGCAACCGGGTATATGGGTGTGTCTAAAAGTGCTTATGAGACAGAAGTATTGAAAGAATATACCGCGTCATTTCCACCAGCCCTTGTCGCTCGTAACCAACTCCAACATGCAGTCGCAGAGTTTTCAACGTATGAAACTGCTCGCGTCCGTGAGGGGTTAAACAACGCGATACAATTTGCGTTAACCGACCAAAAAACGCCAGAAGTCGCTTTGGAAGAGGCACAAACCTCTGCGAAACGTCTTCTTCGTGACTATCAGTAAGCCACCCGCTCCCTGCTGATGCAGCAGGGAGCGCATTAGTTGTAGAGCTCTACTATGAATCATTACGCCGAATTGCAACGTCGTCGACAGCATCTCTACGGTTGGTTTTTATTAACGCCTGCCGCCATTTTGCTCTCGCTCTTTGCATTCTATCCCTCCTTGGCAACGCTATGGGAGAGTCTGTTCTCCAAAGGTACTCGACGTCGGCCTTCTGAATTTACCGGTCTTGAGAACTATGCCGACTTATTCAATGACCCGACCTTCTGGATAGTGGTTAAAAACAACCTTTTCTATGCAGCAATGACTATTCCACTCTCCATTATTATTGCGCTGACAATGGCCCTTTGGGCGAATGGCAAAATTTCAGGAAAAGGGTTTGTCCGGACCGCCTATTTTACGCCAACCGTGTTACCGATGATCGCAGCAGCAAACCTATGGCTGTTTTTTTACACCCCAGACCTTGGCGTGCTTGACCAGATTGGAGCTTTCTTTGGCTTTGAATCGGTCAATTGGCTCGGTCAGCCTGAAACGGCATTATGGGCAGTGATTATCGTGACGATTTGGAAAGAAGCAGGCTTCTTTATGATTTTCTACCTTGCCGCGCTTCAAACTATCCCCGCAGACTACAAAGAGGCCGCCGATATTGAAGGTGCTGGACGCTGGACTTATACGCGTCGAATCGTGTTGCCGTTGTTGATGCCCACCACCCTGTTTATTGTGGTTAACGCCATGATTAACTCGGTAAAACTCATTGACCACCTATTTATTCTGACGAAAGGTGGCCCTTCAGACGCGTCCAAACTCATCCTTTACTACATCTGGGAAATGGCATTCGCATTCTTCGATGCACCACATGCCGCCGCGATGACTGTATTGGTGTTGATTGTTTTAGGAATTGCAGCCGCTGTTCAATTTCTGTATCTCGATAAAAGGACGCATTACCAATGAAAGCTATCGAAAAGCATCTCGACACATTTGGCGCACTGCTTCTCGCGGTCATTTGGATCTCGCCTTTGCTATTCGCGTTTTGGGCTGCGTTTCATACAACATCAGATGCGGTCAACTTCAATCTACTGTCTGGATGGACTCTCGACAATTTCCGTGTTGCATGGGAAGGCGCACCGTGGATTAAGTATTTCATTAATACATTCTGCCTCGTAACCGTGGTTTTAATTGGTCAATTTATCATCACCACGTTGGCGGGCTTTGCGTTTGCCCAGGTATCTTTTCCAGGAAAAGACTTTGTATTTATTCTGGTATTGCTGCAGTTGTTCATTTTACCGGAAGTGCTGATCGTCGAGAACTATGCCGTCACATCAAAACTTGGCTTGTTCGACACCATTCTTGGGGTTGGCATGCCTTACATGGCAAGCGCATTCGGCATATTCCTGATGCGTCAGTCTTTTAAGTCAGTACCTTATGAACTACATGAAGCCGCAAGTGTTGAGGGGTGTTCGCTCTTTGGTATATTGATGCGTGTCTATGTACCCTTAGCGAAGCCCACCTATCTCGCTTACGCCTTGGTGTCTGTTTCAACGCACTGGAATAACTTCCTCTGGCCGTTGATTGTGACTAACTCTGACGATACCCGCCCCCTCACCGTTGGCTTGTCAATTTTTGGAGCACCAGAAAACGGGGTAGATATCTCGGTAATTTCAGCAGCCACAATGATGTCGATCGCGCCTCTGCTTATCGCATTCCTCATTTTCCAACGACAGTTTGTGCAAGCATTCCTGCGAGCAGGCATAAAGTAAGGAACGTTGCATGACGAGAATTATTCAGTTAACCGATACGCATATCGTTCCCCCGCCAAAGAAGGTATCAGAGGTGCTTGATACCTATTCTCTGTTTGAACAGGCTATCGAGAAAATAAAACAGGATTTACCTAAACTCGGCCAGATTGATGGCATTGTTGTAACAGGCGACATTTCAGATCATGGCGATGTCGCCAGTTATGAAGGTTTCAAGCAGGTTATTGAACGATTGGCGATCCCTTATCACGTAATTCCTGGAAACCACGACCTTCGGTCATCTATGCATCAGTGTTTTGGTGAAATGATTGATGTAAACCAATCTGAAGAAATCAATTGGGTTGCACATTTTCACGATATTGATCTTGTTGGTTTGGATACCGTCATACCGGGCAGCGGTGGCGGCAGACTGTCACCAAGTACCTTGCAGTTCCTCGCTTCATCACTCGATAAATCTTCCGATAGACCCGCTCTGATAGCGATGCACCATCCCCCTTTTGAATCGGGTATTCAGTTTATGGATGCTATCGGGCTAGAAGGTGTGAATGAATTGCACGAAATACTCACAAATACACAAAGAGACGTAAGAATCATATGTGGGCATCTGCATAACAGTATTGTGTGCAGTGTTGGAGGCAAAACCGTGATGTCTTCACCTGCCACGGCAAGTTCGTTTGTGACCGATCACAGACAAGATGCCCCCGTTGGATTTACACAAAATACAGGGGGCTATATGTTGCACGAATGGAATAATGGCTTTCGAAGTACGTACCTATCGCTCGCGGAATCCGGTCAACTTTTTCCTTTTTAAATAACCTTGGCGATATGACTTTGAAGACGCGAGCTAAGCGGTACAGATAGTTTCTACTTCTCGGGCTACTGACTGCGCTCGCTGATTCAACTCTTCAAAAATCTCGTATAAATCTTGAACGCTATTGCTCTGATGTTTCTCGATCTTCAAACATAAAGCTGCAAGATCATCTGCGCCAACCATAGCTGCAGCACCTTTCATTCTATGCGCAAGTTTCCTTGCAGAGGCAATATCACCATTGTCTAAGGCCTTTTGGAATGCCCCCAGATCATTTTCTTGGCTGGTCACATATTTCGACAGTATATGATGAAGCAGTTCTTCACTGTCACCTACTTGATCTCTCAGCCTATCTAAATCAATACTCGCTGACGTATCTACCTTCGAATCATTTTCAGGTGTTGGGGCGTTCTCTGTCGCTAAGTCATGGTTCGACGATTTGTGCTCTGTGCTCACTGGCGCGGGACCACACGTTGTGAACTTATCCGATGGCACATACAGCGTCATCAAATTGACAAGCTGGTCTTTCGTGAAAGGCTTCGCGAGGTGCGCGTTCATTCCCGCTTTCAAACAACGCTCTGCATCACCGGACAGCGCATTCGCCGTCACTGCAATAATAGGTGTTTCTATATCAAATTCTCTAATGCGCTTTGTCGCCTCAAAGCCATCCATTTGAGGCATCTGACAATCCATCAAAATCAGATCGAACCGAGACGCTTTGTGTTTCTCAAGTGCCTCAGCCCCGTTTTCCGATAACGTCGACTTGCAACCCAAACTGTTGAGGATTAACACCATCAAATCTTGATTAACCTGATGATCTTCCGCAACGAGAACATTTAACCCATCAAAGACAGGTTCAGATTTTTCGACAGCGTCTTCAGCCTCCAGTGGCAGTGTCTTACCAAAATCTAGCGCATAGACCAATGCTTCTGGGCTGACAGGGTTGATCAAGCAAGGCATACCGTGTTCTTCAATTAAGCCATCGTGACTAATCAAAAGTGAATGGGCCACTTTCCTGACTATCGGTTGGTACTTACCTAGCACCTCATCATCGACAAACAGTGCAGAAGACTCCAATTCATCATCGGAGAGGATATCTCTTTCGGAAATACGTTTAACTCGCAGCCCAAGAGCCACAAGGTAGCGATGAAGTACGGAGTGAAGTTGGTTGTCTTCCATTGCTAGCAGTATTCGTCTGGATAACACCTCATTACTTAACGTAAAGTCATCAAACAGCGTATCCATCTTGCCTTTCACGGATATAAGCGGCACATCAACGGTAAATGTCGTTCCGACTTCTTCTTCACTCTCTACGGTAATCGAACCATTCATTAATTCAGTTAGCTTCAAACAAACGGGTAACCCTAAGCCTGTGCCCTGATAAGAACGTGAATAGGACGAGTCTACTTGCGTAAAGTTTTCGAAAATGGATGCCTGCTTCTCTTTTGGAATACCAATACCCGTATCGATGACGAGTAAACGTAAAACAGGCCCCGTTGAGCTAGGCACTTTTTGCAGCAACACCATCACCGAACCATTTTTAGTAAACTTCACGGCATTGCCGACAAGGTTCAGAATAATTTGCGTGTAGCGTACTTGATCAAGTAAGACCCATTTTGGCAAGTCAGGCTCAATCAAACAGTGCAGACGAATACTTTTCTCAACTGTTTTGCTGTGGAACACAGCCAGCGCATCATGCACGGTATCCACCAACTCAGTTTCTTGTTGGATCAATTGCATTTTGCCTGCTTCGATTTTGGTCAAATCTAGAACATCGTTAATGATATTCAACAGAGCATTAGAGGAGTGAACGAGCGTATCAACAAAGTACGTTTGTTGTTGGCTAAGTTTGGTGTCCTTTAGTAAATTCGACATCCCGACAATCCCATTCATAGGCGTCCGAATTTCGTGACTCATCATTGCTAAAAAGTTTGTTTTCGCTTCATTGGCTTTTTCCGCTTGCTCTTTTGCCCTGACCATTTCCTCTGAAATAAGGTCATTGAGCTTTTTCTGACGAACAAAGTTCACCATTGCACTCAAGCTTGAAAGAACAGGATCAATCCAAGACAACAAATCGTCTTCGTAGTAGGTAGATTCATCGAACAAACACACCACCCCTACCAGCTGATTAGAAAGAAACAGTGGCATGCTTAGAGAGTTAATAATGAGTTTACTGTTCGACTGCGTCAGGCCAGCAACCTGTAAACTTCGATTTCCCTTTTTTGTTTCAATCACATCGGTGATGACACCTTCGACGAAATTGGCCGAAACAAATCCATTCGCCACTAGTCGGGTTTGTGCCAGCGTGCGATAGTTATTTGGGCTGTCATAATCAACTTCGACAATGATGCCATGGTTACTTTCGCCAATCTTAAGCAAGATCTTCAGGACTTCCTTGAAGCTGTGTTGAAAATCTTCGCTGGTCAGAAATTTATCTTGAAGGGTTTTGACTGCCGAAAACAGTTCTGCACCTTTTGACACTTTAAGCTTATCGATGTGCTGTTCGGTAATGTCCCGAAATATCGCCACCTGTAGATGTTCATCGTTCACTAGAATCCGCGTGGAACGTACCTGAACAATCATCTTTTCTTTGTCGCGAACAAGTTCGTAATTCAAGTTCTTCGTATTGAAGCCGTATAGTGCTTGGGAAAAATATGCGCGGGAGTCTGGCACTACTTTGGCAATGATGTCAGAAAGTTGAGGTTCTGAATCTGTGAAACCCTCAAATTCAAAAATCCGCTTTGCCGCTTCATTAAGCGTGACAATGTTGTGGTCTTCTGCCAACACAATCAGGCCATCATTATAACTGTGAATGATTGTGTTGAGATAACGCTGATTTGACTCTATCTCTTTAATCGCTCGCGCATACTTCCAGATCAAAAACATGATCATCAAATCAAGCAAGAATACTTGAACGATCCCAGAGACGATTTCTGATGTGAGCGTATTTTTAATGGGGCGAGGGTCTTCATAGACAATCAACTCCCCTACTTCAACTGGCGGGTCGACGCCGTTAAAAATGATGGGGAAAGTTCGAAGGTGGAATTCGTTGTCATCTAAACCATCTTTGGGAGCAGTGATGTGCCGGAAATTGTCTTCTTTCGCAATCACTTCAATACGGTAGATAAAGCGTGATGTCGCCTCACTCTCTAAGTCATTAACGACAGTATCAAAGTCATAATTCCAAAGTTGGTCCGGAAGACGATAAGAGAGGCGATCGGCAATGGAGTTAACCTCAAACTCCAACTCCCCGTAGAGGCGGTCATGCGTTTTAAAATAGTTAAACAGACCGAACAGGCTGAGTATCAGCGTACCACTGACAACGAGAATAACTGCAAGTTTGGTGCGCATCAGAAACATGACTTAAACCTGCATACTTGATGTAATTTCGGCTGTATTTATCCTCGCAGCTTCAAACTCTTTTACTGCAACTTTGTCATTGAGATTAAGCTCATTACACCAATGAACCAAGCCGTTCCAGTTAGCGTGCTCAATGTCATGCGAAAGAAGAATTAGCTGACCATACACCCCTTCTTTAGTGGTCAAGGCTTTCTTCACATTGTTCGAAAGGTCCAACTGACTAACGATCTCATTCATTGGCTTACTCAGCATGGTGTCGAGCATCGAAAATGCGCCGACGATAAAGGCTTCATCCGCGTTGAACTCTTTATGCTCTATTTGAAGGGAGGAAAAGAATGTTGCTCGGAGTAATGCAATGCTTTGCAGCTGCACCGCATGTTGATGATTGAGGTTTGACATAATCAGCAACGATACGAGCCTTCTCAATGCTTGAACGCCGAGATAAACCACGGCTTGTCTTGGGTTGGCTATTTTGTTTGTTTTTGTTTTTGCCAAGATATTAGCACTCGCAATGACCTTATAGAGAAGCGAGACGTCTTTGGAAATAATATTGGTCAGGGTATCAATATCGTCTGGGTTTTTATTGATGATGATGCAGATATCCAGCAATGACATGACTGAAGGGGCGATGTCTTCAGAGCGAATAATGGTCGGTTTCTCAAAGAAATACCCCTGGAAAAGCGTGAAACCTGCATGCTGAGCAGCATGGAGTTCTTCCTGTTTTTCAACTTTGCGGGCGAGAAACACTTGCTGAGAATACTGGTTGATGGTTTGCTCCCAATCACTTGGGCTATCCCTCTCCATACTGATGCTGAAAATATCCACCAGCTCTAGATAATTTCGCCACGCATTGTGCAAGGCTTTGCCATCCATCATGATGCGATAACCTTGCGTACGGTAAGCACGTAACTTGCTCACCAAATCCGCAGACGGTTGGCAATCTTCAGTAACGAAAATAATCAGACTTTGACTGGGCATTGATAAAGGGATTTCATCCCGGAGAGAAGATTCGCCAAAACTGACGATATATCGACTTTGTGCTTGATTGGAGTTACTGGCAAGAAAGTTGGCACTCAGGATTCGAGAGGTGGCGGTATCCTCATCGATGGACGGAAATTTATTCTCCAACCCCTCTCGAAATAACAGTTCGCTACCCCACTGCTGTAGGTCGTTCGCAAACACCGGTTGACAGGAAAAAAACACTTCAGCCACGCACATAATACCCACATAAGAGACACTCTCTTAAATTTAGAACATGCGCGAAATTTTTCCTTCTTTTTCCGCTAAATAGATGCAATAAAAGAAAAAAGGGAAGCACCTTCGCTTCCCTTTTGTTTTGTGGATTTCTTTACGGTGTTGCTTCTTCTGCTAGCCTGTACGGTATGCGCTGCGGTTTATCACTGAGGCCACCTACAGCGACGCGCTCAATGCCGTGTTCGCTTGAGTCCACTTTCGCGGAAAGAAGCGACCGGCGATTGAGTATCTCTCCTTGTTCAAACAAGTATCGATACTTACCGCCTTGATAAACGTGCAGATAACTCGCCAACGCCCCTGCAGCACTGCCTGTCGCTGACTCTTCATTGATGCCAACTCGCGGTGCAAAATTTCGACATCTCGCAGAAATATCGGATTCCGTTGGCGTCAGCGCGAATGCATGGATAGCCATTGCCTTGTGCTGTTTGGAAAACGCATTGATCGCAGCAAAGTCTGGCTGCAACGCGTTAAGCACACTTTCATCGCAAACCGGCACAATGATGTCCGCTAAACCGGTAGAAACGACCTTAACAGGTAAACCGGTCGACAGGATGTCCTCAGCTTGAATACCAAACAAAGGTGCAACCGCTTCTGCGGTCAACTCCTCGCCGAACTGAGGAGTAGCTTGGTCCATCGTGATTCGGCCTTCACTACTAACCTCAACCGCTAACAAGCCCGCTTTTGTTTCTTGGGTATAGTTTCCTGGTTCAACACGTTTTGTGTGAAACAGCGTAGCAAATACACCGACTGTGGCATGACCACAGAAGTTAACTTCTTCTGTCGGCGTAAAAAATCTGACTTTGTAATTTGCCTTTTTTGACTTGAGAATAAATGCGGTTTCTGAGAATGCGAGATCTGCCGCAATGCGCTGCATCTGAGCAACTTTCAATCCGTCGGCGTTTAAAACAACGCCTGCCATGTTGCCGCCTTGGTTATCGGCGACGAATGCATTAACTGTGTAGACTTCAAGAATATCTGCCATATCTACCGTTCCTTGTTTTTCTTATTGTCGATTTCTCTAAGGGCTCATTTGTTACAGTGTTACAAAAACAGCCAAAACACAAGAACAAGCGTCCCGATTCTTTTCTGTATTTACGTAGTGCGCAGAAAAAGCGTTTTGTACCTGCAAAAAGCGTTGCACCGCTACATTTCAGTCGTCACGGTCTTTCAGTATTAATTCACTGACTTGGAATGGCTTGCGAGGTGTAGGCACTTTTACTTAGAATACGGCCAGAACTAAAAAATGAGTGAATTCGACATGATCGATTTAGAAAACCTGATTAAAGACGCACCTGAACGCGAACCAGACCTGCCATTGCCTACGTTGGAAGAACAAAAACGCATTGCAGCAGAACTGAAAGCGTTAGAAGAGAAAGGCGAACTAACCCCTGAAATCCTTGAAAAGTATTTTGGCGGTAAGACGTCTCACTGATTCCACGTTCTGTGGCACCAACGAATATGCATAATTAGCGCGCCAATGGCGCGTTAATTTTCGGAGAGCGAGGAAGCCGGGCGCATCACACTTTTATACCTAATGGTGCTTGAAAACAAACCGCTTGCCATTTCACTCAGCGTCTGACGATCAATTCCCCGAATCACTGTCGCGGGATAAAACAAACCTTCCGTACCGTAACCCCAAGTCTCATATCGCGCTATCGCCCCGACCAGATGTTGACTATCACCATTGAGATTCATAATGTCCCTTTCCAATTGACGAGCTGCATTATCCCGCTCAGTTTTGGTAATCGGCTTCACCAACGCTTGCCTTATCTCAGGCCACAATTTATTCAGCTCAGCCTCGCGCTCTGGTGAAATTAACGCTGTCAGCGTTGTAGTCCGAAGCCCCTCTCCATCACGAGACCAAGAGGCGAAATAGGGGTCATAGTCGAACGCATATTCTTCCCGCATGATTTGTGTGTACCGATCCTGAAGAATCCGGTTCATCATATCCTCAGCAAAAACAGCAGAGATATCTCTGGAAGGCACACGGGAGATATCGGCGAACTCAACATAGGTTCTGTCTTCAGGTGAGGTATGTCTGATTAACTCTCCTCCCTGCTCGTTAATCATTACGCTGCGAGGATTTGTTGGGGGACGCGTCACTGGAATAGCTCCCAGATACACATTGACCTGATCTGTCGCGGCATCTGCCAAATAGTCGGATATCACATAAACCTTAAATGCCCCGACATCTCGAAATAGCGTCGAATAAGCGCGTTCAGCATGATCAAACGTGACTTTCTCATAATCTTCTACTGTAAGCGGAGAATCATAGGAATGCGCGGGGTAAATCATCGCAAGTTGCTCGCGCTCAAATGCATCATAAGGTGACGTCGCCAAGCTCTGCATCCGACTCACAACACGCGCTTTTTCCCTGTCAAAAACGGCTTCACTTAATGTGATATTTTCGATGAAATAACGCAGTACATTCAGTGCCTCAGGCAAATACTCACTTTGTACCGACATGGAAATATTATGGCTTTTCCCATACACGGCAGGTTCTATTTCTATGCCATTGCCTTCGAGGTAATGACGGAAATCTAATCCGCCTATGGGTCCCACATCACTACCACGTAATACTTCATACAGTATGTCAACGGCTGCGCGCTCAGTGCGGCTTAATGACGCTAAACCACCCTTTGCTTGAAGCACAACGTGGCTCATCAAAGAAAGATCATCCATATGATGAAAAAGTGCCCTCACGTTATTCGGCATTTCCCATGTGTAGACATCATTATCAAGTGAGGTTATCGCGGGTTTCTGGGCAGGAAAGACGGTAGGTTGTGGAATATCAACGTCAGTATAATTTACGCGTATATCTTCGCCAGGCTTGGCTAAACGAGAGAAGTAGGCTGTCTTAAACGTATCAGCACCGGCAATCGATTCATTTTTTACGTAAACAAGAGACAGTGATTGCGGTAAATCGCTGAGGTAGTTCCTCAAGCGCGCATTGATACCTTCATGGTCAACCTCACCAAGGAATCGCTCAAAGTTATTTAGTCGCTGCTCTCCATCTTGAGGAAGCTCGTTATAGTAAAGTTCGTCTGATGCGCTTTCCGCGACTTCAATGGGTAAATAGTCATCCAGCAAATACCCCGATGACTCAAAATACTCAAGTAGCGAAGAGAACTCACTGTCGCTAATCCCCTCATCTCTTAACGAAGCCAGATCATCTGCGACAGCATCTAACACCAATGCCCGGTCTGCGGCGTTAAACTCGGTGATTACCTCAAAAACGCTCCAGCCAGGAACAAACGCATAGCCAGAATAAAGTCCATTGTACGCAATCCCTCGTCGATCTAATTGCTCAGATAAACGCTGCTCTATCGCGTCTAGGACAAACCAATCTGCCCACATATCGCGCTGTTGCTTCAACGTTTTAGGCGGCGAGTACTCTCCCTCATTGAAGCTCAGTATCATCGCTGAAGATTGCCCCTTAGGCGCAAAAACTGTTAGTGGATAGTGAAAACCTTCATCCAGCACTAGCGGATGATGACGCTCAGGTTCATCGTCTTCTGTTCGAAGGGTTTCAAATTGGCTGTCAATTTCACTGGCGACTGCATTCGCATCAAACCCACCGACGACAACTAGCTGCATTCTATTCGCTTGATACCAACGCTCGTAAAATGCCCGCAGAGACGAATCATTGACGGATACTAGCGTTGACTCGGTTCCGATAGGATCACGTTCTGCATATCGCGAATTTTTTAACAGGGCATCGTAAAGCTTCAGTTGCCACGACGCATCAGCCCGATTGTCAAAGCGCCATTCTCCAAAAATGACGTCAACTTCGCCTTCAACCTGGGACTTACTCAGTGTTAGTCCATCGCCAATATCGCGAAACCACGTGATCGCATCCTCGAGCTTTTGTTCATCGGGAAGGGACAGGGTATAAACCGTTCTGGTGTAATCCGTTACCGCATTAATGTCTGGCCCAAACTGAACCCCCACTGTCGCAAAATCACGAAAAACAGAGTTGTCTGGAAAATGTCGAGAACCATTGAACGCCATATGCTCAACAAAATGTGCGTATCCTCTTTCTCTCTCTTCTTCGTTGAGGCTGCCTACATTCACAATCAAACGGATTTCAATCTCAGTGCCTTCGATAGGATAAAGGTGATACTGAAATCCATTGGGCAGCGTTTTCGACACCCAATTTGAGTCTACGGCGAGAGGAGTAGAAGTCGGAAGGGATGAGCACCCGATAACGAATAGCAAAAAGATCGGGCTGATCAAACGCACTAACATAAGGGCTCCGAGCATCGACAGGAAACGTTCATCACTATTAAGACATAGGAGACGTCATAAAAATTGCAATACGATGGAAGGTGTGAGCAAGGTTACAAAATCTCGCAGAGACCTTAGCCCCTGCGGGAATTGATGGCGACAGAGGAATTATGGCAACAGAAGAGCATTTGTTTTTGCGGCACATATAAAATCGTTTTGGTGTAACCCTTTAATTTTATGCGTCCACCATGTCACGGTACAACGTCCCCACTCCAACAATATTGCTGGGTGATGACCTTCATCCTCTGCCAGTTGGGCTACGTTGTTGGAAAAGGCCCATGCCTCTTTGAAGTTCTTAAACACAAACACGCGTTGCAGTTGAGGAATACCGTCTTCTTCTTTCATCTCCCACCCGTCAAGTGTTGCCAGTAGTGCCTTGGCCTCGTCCTCTGACACCTTGGGTGCATCGGCTCTGCACGCTTCACATTGCAGTTCTGTCAACTCTGTCATCACGGCTCTCCTTACTGTGCGATCTTCATGGGATATAGCGGTTCGTGCAAACCCATCTTCATGGCCTGTCGAACACATGCCATTAGATCTATTTTGGACAACTCATATAATTGATGCATATCATCCAAATAAAAATAAATAGGTTGCAATATATCAATACGATAAGGCGTTCTCATCACCTCAATAATATCCAGTGGCTCTCTCAATACATGTTCATCACTAAATGCATAAACCGTTTCAGCAGGTGACGAAAGAATTCCACCACCATAAATTGAGAACCCATCGTCTGAACGTATCATTCCAAACTCAACGGTAAACCAATATAGCCTAGCAAGATATACGCGCTCCGCTTTAGATGCGTTCACGCCTAGTTTTCCGTATAACTGGGTAAATGCCGCAAATGCCGGATTGGTTAACATTGCGCAGTGACCGAATATTTCATGAAAATAATCGGGTTCTTGAAGATAATCGATGTCCGATCGCGTTCGCAGGAACGTCGCGACAGGAAATTGCCGATTGGCAAGCAGTGCAAAAAAGCGGTCGAAATCGATAAGTGCTGGGACGGGAGCTAAAGACCACCCTGTTGCACCCTGTAATACGCGGTTAATGTCGGGAAGTTGTGGAATCTGAGTGATGGGTAAACCCAACATATCCAAACCATCAAGGTACTCTTTGCACGCTTTACCTTCTATGCACGCTAACTGCCGCACCATTAAATGGCGCCAAACCTCTGTCTCCTCTTCAGACCAATGCACCAACCCATTTCTATCTTGTGGCTTAGATTCGTATTTAAACGGTTTCATCTTCGCCTCCTGAATAATTCTCCTAGTAAAACGATAGTAATAAGTTACTTATTCTGTCAGTTAGCGTCGGCAGTTACAGTACGGAAGAACGTAAAAATAAATTTACATGTTATTTTTACATTGCACTCAGTTGCTTATTTGAATCTGATTTTATTCAGCAAATGGTCGGCGAAATTTCGTACTAGGATAAAAAAGAAGAGGGGACGATCACATTAATTCATGACGCAAATGAAGGTTTCATTTTCCAATTCCTCTCTTTGGCGTAACATATTCGGTCAGTGAAGTTAGAGGTATAAGTACGTGGTAGACCACTTAAGAACACGCGCTGAATTTGAACAGTGTTTACAGACCAATGATAACGGTGATATTACCGCCGAATTCAATGGATTGAACCTGAGAAGTGTCTACCAACCTATTTTCCGTCGAAACGGTACCATTGTCGGTTTTGAAGCCTTAATTCGTGCTGTCGCAGTTGATGGAACACATGTCTGCCCTGCTCACCTTTTTCGATGTATCGATCAAGGGCACCAGGACTTCGCGAATCAGATCAGTATTGATAAATTGGCGCGTGTTATTCACCTCAGAAACTTCGCAAAATATGCCGGACAGCATTGGATTTTTCTTAACATGCTTCCCTCTTCTGCTGTGGCGTCCATCGAAACCTTTTCAAACCAAAACTTGATGGTGCTACGACTTGCCGAAATGGGCATTCCTCGTGAACATGTTGTTCTGGAAGTGGTAGAGCATCTGCATTCCGATTCTGTTTCATTGTCTGCCGCAACCAATGAATCCATAAAAAATGGTTTCCGCATTGCAGTCGACGATTACGGCGTAGAAGGCTCAGAAGAAGCACGTGTCAGAATGCTGCGCCCAAACATTATTAAAATCGATCGCTCACTCGTTCAAGCCTATGTCCAAGGTGAAGTCGAAGCCATACTTCGTGCTATTGCATTGGCCAAAGAGGTCGGTGCGGAGGTGCTGGTTGAAGGTATCGAAAACGAAGAAGAATATGAGGCAATGAAAGCCCTCAATGTGGGATATTTTCAAGGATTTTATCTAGGAATGCCCCAGCCACTATCTGAGTATTTTGACTCCGACCCTTTTGATTTCTCGCAATTAGCGTGAAGCTAAATAGCCCGTTTTTCCGCTGAATTATCAATTCAGCTTCCTCGACCGTACAAGAATCACCCGCTCAAGCAGCAATCTTATTGATACTTTTCCGTTAATCACATTTAAGTGATAAGATCACCGCCATTATTTCGCTCTGGGACTCCAATACCCGTCAGCGATATCTGGATTTACGAAGGCAATCATTCCCATGATTAACAATTCTATTCAGTGGTTTCCGGGCCACATGCACAAAGCACGCAAAGAGATTGAAGAAGTCGTTCCGAAAATCGACGTCATCATTGAAGTGCTAGACGCACGCATTCCTTTTAGTAGCGAAAACCCGCTTATCCGCCGCATCCGCAAAGATAAACCGGTTATCAAAGTACTAAATAAACGCGATTTGGCTGACCCAGAAATGACTGCGCTTTGGCTAGAGCACCTTGAAAAAGAACAAGGTGTTAAAGCTATGGCCATCACCACTGATCAGATCAGCGAAGTCAATAAGATCATGGATCTGTGTCGAAAGCTCGCTCCGCATCGCGAAGAGATGGGAAAAAACATTCGTACCATGATCATGGGTATCCCCAACGTGGGCAAATCAACCATCATCAATACCCTTGCTGGTCGTGTTGTCGCTAAAACCGGTAACCAGCCGGCGGTAACCCGTCAGCAACAACGTATCAATTTGCAAAATGGCGTGGTTCTTTCAGATACGCCGGGAATATTGTGGCCAAAAGTGGAAAACCCACACAGCGGTTTCCGTTTAGCGGCAACAGGCGCAGTTAAAGATACGGCAATGGAATACGACGAAGTTGCTTTCTATACCGTGGAGTATTTAGCAAAAGCGTACCCGGATTTACTGAAACAGCGTTACAACATTGAAGAACTTCCTGACACTGAAATCGAATTGATGGAAGCTATTGGGGAGAAACGCGGTTGTCTTCGCGCAGGTGGACGCATCGACCTGCACAAAGCGTCTGAAATTCTGATCAATGATCTTCGTAACGGTACGTTGGGACTGGTGACACTAGAACACCCAGACATGATTGACAAAGAGTTGGTGGAAGTCGAAGAAGCGGCCTCTCGCAAAGCGGAAGAGAAAGCCAAACACAAAGAAGAACGCCGCAAACGCTACCTGCGCAACAAACGATGAATTCTAAGCCCTGACTCTGTCAGGGCTTTTGCGTTCTAAGGACACTAAATTTGTAACGTCTCATTCCTACCGCAAATATGCGGTTCTCCCTATTCTAAAGTTACAAAGCGTCTACGAAACGCAATGATGTTGATAACAGGAAAGACTATGAAAAATTTAGCAATGCTTGCACAGTCGGGTGTCCTTACCAACCCAACAACACATGTGGAATACTTAACCTTAGTGTTAAAAGACCAATGGTTTAATATCGACGAAATCAATGACGCGCTTTCCCAACTTCCGGGCATTGAAAAGTCGATCCGTCAAAAAGACCCATCAGCAGGCCTAACAATGACATTGGGCTTTTCTGATAATGCATGGCCAATGCTCTTCCCTGATCTCAGTAAGCCTGCTGAGCTTCATGCTTTCCCAGAAATGCAAAACGGTGACCGTCATTTTCCGTCAACGCCAGGTGACATTTTCATCATGGTGAAATCAGAGCGAAAAGACCTAAACTTCCAAGTTGCTAAGTATGCGGCAAAAGCACTTTCTTCCATTGCTGAACTCATTGAGGACATTCAAGGTTACAAGTACTTGGACAACAGAGACATGATTGATTTTGTCGATGGTACGGAAAATCCCATTGATGAAGAACGCGTTGAATCCGTGCTTATCTCGGACGATGAAACCTGGGTAGGTGGCAGTTACCTGATTGTTCAGCGTTATGTAGATAAACAAGGTGCATGGGATGCATTGCCTACAGAACACCAGGAAAAAGTGGTTGGTCGTACCAAAATGGATGACATCGAATTAGATGACGACGAAAAGCCAGCGTGGGCACATAATGCGAAAAGTAAGGTAGAAATCGATGGCGAGGAAGTAAAAATGCTTCGTCAGAATCGACCTTATGGAAATGCCATGGAACACGGAACGATGTTCGTCGGCTTTGCTAACACGCCTTCAATTATCGAGACATCACTAACGCAAATGATCACGGCAGACGAAAACGGTGACTACGACAAACTGTTGGATTTTGTAGAGGCAAAAACAGGCAATAGTTACTTTGTTCCTTCCCTCTCGTTCATTGATGAAAGATTTAACGATTAGGCGATAGACAACCGCGCAAGCCGAGTTTTTTCTTTGTTGCCAGCGATCAACCTAGATATTTGCTCGGCTTGTGTTTGCAATGATTCACACGCCTCATCGGAATTTCCACTCGAAATCGTGATCCAATGTGACGCAAGGTTATCAAGACGAAGCATTTTTATGCGAAGACTGTGACGGCCAAATACGCAATGTGAAAAAACCGCCCCACACAAAAACGCCAACGGCGAAAAGAGCTGTGCATAGCCATCTGGGCATAACAACCACACAATAGTGACCGCAGAAAGCGCAAAAAACAGTACCTTCGCGGCATAGTGGTTTACGCTACTACTCTTAACTTCGACACTCCCGATACTTGAGAGGCGATAGGCATGAGACCCTACGTTCAAATGCGTATCATCTAATGTAAATCTTGCACTCTCAGTTTTCAAAGCCACTCTCCATCGCTTTTGTATTTCGGCCTTTCCTAGCCAGAGATCACTTTAAAGAAAACAAAGAAAATTTCATTAATTTGAAGGATAGTTTTTAGTCCTTTTGCGACGAGTTTCGCATAGTAATCTGGTCAATTTATCTGGGGAGTGCTAGACGCAAAAAGGCAGTGTAGAACACTGCCTTTACGATTAGTTTACACTGTCCACTCAGTAGGCAGTTACGCGAGGTATTCTTCACCAGCGGCTGCTACAAACGCCATTTCCACGAGGTACTCAGGCTTCGCGAGTTCTGCTTTGATACACGCACGGCTTGGGGCTGTGCCTTCTTCAAACCATGCATCCCACACCTCATTCAAACCTTCGAAGTGTGCAAAATCAGTCACGTAAATAGTGACGGACAGTACGCGGGTTTTGTCGCTGCCTACGCTCGCAAGCATTTCTTCTGCTTGAGAAAGAATTTGGGCTGTCTGACCCTTAATGTCGGCACTCAAATCACTTTCTGGCACTTCAACAAAGTGTGCAATACCGTTGTATACGGTGACGTCAGACCAACGTTTAGTTGGATTAATTCGATGGATTTTCATTACGTTACTACCACATTTAATTTGTCGACACAGTCTAGCAGAACGCCCTATAGCACGTCATCACCGCGAGCATATAACAACGTTCATTAGGTACTGCCGTCTGTAAGGTTGTACGTGTCATTTTGTTTTAATGTTGAAGCATTTGCACCGAGCCGGCTTCAATCGAAATTTCAGAAACCCCACATCGAAATAAACCGATGTACAAAATGCCCTTCGTCTACAAGGCTATATATACCCGAGAAACCTGAAGACGCAGGAATCAGGTGGCTGGGGTACCTCCCATTAATAAGAAGGAAATGAAAAATGAAAGGTAGTTCATCAGCCATTATCTTGGCCTTATCACTGTCCCCTTCTCTTGCTTTCGCTTCTGACGATTACACCATTGTTTCTGACGCGTCTTCCATTAGCTTTGCGACGATTAAAAAAACCTACGTTGTCGAACCCGCAACTCTCAGTGGTGTTGAAGGACAAGTTGATGCCAACGGCTCTTTTCGTATTACCGCACCAATCTCTTCAGTTTCCACGGGGATTCCTATCCGCAATCAACGCCTAAACGAACTATTCTTCGATTCAAAAAAATTTCCCACGCTGACAGTGGAAGGCCAGGTTGATATGGCTGGACTCGACAAGAACGGAACCATGCTGCAACAGTCCATCCCCGCGAAAGTCACCTTGTTTGGGAATACCAAAGACATCACCTTAGACATGAACATCATTAAGACTGACGACAGTATTTTCGCGTTCACTTATAAACCCGTGATCATCAGCGGAGCCACTTTTGGTATACCTGAACAAAACTTGAAGGATGTCTCTGCAACGGTCGGCAATATCGACATTTCCAGCACAGTGCCTGTTAGCGTGAGTTTGGTGTTTAAAGAGAACTGACGGCCAAAAATAAAGCCAGCAGTTGCTGGCTTTATTTCGTCTAATCGTCGTTACTATTTGGCAACAGTCATTAATGCGTCAGCAAGATAATCAATCCGCGACTCTGTTAAGCCCGCAATGTTAATACGGCTGTCTCCAACCGCATAAATCCCGAATTCGTCTTTTAATCGACTCACTTGATCTTGCGACATACCTAGCATTGAGAACATGCCTTTGTGCTGCTTAATGAAATCAAAACGGTTATCACCACAACGTTCAGCCAATGCCGCACTCAATCCATCTCTTAACGTCACGATGCGATTTCGCATCACATCCAGCTCCGTTTTCCACTCTTGGGTTAAGGCGTCGCTTGAGAGAATCGTTTCAACGATAGCGGCCCCATGATCGGGTGGCATAGTATAGGTGGAACGCGCTAATTGAAGAATGCGCCCTTTTGCATTCACCGCTTCTTTCGCATTTTTACCAATGACGATGGCCGCACCAGTACGCTCTCTGTATAGGCCAAAGTTCTTTGAGCAAGACGTAGCGATCAGCATTTCTTCAACGCTATCAGACAACAGTCGTACACCGTAGGCATCTTCTTCTAACCCAGAGCCAAAACCTTGGTACGCTATATCAACAAATGGGATGAAACCGTTTTTCTGTGCCAACGCCGCAATAGCCTGCCAATGTTCAGCGCGAATATCCGCACCAGTTGGGTTATGACAGCAACCATGCAGCAACACGACATCGTCTGGGCCCGCTGCCGCCAATGCATCCAGCATCGCATCAGCATCCACAGTTTTCGTTTCTGCATTGAAGTACGGGTAGAATTTAACGGTCAGTCCTGCTGCTTCCATAACTGGCTTGTGGTTCACATAGCTCGGGTTGCTGATCCACACCGTTGTGATTGGCTTTGCCAAAAACATCAGATCGCCCAACATACGCAATGCACCACTGGCACCCGGCGTTTGAACGGCTGCAGAACGACTGTAACCCGCCGTTCCCTTAAGCAGCAAATCCGTCATTGCTTGGTTGAAGCCTTCGCTTCCCGCCAATCCAACGTAGCTTTTAGTAACTTGTGTATCCGCTAAAATTTGCTGCGCCGATTTCACAGCTTGCATGATTGGTGTCGCGCCTTGGCTGTCTTTATAAACACCAATACCCAAATCCATTTTTTCTTCGCGTGGGTCTTCTCGGAATGCTACAGAAAGCGAGAGAATCGGATCCTGCTGCGCAGGAGAAAGCAGGTTAAACATGAGATAACTTCCTTATCGAACACCTAATCCTTTGTATGTATACCGAAAGGCCGTATGGGTGCAAGTAAAAACAGCACCATGAGAGCAGATTAACGTTGATCTGAAAGCACGCTACGCCATTTCAACGTTTCGGCTAGCGGGTGTTTGGCTGCAGTCATTCAGCACCAAGGAGAGGATGCGCGATACTCTTCTCAAATACACCCTGTGTTTTTTCACCCTCAAAGACAAAAAAACCGCCAAAGGCGGTCATTTGTTTGCGTTGTTTAGGCACAACATTTTTTGTATTTCTTACCGCTTCCGCAAGAGCAAGGATCATTGCGGTTCGGGGTTTTCTCAAACACGATGGTTTTTGGCTTGTTGATCACGGTGTCTAGTTCTACCGTGTTTTCTTCTTGAGCAGCATCGACAACGATATTCGCTACGATAGCGTGCTCCGCAACCAATGCTTCAATCTCTGCTTTGCGTGCTTCTGAGTTTACAACAACAGAAACAGGGGCTTCCTCGGTTCCCGCTTTTACATCACGGTTTACGTTATAGCCAGACATAACGTGATTTAGTCGGGTTTCGATACGGCCTTTGAAAAAACATTTAGACATGGGATGCTCGCAAATTGAAGGAGTGACGCACTTAAGGCGGGCGATTATACCCAACTGAGGCAATTGATAAAGCAGTTAAACGTAAAGAGCCGCGATAAATGCCTCATCCCATTGAATTTCGGGGGAACGAGGCTACTTAATAGATACGCGACGTTACCGTACTTAGTCCCTTTTAGCGTGATCAGGCTTGGGTTGCACGTATTGGCGGCTGACATCGACCATTGCCATCCCTTTCAAATAGCTGCGGCCAAGTAGCACTGGGAAAATCAAATGCTGGCGGTCACGAAGGGTAAACTGCGTTTCTTCTGTGACGTCACCAATGGTAATCGGTAACTTAACGACATACCGGCGATCGTAGCCTTCGGCACTGGATTGAATAATTCTAACTGTACGTACGACAGGCAGTTCGATGACTCGGCTTTCTCTTCCATCATGTGCTAAGCGAAATCTCACCCAATTCTCGCCATCTTTTTTAAAAGACTGAATGTCAATGGCACTGATTGATGAAGTGGTAGCCCCAGTATCCACCCTCGCCTTTAGCGTGACACCAACGGTATCAACTTTTACCCACTCTTTTTCACCCATGATGAGTTTTCCATCGGGTGCATGCTCATAGACTGGCGTATCAGCATTCGATGCAGCAAAAGATATCGGGCTTAAACAAAGCAGGAAAAAGAAGGCGACAAATTTGTACTTCATAACATGTTCTTTCTAAGAGGATTCATTCTGTAGGGTTAGACGCAGATTTTGACGCAAGTTCCCTAAAAATAACGCCGCTTAGGTAAGCGGCGTTATAGGAACTATAAATCACGATGAAAGCTCGAGTGTTAACTCTCTGTCAAACGATGAACAGTTTGATTTGAGCTTCCTCGCCAGGGTAAGGAAGGATCCGCAAGATCCTTTTCAAACTTCCCATCAATTAACACGTCAATAAGCTGAACGACTTCGCGTTGTTCATCCGAAAGTTCAGCAAGCGTGTACCCCGTCCAAAGCCAGATGTTTTTGCCTTCGCATTCGCGTTTAACACGCTGAACCAGTTTCAGAACTGCCGCAACATTGGCAGGGTGTAACGGGTCACCACCACTCAGTGACAGCCCTTTTCGCTTAATTCGTGTGTCGTTTAGATCGGCAATGACGTTGTCTTCCATTGCTTGATCGAATAGCTGTCCCGAGCATAAAGACCAGGTGGATTGGTTGTAACAACCTCGGCATTGGTGTTCGCACCCTGCCACAAACAGGGTGCAACGTGTACCTTCGCCATTTACCACGTCAACGGGATAATATTGATGGAAGTTCATCTTTGCCTTACATGTGTTTGACGCGGCGTTTTACTTCTTCCTGCTTGCCATCATTGAATGGGCGCGCATCCGGGCTTCCCAAGTAACCACATACACGACGTGTCACTGATACTTTGGTGGAGTCATGGTTGCCACAGCTTGGGCACACAAAGCCTTTGCTTGAACAATCAAACTCGCCAGTGAAACCACATTCGTAACACTCATCGATTGGGGTGTTGGTTCCATAATATGGAACGCGCTCGTAGCTGTAGTCCCAGACATTTTCCAATGCTTCAACGTTGTGCTGAATGTTTGGATATTCGCCGTAACAAATGAAGCCACCGTTCGCTATTGACGGGTATGGCATTTCAAAATCGATTTTGTCGTAAGGGTTAACTTTTTTCTCAACATCCAAATGGAAACTGTTGGTGTAATAACCTTTATCCGTCACGCCTGCGACGACGCCAAATTCTTTCGCATCTATCTTGCAGAAGCGGCTGCACAGGTTTTCACTCGGCGTGCTGTATAAGCTGAAACCATAGCCTGTTTCGTTTTTCCAACTATCCGTTGCTTTGCGCAGGTACGCTACCACTTCAACAGCTTTCTGGCGCAGCGTTTCTGAGTCATAAACATGCTCAGCAGTGCCATACAGTGCATTCACGGTTTCATGGATACCGATATAACCCAGAGAGATTGACGCACGGCCATTTTTGAAGATCTCACTGACATCATCATCTGGGTTTAGACGAACACCACACGCGCCTTCCATGTAGAGAATCGGCGCGACACGCGCTTTAACGCCTTGCAGACGTGCTATGCGTGTATCCAAACCTTCACGAGACACCGCCAGCACTTCATCCAGCAGACGATAAAACTCGGTTTCATCGCCCTGAGCACGCATCGCGATGCGCGGAAGGTTGATGCTGATAACACCGATGTTGTTTCGGCCTTCGTGGATCAACTCGCCGTTTTCTTCGTAGGTAGATAAGAAGCTACGACAACCCATTGGCGTTTTGAAAGAGCCTGTCACTTCAACAACTCGGTCGTAATTCAAAATGTCTGGGTACATGCGCTTCGACGCACACTCCAACGCAAGTTGCTTAATATCGTAGTTTGGTTGACCTTCTTTCAGGTTCAAACCGTCCTTCAAGCTAAATACCAGTTTAGGGAATACCGCTGTTTTACGGTTTTTGCCTAAACCTGCAATACGGTTGCGAAGGATTGAACGCTGAATCATTCGCGCCGCCCAAGACTCACCAAGACCAAAACCAAACGTCACAAATGGTGTTTGCCCATTTGCTGTATGAAGCGTGTTTACTTCATATTCCAGCGATTGGAATGCGTCATAACATTCTTTGTCTGTACGCGCTTTCGCGTATTCTTCCGCATTCGGGATGTCCCACTCACGAGCAACTTCAAGGTGCTTCTCGTAACTGATTTCAACGTAAGGAGCCAACACTTCATCAATACGGTTGATCGTTGTACCACCGTAGATGTGGCTTGCCACCTGAGCGATGATCTGAGCCGTTACAGCTGTTGCGGTTTGAATAGATTTCGGCGTATCAATTTCCGCGTTACCCATTTTGAAACCATGCGTAAGCATGTTTTCCAAGTCCACCAGCATACAGTTGAACATTGGGAAGAATGGCGCGTAATCCAAATCGTGGTAATGGATATCACCCATCTCGTGTGCGCGCACAACTGAACGCGGCAACATGTACTGCTTCGCGTAGTGTTTCGCAACGATACCCGCCAACAGATCACGTTGAGTAGGAATTACCTTACTGTCTTTATTCGCATTTTCGTTGAGGATATCTGAGTTCGTTTGCTCAACCAGACCACGAATTTCATGACTAAGTTGGCTCTTTTTCTCGCGAATACTGTCTCTGTCATGACGGTATTCGATATATGCGCGAGCGACTGCCTTGAATGGCCCTGCCATCAAGTGATTCTCAACAGCATCTTGAATCTGGTGGATCTCGACTTCTTCCAGGCGCATAAATTGAGATAAAACGCCATCTGCCACTGCTGCTGCATAGGCTTGATCCATGTCTTCTACAGCGTCAGCAGCACTTAAAACAGCTTCTTCAATGCGCTTGCGCTGGAAAGGTACGCGGCATCCATCGCGTTTGATGACAACAGGTTTCACAAATAGCTCCTCAACAAAAAGCCCTACTTACGGCAGGGATGGATAGAGTTCGATCATTCTGGTGATGGGTTGAAACGCCTAGGTTTTTAGCGTCATTCCACGGCTGAATTACCCGAAATTTGCACTTAGCTCCACAAAAAAGAAGCGAATAAAAGTCGCCTTACACGCAAATGAGAGCAAGGTCAAGAAATACAAAATGTAGGGGCATTCACACACAGAGATACAATATGTGGTGCATTAGACGATTTCGGCGGAGCCAATACTTTGATTTAGATCATGGCATACATGCATGCGATTTTTATCTATTCGATTACTGTGCAATAAATTCAATTATCAAAAAAAGTCTGTAAAAAAATCCAACACGACACTCAAAATCACCATGTTGTAAGACAGCTGAGATGACAATGTTCTAGTATCCGGGTAAAGCGTTTGCATGGGTTTTTACTACCAATTCACCGTAGCGAGGTTTAGTAAGACGGCAATCCATATCGTCAATGAAAGCCCCCAACATGGACTTTCTTTAGTAACGAAACACACAATAATAAGAGTGCTAAAAAAGCATAAATCGGCGCAGGACCACCTACTGAATGACATTTCGACTCCACCCTCGTTTCTCCAAGCTGATTCATACTGCCTGTCTCGCAGTCGTTGTCGCTGCGTCTGTGAACGTCAAACATGCATTTGCATCGTTGACGCTTGCTACATGGAATATGGAGTGGCTCAGCGACAAAGGTGACATCATTCAGGGTCAGCGAAAAGCAGATGATTACCTCATGATGCAGACGGTCGTGTCTGTGCTTAATGCTGATCTTGTGGCATTTCAGGAAGTGGATAGCCTCTATGCCCTTTCAAAGGTCCTTAACCCTAATGAATACAATTTCTTTTTATCTGACCGCGCCAAGTACTACACCAAAAGCCGAGGCAGTAATCAGTTCACGGGATGGGCAGTAAGGAAAGGCATCCAAGTTATCGATCACGCCGATTACAAGCCACTCGGTTTACCGACATTTTTGTCTCGCGGTAATTTACGTTATGGCACGTACATTGAAGTCGTTAGAGACAACCAACCTTCATTGCACCTTCTCTCCATTCATTTGAAATCGGGCTGCTTTGAAACACCGGTAAGGCGAAATAACAGTTGTAAGAAGTTGGAAAGACAAGTCGATGCACTTAGCGTGTGGATCAAAACGCGACAAGAGCTGGGGCAAGAGTTCATTATTGCCGGTGATTTTAATCACTACATGAATATAAACAATGAATGGGTTTGGGAGTCGCTGGTAAAAGGTGCAGGTAAAGATAACTTGGTTAATTTATCTGAATTTACTCAGGCGAAATGTAAAGCGCGTCGTTTTAATTTCCGAACAAAACGGTGGGAGCAAGTGGTTTATGACAAATTGATCGACCACATTATTGCTAGCCCAGGTGCGATTTCAAGTGATATAACTCCCTTAGCCAAGCAGTTCCGTTACTCCTATCACACCGTCGCAAACTACCGACTATCAGACCACTGTCCTGTTTATGTTGAACTCTAAGCGTTAACCTGACAACCCATTGCGTTTATCCATACAGAGACTGTCTAGATAATCAAGACAATATAGAAAGAAATCCACCATCAACACCACGTATATTTCGCGCTACAAATAACATTTCAAACACTCAATAAGACAATATTTTAAATAACTCCATATACAAACCGATTCTTTAATAATGCTACCGCAAAGTATGCGTTATTTATCCTTGCCTTTATCCCTTCATTAACGCTAATAAACTCATCTATCAATAACTGCTATATAATGGAATATTCATGGCAACACAGACATCACCTCATCCTTTAAATAAAAAAAGCTGGCTAGATCGTATAGAGAACGTTGGAAATAAAATCCCTGACATCACGATGCTTTTCCTGTTCGCGACAGGCATCTGTATCTTACTTTCCATGGTACTTTCGCAAATCCAATTTGACTATATCCACCCTCTTACAAACAAACCGATTCAAGTGGCTAACCTCCTGACATCATCAGAGTTGATGAACTTGCTTAGTGCAATGGTCAGTAACTTTGTTAACTTCCCACCACTCGGCATCGTCATTGTTGCAACGCTAGGTATTGGTATTGCAGAAGGCTCTGGCTATATCACCACAGCACTTCGAAAACTGCTGGCCGTTGTCCCTATGTCAGCAGTAACACCATCGGTAATTTTCATTGGTATTTTGGCGCATGTCGCCTCTGACTCTGCGTATGTTGTTCTCATGCCAGTGTCAGCATACATATTCTATAAATCAGGTAAGCATCCATTAGCCGGCATTGCAGCGGGCTTTGCAGGTCTAGCAGGTGGATTTACCGCATCCTACACGCCTTCTATTATTGACCCTATTTTGGCGGGATTTACAGAATCCGCCGCTCAAGTGCTGGATCCAACATACGTCGTCAATGTGCTGTGTAACTTCTTCTACTCCTTTGCGTCGACGTTCGCCGTTATCGGAGCTTGTTGGTATGTGACCGATAAGATTGTCGAGCCTCGCTTGCAACGCACCTTACCTGTTGACGTGCCTCAGGTTGATGAAGAAAGCGAAACCCTGTCAGATTCAGAAACGCGCGCGTTTAAGCTCGCCAACTGGACGCTACTGGGCATAATCGCACTTCTCGTTGCTCTTATGGTGCCTGAATCATCTCTGTTCCGCGCACCAGACGGCTCATTAACCAGCCCAGCAGCGCCTGCAATGAAAACGATTGTTCCATTGCTCCTTATTTTCTTCACCGCACCCGGTCTTGTTTACGGCTTTGTGAGTGGAAAATTCAAAACATCGAAAGATGTCACCAAATCGATGGAAAACATCACTGCTTCGTTGATTTCATTTATCGTGTTTGCCTTTTTCTGCGCCCAGTTCTTGTATTGCTTTGGCAAATCAAACATTGGTAGCCTCATTGCGTTGTCAGGTGCAGAAGGCCTTAAGGCCTTGAACATGCCAGGTCAATTGACCATTTTTGGTGTGATTCTATTAACAGCAGTTCTGAATATCATTATTACGTCCGCGTCTTCAAAATGGGCGATTCTTGCGCCTGTTCTGGTGCCTATGCTGATGGCTGTGGATATTTCACCAGAGTTAACTCAAGCCGCCTTCCGCATTTCAGACAGTGCCGTGAACGTGAGCACGCCAATGTTTGCCTTTTACCCATTGATCATTTCCTATATGCAACGCTATAGCAGTCAATCAGGTATCGGCACACTGGTATCAATGATGCTTCCTTACACCGTTGCGCTACTCATTGCTCTCATGGCCATGCTTTACCTGTTCTGGGGATTCAACATCCCGCTTGGCTTTAACAGTGGTTACACGTACGGCCTTTAAGAGATAACAAGAATGAAAGAAATCGAACAAAAACTCATTGCGAACTTTAAACGCTACGTGGCTATCAGCAGCCAATCTGATGGCAGCGTATCAACCCTGCCATCCAGCGAAGGACAACGCACACTGGCAACATTGCTCTGTAATGAACTCAACAGCATCGGTTACTCAGAAACTGAGTTGCTTGAAACAGGCATTGCCTTGGCTCGCCTACCAGGCACGAATCCAAACGCAAAGAAGATTGGTTTTATCGCTCACCTTGATACCGTCGATGTCGGTCTGAGCCCTGATATTTCCCCTCAGATCCTGCGTTATGAAGGCGAACCACTGTGCTTGAACGCCGATGAAAACATCATGATTGATGAAATTTCTCACCCAGAACTTAGCAAATATCTAGGACAGGATATTCTGTTTTCAGACGGAACCAGTGTGCTCGGAGCCGATGATAAATCCGCTATCGCAGTCATGATGACGCTTGCACATGAAATCAAGGCGGCGAACATCGAACACGGCGACATCTACTTTGCGTTTGTACCAGACGAAGAAACTGGTCTTCGTGGTGCTAAAGCATTACCTTTGGAGAAATTCCCCGTTGATTATTGTTACACCATCGATTGCTGTGAGCGCGGAGAGGTGATCTATGAGACCTTCAATGCGGGTACCGCTGTCCTTGATATCTCTGGTATCACTGCCCACCCGATGAGTGCAAAGAATGTGCTGGTTAACCCAAACCTTATCGCCGCTGACTTCATTGATTTGCTAAGAGATCACGGACTACCAGAGCAAACCGAAGGCCGAGAAGGGTATTTCTGGGTAACCGATATACAGGGAAATCAAAACACCGCGAAAGTCGTCGTCGCAATTCGTGATTTTGTTCAATCACAGTACGATGACAGAAAAGCCTACTTACAATCCGTCGAGACCCTGCTTAAGCACAAACATCCCAAAGCAGATATCTCACTGACTCTGACCGACGTATATAGCAATATTGCGCAGGCAATGGGAGAAGATATCGAGGCGTTAACACGCCTGTATCGCGTGTTGGAGGAGATGGAAATCCCAGCGAAGACCATTGCCATGCGTGGCGGTACTGACGGCTCTGCGCTTTCAGTAAAAGGACTGTTTACACCAAACTTTTTCACTGGCGCACACAATTTCCATAGCCGCTTTGAGTTTCTTCCGATCCCATCATTTGTTGATAGCTACCGCGTCGCGTTAAACCTTATCAAGGTCGACGCATAATCTTCAGGCGTTTATACAAACATATCGGTATAAACGCCTCATTCCCGCTGCCTCATTGTCTGACACCATAACGTGATCTTCTGCCCAGAGCCCGCATTTTAAAAGGGCTTTAACCGTTTCTCCAACTGCTTCTGACCTACACCTGACATAGTATGGCGACGTGTATGACACTCTTCGAAAAAATAATGAAGGAACATAATATGCGTTTGTTGAATGCCTCTTTGCTTGCTGCCGCTATGGCTTTCACTCTTCCTGTTTCAGCTAAACCGGAACTTGCGCCTTTTTCGCTGCTTTCGTTTGGCCAGTATGAGAAAATTGAACAACTCACCATTTATGGTGACATCAACCAAGATATCGTCGTATTAGCGGAAAATAACACCTCAACGTCAGACGCAGATCTTTTTGTCATTGATGACATCAATGAAGATATCGACCTCAATATGCTTATCGTTTCGGTTTCACTTTATAAGGACCTCAATGACGGCATGGTCAAGCGTTAACCCGGCGGCTTCCTCGTTTTGCTCCTTTTTTAGGCAAACCAACTAAACCTGTTAATGTTCGTTAATGATGAAGTAACGCAAGACTGCATTTTCAGGTGAGTTGGGTATACACTACTGCCACCAAAGGAAAACAAAATAATAACGAGCATGACTACTGGAACGTTGAGCAAAATGAAGAGCACGCTGGATAATGGCGTGACATATTCTCTCCCTGTGGGCGACGCACTCGTCGAACTTAATAGCCTTATTGGAAAGCCTCTCACCCTGACATACACGGGCAATATCTATTGTGATGCCTGTGGCGCGAAAACAAACAAAAGCTTTAGCCAAGGACATTGCTTTCCTTGTACGAAGAAACTCGCGCGTTGTGACATGTGCATCTTAAAACCAGAAACTTGCCATTTTGCTGATGGGACTTGTCGTGAACCAGAATGGGGTGAGCAGTTCTGCATGACAGACCACATTGTTTATCTCTCCAACACGTCAGGACTAAAAGTGGGGATCACCCGCGCTAGCCAAATTCCAACGCGTTGGGTTGATCAGGGTGCGACGCAGGCATTACCTATTTTGAAAGTGAAAAGCCGTCATCTATCTGGGTTAGTTGAAATCGCACTTGCAGATTTTTTAGCGGACAAAACCAATTGGCGTGCAATGTTGAAAGGCAACAATGCCGATATCGACTTAAAAGAAGAAGCGCGTCGCCTTTTGCCGCTCGTAGATGCCAAAATCTTCAGCCTACGCCTTCAGTATGGCTTTGATGCAGTAGAAACTATTCAACATGACATTGTTAATATTAGTTACCCTGTCACAGAGTTCCCAACAAAAATTACTTCGCTAAATTTTGATAAAGATCCTGTGGTAACTGGCATTCTTCAGGGAATTAAAGGCCAATACCTGATCTTCGACACGGGCGTGATTAACGTACGTAAGTTCACCAGTTACGAAGTCACTGCAGAATACTGATTCATACTTCTATTCTTACTAAACGCGCGAATATTGTTCGCGCGTTTCTTCTTCAGTTTTTGACAGCAATTCCCGTTGCTTCACTCAGAGCCTGAACATTTTCATCAGTTTCAAGCGAAATGCTCCAATTGATACTGCCGCCACTCACGACAAGCATTTTAGGTGCCGCCAGAATCGCTATGTCATCTACCTGTGCTTGCAGCGTTGCTTTGTTTTCTTGGAGTTTCACCATGACTTCATGCATGGTTGCGATAACACGACCGCCAGTAATTTGGATGACCATTTATTACTTACCTTTGTGTGTCATAACGGCCATGGTTAGTCGACTTGTACACACTAGCCGACCGCGCTCGTCAGTGATCTCAATCTGCCATACATGTGTCGTCGCCCCTAAATGTACCGCTGTGGCTTTGCCATGTACGAGACCCGAACGCATCGCACGAATGTGATTCGCATTAATATCTAAACCAACACAGTATTTGTTTTCATCGACTGCCATGTTTGCTGCTAAAGAACCTAGTGACTCAGCCAATACAACAGAGGCTCCTCCATGCAGCATTCCCAACGGCTGATGGGTGCGATGGTCAACGGGCATCGTTCCTGACAAGCTGTTGTCGTCGAATTCGGTATAACGAATGTCCAAATGTGCCATCAGTGTGTTTGCGGATGTGGCATTCAATCCTTCAATAGAGATCGGTTTCTTCCAAATAGACACGCTCGCTCCTAATACTGCTCCGGTCTTTTCGCCATTATCGGTTCTTCGCCCTGAAATCGCTAATTCTTTCAACACACTTCACAAACTCGTTTATGTGACTTTTTTGATTAGGCTTGTAGTAGGTAGTTTATGGAATTGTTCTATTTCATTGAGGCAATCACCTTTCTATTGTGAAGTAGTAATGAAAGATACGAACAGGGACACTTTAGAAAAGAGACGCTTGAAAGGACAAAGCCATGCCACTATTACATGCAAAAATTACCACTGCAGCAGCACTTGTTGCTTTGCTCGTCGGCTGTTCCACATCACCAACCGGGCGTAACCAATTCATCATGGTATCTGGCTCGGAAATGGCTACCTTGGGTAACCAATCATTTGCTGAACTTAAAAAGGAAGAAAAGATCAGCAAAAACAAACGGACCAACGCCTATGTGCAATGTGTGACCGACGCGCTGCTAACAGTGACACCACCACAGCCTGATTTTGAAAAATGGGAAGTGGTTGTCTTCGATAGCGATCAAGTAAACGCCTTTGCGCTACCTGGAGGGAAGATTGGCGTGTATACAGGCTTGCTTGACGTTGCTCAAACGCCCGATCAACTTGCTGCCGTCGTTGGCCACGAAATTGGTCATGTAATGGCTAACCACGGTGGTGAGCGTGTTTCAAGCTCACTTGCAGCAAATGGTGCGCTACAGGTGGCGAACATTGCGCTGGGTGCGTCAGGGACAGATAACCAAAACATGATTATGGCAGGACTGGGATTAGGCCTAAACGTGGGCGTGTTATTGCCCTTTAGTCGAACGCATGAATCAGAGTCCGATCTAATTGGGCTGCAGTTGATGAATGATGCTGGCTTCGACCCTCAACAAAGTGTCGAGCTTTGGCGCAATATGGCCAAAGCCTCCGGCGGTGCTCCCCCTGAATTTTTCTCCTCTCACCCCTCACACACTACGCGTATTGAAGACCTACAAGCAGCAATACAGCGGTTACCGCCTTCGACCACTAACGCACCAAAATGCGTGAGACCTTAAACTGAAAATGCCCGCATAGAGCGGGCATTTTTTATTCAGATTTTCACGTCAATGCAGTTTTGCCAGTGCTTCTGGAGTGACATCCGCAACTGAGATAAACATGTGCTGAGCTTCCCCACGCAAATTGACGATCGGGTTTAATGACACGTTTTGGTACATGAACTCGGCTTCACCAGTGATTGGCCGAACATTGCGGCAACGGAAAAGATACGGGCGTTGCTTCCAAACCACGAAACCACGACATTTCAATTCAAACACAGGACGGCATTTGGCGCGAAACCATGCTTCATTAATTTCAGGAAAGACATCAAACAAACACTTACCTTGCACTTTGTTCGGATGTTTGCCCGTGTGGTGCACCATAAAGCCATTCCACATGTGAATATTAAAATCACGGTCCACAACGATCAGGCCCATGTCGATATTCTGTACCATATCGACCATCCAGTTGAACTGTTCAAATTCTGGTGAGTCAATCATGGTTAGTCCTCATCATCCATCAAATATGCCAGTTTCGCATCAAGTAGTGGTAAAGAATCATCGACGAGTAACAGGAGCAAGTCGCACTTGATGTTCGTTCCATCAATGGCGTAGCTAACCTCAATAGTCACCGTACGCTTCCAGGTGCCCTGCATTTTCTCCACCAATCTGTCGACTGCCAAATGCTGACCAATGATTTCTGGATAACTTTGTGCGAAAACTAGCCCAGCTTGCTCTCCGATACCGGATAAAAACGCACTGATAAGGACGTTGCTAACATCCACCATCACTTCAAGTTCGTTATCGACCGTACCGTCGTCAGGGTAATCCATGATGTTTAATAAATCTTTCATCGATGAATCTGAAATCAACATCAGTGCTTCACCAGCAAGCCCTTCTCCACTAAAGCCTTGGCAAATTCCCGACATGTTGTCATTGTTTGCCAAATGCCTGACCGTCATGACCAGCTCACTGACCTCCAACACGTTGACTTGAGGAAGCGGCATATGTACGAACACATCAAAAAACCTCGCCAAGGAGTCTGCGGCTCGCCCCATGGCGACGTTCACAACCTCCATATACATCTCGCGTCTTCCCACCTTCATGTCATTTAAGGCGGCGGTTGTCGCTGATTGTGTTGGCTGGCTTGGTGCGCTAGGAGCCACAACAGGAGCTGGTGCAGGCTCGGTCCGAATGGATTTATAAGGCGTAAGAATCTCTTCTAGCTTTTCTGGACTGACAGGCTTTTTAACAAAGGCTTTGGCCCCGAGTCTTAAAACCCGTTCTTGTGCTTTCGGTTGAATGTCACCGGAAACGACGTAGACAGGCACATTTATGCGGTGTTTTTTCATCGCATCTAACGTTTCATAACCGTCCATTACGGGCATGGTCAGGTCAAGAAACATAACATCAAATGACTGTTCTTTGAGTAATTCGACAGCAACTTTGCCGTTTTCTGCAAACGACACGTCAGCGTCGAAATCGGAAGGGAATGAACGAGCTAACTGCTTTCGTGCTAAAGCAGAATCATCAGTGATCAATACTCGGGTCGTCAAAGTGTCTACCCCTATGTTTCATGATTTTGATACTGAATGCATCAAGAAGTAATACTGGCTATCGCCAATCGATCAAGGCGCAAAATATAACGTAAAGTGCGCACTAATGTCTCAAGCATATGACATTCTTCTCATAAGCATAGTGCGAGTTGTTCACTTTATCGCCACGATTCAGCTTTCTATCACTGCTTTGTTGAATTAGGTACCGTTTTACCCGAGACCCTCACCGAAACGCCATACCGTTACGATTGGTTATTCTTGCGGCGCGCGAAAAGACGCGATTTGTCGATTTACGCTGTCCAGTGCTCTGTTTTTGTTTTCAAACTCAACAATTAGCTGCTGCCCTTCTTGTCGCCATTTATTGAACTTGTCACAGTCCGCTTCAGATACCCAATTCCAAGAGTTACCTTGCTTAAACTCATCACATGCCGTCTTACTGAGTTCAGCTTTGTGGCTGGCCTTCAATATGTCTTCGTTGAGATCACCCACTTGTTTTGTCAGGGCATAACGCTGTTCATAGAGCTTGTCTGTATCAATGATTCGCTGCTCTAATGCGCTAACGTTGGTCTCTAACGCGGCAACCTTATCATTCAGCACCTTTGTCTCTTGGGTGTGTTTTTTCTTATTGATTTCTATTTGTTCAAGAAGAGAATGAGACGCCAACTCTTTCTCAGACAGCTTTGTCTGCAAACTGGCGATATCGGTCACCTGCTCTTCTATTTTTGTCTCTAATGCCAAAACTTCATCACGTGCAACGGCCAGTGCGACATTTGAAGCGTCTCGTTGCGCCGTCAGGGTATCTAGCGCATCTTGGGATGAACGCTCGTTTGACGACATAAAGTAAGCAACAAGAAAACCACTTAATACCATCCCACCAACAAGGAACAAAACCGATGTTTTCTTTGTCTTTGTCATTACATTCGTCCAATTAAAAAAGCCGCCGCCATCATAACGCACGGCAGCGGCTAATAATGTTAGGTTTCAGAAAAATTCCGTTAAGTTTCTATCAGTTGGTTAAACCTTGGTCAAAACAACATCACCTTGCGGGATACAACAACAGGCAAGGACAAGCCCCTCTTCTTTTTCACCAGGGAAAAGCGCAGGCATGTCGGGTTGGTCCACTTCTCCCTCGACCAATTTCAGCTTACAGCAACCACACACACCTGCTCGACATGAATAATCCACCTGAACACCGGCTTCTTCAGCTTGCACAAGTATTGGGCGTTGATTGTTGCCATAGATGAACTCCCCTTCAATGGTGATAGACACATCTTTTGGCGGTGCATCTTGCTCTATTGTCGGCGGTTCGAAAAACTCTTGCTGCACTTTATCAGGAGAAATGCCCGCTTCTTCCAACAACACTTTTGCAGAAGACATAAACCCTTCCGGGCCACACAAATATATCTGTCGTGCTTCAAGGTTGGACATTGCAACTAAGTGAGATGCGCTTAAGCGACCAGACTCTCCCGTCCAAGAAGACGAAGGACGGCTAAGTGTAAATACAACAGATAAGCCTTTGTGTTGTTTAGTCAGCTCTTCGAGTTCGGAGGCAAAAGGAATATCCTCTTCTGCGCGGCATTGGTGCCAAAATAGGACGTCATGAATACCATCACTATCAGCCATTGCTCTAAGCATCGACATCATTGGGGTGACGCCACTACCTCCAGAAAGCAATAGTAGCGGACTGCGCTTCGCCACATCATCACTCAAATGAAACTGCCCGTCAGGCTGTTGGGCTTTAAACTGGCTACCCACTACAAAGTTGTCATGAATCCAATTTGATACCTGACCACCTTCAACACGTTTAACCGAAATAGCCAAACGCTCAGGGCGCGTAGGCGAAGAGGACAAGGTGTAACGGCGCTGGATTCGCTCACCATCAATATTTAACTCAATCGGCAGATGTTGACCTGCTTTATATTGAGGCTGTGTGCCCTGCTGACTGTCAAACCAGAATGTTTTAAAGTCTTTAGCAACTTCTTCAACCTCTCTGACTTTTAGATTCAACTTGGGTGTTGTGTGGTCCTCATAGACTTCTACGTCTCGGTATTCCAGGACTTCGATTTTATCGTCAGCGGAAATCACACCTTCGTTTAGCGCAATCAAGTTCATACCAAAATTAACATTGCCACTCTCGTCAGTACGGAACTGGCTCAGTGTCGTAATCGGTTCGCCCGTTGCTCGAAAACGACCGGTTTCTAAATCCAAAGTAGTGAAAATACAACGGCTACATGGGCGGGCAACATCAAACACGACCGAACCTATACGCACTTTCCCCCACGTATCCTCTTCAAATGCTTCACAACCAGTCGCGACGATGTTTGTACGGAATTGATCCATCGAGTGTTTGTCGGGCGAACGCGCATTTAAGGCGTCTAATGATGCGTCAGAGATCAAAAGTACTGGGAAGCCATCAGCGAAACTGACCTGTGTTTCGGCACTAGAAGAAACGCGGGGTGAAGATTCCTGCCCAATAAATAGCAGTTGCTTTTTACCCCCTAACAGGTGGCTAAACCAGGCATTTGCTGTCGAGGTTGTCGAGTAGGCTGGAAATTCATCTTTAAATACGTTGGTATCGACACGATCCATCGAAAAGTGCGCGTATTTAAGCATCAAAGGAGACATGGTTGGGTGAGTAAGCGTAATCCCATCAGCATTCATTGACGCTTTAACTTGCGTCATTTTGGGTTCGGTTCGCCCGGTTACAAATTTTCCCGTGCTGTCAGCGACCATAAAGCGGCGGTCGAAGCTGAAGCCTATCTTTTCAACCCAAACATTTGAAAGGCTTATCCCAGCGACAGATTTCACCGGAAAGACATTTAATTGACTGACTTTTGCGCCCACAATGGCTCCTTATATTTTTATTGTTCACTTCCTTCTGTAATTAGAGCACATTTTCCGCGTCCAACTAAACCCTCTATTTGGCACAGCACAAGGTATTGCACCGCTTTATCTCTCTGATTCTTATTGCAAGTTTCAACTAAATAGCTATGACGAAGCAATAATGCGTTCTAAACGCTCAGGATCACTAACGAGCGTTGGATACTTTAAGTACATATGATGGAGACACGTTAAGCATAATGAAATACAGCTCAGTGTCTTATCTCGAATCTCCTCGGCGTCCCACCACGCTTCACCAGACAATATCAATGCCCAATCTTGCTCTAACGTTTTGGCTAATTGAATTGCTTCATCACTTCCGCCAATCACAAGTGCGCCGATTGCATCAGACAAGCGATTAGCATCCGCACCTGCCCCAAATAAATTTCTTAGCGCCAGAATACTGTCCAACAAGCCATCTAATTTTTCAGGCTGTCTCGCTGCACAAAACAAGCGAGAGAATGCGATACGAATTCCTCTTGAGTCCGTATCCTCCAATCTCAGGCTCCAACTTTCGAGATCATCTAACACATCATTGGAGATCTCTAATGGATATTCGGCTTCTTGTACGGTATCGACCCACTCTTTGGCACTTTCCAGCGAGAACGGGTCAACCCGCCAAACCCATTCCGGCGCAACAAATGGCGATGATTCAGAAAGAAAGCACATGGCGATACAAAGTGTGATGTTGAGTTCGGTAGAAGCTTTTTCATTTTCAGCGTCTTGAACTTCATCTGGCCAATCATCATCTTCCAGCAAATCACCACTGTTCACCGCATACGCAAAACCTGACTCCAACATAAAGCCGCTGTCTTTTCGCTTCGCCATTTGGCTGGGGATTTGAAGAACATACTCGGCGATTGAAGGGGTGTACCGGCGTAACGTACCCCACTTGGTATCTAGCTCGTCAAGGTCGGTCAACGATGCGTTTCTAAAACCAACGAAAAGAGGGATCTGAGCCACTTCACCATCTGCGACGCTCCTGGCGATTTCGAGCATTTCCAATACAGTATCGACAAATGTCTCTTGGGATACGGGGCCACGAATACGCATTAAATCGTAACTATTAATCAAAATCGCTGCAGGCAGAGAAGAAAGGGTGATGATGCCTCTTCGCCCATTTGAGTCTGCGTAATGTCCCCATGTTTCGCTTGGGGAGTTCCCGATTGCTTCGAAGATACGTTCAAAAGAGAGATCTTCCAAGATCTGACGGTATAACGCTTTACTGCTGGGAAGATGCGAAATAGCTGCACTCAGATACCCTGACGCTCGGTAAAACAGGTGAGGTCTTGTCCCCGCTTTCACTAAAAAAAGCGGATACAAATCGAGTGCCAGTGCAGCAAGACTTTTTGATAGTGCGTCGCTGCCTTTGGTATTGATCACTCGGCCATTATTTTGTTTGTGCCAAACCGTGAAAATATGGCGTTCGCCGTGCAGAACATGAGGTAAACGATGAAAAAATGACTGTTCAATATCGCCTTGAGATACAGCGACGGCACGCATTTGACGGCACAATTGAATGTAGGATGCCAAGGTATCTTTTTGCTTGGCGGATAGCGCGAATTGCTGCTGAAGGATTTGCCTCGCTTCTGGCTCAGAAACGTTCAAAATATAGCTAATAACACGATGCCCCATCGCCTTTACAAAATTTGGGATAGGTTCTTTCAACGGCATAACTCCTCCCGTTTGAAACAATGGCTTTTCGCAGCGAATATGAATTCTATAGTCGTCTATCCTAGTTATCGGCACTACTCTAAAAAAATATAGCAGCGCATTGTTACTCTTCTCTCATCCTCGCTTCGCAAAAAGCCCAAGTCATCTGAAAATGCACGAATTTATCGGGTATCAACACCCGCAATATTTTTAAGTGCAGACCACACTTTCTCCCCCGACGGATGCAACCGAGATTGATACCTATACGCGAAGTACGACACGTTACGCTGGTGTGACTCATCGCCAATCTCAATTAACTCGCCTGTATTTAGCTCGTGAGTAATTAAGAAATCGGGAAGCCATGCAACGCCATTTCCATCGATAGCCTGCTTTTTGAGAAGATCGACCATTGATGAAATAAAAACAGGCATGAGTGCTAATTGCTGCCGAACGGGTTCAAGTTGGCGGCCCATATATAGCGAAGGGCTATAAGCCAACCACGGAACGGTGTCTTCTTCAATGCTAAAGCGTGGCGAACCGTCTGATTTCGCACCACTAACGGGGATTAGGCTTCCCGTTCCCATTTGGATATGTTCAAAAGGAGGCAGCTTTAAATGCTCGTTGTCAAATGCGAGCAAGATGTCACATCCCCCCTGCTGCAACGCTTCTACGGCTTCATCCACATTCATAGCATCGACACAAAGCAAGGGCATCTCTTCCTCACTAAAATGATGCTGTAGCATTTCCGTAGACCGAAATACGAGCGAATGTGCCGAAGCAATTCTTACGATACTTCCATCGGTATAATTCAACGCAGATATTTCGCCAATACTGTCGGCAATTTGGGTTATCAAGGTTCTCGCTGTTACTCGAAAGATGCGACCACTGGCAGTCAACGCTATCGGTGTTTGAGAGCGATCAATAAGCTCAGCCCCCACTGCCTGTTCGAGCATTCTAATACGACGACTAAACGCAGGTTGTGTGATGTTTCTGTTCGTTGCTGCGACAGAGAAGTTACGTGTTGCAGAAAGAACCAAAAAATCTTCAAGCCATTTGCTTTCGATATTCATCACGCCTTCGCTCCCTCAACAAAAATCCAGAATATCCACCAAATAGCGTCGCAACAACCTATTTACGAGATCTACATAACAATTATAAAGCCTTGCCATAACAATTATGCATTGGTCAGGCTGACTTGGCATTTTCCATACTGCCTAATTCGTTCTTATAGTTAGTGTATTGAAGCCACCAGCAATCGTTCGATGCAAACAAGGACAGTTATGAATATCCCTTCCCCCTACCTATTAATGCTCGGAGACTCCTCTGATCCGCTCTCTATCAAAACAGCGCGCGGCATTCACTATTGGCGCCCAGAGAAATGTCTCGGACAGCTTCGTCTAAACGAAAGCACGGCGTCGCTTTCTCTGCCCGACATGGACATCAAAACTGCATCTGACATGGGGGTGAAAACGCTGGTCTTAGGCACCGCAAACGCAGGAGGGGTATTAGCTGAACATTGGATTCCGCTCATTGTTGAAGCGATTGAGTTAGGCATGAATATCGCTTCTGGTTTGCACCAAAAGCTCACTGACGTTCCCGCCATTGCACACGCTGCAAACCTACGTGGCGTATCACTGTTCGATTTACGCCATAACAACGAGCAACTCGATGTTGGTTCAGGAGCAAAACGGTCGGGCCGGAGATTGCTTACAGTGGGGACTGATTGCTCAGTAGGGAAAATGTTCACGACACTGGCCTTGGAAAAAGCCATGCAAGACAAAGGGTTTGATGCCACTTTTTGTGCCACTGGCCAAACAGGGATACTGATACAAGGCTCAGGCATCGCGATTGATGCAGTGGTCGCAGATTTTATCTCTGGAGCGACCGAATCCCTCTCCCCAGAATGCCAACCACACCAGTGGCAGCTTATCGAGGGACAGGGATCATTGCTTAACCCTGCCTTCTCAGGCGTTACGATGGGGCTCCTTCACGGAGCCCAACCCGATGCGTTGGTCTTGTGTCATGAGGTGGGACGAGACCATATGCGCCATTTACCACATATGGCCATGCCTGAGTTGGAAGACATTATGGTGTTATCCGTCTCTCTTGCGAAGCTTACCAGTTCCAACCCACAATTTGTCGGCATTGCGGTCAATACTTCCGTATTGGACGATGCAGAGGCTCTGTCTTACTTGAATGCGCTTTCTAAACAATATGGTTTACCCGCAACCGATCCTGTTCGTTATGGCGTTTCTTCTATTGTCACGCGCATAGAACAACAGTTTTGAGGAGATAGCCGTGAAAATTGATGCCCAAATTGTATCGTACAAGCTGAAAAAGCCATTCACCATATCGAGAGGAAGCCGCACTACGGCGGAAGTCATTCAAGTCACCATAACGCAAGATGGCAAGGTGGGAATTGGTGAATGCTCCCCGACAGGGAGATATGGCGAAACCTTTGACAGCGTGATGGCACAGATTGCATCGCTAGAGCCTCACCAGTTCGACCGAGCTACGCTGCAAACACTGCTGCCAGCCGGCGCAGCCAGAAACGCCATCGACTGTGCGCTCTGGGATTTGGCGTCGAAGAGTTTTCCATTCGAATTTGATCTTCCAAGCACGATTCAAACGGCAATGACTGTGTCTATCTCATCTGCGGATAACATGGCCCAAGAAGCCAGCAGCTACATCGATCAAGGCGCACGTCTGATTAAAGTAAAACTGGATGCAGAGGATATTTATGAACGTTTGAGTGCGGTTCGTCAGGTCGCACCCGATGCAACGCTTATTGTCGATGCCAACGAAGCCTGGTCTGCACTTGATTTACACCAAACCATTCACCAATTGGTTCCACTTAACATCGCCATGATTGAGCAACCGCTGCCAGCTGCAGAAGATGAAAGGCTAAAAGGTTTAAATAGCCCAATTCCTATTTGTGCAGATGAAAGCTGCCATACCCAAGCTGACATACCTTCGTTGATCGGCCTTTATCAAATGGTCAACATAAAACTGGATAAAACCGGCGGGTTAACGGGCGCACTGGAACTAGAACGCCGAGCCCGTGAAGCCGGATTGGAGATCATGGTTGGATGCATGCTGGGAAGCTCGATTGCCATGAAAGCAGCCCTTCCGGTAGCAGCCAATGCCGTGCTCGTTGATCTGGATGGTGCGTACTTAATCAAGGACGACATTGAAGGCGGCTTGCATTACCAAACAGGTGCGATTGTTCTGTCCTGACCTCGGTGAATGGGCTGCAACACATTCTCAGTGTTTCACAATTTTTTGGACGTTCGGGAGAAGTTAAAAATTTTCTCGTCGAAATTGCGACAAATTGTTAACAGCCATCTTGACCACTATTCTGCCGCATTCTATTCTAGCGTACATGTGTACGCTGGAATTTGCGGTATTTTAAATGGAATCAAATCAAACACAGAAACCTCCTATTATTTGGCTCAATGTTACTGTTTTCGTCGTGACGTTTGCGGTGGCAGTCATTGGTACGCCACTTTGGGCGTATTACCACGGCTTTGACTGGGTGCAAATTGGCATGTTTGCCCTCGCCTTCACCTTTGGGGGAATTTCAATCACGGCGGGGTATCACCGTCTTTGGTCTCATCGAACTTATGAGTCCCACCCTGCTCTGAAGGTGATCTTCGCATTAGGCGGCGCATTCGCCATTCAAAATAGTATTCTGCACTGGTCTTCTGATCACCGTATCCACCATCGTCATGTTGATGACAATGATGTTGACCCTTATTCGGCCAAGCGCGGTTTTTGGTATTCCCATATTGGTTGGATGCTGCGTGAATATCAGAAACATCGCTATACCGACTACACCAACTGCCGAGACCTGCAAAAAGATAAGGTCGTCATGTGGCAGCACAAGTATTACCTACCTCTGGTTCTCGCCACTAATTTCGGTATTCCTATTGCTTTTGGCGTGATTCATGGCGATATCTGGGGTGCAATCATTTTGATCGGCTTTACCCGATTAGTACTGAACCACCACACTACCTTCTTTATCAATTCTCTGGCTCACATATGGGGAAGCCAACCCTACACGGAAAAAAACACGGCGAGAGACAATGGGATTCTCGCGTTGTTTACGTTTGGCGAGGGCTACCACAACTTTCACCATATTTTTGAGAACGACTATCGAAACGGAATTTATTGGTGGCAATTCGATCCAACCAAGTGGCTGATTAAATCTGCAAGTTGGGTTGGCCTCACCCGTAAACTTCGAGAGACCCCCGCAGATAGAATCGAAAAGGCAAGAGCAACACTGCTCCTGAAGAACATTCAGGAACGTTTAAGTGTCATGCCCAATGCATCACATCGTCTGCAAATTATCGAGCAAGAATATGATGCGCTGGTTTCTCGTATGAGTGAATACTACGAAGCGCAAAAACGCTTGATTGACCTTAAAAAAGAAAACTTACTGAAGAAGTACGAAAAAGCTATTTTGGTTCAACAGCTTCAAATTCTTAAGTTTGATTTCCAAAAACAAAAACGTAACTGGCTGACACTCACGTCGAGTTACGCTTAGTTCAGTCATTAAATCGCAAGGGCAGCACATTGTGGCTGCCCTTTTTAATGGCGGTTAACTTTGTCTGCCTTCTGGAAATGTAGGCAAACCATCTGTCACTTCGTACCAACTCGCTGCATATCGCGTAAAAATATGCGCATCAGGTTTTTGCGAAATCGGGCTATCCAAGGTTCCTAATGTAAACTCCACCAGCGATCCGTCACTGTTTGAAGCTTCAAATAAAAGGCTGGAACCACAGTGCTTGCAAAAAGAACGCTTCGTCCCATTTTCTGCCTCATATACGGCGAGTTCATCTTCTCCTTTGACAAAACGGAAGTGGTTGGCTTTCGCTTCACCAAAGGTGGCAAATGCAGCACCATGGAATTTACGGCACATCGTGCAATGGCAGTGCCCCATCGCTGGCTCTAGATGATCAACTTCATAGGCTATCTGACCACACAAGCATTGCCCTGTTAACCTATCACCTGATGTTGCCATATCTCTCTCCTGATTATCATGCCATTGGGTAAATACCCTATCAACTCCGGTAATTATTTACAAAAACCATACTGCCTATGCCCTTTAGTTCGCCCCAAATAATAGAAAGGACTCGAATGAAAAGTGCGAGTTATATCATCATATTTGTCGACATTAGCCGCGTGCCACAATAAAATCCTCGGCTTCACCATCTTTGCTTTGCGAGAGATACCATGACGCCGAAACCATCTCGCACGGACGCAATGAAGCTCATCATTGAGCAGGTAAAGCAGGAATTACCTTTATACGAGCCCGAAACATTTGTGTGTGGACCAGACAACAACTGTATTGGCTGTCCTAAGAAGTTGATTGAACTTGTGGATTCAGAATTGACGTACTGGGAGTCTGCAATGTCACGGGGTGTAACGCCTCAATTTGACGAAATAAGGCGTTTTGGAAAACTCTGCACAAATGTTAAACGTGGTCTTGTTCGGAATAACATCATTTCGGCATAGCCAAGTAAAGCGGCTACGCTTTTCCAAACGTATCATGAGCGCGGGTAAGTTGCGCTTCTTCTAGGGTCTCCCCCCAGTAAACGAAGGCACTTTTAACACCCGCATGATACGCCATTTCGCACAGTGCTTTCTTTTCTACTTCTGTGATCCCGCCTTCTACTTTTTCCATTGGATGCAATATCACCTGAATCCGAGGCATTAAGACGCCCGTTTTCACGACCTGCGCGATTGCATGACGAAGTAAAGGTTGAATCGCTTTATAGTCCGAAATGATACTACGAGGATGACTAAAGGGGTTGGATATTGTGACAGCATTTACATTACGGAACTTTTCAGCCCCATTGCCAAAAGCAAGAATTTGCTTTTGCTTTCTTTCACCAAATCTCCATGCTATCTGCGGTTTTTCGTCGAAAACTTTTCCTGTTTTCCCATCAAATACACGCAATCGATCTGACCACATTTGAATGTACAACGTATTCCCGTAGGCATAGATAAATCTCGAAAGCATGTTGGCGGCTACTCAATATGTCATCACCCATTCTGTTGGGCGTGATTGTTACCCAAACTGGCCGGAGACAGCGTCTTTACTTTATTTGGGTAGAATGAATTTGTTGCCCCGATTGTGATTCAATACTGGCATGTCTCAAAATAGCCCGTTTCTATTTTACGCTGCATTGCACAGAATATAAGACATACCTTGTAACATTTCAGTCGTATCTCTATAAGCCTAGCAAAAATAGCTTTTTCCTTGCTTTATATGTGAATGCAACAGCAATACACTTTTGTACACTCTCATTCGAAAGCACCTCATTTATGCGAAGTAGTGCACTTCTATTCCCTTCGTAAATAAAGGCCTTTGGCATAACTTCTCTAAATGTTTCGATTAACTGCGTTTGGCAGTTAAACAGAAGCGAAATATGGTCAGGGTGGCTTTCTGCCCAATCAATCCGAATCGCAGTTCCCCCTTTAACCACGTAGCTAGGCTGGCCCCACTTTAGTGATTCTTCCACATTTTTGTCCAATTTTTCAGCTACTGCGTAAATCTGTTTTCGAACGAGGAGTAATTGCTCTCTAATCCCTTCGGGGTAGGACATAAACTTTTCTTCGACAGTACGATCCATTGACTCTCTCCGATAAAAAACCCGACACAAAGGTCGGGCTATCTATGATCATTCGATAAATGAAAGCAGTATTTCTTCCAGCTCATCCCAAGGCAGTGGGGATTTATCAATTACCTCGACTTTAGATTCAACGCCCTCTAAGGAAATCGGATTAACGGTTACCATCTGATTCACGACGTTAAATGCGTACATGCCCTCATCCGTTTTCATCACCGCTTTTACACGCTCTGCGTTGAGGTTTGCCAGCAAGCCATAAACCGCATCAAACGGGAAGGTAATTGTCGGCTCAAATATCCAACCACAACTGACATACCCTTGGCCTTTGTTTTCTTTACGTCGGAATTTTTCTCCGGGCTCAAGCTCGAACGGCGGCATTTCATCGCCATCATGTGAATGGTGATGCGCAAACTGAGCATTTCGGTCAACACGAGGAAGAGATAGCCACTCTGGCTTTAGCGCACCCTGTTCCACATAGCCTGACGCCAACTTCGCAATTTCAGAATCGGCAACATATCGCTCAAAAGCCGCAATGTCATCTTGTGAACAAAGGTCTGTTTTATTCGCAACAACGACATCAGCAAGTGCCAATTGATCTTGGAAGTTTTGATTTTCTGTATACCGTGCGTCTCCGAAATTGCGTGGATCCACCATGGTAATCGTCGCATTCAGGTCGATATAATTTTCGTAGTGCTCCGAAAGTAACTTCCCAATAATGTCTTTCGGGTGGCCGAGCCCCGTCGGCTCAATCAACAGTCGGTCAGGATTTTGTGCAAGTAACGCATTAATGCCAATGGCCATTGGAAGCCCTGCGACACAGCACATGCATCCACCCGGGACTTCTTTGACAATCGCCCCCTGCTCACTAAGAAATGCGCCATCAACACCCACTTCTCCAAACTCATTAACCAGCACTGCCCAATTTTCATTTTCTGGCTTTTGCTTGAGTAGAGAAAGAATTGCTGTGGTTTTCCCCACGCCGAGAAAGCCAGTGATGATATTCGTAGGGACTTTTTTGGTAAGTTTTTCTGCCATGATTTTCCTGTGCCCCATTGACCCGTGGAGCTTACACCCTGTGTGATTTCAGTGAAGAGAGTGTATCAGGTGAATCTTGTGAACACATCGGTTTTTGCCAGTGCTCTCAACAGGAAGCACTGGCAAGCCATTTTGCAATCAGCTAGGAGTTATACTTTTTACACTTCGGATCCTTTGTTGCTAATCCGCACCTAATGATCATATAAGAATGCTTATAATCTTCATTGTGAGGGAATGCTTCCGTCAACTTGCTGTATTCCTTGAGTGCTTTTAACTTTTTCTGGCTGTTGTAAAGGGACCAGGCTTTCACTTCGATCAGTTTTACATCTTTCCCATATGCCATTTCGTAGTTTCTGATATGCGAAAGTGCCACGCCATATTCTTTAGCATTGAACGCGTTAAACACACGCTTCATTGCCAATTGTCTATCTATCTCAATACGTTTTTCCGCATCGTCAATATTTAAGGCCAACGCTTGTGCTTTGTCTGAGAATCCAAACTTCTGAAGTGACAATACATACCCGTATTGCGTTAAACCTCTTTCAGGTGAATTGGCATCCATCATGTCGAGAGCACGTTCAAATGACATCGACGCTGACATGGGACGTCCAATTTCATACAGTTTCCAACCTTGGAGCGCATATTCTTCTGCATTCAGCTGACTTTTTTGAGAAAGCGTCCGTAAACATTCTCCTGCACTTCCCTCGCAGTGAATAGGAGCTTCATCATCCGAGCCAAACGTTAAGTCAGTCAGATTCGGAAATTGTTCAACCCATTGTTGGTGTTCTTGATGCAATTGTTCAAGCTCACCAAGCTGCTGCAAACTCAGTAACTTTCCTTCAACACGTTTCTGGGTAGGCCCGGCCCATTGAATGGATTTCTCGAACCAATTTAATGCAGACTTTGCATCCTCACGTTTGATGTATTTCCACCCCAAGATTTCAGCGGCTTTACCATCTTTGTATGACTCAACATTTGAAAGTGCAGTGGAAAGCTCGTGATCGGATACCGAATTTTTAGATAACGTTGCGAGCATGACATCATTTTCCATTCTAGCTGCGACCTTTTCGTCAAAGCCTGCTGATTTTCGATAGCGTGCAACGATATCCGCACCAGCATTCGCGCCAGCCCAGCCAAACAACTTGGTGGCCGTGCTCTGCTCATACCCTTCGCAATTGTCCAAGGCGTATTGATACTTCGCTTTTGTATTTTCACCATATCCTGAAACAACTTCACGCTGTAAGTCCAACCACACCCATTGAATGCGTTCACAACTTAGCCACTGTTCATTGCTTTTCAATAAGGCATCTGCGGCTGAATATCGCTGAGTTTTGATAGCACTCGACAGTTTTTCGATGCTTTCTCGGTAGGTGATTTCATCAACAAGTACATCCGAAACAGGGTTTCCTTCAATCGCTTGCTTTGCAGCTTGCCACCCCTTTTGATCTAGGACTTCCCAAAGTGGGGTTTCATCAAAGTCATTCGCGGTTTCTGTTTTTACTTCAACGACAATGCGTTCATCAAAGAGATTTACTTCATGATGATCTTGCGCATTAGCACCAAATACGGCGAACAAAGTCATTAACGTCATCGTTTTCATTTGCAAACCCTCTCCTTGTAAGCCATGTGCGAAAGAAGCACCAAGCTGTCTGAGTAGTAATCTTTTCCTTGAGGCGTGATAGATATGCCTTGATCGACCGATCGCGTTCCATTTGCCATCGCAACTAACTGAGCAATGGCTCTCGCACCTGCAGGTGGCGGATAATTTGCTTTCTCACCGGATATGACATCTATCCAAGCCGCATTATCTTTCCCTATCCAACGGGTAAAATTGCGATTAAGCGGGTGCGATTTGTTGCCCCAGACCATATAAAGTGGAATGCGGTAATTTGAATAGCTGAATTGGGAAGGAAAGCTGTTGGCTGGTTGCCAACCTTTGGCCGAATACTGCAACCAATCTGGTGTTAATTTAGCGTCGCCATAAAGGTTTTTACTCAAGATGGATAGCCCGCTGTCTGACAAGGCATTCCACACTTTGTCGTATTTCGAAAAAGATGCCAAGGCGGGATACACCCAGTAGCCTGGATTGACAATCGTACGATCACCGAAGGAAAAGCCATGAGTTCCTGGCAGTAACACCGTTTCACCGTTGACTCTTCTCATATGAGACGTTTGAAGGTCCCTAACTATATTTTTGGCCTTTGCGTTATATCCTAAGCGTGGCCATTGACTATGAGCACGCATAAGAGCCCATGCAATCAATACATCACCATCACTGGCGTTGTTCTTATCTGGAATATGGGGTTTCTGCGGTTGCCACTTCCAAGAGAAAAGCGAGTCAACCTCACGCTGTAAGTGCCGTTCAGTCCAGCTCCAAAGCTTTGAAAACATGGCTTTATCTTCATAGTGAACCGCCATTAGCATTCCATAACCCTGCCCTTCGCTGTGCGAGATACGCTTGTTGGCTGTATCTACAACACGCCCTTCGCTCGTTACAAAACTCTGCTTAAATGACGCCCACATCCAATCATTACGATCACACTGTGCATTCGCGTGTACAGCATTGCTGGTCATCGCGGCAAGCATTGCTGCACACATCAAGCTATATTTCATCGGCGTGTCTCCAAGGAGCGAGTCACGAAGGCTGACATCCACCAAATAATAAGCAAAGCAACCGCTGCTAGACCTGCGGGATAGCCAATAAAAGCGGCTTTAACAAATTGAGATGTACTGCTAGAAAACTCACGTTCGCTCAATACACCCGCGGGAGGCATGATGTGTTCGTTACGTAAAAAACTTGCGAACTCTTCGGACGTACTTTCCAGCATGATAATGCGATACCAGCCTTGGTCATTGGTATGTTTTACATACGCGATTTCATCAACCGTGTTTGGCTCAAAGTCATTAACGCTTTCTTCTTCAAATTGGGTGTTAGCAACAAAATCAAACAGACGTTGCTTCATTTCCCCCCACGTCGAATGCGGTTTAATTTCGGTAAAGAAAGGGGTCGCTTGCTCTTCTTCCCCAAACACAACGTGGAATGGCCTTGTTTGTTCGCGGTCCGCCGTCACCAGAAGGCCAGGCATCGCTTTTTTTGTATGATGGGACACATGACTAATCAATCGCCAGAGGCTTTCAAGCTGCACCGGATCATTGGGGTCTACTGTTAGTTGGGCTTTTTTCCCACAATCATCTGAAATAGCATAAAAATCCTGGGGAGAAACGTGGTGACTTTCTGTAGGGATAAATTTAACCCATGAGCTTAATTTGAGGTTCGACTTTTCCGACATGTATACAGCAAAACGACGTTGTTGATTTCGAACATCTACAGGTCCATAAACCTCTACCGTCACTTTGTTAATCCCAGGCCGGAAATCACGCATTGGAATGTTTAAACGATAGTGTTGGGAATCTCTCCAATAACTAGAACGCAGCGGCAGGCTATTTGCGTAATCACCATTAACCCGCAAAATCATCGACCCGGCACCGGGGGCCACACGCGAGTGAGTCAACAACAGGTTTATTTTCGCGTTGTCTTCACTACTAAAAAGGATATTACTTGGCATGACAAGACTCAGTTCTAACGGTGTGTCCGTCAAATCCGATTGGTCGGTAAACTCAGACAATAGATAGGTAGAATCACTCTTAAGCGAACGATCAATCATGTCATCGTCTTCGGTGACTACCCAGTGATCTCGTTCAGGTAGTCGACGCACATTATTCGCAAATACCTTGGTCGCACGTTTAACGTCCCTTTCACTTACGCCTGAGAGGAACAATACCCATTCTGACGTTTTAGCCGTGTCTGCCATCCCCAAATAAGGACCGACAATCTGCTGATATTGCTCTTGACCAATCCAACCCGCACTCAATAAGTCATCGCGGGTTCCAAAGACAATGGCTGGCCCTTCAAGTGCTGCGTTATATTCTGAAAACTGCCGATAGTCGAAGTGGTATTCCTTGGAACCCGCTTTTAAGGTCCAACCTTGCACCAAAGAAGCTGCAATGTTTAACGCCGCTTCTGGGTCATTTTTTAACACAGAGACTAAGTGAACTGGCGCATCGTGATGTTGGCCACTTCGCACCATTTCATCAAATGATGAAATGGTTGCGTTGCTCACTTGCCCACTCTCTTGATAATTCAACGTGTATGAGGAACGTTCTGCGCTAATAATGGTTTTCAGCCGTGTCGTATCAATCACCAACGACGGATCATTCGATAGATGCTGGATTCGTAAGTCCAACCGAGGTTCACGCTTTGACAATAGTTCCGACGGAATTGTCATTTCAACCAGCTGATGCTGAGCCCTTTGCTTGATTTCAACATTGGCTAAGGTTCTATTGCCTGCCGATATCCAAAGCATCGATTTATCAATCACATTGTTATTGTAAATTGACAGGGACAGACGGATGCTGTCGACCTCTTGCCCATCCAATATAGAAATAGGCACTGACACAGTTTGGCTTTGACCTCGTAAAACGATGTCATTTTGATTATCTGTCGCATAGGTTAACGGGACCTTTGCCGTTTTTTCAGCCATTGCAAAAGCAGACAGAAAGAAAAGAATTAACGCTGCGCACTTATTCATTCTGAAACTCCCTTTTTCCCTGATAGTTGGATGCCTGTACTTTTTGTTTAACTGACGTGGTTAACACGCGCGTCAGGTTTTGGCATACCAGAGAAAACAGACCAAGCACGGAAGAGAACACATCTTGATTGAGACTCTCTTCATAACGTCTACGCTCTTTCCACCGACTACTCTGCCCGTACGCTTTCGCATACTGAATTTGCATGTCTTGTGCCATGTGACTTTCCAACAAGCAGCAAACTTGAACGCCATGATGGCCATTTTTCACAGCGACAACTCGCATGTTCAGGTGAACCATTTGATAAAGCGGTTTCTTGCTCTTGGCACTCCGTCCCTTCTCTGTGAAATAAGCGACATCCACCATGTCACCTCTGTGAACGTCATGTTCAGACTCTTTCAATGTTAATCGAGCACCTTTCAAAGAGATGTCATTCAAGGTCGCGTTAATGCTCTTGTCTTCAAATTTGATGACCGCCTTTTCATTCATAAGTAAACGCGGCTCGCTACGCCGTTGTTGTTTTTCAAGCATCGCGCCTAAACAGAGCACAATAAGCATAAGATTGAAGGTATTGAAAATGATCACCAATATCAGTTGGCTTTGCTCTGTTGGGAATTGGATATACCGATAGATCCCCCAAGCCTCGGCCAACACCACCAATCCAAAAATAAACGCCATGAAGGGAGTGAGTTTCGAGAAACACACTTTTCTTGTTGTTTCCCCTTTTGGAGTCACGATGAAATTGGGTTTTTTAGGATGGATCAATACGGAAAGTGCCGGCAAACAGAGGTAGATGGACAATGCCGTCTCATAGAGCTCAGAGAAAAACGCCCGCCGAGTCTTACCAAATAGCCTTTGCGTGATCATCACGCTGATCACGAGATGTGGAACAACAAAGATTAAGAAATCTGTGGCGTTGCCAACGAAAATCTGAAGATCCAGAAGCAAATAAAGTAACGGGGAAAGTAAAAATACCGACCGGAATATTGGGAAGAACCAATAGAGTGTCGAGTTCAGATAACATACCCGCTGCGCCATGCTGAGGCCGCGTTTAAAGAGCGGGTTATTTAACAAGAATATCTGAATCATACCCTGAGACCAGCGCGAACGCTGAGTTACGTAAGCACCAAAGGTATCAGGAGAAAGCCCAGCAACCATAGCGCGATTGAGGTAGGCACTGTCCCAACCATTGGCGTGAATATTGATTGCGGTATCAGCATCCTCCGTGATGGTTTTGGTTGAGATCCCACCTACTTCCTCAAGTGCGACACGACGTATAACCGCGGCTGAACCACAAAAGAAGCAACCATTCCAAAAATCCATACCCAATAGAATTTTGTTATAGAACATTTCATTTTCAGAAGGCACCTTATCTTCAATGCCCAGATTCCGTTCTACCGGGCCTGGCGTGATAAAGAAATGCGGTGTCTGAACAAAGCCTAAGTTCGGTTCTTTTTGGAACAACCCCACTGTATTGGACAAGAAGTCTCGTGTCGGTACATGGTCTGCATCCAAAATCAGGATTAAGTCGCCGTCACTTTTTTTCAATGCATGGTTAATGTTGCCCGCTTTCGCCTTTTCGTTACGGTCTCGCGTAATATAGTGTGCTCCCACCTCAGCACAGAACGCTTTTAATGACTCGGCTCTGCGCTTTGCCTGATCAGCAGCATCCACATCGTCATCCGACAATTTCTGATGTGTCCCCCCATCGTCGAGTACATACACATTGCAGACACCTGAATACTCAAGCCGAGACGCAGCCAAAATCGTAGGTTCAACGACATCTAACGGTTCATTGTATGTGGGGATAAAGACATCAACGGATGGCAGCGTTTTTTGATGATCTATCGGGACGCGCTTTCTCTCGTAAGGTTTGACCGTGACAAACATACCCATCACATAAACCAAAATACCGTAGCACTCCGCAAAGAAAAGCAACATTGCAAACGGCAGATCCAAATTACTTTCCCAAGGAAGCGTTTCGTGGAATCGCCAATAAATATATCTGAACGAAATAAACGCGCCGATAATTAAAATGAACGTTGTTGCTCTCGTAGACATGTTTCTAGATAACAACAAGATAAGAACAAAAGCACTCGATGCGAGCCACAAGTGCGTATCAGTGGAAATATTCAGTGTCGCAAGCATGAACAAAGCGTAAAGCCCGCACAAAACCAGCAGCACTTTAATTAGCCGCGTAAACAGATTTAGTCGCATTTCAGAACCCTTCTAACAATAAAGAGAGCTTGAGTCGGTTCACCCAAGAGATGTCTTTTTCTTGATCAGCAGTGCAGTAGTGAGTAAAAAGCGATAGCCAGTAGCCACCTTTTTTCGAATTCTGAAGAGCTACAACACAACGCTCCCCCGTTTCTTTCGTGGTTGTCCAGTACTGAAAAGGCCCAATAGCGTTATAGGCGAGTAAGCCTTCATTGTCTGGCACATGAAAAACGAATTGGGAAGGCGGTTGTTTTAACGGACTTTGGCCAACCACTTGAACCAAGATGTTTTCACCTTCCAAAAACGTGTCGTTTTCAAGCAAGGTCCAAAACCAAGTTTCTTCATTGTGTAATTGGCGATAACTTTTAACTGTATCGATACCATCAATCAAAACAGGCAATTGAAAGGAATCAACTTGCGTCGGATCGTAAATACGAAACTGGCTATTTTTTGATGTCATTTGACACCCTGACAATAAAAATATACCGACGAATGCAATGTAAAGATGGCAACGTAAATTCATGTTAAGCAACACTCCCTATGTTCACCCGCTTGAGTTCTAAGCAAGGAAGATGCCACATCAAATAAATCTATATTTATCCCAATTTATCAATGCGTTAATGGTAATTTAATTTCTTACATTGTTAAGTCGCCCCACTCTTAATGTGATCTTACGCATCACATTCTCAATATGACTTTGAAAATGAATATAAGTGACTAAACATGTGTAAAATGGAAAGAACGCTAGGTTGAGAATAAAGTAAGCCTCTTAAGTACATCCTGAATTCAGTTATTAGCCTAAAAAAACACCATCTCGACCAAGACAGATTACAAAGCAACCAATTAATCTTGCCTATATCACTAAAAGGTAAAGATGATTGGTGCAATTCCCTCAACCTGATAATCTGAAAGTAATAAGAAGCTGACTCTCTATAGAGGAGAAATAAATGCTAAATACCAACACTGCTAAAGCGGTGATTGATCACGCTCTATTTCTGGGTGCTGATTTTGCTGAGCTCTTTGTAGAGCGTCATCATTCAGGAAGCGTTGAACTGCTATCCGGCGACGTTGATAAAGTGAATTCCGGCATTGATTTTGGAATTGGTATTCGTCTTTTTTTTGGTAAGAAAGTCCTGTACGGCTACACCAATAGCCTCGATGAAGAAAAATTAAAGCAGGTCACCTCTCTACTATGTGCCAAAGACAAACGAGACCAAATTGCGACAGCTGGTGCGTTGAACTTTATGACGGGGAACAATCGTCATCACGCATCTATGCCATTCTCAACAGATAACCATGTTGAAGAAAAAATTGCCTACTTGCGAAGGGTTGATGCAAAAGCGCGCGCTGAAAGTGACAAGATTTCGCAAATCGTTGGTCGCATACTCCAGCGCGAACAGCATGTAGAGATCTTTAACTCAACAGGTCTTCATATCCAAGATACCCGCCATTACACCCGCATTGTTTCATCTGTTGTTGCTTCTTCTGGCAGCGAACAATCCACGGGTTACGAAGCACCTGGCATGCTATCTGGCTGGGAGTTTAACACCCAAATCGACCCGGAAGCCCTTGGCGAACAAGCCGCAAAGCAAGCACTTATTAAGCTTGGTGCAGCGGCTTGTCCTTCTGGTGAAATGCCAGTGGTTATCGGTAATGGTTTCGGCGGCGTGATTTTCCATGAAGCATGTGGACACTTGCTTGAAACCACATCCGTCGCTAAAAAAGCCTCGGTATTCCACGACAAAATGGGTGAAATGATAGCTAACCCTGTCGTTAATGCTGTTGATGACGGTCTAATGACTAACGAATGGGGCTCCATCAACATTGATGACGAAGGCATGGAAACCCAACACACGCAACTGATTAAAGATGGCAGGTTAACCAGCTTTATGGTCGACCATATGGGTAGCCTAAAAACGGGGTTTGCGCGCACAGGTTCTGGTCGTCGAGAATCATACAAGTACGCCCCTACGTCACGAATGCGTAATACATATATCGAAGCAGGCAATGACTCCTTTGATGACATGATTAGCGGTATTGAACGCGGTATTTATGCCAAGAAAATGGGCGGCGGCTCAGTACAGCCTGGTACGGGCGAGTTTAACTTTGCCGTGCAAGAAGCTTACATGATTGAAAATGGCAAGATTACGCATCCACTGAAATCAGCAACGCTGATCAGTACTGGCCCTAAAGTGTTGAAAGAAATCAGTATGGTTGGCAACGATTTTGCCCTTGCTGCTGGTATGTGCGGTTCAGTCAGCGGTGCAGTGCCGACTACGGTTGGTCAGCCCGCACTTAAAGTCGATAACATTCTTGTGGGAGGTGGTAACTAATGAGCGAGATGAAAACATTAGAAAACGCCGTCGAACAAGTCCTCGACTTGGCAGCAAAGCAAGGTGCTCAAGCAGATGTTATTGCGTCGAGTGGCGAGAGCTTCAGTTTAAAAGCAGATCAAGGCGAATTGTCAGAGTACAAGGTCACTGCCAGCCAAGTAATTGGTGTGCGTGTAATTAAAGATGAACACGTTGCAATTAGCTACTCCGAGTCACTTGAACCCGCGAGTCTTGAGCAGATGGTCCAGCAGGCTCTGACAAACGCGAGTTACACAAAAAAAGACCCGTTACAACAAATTCGTGCAGAAGGTTTAATCCTTCACACCGACCCGTCGGAAATCTTCCAAGAAGACACCGCGACGCCAGAGCAAAAAATTGAGCTGGCATTAGCATTAGAAGGCCGAATTCGCGAGAAACCTCTCGCTAAATCTGCGCCCTACAATGGTTACAGTGAAAACAGTTCTCTTACATTACTCGGCAATACCTTGGGCACACGATGCTCACATCAAGAACGGACTTTTAGCTGCTATACCACTGCGTTAATCGACCATAACGGCAAACAGGCCATGCATATCGCCGCCTCTGTTGCACGACGCTTCGACGGTTTGTCGCCGGATAAAATCGTCAATGATGCCTATGAAATGGCGAATGCATTACTCGAAGGCGAACCTGTAGAGACTGGGAAATATGCTGTTGTCTTTGCACAAGATTGTCTCAATGAAGTATTAGGGGCTTTCGGCAGTTGTTTCTCGGGTGAATCAGCGAAACGAGGCATTAACCCTTGGCGTGATAAAGTCGGCGAGCAGGTTGCAAGCCCGCTGCTGACATTTAGCGATATCGCTTACATGAAAAATGGGCATTCGATTAAAGCATTCGACAGTGAAGGCTTTGCAACTGGTGACACGCCGTTAATTGAAAATGGCAAACTCATTGGTTTGTTGCACAACTCTGCAACCGCGGCACATTTTGGCGTCACACCAACCGCCAATGCAGGACGTTCAGCCAAGGGGACGCTCAGCGTTACCTCTCGCCACGATGTTATTTCTGCGGGTACAAGCAGTGATGCTGAAATCACTGCGGGTGAATACCTTGAGTTGGTCGAACTGCAAGGCGTACATTCTGGCGCAGATGCTATCAGCGGCGAATTTTCGTTTGGTGCCAGTGGATTCCTTTGCCGAGATGGAAAGCGAATTCGCCCAGTTCGCGGGATAACCGTTGCTGGTAACTTTTATACAATGATCAAAGAAGTTGATGCCGTTGGTAACACCGTCATCCCGAATTATGATGGCCGTTTCTTTGCGCCATTGATTCGATTTACACGTTTGAGCGTCGCTGGGAAATAACACTATCCGCCTAGCAAATATAAAAGAGTCCTGTGCATGGGCTCTTTTTTTTGTCCACACTTAATAGATGACAAAACCATCAATGCTATTAGAAACACCCCGTCTAACACTGCGTCACTTAAATGAAAGCGACGCTAGCTTTTTGAATGCGCTATACAACACCGATGGCTTCCTGACGTTTGTTGGTGACAAGAATATTCGCAGCGATATTGATGCAGCGGTGTATTTACGCTCGACGTTATTACCGATGTACAAGCAAGATCACATGGGGCTAATGGCAGTAGAAGAAAAAAATAGTGGGAAAGCGATTGGTATCTGCGGACTAATTAAACGGGATTCTCTCGATGACATTGACTTGGGCTATGGCTTTTTTCCAGAATCGCAACGTCAAGGCTATGCGAAAGAAGCCGCTGAAGCAGTGATTGGTATTGCAAAAGAAACGTTAGCCGTTCCTCAAATAGTGGCGATCACGCACCCAACCAACAATCGCAGTATAACCTTACTCGAAAAGTTGGGATTTGAGCATCAAGTTCAGGATACGAACGATCCTGAACTTATTCTTCTAAAACTGGCTTTTTAGAGCAATATATCTTCGTTGATAGGTATGAACCTATCGACTGCGTTGATTAACGAATTGGCCGTTAGTGTGGGAACACCGAATACAACGGCTTCTTTGCCATATCCTTCACGAACTTTCGCCATTAACATATCGAAATCCCCATCGCCAGAAAGCAAAACAATGATATCGACAGGTTGCTCCTCAGACTGCGCCGCTTCCATCACATCAATCGCAATACCGACATCCCAATCGCCTTTTGTACTGCCATCACTTCTTTGGATGTAGGGTTTTAACTTTACATCAAAGCCAATATGTCGCAGCGCATCTTGAAATTTGATCTGTTGGTCATCATCCCTCGAAATGGCATATGCATTGGCCGAGACCACATTGCCCATCTCATTGAGTTGCTGCCACAACTTACGATAATTAAACTGACGCCCATAGGCTTGTCGGGTGGTGTAATAAATATTTTGAACGTCTGCGAATACGGCAATGTTTTTCAACATGTCTCAACCAAGTCATTGTATTTTCAACCGCCACTATGCATGTCACGGAAGAATGCTTCAAGTGATTGCTAAGAAAAAGCCCCATAGTGCTGCAATTATCACGACTAGACCCGTTAATACCATGCCAAAAACACGAAACTTGAACGGTTCAACTTCTTGGCTTACACCATATGCATGCAGTAGTCGGCCTAGCACAAGTGTCGCGCCCAACACATGCAGCCCCGCTATAAACGAAGTACCTTGCAATTCCACCAACAAAATTAAAACCAAGGTAAATGGCACGTACTCAGAAAAGTTACTGTGCGCACGAATCGCTTTGTTGAGCAACGCATTGCCACCATCGCCAAGCCCAACCTTAAACTCTTGGCGGAATCCAATGACTCTCTTTGCTAAATATACCCAAACAACCTGAAGATGCTCGCATTCAGAGGTCATCAATGCGTTCAATTCGAGGCGAATTTCACGAGGAATAGTTATCCTATTTCCGTGAAATTTAACGATGAAGTGGGCGCATTGAAGGCCTCCCTTCGGGCGAGTTGACGGACGTCGTGCTCTTTGTTGTCCCTTTTTGATGGAGGTGACTACACCTGCAAAGGAACGCCGCGATCACAACACCCGTCAAACTCGCTGAATCCTGCATCTTCAGGTTGTTTAGGTATCGAGATAAATGAACGCCAGTATTGCGGCATAAATGGGTGTGACCATCCTTGTCTCCCTATGAACTTAGTACAGTGTTAAATCCGACCAGTGACACTATCGAATGCCTGTTTCAACGGGTCGCTCTTTAACACTCGGCCGTGCCCCAAGCCTTCCGTCGCAAACAGCGAAACATGCTCAAATTGCGTGGCTTCTTCCGATACCGAAAACGGCGCGAACCTGTCTCCTTTATCATGAACAATCGTCACCGCACCTTGGCGGTTAGATAGCTTAGTAAACGGATCGATACTCTCTAGCGTAACGTTGTACTGCCTGCCTACATCATCGATCACTTCGCGAAATAGCTTCATTGAGTAACCCGACGCCTTTACCGTACCGAAAAGGTTATCCCAATATTTCAGCACAGGTGCAACGAGAATGACCGGCTTCGACTTCAAACTTGGGTGTTCACTTTCCAGTAAGGTGGCACCGCCCATTGAATGAGCTATCACACCTTCTATTCTTTCCTGACTATTTAAAATACCGTCTAACGCGTTAAGAAATGCAGGAATACTGCCTTCTTTGCCCTCACTTTTGCCATGAGCAGGATGATCATAGGCTAATGCGGTAAAACCCGCTTCCGCGATGTATTCCATTAACGGAAAAAACTGATTAGCAGAACCTGACCATCCATGTGTCAAAACCCAAGTGGGGCCCGACCCAAGCTGATAGGTCATCATTTTCCCTTCTAGGGTTTCGACCGCTTCTATTTTCATCGCATCCGGTGTTGGATTTAGCTCTCTTCCTTTTACCGGCGTTAGAAACAACTTACGTGCCGTTTTCAGCGCGTGTTTAGGAGCGAGCTTGTGATGAAGCTTGCTTGCGATACTGATGGCACCGCGTTTGAAACTAAAACGCCTGTTTGTGCCGAAATAAATTTTGCTACTCATGCTCGACTCCTTTTTCGAACGGTCGTGCTATTTTGATTTTAAAAATAGGCAGGCTATATAACTGCCTGCTTTATTCTGCTTTAGCGTTTAATCACGCGGAATAGATCGTCAATCCCTAACCAGAACCGTTGGCCGTGTTCAGTTTCTAAATCGAGCTTTCTGAAAAGGTGGCTGCTCAGGTACAAACCATAAAGCTTATACACCAACTGCCAGCAATCTAGCTCGGGATCAAACTCGCCTGCTTCAATCCCTTTTTCGAACTGAATATGCAAATAACTCAGCCACTTGTTTGTCGTCGCTTCAAGTGCTTGCTGCATAACGTCGTCGTTATTCGACTTTTCCCGCCATGCATCCAGAAACATACAGCTTCCTTGAAATGAACCGTTCCACGACATCCAGTTGTCCATTAAATGGCGAATCTTGCTCTCTAAACTCGCATGCTGAGTTTCACGAACGGGTGCGATTACTCTTTCTGCAAATCGCTCTCCTGCATACCAGACAACTGCTGCTTGTAGGTTCGAGCGCGCGTTAAAATGCGCAAACAACCCACTTTTTGACATGCCAACGCGTTTAGCAAGCTCACCAATGGTCAGGCTTTCTAACCCCTCATCACTGGCCATATCAAAGGCAACGGTTAAGATTTGCTCTCGTGTTTGCTTTTTCTTACTCATAACGAAACTTCTGTTATCGGCTCAGTAAATTTATAGCACGAACGTTCGATTTATCAACCGCACATCTATCTGGTCAGAGTTGTATCACCTTCCATCCACAGTACATAGAACAATAAAAGCCGCTGAATTCAGCGGCTTTTTCTTTTGCTAGCGTTTACTTGGACAGATCAAATCGATCCAGTTCCATCACTTTCACCCACGCCGAAACAAAGTCATTGAGGAATTTGTTTTGTGCATCTTGGGTTGCATAGACCTCTGCAAGTGCGCGAAGCTGTGAGTTAGAACCAAACACCAAGTCTGCGCGAGTACCCGTCCATTTCACATCACCTGTAGCACGGTCACGGCCTTCAAAAACATCATCACCACCAACAGGCTTCCATTCTGTGCTCATATCCAGCAAGTTCACGAAGAAGTCATTGGTCAAGGCTTCAGGGCTTTGGGTAAACACACCGTGACAATCACCGCCAGCATTCGTATTCAATACACGAAGACCACCAACAAGCACGGTCATTTCTGGCGCGCTGAGCGTCAGCAGTTGTGCTCTGTCGACCAGCATTTCCTCTGCAGATACCGTGTATTTGGTTTTCAGGTAGTTTCTGAATCCATCTGCTTCTGGCTCAAGAACTGCGAACGAATGCTCATCAGTTTGCGCTTGTGATGCATCCATGCGCCCTGGCGTAAACGGAACGGAGATTTCTTGACCTGCGTTTTTCGCCGCTTTCTCAACACCCACACCACCAGCTAGCACAATCAGATCCGCCAAAGAAACGCGTTTGTCACCCGCTTGTGCACTGTTGAAATCAAGCTGAACGCCTTCCAGTTTTGCGAGTACATGCGCCAGTTGCTCAGGTTTATTAACTGCCCAATTTTTTTGTGGTGCCAACGCAATACGAGCACCATTTGCACCACCACGCTTATCCGACCCACGGAATGTAGATGCCGATGCCCAAGCGGTGGAAACCAGTTCAGACACGGTCAGGCCAGTCGCTTCAATTTTCGCTTTTAGTGTTGCGATATCTGCAGCATCAACCACGGCATGTGTACATGCTGGAATCGGGTCTTGCCAAATAAGCTCTTCACTTGGTGCTTCACCACCTAAGTAGCGAGAGCGAGGACCGAGGTCACGGTGAGTCAATTTGAACCACGCACGTGAAAATGCTTCTGCAAACTGATCGGGATTTTCCATGAATCGACGAGAAATTTTCTCATATGCAGGGTCAAAGCGAAGAGACAGATCCGTCGTCAGCATAGTGGGCAAATGTTTTACACTGCCATCGAATGCATCGGGGATGACGCCATTGGCATCTTTCGCGATCCATTGATGGGCACCCGCTGGACTCTTTGACAATTCCCACTCGTAGCCGAATAGGTTTTCGAAGAAATAGTTACTCCACTGAGTTGGTGTTTGTGTCCATGTCACTTCCAAACCACTCGTGATTGCATCTCCAGCCTTACCCGAAGCATGGCTGCTTGCCCAACCAAAGCCTTGAAGCTCAATAGGTGCTTCTTCTGGTGCTGGACCAACCAAAGCCGCATCACCCGCGCCATGTGTTTTCCCAAATGTATGACCACCGGCGATCAGCGCGACGGTTTCCTCATCATCCATCGCCATACGCGCGAACGTTTCACGAATATCCGTTGCTGCTGCAATTGGGTCAGGGTCGCCATTAGGCCCTTCAGGATTCACATAGATCAGACCCATTTGAACCGCAGCTAATGGATTTTCCAAATCACGATCGCCCGTGTATCGGTTATCCCCTAGCCAATCTTTTTCGGTACCCCAATACACGTCTTCTTCTGGAGCCCAAATATCCTCTCGACCGCCCGCAAAACCAAAGGTTTTGAATCCCATTGATTCCAGCGCAACGTTACCCGTTAAGATGAGCAAATCAGCCCAAGATATTTTTTGACCATATTTTTGTTTGATCGGCCAAAGCAAACGGCGCGCCTTATCGAGGTTACCGTTATCCGGCCAACTGTTGACTGGCGCAAAACGTTGATTACCTGTGCCTGCACCGCCTCGACCGTCAGATGTACGATACGTCCCTGCACTGTGCCAAGACATTCGAACAAACAGCGGACCATAGTGACCAAAGTCAGCGGGCCACCATTCTTGAGAATCTGTCATTAAATCATGAAGATCTTGCTTAATTGCAGCAAGGTCGAGTTTTGAGAATTCGTCTTTGTAATTGAAGCTCCCACCTAGTGGGTTTGACTCAGTAGTGTGCTGGTGAAGAATATCGAGGCGTAGTTGGTTTGGCCACCAATCTCTGTTAGTGGTACCACGGCCTGATGTATTGTGGAAAGGGCACTTGCTTACATCTGACATGATCATTCCTCCATTGCGGACACGTCGTTTTTCTCGTTTGCGTTATTTATAGTTTTATCGAGAGACAGTATCCAATTGGAAGTACCGACCAATGTGATAGATAAATCCGATAGAATTTTCCATTGCGAAATAAACACATAAATTCAATCACTTAATGCCACGATCGAAAATCAGTTTTACGACAGGCCATTCATTTGTAAGGAACACGTGAATTAATAATGCTCACTAACATACTGTTTGAACGAAAAAAGCCCTGCTATGCAGGGCTTAAAACGGTGTATCATTTGAGCTTAGATTTGCTCCCAAGGTCCCCACGCTGAACCAGGTACATCACCTTTCGTCCACCATTTCGCTTTGTAAGTAACGCCTTGGTAAGTTGCAGTATCACCGCCGTTGTAGACTTTACCCGCACTCCAATCTTTCGTAGTGCCATCGTCTACCGCAACCCAAACCGCAGAAGAACCAGGTTCCTCGCCTTTTGTCCACCATTGCGCGGTGTACTCAACGCCACCATGAACAACTTTGTCGCCATTGTTGTAGATGGTGTTTGGATCCCACGTGCTGTCAACGGGTCCAGTATCACCTTTCACGTTAACCGTTACAGTTGAAGAAACACTTTCAGTACCATCGGTAACCGTAACAACCACGGACAAAGTACTGTCGGTCGTTGAAGCTTCCGTTGGTACGGTAACAACAGCCGCGTTTCCAGTCTGCGCAACCGTACCCAAAGATGACGTAATAGTCAGGGTATCATTATCGACATCGGTCGCTGAGACGTTAATCGTGGCTGAATCACCCGCGTTCACATCAACAGATGCTGGTGTAGTCAATTCGGGTGCTGTATTTTCAACAACGCCACTGCCTACAACATTTACCACAACGCTTGCAGCATCAGATTTCTTACCATCGCTAACAGTAACGGTTACTGTTTCGGTAAGGTCTGTTGCAGTGTTCGGTGCTTGATAAGTAACTGTCGCTGAGCCATTACCGTTATCAACCACTGTTGCACCTTGCGCTGCAAAGCTTAGTGCATCGCCATCCGCATCGGTCGCCGTCACAACAAAGCTAACCACTTCACCAGAATTCACACTCTGTGCGCCTGGCACGGTAATGACAGGTGCTTCATTAGGAATGATGTTTTGGCTAAATACAGTGTCGATTTGCTCTGCAAGCGGTGAGCGTAGGTTCGTACATTGCTTCAGCTTAGAGCCGTAGTTGATAAACGTACCTTCACATTGAATATCACCGTGTACTTGCCAAACAATGATACCGCCAAGGTCATTGTTCACGATGTACTCTGCTTTCTTGCGAATCGAGTCTGGGTCATCATAGCTCAGGAAGTATTTACCTTTAACAGCGTAAGGTACTTCGGCGTTTGCATCCCACAAGTGCTCCCAGCCAGTTTGCTTGATGATGTAGTTGTAGTTAGGTTGCCCTTCAAACGCAGCCCAGTTTGTCAGGTCTGCTGCTGAAACAGACGGTCCATCTACAGAGAAGTTAACGTTGCGCTTGTCAGTTGGTGCACCTAAATAGGCGTTTGCTTCTGTCGTTTGAACACCGCGACCGTAGAACGCTGCACCGAAGTTGATTTGGTTCGATGGAATACCACGAACATTCACCATCCAGTTTTTAAGCGTGTCTAGGTTAAGACCTGGGAACTCTTCTTCTGTGTACGGGTAAAGTGGGGAGTTATGGCCCGCAACATTTGACCAACCGCCGTTCAGGTCGTAGGTCATCATGTTGAAGTAGTCCATTGAGTTCGACAAGCGGGCCCAATCATAGCCTTCCAATGCAGCTGGAACGGCTTTAAACGCAGCGGTCAGGAGTCTGTCGGGTCCAATTCGCTCACGAATATCATCCATCAACTGCTCAAAGTTTGCGTAATCCGCTTCCGTACCCTCAAAGTTCATACCACCTGAACCTGGGTATTCCCAATCGATATCAATACCGTGGAAACCCAACGCAATCAAACGGTCAACGTCTGCAAGGAAGCGTTCTTTCTTAATAGGATCTGCCGCCATTTCTGGGAAGTGCTTAGACATACTCCAGCCGCCAATTGATGCCATGACTTTGACACCCTTTTCATTGGCAAGATCGATCAGGCCCGGCGCACCACCTGCTTTCTTCAGAGGAATCGGCATTTGCCCCGTCACGCCAGTAGGCTCATGTCTCCAACCGCGGCCGTCTTTTACAAACCCTTGCGCCTGAACTTTAGCCAGCTGTTCTGCTTGCCAAGGTTCGTTTCCTGGATACTCATGAATGTATTCCAGCTCACCCCATAGAATGTGGAAATCCCAGCTAGAGTAGACATCAGGGTGTAGCAATGGACCCGGCTCTTGTACCGAGTTGGGTTGGTAAATACTTTTGTTTCTTAAATCACCACTGTGCAAAGAACCATCTTTGGCGACACCAAAGAAAGAAAAGTTAAGGATTGAGTAGATATCCATATCTACGTTCAAATGCGTGGCTTCGCCTTTAACGCTAAACCCTGCATCTGTTCCCTTCCATGCTTCCCATTGTGTCAAATACCCAATGACAGCCTTATCGTGAGAAGGCGCTGCTTGCAAGGTTGCGCTCATGCCTAGGGCACCGGCTACACATGCAGCAATCGCTGTGAACTTAATGTTCTTATTCATTTATTATTCTCCACGTCCTGGATTATGGTGTAATTTCACCAGCAACTACTTTTCCACCACTTAATTTTTGACGCGAATATATTTGTTAAAGTTTGGCACCCTCATTCATAATGAAACATCTCAATTACATTTTGTTTCTTGGTTTTTTGCACCAGAGCAACGAATTTAGACAGAATAAATAAGCAATACTGCATCGCACCCAGCCAAATACCAAGATTTATCGTTTGCATCGTGTTGCAGCATTAATTTAACAGAACCGTTAATTCGACGTAAAAAAAAGCTCCGTCCTTAACAAAGGAAGCGGAGCATAACTGAGATTAAAATATGCGCTAATAAATAACACTCCTAAACAAGAGTGGTTAGTGAAAGCTGTGCATGAGCACATTTAACGTATTGCAAACAACATACCAACCTTTTAAAAGATAGATAAAGCAACCCTTCCCACCAGTTCCTCACAATTTCAATCACATAAAGCGTCAACTATGGCGCAGACATTGCACCAAATAGATGCAAAAAACATCAATTCCCGAAAAGAAAGTATGCTCGATATGGTGGTAATTAACGCACTTCACTTTATTAACCCGCCTGAATTTATTTAGACCAGTAAATATACATCTTTTAAATACTTGGAATTTTATATTGACGCAAACGTTTGCTTCAGTATGATTCGCCAGAAATTTACTCCCTGTCCGCAAGGTCGACAAAAATGTTTAAGAATATCGCCTCACTTTCTCTGCTTATTTCTTCTTCAGTTATGGCAACAGAGCAACCCATTTTAATCCAAGGCGCGATGGACATTGAAACCAACGTCCTCATTGCTGCGTTAGAAAACGCAAAAGAATCAGAACGTGGTTCATGGACATTTTGGGAAGGAAAAATTAACGGGCACCCAATCGTTATTTCTCGCACTGAAATCGGCTTAGCAAATGCAGCTGCATCTACCACATTAGGTATCGAGTTGTTCAACCCAAAAGCCATCATCAACCAAGGCACTGCGGGGGGGCATGATCCGGAACTCTATCGTGGTGATATTGTTGTAGGTGCACGTAGCTTCAATATGGGGGCATACAAAGTCGCCTATACGGAAAAAGGAAAAGGGATTCACCCAGAGAAGTGGGAAAATTTTGACGTTGTTATGCGTCTTCGCAAAGAAGGTGAGTTAGTTAACTTCAGTCACTATGATGCGGATGACGCACTTCTTGCTCATACGCTGAGTTACACCGACGCATACAAACACGGCAAAATCGTATCAGGTGTAATTGGCACTGCCGATGAATGGAACCGCGAAGTTGACCGTATCAACTGGTTTCACGAAAAACTCGGTACCTCGGTTGAAGAAATGGAAACATCAGCTGCCGCTCTTGTCGCAGAAGCATACGACGTACCTTTTGTGAGCATCCGAGTATTATCAAATACAGACCAACATAACCAAGATTTCGACCCTGCCACCGCAACGCATTGTCAGGAGTTTGTTCTTGATGTAGTTAAAGGTCTCGTTGCTCAGTAAAACGCTAGGGGCTTCTGCCCCTTTCTCTCTCTTCTATTCCCCCAGAGCTTGCAACATATTGACTCATAATATTGATTCCATTTCTCGTAATGGTTTTACATAATGAATGCAGCTTGGCATTAGCCTTATCAACAGAAAGAGAGTCATTATGGATTTTGCATTACCCCTCGCTATTGTTGTTCTTATCGTTTTAATTTACCTCAACCGCCAAAAATCGATGAAAGCAGCAGCTGAAAACAAAGAAGCGGGTGACGCGTACTTATCTCAAAACGGACAGGAAGAAGGCGTAGAAACTACAGCGTCAGGCCTTCAATACAAGGTTCTTGAAGCGGGCGAAGGTGACACACATCCAACCGCAACGTCAAAAGTAAAAGTGCATTACCACGGAACCTTAATTGATGGCACTGTCTTCGACAGCTCAGTACAACGTGGCGAGCCCATTGAGTTTGGTTTGAACCAAGTTATTAGAGGGTGGACCGAAGGTGTTCAACTGATGAAAAAAGGTGAAAAAACCCGATTTTTCATCCCTGCTGACTTAGCGTATGGCAATCGTGCAGCCGGCATCATAAAACCAGGATCTACATTGATTTTTGATATTGAGCTACTCGATTTCAAATAATGGTTTGATGTTAAAAAAAACCGCGGTTTCCCGCGGTTTTTTTATACGTTCAGTGTTTGCTTTGATGCTGATGCTGATGCTGATGCTGATGCTGCCCAGTCTATCGCGTCATCCAGTGCCATGGGTTTTGCGAAGTAAAAACCCTGACATATGTTGATGCCACAGCTTTCTACAAACTCCATGTCCTGCTCCGTTTCGATACCTTCAGCGACCAACGCACATCCGGTTACCTCACTGATTTTCGCCAACAATTGATACAAATTTTGGCCTCTCTCTTCCGTTGCGTTTAACAACAACGAGCGATCAAGCTTCACTTTATCAAAATTGAACTTAAGCAGATGCGGGAACGACGCATACCCTGCGCCAAAATCGTCAATGGCAACTTTAACGCCAAGCCCTTGGAGAATTTCGATGTTCTGTCGAATCTGAACGTGGTCTTCCAATATCGCTTCTTCCGTGATTTCCAACTCCAAAAGCGATGGTGGAACGCCATAGAAGTAAAGACGCTCAGAAATATAATCAACAATGTCTGGGTCTGACACAGATTCCGCAGAGATATTGATACCAACTCGACAACCTTGGTTCAACGGAAGCTTCTTAAGATCTCTTAGCACCAAATCGATGACCATTTCATCTAGATGTTTAATTGCCCCCAACTGGTGGAAGTCTTTAATAAACAGTGGCGGTAAAATGTGTCCATCTTCGGTTCGATACCTCACCAGTGACTCGTAAGCAATGTCGTTTGGATCTTTCAAGTTTACCTGAGGTTGGTAATACATAGTGAAAGAGCCTCGAGTCATCATTTTGCCCACACGCTGGCTGATTTCGTGATGGTTCACATGCCCACCCATCGATTGGCTAACGTCACCAAGAAACGATTTAAGCGAGCTTTTCTCAATGGAATGACGACGGATCATGATTTTTGCATCAACAGTGCTCTTGCCTGCGTAATGCAAATAAAACGGTCGGTACACCAATACCCCAATCGCAATCACGACCACTTGAAGAACAACACCGCCAATACTGTTTTGTGTCGCCAAGTAGCCACTTATAAGCGGTGGGGTCATCCAATCGACAATAGCACTGACTGGGTTAACGAGGCCCAATGACATCGAACTGTAAACCACAACAAAGCTAATCATCGGTACCAATACAAATGGAACAATCAGTGTTGGGTTAAAAATAATTGGCAAACCAAAAAGCAAAAGTTCATTGATGTTAAACATCACCAAAGGCAGAGCTGACAATGCCAACGTCAGGTGTCGTTTGTCCTTTGAAAAAAACAAAATGCACAACAAAAGACTAAGCGTACTCCCAGAGCCGCCTATCGCTAGAAATGCATCATAGAAACCTTGGCCAAGTATGTTTAGTGGTTCCTCTCCCATTTCCCAAGCTTCAAGGTTGTTCTTGGTATCTTCAAACAATTGCTGCTTGGCGCGAAACAAAAAGTTATGGCCATTGATACCTATCGAACCCAGTAACCCAAGGATGAACTGGTAGACTAAACCGCCACTTATGGTAAGGGGATTTAATGCAAGATCTTGCCTGAATAGATCAGACTCTAGAATGATGGTTCCCGTCAGTTGGTTAAAGAACACCGTCAGCAACAAGAAGCCAAAAAAGTGCAGTGACTGCTTGTACAGTGCACTGACGAAATCTATTCGTGATGGATCTAGCGGGTAGACTTTGAACGTCACACACCATGCCGATGCAACACCCGCCGCGAGCAACCCTATCAACGGATTATTCGGCAAGCCATTGTGCGGTGCGACCAGATCATTTGCGATAGATATTCCCGTAAACATCACCAACGCATAGGGAATAACAATCAACGGACTCACATTGTGCTTCGAAGAAAGGTAATACGTCGTAATAATGCAAAGGGCGATTGGATAGACACCAATCAGCAAATCAGAAAAATAAAAAAAGCGCTTTGCCAGCTCGCCTTGTTCCGCAAAGTTTAAAAAATGCCCGGAAAAGAGTGATATCGCGTTACAAATTGTTAGTGGCAGTAGTAGCAAAAAGACAATAGAAATGTCGCGAACATACGTATCGTAACAGGACCTTAAAGAAGGCAGTTTCAACATATCGTACCGAAAAAGTTAAAATGGGTATTATAATTTCGCGGATTATATATCTCGGCATTTCCGCCAACAACGAATTTATGGCTAACAAGCGAACACAACCATTTCAAATGGTTACAAAATGATTCTGTTTCCTTCTTTTTTACCAAACCAAGTCGCAAAAACACCCTCAAATTCGCTATGGTTACTGCCTAACTCCTATAAAAAGCGGGTTTGCTCTTTATTTGAGCAAACCCGCCAGCCCTAAATACAAAGTTGTCGCGTAATCTGTGCCTTGTTCCTAAGCAAGTAATCAATATCTTTCAGGTAAGCGTTCTGATGCCCCTGCTCTATGTCTTGTTGAAACTTTGTGTTACCGCTATCCGCCTCTGCATACATAAAGCTCACTAGTGACTGTAAACGAGAGATCATGCAATCAACCAACTGCAATTTATCTCTTTCCACTGCTCCATAGTGCACACAAAATAAACGTGCACGAGTGCTTTGCTCCACGAGGCTTCCCATTGCATCGTGCCTGTGAGTTTTAAACGGAGCCCAACAATAAACCGCATAGGCCAAATCCCACATGCGAGGTCCAGGATGTGCGGTATCAAAATCAAACACGCCAACCACCTTGTCTCCATTGAGTGCCACGTTATATGGCGCAAAATCGCTATGACAAATTACCTCAACAGGATCTCGAAGCGGTTGCTGCCAATGAAGACAATCGCTCGGCATACTTGCAATAAACATGGCCGACGTATCATGAAACTTTCTGAGCAGTTTGGCTGCACTGATTAATGCCTCTTCAGACGCGATTGCGCCTTTCAATGGGTAGTCATAGGTTTCACCGTCTACCAAGGTTACTGTTTCAGTGTTGGCTTCAATGCTTAACGGCAATGGACATTGAGTAAAACCGTTTCTATGAAGATGATGCAGAAACTGATGAATGGTTGGCGTCCAAGGCCCACTTGGACGGGTGACATCCTTCGATGTAAGGGCAATTTCTCTCTTATTATTCAAATTATGTTCCTTTTGGGCTTAGTTATACTCAAATAACCTGAAGATGCTTGGGTATATGCTCCACGGCAAGCTCGCAAGAAGTACTCTGAATTCAGTGACAAGGGAAAGAAACAGGCAGGCTATGCGATTTCACCGACTCGAGCGCAAGCGCAATAACAGGCATGATCATGCCTAGGATGTTCGCAAAACGTTCGTATAGGGTGTCATCAGTTCAGCACTGGCTTTGTACTCCCGAAGTAGACAAATTGAAGAAGATTTGGAGAAAATGTAATAAAGCCCTACCCGATGGCATTAGGCATTGTAGGCAGCTCAAATCACAACAAGTTTAACCGACTCCGTTATTATTAAATCACTCAAATTTCGTTTTTGAGACAGACTGCAAACTGCGCTGTCTCCAGACGAATTTTCACGCAAATTGAACCAGTAGCGCATTTATTACGTCTAACAAATTGATTGACTAAATATTAATCACTAATGTAAGTGTTAGGGGAGCGTGAAACAAAGCCTCCACCATTTTTCACTGCCACGGCATCCATTTTGGAAATCGTTCCGTGTAAAACAGTAAAAAGGAGAAAGCGAGTCACTTACACGCTAAGGCAGTAAAGCCGACACAACACGGCAAAACAAACACCCTGAAACGAGCCCAGGTATCGGCTCCGAACTTGGATCTCACGGGTGATTGGCGATGACTGTTGAACGTCAACGTTCGTCCATTGGGCGGTACAAAAGGAGTTTGAGCTATGAGCGAAGTCTCACTCAACTTTTCACTAGAAGAGTTCTATTCACGTATCGCAAAGGTACGTGCCGCAATGCTCGAAAAAGAGATCGATGTCCTACTCGTACACGATCCTTCAAATATGGCCTGGCTGACCGGATACGATGGTTGGTCTTTTTACGTGCCTCAATGTGTTGTTCTCGGTTTATCGGGTGAACCACTTTGGTTTGGTCGCAGACAAGATGCCAATGGCGCAAGGCGCACCGTTTACATGCGCCCTGAGAACATAACTGCCTATCCCGATCACTATGTAATGAACCCGCCACTTCATCCGATGGAGTTTTTGGCCAATCACATCTTGCCCGAACTTCACTGGGACAGAGGCCATATCGGCGTAGAAAAAGACAACTACTATTTCAGTGCCACTGCATTTGAAGCTTTACGCGATAACCTACCTCTCGCCTCGTTAGTAGATACAACGTCTCTCGTTAACTGGTGTCGTGCTGAAAAATCACATCAAGAGCTTAAATACATGCAAGCCGCAGCGCGTATCGTCGAAAACATGCACCGTGTCGCTTACGAATTAATTGAACCAGGGCTTCCTAAACACATTCTCGTTGCAGAAATAAACAAACACGCTGTCATCGGGCACGGCGATCATTTCGGCGATTATGCAGCCATTGTTCCCCTGCTTCCTTCAGGCGTTGACGCCTCAGCACCACACCTAACATGGGATGACCGCCCCTTTAAAAAAGGCGAAGGTACCTTTATTGAAATGGCAGGCGTGCATCGCCGGTACCACTGCCCACTGTCAAGAACGATATACCTCGGTGAGCCAGCCGATCATTTCAAACGTGCGAACGACGCATTGAATGAAGGCCTTGAAGCAGGCTTAGCGGTAGCAAGACCCGGCAATACTTGTGGCGATATTGCAGATGCGCTAGACCGAACTATGGCCAAATATGGCTTTGATCGTGGCGGTTCGCGATGTGGCTACCCTATTGGTCTTAGCTACCCACCAGACTGGGGAGAGCGAACCATGAGTCTTCGACCGACCGATCAAACGCTCCTCAAAGAAGGCATGACCTTCCATTTTATGCCCGGACTCTGGATGGACGACTGGGGCATGGAAACCACGGAGAGCATAGTCATCACACGGCGTGGAGCTAAAACGCTCTGTGATTTTCCCAGACAGTTATTTGTTAAGCATTGAATGCGTAAGGAGAGAGACCCAGCATGCCTAGAAAACTGCCCCCTTCTGCCATTAGTTCCACGATAGACTTCAGTGCGGATGGCATTCAGCATGGTTTTCTCAAGCTGCCTTACTCAAGCGATCAATCCGCATGGGGAGCAGTGATGATCCCAATTACGATGGTGAAAAACGGAGATGGGCAAACTGCATTGCTCACAGGCGGTAATCATGGCGACGAGTATGAAGGGATAATTTCGCTGCAAAAGCTCTCCAACAAACTTAAGCCGAAACAAATAAAAGGTCGGGTTATCATTATTCCTATGATGAACCACCCCGCAGTCAATGCGGGAAGCCGTGTTTCACCCATTGATGGTGGAAACATGAATCGTGCTTTCCCCGGCCACCCACAAGGTTCTATTACTGAAAGAATCGCCGATTACTTTAGTCGCGTTCTGATTCCAATGTGTGATGCGGCATTGGATATTCATTCTGGGGGAAAAACGCTTGATATCCTCCCCTTTGCAGCCGCTCACCGTTTGCCCGATAAGCTTCAGGAACTCCGCTGCTGGGAAGGAGCAAGACTATTTGGTGCGCCATACTATTTCTACATGGAAGAAATGGATGCCACCTCGCTCTACGATACTGCTGTTGAAAAACAAGGAAAAGTGTTTGTCACCACTGAACTGGGAGGTGGCGGCTCAACCACGCCTGACACTGTGGCGATGGCCGACAGAGGGATCCATAACTTTCTCGTCTACAGCGGTATTTTGCAGAGAAACTATATCGACCCTCCTGATGAACCCAAAGCCATGGAGATCCCAAGTGCCAAATGTTATGCGCAATCTGAACATCGCGGCATTATGGAGCTAGCAATAAAGCTTGGGCAATTAGTGGTAAAAGGCGACTTGATCGCCACCATACATTCCGTGGAGCGAACCGGGCAGGCTCCAGAGAAATACTATGCAACGACAGATGGCGTAGTGTGTGCAGTGCGTCACCACGCATTGATTAACATTGGTGATACGTTTGTTGTGATCGCAAAGCCTCTCTTAAGCACCTAACAAAATTGGGAAACCCGCTAACCCTGTGCCACGCTTATAAAATTCAGCACAGGGATACGCAATGCGACTCGATAAGTACGATCTAAAAATACTTCAGGTGCTTGCCACGCAAGGTAGGATTACCAAATCACATCTGGCCGAAGCCATTAATCTCTCCATTAGTCCATGCTGGGAGCGTGTAAAACGCTTAGAAAACGCAGGCATTATCGAAGGCTACAGCGCACGTATTAACCCTCAAGTCTTTCAAAAGAAAACACCCGTGATGGTGGAAATTTCGCTGGGCAAACACGATGTGAATCATTTTCAACGCTTCGAGCAAACCATGAGAGATTGCCCAGAAGTTGCCGATTGCTTTTCGACGGGCGGCGGCGTGGATTATATCCTTCGTGTTGTCACGGAGGATATCGATCAATATCAGCGACTTATCGACACCTGGTTAATGTCTGATCTCGCTATCGAGCGCTATTACACTTACATTGTCACCAAAACCGTGAAGTTCCAAAAAGACCCTTTCGACATCGATGAAAACTTGAAGCAATAGAATGCGTTAGAAACGTCGCAGAAAAAAGACAAACTTATTCCCTCAAATTCAGAAAAAACACCAAGCCGATTCCCTACCAACAGAAAACAGATTTTCCATCCCGCACGTAGAGTTTAAGTGTACTCACTTTGATGCCTAGGGGGTCCTATGGCTGCGCTGAATTTACACAAAAACAAAGACGCGATTCTCAGTCAACTCAAAGACTCGCGCTTGTTCAAACAGCTCGCTTATGTCAACGGTAAATGGATTGCTGGTCAATCTGATATTGCCGTCACTAACCCAGCTGACAATGATGTATTGGGCTATATTACCTCGCTTGAAAAGTCGCAGGTTGATCATGCCATTGATGCGGCAGAAGCTGCTTTCAAACACTGGAAAACACTGTCCGCTGATCATCGTGCTGCTGGCTTAATGCTATGGCATGACAAAATCAAAGAAAACCGCGAAGACTTAGCGCGCCTTATGGTGCTTGAGCAAGGAAAAACGCTCAATGAAGCCCGTGGTGAAATTGACTATGGCGCATCGTTTATTCGGTGGTTTGCCGAAGAGGCACGTCGTGCCTATGGCGAAACGATTCCAAGTCACATTCCCAATGCCCACTTGGGTACGATACGCGAACCTATTGGTGTTGCAGCACTTATTACACCGTGGAATTTCCCCAGTGCCATGATCACGCGAAAAGCTGCCGCTGCCCTCGCCATTGGCTGTACCGTGATCATCAAACCTGCAGGAGAAACACCTTTCTCCGCGCTTGCGCTGGCGGAACTTGCGGAACGCGCGGGCATCCCTGCTGGCGTATTTAACGTTGTCACGGGTGACGCACCAATGATATCAGCGACACTTGCCTGTTCTGAAAAGGTGAAAGCACTCTCCTTCACTGGCTCAACACGAGTCGGGAAACTCCTGCTTCGCCAATGCGCTGACACGGTGAAAAAGTGCTCGATGGAACTCGGCGGTAACGCACCGTTTATTGTCCTTCCTGATATGGACATCAACGAGGCAGCAAAAGCCGCAGTAGACGCAAAGTTTCAAACCTCCGGCCAAGACTGTCTTGCCGCAAACCGCATTTTTGTACCGAAAGACAAATTCGCCGCATTTACTGATGCATTTGCAACCGAGATGCAAAAGCTTCACGTCGGTAATGGATTAGACCCAAACACGGATATCGGACCGCTTATCAATGCACAAGCCGTCTCCAAAGCCACAAAGATGGTCGATGATGCAATAAACAAAGGCGCAAAAATGGTGGTTGGCAAACCGCACTCTGCCGCTGACGGAAATTATTTTCATCCAGTACTACTCACCAACATCACACCCGATATGGCGGTTTACCGAGAAGAGAATTTCTGCCCTGTTGCAGGGATTATTCCCTACGACACAATCCCCGATGTCATTACTGCAGCTAACGACACCGAATATGGCCTCGCAGCCTATGTCTATGGGCATGATGTTCGTCATATATGGGCGTTAATGCGCGGGTTGGAGTTCGGCATGGTCAGCATCAACAGCGTGAAAATGACGGGCCACCCTATTCCTTTTGGCGGCATGAAACAGTCAGGTTTAGGCCGTGAAGGCAGCCGTCATGGCTTTGATGAATACAGTGAAATTAAATATTACTGCCTTGGCGGTTTGAACATTGCTGGCGGAATTTAGAAGGAAAGAATCATGAACAGAAAAATTGATACCAAAGCACTGTTAGCGACAGACCGTCAGCATGTTTTTCACGCTTCAACCCATCTAAAACAGTATGCCGATGGCGACCTGCCCGGACGCATCATCACCGATGCAAAAGGTATCAGAATCAAGGACTCTGAAGGCATCGAACTGATTGACGGTTTCGCAGGTTTGTACTGCGTAAATATCGGTTATGGTCGCGAAGAAATGGCAGAAGCGATTTACGAGCAAGCCAAAAAGCTTGCTTACTACCACACCTATGTAGGTCACACTAACGAAGCACTCATACCTCTGTCTGAACGCATTATCAAAATGGCAGGCCAAGGCATGAGCAAGGTCTATTATGGCATGTCTGGCAGTGATGCCAACGAAACCCAACTCAAGCTGGTTTGGTACTATAACAATGCGCGAGGCTTGCCGGACAAGAAGAAGATCATCTCTCGTGATCGCGGTTATCACGGCTCCAGTATCGCTTCTGGCTCACTGACGGGATTGCCCCTTTTCCACGCACATTTCGACCTACCGCTTGAGCGGATCAAACACACCGTTGCACCCTACTACTACCGCCGTAATGAAAACGACATGAGCGAGTTGGAGTTCTCGGCTTACTGCGCTCATGAACTCGAGAACATGATCCTAGCAGAAGGTGCCGAGACCGTGGCAGCTATGATTGCCGAGCCAGTGCTAGGAACGGGTGGTATTGTTCCACCGCCAGAAGGATATTGGCCCGCTATTCGAAGGGTACTCGATAAATACGACATATTACTTATCGCAGATGAAGTGGTATGTGGCTTTGGCCGCTTAGGCTCAGATTTTGGCTCCATCTATTACGACATGAAACCTGATCTCATCACGGTTGCGAAAGGGCTAACATCCGCGTATCAACCCTTGTCCGGTGTGATGGTCGGCGAACGTGTTTGGAAGGTACTGGAAGACGGTACCGACCAATGGGGTGCGATCGGACACGGATATACCTATTCCGGTCACCCGCTAGGTGCCGCTTCCGCGATGTGTAATCTGGATATTATCGAACGGGAAAATCTCACGCAAAATGCTCGAGACACAGGTGCATACTTCCAACTCAAGATGAAAGAAGCTTTCGCTAACCATCCATTGATTGGTAATTCTCGTGGCATCGGGTTGTTGCACGCACTTGAATTTTCGAGCGACAAAGCGAACCGTACCCACTTCGATCCTAATTTGAAAGTCGGTCCTCAAATTGCTGCAGCATGCTTGGAAGAAGGGTTGATTGCCCGCGCAATGCCTCATGGCGATATACTAGGTTTCGCCCCGCCGCTTATCGTGAACAAATCTGACATCGATGATATTGTTGAACGCGCGGAAAAAGCGGTTAACAAAGTGACAGATAAGTTGGTTCATAGCGGTGGGTGGAAAGCCGCGTAGCGACTCAACACTCCTTCCTCAACAGCTCAAAAGCGGAGCACAACTAGCTCCGCTTTCTCTTGTTATTCTGCTTATCTCCCGTCGCCTATTGGGAGTCTCCGTTTTTACATTCCTTCACCTTCAGACACGCCAATTTTGTATCCAATTTAATACATCCGATGATTTCCCATTAACGAAACAGAGATTGTTAACTGCCCTTGCATAAAATTTTAGCTCGTTCGTTTTTCGAACGCTTAAAGCAATGATAACGATGTGGCTAATTAGGATGAATGCTATGAGTAGTATCAATGCAAAAATATTAAAAAATTCAGTGGCTATACCCGCACTTTTACTTGGATTAGTAGCGTGCTCAGATAACAATACCAGTTCTTCTCCCACCCCATCTCCCACAAGCTCTGTGAGCGGCACCGTTTCAGCCCCCAGTGGAGCCATTGTGAATTTCAGCAAGCCAACGTTATTCGAACAATTATTTCCTCCCGCCTATGCGGCGATCGTCGGTTTGGAGCCGGTACGTAACGCTACCGTAGAACTCATTAGGGTAGATGATGACGGGAAACAAATTGGTGACGTGATTGCCAGCGCGCCAACGTCAATAACCGGGGAATACAACATTAGCCTTCCTTCAGGCGTTAGTTTGGCTGGGAACTTGATTGTTAGAGTAAGAGGACAGAATACTGACTTACACGCCATCGCACTGAGCCAAAAAGTCAATGTCGATCCGGCCAGTCACTACATCTATCAAAACTTGGTTGATTCTGATCTTGTGCTGGCAGACCTTGCCGATAATCACATCGTCACCTTACGTGGCATCATCGACGAATTGGATTTAACCGCGGGAACAGACTTAACGGAAACGTTAGCAGCACTTGATGCTGTCGCCGGATACCAGCTTCAACAAGAAATAGGTGTACTAACAACCACACCGGGAGATGCTTCACAATTCGCTGGCGAATGGCGCGGTGCCATTTTTGAATTGTCGCTTCACGATGAAGACACGGGAGCTTATGGCTCATTTTATACGTCCATCGAATCGAGCGAACTAAACGTAGAAGCAGTGTCTAGTGACACGCTCTCAATCTCAGACGCCTACGAAGAAAACTTTGCGATTTTGCATTTTTACCAAGGTGCTTCAGAGATAGAGTCCTCCCTTTTTACAGTCACCGAAATTGAGAACACACCAGACGATCCTGAGGAGCTTCAGGTAAATATTACCGCTGACGGTACCCTCATTGAGCGGCTAGGGCTTGATGAACACCTAAGTTACGACGATGGTAATGGCCCCGAATTCGGTTTTCGCACTCTGCCTTCAACGTTTATTCTTGAGCCAGGTGGCAGTGACGATGTGAAGATCGGCGTAAATCAGGAGTTAGGGCTACGTTTCCGCACTGTCGATACAGACAATGATGGCAAATTCGATGCCCTTGACCCGAACCAAAAAGACGGCGATGAACCTAGCCTCACAATGGATCTGTTGGTGAGAAAAGGGATAGACATCTCTAACAACACATTGAACGGAAACGTTGGGCTTGTATTATTTGATTTGATCCTAAACTCGAATAACGCCCAAATGGAAGTCGTTACTGAATCGAGCATATTATCCTTCGACGGAAACGGATCATTCTCAACGTCTGACGGCTCTGAAAAACGTGCAGAAATTCTCAGAACGCCAACCTCTCTCGCGTTTTCAGAAACGCCACCGGAAGACAATATGGCTGGCACATACAGTCTAAGTACAGATGGGCTACTAACGATGACCGTCGAAGAAGATGACATACACGGTTTCATCTCTCCGACTGGCGATTTGCTGGTTGGCTCGCTAGTAGAAAGATTCCCAGAGGACGCTGAAACCTACACCGATTATGCTCAACTCCTTGTTATGGGCATTGGGCTTGGCGACACCCCACCCGATGTCGGCGGCGCGACGTACAAACTTTATCCAATGGAGCTTGGGTTTACCGAAGGTGGAGGCACTGAGGTATTGACGTTTTCACACCCTGGCACCATGACATTTGATGAAGCTGGTACGCAAGCAACACTTCAAGGAGAGACGTTCGGCATTGTCAAAAACACAGTACTTGGCCAGTCCATCGCGCCTACCGAAGAAAGCGAAACATTTACCATGACAGCGAATGTCGATGCGAATAGCAACGTATCTCTCACTGAAGATGACGGGACGTTTTCGCTTTCACTTGACGGGTTTGTTTCTGGTGATGGTTCTAGAATGCTGTTGTCGTTAAAAGCAATTGAAAGTGAAGATACGCCTGACGCATACTACGGCGTAGGCTTTGTATTAGCAGTTAAACAAAACTAGCCATTTAATTAATTCGTCACCCTGAAAAGAAAGAAGGCGGAATACCGCCTTCTTTACTTATTTTTTTATGTCCGCTTTGTCACACCGTCTTACGCGATTGGTGCTAACTCCACCTCTTGTTCTTTTGGCGGCTTGATATTGAACATGATGGAATACATCACTGGCACAACAATCAGGGTCAACACGGTTGCAAAGCCCAGACCCGCCATAATGGTGATCGCCATCGAACCGAAGAATGCATCAAACATCAAGGGTACCAAACCTAGAATCGTGGTTAACGCCGCCATACTTACAGGGCGAACACGACTCACCGCAGAATCGACAATCGCTTGATAAGGCTCTTTGCCTGAGTCCATTTCAATGTTGATTTGGTCCATCAGAACAATGCCGTTTTTCAAGATCATACCGCTTAAACTCAACAAACCGAGAAAGGCAGTAAAGCTGAAAGGCATATTCCATAGCAGCAGACCAAACGACACGCCGATGATGGACAGCGGCACGGTAAACCAAATCACCAGCGGTTTCTTGATCGAATTGAACAGCAATATGGTGATCACGAACATCAGCAAGTAGCCCATTGGCAATGAACCAAACAGCGATTGCTGCGCATCCAACGATGTCTCGTATTCACCGCCCCAGGTAATTTCGTAACCTTGCGGCAATTCAAGCTCCATCACCGCAGGCTGAACACGGCGGAACAAGGCGTCTGCAGTGTCTTCACTCAAAATGTCATGGTCAGCCAGCACCGTCAGCGTACGTTTTCTGTCACGACGTTTGATGATCGGGTCTTCCCATGTCAGCTCGACACCATCGACCACTTGGTCAATCGGTACATAGGCTTGAAGTGACGGGCTCCAAATCGTCGCGTTTTGGATAGATTCGAAGTCTACCCGCTCAAGCTCAGGCAAACGACCAACGATTGGCAGCATATCTGTACCATCACGCAACACGCCCATCGTACTGCCGCCAAACGTCAGTTGCAGGGTGTTGGACAGGTCTTGTTTCGAAATCCCCAATCGACGCGCTTTTGACTCGTTGAACACAGGCACAAGCTCTTTTGTACGTTCACGCCAATCGTGACGAATGTTTCGCGCGCCTGGATCTTGGTGAAAAATGTCTTCTACCTGAACGGCGATTTCACGCAACACCTGCGGATCTGCCCCCGTAATGCGCGCTTCGATTTTTGAGGCCGGAGAAGGGCCAAACTCAATCAGTTTGAACTGGAACGTCGGCTTATCGAAATCTCGCGGCAGCGTCTGGGTCAGTGAACGCAACACCACAAACATGTTCTCGCGATCTGTCGTACGAACCTGTAGTTGCGCATAGCTTTCGTAGCTTTGCTCGGGTTGGTACGTCAATGCAAAACGCTGCAAACCTTGGCCAGCCGACGAAGTCACAAACTCAACGTCATCCTGCTCTCGGATATAAGCTTCCACCTTTTCTGTTTGCTTGATGGTTTCACGAATATCCGTCCCTTCCGGCATCCACAAATCCACGTAGAACATTGGCGTATTTGATGGCGGGAAGAACTGTTGTTTCACCATGCCAAAGGCCATAACCGCAGCCACCAGCAAGGCAACCATGCCTGCAACAGTCAGCCAACGGAATCGCATCGCCAGTTTCAACGACCAACCAAAGACAACAAACAACCAGCCTTTGTATGGATCTACATCCTCGCCCTCAACAACGTCTTCTTCTTTAAGAAGCAAGTTAGCAAGGAAGGGGGTTAGCGTCAGTGCAGTTACCCAACTTAGGAACAGTGAGTAACACAGCACCCAAAACAACGACCCCATGAATTCGCCCGTGGCATCTTCAGACAGACCGATAGGCGCAAAAGCAGTAATCGCGATAACGGTCGCGCCAAGCAACGGCCATTGGGTTTGCTTAACAATATCTGACGCCGCCTGAACACGCGTTCGGCCTTTCTTCAACCCGACGAGGATACCTTCAACGACCACAATGGCATTGTCTACCAGCATACCGAGCGCAATGATCAGCGCGCCGAGCGAAATACGGTGCAATTCAATGTCGTTGTACTTCATCAAAATGAAGGTACCGAAGACCGTGAGTAGCAGAACCAATCCAATGATGATGCCGCTTCGCATACCCATCGCAAAGAGCAGCACAACAATCACAATACCAACCGCTTGCGCCAAGCTGATGACAAAATCCTGCACGGATGTATCGACTTCCGCAGACTGGTTGTAAAAGTAGTTAAGTTCGATACCCGCAGGCTTTAGTTGCTCTAATGTATTCAATTCAGCTTGAACGCGGTTACCTACCTCTACCACGTTCACACCAGAAGCAAACGACACCGCCAAATTAATCGCAGGCTTGCCGTTGTAGGTGATGACGTTGCTCGGTTTTTCCTGAATATCACGAGTAACTGTCGCAACATCTTTCAGGCGGATCAGATTGCCCGTATCACGGCCATGGATGATCAGGTTTTCCAGTGCTTCAACAGAATTCAACGTTCCGCTAGGTCGAATGACCAGGTTCTCGCCATTGACCATGACTTCCCCTGACGCAACAACGTTATTTTGTTGGTTCAGAAGACCCGAAACGATCGACATGTCCAAGTTAAGTGAAGCAAGGCGGTCGAGGGAGATCTCGACAAACAGCATCTCTCGTTGATCACCTGCAATTGCAACTTTGCCAACGCCATCGACAAGCTCAAGATCGCGAGCCAGCACATCCGCGTACCGTTTCAGTTCAACGTAGTCATAACCGTCACCTGTCAGCATCAACATGATGCCGAACACGTCGCCAAAATCGTCGATAATTGAAAGTGAGTTGACGCCTTGCGGCAGTGACGGACGGAGATCATTGATCTTACGGCGCATCTCATCCCAAATTTGAGGTAGCTCATCCGGGCCGTAGTCCATCTTCATGCTCACCATGATTTGAGACATGCCGCTTGAGGATGTTGACGTGATCTTATCGATATACGGAAGACGACGAATTTCCTTTTCAAGTGGATACGTCAGTTCTTCTTCCACTTCCTTTGGCGTCGCGCCAGGATAGGTCGCAATGATCATGGCATCTTTGATGGTAAACGCAGGGTCTTCCAAACGTCCTAAATCCAGAAACGACGTAATGCCACCAATCGTCAGAATGACAATCGCGAGCCAACTGATTATTTTGTTTTTAATTGAGTATTCAGCAATATTCATCCGCTATGCTTCCCCGTCGCTTGAACTTGCTTGCCCTCACGCAGCTTGCGTAAGTTGGAGTTCACCAAAACGTCACCTTCGCTAATGCCGGTCGCAATAACTGCACCGTTTCCGTTCACTTCTGCGACGGTTACAGTAACGCGGCTAACTTCATCTCCCACTAGTTTCCAAACGTAGAATTGACCTTTTCGTTCGCCTGCTTGGAGCACCGTCATTGGCACTTGATAGCCATCAACGGCTTGAATACCCGCTTCTACCATGTCAACGGCAACTGTCGCTGTTGTGCCCGGCAAAATCGCAGGCGAAATTTGATTCATCGACAACCAAAGCTCATAGCTTCCTGTCGACATATTCGGTTCGTTGCTGTGTTCGAGGTAGGTCATTTGGTGTCGACCATCAAAGCCAGAAAATGTTACCCATGGCTGATAACGAACGGCTTGCCCATTCGGTGTGATCATTGCCAATACGTTGTCTGACAGCTCAATTTGCACATACACCTTGTCATCCTGATACAAATTGACGACAGCTTCGCCCGGCTGAACGCGCTCAAAACGTTCCTTGAACACATCGGAGACAGTGCCGCTAAATGGCGCAACCAAACGGGTGTACTTAAGTTGGTTTTTTGCGAGTTCATTTTGCGCTTTCGTGAGGGCTTGATTAGCAATCAAACCGTCCAGCTCTGCACGTGAAATCATCGCTTTGCCAAACAACTCACGGCCACGCTTTAACTGCTTCACTGCAAGTTGATGTTGTGCCTTCGCATCATTAAGGGTTTGGGTTGCTGCTTTTTCATCAAGACGCGCTAACACATCCCCTTTTTCAACTTTGTCGCCCGCTTTAACCAACACCTCGATCACTTCACCGCTGCTACGAAACGCAATCGGTGTTTGCTCTGCCGCGACCACTTGGCCTTTGAAAATACGGAACTGGTTTTTTACCGGTGCATCAACAGCCACTGTCGAAACATAAAGCGGCGTTTCTTGAACTGTGGCGTCTTCTTGCTGACAACCTGAAAGCAGCAATATGGCTCCAATCGCTGCGCTGAGTACGTTATGATTCATTAGATTCCTTCCTCTCGCAGCCACGCTTTCACGACTTGTCCTTCGTAAAGCGATTCAACGCCAGCCACAACAACGAGGTCGTTCTGGCTCAAGCCGTTAACAACTTCACCTTTGTCATTTGTCGTAATGTTAACTTTGGAAACCGCGTGGCTAGTTGGATCCATTATCCAGACGGAACCTTGATTGCCTTGTTTGCTCACCCATGCAGATTCCGGCAAACGCAGTGACATTTCAGTTTGCCCTTTCGTGATATGCACTTGACCCGTCATGCCGCTCAGCAAATTACGAAACGCTGGACGTTCGAATGTCACGATGGCTTCAAAGGTGTTGGTATCTGTGTTCGGTTGAGTGGAGATTTCTTTGAAAGACGCAGGAATTTTTGAAGTCGGATCGCTGTCCATCGTCACCCAAATTTCTTGGCTAGACAAATTCTCTATACCGCGCTTTTCGACATAGATAACCGGCATAGAAAACGTCACATCCAGTTGGGTGTTATCAATCAAATTCAGGATTTGTTGTTTCGCTCCAACCACCTGATTTTGTTTTACAAAGGTATAAGCAACCACACCGTCAAAAGGGGCAACAAGCTGGGTATAACTCAATTCCGTTCTCGCTGTTTCATAACGGGCTTGGGTCGCTTTAAATTGGGTTTCAGACTGGTCATATACATCAGCACTAACCAACTTCTTCGCGAACAAACGCTTTGATCGCTCCCATTGGGTTTTGGCTAATGCATAGCTTGCTTGAGCTGAGTCGAGTGACAGCTTGAGGTCGGATTGATCGAGCGTTGCTAACACATCACCTTTAGAGACCCGCTGTCCCATGCGCACAGACAAATTATCCACTTCGCCGCCTACCTGAAATGAAAGCTGCGCCCGTTTAGTGGCATCCACCTCAGCAAGAAATATGTCTGTTGGCGACACAATGTAATCAGCAACACTTAACAACTTTACTGGCTTAACCGTTGTTGTATCCGCGGTTTCCGACACCGCTTCACCACATCCAGACAAAAAGCCAGCCGTTATTCCGACCATTAACAAGCCTCTGAGGGTGCGTTTCAGTCTTTGATATCGCACTACACTCTCTCCATTTATTTATATTACACACCCGTGCAGTATAAATGAGAGCGAATTATGATCAATATATTTTCCATCTGTATAATAAAGAAGTGGTGTCTTTTTCTCGGATCTGATAAAAATACGGTGAGTTAACTGAGGGTGTGACGAACAGTTATGCAAGAAAGAAAGCAAGGCAGACGCAGTGCAGAAACTGCGGAACAAACAAAACACGAGATCATGCACGTCGCAGCAGACATGTTCGCTGAGCTTGGTTTTGAGCGGGTGTCGCTAAGAAATATCAGCGAGAAAGCCGGGGTTTCGCACAGCCTTATTCGCCATCACTTTGGCAGTAAAGAGCAAATTTGGAAGTCCATCAGCGACGCAATGGACGAGTACATGCAAAGCTACATCACCTTGCTAATCGAAAAAATGCCGAACGACACATCCAGTGCTGAACGCATATACCACTTCCTTGTAAAAATGCTGGCATTCACCTTACTCAATCCTCGTCCAATACAATTCATCGCAGATGCCGTTCGCCAAGGCGATGATACGCTCCTCACCTATTTCTTGGGCTCAAAAGAAGAGTTTGCTGCGGTATTTGGTGTGTTGTTCGACGACTACAACAAAGAACACCCACAAAAGCCTGTACACATGTGGGAAATGAAATGGCAACTTCTGCAATGTTCTCATGCAGCAACAAGCCTGAGACCCATGATGTTTGAAACCTGGCCAGAAAGCGCAAATAACGTGGATGTCCTTCTGCTAAATCATTGGCGTTTGTTCAATTCACAAGTTGCCATGCAGTTAGATATTAAGTCTGATCAGATGCTGAATCCTGAAAATCTGGATGACTTGGTACTCGACTTACCTTGTTGTGTGTAGCGACAAACCCTCGCTACATTGTTGTCGAATTTAGCAGCATGATGTTCAAACATCATGCAAACGCATGCTATTTGGCTTAATTTTTACATTTCTACGTTGACCTTCCCCTAGGGGTAAGCTTTAAATTTATAAAGATATTCTTAAATCGCGTAGTCAGATGCATTTATCACCCTTTCGTAAAATCTGGATAACAGCTTTCAGCGTGCTCGTCATGCTGATGTCCAGTATTGCGTCTGGCTCTACGATGATGGCTGTTGAGATGATGGACAAACATCATGTCTCTCAATCAACGCCAACCGCCTGTGGCATGCAAGACAATAACGTCAGCTCACACCATGACATGCATGGCATGACATCTTCTCAAATGTCGTCGGATTGTGGCTCTTCCGCTATGATGGATCACGACTGCTGTCCTGCCGTTTGCCTAAGTGCTTTTGCACTGTTCGACAATCACTATCAATCCCCGCAAAACAAAGCCAAATTAGTATTGATAAATGCTGATCAACGCACATCTGTCATAGAACGTGCGCAGTCACTTTATCGTCCGCCGATAGCTTAATCCTTCACAAAACCCATCTCAGGTTCGACTTTCGTTCCGGAGCAGTTTTTCTGCGCCGCATATTGGCGCAAACAAAATGGATTAAGTCATGGAACTCAAACCACGCATATTGGCACTGTCTATTTGTGCTATCGCTTGGAGTGCATCACCTGTATATGCCTCAAGCCACACTCTCTCAACCGACAGCAAGGTCACCGAGTTAGACCTGCTAATAGATAAAGCACTGGCTGCAGATGCCAGCCGCAAAGCTATCTTCGCGCAATCTCAAGCGGTGCGAGAAACAGGCATTGCCAGCTCAACACTGATGGACCCAAAACTTAAAGTGGGTTTTGGCGGCCTCCCTGTCGATAGCTTTCAGTTTGACAAAGACCCAATGACAAATATTTCGGTCGGACTGATGCAACAATTCGAGCGGGGCGAAACCCTCGCGTTGCAGCTTAAAAAAGCCAATCAACAAGCAGATGGCATGCAAAACCAAATCGCCGTTCGTGAATTAGACGTCGCCAACAGCATTACTCAGCTATGGCTGGAACTCGGTTACCAGCAAAAAGCCGCCGATATCATTCATCAAAATCAGCACCTTATGGAGGAGCTCGCGAACTTCATTCAAACCAATTACTCCATTGGTAAAAACGAAGCACAAGATCTGATTAACGCGCAGCTTCAGGTCAGTAAACTGGATGAAAAGCTACAAGCAAACGACCAAATGCAACGCCGTATTGTGTCGCAATTATCGGAGTGGCTGGGTTCTGACTGGCTAGAAAATCAGAAAAACGTTAAAGCAACGAACACCCTGTCGTGGCAAAAACTCGAGGCTAACTTAGCGCGTTCAGCGGGCGCGAAGCATTATACGATGCTCGCGAAGCACCCAATGGTAACCATGGTCGACAGTCTTATCGAGACGAGTCGTACGCAGGTCGACATCGCTGAGCAAGCGTTTCAGCCGCAGTTTGGCGTGGAGGTCATGTACGCTTATCGACAAGCCAATGGCATGAACGGTAAACCTGCGTCTGATTTAGTGAGTGCCTACCTGACGCTGGACATCCCTCTGTTCACCGAGAACAAGCAAGACAAAACCTACGCTGCAGCCCAATATCAGGTTGGCGCAGCACAGTCTCAACGAGACCTTTTGCTTTCGCAAATGAATGCAAAAGTAAATGCCCTACTCATCGACAAAACCAACCTTGAACAGCGTCTTGAGCGCTATGAATCCACGTTATTGGATCAAGCAAAAGCGAGAACCAAAGCGGTTGAACGCGGTTATCAGAACAATACCGCGCAATTCAACGATGTGATTGCAGCAGCCAGCGACGAATTAACGCTTCAACTCGAAATGGAAAGACTGGTGACTGACCTCAGCATTGTCAGCAGCAATCTCGCGTCGCTACTCGATGGTTTCGAGTTTGACGACCACCCTGTTGAACTGAACGATTCTGACATCTTGCGCGCGCAACGCTAATAAACGCTTACAAGGATAACAACAATGAAAACGATGCAAGTAGCTACTCTCGCTTTGCTGATTGGCGGAGCCATTGGATTTGGCGCAAATCAGTTTCTAAACGGTCATGACATGTCTGCAATGGCAAGTTCAGAACCTACCAAAGGTGCCGATGAGCCACTTTACTGGGTCGCACCGATGGACCCAAACTACAAACGCGATAAGCCGGGTCAATCCCCGATGGGCATGGATTTAATCCCTGTCTATGCAGAAGACGTAGCGGGTGCAAATGACAAGCCGGGAACAGTAAAGATCGACCCCGCGGTAGAAAACAATTTGGGCGTTAAATCCGCCTCCGTCGAATATGCCCAACTGTCTCCGCGCATTGAAACCGTCGGGTACATCGCGTTTGACGAAAGCCACCTGTGGCAAACCAACGTGCGTGTTGCAGGTTGGGTTGAAAAGCTCTTTATCAATGCGGTTGGTGAGCGCGTAAGCAAAGGCGATGTGTTGTTCACGCTCTATTCACCCGATCTGGTTAAAGCACAAGAAGAGCTACTCAATGCCCAGCGTACAGGCCGAAAAGGTTTGGTCAAAGGGGCGACCGAGCGCTTAGTGTCATTAGGTGTTGATCGTGACCAAATCAAGCAAATCGTGAAACGTGGTAAAGCTTCTCAAACCATCGAAATCAAAGCGATTGCTGATGGTGTTATCGCTAGTTTGAACATTCGTGAAGGTGGCTATCTGTCTCCTGCTCAAGCCGTGATCAGTGCGGGTCCACTTGAGGAAGTCTGGGTAGATGCAGAAGTCTTTGAGCGTCAGGCGCATTGGATGAAAGCAGGTAGCATTGCCACCATGACGCTGGATGCGCTTCCGGGTAAAGAATGGAAAGGCGCAATTGACTACGTCTACCCTATTCTGGATCCGAAAACCCGAACCCTTCGCGTTCGCCTAAAATTCGTGAACCCCAACGGTGAACTCAAGCCAAACATGTTCGCCAACATCGCCCTACAACCCGTTACCGATGACGCCGTTCTCACCGTGCCGAAAAATGCCGTTATTCGTTCAGGCGGCATGACCCGCGTCGTGCTTGCAGAAGGTGACGGTAAATACCGCTCTGCAAGAATTGAAGTAGGACGAGAAGCCGGTGATCGCATCGAAGTATTACAAGGGCTTTCTGAAGCTGACCGAATCGTCACTTCTGCGCACTTTATGCTGGACTCTGAATCCAGCCAGTCTGCGGATTTAGCAAGAATAAACGGTGTTGAGCCGCCCGCAGAGACCATGTGGGCAAAAGGCCAAATCACCGATGTAATGGCCGACCACCGCATGCTGACCATCAATCATGAACCTGTTCCAGCGTGGAACTGGCCGGGCATGGTCATGAACTTTATGTTCGCTGATGGCATTGAGATGAAGGACATGCAGGCAGGCCAAGGCATAGAGTTTGAAATGCAAAAAGCAGACTCGGGCCAGTATGAAATCGTCGATTACAAATTGAGTGAAAACACAGTGGCCCCCGAAGCGTGGCTGACAGGTGACATTTCTATGTTGATGGCCGATTTCGGCATGATCACCCTCTCTCACCAACCCGTTTCTGAGTGGAATTGGCAGGCGGGAGAAATGAACTTTTCTGTCGAAGATAACGTCAATTTAGCGGACTTTGCCGAGGGGCAAACCGTTCGGTTCCTCGTGGCCAAAGAAGGCAGCGAATATGTATTGAAGTCTCTTGAACTGTCAGGAGGCAAGCAATGATCGGTGCAATTATCCGATGGTCGATTGCTAACCGTTTTCTGGTTTTGGTAGCCACCGTCTTTCTCACAATAGGTGGTATCTATAGCGTAAAAAATACGCCTGTCGATGCCCTTCCTGATTTATCTGATGTTCAAGTCATCATCAAAACCAGCTATCCGGGGCAAGCGCCTCAGGTTGTGGAAGATCAAGTGACCTACCCGCTCACTACTGCGATGCTTGCGGTACCGGGTGCGGAGACTGTCCGTGGCTATTCCTTCTTTGGTGACTCGTATGTTTACATCATCTTTAACGATGATACCGACATGTACTGGGCACGTTCGCGTGTATTGGAATACCTAAGCCAAGTCGCACCTAAGCTCCCACCAAGCGCAAAACCAACATTAGGGCCAGACGCAACGGGTGTGGGCTGGATATACAGCTATGTCCTTCAAGACAAAACCGGACAACATGATTTGGCGGAGCTTCGCAGTATTCAAGACTGGTTCCTCAAGTATGAGTTGCAAACCGTTGAAGGTGTTTCTGAAGTCGCCACCGTCGGCGGCATGGTGAAACAATACCAAGTACAGATTGACCCGGCGAAGCTGCGCGCTTATGACCTAACGCTTCAACAGGTCAACATGGCAATTCAAAACGGTAACCAAGAAACGGGCGCGTCAGTCATTGAAGTGGCTGAAGCTGAGCACATGGTTCGCACAACCGGTTACCTGAGCAGCGTGGAAGACATTCAATCGCTTCCTCTTAAAGTTACAGAGAAAGGCACGCCGCTTCTGCTGGGTGATATTGCGGATATCAATATCGGGCCACAAATGCGTCGCGGCATCTCGGAATTCAATGGTGAAGGTGAAGCCGTCGGTGGCGTGATCGTCATGCGCTTTGGTGAAAACGCCAGTGAAGTAATCGACAACGTCAAAAATAAACTGGACGATCTTCAACGCAGTCTGCCTGAAGGCGTTGAAATCGTCGCCACCTACGACCGCTCAACCCTGATAGATGCAGCCGTCGAAAATCTTTGGAAGAAACTTGCCGAAGAGTTCATCGTGGTTGCAGTGGTGTGTGCATTATTTTTGTTCCACATGCGCTCCTCGCTGGTCATCGCCATCAGTTTGCCTATCGGTATTCTGTCAGCGTTCATCGTTATGCATTGGCAGGGCATCAATGCCAACATCATGTCATTAGGCGGTATTGCTATCGCTATCGGTGCCATGGTGGATGGCGCAATTGTAATGATCGAGAATGTGCATAAGCACATTGAGAGGACACCACTTACTGACAAAAACCGCTGGCAGGTTATCAGCAAAGCCGCAGAGGAAGTCGGTGCACCGCTGTTCTTCTCGCTGATGATCATCACCTTGAGCTTTGTCCCTGTGTTCGCACTGGAAGGCCAAGAAGGCAAGATGTTCTCGCCACTCGCGTTTACTAAAACCTACGCAATGGCAGCAGCAGCAGGTTTGGCTATCACCTTAGTGCCGGTGCTGATGGGCTATTTCATTCGCGGCAAGGTACTACCAGAGCACAAAAATCCGGCAAACAAAGCCGTGATTGCCATGTATCGCCCAATGCTCAACCTCAGCCTCAAGTTCCCGAAAACCATGATTTTTCTGGCACTTACTTTGATGGCATCTTCGTATTATCCAATCAGCAAGCTAGGTAGTGAGTTCATCCCGCCTTTGGATGAAGGCGATTTGATGTACATGCCTACCACGTACCCAGGCATTTCCATTGGTAAAGCGCGTGAGTTACTACAACAAACCAACAAACTGATCAAAACAGTACCTGAAGTGACCACTGTGTGGGGAAAAATCGGACGTGCTGAAACCGCGACTGACCCTGCACCACTCACCATGATTGAAACGGTAATTCAGTTGAAACCGCGCGAAGAATGGCGAGAAGGCGTGACAACAGAGTCCTTGCGCAAAGAGTTTGACGATTTAGTGCAGTTCCCCGGCCTGACCAATGCGTGGGTTATGCCAATCAAAACCCGCATCGACATGCTGGCAACCGGCATAAAAACACCCATTGGTATTAAAATCGCGGGCCCTGACTTGGCGGTGATAGAAACCATCGGCTCCCAGCTCGAACCGATTCTGAACGACGTAGAAGGCACGGCTTCGGTTTACGCAGAACGTGTAGCCGGCGGTCGTTACGTCACCATTGATATCAAGCGTCGAGCAGCCGCTCGCTACGGCTTGAGTATCAAGGATGTTCAGCAAGTTATTTCGACGGCGGTTGGCGGCATGAACGTAGGTGAAACCATTGAAGGTTTGGAACGCTACCCTATTAATGTTCGTTACCCGCAGGATTACCGTGATTCGTTGGTGAAGCTACAAGAGTTGCCTTTGGTCACGCCAAACGGTGCGCGCATTGCATTAGCGGATGTCGCTGATATTCGCTATGAAGACGGCCCCCCAATGATAAAAACAGAAAACGCCCGTCCAAACGGCTGGGTATTTGTTGATATCGACGGACGCGATTTGGGCTCGTACGTGGTAGACGCTAAGCAAGCGGTCGCCGAACAGCTTCAGCTTCCTTCCGGCTATTCACTGGCATGGTCTGGCCAATACGAATACATGGAGCGTGCAAAAGAGCGTTTGAGCGTTGTGGTGCCAATCACGATTGCGATCATCATGCTGCTTCTTTACATGAGCTTCCGCCGCATTGGTGAAGTCATGATCATCATGGCGACACTGCCGCTCGCAATGGTCGGCGGCCTGTGGTTGATGCATTACCTCGGCTACAACTTCTCTATCGCCGTTGGCGTTGGCTTCATCGCGTTGGCAGGTGTTGCGGTAGAAATTGGGGTGATCATGCTGGTGTATCTCAACCAAGCTTGGCACGGAAGAAAGCTTGATGCACAAGAACAAAACCAACCTATTCAAGCAAGTGACCTCACCTCCGCTATTCGCGAAGGCGCAGGCTTGCGTGTGCGTCCGGTCATGATGACGGTACTTACTGTCATCATCGGACTTATCCCCATCATGTACGGCGAAGGAACAGGCTCAGAAGTCATGCAGCGCATTGCTGCGCCCATGATTGGGGGGATGGCATCAGCTCTACTCCTGACACTTCTCGTCCTTCCTGCTGTTTTCAAGCTTTGGAAACTTAGAGAAATAAACTAACAAGCGACACATCATAAGGCTGCGGCACTGTGTCGCAGCCAACTTTTATAAAACAAACAAGGAAAGCACAATGAAAAAGACACTGATTGCAATGACACTCGCCTTTCTTTCAACGGGCGTAATGGCTGCGGGCATGGATCACTCAACGATGGATCATGGTTCAATGGATCATGGGTCAATGGACCATTCATCTATGGACCAAGGCAAAATGGATCATTCAAGTATGATGAACATGGAGGGCATGTCCGCTGTTGGTATGCCAGCAAATGGGGCAAAGCCAGACAAAGTAATCCATGTAGTGATGACTGACGACATGCGCTTCACGTTCAAAAACGACGTGAAAATTGAACCGAATGACGTTGTGCAATTTGTTGTAATGAACGCAGGGAAAATCGACCACGAATTTACTATTGGCTCAATGGAAGAACAACTCAAGCACCGTGAAATGATGAGAACCATGACCGATCACCATGAGCACGATTCCGGCAATGCCGTCACAGTGAAGCCGGGTAAAGCAAAGCAGCTATTGTGGCATTTCCACGGTGATAATAAGGTGGAATTTGCCTGCAACATTCCAGGTCATGCGGAAGCGGGTATGGTGAAGAGCATTACGCTGTAACACAATATAGTGACTTGTACCTGCCAACTTTCCAAGGTTTTAAGCCCATAGTTGGCAGGACATTCACCCATTAATCAGGGAAATCTGAGACAAAATTGATACTTGGAAGACCAATGCCTTAAATTGGGACCTCATTACTCGACATCCTGACAAAGTACATTCAAATTACACAGATAACATCGCACGCAAACACCCATCCACAACTTATGGAAAAGTTTATGAAACCGCTGATTTATCTCGTCTTCGTTTTGTCCTTATTCGGCTGTAAGGTAGAAAGCGAAACCCTCGCTTCTGAAACCATGCGCAGCCAAGAACAAGTTTGGGTATTTATCCAATTCAATATCTTCGAAGAAGATGACGAGCTGGAGTCATATTACTACTACGCCCAAGTTTCCAAGAAAATGTATGACGAGATATCAGAAAACGACATTGATGAAGGTTTCATCCTGCTCCAAAACGTCAAATACTGGGGTGATTCAGGTTTAATTTACGATTACAAAGACGTTGAAAATTCGGGCGAAATTGTTTTTCGTATCGAAAACATCGTCAAAATTGATTTGGTCAATGTCGAACCCAAAGCAGGTCTGGGATACGAGCAATTTGAAGAATCAGATATTGAACTCGAAGTGCCGACCCATAAAATCCCTAACACAGCCACCGAGTAACACGACATAATTAGATAGTGCGGGAGTCAGATAGTCATCCCTTCCCGCCCTATTTCTAACCAATCAGGAACATCATTTTCCATCAGCCAACTATCCAACTCGTGGCCGATATGTGTGATGATCAGCTCATCCGGATGAAGTGCGTCATAAATACGCTTGGCATTTTCTATATCACCATGGTTATCTGCTTCGCGATATGGCGGGAAACTACAATCGAGAACAATTGCATTCAGTTTCTTTTGAAAGAGTAAGAATTCCATGGTGTTAGCGGGTAAACCATCTGTGTCCGTTAAGTAGGCAATAGACCGAGTCCCATACTCAAGCAGAAAACCAAATGTAGGACGGGAGTGTCTCATTTCCAAAGGCGTCACTCTCAATCCGTTGATTGTCATCGTTTCGCCATGCTTCATTTCAGGCAGGAAACGCAGGCATCCAGGGTGCTTTAGCAGATCTGCACAGCCTTTAGGATCGTCAGGACACCAGACAGGTATCGATTCCGCCTTGCCCCATCGCATATGGAAAAAGCCCTGAACGTGATCGACATGAAAATGGGTTAGTAAAAAACCTTTGTAGGTACCCGCGGGGAAACGGGCATGCAAATCCATCAGACCTGCATCAATGATAAGACGTTCTTGAGAACTGCTTCTTCCCCACTCCACCATGGCAGAGCATGGTTTTCGTTCAAAAGCGGGTTGCTTTGTTGCGCGTTCACAAGCCGGACATTCACAACCATACAAAGGCACACCACCAGCGGCTCCGGTTCCCAACAAGGTTAGTTTGAGCATGTATCTATCCCTGATAAAACAGAAAAAGTAAGGCTTGAGCCCTTATTTTCATTATTCAAATTAGCTTCTGTTTTCCCAGTCAACTATCCCGTCAACCTTCCCAACCAAACATCGCTGAATACACATTTATACCCAAGTACCTAAACGAAGCGTGTTTGGGTATTCATAAGCGCCATTACGCCGACCAAGTCAGACTAGACCTATAGGAAACAAAGGGATGTCTCATCATTGAAGCTTTGGTAATTTCAGTGAAATAATAGCAACCGATGATTTTAAACCTCGATCTCCACGTTATGAATCACACTCTGAACTTACCCATTAAACATCACTTTTACTAAGGTTAATTTCCCGGAAAATAAAAAAGCCCCCAAGTTTGGAGGGCCTTGCTTCAAAAAATAGTATTAGATTAATAGGTGATGTTTATTTCCACATCATACGGGGTTTCCAATTGCATCGTGTCCCCGAGCTTAACAATTGTCTCGAGTGCTAAGACCACTCCCGAAAACTGAGTTTGCTTGTTTTCAAGCAACTGCCGCCAAATGTGATCCAGACTAAGCACTCGACTATCATTAAACCCTTCTAAATGAACAGATCGACATGCGTGCCACTCTTTTCCTTTCCCTGATTTTTCATATTCAGTGCCGAGGTTACCAACAGTGCGTTTTGTCATCACCGCAATATCGAAACCGGTAACTTCTTTATCTAACCATTCACTCATGTCGATGCCTCATTTTTGAAACCTGTCGAAATTATAGACAATAGTTTCATAAAGTTGCGAAGTATGATGTCGATCACCACAACTGTATATGCATACAGTTATAGTGCATTTTTTATAAGGATGCGCTAATGAAACATTTCTCAACCGAAGAACTTTACGCTTTTATCGTCAAAGCAAAAGCAAACTCATACGTTGCAAGAGCCCCTAAATGTTTGCCTTCGCGTCAGGGGGCCCACGACATCCAATTTCAGAATGGGGATTTTCAGTATCTTGATAGCTATTTCGGCGGGACAGACTTTCTGGGGCAGGAAATCGTGTACTTCAACAGCCAGCCCGTTTGGGCAATGAACTACTATGGCCGGATCATTGAACCTTCACTGTTCGATGTCGAAAAAGCTGGCATTGTTGTACTAGATAGCCTTGCCAAACTCTATGAAACTGGCCACTTTTTGGGAGACTCCGTCAATGAAACACCTCTTGGTACCTATTACGATACTAACTCAGGGACTGTAAAGAGTTTCACGGGTTACGAGTGGATTAAGTACGACGGCAAAAAAGTCTATGAGCTGCATTACCACGGCGGTTTAATAAAGGCATAAAAAAAATCTCCCACCTAACGAGAAGCGGGAGGTAGATCCTAGCCACATATCAAAACCTGACGATGCTTCTATGAGCACTGCGTAGAGATTCGAGTAAGATAGCCAATATCATTGCTTTTATACTCAGCCATCCGTTACGTCGTTCATTTCACTTTGGCTTTTTCTTAATGCGATTTCCTCCCCCATTTGGGGGATTATCCGTTGTCAGTATAAAAATCAAAACGTTCTGCACGGCACCAATAGAAACAACTAACACTGATGACTATACGTTTAAAGGCCTATAAGCGAGGTAGAGCCTAAACGCTATGTTGAAGAAGCATGCTGATCAACTTGGCTTGAGTATGCGTTCTGGTCTTGGTCATTAGGTTTTTTAAATGCGATTTAATTGTCTCTCGCGAACGAAAAAGCGTATCTGAGATCTCTTGAAGCGAATTACCTTTAACAAGTAGTTCCGCCACACGTTCTTCTGATTTGGTGAAACCATATGCTTTAGAAATAAACGCCATTACTTTTTCTTCGGCAACTTTTATGGTCACCAATATTCGCACCTTAGACTTTCCGGAAAAATCCTCTCCCAACACTAGGGGAGATAACCGGATTTGCATGGCTGGCTCAGTAGGAGAGGCATTAATAGGAATGATTATTTGTGATGCGTGGACACCACCTTGCGCAATCTCTTTGCAGCTTTTCGCAAGCAGTCTTTTTAGTGACCCATCTGAAGAGCTAAGTACGCCATTGCGAACACTTAATACACTATGTTTAATGAATATATCTTCCGCCAACGCGTTTGAAAGCAGCAGCTTTCCTTGGTCATCAATAACACCTATCGCACAATTATAGACCTCACAGATAGCCTCAAAAATGGCCTTATTTTGTAGGTGTTGTCGGTTCTGTTCATAGATTCCAAATGCCGTGACGAAATGGGAAACAAGGACACTTAGCACACGGAATTCTTCTTCGTCAAAACCATCCACTTTCGAACTGCGGTTGAGAGCGACAAACGCATATTCTTCTTCGGAGAGGAGGAAGTTGCTGCCCATAATATGCCCAACATCGGCAGGCACATGATATTCATTGAAAAACCAACTCCCCTTAAATGGAGCATGCTTCTGAACCGAATTTAACACCATGACTTCAGTCGGTGGGACTGCCGCAGCAACACTATAAATTGGGTCATAAACAAATGTATCTTGAAAAGATGCCATCACGGGGGGTAAGTCGGTGATATGCAGGAAATTGGGTGTGAGATTTTTAGGGTTGAAGCTACCAAGCATACAGCGGTTTGCGCCGAGTTCTTTTTCTATCCTCTCTAATGCAGGCATCCAGTTTCCATTGGAAGCACTTTCATAAATAGAAGCGATCAGTCCATGTAAATCAGTCTTCATACCGCCAGCCTCAGTGACTACAAATAGCTTTTTCCAAAGCATGCAAATTAGCTCGAACGGTTAAGTCTAGAAAAACAGGCGAATATACAAGTGTCTCAATATACAAAGTTAAGCATAAAAAAAGGGAGCAAATGCTCCCTTTTCGATTATGCAATTAGGTTCTATTGACCCGCATTCATCGCGTTTAATTTGTCGCCCACTGGGCCCGAGAAATTAAAGCCATCATGCTGATCCCAATTTATAGACCACGTCATCACACCGCCATAGTTCGGGTAATTAAACGCTGGAACCACAGTGCCACAGCGTGACCCTTTCGTTAGACAATCCAGCGCATCGAGAATATTTTGCGTTGGAGCTTGACCGGAGTTTGCTGAACTTGGACCAGATGGTAAACCAATCGCCACTTGATCATCTCGAAGCGGCGCAAACATTTGCCCGTTCGCCAGCTCAAACCCTTCGATCAGCATCTTGGATTGTGCCACCATCATATCCACTGAGCCTTCAGGTGCTGCACCAGGTAGGTACGGATTAGGCAAACCACCATTGTTGTACAACTGAACATGCAGAAGATCCAATGTATCGCGTAGCTCATCAATTAACGGAATATACGCTCCCCAAATACCACTGTAAGCCACCATGCCGCCGTGAACGTACGGATGCTCTGGAGCCATGGTTAGATACATATCCCCACCCATGTTGGCTTCGATTTGCTTCAGTGCGCGTGGCAAGCGTGCCTGGATTTGAGAACCATGAAGAAGGTTGGATCCACTTTCCAAGTCGATATCTAACCCATCAAAGCCCCATTCTTTGACAATGTCCGTCAGGCTCGAAACGAAGTTTGCCTCATCTGCGTCAGTGTTCAAGGTAATCGTACCCTCAGCACCTCCGAGAGAAAGCACAAACACTTTACCTTTCGCCTGAAGTGCAGCCATGTCTTGTTTGAAACGCTGCGGATCAAGCGGCGCACAGTCACTATAGATATCGCCTGCATACAGATTGAAATGCACCGTACCATCACTACCACGATCATTTTCTGCAAACGCAATATCGATGATGTCCCACGCATCTGACATTTCACTCAGATTGATAGGACATCCCGCACCATTCACGAAATTATGCCAGTAACCAACGAGTTTATGTTTCACCGAAGATTGTTCGAAGACTTTAACAGTTGCTCCATCAGTCGTCGCAGTAAGGCCAGAATCATCCGTCGCAATTGCGGAAACCACATAGCTACCAATCGCTCCCGGTGTCCACGTCGCACTGTAAGGTGCGGTCGCATCTGTCGCGACGACGACGCCATCAACAGCGAAATCAACTTTCGAAATTACGCCAGCAAAAGAACTTGCTTCAGCAGAAAGTGTGACTGGCTTGCCTAAGCCAACGCTTGATCCCGATGTCGGCGATGTCAACGTGGCGACAACGGGTTGATCGCTAACACTCACCAGTACCGCATCTGTTCCAGTGTTACCCTCGTTATCTGTTGCAACGGCACTCAAGCTCTTGTTACCAAGTCCACTTGCCAGCCAATCCAAGGAATAAGGTGCCGTGGTATCTGATCCCAAACTTTGCCCGTCAACGAAGAACTCGACACCCGAAACAGAGCCATCTGCATCAGAGGCATCAACAGCAAGAGAAACTGTGCTACCTGCAAGTACGGTGGCATTGATCGCTGGCGAGGTGAATGTCACCGTTGGCACAATGGCGCAAATACCAAGTTCAGTCCACGCATCTTGCCAATGTGCACCATTGTTTGGCTCATAAGCCCATGCGGCGTCTGACGAACACCAACCCGCGACATCACATTGATATTTAAAGTTTCCATTTTGAACGATGTCACCCGCTAAATAGCGAGTACCCGCTTGGTAAACGGGAACACCTGCGCAACCACCACCAATGCTTTCGCCAGCAACATTGACTGAAACCTCTCCCGTCCAGCCTGAGAAACCGTCTTGGTCGATCGCTTTCGCTTTAAATGTTTTCACCCCTTTGGTTGCCGTCCATACCACCTCGTAGGGTGCAGTATCGTCCTGACCGACAATCGCATTGTCCACGTAAAACTCGACGCGAGATACCACACCATCAGCATCCGTTGCCGAGGCTTGAATCAGCACCTCGTCACCCGCTTTAAGCTGGGACTGAGCCGTTGGACTTAGTAATACAGCTTCTGGCGGTGTTGCGACATCCGTTGGAACAACTTGAATATCAACGGTTGATGTTGACGTGGCACCTTCATTGTCCGTCACCACAGCAGAGATAACGTAGTCACCGGTTAAGGCGAGCCAACTCAAGGTATAAGGTGCTTGTGTTACAACGCCTAGGCGAACACCATTGGCAAAAAACTCTACGTCTGCCACTGTGCCATCTGTATCAGCGGCTTCAGCAGCGAGCACAACCTGATCACCATCCGTCAATTGTGCATTGTTCAAAGGAGATGTGATGTTAACCGTAGGAGATTGATTGCCCGCCACCGAACATTGGCCGAGTGCTTGCCATTCCTGCCATTGTCCGGAGTGACTTGCAGGGTCTTTGCCCGATGTCCACCAGTTTGCTTTGTATGCTTCACCAAGGTGGGCGACCTGATTACCACCGGTATACACGGCCGAACTTTCCCACGCAGGCAGAGCGGTACAATCCACAGCCCAAGACGGAAAAGCCGTTGCTATACTCAGCGTGACCGCTGAAAGCAATAGGGGTTTGTGCATAATGAATTTCCTTATTCGAGAAATAGATAGGTGGGCTTTCACTTTATTTTTGTTGTGAATTATCCCGACTTCATCATGAGAAGTTCTTCAGATACACGCCATCGCATTTGTAACATTTGTTTTCATTTTGCAAACCTGACTCATAACCACGCAGCAACACATTCCCCTTTCAAAATCAAAACTCTGACAACATCACTATTTTCCCTTCAGCTAGAATTTGTCCTAGCAACCAATCGATGTCACGCCAGTGCCTATTGATAAGCTTCATTGAAGTAACCATTCGACAGAGAAGAAGGATCTAAAATATGTCGAGTATGAAATGCAAAGCGGTCGCATTATTTTGCTTTCTCGAGATCGCGCTGTGGCCCTCTCTCGCATTGGCTGACGATGTGGAAACAACCGTATGGCGATTTGGGTTGGAAGAAATCGATGGGTCTGTTCAGGACATCTATGCGCAGGAGTTCAAACGCGTCATCGAACAAAAATCCAACGGCAGGATAAGCGTTGATATATACGCGTATGGCACTTTGGGGGAATCGGAAGACCTTACCGCTCTCACCGCCAACGGTACACTGCAACTGACCAATGCCTCGACAGGTATTTTGGGTGGTCTAATTCCCGAAATTCAAGTGTTTAATATCCCTTACCTTTTCTCTGCCGATGATCGTGTTAACCAACAAGTACTCAGTAGCAATCACGTTATCTATGAAGTGATTGGGGATGCTTTAATTGACAATAACCTTCGATTAATGACCATGTATTTAGAAGGTGAAATGATATGGTCAACCAACAAGTTAATTCGACGTCCGCGAGACTTCAAAGACTTTAAAATGCGAGTGATGAATGCGCCGTTAATCAAACAAACATACACATTGTTTGGTGCTGATCCTGTCCCGCTTCCCTACTCACAGATCTATGGTGCTCTTCAAAACTCGATCATTGACGGTCAAATAAACCCATTGTTTTCTATCGAAGAGATGAAGTTTTATGAAGTAACGGACTACTTAATTTGGGCGGGCCAACAAAGATTTACCACTTCTGTCCTTGCTAACCAGTCATGGTATTTGTCGCTAAGTATTGAAGACAAAGAATTACTCAGAGACACGCTTGCCGAGATGTCGGACTTCATTTTTGAACACCAAGTCGCACTAAATGCCGCACAATTGAAGAAGATCAAATACTACAAGCCAGATATGATTTTGATACACCTTACCCAACGTGAGAGAAACCGGTTTAAAAAGCTGGCAGCCCCTGTAAGGGCTGCGTATTTGAAGACAAGTGGGGAGAAAGGCAAGCGGCTATTGCTCGCCTTGGAAGAAGCGTTATCTGCGAAAAAATAGAGAGCGTTTCTACTCTCTATAGGGACAATGGAACAGGCTTGTTAACATGTTTAGAGGCTAATGCGCTGCGTTGAAGCGCATAGCTTTTCAAGTCTCTCGCCGAAACAGATTTACTGAAATACCAACCTTGAATAACAGCATCAGTCTCACGTGTCACAATGTTAAATTGCTCCGCAGTTTCAACACCTTCAACGATGATATTCATACCAAGTTGCTTCGCGATGCCAGCAAGGCTGTTGAATACTTGCTTACCGCGCTCGGTTGATAAGGCAAGTACAAAGCTTCTATCGATTTTAATCGCATCAATATCAAAGCGATTTAAATAACTCAACGAACTGTAACCCGTACCAAAATCGTCAATATGGACTGGCGAACCTGCTTCGTGAAGACGAGAAATAGACGCTTCAACGAGAGACTCTTTTTCTGCCAATGACTCTTCAGTGATCTCAAAATGGATGAGCCCAGGTATTTCTGATACGAGTGAAATGACTTCGTCCATCACTGCCATGTCAGTCAGCGTATGACTCGTAATGTTTACGCTGATCGGCATGTAGAAACCTTGCTCGATCCATTTTTTACTTTGCTGAACGGATTGCCTGATCACCCAGATATCAATGTCCGTCATCAGGTTAGCTTTCTCAAACACGGGCAAGAAACTCGCTGGAGATTCTACATTGCCGTAGTTGTCTCGCAATCGGATGAGTGCTTCTGCCCCAACCACTTGTCGCGTTTTACCTGATACCTGTGGTTGATATTCTAAATAGAACTCCCGTGACGCCAATGTCTCTAATTGCTTTTGAACACCTTCAATTTCTCTCACTTTTTTAAGTGATTCCGTTACCGGATCAACAGCCAATATGTAGGCTTCCTCTTCACGACGCATGAATGTTGTATCTAATGAAGGGATATACAAATCGCGATTCTTTACATGTCGATCGAGTAGACGAACAAAAGGCCAATAGATCAGTGTACTTAGCAGCACTAACGCGAGCTGCAAAACAACGGCTCTTGAGTCCCCTCCAGTGGATATAAATGCGTTCAATATGAGAGGGCTAGTAATGGGGGCAATGACAACCGGAACAGCAACCAACCCCATATTCATTACCGTCACGGTAATAAACATGTTTGTAACAGGAGCAAGGAAGAATGGCAGCAGCAACCTAAGGTTAAAAATGACAGGCAGCCCAAACATCAGTATTTCATTAATGTTGAACAGCCCTAAAGGAACACTTGTAACCGCAATCACCCTCATTATCTTGTTTTTCGAAAACAAGATAACTGCAAGAGCCAAGCCCAAGGTAGCACCTGAACCTCCCACAAACATAAACGCTGATAGCGTAGAAATGTTCATTGCATTGCCGGGGATCCCACCTGCCGCTTCAATGACTCTATTCATGTCTAACGCATCGAAGAGGGGGTGTACGAGCGGTGTTAATGCGTAATAACCATGAATACCTAAAAACCAAAGCAGGGAATTTAGAAGAGAGAAAATAGCTCCCACACCATAGGGGTCATTTATCGGATCAAAGCTTTGAAGAAAAGCGGTCGAGTTTAATACACCATCCAATACTGTGAGAGATTTGGTCACCATCATCACGACTAACGTGACTATCACACCTGGGATGATAAGGTTCATCGCGTCTTTGACAAGCTTACCAGAGACCTCACTTTCAACCAGTCTCGCCCACTTTTGCTTCTTCAGTTTTGATAACAGCGGGACTGCATAAAGAGGCAAAGTCAAACCAATAAACGTCAACATAATCGACGACAAATGGCTTTCATACCCTAGAACTTTCTCAGCAACCGCAACATAGGAAATACACAAAACAGCAATTGGAGGCCGAGGGAGACGCCACTGGATCGCAAGCATCATGCTGATACTCGCAGAAAAAAGGTAAGGATAAAGTGATGTTAAGGATTCCCTTAACAGATTCAGTTCGTGGATAAAAACTGGAGCATCGACTTGAAGAAACTCAAGCATGCTCGCAACAAAGCCTAAAATACTCGACACTATCAGGCATGGTACAAGCCAAAGCATACCATCACGCATTGCTCGTAAAGAGCGCGTAACCGCCTCTACTTTATAAAGATTAGGCAATGATAGTAATGACTTACCCGTTTGTTTCGCTTTCATTAAATATCGCTTTTATGGACCACGGTATTTCAGTGTTCGTACATCAAATCAGAAACGAGATATCGCTCGTATTATTTGCTGTGACTAAATTTAGTTTCCTATTGTAATGTCTGGTGACTGCAAAGCAATATGTACTTATCGACAAATTATGTAACTTTTATCCCTTTCATTCACGCGATTAATGCAAGCCAATATTTCATCACCCTAGGCACTGAATGGCTTCATAGGCAGTCACTGTAATTTTAGAGCGCACCGTTTATACGTTCCCTTCGCCAAACTAAAAAGGCAATTTTGGGATCTTGAGTCAAATATCAATATGTTATCAAATCACGTGAGACGAACAAATAACGAGTGCATAACCATCTATTTACATCTACCAACCTGATATCTGTATTGTCTCGCCAATCTGCTTATAGAAATATTTTAAAGTATCAACAGAACAAATAAGAGTTAAAATTTCAGCATCCATTATTTCAGTATATCTATATTGCCACTATAATTATTGGTATCGCATTCTGGTAAAGACAAAAAGATGAAGCGTATATTTCACTCAAAACACTTATTATTTGTACTTTTCTTCTGTACGCTGCTACCCACGACAGTCAACGCATTTGGAAAATCTAAACCACATTTTGTCGACACAATAAAACTCCATGGATATATCGATACCTACGGTAATTTGCGACTAAAAAACACTCACTTTGAGGTGCTACCGGAAGATTTAACAATAGTCGGTTTTTTAGACATCGAATCCAGTAACATCACTCGCCTCCCAGATACGTTAGTCGTCAAAGGCTACTTAAACGCGTCACACAGCAAACTAACTCGTATTCCAAAAATTGAAGTGGGCGGTTACATGAACTTTACGGGCTCGTCACTCTCTGCCTTGCCTGCTGGTTTAACCGTCAATGGCGATTTAAGTTTGGTCGACACACCAATAACCAATTTACCTCGACGATTAAACGTCAAAGGAAATCTCTACCTTTCCAACACAAAAATAAACAAACTCCCACCTGATTTACGCGTATCCGGAGATGTGTATCTTCGCGGTACTAAGGTGAAAGAGATTCCTAAAGGGCTAGCAATTAGAGGAACGATTTACCGATAATCAGCCTTCATACAATTCAAGAGGCAACCCATCGGGATCACTAAAAAAGGTAAATCTGCGACCAGTTAAGGTGTCAATGCGAACGCTCTCAGTCACAACATCGCATTCGTTCAAGTAACCGATCACACGTTCAATGTCAGTGACCCGAAATGCAAGGTGCCTTAATCCTCTCGCTTCGGGATACGAGTGTCTTGCCGGGCTATTTGGAAAAGAGAAAACTTCTAGTTGTCCGCCATCAGGCAGTTGGAGATCAAGCTTCCAAGAGTCCCTCTCTTCACGATACGTCTCGTTTGCGATTGGGAGCTGAAGTATTTCTGTATAGAACTGTTTAGATCGTTGATAGTCGCTTACGATGATCGCAACGTGGTGGATACCTTCCAAAAATGACATTACAACTCCTTTTCCTTGGTTGTAAACTTCGCCAAAACATGCGGTAAAATTTACCACACCTCAATACATACAAAACACTACCACAACTAACACTCTGATTTTATTGCAGTCCCACATTGGCACACAAGTTGCTGTAGACAATATATATCTTCAGTATACGGAAATTGTTTATGCATGTATCAAAGCGGGCTCAACGTAGTTTATTTGGCTTGATGGTTTTTGGCATCGGCGCATTTTTAGGCATCGTTCTGTCGTTCTTACTGATAACCTAACCACGCTTTCAAAATGGACTTAGCGACCGAAGAATGCAACTTTACACATATATTGAAAAACAATACCGTCAGGGAGTTCCCCCTCATCTCGATATTGGCTATCGGTAATACGAGCCCTCACTCTCGGTTAGCATAGAAAGTGTACAATTTTAGCTATCAGATATAAGGTAATGAAATCGCGTTATTTATCATCGAGAAAACTCAATGTCTAAAATCGATTTCGGCACCAAGATTAGCGCAGCACGCCCTTACAATACCAAAACAAGTCGTGACAACATTCATAGGGCGCTTGAAAGTGACCGAGGTCGAATCATAAATTCCGCTCCCATTCGACGACTTCAGCAAAAAACCCAAGTTTTCCCACTTGAGCGCAATTCCGCCGTACGCAGTCGACTTACCCACTCAATGGAAGTTCAGCAAGTGGGTCGGTTTATCGTTCATTCTATTTATGAAAAATTGGAAAGGTCGCCCTCTTGCCATGGTCTTGAAGGGTTGGAACGGTCTGTCGAATCTTTGGTTGAAATCGCATGCTTAATGCACGACATGGGGAATCCGCCTTTTGGTCATTGCGGGGAAGATGCCATCAATCGTTGGTTCAATAAAAATGTTGATGCTCTCTACCCAATGCAACAGCTATTACAAGGAGGAATACAATCTGATATCGCTTCTGTCAAAGAGGAGCTTTGCCATTTTGATGGTAATGCACAGGCTATTCGCTTGATCCATTCTTTGCATCGCTTCAACCTAACCTACAGCCAAACGGCTGCGGTGTTGAAATACACCCGTCCCGGCACTGAAGCTAAACGTGATTCACCGCTCGACAAAAACTACTTAACCAAAAAAGTCGGGTACTACCTGACTGAAAAACCTTTTATCACGGCTTTAATGCAAGAAATGGCCATGGAGAAATATTGTCGCCACCCACTCAGTTACATTATGGAAGCGGCCGATGATATCTCCTATTGCTTGGCAGACATCGAGGATGCTGTTGAAAAGCGCATCTTGTCGCTGGAAAAGCTAACTGAACTGCTCAAAAAAACGTTTTATAAACTCGAACCGACGAACAGGCCAATTTATCGAACCAAAACGTTCGACCTAGCACTGGACGAGGTGTATGAGCAGTCTCAAACCGATGAAATCAGCAAACCTCACCGCTTTTTTATTAAGTTACGTGTGGCAATGGTTCACCCCCTAGTCAATCACGCAGCTCGGCAGTTTACTGACAATATCCATGCTGTATTCAGTGGTGAGTTCAATCGTGCCCTTCTTGAAGACGACAGTCAGTATCACGCTATCGCAAAAACATTTAAACAAGTGGCTATCGACCACGTATTCAATGATCCCGAAGTCGAAACGTTGGAGTTGCAAGGTTATAAAATCATCGGAGGATTGTTAGATGAATACCGTCCACTACTCGAAATGCCAATAGAAGATTTCGCCAATATTGTGAACGGTGAAGGGCGTTACTACCCGGTCGAACGACGGCTTTTTAACAAATTATCGCAGAAACACGTAGCTGCCTATCGGCTTGCATTGAAACAAACAGCGCAGGTTGATGACACAAACTTGTGGGAGTTTTATCTGCGCTGTCGCTTATTACAAGATTACATCAGCGGCATGACAGATCAGTTTGCCTTTGATGAGTACAAAAGCTTAATGGTCACCGAGTAAATACAACCACTATAGCCAAGCCTCTTTGGCTATAGTGGAAAGCCATACCCTCTTAGAAACACTTCAACACAACTATCGGTATGAATGCGACGTGTAACCTCATCTTCATTTGCATCAAACCCAAAATATGCCCAATAAACCGACCGACCGTGCAACATAAGGAGAAGTTGCATGGCTGCCATCTCTGTATCGTTACAAAACGGCAAATCCCCGCGAGCAACCAGTAGATTTAAATAGCCACTCAATAGCTGAACATTTCGCGTTGGCCCTTGCTCAAGGTAAATTGCCGCGATTTCAGGGTGCGAGTCTGACTGGCGTACAATGTTTTGAAACATATTGATCGCATCTTCACCCAGAATGAGGTTCTGGAATTGCCATGCGTATTCCTTTAAAACCGTGTCCGCAGGTCTCGTGTCTTTTTCAAGATTCCAATCAATACCTGCACTCTTACATTTTTCAACTATGCACGTTTCGAACAACTGATCTTTATTGCTGAAATGCGCGTAAACCGTTTGCTTAGAAACATTTGCAAAGTCTGCGATAGCCCCCATAGATATGCCATAACCCTGCTTTGAAAACAGTGTCGACGCCGCCTCCAAAATCTGCTGACGTTTTTGTTCTTTACGTTGAAGAAGGTTCGTAGCCATTTCTATCCCTGACAAAACAGTGCAAAAAAACAGGTAAATTTCTGCGCAAAAAAACACCAAATCATACTGGACAGTCTAGTCCACTTGCATTATTTTTAACCAATATGGACTGGACGGTCTAGTCTAAAAGATAAACGGACGATGAGAATTTCGCAATGCGTAAACGGATTACCAGCATAATGTTCGTGACATCTCTCACTGCGCTGACGGCTTGCAATCTGCAATCTGAGGCACAGGAGCAGAAACTTCAAACCGTCAAACCTACTGTCACTGTGACCGAGATAAACCTTGTTTCAAGCTATCGCGTTCCGAAAGAGTTTGTTGGCACCGTACAAGTCGGGCAGCGTGCAAACTTGGGGTTTGAGCTCGCAGGAAAAATCAACGCATTGTTTGTAGACGTGGGTGATACCGTCGCTAAAGGCCAACCCCTTGCCCAACTCGACACACTGCTTCTTGATACGGAATCACGTCAACTCTCCGCTCAGTTTGAACAGCTTGATGCCCAACTTGCGCTGACAAAAACCAACCTTCAACGCCAGCGTCAATTAAAAAAGAAAGGCTTTAGTGCTGATGCTGAAATAGACTCGCTCACCAGCCAACGTGATGCCTTGCGCGCAAACATGCGAGAGCTTGAAGCCACCCTTGCCTCCAACACATTGCGAAAAGAAAAATCGACCATCTATGCACCGTATGAAGGGCAAGTCAGCGAACGCTTCGTTTCTGTAGGCGATGTCATCAACATGGGTGCCCCTACCTTCACCTTGCTATCAAATAAACAGAATGAAGCACGAATTGGCATCCCCATTAAGTACCTCACTTCTATTGCCAATAAACCGACCACAAACATTCGAATCGGCAATGACAGTTATCCATCGCAACTTCTCAACCCCGGTGCTGCTGTGGATGCGCGTTCTCGTACCGTACAACTTCGTTATGCCTTACCAGACAGCGTTTCCGTTATCAGCGGTCAACTCGTTTACCTTCAGGATACAAATGAGTTTGCTGCCGATGGGTTTTGGATCCCTCTAACCAGCCTAACCGATGGTCTGCGTGGTACATGGAATGTATTTGAGGCCAATGGTGATGGAAACGGAGGACACCAAATCGCCCGTCGTTCGGTACAAGTGATCCATGCTGATGAAGAAAAAGCCTTTGTTTCAGGTCCCATGGAAAATGGCGACATGATCGTAACAGACGGCGTGCACCGCATTGTTTCTGGGCAACAGGTCAATATCGTAGAGGAGTAATTCAACATGGAAAAACTTCTCAAAAACACACGGTTGCTCGTTCTTTTTACAGTTCTGATACTCGTATCTGGTTACTCGGCACTTTCCACCCTTCCCCGAGCGGAAGACCCAGCACTGGTCAATCGTTGGGCCACCATTACTACCGCTTATCCCGGTGCAAGTGCCGAACGCGTTGAAGCATTGGTCACTGAACCTGTAGAAAATGAATTGAGATCTTTGGATGAAATTAACCTCATAGAATCCCAATCCAAACCCGGCATCTCTGTTATCACGGTTGAGCTCAATGACAGCCTGACAGAAACCGAACCCGTATGGTCAAAGATTCGAGATAAACTAAGTGATGCCGTCCCCTCTTTACCGGATGATGCCCTTGAACCTGAGTTCGACAACGATCATTCCAACGCCTTCACGTACATCACAGCACTAAAATGGAACGGAAATGGCGAGCCAGATGAGCTTATACTTGGACGCTACGCAAAAGAACTTGCCAAACGATGGCGTAACCTATCTGGTACAGAATTCGTCGATATACACGGTCTGCCAGCCGAAGAAATACTCGTCACATTGGACATTGCGGATGCAAGTGCCCTCGGACAAACGGCCCTTTCTTTGTCGCAATCCATTGTCGGAGCCGATGCAAAAAATGCAGCAGGAGAGCTCCATAACGACAACAATCGCTTCCAACTCGAAGTCGCCGGGGCCCTCGATTCGATTACACGTGTCAAACAGGTTCCCGTTGCCATGGATCCAAATGGCTTCTTGGTTCGCCTAGAAGACATTGCGACTGTTAAACGTACTAAAGCCATGCCACCTGACCAGATTGCCATTATTGATGGAGAGCCAGCGGTACTGGTGTCCGCAAGAATGCAGAGTAGTATCCGGGTGGATCAGTGGACTCACTCAGCCGATAAAATGCTAGATGTGTTTCGAAGCGAATTGCCAGACAACATTGAACTAAAACCATTGTTCAAACAAAGCCGATACACAGAAACCCGCCTTTCTGACTTGGTCGACAGCTTGCTTCTTGGTTTTGGGCTTGTGTTGATCGTGCTATTCGTCACGCTCGGTTTTCGCTCAGCCATCCTTGTCGCGCTCTCTCTCCCAATAGCGTCGGCGTTTACGCTCGCGATGATGAGTTTTACTGGCTTACCGATTAACCAAATGTCTGTCACGGGCTTGATTGTATCTCTTGGGATTATGGTCGATAACGCCATCGTGATGGTCGACACTATCCAACATTTTCGCCAACAAAACGTGAAACGCTTAGAGTCAGCAATGCGTGCGATTCGTCACTTGTGGCTCCCTCTGCTTGGCTCGACGCTGACGACCATTTTGGCTTTTGCACCCATATTCCTAATGCCGGGTCCAGCCGGAGAATTCGTTGGCGCGATAGCAATAACCGTCAGCTTCTCCTTGGTAGGATCTTACATTGTTTCTCAGTTGTTGGTTTCTGGGTTCGCAGCAAGGTGGTTACCCGCTGGAGAGTCGAGTACACGTTGGTATCACGCGGGTATAAACATACCTGCAATCAGCAAATTGTTTAAACAGACGGTGCGTACTGCTGTCCGTTTCCCTTGGTTGTCTATTCCCTTGGTTTTTCTCGTTCCGTTTGCGGGCTTTTGGTCTGCCGGTCAATTAACCGAACAGTTTTTCCCACCCTCTGACAGAGACATGTTTGAAATTCAGGTCTTCCTCGCTCCACAAGCGAGTATCGCGACCACACTTGAAACAACAAAGGAAATAGACGCGGTATTAGCGAAGACGGATGACATTGAGCAGGTTGGCTGGCTCCATGGCACTAACTTCCCGTCTTTTTACTACAACATTATGGCCCGGCAGCACGGTGCGCCGAATTTTGCTCAAGCCATGGTCAAAGCAAAGGACTTTAATGCAGCCAATGAAATGATCCCCGAACTACAAGTGACACTGTCACGTAAATTTCCTCATGCGCAAATATTGGTGCGTAAGCTCGAGCAAGGACCGCCATTTAATGCACCAATAGAAGTGCGTGTGTATGGACCAAATTTAGATACCTTGAGGGAAATCAGTGAGCGTGTCAGGTTACTTATGTCCGAAACACCCGATGTGATTAATACACGGGAAACCTTGCAACCAGGCACCCCAAAAATATCGGTAAACGTCAACGAAGAATCTAGCCACCTAACAGGAATGCGGCTTGCTGACATTGCGCTCTTACTCAATGCATCCATGTCAGGCATAGTTCAAGGCAGCGTGATTGAAGGCACTGAATCCATCCCGGTTCGCGTCCGCGTGTCTGATGAATCACGTTCGAACCTAAACCAACTGAGTCAATTGCGGTTGCCTATTTCAGGAGGTAACACGCCTTCTGATCTTCCGCTTTCCGCATTGGCAGAAATGTCTGTTGAGCCCAGTCGAGGTTCGATACCACATCGAAACGGAGAACGAATCAATGTGATTGAAGGATACATTACGGCAGGTGTTCTTCCTCAGACTGCGCTGAACGCGTTTACCGACATTCTAGAACGCACTGACTTGAAACTGCCTCCGGGCTATAGATTAGAGTTTGGGGGAGAATCTGCTGAGAGAGACGCTTCGGTAAATCAGTTGATGGCAAATCTGACTATCGTGATTATCTTACTCATTGCGGTGGTTGTAATCTCCTTTAATTCCTTCCGATTGAGCGGCATTATATTTCTTGCTGGCATACAGGCTGCCGGACTGGGCCTACTCTCTGTTTGGGCGTTCGGCTATCCGTTTGGATTCACCGTGATCATTGGCTTGTTAGGGTTAGTCGGTCTTGCGATCAACGCGTCGATTGTCATATTGGCTGAGCTAAAGGCAAACCCAGCCGCCAAATCTGGCGATGTCGACGCTATTGTGGACGCCGTAAGTAGCTGCGGCCGCCATATTACGTCTACAACCATCACCACCATTGGCGGGTTTCTACCGCTCATCCTCGCTGGCGGTGGCTTCTGGCCCCCTTTTGCCATCGCTATTGCGGGAGGGACACTTCTGACAACAATACTCTCGTTTTACTTCGTACCTGCCGCATTTAAAACCGCTGGCTGGCTAAGGCCTTACGATAAGCCCTGTGCGTTAGAAAGCTGTGACGTGGAAAGTTAAATCATTACGCCAAACAGCGTAATCACAGAATTTGAGTTGTTCAGTTACAAAAATGGCCACCTTTTCGGTGGCCATTTTTTCGCTCTACCTTCGCGATAAATCCGCTTAGGTGACCCAACTAAAACGCGTTCAAAACAGGGCTCGCCATTAAGCCCATGAGCAGCAAGATAGGAAAAAGCAATTTGATATAAAATGGAATTCGCATTCTTATTGTCCTTATAATTTTGCGCCCACTCGGCCTATTCCTGACCTTGATTGTGGAGTGAGTGCATATTCATCCAAGTGCAGCTAAGCCAGATAATTATAGACACGAAATTTCGAACTCACATACAGAATTGCATACTATTTTAGGCAAATAATTTTGATCCACTGCACATAGTATTGAAATACGTACGATTTGTTCGTCAATCTACTGAGGGGTTAATCAATACGCTATCTGGTGCTAATCTGGCCAATGCCAATTTGGCGTATCTAACATTCCTTGCCCTTGCACCTCTGTTTGACCCAATGCTTTTTCTAACTCAATTGCATTGCAATCAGGGTGAGCATTCAAGGCATTGATGAGTCTGTTCGCGTGAGAGATCACCCAAACCTGAGATTGCTGAGATGCATGGCAAATCAATCGGGCTAGCGCAGGCAAAAGATCCGGATGTAAACTGGTTTCAGGTTCATTTAGCACCATTAAAGACGGCGGCCTCGGAGTCAGCAAAGCTGCTACCCAGAGGACAAACCGCAGCGTGCCGTCTGACAACTCTGCACCCGACAGCGGGCGTAAAAGCCCCTTTTGATAAAACTCAATCGCAAATCGTCCGTCTTCGCTAGCAACAACACGCAGATGGCAGCCCGGAAATGCGTCCTCAATGGTTCGGTCTAATGCTTCTTTATCACCAATCTCAATGATCGTCTGAAGAGCCGCAGCTAAATCTCTACCATCATGGTGAAGTACTGGCGTTCGTGTACCTAGCTGAGGTTTTCTTGCAGGTGCATCAGCATCTGTTCGGAAGTGATCATAGAAACGCCACCCCCGAATCATTTCTCTTACGTGGTAAACCTCTGCCGCAGCACTGGGGTCGGCATGCGCATCAAACAGGCTATCAAAGCTCGGAATATGTTGTGAAGCCACCTCCCACTGGCGTCTATTTCGGATTTTTACAACATGACCTTTGCGTTCAACTAAACAGCTTGCAGGCCTATAATACGGGCCGTTGAATATCGTCTCATGCTTAATCTCCGGATCAAAACAAAAGGCAGATGAGGACGGTGTTGGCAGTCCAAGCGATATTGCATATCCAAACGTTTCACTGGCAAACCCCATCTTCAGGCGAACAACATTTTTCCGCGTACTGCCTTGTACTTCCACATCACCGCGTCGCATAGCGCCGGATATTTCTTCTGGCCCGGCCCAGAACGTTGAATGCAATCCGCCTTCTTCGGCTAGCGAATTGATCACACCGCCGGACGCCGTCTTAGCCAGAAGCCTTAACGCTTTGTAGAGGTTCGACTTGCCACAACCATTGGGACCCGTGATCAAATTCAATGGCCCCAAAGGAATCGTCAAGTTCATGATTGAGCGGTAATTCGCAATTGAAAGCGTTGTTAACATAGGACGCACCGGATAACTGTTTTTATATACAGTATCATTGGATCGCTCGGCACATCAACCCAAGTGCAATACCTCGGTTTTATTGCAACAATCCGGCAATAGTGAATTGCACAATCACGTTGTTGCGAAATGAACCGGAGATCACCCACACTTTTCAGAATGCCATAAGGATTAAGCCCCAAAGCAGAGATTTATCAGCTAGGGTTTTATCATCTAAAAAGGATTGATAGGAAGCCAGCGTGGAAACAATGTTGTATCAATCACTTATCGATATCGTAGGCACCGAGCATGTTATCGCCGATAAGGAAACCATGCGCCCCTATGAATGTGATGGGTTGTCTGTCTACACTGCCCTCCCAGACTATGTTGTTTTGCCTGCGAACACACAGGAAGTCATGGCAGTGGTATCTCTCTGCTTTCAAATGAATATTGCCGTGGTCGCTCGAGGCGCGGGAACGGGATTGTCGGCGGGTGCACTCCCCCTCAAGGGTGGCATTTTACTCTCTCTCGCGCGTTTTAATCATATCCTCGCAATCGACCCAGATAACAGCGTGGCTCATGTTCAACCCGGCGTGCGCAACCTTGCTATCTCTGAAGCGGCAGCCCCCTATAACCTCTATTATGCACCAGACCCCTCATCGCAGATTGCCTGCTCTATTGGTGGAAACATTGCAGAGAATGCAGGCGGTGTGCACTGCCTGAAATACGGCCTCACTGTTCACAATCTTGTTTCTCTCGTCATTGTTACCGCCGAAGGCAAGCGATTAGACATTGGCGGTGACAGCCTTGATATTGCGGGCTTTGATCTGCTCGCGCTTATGACGGGCTCGGAAGGCATGCTAGGCATCGTGACAGAGATTAAAGTGAAACTCCTCCCTACTCCTCAAATCGCAAAGGTGGTCTTGGTGGGGTTTGATAGCGTCGAAAAAGCAGCTAACGCGGTTAACGATGTCATCAGCAAAGGCATCATCCCAGCGGGACTTGAAATGATGGATGGTTACGCCATCAAGGCAGCCGAAGATTTTGCGCAAGCGGGTTACCCTGTCGATGCTGAAGCCCTTCTTTTATGTGAGCTGGATGGCGATGAAGAAGAGGTTAACCAGCAAGTCGTTGCGACGCAGGCCATATTCAACGCAGCGGGCGCAACGTCCATACGCATCTCCGGAAACGAAGAAGAACGCGCACTAATTTGGAAAGGCCGTAAATCTGCATTCCCGGCCGTCGGACGAATCTCCCCTGACTATTACTGCATGGATGGCACCATTCCGCGTCGAGAGCTTGCGAATGTGCTCACGCGAATCCACCAGCTCTCTCGGTATTACAGCTTGCGTGTGGCCAATGTGTTTCATGCTGGTGATGGCAATCTTCATCCTTTAATTCTGTTTGATGCCAATATCCCTGGAGAGCTTGAAAAGACAGAGGCATTTGGGGCGGATATCCTAAAAGCCTGCGTTGAAGCAGGTGGCTGTATTACGGGCGAGCATGGCGTGGGTATAGAGAAAATCAATGAAATGTACCACCAATTTAATGATGCGGAACTTGAACAGTTTCATCGCATCAAACGCGCCTTAGATGCAAAAGAAATATTGAACCCTGGAAAAGGTATCCCTCAGCCTAAACATTGTCAGGAACACTCGCTGCTAAGTGCGCCTAATAAGGGGGTAATATGAGTGATATCTCGAGTGAACTTATCGAGCAAGTCAGTGACGCAATTACCGAGAATCGTCCCCTCAATATTATTGGCGGTAACTCGAAAGCGTTTTATGGCAGATGCACTCAGGGGGACTCTGTTTCTATCTCTCCTCACCGAGGTATTGTCTCGTATCAACCGTCAGAATTGGTGATTACCGCAAGAGCGGGAACCAAAATATCAGAGCTTCAAGCAACACTCGCACAACATCACCAAATGCTAGTGGGTGAACCGCCAGCATTTAATGGAAAGGCCACATTAGGGGGAGCCGTTGCAACTGGGTTGAGTGGTGCTTCTCGCCCTTTTTCTGGTTCCATACGAGACGCGATTCTTGGGGTCAGGGTAATAAACGGCTACGCAGAACATCTTCGTTTTGGTGGGCAAGTGATGAAAAATGTCGCAGGCTATGACGTGTCGCGACTTCAGGCAGGTGCATTTGGTGCATTCGGAATTTTGACAGAAGTGAGTTTGCGCGTAAAACCCATCCCAGATAAAACGCTGACCATGACTAAATCCATCAGTGCTCAACATGCGTTAAGTGAAATGCGCCTTTTATCGGAAAAAGGATTGCCACTTTCTGGCGGCGCATGGGTTGACGGCGTGCTTTACGTTAGGCTGTCAGGTTCATCGCCTTCCGTTGATAAGGCCCATGCCAACATCGGTGGTGATTTACTCGAAAATGCCGACCTTTTCTGGCGAGCTATTCGTAATTTTCGTCATCCCTTTTTCAAAGACAAAAAACGTCTTTTTCGGCTTTCAGTCGCCCCTGCGTCTCCCCATTTTAGTGATGACGAAAGCACGTTAATTGATTGGGCTGGTGCTATTCGCTGGGTTCACTCTTCCTCCACATTTTCTGAGGTCTCCCATCTCGCCGAGAAACATGGCGGACACGCGATGCGCTTTCAAGGTGAAAACCCACGAGACGAATGTTTTCACCCACTAGCAGACGCTTCCGTACATGCTCACCAAGCTTTAAAGCATGCTTTCGACCCAAACAATGTGTTTAACCCCGGGCGCATGTATTCTTGGTTGGGGAGTCACCGATGAAAACATCCATACAAGACAATCTGTTGCAAACTCATGCCGGACAGCGCGCTGAAGAGATTCTCAGAAAATGTGTCCATTGTGGATTTTGCAATGCAACCTGCCCTACCTACCAAGAATTAAATGACGAACGAGATGGGCCTCGCGGTCGGATTTACTTGATCAAAAGCATGCTCGAAGGCCAAGAGGTGACAGACAAAACGCAACGCCATCTGGACAGATGCCTCACCTGTCGAAGCTGTGAAACAACCTGTCCATCCGGTGTTGAGTACAGTAAGTTACTTGATATCGGCAAAGAGCATATCGAAAAACAGCTTCCACGCCCCTTTAAAGACCGAATCATACGATATCTATTAACCCGATTGTTGCCTCATCGAACACTGGTTTCGCTAGGATATCGCATCTTGCTCAGGATGAAGCCGCTACTCCCGGCGGCATACCAGTCAAAGCTTGTTGACCAAAAAACAGAAACAGACAAACGAAAAAACCTGTCTAACAAACACACCACCCGCACGATGATCGGCTTTCAAGGTTGTGTGCAATCTTCATTAACCCCAGAAACACTTCGCGCGGCAACCCATGTGCTTAACCACTTGGGCATCAATCTCATCAGTGTAAAAAAGGAAGGTTGCTGCGGCGCATTAAACTTGCATCTGGCCGAGCGTGAACGGGCAATTAAACAAGCAAAAGACAATATCAATGCATGGTGGCCATATATAGAAAACGGCGCAGAAGCCATCGTGATTTCCGCATCAGGTTGTGGGGTGAGCATCAAAGACTACCCAAGCTTATTTTTGGGTGATGAACACTATTCCCTTAAGGCCAAAAAGGTAGCCTCACTGGCGAAAGACCTTAGTGAAGTGCTCAATAATGAGGATATTGAATCTCTGCCCTTAACGCCGATGGACGCACGCGTAGCCGTTCACTGTCCTTGTACGCTTCAACATGGTCTCAAACTCAAAAACACATATGGTGGCGTTTTTAGTAGGCTCGGTGTCAACACTGTTAAGACGTCTGAGGAGCATCTCTGTTGTGGTTCTGCTGGCACTTATTCTTTGCTGCAACCTCAGCTAAGTAGCCAATTAAAGGTACGAAAGCTCAAAGCACTTACGCAAGAAGCCCCAGATATGATTCTTACCGCAAACATAGGGTGTCAATTGCACTTAAATACAGATTCACAAACGCCCGTAAAGCATTGGATAGAAATGATTTCAGAACGATTGCAGGACAATAGTATTCATGACCGTTGAGATTCACTTAATTGCGGCTATCTGGCTACTCATTGCTGGCACCATGCAATTGATAATGCGCAAAGGAACACAACTGCACAAGGTGTTAGGCCGAAGCTGGATGCTGGCTATGGTGATTGTCGCGTTCTCTTCTTTTGGCTTACCTGGGTTTGTCGATTGGTTTATGGGCTATGGACCCATCCACTTGCTGTCACTCTGGGTGTTATTTTGCGTTTATCAATCCGTTCGTGCGATAAAGCGTGGCAACATCAATAAACATCGCGCATATGCAACGGGTGCTTTTTATGGTGCAGTAGGTGCCGCGATCGCCGCGGTGCTTGTCCCGAATAGACTGCTAAATTCGCTCATTTTTTAGCATTGCATATATGACTATCCCTTTTTGCTTGCCATTCAATGTCTCTGTTCAGAACCTCTCTCTAAAGTAGGTAAACTCATTGATATAAACGTATAGAGCAATCGGAGCTGCCGTAAAGAAGTGCAACTGCCACAAACCATTCTCCCAAAATGTCATCCCGCCATCCGACCAAAACCTTAAGGCGAGATTCATCGATTCACTAAAAGCCACCATAACGATAACGGCTATCACGTAGTAACTTAATAGCGCATAGATTTGTCCCAACCCCCACGTCACGTATTTCATGATTGATACCTATTCCTTTTCATCGTCAAGATCATTCAATGGGAAGCAGAATATCCGTGATTGCTTCAGGTTCCGGGACAAACGGAAAGAACGAAACTCTTTCCAGCGTCACAGGATAATCACGCAGCCTTTCCCCGGATGCTGGCAACCAGCGTTCATACAAATACCGGACAACCATACCAATTGAATCACTGCTTCCAACAAAACGTACCTTGGCAAAACGTCCGCCTGGTATGGTCTTTTTCTTAATAAACCCACACGATAGATCCATTTTATCTTCATACAGACAGCCGATATCCACGCGGAACAACGACGCGTCATCCAAATCATCTGGGTTGTCGTAGAAAATATTAAAGATTCGCGTTTGTTTGTATGAAATATTTTGAGATTTACGCCACTCTCTGAACTTGGCGACGCTTTCACCAATTTGTATCGGCACACCTTGATGTTCAATTACCGCTATATCAGTCGAATCAAAATGGATAATTGATACATCAAAATCATCAGCATTCATTTTGGGATCACTCCTCAATCGGTAAATCGCCTCAAAGTGATTTCCCCACTTTTCCCAATCCGGTGAAACCCTAAATTCACTCGGGGATAACTCGAACACACGGCGAAAAGCACGGGAGAAAGACTCACTGTTCTCATAACGACAGTCTAAGGCAATCTCAGTCACCGACATTTGAGGTTTGTAAACAAGTAGATAGGATGCTTTTTTTAGTCGAAGCAGACGAACATAGTTCGCGACGCTGATACCGTAGAAGCTAGAAAATTGACGATGAAAGTGATATTTGGATAAGCACGCAACACGACTCAAACCTTCAACATCGAGATCACTGTCTAAGTTGAGGTCAATGAACTCTCTTGCCGCTTCCAATCTCGGGTGCTTGTTTACCATTCGCTTCGAACCTCAACCTTTCTCATGGATGAAGCCTACCGTAACAGCTAACGCACAACCTGACCGAACTTGCGCAATTAAGTGCGAATCGACATAAAAAAAGGCAGCCGAGGCTGCCGTTTTTTATTGCGTTATTTCTTAGTGAGTCAAGCGGGAACACCACGACGATTGGCGTTGTCAGACTCTTGGTATAGGCTCATCAACTTCTTGGACGACTCACCAATCATTTTTACGGGTACGGTAGCAAAGTAAACAGAGGCCAAAATTACCATCATTGGGTCAGCGTAAACCGCGTATTCCGAGTAACTGGTCATCATCAAACCAGCTGAAACCAAGAAACCAACCAATACTGCTGCGCTGATTACAGTATCCATCAACCATTGGCTAGACTCTGCTTTCAGGATGACAGAAGGACGTTTACCCGCGTGTTTGCTCACAACTGCATAGGTTGCCAAACAACCTGCAACGTTAACAATACCAAAAACAAGTGCAAAACCTGCGTTAACTTCTCGACCACCGCTAAAAAGGGCTTCAAGTGCCGAAGCAAATGAAATCAAACATACGACCGCGACAGTCAAACCTTTAACCAACACCACCAGAGATTCAATAAGCGCTGCTTTTTGCTCAGAAATTGGCTTACTTTCTTTTCCATTTTTTGCTTTTGGATTGCGGATATAGGTTGAAGCCGCAAGAGCCATCAATGAGAGTGCTAAACCGACCAACGAGTAGGCTCCGTCGAAAACGATAACCATAGACCCCGCCCAAATACCGAGACCAATACCCAGTGCCGCAAAGCAAAAACAAGCAAAGGTAGAAAATTTCAGTAAGTTACGTTCTTTCGCATATTCACAAGACATAAATCCCCACAAAGTGACAAAAATATTGGCGCATTTTGTTTTATATTTGCGCCTAAACAAACAATACACCCTCTTTCAATAATCAATGAGTTGCTGAGCGACAGGTTTTTCGACGCTGACCCTTTTCATCAACTTATTTAGAGTTAAAATGGTTCTATGAATTTATTGATGAATTTGCAGGCATTTTATGAGAAGTAGTCAGATAGAAATGTTCCTGACCGCCGTAGAAACTGGCTCGATCGCAGGAGCAGCAAGAGACCTTGAAAAGAGCCGCACAACGGTGAGTGCAGCCATCAGTGCACTGGAAGATAGCCTTGGTGTTGAGTTACTTGCGAGATCAGGCAATAGCGTAACACTCACTGATGTCGGACGCATGGTGCATGATGACTGTGAGCGTTTATTACAAGCATCAATTGATATTCAAGCGAAGTGTCGTCAATTTGAAAGTGGTGTTGAATCTGCCCTAAGAATCGGGCGAGATGATGCATTGCCGGAGTCATTTTGGCGCACAACCATGCGAGAAATACAAAAGCATTTTCCTGAATCTAGCGTGTCACTCTACGTAGCCCCACCGCCTGAACTTTATGAGATGGCAGATGAAAATATGATTGATGTGGCGTTCGGCCTGTTACCTGAAACGCGCGCTTTCGGACGAATCAACAAGAAAAAGTTGGGCCAAGTCCGCATGATGTCAGTGGTGCACAAGGACCACCCTCTTGCAACTGTAAAACGTATTCAACGTGCAGATTTAGAACGCTACACCGAGATCACCCTTGCCTATGTCGACGATGAAGGCCTAAAAGCACTCGACCCTATCTCTCCTCACTACATCGCACTGCCATTTTACGAACACCTTCGCGATGCCGTGTTAGATGGATCAGGCTGGGCAAATGTGCCCTCTGCTTTGCTTCGTAAATACCTGAGGAGTGGAACATTGCAGGTGCTCAGGCACTCCAACGCAATGCAATGGCAACCTTACGGGGAAATCACCGCAATGGATGCAAGAGGCGGTGCACTGACTGCATGGTTATCTGACCGATTGGAAAACTACCTAGTCACGGAAGCTGAGTAAAGTATCACCACTCAGGCTGTGGAGACAGCATTAGCCATTGCAGTCGTCAATTGGAGTGGTACTCTCGAAAAGAACAGCCGATATCAACGCACATGATTTGATAGGTCGGTTTTACGCAATCATTAAGGAAACGACAATGAGCACATCAAACACATTCCCAATTGGCACCACTGGCCAACCATGGGGGGACGAAGAAAAAGCGCAGTGGTTGGCTACAACCAGCATCAAGCGTAGTTACAAAGACGATGTGGTCACGAAAATCGAAGCACTGAAAGACCGCTTTGACGTCACTCAATATGGCGCGCTGTCTTTCGACCGCGAACGCTACCCACAATTTGGCATTCGCACACATCACTTTGATGCATCAAAACCAACCATTCTGATCACAGGTGGTGTACACGGCTATGAAACCAGTGGTGTGCACGGTGCCCTGAAGTTTCTGGATACTGAAGCGCTAAGCTTCACCGAGCATTTCAACTTCATCGTTGCGCCATGTGTAAGCCCATGGGGTTATGAAACCATTAACCGTTGGAACCCACATGCTGTGGATCCAAACCGTTCTTTCGTCAAAAACAGCCCAGCTGAAGAATCCGCGAACGTCATGGCATTTGTGAAAGGTTTGGGTATCGAAATTTACTGTCATATCGACCTGCACGAAACCACTGACACAGACGAATCTGAATTCCGTCCTGCGCTGGCCGCTCGTGACGGTAAAGCGTACGAAGAAGATGTGATTCCTGATGGGTTCTATCTGGTTGGCGACAGCGACACGCCAAACACCGAATTCCAAACTGCCATCATCAACGAAGTGCGTAAAGTTACACACATTGCGCCACCGGATGACAATGGCGACATCATCGGTGCGCCAATTGAGCAAGAAGGCGTGATCAACTATCCAACCAAAAAACTGGGTCTTTGCAGCGGCTTCACGAATTGCCAGTTTGGCACGACAACGGAAGTGTACCCAGACAGCCCGAAAGTCACCGACGAAGAATGTAATGACGCACAAGTTGCAGCTATTCGCGGTGCATTGAATTATCTCATTGCCAATAAATAGTTCGCTATTTTGTCAGTCAGCAGCCACCGTTTGGTGGCTGTTTTGTTTCCAGTTGTCACCCTACTTCTCAATCATCTGGCTTTATACCCAAACAAGTTGAGAGATCCTTGGGTATAGGTGTGTAAAACAAAGCCGTGAGATACTCTCAGGTTTGAAACGACATGACGTGGCATTTCATCGCTACACTGCTCAGAAGCCACAGGGACTGAGCTTTATGTTGAAACAACGCGCCACCATCAAAATCATTCACTCGCTTGAACACCTCGTTCTTACGCTCATCGTCATTGCTACCACATACGCGATCGGTGAAGAGATCTATTTGGTTTTCGTCAATGGCACCGTCACCGTCGGTGATTTGCTTCTCATGTTCATCTACCTCGAAGTGTTGGCCATGGTCTCTATTTTCTTCGAGTCCGGCAAAGTCCCCGTAAGAATGCCGCTATACATTGGCATCGTTGCGTTAGCACGTTATTTAATTCTCGACCTTAAAAACATGGACGATTGGCGGATTATCACCATCTCTATCGCCGGGCTAATTATGGCGATCAGTGTTTTTATAATTCGCGTTGGCCATGTGAAGTTTCCCTACCCCTCCAACTCGAATGGAGACGATTAGATTATCTAAAAACCCACCGAGACCACATTTCAATGCATAATATCTAGATTTTTGAACACTCCATCGAAAATTCCGACGAACACTACTCAACAAACTAACTAAGCGACATATCATTTTGTCAGTTTAATAAAGAATATTCAGTAGGTTATCAACGGAGTTATTTGATTATGAAAAATCTTTTACTTGGGCTTTGTGCAATACCGCTTTTACTTTCGGGGTGTGGTGGTTCAGGCTCAGGAGAGCCCGGATCGTTTGTGCAACCGAACTACAATCAGGATTCAGGCAAAGTAGTCGGAACGTATTATACGAGTTGGACAGCATACGAAGGGGATTACACTCCCGCTGATATTCCTGGTGGTGATCTGACTCATATCTTCTATGCGTTTTTATCACCTTGTGGCGGCCCCAAGCCAGAAAGCGAAATGAACGCTTCAGATCTTCGTTTAAAAAGAGTTTGTGAAGGCAAAGAAGTAGGTGAAGCAGTCTTTGCAGACCCTTATACTGCATTCGGATTCATAAAAAATAATGGTTCAAATTACATAGGTGATATCGCTGAACTCGCTTTGTTGAAACAACAATTCCCACATCTTAAAATCATCCCATCTTTCGGCGGTTGGACCCTTTCTGGACCATTTCATGATCTCATTAAGACAGATGCTGGCATAAATAAATTTGTTGAATCATCAATTCAAATCTTAGAAGACAATCCTGTCTTTGATGGTATTGACATTGACTGGGAATTCCCTGGCGGCGACGGCGAAACAACACCAGATAACGACCCCAATCTCGCACTTACGCCAGCAGAAAAAGAATTCGAAAAGCAGCAATTTACTGTATTAATGCAACGCTTCAGAGCAGCACTTGATGAACTCGGAAGCAAAAATAACCGCCACTATGAGCTATCGGCTGCAATTAATGGTTTTGAGCACTTTTCCCAATACATCGACTACGAAAATGTTACTCAATATTTAGACTTCTTCCTTGTCATGACTTACGACTTCTTCGTCGTCGGCAGAAATGACATCGGACACTTTGCAAATCTTTTTGCTGTCGAGCCTTTCCCTCAAAGCGGGGCAGACATTATGATGAACTATCTAATGAGTAGAGGCGTACCTTCAGAAAAACTGATTATTGGCGTTAATAACGAAGGAAGAGGCTGGGAAGGTGTACCTCAACTAGGTGATACAGGACAAGTTGATTTCGGCCCAAATAAAGCAACTGGCGCAATGGAACATGCATTTCCAACTTATAGAGAAATCGCAGAAAAGTACCTGACTAATCCAGGATTTATTTATAACTACGATGAAGCGGCTGAGGCTCCATATCTGTACAACCCAACGACAAAGCAATACATCAGCTATGATGACCCTCGCTCTGTTTCGGCCAAATCAAAATATGTCGTTGACAACAATTTGGGCGGTTTATTCTCTTGGGATATAAGCTCTGATAATTACGGCCTGCTTAACGCAGCAAACTCTTCCATTGGCAATTCACTAATTGGTTCTGTCGAATAAATAGAACGGCGTTAGTTAAGCCATAAACCATTAAAATATAAATGGTTAAAAACGGTAATATTTGAATTATCTAGTAATACCCTCAGGCATCGATCGCTGAGGGTATGTTTTTCAATTACGGCAGTAAACGCACTGCGACTATCTTTCCTAAGTTAACCCTATACTCGAGCCCGTGCGAGTAACCCGCCTACCGCCCCCTTGCTGGTTTTACTGACCGTTTGCATAAAACCGAAGCTTGGATTAGATACGCCCTTTTGCTCCAATTCTTCCAACATGACCAACCAAAGTTTCGCCGTCATTTCCGCATCAGCTAACGCGCGGTGAAATACGCCATCGTTGTCGATTCGCTTATACCGCACTAAATCACCCAATTTGTGTGTTGGTGCATCTTGTATTAGGCGTCTTGCAATCAGCATCGAGCACGCAAACTGCCCTGCGTAACGGATATTCAAACGTTCTAGCTCTGCATCCAAAAACCGCTTATCAAAAGACGCATTGTGGGCCACTAAATGGGCGTTCCCCATAAATTCAGCAAATTGAGCCATCACCTCTTCACAACTGGGTGCTGTGCGAAGCATGTTATTGGTGATACCTGTATAACTTTCAATAAAGCTGCTCACGCGGCAGCCTGGGTTCATGAGTTGTTGGAACGTCTCTACTACCTCACCGTCAATCAATTTTACAGCACCAATTTCGATCGCACGATCGCCCATATTGGGAGATAGCCCCGTGGTTTCAAAGTCGAGCACAATGACAGAATTTGCAGGAGAAGACGGCATGAGAAACAACCTGATGAACATAGAAAAATGAATTGAGCGAGAGTATAACGTCAATAGCCAATTTTCTAACGGCTTTTTCATGGCGTCGATGGCAGGTCATACGGCAAGTCTAATTTCGCACGAGTCAACAGGCAGATAGAACAAAACGCAACCACATCGTATTTATGATTACCGCTTCACTATTTGGGTCTTTTCTCCGCGATAAACATTGAATACCGATACGGATTCAAGCGACGATCGAAGTAACACTACATAAACAAATCGGGCCCATGGACTTCGTTGTTGTATTTTTTGCTTTCTGCTGTTGCCTGACGGTTGCTGCGACTGCGGCAGCTTTCAAACGCCGTTCCCAAAAAGTCGGAGTATTCCTAATACTCTCCTCGTTCTCTTTGATTGCGTTTTTATCAACATCGCTTTACCACCTGTTAGGCGAACCTGCGTTAGCACTAATCAGCCAGTCCGACACGTCTACCAAGAACACAACCAACTCAATCTCAAACTTAGAGAAATTACAGTCAGCCCTTCGTGAAGAAAAACAAAACGGAGCACTTTGGTTTGAATTGGGCGGTGAGTACATGGATCGTGGTGAATTTGAAAATGCCTCGCTAGTATATCATTACGCGGAAAAGCTATCGGATACGCCAAATGCTGATATCTACGCAGCGCGAGCGAGCGCGCGTTACTATCAACAACATCAAAGACTGGATAGCGTCGCATCAGATTGGCTTAAAACAGCCCTTGAAATTGATGACACAAACGTATCCGCCCTCACGCTGATTGCAACTGACCACTACCTATCAGGTCAGTATCAAAAAGCGATTGATACATGGGTAAGGGTTCTCGATGCCAACCATTCGTCTACCGATAGAGAAAGCATCATCACCTCCATTAATCATGCAAAAGCAATGCTTTAGGTAAAAATGCGTTCAAGCTTTTCTATACACGCCTTGCTTCTCACATCCCTTAACGCAGGTGCTGAGAATGCAAAAAGGGCCGATATGATTCGGCCCTTTTGTTTATTGCTCGCGGAACAAACTAGTACGATGATTCGCGTTTAGTCGCCTCTTCTTCCCAGACTGGCACCACATTTTTCAGGAACGCTTCTTTCTCAGCATTCATGGCTTCCATGTCCATCCCGAGTGCAGCCTGAGCCGCTTCTTTAGTAGAAATATCAGGGATGACAATCGGATCCATGATGCCTTTGCTCGCCAGTAAACGTGCCAGTTTGGTGCGCGCATCCGCCGCCCGATCAACTGCTGTGCCTAATACTTCAAGAGCGACTTCTGGTGCATGCATATGAACACCATGCGATGCGATGGCATAATCCCAACGCCACTGAGCATGTCGAATATCTTGGAGAATCGGTTCCATTTCACTTTCCGTTGCCCCCGCATCCCATGCTGCGGCCGCTTCGAAATGCGCAGCAACAATATGCTTCTCAGCAGTCAACTTCATCTTCAACACTTGCGCTTTTCGCGTTGATACGATTTCTTGCAACGTCGCTTTATCTTGGGTATGACACTGGGCACAGGTGTATTCAAATTGGTCGAATGGATTCCCTATTTTGTGGTCAGTGTAAACAACACCCTGTTCATTCTGAACTTTTGGCATGTGGCAATCGATACAGCCGACGTCGTTCTTACCGTGAATACCGTCACGCCACGTTTCAAACTCAGGGTGTTGCGCTTTCAACATTGGCGTCTTAGACAGTTTGTGCGTCCAATCCTTAAACCCTAAATTGTCGTAATAAGATTCCATCTGATCGACATTCGTGCCTTGCGCCCAAGGGAATACAACAGCTTTAGTTTTACCGCCAAAGTAATACTCGACATGGCATTGCCCACATACTTGCGCTTGCTGCGTAAAACGACTCTGTTCTTCAAATGGCTGATTGATCGCGTTCATTGCACGATCTGCATAGGGACGGGAGAGTTTTAATGCTGGCTTCCCCTTAGCAAAGCCTTCACTTTCTGTATCATGGCAATCAGCGCAACCAATGGTATTGCTGATCTCGCTGCCCAGCCGTGCCCATTTCCCTTCGAAATAGCCGTCTTCTCCGCGCTCATCGATCACGCGGGCAACATCGGGACTTTTGCAGCTCCAGCATGCCATTGGCATCGGCCCTGTATTTTCATCCTTTGGGCCACCCGTACGTAGTGTATTTCGCACATCTTCAAGTGCGTAATAATGTCCTCGTGCCTTGTTATAGTCTTTCGCAAAACCATATCCAGCCCAAAGAATCACCATATTCGGGTCTTCCGCCAATGCATCTTCTAGGTGAGCACTGTCAGAGGTAGCTTTCCAAGTGTCGTATTGTTCTGGGTGGGAGGATTGAAAGGTATCGTTTCTTGATTCTACGCGTTCAGCGTTGACGTCATAGGAATATCCGAGAAGAGATCCCCCTATTACCGCCCACAAAACGGTAGCAGTCGCCATTTTGAGTGTGGATTGAATGCTCACAGCAAATGTCTCCAATGTTTGAATTATTGTCCAATCGGCGTTGTGAGTTCGATTGCGCAAAAAAACTAACTGGAGTCGGAATGATTTTACCAAATACCACACTTTAAATATGTCTTTATGTACCACAACTTGCGATTGGTCACATTTTATCCACAAAGGCAAACCAATGAATAACTTATAAATTTTAACAAAGTTAACGATCTTTTGACCCAAATCATTAAAGATGTATTTTAACTATCAGTTATCAGAAAACGAGACCTGCATTCTTCCGTTGCTCGTTCATTTTGCGTCTAATAAAAGGGCTCGGCGTTGTGGCTGCGTTAAAAATTCGACTGGTTGATGAGTGATTGCTATCTGAGTTCTAACTCTCATTAGCAATGTCGTGTGTTTTTTAAAAACAGCCATGTCAGATGTTTTGCGTTATCTGTCGAGCTGTAAAAGGTGAGAAATGAGCAATATCAAAGCCAATTTCCCCTGGTTAGTGCCCCTACTCGCGGTGCTTTGCCTTTGGGGAACATCTTTGCACGTTGCTTCTGAAAGCAAAGACAAAGAGATCCGATCCTCATCAGACTCTACTGCTTTGCAACATGAGGTAACGTTTCAAAGAAACCCTGATTACGCGTGCGTTCAATGTCATAAAGACGAAGAAAATAAGCTCGCGGGGGCACACAAAGACGTTATCAATCCGCACAATAATCGAAGCATGACCTGCATCGACTGCCACACCTCTATCTCCCCTTCTCATCGCGACGGCGCAAAAGACGTTGTGAAATTTGATCATTCTCAGAGTGTTAGTGGTACGTCAATCGCAGCATCATCCATCGAGTGGATTACCAAACAAAATGAAGCGTGTGAAACCTGTCACGAGCCAACCCAGCTTCAGGAAGCGAATTGGACGCATGATGTACATGCAAGAGATTTGACCTGCTCCTCCTGCCACACCGTCCACCCTGAAACAGACCCGATGAAGGGGTTAACCAGCAAGGCCGCCATTGATACCTGCGTAGATTGCCATACCGATCAACGACTGGCTAAGGAGAAGGAATAATGAGTTGTTCTAGACGACAGTTCCTGTCCGGTACTGGAGCCATTATTGTAACGACAGGGCTCGCCGGTACACAGATCGTAAGCTCAACCGCATCCGCCGCTGACTCAGAAGATACCGTTAAACGATACGGTATGGTTCATGATGAAAATTTGTGTATTGGGTGCACTGCCTGTACCGAAGCATGCCGCGAAGTAAACAATGTGCCGGAAGGTGTCTCACGGCTTAACATCGTGCGGAGTGAACCTGTTGGGGCTTATCCAAACGTAAAATATGGCTTCACACGCATATCCTGCCAACATTGTGAAAATGCACCCTGTGTCTATGTCTGTCCAACGGCGGCGGCTTACAAAGACCCTGCAACAGGGATTGTGGATGTTGAAGCGGATAAATGTGTAGGTTGCGGATATTGCCTTGCCGCTTGTCCTTACCAAGTGCGATTTTTTAACCCTGAAACCAAAGCGGCTGACAAATGTGACTTCTGTAAAAGTACTCAATTGGCACAAGGCAAAGAACCAGCCTGTGTAGAGTCATGCCCAACCAAAGCTCTGACATTTGGTGATTTAAACGATCCAAACAGCAACATTTCTAAATTAGTCTCGGAAAAAACCGTTTACAGGGATAAATCACACCTTGGTACTGAGCCTCAGCTCTACAAAGTTCCCCATTCGATCAGGGAGGTTAAAGGATGAGTATGATTGAGCAAGCTTTCCATTTTGATTCATTAGTATGGGATTGGATCATTGCTGTCTATCTGTTCCTCGCTGGTGTTTCGGCGGGAGCGGTGATGATTGCGGTTTATCTCAAGCGCAACGTCATTGAAGGCGATGTGTCAAAAAACGGCATTATTCGCGCGACCGCAATAATCGCACCACTGGGTATTATTCTTGGTCTCCTGATTTTGGTTTTCCACCTCACTAAGCCGTGGGAATTTTGGAAGATCATGATTTATTTCAATCCTACATCTGTGATGTCTATGGGTGTGATTTTGTTCCAAGTTTACATGGTCGTTCTGTTCGCATGGCTTGCAGGCATATTCATTGAGGACATTCAGCGTGTGTTTGGGGGACTACTCAGTAAAATCCCTGGTGCCAATACCGCACTTAAACTGACCAAACGTTTTGATAAAGGACTGGAGGTTTCCCTCGCTATTCTCGCGTTCATACTGGCTGCGTACACTGGTTTCCTCTTGTCGGCGTTAAAAACGTACCCGCTTCTAAATAACCCTGTTTTGCCCATCCTGTTCTTGTTTTCGAGTCTGTCTTCCGGTGCAGCCGCATGTTTGTTGATTGGCATACTTGGGTTTAAAGAGCCAGTAAAAAGCCCATCTGTAAGCTGGATACACCGCTTTGAGCGTCCTGTCGTTCTGTTTGAATTGTTTGTGCTATTCGCCTTCTTCTCGGGACTCTACTTTGGTGGAGGCCAAAAGGAAGCCGCAGTGATGGCAGCCATTGGTGGCGGCTTTTGGTCTAACTGGTTTTGGATAGGAGTGATCGGTCTTGGGATGCTCTTACCACTTGGTATGAATACATTTAGCGCAGGTGAAACACGTCATAAAAAACACTATGTGGCAGTCGTTACCTCTCTAAGCTTATTGGGCGTTTTGATGCTACGTACCTTTATCCTTTATGCCGGTCAAATGACCACTGTGTAATCGTCTCCGCCTTTCCGACATACAGCGGTGAGGCGGGCTCTTTATTTAGGATTCACCTGATTTAATGCTTGCAGAACTCGGACACTTTCTATTCATTCTTGGCATTGCCTCATCCTGTACGGCGGGCTTATTGGCTCTTCTTCCCGCGCGTGTGTTAAATAGCACAGACACCATCATTGAAGACTTTCCAGCCATCCTTTCGATTACTGCATTTGTGTCCATGTTGATGGCGACACTGCTTCTTGCATACTGTTTTTACGCTGACGACTTTTCGGTCCGCTATGTCGCTCAACATTCCAACTCCGCTCTGCCAATCCCGTTCAAGTTGGCCGCGGTTTGGGGCGGACACGAAGGTTCATTTCTGTTTATGGTGCTCACGCTTTCTGGTTGGACTGCAATTATCAGCACACGCTTGCGCGATTTTAGTCGCGCATTCAGAAAAGCCAATCTCGCCACCCTGTGTGGGCTTCTCTCAATGTTGGGTATTTACTGCCTCTTTCTTTCCAACCCTTTTCTAAGAGACCCAACATTCCCTACTGCAGGACGAGACCTCAATCCGATGCTCCAAGATGTTGGATTGATTATTCACCCTCCGCTTCTTTACCTCGGCTACATTGGATTTGCTGTTCCTTTTTCTCTCTCTATTGCAGGCATAGCTGCTCCAATTGCTATTAAAAAATGGGCGGCTGTATGCCGAGTCTGGGTATCAGCAGCTTGGGCATTTCTCACTGCGGGTATCGCCGTTGGTGCCTGGTGGGCTTACAACGAACTAGGCTGGGGGGGATGGTGGTTTTGGGATCCGGTTGAAAATGCATCGTTGTTGCCATGGCTAACCGCCACAGCATTGCTCCATTGCCTGATCGTCACTGAAAAGAAACAAACTCTGCTTCCTTGGTCATTGCTACTGGCAATCGTGACCTTTTCTTTAAGTATCTTGGGCACGTTTATTGTTCGCTCGGGAGTTCTCACATCCGTTCACGCCTTTGCCAGCGACCCAATGCGCGGAACCGGACTATTGATTATCTTCACCTTAGTACTCATTCCCGCACTGGTGTTTTATGCAATACGAGGTCCACGACTTTTCGTGCTGCAAAAAAGTCCTACTCAAATAGACAGTCTGTCATTTTTCATGCTGGGAGCGGCAGGATTTCTTGTTTCTATGATGTTAATCGTCATGCTTGGTACCTTCTATCCCTTGATTTACAACGCGCTGGGGCTGGGTACGCTTTCTGTTGGCGCACCGTATTTCAACAGTCTCTTTGTACCACTCACTCTCGCTTGTGCCATTCTCGCTGGTTCAGCCCTGCTGCTTCGGCGAAAGAAGCACACCATTCTGGCGATATTTCTTCTATCCACTGGTTGTGGTTGGGCTGCTTCAATCTATCTTGCGAAAGCCTATAACACTGCGCTATCGCCACTCGCGATGCTTAGTTTTAGTTGTGCCTTTTTTCTTGTTCTCACCGCTGTTCATTCCACTCTCACTCACACCATGCGTGCTAAGGCTTTTCCTATGTTGCTTGGGCACAGTGGGTTTGCCGTCGCCATAGTCGGTGCGACAATGCTCTCTACGTATAGCGAAGAACTTAGCCTAAAAATGCGTGAGGGAGACAGAACAGTGGTGGGCGAATACTCAGTCACTCATGCGGGCTCTAGTTGGCATATTGGCCCCAATTACACGGCTGAGAGAATTTCATTCTCGCTGAAAACTGAAACGAAATCGTCGTTCAGCGTTGCTGCGGAGAAACGCCATTACACCGTTAGAACCATGAACATGTCAGAAGCGGGGATATACGGTGATGGCTTCAACGATATTTACATTACACTCGGCACCAAATTTGATGCCACTACCTACGCAGTAAGAATACAAATAAAACCCGGCATCCCTTTTCTTTGGCTGGGAGCGTGCTTGATGGCAATGGCCGGACTCAGTGTTGTTTTGGGCCAAGTGCGTCGACAGTTTGATAAACGCAATGAAACCGTAAGAGGTCAGCCTGTATGCTAAGTCGACGTTTCCTGCTCCCTTTGCTGAGTGCTTTAGGTCTGATTTTTTCGCTCTTCTGGATCATGATAAATCAAGACAACACAGGGCAAATCACCAACTTTCCGATGAAAGGACACGCTGTTCCTGCATTCACCTATTCCACGCTGGATGGGACACCAGTCGACGAGTCACTGTTTCAACAAGACTGGAAAATACTCAATGTTTGGGCTTCGTGGTGCGTGGTATGCAAAAAAGAACACGACTTTTTGATGGCACTGGCGAATCAAGGCGTACCCATCATTGGCCTAAATTATCGGGATAAAAAAGGGGCTGCTATTCACACCCTCGACACTACGGGCAACCCCTATCAAACCGTCATTTTTGACCCGCAAGGTGCTTTAGCGATGGAGCTAGGCAGCATGGTCACGCCGGAAACCTACCTTATCGATGGTCAAGGCATACTGGTTCATCGCCACACGGGCGCTTTGGATAGCCAAGTCTGGGAGAACGAGTTCTATTCCCGTATCCAAACATTGAATGTCTCCGCAGAAGGTAAATCTTAATGCTCGTAAGGATATTATGTTACTTAGCAGTATTGGCTTTCGCACCTACCGCCATTGCGACTGTATATGAAGACACACAAAGCCATGCTGAAACATTCCAATTCTCGAGCAAAGAAAATCAAACGCTTGCATTAAAATTGGCGCGTGAACTCCGTTGCCCACAATGTCAGAATCAAAACCTTATTGAATCTAACTCTCCCGTCGCGATGAACTTGCGGCTAAAGGTTTATCAGCAAGTGGAGCTAGGTGCGACAGAAAATGAAGTGATTGCGTACATGTCTCGCCGCTTTGGTGACATGGTTCATTACCAACCGCCATTCAACAGCAAAACCGCACTGCTTTGGCTCGCTCCCGTCTTCATTATCATCTTCATTGGCGGTAGCGCGCTTAGGGCAAGGCGAAAGGCACAGTAGCCGTGCCAGCCAATCACCCTGCCCTCACGTTTTATTAACTCAACAAGACGACAGCCATCTCACCGCAATCATCGACAAAGCTTTGGTCATGACTCACCAAGATCAGTGCACCTTTGTAAGATGATAACGACGACGCTAGTAATATTTTTGCTGATAAATCCAAGTGATTATCTGGCTCATCCAGCAGCAGTAACGGCTGCGTTTCCTGATGCGTAATGATTGAGATAGCGAGTTTCATTTTCTCCCCACCACTTAACGCCACAACATGCCTAAATACCGTCTCACGACGAAAACCAATTCCCGCCAGTAACGTCCGTGCCTCCATTTCCGAAAGGTGCGGACAGTAAGTGCGTAGGTTATCAATCAGGGACATCTCCATCTTGAGAAAGCTAAAATGTTGGTCAAGATAGAATGTGGGCGTATCCACATGACACTCACCACTCACCAAAGACAGCTCGCCATCAATCACTTTTAGCAAGGTAGATTTCCCACTCCCATTGCTACCAGCAAGGTAACAGCGTTGATTCGCATTCATTGTAAACGTCACTGGCCTATCGCTACCAAAGGGAAGCCTACCTTCTTCGATGGAAAGCAAACGCCCCCCTTTAACCGAAGAGGATTGAACCGAAAAAGTGAGAGCTTTACGTTGTTCTACTTTCTCATTGAGCGCACTCGCTTTTTCCTGCAACTTTTCTCTACGAGCACTCTCATTGGTCAGTCGTTTTGAATCCGCACTGCTCGCACTGCTTTTCATGGCATTCAGCAAGATTTTAGGCTGTCCACCTCGTTTGCGAACACGTTCTCCCATCGCGCCACGCTGCGCGGCTTTTTCCTTATTTCGTTGCGCTTGCTGATCAAGGTTCTTTATCTGTCTCTCCGTCGCTGCCAACTTTCTTGCGAGCGCATCTTGCTCTATGTCTCTCTGTTTGGCATAAAAGTCATAGTTTCCACCATAGTGGAACAATCCCTTCGTATTGAGTTCCCAAATTGACTCCATATCCCGAAGTAAGTCGCGGTTATGGCTAATTACCAATGCTTTCCCTTCAAATTCAGCAAGGCGATTACGCAGCCACGTTTGGCCTTCGGCATCTAAATGGTTCGTGGGTTCATCAAGAATTAGCACATCAAAGTTGGCGCGAAATATCCGCCACAATGTCAACCTAGCGCGTTGTCCGCCGCTAAGCTTGGACACAAGAAAATCTGGATTTTCTGGTAGCTTCAACGTTTGCAATTCAATGCATAACGCCTCAGCCAAATCCCATTGTTCTCCTACTAAATCAAACCAGCACTGATCGACGCTTCCCGCTTCTATCGCCTTAATGGCGTCGATAATGTGTTCCACCTGCAGGTAGCCTGCAATGGTCTGTGATGAAGAGATAACCTCGTCGTGCGACTGACGAAACAACCCAATGGACGCTGTGGACTGAATGCTTCCCTCTGACGGTTCTCGTTCCCCCACCAGCATTGATACTAATTGTGATTTACCGGCTCCGTTTCGCCCTACCAATCCGGTTCGGCGATCATTTAACGAAAAAGAGATGTTATTAAATAGGGTTTCGCCATCGGCAAAACGCAATGAAAGGTTACTTGCTTGAAGTATTGGCATAAAGCCCTCCTGATATGCAGGAAGAGCTGGCGCAGATAAGCCCAAAGAATGCGTGATTCAGCTAAATCAGATTGAAAACAATGAGCAAAAAGATATGACGACTACGCCGACTAACCCTGCGGATCCAAAAAATAAATGTGATATTGGATGACAGGAATTAGTTATTCATTATGGCGTAGACTCCGGAAGAAATGATGGCGGTAATGTACCTCCAACATGCGGCTAAACGCAATGTGATTGCGCCTTAGTTAAAATAAGACTATCAATAATTGTGAACTACACACCTTTCAACGTATTCCGCGTCGTGGTCACTCTCTGTTGTTCTGTCGTTTAGCGTTCACGTACATCACATTGCAGGCACCCGGCGTAATATTCAGTACGCCAAAAGTGTCATACGGCGGTTCACCCTGCTCTTCATCTAAAATGGCGATGCCTTTCGGGTGTTTCCGCAACGAAACTGTTAGCGTTTCTCCACTATCCAGTTCAATAAAGACTTCATTGCTCGGTATCTCAATGTCATTACCTTGTTCATCTTTGTAATACGCACGATATTGCATTATTTTCTCCACGCCATTTCATTAGAACGATAAGGATTTACTCTCTACTTTGCGTTTCTGTACGTGTCACTTCAACAAGTCAGTCTCGCCCTCAAGCCCCTATTACTTCGTGCACGTCATATTTATTTCTCACAAAAACAATCAAAACAAAAACATTTCGCCCTCAATGCATTATTTAAAAACACAGCGCAACAATGTGATTGAAGCATCGCCTTTCTTGCCACGACTTAGCGGACTTCCCTATTTAAAACCATGCTTCATTTCATAAATATGATGTACGTTTACACAAACAATTAAGAAGTATTTCAACGATCACACATCCGGCATAAAAACCCACTAAAACAACACATGGCGACAAATTCACCACTTAGTTCACATTAATTAATCACGTGCTCAATATACTCAAACGGGTAAACGTTTTCACAAAATTTAATTTTAAGAAAATATACACCCTACAAACCTATATAAAATAACAACACTTTAGGACGTACCCTATGAGAAAGCTGACTGTACTCGCAATGCTTACCGCTGGATTGGGATTCGGCGCACCGGCTATGGCTGACACCACATTGGGATTCACCATTTATAAATACGATGACAACTTTATGTCCGTGGTTCGTCAAGCAATAGAGAAAGAAGCAAAAGCAGATGACGAAACGCGCCTGCTTATGAATGACTCTCAAAACAGCCAATCTATGCAGAATGACCAAGTAGACGTTATGTTAGCGCGCGGTGTTCAAGCATTGGCTATTAACCTTGTCGACCCTGCTGCTGCACCAACCATTATCCAAAAAGCGAAAATGGATGACGTTCCTATCGTGTTCTTCAACAAAGAACCGTCTAAGTCCGCCATGGCGAGCTATGACCAAGCGTACTACGTAGGTACTGACTCAAAAGAGTCTGGCATCATCCAAGGTGAATTGATTGCGAACCAATGGAAAGCCAACCCGGCGTGGGATAAGAACGGTGATGGCATTCTTCAGTATGTCATGCTCAAAGGCGAACCGGGTCACCCAGACGCAGAGGCGCGTACGAGTTACTCGGTTAAAACTTTGAATGACAAGGGAATCCAAACTGAAGAGCTCCACATGGATACTGGCATGTGGGATACCGCCATGGCAAAAGACAAGATGGACGCTTGGCTATCTGGTCCTAACGGTAACAAGATTGAAATCGTTATCGCAAACAACGATGGCATGGCGATGGGTGCCGTTGAAGCACTTCGCGGCGCAGGCACCAAACTGCCAGTTTACGGCGTAGATGCACTGGCAGAAGCGTTAGCTCTGGTTAAATCTGGTGACATGGCAGGTACAGTGCTGAACGACGCAACAAACCAAGCGAAAGCGACGTTTGAAATGTCTCGAAACCTTGCTGAAGGCAAAGAAGCTGTCGAAGGCACACAGTGGGTCATTGAGAACAAAGTCGTACGTGTTCCTTACGTTGGCGTTGATATCAACTCATTAGAAAAGTTCCTGTAATAATCAGGTAGGAGGGCTCTCCCCTCCTACCCTCATTCTATTTATTTTGTCCTCAACGATTACCTCGCAAAAAAGCGTCGCTACTTTATGACGCCTGATTTTCCGCAAGGTCATTGTTCATCAGAATAATAAAGAGCTGCCATGCAAGAAATAGCACACGAATTTCTGTTAGAAATGACTCGCGTGAGTAAGTCATTCCCAGGGGTTAAGGCATTAGACAACGTTAATTTAAAAGTCCGCCCACATTCTATCCACGCATTAATGGGTGAAAACGGGGCTGGAAAATCAACGCTACTAAAATGTCTTTTTGGTATTTATGAGAAAGACGAAGGAGATATCGTTTTTCTTGGTAAACAAATTAATTTCTCCTCATCAAAAGAAGCATTGGAATCCGGTGTTTCTATGGTTCACCAAGAGCTAAACCAAGTAAAACAATGTTCAGTTATGGACAATATTTGGTTGGGCCGCTATCCCAAAAAAGGTTTCTTTGTCGATCACGACAAAATGTATCTAGACACAAAAGCCATTTTTGAAGAACTGGATATTAAAATCGACCCGCGCGTTAAGGTCGCCACGCTTTCAGTCTCTCAAATGCAGATGGTCGAAATTGCGAAGGCTTTCTCCTACGACGCGAAAATCGTCATCATGGATGAGCCAACATCGTCTCTGACGGAGAAAGAGGTTACGCACCTTTTCACCATCATCAAAAAGCTGAAAGACAAAGGCTGCGGCGTGGTGTATATCTCGCACAAAATGGAAGAGATCTTCGCTATCTGCGACGAAATCACCATCTTGCGTGACGGTCAGTGGGTTGATACTCGCCCTCTGGAAGGCCTAACGATGGATAAGATCATCGCCATGATGGTAGGTCGTGAACTGACTAACCGTTTTCCAGATAAAACCAACACACCGAAAGATGTCATTTTAGAGGTTCAGCACCTCACGGCACTTAACCAACCATCCATTGAAGACATCTCGTTCGATTTGCGTGCGGGGGAAATTCTTGGTGTTGCAGGCTTGGTTGGCTCTCGACGCACAGACATTGTGGAAACCCTGTTTGGTGTGCGCGAATGCAGTCACGGGAAAATCTTGCTACACGGTAAAGAGATGCGTAACCGCGATGCCAATGAAGCGATCAACAACGGTTTTGCATTGGTGACGGAAGAACGTCGCTCTACCGGTATCTATTCCAATCTCGACATCACGTTTAACTCGTTAGTTGCGAACGTGAACGAATATAAAACCCCATTCGGGCTTCTCAGTAACGCAAAAATGAAAAGTGATACCCAGTGGGTAATCGATTCAATGCGCGTAAAAACGCCCTCGCATCAAACACCGATTGGCTCGCTGTCCGGTGGTAACCAACAGAAAGTCATCATTGGTCGTTGGCTCTTAACCCAACCAGAAATTCTAATGCTTGATGAACCTACACGCGGCATTGATGTGGGCGCGAAGTTTGAGATTTACCAACTGATCTTGGAGCTGGCCAAAAAAGACAAAGGGATCATCATCATTTCGTCAGAAATGCCCGAGTTATTAGGGATCACTGACCGAATTCTGGTGATGAGTAACGGACGTGCCGCAGGCATCGTCAACACAAAAGAAACCTCCCAAAACGAAATATTAGAGCTGGCCTCTCGCTATCTGTAGGACGTGAATTATGGATGCTGTAAAAACATTTGCCTTAAAGCACCTTAAAGAAGGTGCGATTTACGCGGTACTTTTGATTCTGTTAGCGATTATCGTTATTCAGGAACCGTCATTTTTAAGCCTGCGTAACTTAAGTAATATCCTCACCCAATCTTCTGTGCGTGTCATTATCGCACTGGGTGTTGCGGGTCTTATCGTTACTCAAGGTACCGACCTTTCTGCCGGTCGTCAGGTAGGCCTTGCCGCGGTACTGTCAGCCACCTTGCTGCAAGCTGCCGATAACGTGAATAAGGTGTTCCCGAGCATTGGGGAAATTCCAATCGTTGGCGTTATCATTGCGGTGTGTTTGGTGGGTGCCATCATCGGTTTAATCAACGGTGTTATCGTTGCTTATCTGAAGGTAACGCCATTTATCGCCACCTTGGGCACCATGATCATCGTGTACGGCGTGAACTCGCTATACTACGATGCGGTAGGTGCATCACCAATCGCAGGCTTTGACCCACGCTTTACCGAGTTTACACAAGGCTTTATTCGCCTCGGTGACTTCCGATTCTCATATATCACCTTCTACGCCATTATCGCGATTGCGTTTATGTGGATCCTTTGGAACAAAACCGTCTTTGGTAAAAACATCTTTGCGGTGGGTGGTAACCCAGAGGCTGCACGTGTATCTGGCGTAAACGTACCAATGACCTTGTTGAAGGTGTACGCGCTATCCGGTGTATTTTATGCCTTCGGCGGTATGTTGGAAGCAGGTCGTATCGGCAGTGCCACGAACAACTTGGGTTTCCTCTATGAGCTCGATGCCATCGCGGCCTGTGTGGTCGGCGGTGTGTCATTTGCCGGTGGTGTGGGCAGTATCGCAGGCGTAGTTACCGGTGTACTTATCTTTACCGTTATCAACTACGGTATGACCTACATTGGCGTTAGCCCGTATTGGCAATACATCATTAAAGGCAGCATTATCATCTTCGCGGTCGCGTTAGATTCCATGAAGTACGCGAATAAGAAATAGTCGTCACACCACACGGTGAGGAGCGAAACACTAACCCACCTTATCAAGCACGGTAAGGTGGGTGAATTGCCTTCGCAAATGCATCAGTGGGGTGAAAGCTGGCTCAGCAACGTCCCTTCTTCGCTTGGCCTGGAGGACAGAAGTCGCCTTCGGATTTGTCTTTTTTGTCACTCTTATCACCATCCTTGCTCGTCACTTTAACGTTAACGTCATCAACCTCACCTTCCACATGCGTCAACTGACAACCTGCGACCAAAAACAACGATAAAAACAGCATGATGAACGCTTTCATGGACTCTTCCTTTATTTAAACGTCTGAGACAATTCTAGATGAATGCAGCAATTCGTGACGAGGCTCTTTCACGTCAAGCAACTGCACTTCAAATGCCAGACCTCTATCGGAAGACCTCGGTCACCGAATAAGTGCCTCATTTCGTCAACAAACTACGGAAGTCCCAAATCGTAACCGTGTATCAGATAACTGCCATACACCAGATCGCGTCACTTTCTCATCCAATTGATCAAATGCAACAGTGCAAAAATGGCATGACCGTAAAAATACGCCTCAATGGCACCTACCGCTGTTTTATGAATAGAGAGCAAAAATGGCGCAGAACCGTCACGCGTGAAGAATACATACCACAAAAGCCCCGTTGCTATAGCCAAAAGTAAAGCCAGCAAACCTAGCCCTTCTACTGTTGCAGCCAACCCTTTTGGGCGCGCATCCGGTAACTGGAGCTTAAAAAGTGACTGTATGTCTTGCTTTATCACCGCAAAGTCCATGAACAGCCAAGGATACATAGTTGCTATCGTGCGGCGTTTTAGAATAAGCGTAAAGAAAATCAAGGAAATAGGTGCTAAAGCGATACCGCTGTACATGTGAAATTTATCGACGAGTGTTAATGCCGATGCCGGCGTATCCCCATGAACATGCATACCAAACGAAGACAAGAGTTGTGCGATAACCCAAGCCACAACCACAAAGTGAAACCACTTTTCAACTTTAGGCAGGTTGGAGAAAAGATATGACAAACCTTTCCAGACGCTTTTGTTAGACACTGATTTCATAACGAACACCTATGGCTCTAAACTTCTTAAAGCCTAGATAGTAATGCCGCCGTACATTGATTCAATTATCAGAAACACAAACTTAGAAACCGTAGTATTGCCTATCCATAAGTTGTAAAAGGTGGTTAGGCGGCTCAATCTATTATTCAAGTACACTTATTGAACACTGAATTAAGTATTTTTATCGTAAAGATAAAGGAATTAACTCACAAACACACAGCCATTAACAAAATGAACAATTCATTTTGATCCACGCAACATTTTGTCATCTTTCTTATTTTTACGTTTCCAAATTAGTGACAATATCTTCGCCGCTCTGTAGCCCAAAAAGGAAAATAATAATATGAATAAAAATGATAGCGTTCCACTACCCACAAATACTCGCGAATGGTTAATTAATAGAAATAGCTTAATCATACTCGCCGATATCGCGCTGTTCGTATTGCTCTACGTGACGCTTCCGATGGAGAAAGATGTCGTTCTCGGTTTATGCCTATTAACCTTTATCGCTATTTTATGGCTCACCGAAGCGTTACATGTCACTGTCACCGCCATACTCGTTCCCGTTCTGGCCATTCTATTTGGTGTGTTTAATACACAAATCGCACTAAGTAGCTTTTCAAACTCAATCATTTTCTTGTTTCTTGGCGGCTTTGCGTTAGCCGCTGCCATGAACCGACAAGGATTGGATCAGGTTATTGCAGATAAAGTACTCACCATTGCAAAGGGCAAGATGAGTACAGCGGTATTTATGCTCTTTGGCGTTACTGCCGTACTTTCTATGTGGATCAGTAACACCGCAACCACTGCGATGATGCTGCCTCTCGCATTGGGAATATTGAGCAAAGTGAATGATCAAAGCGGCCATAAAACACACGTATTTGTTCTGCTCGGTATCGCTTACAGTGCAAGTATCGGCGGAATGGCAACAATTGTTGGAAGCCCACCGAATGCCATTGCTGCTGCTGAAGTCGGCTTGACCTTTACGGAGTGGATGAAGTTTGGGCTGCCTATGGCTGCAATTTTGCTCCCTTTTGCAATTATGGTGTTACACCTGTTACTTAAGCCTGAGCTTAAAGGCAGCTTTACACTCAACACTGCTGAAGTAGATTGGGACAAAGGCAAGGTTGTCACCTTGGGAATATTCATGACAACGGTCATTTTCTGGATATTCAGCAAACCCATTAACGCCATGATCGGTGGCTTTGCTCAATTCGATACCGTCATCGCGTTAGGTGCGATTATCGCCGTCAGCTTTGCCCGTGTTGTCCACTGGAAAGACATAGAAAAGACCGCCGACTGGGGCGTACTGCTCCTTTTTGGTGGTGGCATCTGCTTGAGCAATGTACTCAAAGCCACAGGCACCAGCGCGTATTTGGCCGGTGCACTTAGCGCAATCGTCGCAGACCTTGGTCCAATCCTTGTGCTGGTTCTTATCGCGTCGTTTGTCGTGTTTTTAACCGAGTTCGTCAGCAATACCGCCCTTTCTGCGCTGTTTATTCCGCTATTTGCCACGGTTGCCGATGCCTTTGGCTTATCGCCAGTTGTTATGTCTGTGCTGATTGCCATTGCCGCATCGTGCGCATTTATGATGCCCGTTGCAACGCCACCGAATGCCATTGTTTTCGGTACAGGGAAGATTAAGCAAAGCGAAATGATCCGTGTCGGATTCCTTTTGAACTGGGGCTGTATCGCCGTATTAACGTTGGTCGCCCTGTTGTTCTGGTCGTAAACACGAAAGTCGAAACAAAAAAAGCAGTGCTGATTACTCAGCACTGCCTAACTTTTCAATTACGCCTCAGCATAAAACTGAAATCTAGTGCCTTATAGGTCGCGCTCTGTAACGCCTCGCTCCCCACAAACACACCATCAGCCATAGCATCCATAAATTTATGGTGCCGCCACCAGCATCTTCAACTGTACCGCTCGTGTCCTCAGAAACAGTGACAGTGACTTCAGCTGAGTGCATAACGTTCCATTGATTACGCACGGTATAACGTATATGGAACTCTCCGACTCTATTTTCTGGGGGCGTAAAGTAAATCGTTGAACCGTTGTGCCATGCGACGCCTTCGTCAGCATCTACGTGAACAATTTCAAGCTCCATGCCTTCGCTGGCTTCTTCGTCATTGTCCAAAGCCCGAATCACCGCCTCTTCACCTATCACAATCGAGATCGTGTCATTCAACGCCGTTGGAGCTGCATAAATGCTCATTGCACCACTCGGGTCAACAATCATTCCGTTGACGAGTCCATCCGCATCATTGAGTCCTCCGTCTCTAAGGCTGACTTGAATACACCAATGGCCCTCAGTTAGACCCGGAGTCCATACATCACTTTGGTTACCAACCATCTTTTCTGGGTTTTGTGGCGGTGGACAAACACCGTATTCGCCTTTAGACGAGTGCAGCGCGCCATTCGGGTAACCAGAGTCAGCACCATCGGCAGCGAAATCCAGCCATTGTTCACCAATGAGTTTACGGTACGTCACATCTTTTGCCAGTGATTGCTGTTGTGGCAGCACCACCGACACCAATGCGCCCGGCTCAGGAATATCTTTGATGATGAAATCAAACATACCACTGTGATACCAGTTCCCTGCTGCAATCGGCATACGACTGACGTCAACCAGCAATCCATCTTCGCTGTACTTCGAAGCACCAGTCGCTAAAGCGACCCCACTTTCCGTTTCAGCAAGGAAGCTGTCTTGGTCATCGTTGCTGGAAGGTTGGACATTGAGATCATCAACTGCATCCAAGTAATCTGGAATACCGTCTCCATCGCTGTCTTTATACCCTTCCAACGCATCAGGAATACCATCGCCATCGCTGTCTAGCGTGTTACTCAGCATGGCAAGCTTCTCAGCCACATCGAAATAACTCACATGTGTCACGCCAATATTCTCGCCATCCGCGAGTGCCGTTTCATTGGCCACGGTAAAGGCAGCATAAGTAGAACCCACCGCTAAGTCTGTGGTAGACACAACAAAGCGCGCTGAGTGAGCATCGTCTGATAGGCGAACCCATGCATCATCTTTCGGCTGAATGCTAAACACCTCTGAGTCAGTAGCGTTTTCCACAACCAGTTCAATTTCGACATTCCCCTGCTGCTGACAAATCCAGCTGCGCTCTTCGCCTTTCTGGCTGAGTAGCGCACTGACTTTTGGCAACACGTAAGTATCAGCGACGGTCAAAGTGAACGTAGAATTCTCACCAAGATTGAGGGTGCTATCGAGAACGATCTCGTACTGCTCTCCCGCAAGAAGTGACGTTAACGCAATGTATCCGTACGTACCTTGCTGAATAACCAGTGGTGCTTGTTCCACACCATCGAGGCTATATGGCACCTCTAACTGATCAAAAGGTAAATCTCCGTTGAGCAATACAGCTACGTCATAAGTTTGTGTGTCTTGCGATACACGAACAGAACTCGGCAAGCTCACCATTGGGTTGACCCGCAAGATTTGTGTTGCGGTAGCCTTTGTTCCATCACCTTTCTCTGCCTGCCAAACCAGTTCGTGTCGACCTGGCGCAAAGTGCGTTTTGCCTCCAACCAACTCAACAGGCACAGCGGCACCTGTTCTATCTTGTGCAAGCGGAGTCGTCAAATTCACTTTTGTTAACGCACCCGTGGCATCAAGGATAATTTCATTAACAGAACCAAACACAATATCGGTGTTACGCTCGATAGTCAGTTGCACACTTGCCTGACTTGTCAGGCCCTCGATATCTTCAACAAAGTATGTCAAAGACACATCAGAGTGGGCTGCATCAAGCGTCAGTTCGAGTGTGTCCCCAACGACTTGCACCTTACCTTGCTTTGTTGATGCACTGACAAGGCTGAATGCTAAATCATCAACGTGTGAATCGTTGTGCAATACATTCAGTACATACCGCTCATTTGATGTCGGTGCTGCCAACTCAAACGTATCATTCACTGCGGTTGGGCCATTATTGATATCTACAACCGTGATTGAGAATGGGGCTAATGACGCAGACGCTTTGCCGTCACTTACCGAAATAATAATGCCTTCCGTTACACCCACATCCTCTTCAGTCGGCAATCCATACAACCCGCCCGTAGCCACATCAAATTGTGCCCAAAGCGGTTTGTTCGTGATGGAAAACGTGAGCGTATCTTCAACGTCAATGTCATCTGCTACCGGCGTAAAACGATAGGCAACATCTTGATCAACCGTCGTTCTGGGTGAGCCAGAAATCGTTGGTACATCATTCACATTGTCTATCGTAATGCTAAATGCCGGCAATTTCGCGGACGCAATGCCATCACTGACTGAAATTTCGATGCCTTCCGTCACGCCAACATGGTCGTTACTAGGCGTGCCTGAAAGAATACCCGTCGTTACATCAAAATGCGCCCACGCTGGTTTATTAGCAATAGTGAACGCCAGCACGTCATTCACATCTATGTCATTAGCTAAAGGAACGAACTGGTATGCAACATCCTGGCTTACACGGGTTGCCGGAGAGCCAGAGATAACAGGCGCATCATTCACATTCTCAACGGTGATTGAGAACATGGGTAAGGCCACCGTTTCTATGCCATCACTCACGGATATCACAATACCTTCTGTAACACCGACGTCCTCATTAGTGGGCGTTCCAGACAAGGCCCCTGTTTTCAAGTCAAACGTTGCCCAAGACGGGAGTTGGCTGATACTAAAACTCAACGTGTCTACCACATCTATGTCGCTGGCAATTGGCACAAATCGATACATTGCATCTTGCTGAACGCGCGTTGCAGGTGTGCCCGATATAACGGGAGTGTCGTTAACGTTTTCTACGGTGATAGAGAATGCAGGTAAGGCAATATTTTCCAAGCCGTCACTGACGGCAATGACAATACCTGACGTGACACCAACATCATCATTTGTTGGCGTTCCAGACAAAGCACCAGTGGCGAGATTAAAGACAGCCCAGCTTGGTTTGTTTGTAATGCTAAAACTGAGCCTGTCTCCCTCATCAATATCACTGGCAATCGGTGCGAAGTGGTACGGGATATCTTGCTTCACAGTGGTCGCAGGAAAGCCTGAAATCACTGGCGCATCATTGACGTTTTCGACGGTGATAGTGAACGGAGGGAGAGCAACAAAATACTCCCCATCACTCACAGCAATCGCAATATCAGGATAAACACCCACATCCGCGTTGCGTGGCGTACCCTCCAATAGACCTGTTTGGCTATTAAAGTGCATCCAACGCGGTTGATTGCTAATGAAGAAAAACAGTTTGTCGCCTGCATCAATATCGTTAGCGACAGGTGCAAACTGATAGGAAACATCTTGTTTAACGGTGGTTGAAGGCGTACCTGCAATTGTCGGTGCATCATTGACGTTGTTCACCACAATATCAAATGGCAGCATGCGATTAACGCGTTCGCCTTCAACGACTTCAATCACGACATCTTTTACCGTTCCGACATCATCATTTGTCGGCGTGCCGGAAAGAAGTCCGTTTTCATCCAAACTGAGCCAAGCTGGCACGTTTGATGTCAATCGGTAAGCTACGGAAGAGCCATTTACCAAAGGAGTGGCCGCGAATTGGCGCTGATAAGTCTCGTCTTCTGTGACTTGTTCATTAATAAGCGCATTGGTTGGTTCTGCGAATAGCGGCACATCATCCCAACGCAACCGAGGGTACTCTCCCTTTTGCAATAGCCAACCGCCCTGTTTCCAAGGCGATAGTGCATCCCAGCGCCAGTCTTCACCTGTAAAGGTATTGGGCGTTTTTAACTGTTCAGTGGTGCGACCGCCTAAGTCCACATCACAGTTCGAGATAAACGATGTATCACAGTTATAAAAGCTGTTTACGATTTCTAGTCCTGACAGATTGCCTTCTACCAAACCGTATTGTGTTGAAGGGGTGACAGCAAAGCTGTTGAGAATTTCAACACTTGTGTGACTGTAACCAACAATACCAACAATGCCACCCATTATCGGTCTTCCAGTCACAGTCGCAGAACTTTCAGTCATCACCAGATCAGCGTACAAGGTTCCAATCATCCCTCCTGTTTGCATTTCTTTTGGAAAGCGAGAGTCGAGTGTTACTTCAACCTTGTCTACCAGTAGGTTTCTCCAACTAAGGCCAACAAGACCACCTGAATTGCTCCTACTACTCATTTTCCCTTGAAGGCGAACATTGGAAATAGAGGTACTACGGCTGTTTTCACCGCTTTTTAAATTACCTACAAGTAAACCGGAATATTCGCCCCCAGTTAGGTCGACATTGGACAGCGTGAGGTCTTGAATATTTTCTAATGCTATATCCCCGAATAAACCGATGGCTCTATTCCTAGGGGCATATAGATATAAATTTTGAATGGCGAAATTCGTGCCGAAAAAATTATCTATATCGATGGAAATCGGTTGAAAACCCTTTGCCTGATTTTCCGTCATCGACGTTTCATCGATATCGACGAAATTCCAAAATCTGGTCTCTCCTGCCTCAATATCAGCACTCAATATCCAAGATTTGCTTTCGTCCTCAACATTCGCTACTTCACTCACCCACCGTAAGTTGGCGAGATTGGCAATGACGCCTCTTCCCTGTTCATCATAGAAAGGCTCTTTAGGAGCCGTGGTCGCGTGAATTGTAACGACAACATCGGCACTAAATTCACCATCAGTGATTGTGAAAGTCACATTGTCTTCGCCAAGCGTTCCGCCTGGGACATAACGCCATTGTGTCGTATATTCAACCTGCTCGATTACACCCAGTTTTGGGTGAACAGACACGTCCACCTGACTTGCCTGTAAAGGTCCATCAACATCTGACACTAATTCATCGAGATATATGATTTTTTCTTCATATGTAGAATACACCTCATCACGAACCTTCGGTGGATCATTGACTGGCACAATATCCAATGTAACGGTTGCTTTTACGCTCGGTCTTACCCCATCAGTAACAACATAATCAAACGTATCTTCTCCATTAGCATCTCGATTTGGCGTGTATGTGGCTATATCCCCCTCTAGAGTCAACTGACCTTTAGTTGGGAGGGTAGCTAAGCTAAACACTAATGGTTGGTTGTCGACATCTGTAACTAAGTGAGACAAATCTATTTCTTCTGATGTGTCCTCTAACAAGCTAACCGTGGTGGTGTTGGCAAGCAGAGGGTCACTCACCGGGTGAATAGTCAAAACGAGCGCAGAATCTAGCCCCGTATTCGTTTCGACAATACCTATATTATCTGAGCCGTAAAAGTGTGGGTTAGGTGTGTAAGTTAGTATTGTACCTGACAACTGAGCTTCACCATGGGACGGTACATCAATGCGAAATGCTGGGTTGTTAATACCAACCGCTAAATTGCTCAGTTCGAAGGTTAGTGTCTGATCTTCATTTAGGTTGGCAGCACCATTGACCAGTGTTGGTGATGCCATGATGTCTATCGAAATACTTCCCGTTACACGGTGTTCACCATCTATTACAGTAAATGCAAAACGATCAATGCCTATATCGGTACCGCCATGGCGGTAGGTGACTACTGATCCGTTGAGAGCCACTTCGCCCAACTGCGCTGATGACAACTCAAAGAGGTAGTCTTGACTCTCTCCAACTTCATCACTTACTAATGTCATCAAATCAATGTGTGACGACCCACCAATGATAACGCCTATATGTCCCGAAGAAACAGTTGGCACATCGTTAACCGGTGCAACGTCTATTGAAATAGTGGGGAGTTGATTACTGTAGTTACCTGAAACCGCTTTAACCGCAATATCCCTAAAGCTTCCAATTCCGAGGTGACTGGGTAAACCCGAGATTACTCCACGATCATCAATAGATAACCAACTAGGCGCATTTAACAACTGATACGATACTGCTTCATTGCTTGGTGAAAAAGCTTCGACTTCAAGCGTAAATTCTCTATCTTCCTTCAGGCTATGGGTCAATTCAGCCGCAGATGGACGAATAAATATAGGTGAGTTGGGGTGTTGTAGTGTTGGGTACTTATCTTGCCTCAATACCCAAGAACCTTGTTGCCATGCAGTGCCAACCTCCCACTGTGCATCTATGAATGTTTGGGGAGTTTTTAACTGTGCAGTCTCTCGACCAAAGGTATCGTCACCAGAAATTCCATCCCAGCAATCACTCTCATCCCCTTCTTGACCGCCAATTTCACAATCGAAAAAGCTCTGTAAGAGTGTTCCTTCACTATTGTCCCCAATTAAACCACCGAAGGAATGATTAAATCCTTTCATCGAAGAAAAGCTATCAGATACGACGCCTTGTGAACTACCGACTAACCCACCAACGTCCGATCTTGTACATTTAATTTCACCACTAGAGCTGAGGTTTTCATAGTGACTATCCTGTCGAAGAAGAACGCCCAGTAGACCACCACTGTAGCTTCCGCTTGAAGTGACAATTAATTGTTCACCTTGGATATTTCGCCCTTTCCCTGCTGCAGTACCAATGACTCCACCAGTCCACCCATTTCCAGAAACAGCACCCGAAACATAGATATTCTCAATCCTTCCATAAGAATACCCCGCTAGTGCCCCTGCATGTGTATTTCCATAAATATCCACGTTTCGCAGTTGGATATTTTGCAAAACTGCAGTCTCATTTACATAGCTAAACAAGCCGATAGCAGATTCATGTGGCCTATTAATTGTCAGATTGCTCACATGATAATTGTTTCCGTCATACCGCCCACTAAAGCTATCAATAGGTAAAAAGCCCGCACCTCCATTCCAATACTTTGTTACAGACGCATCAATATTTGCTGTCTGCATCCAAGTTGAATCCCAAGCCGCTGGCGATACACTCAGCCATCGCAACTCACATAAGTTACTGATAGACCCGCCTTGACCTTCGACCCAGTCAGCGGGCTGAATAGCAGGAGTATCGCCATTTTCTGGGGTAATGCACTGCTCGCTTGCGAGCGTAGGTTGGAAGGAAAAAATAAGAATAAGTAGTGCGCCGAGAATCCTTTTCACGTTACGCATAATGATCGTCTCACATGACACATCTTGGATGTGTTTATCTCTAAAAGCTCCCGTCAATTAGGTAAGCGGGAGTGCCGTTTTTACGCGCCAATGCTTCAAAAAGCGAGATAGAGACGTCAGCCAAAACAACGCAATTCGTTGAAATCGGCTTCAAGACATTTGGCGCGTAGTGACATACGAGGGTAATGGGTCCGTTAATGACCAGAAGGGTAAGTTAAAAAGGAAAGCTACCCTCGTGTGTTATGTGAAGATCCTACTCCCATAACTCATCAGACCAGCACTAAAAACTTTGCTATTTGTGATCATGAGAACAGTTCATTTTTCAACCTATGCGCCACGTGAATCAATTGCTTAAACGTAAGCGCAAACCGTGAATATGCCGCGTGATTATGCAACATTATGCTTACTGTGGAATTTTGGAATATTCGTGAGAAGTAATCTGAGTGTGAGTAGTATTGGACGCTCAGCTATGGCTAACTATACAGGTAACGCCAAATGATCTCACTCCTTCTGCTCCGGTTGTAGCAGAAGGAGTGTTAGTCAAAAATCTAAAGAGTGAACAGATGGAATTACTATTGTTTCTAGGCTTCATATACTTTTCGAGCACTCCTACTTACGCAGGTTTCTTTGGGTTTAAAGAGGTAGACGGAGAACTTAGTCACACGCCCTTTACAAAGACTATGGGCTTTTTGGGCATATTGTTTGCCGGGTTTTTAGCTACCTTATATTTCTTAGGCGATTACAATCACGAGCAGGAAATTGGGCACATTCTTGGTACCTTAGCGTTTTTTGCATTTGGTGTTGTAATGTTATTGGAAACATTCTTCTCTGAAGGGAAATATGACGAAAATTCAATTGATTACAAAACAATTTGGAAAGGGCGCAAGGTAATAAAATGGGAAGAGCTCATTTCATATAAGAACAAAGGTGATCAAATACGCCTTGATTTTAAGGATGGAACAACCATCAAGGTGTATTTACTGATGGGGGGCTACGGCTACCTGCTGGACTTTTTAGCAAGAAAATTTCCTCAAATGTGACCATTTAACAGTAAGCTTTTCTGCCTCATTCCTGAGGCTAGAACCTTTCAAGATTCTTCTTAAGAAAATGTCAGTATAAACAAACAGCAAACTCTGGCAGATACTGACCGACATCTTCAAAATTTACCAATTAATCAGACAATTGTGTTTCTTCGCGCTTCTTTTCTCGTCATAACCTCACCACCAGCACAACAAAAATGCCCGCAAAAAGCCATCACGGTTAGGTGATGGCTCTCGTTTATTGCACGTCGTTAAATTGAACGGCGATTAGATCGGAACAAGGCCAATAAAATTAAGTTACTAGGTTTACAATTACGCACACTCCAACCCGACACAACCGGATACCAACGGCAAAAAGGTCTCCTCAAAGCCGTATTGGTTTGACACAACAACGCGAAGGTAACCCTCATTCTGAAACAAGGGAGAATTCAGCATTAAGCTGTGTTCGCGATTGAGTTGCTCTGTTAAAAGCACATCCCCATCAATATAGGTGCCTTCTACGTCGGGAGAATCCTTCGGAACAAAGTAAAAGGTGACAGCCTCTGCCCCTTCCATGTTCTGCCACATCACGTGAACCTCGTTAGGCGTTGCCGTGTAGCCAAGGTACATGTAACCGGGGTCCGGTACGGCACTGTCTATATAGTCAACCGTTTCAGACACCTCTTTCTCTTCAGAATCACCCATGATTTTCAGGGTAAACGAAGCGGGATTGGGATCAGTCGGAAGATATTCAACCTCATGGTAAATGCCAGAGCCCAAAAACAAAGGGGTCGAAATGAGCGAGGAGCTAATTTCGACCGAGTCCGCACCACTGAACACAGCCCCCGCATAAATCGTGTTGGATGTAATTTCCACCACATTATTCACCCATTCAAACACTGGCCGGCTGCGAATACTCGATTCGACAAATTCGAGCGGGATATCCCCAAGGTCGATATACATTAACGTTGGATCAGAAGAGACTACTTCAGAATCACCGCTTCTACGGTCAGTATTTGATAGGTCGGTTATTGTCGCTGAAACCGTGACACCTTTACGCGTTGTGAATTCAATATTGTTTCCCGTATAGGTAAACTCGCGAGCACGCGACGACGCCCCTAGCCCGGGAATAAACATGCGGTGCTCGTACAAATACCTTTGCCCCTCTGCTGCCCCATCAAGTTGAATGGATACCGTCGCATTTTCCGCTCGAGAGCGAGATCCACCGCCTCCGCCGCCATTCACTGAAAGGTTACGAGTTAGTCCGGGTGGATTAATGTCGCAGTTAAACGTAGTGAAATGCGAGGTCGTTGCTCTTAACGCCCACCCTGTCGGCGTGGCCGCATTTTTCTCTACGAAGCCATTGCTTTCGTACACCCATAGCCCTGTTTCTTCATCCAGAATCCAAAGCGGAATGGCATCCCCCTCTTTCAAGTCCTCATTCTCTATAGACGTTGCGCCAAATAAAGGAAGGAGCAGTGTCGCGTAAATTCCGTCGTCAATTTACAGTTCAACCCCTTCTTGTTCAAACGTGATATTTGCTACGCCATAGGTGAAAAGAAGCTGATGATCTTCTTGCTCTTCATCCGCATTTTGAACGCCATAAAAACTGCCGGGAAACCCGTCCCCGACAATGGGATGACTGGTGTCTATTGGGGTGATATACAATTCAACGGGCCCCGTTACTGCACTCCCATCTGGCTTTCTGAGAGAGCCGGGTGGAATTTCAACCCCAGTCCCCAGAGGGCCGAAGAACTGCCCGCCGAGTCCTGCATCAAAGGTGATCGGCGGAGCCCGCTCAATCAAGGTAGTTTGATGCGAATGCGGCCCTTGAATACCTTCAAAGAACACCAAACCGTCTAAATAGCCTTGTTTGCGTATGCGAAGCAGACTGTCATTGCTATGAGGAATAACCGATAACGCCATCAGCGGCGGCTTATTCTCAGTCTGCTTTATATCCATCGAACTTGAAGTCACGGAATAGCCATCAATCGGCACACCATTTTTGTCGACCACGGCCAAAGACAGCGGCACGGTATCTTGCGGTGTTGGTGTAGAAGGAGGAGCCCCACTCGTTGGCGGATCATCGGCTTCAGCAGCTTCATCGTTATCTCAATGTCGTCAGGCCACGCGTAGAACGGTGTTTGCTAGCCCACTCCTTGGTCGGTTTCGCCCTATTTCTCGCCCCTGACTATCCCTCTTTACTCTTCTGGGGATACGGCGTTTGGTATGCATTTCTCGTGGCATTTGGCTTATACGCCACGGTTTTTTTGATGGGGGTTTATTATCGTCAAGGGAATACCGATGCCTACCTGATGTTACTTGTCGGCTCGGTCATTGTCGTATGCGGAATCCACGACATTATGCTGGTAAATCACCATTGGACACGGTTTGACGGGTTCACAATTCAATACAGTGCCTTCCCTACAGTCCTTCTCTTTGGCTGGTTTTTGTTACGCCGGTTCGCCGCAGCCCTTACGACCTCAGAAATGTTATCCCGCTCGCTAGAAAAACAAGTTGAAGAAAAAGAACATCAACTCTCGTTGCAGTATCGAAAACTCTATGACCTTGAAAAAGAACAACTGTTGGCCAGCGAAAGAGACCGATTAATGCGAGACATGCACGATGGCTTTGGTGGCAGTCTGGTCTCGCTGGCAACCATGCTGCAACAGCAAAACGGCCCCGTGTTTGAACGTGCCTACTCAAAAGTGCAGCTGTGCCTGACCGATTTAAGAATGGTGATCGACTCCCTCGACCCCATGATTAACGACATATCAATGTTACTCGCTACCCTTCGTACTCGACTACAGAGTCAATTGGAAAGTGCCAATGTCGCCTTGGAATGGGAAGTCACCGCGCTCCCTGCGTCCCCGCCCTTTAGCCCGCAGCGAAACCTGCATATCATGCGGATCGTTCAAGAAGCGATCAATAACAGCGTAAAACACACCAACGCCAAGGTGATTAAGGTACGCAGTGGCTTGGTTAATCAAGAAGCTCGCGCTGAGACTAACGAAGGTTCTCCAGAACCGTCCTCTTCGGCCACCGTCTTTATATCTATAGAAGACATAACATCCGATGCGCCCAATGCGAATTCTGTGGAGTACACAAAACCTCAAGGACGCGGAATTAAAAACATGCATTGGCGGGCTAAACAACTCGGCGGGAAATTGGAATGGCGAAAAGGCTCGACAGGTACAACAGTCACCTTGCTATTACCTCGCGAATTTTCACCCTCATGAGTGACTCGCAACGCGGCTATAACTCCCCTTTACTGCGATTAAAGCGCGCAAAACCTTTGTCTGCTTGTGTAGCGAACCATTGCGTCACAAACTCTGGCCGAGTTATCGCTGAACCCACGGTGCAACTCCATGCTCCCGCTTCTAACGCCTCTCGCACATAGTCAGGCTGATTGTACCGTCCCTCCGCCATCACTCTGATCCCTGCTGACACCCAAGATTTTACAAGCTCCACGTCTGGGAGCGTGGGCGTTGGCCCGCTGATGTAACCAGACAAGGTCGACCCAACCAAGTCACACTGAAGATCCGCGGCTTCTATTCCTTCGTCAAAATTGGAGCAATCCGCCATCACCCGAACACCCAATGCTTTGGCCAATATCACAAGCTCTGAAAAAGGAACGGGACGCTTTCGTAAGGTTCCGTCAATCGCAATAATATCTGCCCCTGCTTTGGCCAGTTCGATGACATCTTGCTCAAGCGGCGTGATCCTAACCTCCGAACTGCTCAGGTCTCTTTTCACAATACCAATCACGGGGATATTGGTTTGCTCTTTGACTAAAGCAACGCGCTCTACGCCTTCAATTCTCAACGCCCGTGCACCGCTCGAAGACAATGCTTGTGCATACGCCACCACAATGTCATCTCTATCTAACGGGCCATTTTCAACAGGCTGACAAGACACCACCAACCCTCCGCGTAACGCATGTATTACGGGCTCCGCCTCAATGTGGAAGTCATTCATATCATTATCCTTTCACCGCGCCACCCATGACGGATTGTCCAATTTGCTTATAGATCAGTAACCCCAATAAAGTAGGAGGCAAAGTACCAATCACCATGACCGCTGCAGTCACGCCCCATTGAACGCCACCGCCTCCCGCAGCAAAGAAGAAAGATGCCCCCACCGTCAATGGCACTGCATCTCGGGTGGTTAACATCAACCCAAACAAGAATTCGTTCCATGCCGTGATAAAGCCAAAAATCAAAGCCGTCGCCAAAACAGGTTTTGACAGAGGAAGTACGACATAAAGCAAGTACTCAAAGGTACTGGCTCCATCTATTGATCCCGCATCATCGAGTTCATGGGGGATATCGTGAACCGCATTGATTGACATCATCAGTGCTAGCGGAAGGTTAACCACGGCTAAGATCAGCCCCAACCCAAACTTGGTATCGAGCAGATGTAACGGCTGGTACATCATGTAGAGTGGAATCGCGAAAATGATCAAAGGAACCGCACGAAGGTTCACCACCGCAGGCATAAGAATACGTCGCCCAATCCCTTTTCGCTCCATCGCAAATGCTGCTGGAAAACAAACAAACAGAGGCAAAAACGCACCGATACTCGCTGAAACCGCACTGTTTACCAAATATGCCATCACATCAAACCGCTCTGATATTTGGAAAACGTTCACGTAGTTTTCAATCGTCCAGTTTTCTACCCATAGGCTTGGATTACTGGCAATTTCCGCGTTTGATTTAAACGAAGTCAGTAAGGTCACCAACACGGGAAAATTCATGAGCAACGCGGCGAGAATAAAAACGCCCCAACGTAGAATCATGCTTCTCCTCCTACTGACTTCTTCTTCGTGGAAAACCAATTCAGCAAATACAGCACCGTGAAGGTGACGAGAAGCAAGAGCATGGATGCGGCTACCGCTTTTCCGATATTGCCTTGCTTGAAGAAGGCAAGATACACGTAGATTGATAGGCTAGTTGTCGACCCACCAGCACCACTGCCGGTCAGCACATACACGTTATCAAACACCCTAAAGCCGTCGATGAAACGAATAAACAACGCGGTAAACAGCGCAAGCTTCATAAACGGTAATTCAATGCGCCAAAAGCGTTGGAACCCTTTGGCACCATCCAGCGTTGCCGCCTCTCGAACATCTTCAGGTACAGATTGATAAGCCAAATGAAACAGCAGCAGCGCAAATGGTGTCCACTGCAAAATTTCAATGGTCATCAGCGTATATATCGCGTTATTCGCATCCAGAAATGCCGGGCTGTCCCCCCACCACTCCCACAGGTAATAAGGGACAGGGCCGACAAATTCATGCAGCACAAGGCGGTACATCAACCCCACTAAAGCGGGGGCCGCCATCATTGGCATCATGAGAATCGCCAACATCCACGTGTGTTTTTTCAGTAATGGCGAAAGGTAAACAGCCAGAAAAAGACCAAGTAGGCACTCGACCAAAGCAGTAAAAAAGCCGAACTGAAAAGAGAAGCGCGTTGCTTGCCAAAACTGCTTATCGTTCACGACATCAATAAAATTACCAAACCCTCTTAAATCTGGTGAACGAAGGTTTTCAAATGACACGTGTGAAACGCTGTAAACAATATCGGCAATTAAAGGAAAGCCGAGAAACAGCACCAAAAACAGCGACAGTGGCACTATTAGCAAACGGCTCTGGTTATCCTTAACCGGCAACGTCTTCATTATTCACCTGCTAGGGACGGCAAAAAAAAACACCGTCCCTCCTTATTCCATCTGACCCAGTGATATGAGTCACCACCCTTGCTCAGTTACTTGAGCAGCTCCTGCATGGCTTCTTCTGTATTGTCCAACGCCGCATCGAGTGACTGCTGCCCTGCCCAATAACCCGTAAATTCACGCGCCTGAACTTCATAAACAGTCAATGCATTCTTCGACGTACCGCCATTCATGACAAAACCATATTCTCCGGCATATTCGCCGAGTGTTTTCAAGTCGGGTCGCTGGTCAACAATGTCTGCTACCACGCTTTGTTTTAATGCGGGATTTCCACCTGCAAGCGCATAGGCTTTCGCCGCGTCAGCCGTTGCCAACCAATTGAGGAATTTCAATGCACCTTCTTTGTTCTCAGAGGCTTTGTTCAAACCAAACCCCAATCCATGAACATGCGTAAAGCGTCCAGAAGGGCCAGATGGCGGTGGTGCAATTCCTACCTTACCTGCAATCGTAGGGTTTTTAGTTGCGTCCGTTAAATCCCCTGCTGCTGCATTCCACTGCAACATGGTAGCGACTTGACCCGCACCAAATGCTGCATTTGCCTCTGCATACTCGTAAGACAAGGAATCTTTGGGCGACGAACCTGCATCATAGAGGTTACGGTAGCGCGTTAATGCATTTTTGAACGCATTGCTGTCGACCGTCACCTCACCGCTATCATTCAACCAATTGCCACCATATGCTTTAACGGCGGAGTGCCAGATCATCATATTAAAAAGCAAGTTCTTCATCTGAAGTACTGTGCCGTACCGTACCGGACTCTGGCGGTTTTGCTTTTTCGCAAAAAACAACGCTGTCACAGTGTAATCGTCCCACGTCCACGCCTCAGGCGAGACGGGCATCATTTCCTTACCGAAGTGTTCCTTGGCAATCGCTTTGTACTGTGCTTGCCAATCAGGGTCAGAAAGGAGTTTGTCCATCAAGTCAGTGCGGTAATACATAAAGTGCAGAGAAAGGTCAGTCGGCACACCATACTGCTTTCCGTCATACTGCATGGTCGCCAGGACTTTATCGTCATATGCATCATTACTCGTTAACGTAATGGGCTCCATATAAGGTGCATACCGACCTAACGAGTACGTTGCGGTCAAATTGATATCGAATTCTTTTGTCCCTGCGGCGAGATCTGACTGGAGCTTGTCCCAGAACCCTTCCCGGTTAAAAAACAATGCTTCTACTTTATCGTTCTCACTAACGCCGGGTTGGGCGTTATACACCTCTATCACTTTTCTCAACGCGACTTCTTCCGGCCCACCTGGCCACCCCAAGACAGTGACTTCGCCCATTACCGGTACACTCATCAGTGCCGAAAGTGAGCATGCTGCAGCCAGTTTTCCAATCGATATACCTGCCATGTTCCTTCTCCGATTCCTACATTGAGTCGCTGCTTTCTACCAAACCACATGCATGGTAATCAGCAGCAGAACACTTTCCTTCCTCACTAGAAATAGACCACATGGACTATTCGAACAATCCAGCCGAAGGCAGTATTCGTCTTCATATTGAGAAAGCATGGAAGAAAGCGCGTCAATATGCCGGAATTCACCGAAACAGGTTTGAATACGCTTCGCTATTGGCTCTACGCTAGTTGCATTGGTCTATACCGATTTAACGAGTGCGGAATGTCAAAAAGAGCTCACGTTAGGCAGCAACTGTTACAGTTCATCGCATCCAGCAGTCCTGGGATGCGTTTGCCTTCAGAAAGGGAGTTAGCCAGCAAATATAAGGTGGCACGGGAAACACTCAGACGTGCGATGCTTGAATTGGAAGCAGAAGGCCAAATCGTAAGGAAGGTTGGCGCGGGAAATTTCGTTGCGGATAAGCCAGAAACAAAGCAATTATCACTGCGATCGTTTTCAGAGGAAATGCGTCTTAAAGGCCTCACACCGTCAAGTAAAATCATTCATTCAGAGATCTTATCGGCTGGCGCGAAAATCAGCCAAATGCTGAAGATTCCACCTTCTGAGCAAGTCTACAAAATTGTGCGGATTCGCTACGCAAACGACCAGCCTATGGCAAAAGAAACCACCTATTTGCCCTGCAGACTACTCCCTAGCTTTAATCCTTCAATGCTAGAACATGGCTCGCTGTACACGATTTTGGAGCAAGATTATCAATATGTTTTAAGTCAGGCTGACCAGTTTATCGAAGCGACTGTCATTGAACCCGAAGAAGCCTCATTGCTCAACGTCGCGCCCTACAGCGCGGGTTTGCTTATCGAGCGACAAATGTCCACCGCAGATGACACCCCGATCGAGTTCTGCAAAACACTGTACCGTTCAGACCGATACAAATTTGAGGTGCAAATCAGGCGAAACAAGTAGCAAATGGAGAAAAAACACGCCCCAGAGATACCTCACATCAAAGCACTCTATCCAGATAAAACTCGAATAGCACAACACACTTCCCACATTAACCACATCGACTATTAACACATATATTATTATGAATATTAATTAAACATTTCCACCATAACTACTTTTTACAACTTTAATAACATTATTAAAAAACCCATATACAATTGAATTTTACCCGGTGCCGTTTTTGTGAGCGACAGCTCTTTTTATACACACAAAAAAAGGTATTTTTGGCCGAGTTAAAAGTTGGCTCATAGATGAAACCAACGTTGTAAAGGGAATTTTCGTGCTACTAATACCATCATTTCAAGGAAACTACCGTCGATTATCCTTCGACACAGTTACCTAATATCAAAAAGCTAAAACTCTTTTAGCACCTTTTCATATATCGATTGGAACACTGTACCCTTATTTTCAAAAATAAGGTCGAATCGTTATATTCAAAATATCTCAAACTAAAACTCAAATATATGAGGCACTCTATGTCCACCAAATTATGGGGTGGTAGATTCGATCTACCTACAAATAAACTTGTAGAAGAGTTTAACGCGACAATTCTCATTGAAAAACGACTATTCCCTGTTGATATTCAAGGCAGCATTGCGCACGCCACCATGCTGGCTCGCCAAGACATCATCACCCAAGAAGAAGCAGACCTGATTATTTCAGGTTTGAACGCGGTTGCGAAAGAAGTCGAAGAAGGCAAGTTCGTTTACGACACGGCCGATGAAGACGTACACATGTCTATCGAAAAACGTATGACCGAAATCATTGGTCCTGTGGGCGGTAAACTGCACACAGCGCGTAGCCGTAACGACCAAACCACGTTAGATTCAAAAATGCACATGCGTGCAGTGATTGAAGACAATCTGGCACTTATCCGCACCATGCAGAAAGTCATCATCAAGCGTGCGAAAGAAGAAATGAACGTCATCATGCCAGGTTATACACACCTGCAAACTGGCCAGCCAATCCTTTTCTCTCATTGGATCATGGCGTATTTCTGGATGCTAGAGCGTGACCATTCTCGCTTTGAAGATCTACACAAACGTATGGGCCAATGCCCACTGGGTTCTGCGGCACTTGCGGGCACAACCTTCCCTATCGATCGCTTCTATACCGCTGAGCTACTGGGTTTTGATGGCCCAACACACAACAGCATCGACTCAGTGAGCGACCGTGACCATATGGTGGAATTCAACGCTGCAGCAGCACTGTGCTTCATGCACTTGAGCCGTCTAGCGGAAGAAATCGTGTTGTTCTCTAGCCAAGACTTTAAGTTCATCGAGCTGTCTGACGATTTCTGTACTGGCTCAAGCATCATGCCACAGAAGAAAAACCCTGACATCGCTGAGAAAATTCGCGGTAAGACAGGTCGTATGTACGGCAACCTAATGGCAATCCTCACCACCATGAAGGGCCTGCCATTGGCATACAACACTGACATGAGTGAAGACAAAGAAGCTGTTTATGACTCAATGGACACACTGCAGCTTTCGCTTCAAGTGATGACACCAATGATCGAAAAAATGGTCGTGATTGAAGCCAACACTCGTGATGCAGCAGACCGTGGCTTCTCTACCGCAACAGACATGGCGGATTACCTAGTACGTAAAGGTCTTCCTTTCCGCGAAGCGCACCATGTTGTAGGTTCTGCCGTTAACTACTGTATTAAAAATGAAAAGAAATTGGATGAATTAACGCTAGAAGAATTCCAATCTTTCCATGCTTCTATTGAACAAGACATCTATAACGATATTACGTTGGAAGCGTGTGTTGCAGCGAGAAATTCATACGGCGGCACCGCACCTGCTGCAGTTGAAATTCAAATTGAACATGCAACGAAAATTTGTTTTGGTGGCACAAGCGACCAGGATTTAAATTCCACAATACAATCTTTAGCTTCAACCGCTAATTAATTAACCTTATCGCCAGCTATTTTCTAGCTGGCGATTTTTATATATCAACTTTTAGATTTACTGCGAGTACTTTTACTTGCGGTAGGAGTTTTTATGAGTGTTGAGTTTTGGCTACAGCTTTCTGTGGTTTTATTATGTATTGGCGTCGGCGGCCGATTCGGTGGTGTAGGTTTAGGTGCTGCTGGTGGTTTAGGTGTCTGTATTTTAGTACTTGGTTTCGGTTTGCAACCAGGCTCACCGCCAATCACTGTTCTTCTTATTATTATTTCTGTTATTGCGTGTACCAGTGTATTGCAAGGTGCTGGCGGTCTCGATTTTCTTGTTCGTGTCGCTGAGAAGTTACTCCGTAAAAAGCCCAGTGCAATCACCTTTCTTGGCCCCCTTATTTCCTCCATGTTTGTTGTGTTCTGTGGTACGTCTTACGTTGCGTTTGCCGTGTACCCCGTCATTGCAGAAGTTGCAGCAGAAGCCAAGATCCGTCCAGAGCGTCCAATGTCGATGGCCGTTATTGCATCCGGTATCGCTATCACCGCAAGCCCGATGAGTGCGGCAACAGCCGGTATGATCGCAACCCTATCCATGTACGACGTTTCACTGTTCCAAATTTTGGCCGTGAGCATGCCTGCATTCCTGATCGGTGCGCTTTCTGGCTGTACATTCGTTTACAAGCGCGGTTTAGAACTGGAGCAAGACCCAGAGTTCCAACGCCGTGTTGCGGCGGGTGAATACAAACTGCTTCATGACGAAGTTGATCTTCCAGAGCAAAAAGAAACGGCAGAGCCAACCAAAGGCACCAAACGCAGCGTATTCATTTTCGGTTTGGGCGTTGCTACCGTTATTCTATTTGGTACCTTCAAAGGTATGCTGCCTTCGTGGGATGTAGACGGTAAAACGGTTGTGCTTTCCACGCCAATGCTTATTCAGATGGTCATGCTAGCAGCTGCGCTGTTTATCATCGTCTTTGCCAAAGTACCAAGTGATAAATTCGCATCTGGTTCAGTGTTCCGCTCAGGACTTATTGGCGTAGTGGGTGTATTCGGTATCTCATGGATGACCGGCACCTTCTTCAACGCCTACCAGCCATTCTTTGAAACCACCTTTGAAGGCATGGTTGGAAGCGCACCAATGCTGTTCGGTGTGGTCTTGTTCTGCTTCTCGTCTGTCATTTTCAGCCCATCAGCAACCGTATCTGCGTTGATGCCATTGGGTGCTGCAATGGGTATACCACCAGGCCTTCTGGTTGCTATGTACCCTGCAACTTGTGGTGACTTTATCGTTCCTGGTGCGGGCCAAATCGGTTGTGTGTCATTCGACCGTACCGGTACAACCAAATTGGGTACCTATGTCATCAACCACAGTTACTTGCTGCCAGGTTTTGTCATGGTTATCTCTGCGGTTGCCGCAGGTTATGTGATTTCTCACATCGTTTTCTAACCCAGATAGAAGATGCAACAAAGCCTGCTAACACAGCAGGCTTTTTTTTGTTCTAGTCACCCCTTCACCCTCATCTCGCCAGATCAAAGGCGTCGGTCTCTTCTTTGATCCAAAGTACGGATACGTAATCATTTACTATGAATGAGTACGCTTAAAGAGACACAAGGACGTAGTGATGAAATGGCTAGGCTTGGCGATTTGCGTGATGGCACTCAGTGCGTGCGATCAGCCTGATAAGGAACTCCCTGTTACCTTTAAACCCAACATTCCTTTTTGCTCAGGCAATAGGACATTGACGGGTACCTTTATGAAACTCACCAGCGATGAAAACTGGTACCTACAAGAGCTTCCTTGCAAAGGAGAATTTCCTCCCCTCGCCCCCAAAGACGTAAAAGTCGTTACGCAACAACCCTCAGGATCAATCGAGACTGGAATCATTGTGTTTTACGCGCATAAAGGCTCACCTGACATGAATACTCTGCTTCAAAACATAGGCTCAAAAATGGGAGCAAATGCCGTGGTCGTTAACACTGCCACCGCGCAAGAAGGTGAAGAGATCAACATCGCGACCGTCTACTTGTCGAAACCCTGATAAACAAATAAAAGGATTTTTGTATGAAGCGATATATCGCAATCGGATTATTGCTCATGGGCGGCGTCGCCACAGCGGCCACGAGTGATGAACAGCGCGCCGACGATGAAGCGCAAATACGTAGCTTAGTGAAACAACTTTATGTTGCTGGCAATAACCCAAACTCGTCGGCAGACACTTACCTGTACACTTACTTTCTACCTACTAGTTTAAAACCTCTTCAAGTGGTATCTGGTCCAAACGGTGAACGTAAAAAGTGGGACAAGATACTTAAATCCTTCGATAGAAATAATGAAAGGTTTCAAGCGTATCTGGAAATGCTCTCTAACGCTGAAAACGCCCCGATAAAGTTCTACACAAGCCGACAAGGCGAGCCCATCGCGGTCATCGACGTAACCTTCCCCAGAAAACCTAAGTTCACCAAATATCAAGGAAAATGGTATGCCTCTATGTAATTCAAGGAAGAAAGCCAAGCTGACTAAAACAGCCGTGGCTCTGGGCGTATCCCTTCTGTTAGTCAGCAATGTGTGGGCATACGATTGTCAGAAGAACGTACAAAACCATGCCAGCCTGAAAGCGAAAAATTTTTTGGTGGATGTTTCTGTCGATGTGCCTCAAGGCATACCATCGTCAGGCACATTTCAAATCATTGGATTCAGGTGTTTGTCAGACATTGAGCCAGATCAGCCGTTCAAAATGTCGATGAGCAAGAGTGCTGCACTCCCTCAATTCGACATCATCTATACCGACGAAGATGGCGTGAGGTTTAACAACATCATGCAAGCCCCTGTGTTTCCTTGGAGTGAAACCGTCAACGTCGATATGAATTCAACCGTTCTAGCGGACCTGTTGAAAAACATCCCAAACTTCAAACGCTATAACGATCTGGACAAACAACGTTTAATCGCGATGTCGCGGGACTCTGCTCACCTAAAAGAATGGGCATCACTGCGAAGTCAGCGCACCAGTGCCAACCCTTTGGTTTATGCCTATCCCCTGCCTGATGCTGAGAGTAAATTGCTTTCTCTCGCCATCGACGAGTTTCATTCAAACAACGAGCAGCTTCAGCAAAGCTATGTAGACAAGGTGACGCAACAACCTGAAGACGTCATCTTGGCCTTTTTTGAATCGTTGAAAGCAGGAAAGAAAAGCGAGGCGGACTTAACGCCTTACTTTGAAAAAAAATATCTGTATGAAGACAGATATATGGAAAGGTTGCTTAAACAATCCATCGAAAAAGTCTCAGGCGTTGAACTGACTGAAATGGATGCGCTTAAAGGTAGAGCCTTTGCGACAGTGACGTACACGACCACATCTAACCCTTCAGGTGTGAAGCAAAAATTCATGTTAAAACGACAGCAGTCGACGTGGTTGATATCCTCCGCTTATCAACCGAAACCACAAGGCTAGTGTCTCGCTCTCTTTATAGAGTGGAAACACCTCACGCACTTTCCGACCCATTTTCGAAGAACCCACACATCAGTGGGTTCTTCAATCGGAGACAGTATCCATCAATACGCCATCACCCACATTGTAAACGTTCGCATCAAGCTATAGAGACAGGCACTTTTAGATACTTATGAAGTGAGCCTTCAGGAAGCTGGCAGCGACGTATCACTACCAACAGGAACCAAAACCGTGACGTTCTCGGTTTCTTACATAAGTGATAATGCGACTGACGGCGGAGAGACCGTTACCTTCCAGACATGGGCTACGCAAGATAAATCAGACCTACAAGAAACAACTGTCACGATTGAAGATGTAGATTCCACAGTTGTCGTTGAAGACGTTACCGTAACAGGCTTGGCACAAGAATCCGGCATTTTCTACGGTACAAGAGTGACGCTTAACAAGAGTGCGCCGACAGACATTCCTTCCTTCTTTGCATCGGTAGGCGCAGGTACCGGTTCAACGGCAACGGACCATGTTGATTTCAACAAAGAAACAGGCGGGTTCCGCTTCTACAACGCCAACAACCAATTGATATCTGAAACTTTCACTGACTACATACTTCCACCAAACACAACCACAAGACCACCGATCACGCTGCCTGCGGGTACCAAATTTATCCAAATTGGTATCATCATCAACAGTGACAGTGTCCGCGAAGGTAACGAAACCTTCAACGTGCTTGCTTTCACGCAAAGAGATTATAGCGACCTAAATTACTCACCAGTCACTATACAAGACGACGATTAAACACGGCTAAGCGAAGGTAGAAAGACCAAAGGGGCGATTTATCGCTCCTTTTTTTAGGTTTGTGCCGCGGCAACCACAAAACAACCACCCAACCCTCTCGATATGACACCACTTTATATTTATTGACTTTTTTCTCTGGATTTAATGCAGAACGTGACTACATTCAAGTATAGTTTTTCCGACTTTGTGCTAGATTTATGCAGAATTTATAAGGCATTTAAGTGACTATTGCGATCGGAGAAGTTGAGGGCGGTAGCTTGGGTTATTTCTGCCCCTTTTCAAGCTAAAGTGAAAGCGTAACCACCTTAACTTTAGGTAAACTTTCCTTAGTAAAGATTATTTTCAGTAGTCACACTCTTTGCCAGAACGCTTACTACGTCTTGTCGCCAGAAGTAAACTGTGTCCGCTGCAATTACATTCAACATGTAAAACTAAAAATAGTGATAACTGACGACTTTACAATTGTGACCGCTTGAAAGACTAATGAGTGTTTTGTAGTATTTTTGATAATTATTACAATGCTTTAAGGGAAAAGACAATGCTAAAACGCGCATGGTTGGCTAGTGCTATAGTCACATTGATACTGTCGGGTTGTGCAGCAACATATGAGTCGGCAGAAGAAGCCTATCAAGATGGTGATTATGCTAAAGCAAGGGAATCTTGGCAAAAACTGGCTTTAGAAGGCGATAATCGTTCAATGTATCGTCTATATTCCTCAACAAATCGTCCATCAGATGAAGATATTGGTTGGCTTAAAAAAGCGGCAGATTCTGGTTTAGTTAATGCTCAATTTGATTATGGTATGCATGCGCTTAAACAAGAAAAGTTCAAAGAAGCACAAGCATACCTTATTAAAGCATCAGAGAATAAATCAGAGAAAGCATCAAAAGAACTAGCTGACAATAAAGACTTATTTCCTTTATGGCTAAAAGCAGAAGAAAGTGACGCTTACTCAATAAATAAGCTAGGTGAGCTATATTGGGAGAAAAAAGAATATAAGCAATCCCTAAGATGGTATGAGCAATGTGTTGATAGCTATAAGTATTGCTCTTTCTATATGGGACTTGCTTTTGCTAATGGCTACGGTGTTCCACAGGATTATAAAAAAGCGATTCATTGGTACTCTAAATCAGCAAAAGACGGAAACAAGGACTCAGCCAGAAATCTAGCGTGGTTATATGAAGATGGACAAGGTACGAATATAGACAAGGAATCAGCCTTCTACTGGATGTCAAAAGCAGCTTCTTCAGGTTGGACAGCCCCAACAGCCGAGTTGGGAAGATATTATTTGTATGGAATTGGCACTGAAAAGGATACCGATAAAGCATTTGAACTACTATCGAAAGTAGCTAAAGACAATAAGTACGCAGCTTATAACTTAGCTGGGATGTACTTTAATGGTAATGGGGTAAATCATGACTATCAGAAATCATTTGACTGGTACTCTGTAGCAAGTAAATCAGGTCATGCTGAGTCAGACTATTTTATTGCTCAGCACTATTATAAAGGGTTAGGTAGAGATAAGAGTCTAACACAAGCTTATAAGTGGTATCTTCAATCTGCTGAGAAAGGAGATGTTGATGCTCAATTCAGACTGGGTTGGATGTTAAGTAATGGCGAAGGAGTTCCCGCAAGCTCCAGAAAGGCGTTCAAATGGTATCAGAAAGCAGCCGAACAAGGCTCTGTCTCAGCTCAGAATAATCTTGGGGTTATGTATGACCAAGGTCGCGGCACAGAAAAAGATCGTTATCAAGCTTTCAAGTGGTACGAAAAGTCGGCAAGGCAAGGTAATGATGTAGCGCAGAATAACTTGGGACAAATGTATGAAAATGGTGTTGGGGTAAGGAAAAGCAATCAATTAGCAGCCTTCTGGTACGCAAAATCTGCACAACAAAATTACAAAGAAGCGCAATCAAACCTAAGTGGAATACTAAATAAGCTTAGAACCAAAACCGTTCAGATCAAAAAAGCTTCAGTGTATGAAGAAGGCAGTTTTGACAGTAAAGAGCTGCTGGCATTGCCACAAGGTCAGCATGTTTATGTCTTGTCCTCTGGAAGTAAATGGACAGAGGTATATGTTCTTAAAAACCATACAATTGGTTACTTAAACAATACTCATCTTTACTAAAATGGATTAAAAAATGAAGAAACTAATCTTTGCACTACTATTTGTATGCCAATCAGTATTCGCAAACCCTACTGTATTTGGACTAACGATTGGTGAAACTACTGTTGAACAACTTAAAGGCAAATACAATGTATCCCACCAAGGTATCAATAAGTATAGTCAAGGTGATATGTATCAGATCCCTCGAAACCAAATACAATTCGAAGGCATTAATGATGTGACTGTGATCTTTAGTCGCGCCAACAAACTGATTGCAGTTTTAAGCGAATTACCGAAAAGTAAGTTTGATTATTTGAATGGTACTCTTGGCAAAAAATATCAACTAGTAAACCAAAAAATCCCTTTCGTTGGGAATAAATCTGCGACATACAAAGATGGTGAGACTGAGATTACATTGGAAGCTCCACACATGAGCTTTCAACTGTCTATGAATTATATCCACTCAGATCTTTTGAAAGTCTTTAATACCCAAAGCGAAAAAGAGAAGAAAAAGAAGCAGCAACAAGAGAGTTCAATGCTTTGATCTAAATAGGTCATTATTTTTTGCTCGCTAGATGGACGATAGTCTTAGCATCAGAGCTTTCAAGTTACTTTTTCTTATGTTTTAGAAACGGTTTAGAGCATTAGTTCTAACCCGTTTCTGTCCATTTCCGTGCCAGTTACCCACTAACTGGCACTTCCGCTATCAAACCAATTCACCTCTCCCCCGCCCACAAAACCACCACTTAAGCTTCCATTCTTCCCCTATTGATAAAAACCTCACGCAAACGATTGCCTTCCTTCAAAAAACAAGTATTATGCGCGCCAATTTCAAGGTGTTCTTGTCTTTATCTGGCTGTTAATTGGTCACTTTTACACCTTCAGAATTCACTACCCACTTTGGTACTAAAACCTATGAAAACTGCCGTTCCTCTGAATATTGATGAGAAGATTTCTCTGCCGAAGTCTTTGTCGCTTGGGGCACAACATGTGCTGGCAATGGATCTCTACATCGTCCCTATCATTCTTGCTGGCCTACTTTCTCTTTCTGTTGGGGACACGTCTGCACTTATTCAGATGACCTTCATCGTTGCAGGTCTGTGTACCATCATCCAATCTGGCTTTTTGCTAAAACTGCCTGTGATGCAAGGGCCGTCGTACATTCCTATTGGTGCGATTGCGGCGATTGGTAAATCACTGGGTATGGGTGCGGTTTACGGCGCGATGATCCCTGTGGCGATTTTCGTGGCACTGCTTGGCCGTCCGATGAACCTGTTCAGCCGTTTGGTAAAAACCTTTGTTCCCCCTATTGTTGGCGGCACGGTCATCATCGTTGTGGGTATCTCTTTGCTTCCTGTGGCGTTTAACGGCATTTACACGACTGACCGCCCTGCTGAAAACATCCTGATCGCAATGGCGAGTATGTTCTCACTGAGTGCCTTTATCCTGCTGGGTTGTTTTATCAAACAACTGCATTGGCTGCGTTTGGCCTCTGTGCTGGGTGCGATCCTTGTTGGTACCTTGGTCGCGGCAACCATGGGCATGGCGGACTTCTCTGCGGTTTCTGATGCAGCATGGATTCAGTTACCTACCCTGCTGCCTTTTGGTGAGTTGGTGTTCGACCCTCTGGCAATTCTGACCATGCTGTTTGTTGCCATGATTGTACTTGTTGAAACCACAGGTACTTGGTGTGCGGTGACGGCGGTAACAGGCACAGATTTGGAAGACGATCGCTTAAACCGCGGCGCGACGGGTGAAGCTGCGGGTCAGTTTATCTGTTCACTGTTAGGCGGCAGCCCAGTAACGGGTTACTCCACCAACGCGGGTATTATTGCGGTCACAGGCGTGGCATCTCGCCGTGCCATTATTGCAGGGGGTTTCATTTTGTTGGTGCTTGGCTTGGTACCTAAACTGACTAGCCTAATTGCATCCGTGCCGCATGCTGTTATCGCGGGTATCTTTGCCGTGATCTGTGTGGTGATTGCGATGAACGGATTCCGCGTTGTACAAAACATTCAACTTTCTGAGCGTAATATGCTGGTGATTGGCCTGCCGATTATGCTTGCGCTGGGTGCGGTACTCATGCCCCGCGAACTGATTTACGCGTTACCAGAACTGGTTGGCTACTTGGCTAACTCAGGTATCGCCATTGGCGCACTTGCTGCTGTTATTTTGAATTTTATCCTCCCTGAGGATGCTGTACAGGAGGCTGAGGCATGATCGACATGACTCGCATTCAATTCGGTATTTTGGCCGATACTTTCCACACGCCAGTAAAAGGTGAAATGGCATTCCTGCCTGATTTCCTCATCCTCGTTGATGAGTGCGGTGACATCGCCGCCACCTTTACCGCTGACGACGCTGAGCACAGCGTCTACGTGAATGCACTCCGTGATGCATCGAAACTGAACATCGTCGAAAAAGGCCAGTTCCTGATGCCAGGTCTGGTTGACCTGCACTGCCACGCGCCACAATGGCCGCAAGCAGGTAAAGGTCTCGATTTGCCTTTGTATGATTGGCTGCAAAACTACACTTTCCCGCTGGAAAACCGCTACGGCGATCTGGCGTTTGCAGAACCTGTTTACCAAGACGTTACCCGTACCCTTTTGGCGAACGGTACCACCAGCGCGGTGTACTTTGCGTCTATCCACCGTGAAGCGTCTGAGCTTTTAGCGAAGACCAGCCTTGAGCAAGGCCAGCGTGCGTTTGTGGGTAAAATCAACATGGACAACGCGGAGCAGTGTCCTGATTTCTACCGCGAACCGTCTGTTGAAGAAGCGTTGGCGGAAACGGAAGCTTTCATTCAAAACGTGCGTGGCCTGAAAGGTAACGAACACGGTTTGGTGAAGCCAGTGATCACCCCGCGTTTTGTGCCAAGCTGCACCGAAACACTGCTGCGTGAACTGGGTAAGCTGGTTCAACAGCACGATGTTCACATGCAAACGCATTGTTCTGAAAGTGACTGGGCGCGTGATTATGCGCTGCAACACTACGGCAAAACCGATATCGAGATCTATGCAGAAGCGGGTTTGCTGAACAATAAAACCGTTCTGGCACACTCGATTTTCCTCACCGACAACGATGTCGCCATGCTGAAAGAGTTCGATGCAGGTATCGGCCACTGTCCGCTTTCTAATATGTTCTTCGCTAATGCGGCGATGCATACCCGCGAATTGTTGGACAGCGGTGTGAGCATTGGTTTGGGCAGTGACATTGCTGGCGCACCGTCGCCATCCATTTTCCGCGCAAGTTTTGATGCAGTGACCCACTCGCGTGTTCGCGAAGACGGCGTAGATACACGCCTTACGGCAGGTGAGCGTGGCGTAGCAGGTTCTCGCGTGAGTTTTGTTGAAGCATTCTGGATGGCAACCGCTGGCGGTGGTCGCGTTCTGAACGAGAAAGTGGGCGTGTTCGAGAAAGACTTCCACTTCGATGCCTTGGTCATCAAACCTAGCATGCTGGGTAACCTGCGCATTTGGCCAAACATGGATTCACCACGTGACATTCTGGAGAAAATCGTTTCTCTGGGCCAAAGCTGTGACATCGACAAAGTCTGGGTTCAGGGCAAACAAGTTAAGTAAGTGCTAAGTACCCTATAGACATTAAAAAGCCTCCCTCTGCGAATGCATTGGGAGGCTTTTTTGTGTGTTTCGTGAGAAACAGTTGGAATGGCGTAATTACCAGATTTCTGGTTTATTCATCGCGGCTACACAGCCTGTTTCACCTTCAATGGTCGAAACCTCGTCGCTCACGAGTGACTGCCCCAACCACCCTTCTGGGAAGCTCAATTTACAAGGAGCTTTCACGACGTCTTCGCTGACTTGTTGAAAGCCAACGCGTCCGTAGTAGTTTGGGTCGCCATAGGTGAACACCAGCTCTACGCCTTCGTTTTTCAACACGTCCAACGCCACGTTAATCAATGTGCTGCCAACGCCTTGTTTCTGGTAAGACGTTGCTACTGCAACCGGAGATAGCAAAAATGCCGATGCGCCGTTTGCTGGTGTCAGGCGTGTAAACACAATGCTGCCCGCGAGAGTTTCACCGTCCATCGCCACAAAGCCGTATACGTCTTGGTTTTCTGTGGTAGTGAGTGCTTCATACGCTAATTCGCTGACCATTTTGCCTTCTGCTTCACCTTCAGAGTCGGTAAAGGTATTTTGGAAAAGAGCTTTAATGTCGTTAAGTTGTGATGTTTCGTATTGTTTAAATTCCACGATATTTTCCTTTCATTGTCGAAAGCTGCGGACGAGCCGTTACTTTGCTTTCGCCAAGATAAATAGTTGGTAGTTCACTTCACCGAAGTACGCTGTCATCAGTTCTACTTCGCGTTTAATGTCTTTTAATGCTGGCGAATCCGCCATGCTGGCTTCCAGCTCAGCGACACGTTCACCGAGTGGCGTGTAGTAGGCGTCCCATGCGTCTTTGCTCATGGTGAAGGTATCAATCACGTCATAGCCTGCCGCTTTTGCTTGCTTGATACGCTCTGCCGCAGTTGTCAGGTCTGGGTATTCATTGCCCAGAAACGCTGCAATTACTGGATTTGGTGATTCCACCGTCCACACCATGTCACTCAACACCAGCACGCCATCGTCAGCCAGCAATGAACGCCACTGTTTAAGTGCGTTGTTCACGCCCATGACGTAAGCACAGCCTTCTGCCCAAATCAGATCGTACTGACCGTTTTCGAGCGGAATGTCGGTCATGCTGGCGTTTACGGTTTCTATCTTCTCCGCAACGCCGGCTTCTGTCGCACGCTCTATGGTTCTTTCAAGCGCGCTGGTTTCGTTGTCCAACACCGTGATTTTTGCGTTCGTGTTTCGCGCCAATACCGTGGTCGCAATGCCTCGACCACAGCCGATTTCCAGCAGATTTTGTGGGGAAAATGGCACGGCCTTTAATGCATGTAGTGTGTCTGACTCAGAGCCCGGCCCCCAGCGGTCTAGCGCGTTGAAAACGAGCATAAAGTCCGCCATGTATTGATCGTGTTCGTTCATGTTCTTTGATAACCACTTCAATCGCAGTGCTTCTTTTTCGTTAAAGCCCTGCTTAATGAGCCACGCTAAATGTTCATCCGGCGCAACCTTGCTTGCCTGATCGTGCCAGTCAGTCTGACCGTCTTCACCAAGCAATGATGCTAACAACGCGCGTGACCGCTGCTTCTGCGCTATCTCGTCATCGAGTTCTTGAAGACGATTTACCAACAAACTGCGGTCAATTTTCGCTTCTACACAGGCCTGACATTCTTTCAATGTCAGTCCACCCGCCTGAAGCTGAAGAATTAACCTCAAACGCTGCAAATCACGCTCGCTATAGGTGCGATAACCATTGCCTAGCCGCTCACCTTGAATGAGCCCTAGCTTTTCGTAATACAGCAAGGTGGTGCGGGATAACCCGACTAATTCACCCAACTCTGAAATGCGGTACATACGCGTTCTCGCTCTTTCAATATGGGAGCATCATAAACTGTAGAGTTATAGACAGGTCAAATGGAAAGTGAGGCTACTTCGATAAAAAGTGCGTGGCTGCACGCGTCAGAGACCTTCATCGCGCTAACGGATTGCCGCCGGAAAGATAAACTTTTTTGTCTCGTCAGTCAGTTTTTGTTGAGGAGTCGCGCTTTGCTATCAAAACTCAAGCACTCGGTTAAATACGTATCGCATATATCCGTCCCGTAACACTGTGCCACGGGAGATAAATTCCACTGTCCAGTGGGGAGTGCTTTTTGCGTCTAGGCCTAGTGAATTTACTAATTGTTCTGCCTCCGATTGGGAGAACTCAACACCTACAGGGAACATACCTGCTATATCGTCGGTTGATTGATGCTCAGGCACGTCAATCCGACAATGAAAAACGGTATCTATGGGGTCGGGTTGATAGCGAAGAAACTTGGCGTACAGTCTGGGATGACTCTTGATGTACAAATCCAGATCGAGCTTTGACTCCCCTTTGATGGGAAACAATGAAGTAATGGAGAAAAAGTCCTGCGTAAAAGCCCTCTTTCCCTTGTCATCGAAAAATCGCTTGGCGAATATCAGCGATTTATCTTCGAATTCCTTTGTGGATGGATTAAACGCCTTAAACTCATCAATTCGGTATATTTGCCATACACCAGATTGGGTGGAGTACACCCAATCGCCAATATTAAAGTCAAACATCCATGCCTCTTTGACTGTGTATACAAGCTCATACTCCATTGTTAATGAAGTAAAGAGCAGTGCTTCAGCCTAAGCGACATAAGCGGCATTACCTTCGACACACATTCACACCGCGCATACATAATCACTGATAACTAAAGCGAAATGAATAACTGTTAGGTCAATAAGTTTTCTATGTGTATGGTTTTATATCACTAGACAATCAGCGTTAATGGATAAGATTGCACCGTATAAAATACAGCATTCATTTAGGAGCTAATGCGCTATGCCCTCTTCTCGCTTTCTGACCCTTATCTTCGCAGTTTCCGTACTCTCAATAGGCCCAGCGTTCTCGCAGGAAACGGAATCGAACACCTCAGAAGTCAGCCATAAATTGGCTATTCCTAACATCACCACGGAGTTTGTATTCCACGTTTCAGGCAAGAATGATTTGGTTGCGGAAGTTAACTTGCCGCTGAGTAACAGCCGTATTGCGCTTATAGACCCAGACGGTAATTTGTTGGCATCGAAATCATCTGTTTGGCATGAGACACAATCGTGGCCAGATTCATCTCTCCCACCAGAAAACAGGGATGTGGAACTCCCGATGGTGACAGACCCTATGGATGGTGAATGGCGCGTCATTGTGGATTATCCTTCCAATCTCATCGATTTTCCAATTCTTACAACAATCACGATGAGCCGTTACGGGCAAATTCATTAAGCGTTCAAAGGGTGTATGACAGAAATAAGCCGATGCATTTGCATCGGCTTTTGTTTTGATATCAAGCGGCCTGTGAAAAGTGCTTACCTAGTAAGGCGTGGTAGAAATCATCATCACAGAGAATACCGACGATTTTCTCTTCGCTTTCCAATAGGACGGGCTGCCCAGTTCGGTAGCGAATCTCTAGGGCATCACGCATCGAAATATCAGCGGTTGTTATCACGACAGCATCTTTTTTCACGCTTTCAACAGGTTGTGAGTCATTCCAATGTGAGAGGAGAAGATCTTCCTCTCTTCGAATCGCGCCTATCACCTCCCCTTCATCATCTAACACTAAACGTGTTTGTTCACGTTCATTGAGAATCAGTGAGTTGTTCTCTTTTTCCAGCTTTTCGATTGGTGTCATTAAGGAACGACCGCGCAGCACGTTTAAAGGATTTGTGTGCGCAACAAAATCTTCAACGTACTGGTTTTCCGGTCGAAGAACGATGTCTTCCGGTTTGCCGTGCTGGATGATTTTTCCTGATTCCATGATGGCAATGTTAGTGCCGATCTTCAGGGCTTCATCCAAGTCATGGCTCACGAATAAAATGGTCTTGTTCAGCTTGCGCTGAAGTTCCAACAGCTCGTCTTGAAGCTGGTTTCGAATAAGTGGGTCAAGCGCAGAAAACGGCTCATCCATCAATAGAATATCGCTGTCCATACAGAAGGCGCGAGCAAGACCAACCCGTTGCTGCATACCACCTGATAACTCATGCGGCAGTTTGTCGTGCCATTCACTTAGCCCAACCATGTCGAGCTTTTCCATCGCGCGTTGTCTGCGTTCTGCTTTGCCTACGCCCTGCATTTCTAGCCCAAAGGCAACGTTGTCGACCACACTGAGCCAAGGCATTAATGCGAACTTCTGGAACACCATTGATATACGGTGTGAGCGAAGGTCGCGTAGCGTATTTTCATCGATACCCGCAAGGTCAACCATCTCCTCGCCAGCTCTCACTTTGAGAGAGCCGCGCGTCACCGGGTTTAAACCATTCACCGCACGAAGCAAGCTGGATTTACCTGAGCCAGAAAGCCCCATGAGTACACAGATCTCGCCTTTTTCGACCGAGATAGAGGCGTTGCTCACGCCAATCACATCGCCCGTTTCTTCGAGGATTTCTTGCCGCGTTTTGCCTTGGTCTAACAACTCCGCACTTAGTACGGCTTTATCACCAAAGATAACGTCAAGGTTTTCAATCGATACCGCTTTCATGATTAACCCTCCTTCCCTTGCGATGTGGGTGCTTTACATAAACGATCGAGAATGATCGCCACAAGCACAATGGCAAGGCCAGCTTCAAAACCTTGAGAAATGTTCACGGTGTTCAACGCGCGGATAACGGGTTTGCCCAAGCCGTCTGCACCAACAAGCGCAGCAATAACTACCATCGACAGTGACAACATGATGCACTGGGTGATCCCCGCCATGATATTTGGCATGGCGGCAGGTAGCTCAACTTTGAATAGCAATTTTGTCGGCGTTGCGCCAAACGCTTTTCCTGCCTCAATCAGTTCTTCCGGCACACTTCGAATACCGAGATAAGTCAGACGAATAGGTGCAGCAATGGCAAAGATGATGGTTGAAATCAGACCTGGCACAACACCCAAACCAAACAGAACTAAGGTAGGAATCAGATACACAAACGTTGGGATGGTTTGCATCAAATCCAGCACGGGACGCATGAAGGTGTAGAGCCAGGGTCTGTGCGCAGCGAGAATGCCCAACGGCACACCCACCATGACGGACAAGGTTGTTGCAGTGAGCACCAGCACGAAGGTTTCAATCATCTCCGGCCAGTAGCCTAAATTCAGTATTAACAGCAATGCGGCGGTCACGAAGACCACTAAAGAAAGACGGCGATGCAGTAGCCACGCCAATGCAGCTGTTAGCAAAATCGGCACGTACGGGGGGAACCACTGCATGATGTCGACAAGAGACAATATCAGCCACTCTAGCGACAACGAGAGCGCGTCGAAAAAGCCGGCTGCGTTGTAGGTTAACCAATCAACGGCAGTTTCCATGTAGCTACCGATGGGTATTTTATTATCTGTAATCCAGTCCATGTGTACTCCAAATTCCATGATGGTTGGGCTGGTGACACGGTGCCACCAGCCCAGTGTTCTCGCCCTACTATGCGTGCGAGAAACCCATATTTACTGGATTTTCAAATGCGCTTTAACGGCTGGGAGCGCATCTTTTCCGTCTTGGGTTTTCACACCCTCCAACCATACTGTCAGCACCTCTGGGTTGCCTTGCAACCACTCTTTCGCTGCCACGCTTGGCTTCACGCCATCATTCAAAATACCGTTCATGATTTCGTTTTCCATCGGTAAAGAGAACTTAAGATTGGTCAGCAGCTTGCCCACATTCGGGCATTCTGTGGTGTAGTTCTGACGTACGTTGGTATATACGTTTGCACCGCCAAAGTTAGGGCCAAAGTAGTCATCGCCCCCTGCCAAGTATTCCAGTTCAAAGTTGCTATTCATTGGGTGTGGAGCCCACCCTAAGAACACAATCCACTGGTCACGGCGCACGGCACGTTTAACCTGAGACAACATGCCCGCTTCACTCGACTCAACCAAATCGAAACCTTTGAGGCCAAATGCATCAGAATCAATCATGTCTTGAATAAGGCGGTTACCGTCGTTGCCCGGTTCGATACCGTAGATACGCCCTTTGAAGTTATCTTCAAATTTGGCGATATCCGCGAAGTTTTTCACACCACCTTCAAATGCATATTTCGGCACCGCAAGCGTGTACTTCGCCCCTTCCAAGTTCATACCAATGGTTTCGACAGTGCCCGCGTCGCGGTATTTCGCGATATCACCTTCCATGGTTGGCATCCAGTTGCCAAGGAAGACATCAATGTCGCCATTTGCCAGCGAGGTATAGGTAACTGGCACGGACAAGAGCTGAATGTCTGTTTCGTACCCCATACCTTGCAGTACAAGGGTTGTCGCCGCGGTCGTTGCTGTAATGTCAGTCCAGCCAACATCAGAGAAACGCACCGTTTCACACTGATTCGCGAAAGCCGGTGCAGCAAGCAGGCTGGCGGCTAACGTCAAGCTAATACCGGTTAGTCGCTGAGTCTGAATTTTATCCATCATTGCTTTCCTCTTCCTTTATCTGTTGGCGTGACCCGTCGTCACGCCGCTCAGTTATTGTGTCTTTCTTGTTATCTATTTCGTGGCGATCTCGCGCACGTCTTCAGGCGCATGCGCATTCAATCGCTGTTGCGTTTCCCAGTTGGGGTCTAGCCATACCGATACGTTTGCGTTAGGTAACATCGCATTGCCCAAAATCATGTCTGCCGCACGTTCAGCAACCATGATGGTTGGGCCGTTTAAATTGCCATTGGTAATCGTTGGAAATATCGATGAATCGACAACACGCAGATTTTCGATTCCCCTTACACGAAGTTGGCTGTCGAGTACCGCCATTGGGTCGCTGTCAGCCCCCATTTTGCAGGTACATGAAGGGTGATAAGCACTCTCTACGTTGGCTTTCACCCAAGTATCAATTGCGTCGTCGCTCTGAATGCTTTCTCCGGGCTGAATTTCACCGTCACGAAACGGGAACATCGCCTCTTGATCCAAAATCTCACGGGTTAAGCGAATGCAATCCCGCCAATCTTGTTTGTCTTGTTCAGTGCTGATGTAGTTAAAGACGATCTCAGGTTTGTCGTTAGGGTTGGCGCTCGTAATTCGTACATGGCCGCGGCTTTGTGGTTTGTTCGGGCCAACGTGAACCTGAAAACCGTGGCCTTCTACGGCAGATTTTCCGTCATAGCGAATAGCGGCTGGCAAAAAGTGATATTGAATGTTCGGCCACTTTACGCCTGCTCGACTGCGGATAAACGCACACGACTCAAAATGGTTGGTCGCCCCTAAGCCGTCTTTGAACAAAATCCAACGCGTGCCAATCAAGCCTTTGCTGATCAGCCCTAATTTGCCATTCAAGGTGATGGGCTGTTTACAGAAATACTGGAAATACACTTCAAGATGGTCTTGAAGGTTTTCGCCCACACCCGGTAGGTCGTGTTTCACGTCCACACCCGCTCGCTCCAATACGGCCTTAGGCCCAATACCTGATAACTGGAGCAATTGCGGGGAACCAATAGACCCTGCTGAACTGATCACTTCTTGGCGGGCTTTCACGTCATGAGCACTGCCACCTTTGGTGTAAGAAACCCCCACGGCGACATTATTTTCAATCAGCAGCTTATTGACCGTGACACCTTTAATAAGGGTAAGGTTTGGACGCTTAAGTGCGCGGCGCAGATACGCATTAGAGGTCGACGCTCGCACCCCGCCATCCACTGTCATATGCATTGGGCCGAAGCCTTCTTGCTGATAACCGTTATAGTCTTCCGTTACAGGGTAACCTGCTTGTTCACCCGCATCGATGAACGCACGGTAGAGCGGGTTCAATGCCATGTCATTGCCGTTGCAGGTGCCGACAGGCCCTTCGCCGCCTCGATACGCATCTTCACCCCCAATCCAAGTTTCCGCGCGTTTGAAATACGGCAAACACGATTGGTAATTCCAGCCTGTTGCGCCGTTAGCTTCCCATTCATCAAAGTCACACGCATGACCACGCACATAAACCATACCGTTGATGGAGGAACTGCCGCCCAGTACTTTACCGCGCGGACAATGTAGCTTGCGTCCGTCCAATCCTTCTTCAGCCTGCGACTCAAACTGCCACGCATACTTTTCCGTGTTCATGGGGTAGGACAATGCTGTTGGCATTTGAATGAAAATGCTCTTATCAGTGCCGCCCGCTTCGAGGATCAGTACCTGATGTTTACCAGAGGCTGTTAAGCGATCCGCCAGCACACACCCCGCCGATCCCGCGCCGACAATGATGTAATCAAATTCCGTCTGATTCGTCATAGTCCTTCCTTACGCGTACGGACTGTCAACGTCGCCAAGTTCGACGTAAACACTTTTCGTTTGGGTATAGGCCTTCAGCGTTTCCACACCGTTTTCACGGCCAATCCCGGATTGCTTGTAGCCACCAACAGGCATTTCAGCGGGTGATGCTCCCCAATTGTTTATCCAGCAAATGCCCGCTTGGAGCTTTGCGATAACACGGTGCGCACGAGAGAAGTTGCTCGTGAACACGCCCGCCGCCAAGCCGTATTTGGTGTTATTGGCACGACGAACCACTTCCTCTTCATCGCTAAAGCGAAGTACCGACATCACAGGACCAAAAATTTCGTTTTTCACATGGGCCATTTCATCGTGACAGTCGGCGAAAACGGTCGGCGCGACAAAGTTGCCTTTAGCCAAGTCGCCGTCTGTCACCTGATGACCGCCACAGAGCAACGTTGCTCCGCTCTCTTTTCCCTGCTCGATAAAGCCGAGCACTTTGGAAAGATGATCTTTGGAAATCAGCGCACCGATTTGTGTGTCTGGGTGAGTCGGATCACCAACCACCAGCTTTTCAGTACGGACTTTGAGTTTTTCAAGAAAAGCGTCATACACGCTGTCATGCACAAACACGCGCGTACCATGCGTGCACACCTCACCTTGGGTATAAAAATTGGCGAGCATCGCACCTGACACGGCATTGTCTAAGTCCGCATCATCAAACACGATCAGCGGCGACTTACCACCTAGCTCCATCGTGACAGGCTTCAACGAACCTGCGGCATCTGCCATCACTTTTTTGCCCGTACCACATTCGCCCGTAAATGACACTTTCACAATGTCGGGATGGCGCGATAGCATTTGCCCTACACGGTAGTCACCTTGCACCACGTTGAACACGCCGTCGGGCATTCCTGCTTCGGTAAATATTTCCGCCAGTTTCAGTACCGTCAAAGGGGTTTCTTCCGACGGTTTAAATACCATGGCGTTTCCTGCTGCCAGAGCAGGGCCAGCTTTCCACATGGCAATTTGAATCGGGTAGTTCCAAGCACCGATACCCGCACACACACCTAAGGGCTCTTTGCGGGTATAGAAGAATTGGTTTTCACTCAGGCTTTGTTGTTCTCCCTGAATCGCGACAGCTAAGCCAGCGTAATACTCAATCACGTCTGCACCTGTCACCACATCAACATACTGCGCCTCTTGAATCGGTTTGCCCGTATCCAGCACTTCCAACGCCGCCAGTTCGTCATTGCGTTCACGCAGAATTGCCACTGCGCGGTTTAATATGGTTCTTCGCTCTGCACCACTCATGGATGACCAGATTTGAAACCCTTCCCATGCGGATTTCACCGCCTGATCAACATCGGATTGACTGGCTTGCTGAACATCTGCCAGTTTTTCTCCCGTTGCGGGGTTTAACGTTGCAAAGGTTTCGCCGGACGAGGCATTCACAGACTGTCCGTGGATGTATAACTGTTTAATATCCATTTAGTTTTTGCCTTTTGATATGGATGAAGAACCTTGGAGCTGAAGAGAAAGATAATTTTCAACCGTTTCGACGGCTAATTTGGCATTGATCCCTTTGGGGTTAAGCGCACCACGAAGCCAGATACCGTCGATCAGTGCCGCGACACCTTGTGCGACAAACGCGGCTTTTTCCTTGGGTAATAGCTTTTTAAGTTCAATACGAAGGTGGGAAAGAAGACGTTGCTCATTGACGCGTTGAAGACGGAACAATGTCGGTTCATGCATGGCATGAGACCAAAATGCTAGCCATGTCTTAGTGACCTTATTATTGACCTGATTAGGGTCAAAGTTCCCCTCAACGATAGCGAGAATTCGCGCGCGGGCATCGTGATGAGGCGTTACAACTAAGCGTTTCTGGACACCCTCGGACAACTCCCTGAGGACAGAGCGCATGGTTTCTTCAAGAAGTCCGTTTTTTCCACCAAAGTAGTGGTTAATGATCCCCGCTGATACACCCGCTTTACGGCTGATCAGCGAAACACTCGCACCCGCCAACCCCACTTCATCAATAACGGCTACTGTTGCCGCCACTAACTGTGGCCGACGTATTGCTGGCATTCCTACTTTTGGCATCCAACGCTCCTTGTCGTAAACCCGGATTGTGTTCAAATCACCAACATCAAATGTAGTCGAAATGTTTTTTGATTGAACGTTCAATTAAAAATAGATTTACAAATTATTCACCAAATGTCAAAAACAAGACAGAGGTGTAAATGTAAGAAATCACGACACAGAAGAGAGCATGCATGGAATATCAAAGAGATATGAAGACTAGAGGATAAAGCTCGAACGATAGTTGCTTAGAGAAGTAAAAAATATAAAAGAAGATTATTGGAGATAGGCACTATTAAATTTTCTCCCAATAGTGAACAGCCTCAAAATCTGATATTCGATAAAATCACAAATGTTTTATTCTATAAAAAAGAAGTCATAAATTGAGCTGGTATTGCTATAAGAGCAATTCAACTGTTAAATAAAACAACCGATTATTATTAATTTACAAATTGTTTCAAATATGGGTTCTTATTTTCCATTTTAGTATAGACAAAACAATCACACCCCAAACCCAGTGCTGGCGTTTCAATCAGACAACCACACTCAATCAGCGAATTTTTTTATTAATAACAATTAATGAATTGAATTGATGTTCATTTCTCCAGCCATAATTATCTGCCGGCTTAAATTCATGTGAGGTATTTCTCACTTTTCAAGCGTTTTCCCTAAATTCACAATACTAGGAGTCAATGTGAATAAGACTGCATGGATGATACTGGCCACACTGCTTGTCAGTAATCAAGGCGCGGCAATCGCGCAACCTTCTCATGAAAGCATCAATAGCGATGCTAATTCTCGGAATTATCCTATAGGGCAAGACTACTCGAAACTTCAGGTATTCATCGATAGCAACGGTGAAATTGACTTTCAAAGTGATACGTTAGAACGATTGTTTGGCAACCTTTATCAAGCTGAAACTCTCCCCATCTACAAAGCTTTCTTTCTTAACAACAAAAACATCACTGTAAACGATCATAATCAGCTTAATGCGCTCGCCCTTGAAGCCAATCAGTTCAACCAAAACATTCAAACACTTCACAACCTGAACGGTGCGGCTAAACGCTTCGATTTGACCAATTTCAATAAAGCCATCAGCGTAAAATATCTGAATAAAGTTTCAGGTATTCTTGACTTGATTTCGACAAGCAGTCAGTCAAAGGATTACGTGTCTCTCGCCGCATTGATTGAGCCAGCAAACGCATTCACTCTCCAAAAGGCCATCATTAACTACAACGAAGAAGCGCGTTCAATTTTGGGCAATGCATCTAGCATTTACGTTGACCCGTACACGTCGCAAACGAACAACGTCATGAGCAATTACGCGGCGAATGTGCTTACCTCGTCTGACGGTATTAGCTTTGGTAACATCAAACCGGAGATGGCACCGAACAGCGGCTCAAAAGTGTTCGTAATTCGCGATGATATTTATACGTTCTGGAATAACTCAAGCGCGTTGTCATACGTATTACTTAACGCGATCAATGTGAATGCGCAGTTTGAGGAAAACTACACCATCACTCAGCGCGAATCCGTTGACCCACAGCTTGCCGCATATGTAGCTGGTCATGACCTTCCCTTCTCCTTTGTTAATGAACCGCTAAGTGCAGAAACACACAGCGCGTATTACGCAAACATTGAGAAGGGTAACCCACACGCCTGTGCTGACATTGAAGCCTTTATTAAACAAGGTGGTGACCTGTACGTTTACCACGACCATACTGATTATGCAGATGGTGACTATGGTGCCCTGCAAGGCACTTGTGTCCCTCGCCTCGTCGCTCAGTATTACGACATCAACCTTAATACGCGCCGTGATACCTATGCGCGTGAATACAGCGTGAACCTTAACACCGCCCCTTACACCTATGCCCACGGTATTCAAGGCCAACCAGACCAACAGTCTCCCGCGCTTGGCGGAAGTTATGATGGTGAAATGTACGACGCGAATGTTATGTCTGGTGATAAGCATCAACCCATCGTCAGCTCGCTTCAACTGTTAGTAAACGCAGGTATTGATGACCAATTGTCTTCGCTCCAAGACGCATTTTTAACTGCCTATCGCGAGCAGAATGCCCAAAACTACTACCTTGCATTGATACAAATTCACAAGGTACTGGACAATATTGCGTATGTTGACCCTACCCTTGAACATCGTGGTCACAATATCCATCTCACGAACAATGTTTTTAATTATTCACTCTATGAATACTCGGTTAACGGCGGCTTGTCTTACCAACCGATGACCAGTAATACAATACGCTTACACAACCAAACCTATCGCCCTGGCGACATTCGCGTGAAAATTAAAGCTGACTACGCTGATTTGCTGGGTTTTGGCGACGGTGAAGTCCGCTTCAATAGTCAAATTGATTACGATCCAAGTACTCTTCCTGTTATCGATTTTGACAACCCAATCTATGTCTCCGCTGACGGAAACCACAAGCAATACATCGGGCGTACTGATGGTAAAGGCTGGGATTTAGTTATCACGGGTGATGGCTATTTAGCGACAGATAAAGCCTTGTTTGATATGCACGTTAAAAATGCACTGGAAGCATTCCTCAGTTATGACAACTTGTTGCCACACATGGCTCTATACAACATCCACTCAGTGTTCGTTCCCTCGAATGAGCGAGGCGCAGATTGGACGATAGAAGAGGGTTGTCACCCAGTGACCTTCGACAACTGTCAAATCGCCACTTGGGCTCCAAGTAATAATCCCGAGTACAAAAACGACAAAGACACAGTATTCGATGCTGGGTTTTACGTTGGCGGCGCGCATTCACAGGCTCGCGGACTTGCAGTGAATGACGGTTTGGTAAAATATCACGTCGAAACTGTCGTACCTCAACATGACATGATTCTTGCCATGGTTAACACCAATGTTTACGGTGGCCTTGGTGGTAACATACCCACTGCAAACAAAATGAATCCTCATGTCTTTGTTCATGAGCTAGGGCACTCTTTCGCCGACCTACATGATGAATATTCAGATAGTGGCGATATAGGGCCTGCTAACTTCTGTGACAGCAATGTCTGCAGTGACTTTAATTTCGTACCATGGAAACATTTCCTACCCGGAGACGTCACCATCGATACGGTATGTAAAGAAACCACAGCATCTTGCCCTTCGGGGACTGCGGGATGGTATGAAGGCGGCAAATATCAACCGACGGGAATGTGGCGCTCAACGGACATCTCCATCATGCGATCAAACGGTTACCCTTTCCATGCTTACAATGCAGAACGCTGGGCAAATCGTCTTTATCAAAAGGCAGGCTATTTCTCCATCATATCGCCACAGCATGCCTCACTAAACCAGAGTCAGATGTACGTAAATTTCGCTGATCAATCCAATCAAGTTTTTGCTTTTAACCCATCAGTTGAATTCCACGAACTGAATGGCAGCGTTGAACGTGTTCAATCTTTCAAGTGGTTTATTAATGGTGTTTACCAACCGCAATATGACAACGCCAAAACGCTTCAGCACGGGGCTTATGAGTCAGGAAGCTACAACGTTAAACTGGTAGCAAAAGACGAAACAGGCATTATCGTCATTGAAGAAGGCACAGTGTCTAAATTCGAATGGCACGTCACCAACAACAGCCCATATGCAACAGCAACCGAATATGCAACCACAAATGAGGTGAAACAGGTTCGAGCTGAAGTGATTGTTGATCAGAATGGTATTCGCATCGAAAAAGTGAAACCACTGTCGCTTGAGACCTCGCTCAATGATTGTTCAGGGAAGGTATTCAAAGGTAAAACCCTTACCTTATCAAACGACGAATCACGTTTAACATTCTGCCCCTACAACGTCCCTTACACGCATCACCGTTCTGCGCTGCTGGAAGACAAGAGCACGTTAGACGACAGCACTTATCGATTTGATATCGTGCTTACCGAAGAGATGGTCGATAAAACGTTTACGCTGGAATTTTCTGATAACAATCAAGGACGTTCCCTCGTTTCGCCGGTTACCGTGAATTTTAGCCAACACTAATTTCAAACGGCGATATGTGAAAATAAAACAAGGGCAGCATCCGCTGCCCTTGTCTCACCTTGAGAACCCTCTTAGTTACCTCGAAACCCCACTCATCCTCCTTGCTTTAATAACTTCGCTGTAATCAAGGGGTAAACAATCAGAGAAAACAGAATCATCACAAACGCAGAGGCGAGAAACAGCGGTTGATATTCAAACGAGGAAGGCAAAAGCAAAATCAAGGCAACGGATACCGCACCTCTCGCCCCTGAGAAGTTCAACAACCAGAACTCCATGGTTGAAAGAGCGGCACCGTCGATTTTCATAAAGGGCTTCAAGAGAAATAAGGCGGTAAAACGCCCCAAGAAAAGGAGGCTAAGAGCGAGCACAACCATCCAAACCGAGAAAGCCGTACCTTGTGTTAATACGACAAAACTCGTGCCGAGCAAGAAGAACAACAATGCATTGGCAGCGTAATCGAGGTATTCCCAAACTTTCTCTTCCGCCTCACGGTTAGCGCGGTCTTCATCCGGCTTATAGCCGTAGGCCAAAGCCGCTGCAAACACGGCCAAAATACCGGAAAAGTGGAATGATTCAGCAATAACAAAACTGCCATACGCAAGCGCGAGTGTAATGTTCGTGGTGAGTATGTAGTACGAAGAATGCATGAAACGCAAAATGGCTCTAGCACCTCGCCCTAGCACTACCCCAGTCACAAGTGCGCCGACAATGTGAGTCACTAAACTTACGCTGGTATCAAGCCAACTAAAACTGGTCGAGGTGAAGATCAGAAGAGCCAGTATTCCCGCCACAGTGACAACGAAACCATCATTTAAAATAGACTCGCCCTCTATAAGCAATTTCTGGTTTTCTGAAATGCTTTCATCGCCTTTAAATAAGGCGCTGACCGCGAGAGGATCGGTGGCCGAAATAATCACCCCAAACAGTAAAGCGGGTAACAAAGGCACATTCAGCAACCAGTGAACAGCAGTACCAATTACAGTCATGCTGATGATGATACCTAGCGTACCTGCCAGCAGCGCAGGAACAATAATCGGCCGGAAATGAAAAAGGCACATTTTCTTGGTTGATGCGAAGATCAACAGCGGAACAAATACATATAAAACCACTTTCGGATCCATGACCAAAGGTGGCAGTTCCAACGCACTAAATGACGACAACCAACCGTAAGCCAGCCCTGCCATTAATATCCAGATGATGTCTGTAAACACCATCCAGCGTTCGGAAATATAGAAAATGATATTCAGGGCCATCCACCCTAAAACCGCGTAGGTAACCAATGCGGGTACTGATTCGGTCATGCTCAGCCTTGTTGCCTTTTGTGATTGACGAATACCCACAAAGCTAGATGGAAAAGAGGCTGTCCCGCCATGTATACCGTTGAGAAACCGCCGATTTGAATCTCTCGGTGCAGAAAATGAGGTAGATAAGGGACAAGATGAGGAAATAGCGTCACTGAGGAGACTGTTCGAAAAGGCCGGGCGGCGCGATTACGCCGCCCAAGCAGGGCTATTTACGGCGTAATTTCAAATATGGAGTCAATAATAATGGGCAAATTGCCACGAAGTGAAACCGCACCAAACACCGATCGCGCATGAACCCCTTTCTCACCTAGCACTGTGGCAAACAAATCGGAGCAGCCATCTAGCACTTTAGGGTGTTGCTCAAAATCTTCAGTGGCATTAACGAAACCCTGAATTTTCACCACACGTGCAATTTTATCGAGTGAGCCTAATTCAAGTTTTACCGCAGCCAGAATATCTAAACCCGTGACTTTAGCGAATTCGTAGCCTTCGTCGACGCTGTATTCCCGTCCAAGTTTGCCTTTTGGAACTGCGTCTAATCCGGCCATTGGCCCTTTGCCGGAGACATAAAGAAGGTTCCCCGTGCGCACGCAATTGGTGTAATTCGCTTGGGGATTGGAAGCCTTTGGGAGCCTGAGTCCCAATTCAATGAGCCGTTGTTCTGCGTCTAAGTCTGCGATAGCGTCTGTCATGGCTGTCCTTAACCATTTTAAGTGAGTGGCTATTTCAAACTAACAAGAATGCCTCCGCGGTCTCAACGACAACGGAGGCCAACTTACTCGCATTTTCCTATGAAACGGGTTACACCGGATTCCCAGCAAAACATTTCAGCGTTTTACCGGTTTCCAATCCCATAACGGCGCGTTTGTAGAACTGAGCTACATCTTTCGCAGGGATTGCGAAGAACCCCGGGAAGAAAGCACCGTATGTGTCTTTAGACTCTTCCAACATCGCCGGGCTGACAACGTTGATTCGAATACCTCGCGGTGCTTCAATAGCAGCCGCTTTTGCATAAGATTCAACCGCACCATTAATTGCTGTCGCACTTGAACCACAAGCGATTGGCGTATCAGAAATAATGCCTGTCGTCAGGGTCACGCTACCGCCATCATTCAGGTAATTAACCGCCTCTTCGGTCACACGCACCTGTCCAAGCAGTTTGCTTTCAATACCCACATACCAATCTTCATCATTCAGCTCACCAAACGGTTTAAACGCAAGCTCACCAACGGCATTGATTATTGCATCGACCTTGCCCATTTGTTCGAACGCAGTTTTCACGGATTCTCGGCTACGTATATCGATACGAATATCACCGGAGTTTGCGCCTAAGGTAACGATTTCATGGTCATTCCCTAGCAATTCCACCACTGCACGCCCAATCGTTCCGCTGGCTCCAATCACTGCAATTTTCATTTTCTTTCTCCATCTCTATCTGCGTTATTGTTTCGATGATGGAAATGTATTGCATTGCATCGCCGTGAAAAACCGCATAAATTCACCACATTGTTTACTTTTTGGATTCAATATGAACCTTACTCATCTAGAGTCATTTCTTCACGTAGCCAAACAAGGGAGTTTCTCTGCGGCTGCCGATGCGCTCAACGTCTCCAAGGGGCTCATCTCTCGTCATGTAAAGGCACTGGAGTCCGACCTGGCCTGCACGCTTTTCCACCGCACGACCCGCACAGTAACCCTAACCGAAGCCGGTGAGGCTCTATTAGAAAAAGCACGAAAGATTGAATTGCTCGCCTTGGAAGCCAGTAAGGAAATTGAAGACTTAACGCAAGATAATGCAGGCACGATTCGATTCACAGCTCCTGCAGGCCTTGGTGATAAGATCTGTGAAACCATGGTTGCTACCTATGCGAAAAAATATCCCAATGTAAATATTGTTCTGGATTTCGATACCGACATTAAAGATGTCGAATTTGGTGGTTTTGATATTGCTCTGCGTGCTCACGACGACTTGCCGGATAACTTGGTTGCGAGGCGATTGGGATCACTAAAAAACGTTTTGGTTGCTTCTCCCACTTGGCTTAAACAACACCCAATCCATACTCCCAACGATCTTTTGAGCCTCGAGTGCATCCAAAGTTGTTTTGTTAGCAGTTGGAATAATTGGCTATTGATGAATGACGAAGGGACGGAACTAACGATTCAAACACAAGGTAAGTTATCTTGCTCGACTTATGCTGGAACAATGGCTCTTACCCTAGCAAACCTCGGGGTTGCTAACTTGCCCTTGCATGTCGTTGAAGAGCAGTTGGCGCAAGGCCATTTGGTACAAGTGCTTCCATCATGGCGATCTCGTCTTCATAACCTCCATGTGATCTACGCAAAACAACGTTTTTACCCCATAAAGTTAAGAGACTTCATTGATACCGTCATGGCATGGCGAAATACACATTCTCACTGGTTTATCGAAGGCACTCTATAATGGGACACACTGGAACACCGCATCACAGTGGTCAACCTGACAAAACTGCAATCTTATAATGCACTGAAATATCGTAAATTTAGGTGTTATGCCGTTGATACAACTGTTGCCTAAGCCGTAAAATATCGCACCTCTATTGCCCTCCGATCTCAATCTTCCCTGGGCAAATTTGACTTACAGTTGAAGTAAACAACGCTTTTCGATCTCGTAGTCGACACCACTCTAGCTTTTCACGAACCCATGTGTTCGAAAACCATGGATTCTAGAATCCCTACTCAGCGATGTCCTACGCAGATGGTCGTAGTGCCGAAGAGGTGTTCGAAATATTGCCTGTCGAACAATTCTTATCGCTGTGTATCACTTCCGGCGAATTAGTCATTACCGAACTGCCCTATGCTGAAAAGATAACAATAATGTTAAGGATCCACTCATGTCTAATGCGCCCGATGAGCAGCAGGATGAAACGTTAACCGCCAGACCGCGCTCCAGTGTCATGCGACGCTTTCTCGCAAATCATCAAAGTCCGCTTTCTATACTCATTTTGTCTGTTTTTGTCGGCGTTTTCGCTGGCTTGCTTTGTACCTTCTTCGACATTGCGATCGATTGGGTGGTAGAGCAACGCCACCAATGGGTTGCTCAACACGATGGCATTTCGTTTTTGACCATTTTGGTTGTCGTTGTCACGAGTGCTCTACTCTCCGCATTTGGCTTTTTCCTCGTTAAAGCTGTTGCGCCTGAAGCCGCAGGCTCGGGGATCCCAGAAATTGAAGGGGCACTAGATGGACTAAGACCCGTACGTTGGTGGCGCGTTATCCCCGTGAAGTTTTTTGGTGGCATAGGCGCAATCGGTGCAGGTTTGGTTCTTGGACGTGAAGGGCCTTCCGTGCAAATGGGGGCCAGTGTTGGACGCATGATGACGGATATTTTCCGCCTAAAAGACGATGAAAGCCGCCATACTCTTGTTGCCTCAGGCGCAGCCGCAGGTTTAGCCGCAGCTTTTAATGCGCCGCTCGCCGGCATCATGTTTGTCGTTGAAGAGATGCGCCCGCAGTTTAAGTACAATCTGATTTCTGTAAAAGCCGTCATCATTGCATCAATCATGGCAACCATCACCTATCGAAGTCTGATGGGACAAGGCGCGATGATCCCGCTACCCGCAAGCCTTGAAGTTCCATTGGTTGCGTTACTGTTATTTCTGGTGCTTGGCTTGGTCTTTGGTGGCATTGGCGTTTGCTTTAATCAATTGGTTGTCATGACCATGGACCGATTTGAGCAAATCCATCAAAACAAACTGTCACGTTTTGTCGGGATTGGCGCGCTCCTTGGCGCATCATTTGGTTTGCTGGTCATGCTGTTGCCTTCGCTCAGTGGTGGTGGTGTCGCAATCATTCCCGAAGCTGCAGAAGGAAAGCTGGCTATCGCTGCACTCGTCGCGCTTTTCCTCGCAAGAACTATCGCTACGTTAGTGTGTTTTGGCTCGGGCGCGCCAGGTGGTGTTTTCGCCCCAATGCTCGCGCTAGGTACCCTATTTGGCACCTGCTTTGGTATTGGCGCAATGCATTTCTTTCCGTCATTGGAAATCACAGCAGGTATGTTCGCCGTTGCTGGGATGGGCGCACTATTTGCCGCAACGGTACGCGCACCAATCACTGGGATTTTGTTGGTGATCGAGTTGACCCACAAGTATGAGCTCATCTTACCGCTGCTTATCACCACACTAGGCGCAACGATGACAGCGCAAGCTCTCGGTGGAAAGCCGCTTTATAGCCAGCTATTGCAGCGTTCGTTGGCGAAGCAAAAAGCCAAAGAAGAAGAAAGCGAAAGCCAAGAGCAACCTACCGCATAAAAAAAGCCGCGATTAGCGGCTTTTTTATCTTTCGGTGTTAAGCATTTGATTCGCGACGGTGATTGTATGGGCTGTGGAGATCGGTGAGCGATTTCGCGCCATACATTCCTCGGTAAAATACCCACAAGTAAGTAACACTTGCAGTGATCAACCCAATTCCCAAAGGTATCAAGATCAGGTTAATCAAAGCCAAAGGCAGAGCAACCCAAAACGTGTTAATAATCCATTGGAAATGATCGGCGTACATATCTTCACCAGCAGCAATTGCTTCTTTACGTTTGATGTACGCAAAGACTGCGCCAGCAAGACTGAAAATACCAAACGTCAGCAAGCCACTAAGAAGGAGCATATACGCGATCATCGTGGGAGATTTAAATTTTGAAGGCTTTGTATCTGTTGTCATTGTTATTGTGCTTTTTTTACTAAAGTGTGAAAAAAGCGCATGGTAATAGATAAAATTGACCTAAATCAACATATAAGCATCTTTTGCGATAAAAAAAGACAACACCAGTCTTTATCGCTCAAATCTCCACCATTAACGTCAATAAAATGCCAATCAAGAGTCAGAAAATAGCCACTTAGTTTTATAACGTTAAGCTGTTTTGCGTTTATTTTCTTTTCTTCGTTTAGAAATCACTAACGCCATATAACCGATGATGATCAAATTTGTCACCAACGCTAAAATTGGCAGTACTTTACCGGTCGTAACCACTTCATACACTTCAAAAGGCACATAGATTGCGCCACTTGCGAGAGCAAACCACTCTGTCCACGCGTATGCTCGCCAAAGTCCATAGGCCTCTATCAATCTGACCGCGGCATAAAGCACGGTGCCCACTGCCAGTATTGTCAGGTTCTTGTCATCAACATTTGCCAGAGCTTCATGGATAACACTGGGGATTTCGCCTGCTGGGTTCAGCCTCAAATGCGTTAATAAGGCTTCACACATCGCTTGAATTTTTGGCCCACCCAGCTCATGCAGTGCTAAGCCTACTGCCAAAGCCAGCAAGCCTTTACTTGCTTCCAAAATTGCAATGGCCCGCAACCCTTTAGGCTGTGAATTCATGTTAACTGCGCCTTCTGTGAGATAGTTCTATTTTGGGCCGTATTCTCTGGACTGTTCGTTGCAGGGTCAAGAAATACCTAAACTAAGGGGGGTGACTTCGGCAACTATCATGGACACTTACTTCGTTATGCCAACTTTACACATGGGCGCATAGCTTCAAGGAAGGGAAGTAAGAAGTTCGGTTATCCGTGTGAATACAAAAAGTGCCTGACGCTGCACCTAAAAATAAGCAAGCACTGCCTCATTACCAAAAAAACACAACATACTTAACTGCCTGATACGCGAGAAGGCGTATTGCGAACATCGCCTTAACATAACGCGACACTTTCGGGTAAATATTGGCCAATCAAACATCTGCCTCTTTCCTTTTTGACTGAAAACGCAGTAGTATCAAGAGGCTTACTTAAGCAAATTATTCTCAGGGCGGGGCGAAATTCCCCACCGGCGGTATATCAGAAATGATGAGCCCGCGAGCGCCCAAACCTAGTTTGGGGTCAGCAGATTTGGTGAGATGCCAAAGCCGACGGTTAGAGTCCGGATGAAAGAGGATGATAAAAATACGCCATGTTTTGGTGTGCGCTTGCGTATATTCCATTTTTGGCTGTATTGCTTGTGGATCTCATTTCCACGGCTCATCTATGCCCTGATTCTGGTATTAATAACGTTGGAGTTACCATGAATCAGACACACACTTCACTTCTTGCCGAGTTCGGCACTCCTCTTGAACGTGTAGAAGTTGCACTTGAAGCCCTTCGCGAAGGCCGTGGCGTATTGTTGCTAGACGACGAAGACCGCGAGAACGAAGGCGACATTATTTATTCTGTAGACCACCTGACAACACAGCAAATGGCTCTGATGATCCGCGAATGTAGCGGTATCGTGTGCCTATGTCTCCCTGAAGAACAAGCAGATAAGCTGGAACTTCAACCTATGGTGGTAAACAACAACAGTGCCAATCAAACCGCATTCACTGTCTCTATCGAAGCGAAAGTTGGCGTGACCACCGGTGTATCAGCAGCAGACCGTGTGACGACCATTAAAACGGCATCTAACCCTCATGCGAAACCAACTGACTTGGCGCGTCCTGGACACGTATTCCCTCTTCGCGCCCGCAAAGGTGGCGTCCTCACACGCCGTGGTCACACAGAAGGCACGATCGATCTGATGCAAATGGCTGGACTTTCTCCAGCGGGTGTACTTTGTGAAGTGCAAAACGAAGATGGTTCAATGGCGAAAACCCCAGAGATCATTGCATTCGGCAAGAAACACAACATGCCAGTACTGACCATTGAAGACATGGTGCAGTACCGCCTTTCTCAGGCTGCCAATATTGCTTAACGCTATGTAAATATGAACGGCGGTAGAAAAAGCGCATGTTTCTACCGCAATTCTCAACATTTTTGTTACGTGCAAATAATAGGCACAATGAGCTTTAATGTTAAAAATAGCCACTACTGACACGCCTACCATCTCATCAATACCCCTCAAGCCCCCTCAATCATTCATAACTTCAATATTATAAAAGATACTAATTATTAGCATTCACAATGCAAATTGCCCCAAGTTGTTAAAAATATAAAAATTCCTTATTACGACAAGTGTATAAGGACATTTTATGAAAAAGCACTTTGAGCTCATTGATAAGCCCACGTTTTTTGGGGCACTTGGGCTTCTTTTCTCGGTGATCATCCCACTTCTGATTTGGCCTACTGAAGGCGCAGAATGGATTGCGATTGCTAAAACCTTTATGACCGACAAACTCGGTTTCCTCTACCTCGCTCTCGGCATCGCAGCTTTCTTTTTTATGGTTTATATCATCTTCAGTGATATCGGCCAGATCAAACTTGGTGATGCGGATGAGAAGCCAGAATTCGCGACAGGCTCTTGGGCTGCGATGCTTTTCTGTGGTGGTATCGGTGCAAGTATCCTTTACTGGGGTACGATTGAGTGGGCCTACTACTATCAAAGTCCACCATTCCAATTGGAAGCAGGTTCTGAAGAAGCGGTTCGTTGGGCTGCTACTTACGGCATCTTCCACTGGGGGCCAATTGCGTGGTCTATCTACCTGATCCCTGCTCTGCCAATTGCTTACTTCTTCTATGTTCGTAAGCAACCTGTTCTGAAAGTGTCCGCTGCTTTGATGCCTGTTATCGGCGAAGCACGCAGCCACGGTGGCTGGGGCAAATTCATTGACGTCCTATTCATTTTCGGTCTTCTGGGCGGCGCGGCGACAACGCTGGGTCTTGCTGCACCATTGATTAACGAAGGTATCAGCTACCTGTTTGGCATTCCTTCAACGACGGTCACCCAGATTGGTGTATTGCTACTGTGTACTGCCCTGTTTGCTTACTCTTCCTACAAAGGGATGGATGAAGGCATCAAGGTGTTGAGCAACATCAACTTCTGGGGTGCATTAGCACTGTTGGCGTTCGTCCTGTTTGCAGGCCCAACCCTGTTCATGCTGGAAACTGGCCTGGACTCGATTGGTCGCATGCTGTCTAACTTCTTTGTGATGGCAACGTGGGCAGAACCTTTCGGCGGCTACGGCACGTTTGAAGACACCCACTTCCCGCAAGATTGGACCATCTTCTACTGGGCATGGTGGCTGGTATTTGCACCAAGCATGGGTTTGTTTGTTGCGCGTATTTCACGTGGTCGTACTATCAAGCAAATGGTATCAGGTTCGATTTTCTTCGGCTCACTGGGCTGCGCCCTGTACTTCATGATTTTGGGTAACTTCGGTCTGTCTCTGCAACTGTCAGGTCAACTGGATGTTATTTCCATTCTGAATAACGAAGGTCCAACTCGAGCGATTTTCTCTATCCTTGAGCAACTGCCGATGAGTACCATGGTCATCGCAGTATTTACCATTCTGTGTATTATTTTCACAGCAACAACGTTTGACTCTATTTCGTTCATTCTGGCATCGGTTGTTCAGAACAACGTAACTGAAGATCCACTGCGTTGGAACCGTCTGTTCTGGGCATTCACCCTGTCATTCATGCCATCAGTACTGATGTTCATGGGTGGTCTGGCAACGCTTCAAACAGCCGCGATTGTTGGTGGTCTTCCACTGCTGGTTATCGCAGTTATGCTGATGATCTCGGGCGTTAAAGCCGCCACGCTCGACCTTTCCCATCAGGAAGGCTATGTCGACCCAGTTATTAACATCGAAGAATTCCCAGATGTTGATCCATGGTCGAAAGAAGGCATGGCGATGGCGAAGTTTGAACGTCTGAAAGATGAAGCGATTGAAGCGGCTAACGAAGAGCGTCAGAAACTGGATGCGATTTGGCAGCTCAAGAAAGAAATCCGTATGGCAGCACTTTCTCGCGGTGAAACGGGTGCAGAACTCGGTGATGCACCGGAAGAGCAACTGGCTGAAATTCAACGTCTGACTGACGAAGCGATGGCGGCGAAAGAGCATAAGCTTCAAGCCTCTGAAGCGGCTCAACAAGCACGCATTGAATTTAACGAGTTAATTCGTGAGAAACAACGCCTAGAAGAAGAAGCGCAAGCGGCAGAAACGCCAGCTTAACACTTCCTACTTTCTATAAAAAAGGAGCACCTTGTGTGCTCCTTTTCTTTTTGGGGTTACTGTACCGTTCTAAGATACGAGCCCTCTATTTGGCTTCTAGACTTTTCAGCCATTTTTCCATTGCTGTCAGCCCTTTCTTTTTATTCTTTTTCTTGCCCGTACCCGCTGGCTTTGCCATCGGTTTTTCAACGTTCAGCAGTGCCTCAGCAACCGATTCATCAACTTCAAAACCCTCAACCTCTTCTCGCTCAAGACGAATTTTGTTCTTCTTCTCGATAATTTTGAAGTGATGGTAGTCTTCATGGTCAATCAAAGACAATGCCAGACCCACTTCTCCCGCACGACCGCTTCGACCAATGCGGTGCATATAGTCTGCTGGGCTGCGTGGTAAATCGAAGTTGATAACAACAGGCAACTTTTCAATGTCCAAACCGCGCGCTGCAATGTCAGTTGCAATTAGTACGTCGATCTCACCCGATTTAAATCCATCCAGTACGCGTGTGCGCGAGCCCTGACCTTTATCGCCGTGGAAAACTTCGGCTTTAATGCCACGTTTTGCGAGTTTCTCAGCAAGGTGCTCACACTGCTTTTTCGCGTTGACAAAAATCAGGGCTTGTCGCCATGCATTATCTTTGATCAAATGCGCGAGAACCGCTGTTTTTTCACCTTGATTCACGGTAAACACTCGCTGAACCAAGGTGCTGGCGTCAGCACTTTGCAGTTGAATTTCGACAGGATCGTTCAACAACTCTTGCGTTAAAGCCTGAACTTCTTCTGGGAAGGTCGCTGAGAAAAGAAGGGTTTGTTTTTTCTTAGGCAACAATGCCAACAGAGCCGATAGCTCTTCGGTGAAGCCAAGACTCAACATACGGTCTGCTTCATCAAGCACGAGGGTTTTCACGCGATCAAGTTTGATCGCATTGCTCGAAATCAGATCAAGCAGACGACCCGGCGTCGCAACAAGAATGTCGGTACCACCGCGCAAAGCTAACATTTGGGTATTGGCAGACACACCACCAAAAACCGCGACCGTTTTTACAGCACCATTGCTGTGCACAGCATAAGATTTAATGCTGTCTGCAACTTGTTTTGCCAATTCACGGGTCGGTACTAACACCAGCCCTGTCACATAGTTACCTTTGCCGCCTTTTGACTTCTCGCCCAGCTCAAGAATTTGCTGAAGCATAGGCAATGCAAAGGTGGCTGTTTTCCCTGAACCTGTGTTTGCGCCTGCAATCAGGTCGCGACCTGTTAGCACGCTTGGGATTGCTTTCGCTTGAATTGGCGTTGGTTGTTGGTATTCAAGTTCCGCTAAGCGCGCTAACAGAGGTGAAATAAGGCCAAGTTCAGAAAAGCTGGCAGGTGTCTTTGCAGTAGTCATTAAGATAAAAGGCTCAAAGCTAAAATTTATAGCCGGACATAGTAGTGTATTTCAGCCCTACTCAGTTAGTGATATCTCAGATGTATCCCTAATCACTAGCCCAAAAAGCCTTTATCTTGTTGTCAGCGAGAATATTTACTCAAATCAATTGTTGTATCGGGCTTTCCCGTCAATATGCGCTCAGCCAACTTTTTAGCATCAATTTCATCCAAACCAACAAACTTATACGCGCGCGCATCGGCAACGATCGTTAACGTTTTACGTAGTGGATTAATTGAAATCTCATGGATGGTGTCGCCATTGATAGTTTGCAACACGCCTGCATGCTTACTGGTCACACTGGATGCAGCGACTGCACTTGATGAAAAGCACACCATTAAAAAGGAAAGTAGAAGGTTGTTCAGCATAACTCAAAAAAGTATAAAAAACTCGCCGCGAAGTATTCCATGTTATTGAATTTATTATTGAGACTTTTATCACGCATACTACAGCAAAACGTAAAATCTCGCTCCACAACCAACCCGAAAAGCAATCGTTGGAAAACAACAAAAATTCACCCTTTTCTTATTATTGAGAGACGTTAAATTGCGAGTTCCGAATTAACATTGATTCATAAACCAAACAAAATTCATTGTTCTGAAATAAAAGACAATATGCAGAATCTTAGACAAATGACCGTGTTCATGAATGTTGTTGAATCAGGGTCAATAACAAAAGCCGCGGAAAAACTGGATGTTTCCAAATCGGTGATAAGCCAATCGCTCAAGCAGTTGGAAAACGAGTTGGAAACAACACTGCTTAAACGCACAACGCGCAGACAAGCTCTCACAAACTCTGGAGAGCAGTTTTATAAGCACTGCTGTGACATGCACAGACTTGCTGAAAAAGCATGGGAAGAAATTAAAACCCAACAAACTGTGCCAAAGGGGAAAATCCGAATCACAGCGCCTAATGCGTTGATGGCGTCTCTTGTTGTGCCTGCTTTATTAGATGTTTTTTCAGAGTATCAAGATGTTGAATTAGACTTGGTAAACGATGATCATCAATTAGATTTGATGGAGAACAATATCGATTTAGCGATTCGCGCAGGGCAATCAGCTCCCAGCAATTACAAACAACGACGTATTGGAGAATTCAGGGACGTACTTTGCTGTGCAACGACCTTTATTGGTGATTTCCGTCGTGCTCCCTATATTATCCATCAATGGCAACAGCGACCTGTCGAACACGTATTCGAGCACCGCGAAACACGTGAAAGCCTGGGCCTTCAATACAGTCCGCGACACAGAACCAATGCCATGCAAACCACAATGGCTCTGATCGAATCAGGATACGGGGTTGGCATACTGCCAGACTTTGTTGTTCGCAGAAATTACAACCTAAAGGCGTGTCTACCTAACCACGATATGCCATTAGTAAATGTGTATGCCATTCACCCTTTTCACGGTAGTGCGCCTATAGGCGTTCGAATGGCTATTGATACCATTGAGAAAGCCTTGTTCGATTACACGCAACCTCACAACTAGGGCGTCACCTAGTGCGCCCTAGCTACGTATTACTCTGCCTTTTCCTTACGCTTTATTCGCACTTCATCTGCGATATAAATCATGCTACTCACCAGAATACACCCACTGATTAGGTTTATCGCCGATGTCATGGTGCCATCAAACATGGAGCCACTCACATCAATGAGAACGGCCACCAATGCCAGTCTGATTGCCGTTACTAACGAGGCACTGACACCGGTCTGCTCAGGCACGGCTTCCATGGAACGCGCGAAGAATATCCCAATGCTGATGCCTGCACCCAATGAATAAAACAGCATCAGCCCTGTCACCATCAGTGGGCTTTGTTGCCATTCTGTCGGGACCACAAACATCAGTAAACTCATCACAGCGATCAGTGCAAAGCCAAATCGACGCATTAAGACCAAGCCAAACCACTTGATCATTCTGCCAGCATTGACGCTCGCTATAACAAACGCCACCAGCAAACTGACCTGATAAAACGGGAAGACAGCCACATCAACACCAAGGTGATTCACAAACACCAAAGGCATGTTAGATATGAAGATCATATAGCCAGAAAAAATGAATGTCGTAATAAGCGTATTCGCCCAAAACTCGCCATTTTTAAGCACAACGAGATAATCTCGCCCTACCCCTTTCACTGACAGCGTTTTGCGCTTTTCAACAGGCAACGACTCTGGCAATTTGAAAAAGCAAATAAGTCCCGTCGCAATTGTCAGTACCGCGATAAACACAAAGTTGTAGGTGTAACCGAACTGATAATTAATCCATCCGCCAAGCATTGGCGCGAAAGCAATGATGCTGACGACCAAGCTATTCAAATCAGACACAATTTCTGCGGCCTTTTCAGCTTTGTATAGGTCGAACACCATCGCGGCACCAATGATCATGCACGCCGCACTGCCAAACCCTTGAACAAATCGCCAGAAGATCAATATTTCAATGCTGTCTGAGAATACACATCCAATGCTGCCAGCAATGAATAGTGCATACCCAATGTTTAGCACCTTCCGTCTGCCAATCGCGTCAGACAGCGGCCCATAAATCAAAGAAGCAAGGCAAATGCCTAGAAAGTTAAAGCTTAAGATACGCTGAATCATGGTCTCATTCGTGTCAAACGCCGCCATCATGTCGGGAAAAGCGGGTAAATAAATGTCCGTTTCCATCGCTGCGGCGAGGAAAATCATCAGAATTAGAAAGCGAATAGAACGCTCACTCAACATACTCGTAGGCATGGTTATCCTTTGGATCGAAAACGCCAGATACAAGAAAGGCCTGGGAAAAAACACATAAAAGGTAATGGCGTGGGTCAGAAATTTTTAACCTGAAACAGGGATCACTGCGGCAGGTAGATACGTCAAGGGTGAGTCAAGCTCCAAGAATATCGGAATGATATTCCCACAGCGTAACGTGACAGGCGTTACTCTGTGTGGCCAATTGGCAAGAAAACCCAGAATAGGGCTGAACGCATATTACTGGCTAACGTGAAATTATCAAAGTTAAATCCGTTTAAAAAACACCGTTTTAATTAACACTAGCGTTTATAGAGTAATAACTCTAAAATGCAATTACTCTCTCCTTATGTTGGTAAATCCAATGTTTATCAGAAAGAAACCCTTTTCCTTTACAGTACAGTTATTAAGCCTGTGCTGTGCTTTTGCGATAATTTCACCTATCGCGAATGCCCAACAGCTCAATACACAGTCACTGAGCTTCAATGATGCATGGAAATCTGTTCAAGAAAAAAGTGATGCTATTGCCGCCAAACGCGCGAACCTAGAACGCGCCGATCACATGCGAAATGCGGCATCCGCGCATCATCTCCCCAGTGTCTCTTTGAGTGGCAACTACACACGCCTCGATCAAAATATTGAACTCAAGCCCTCACAACTTATGGAGCACATGAGTGGGGGCGATTCCCTTCATAAGTTAGCAGGCTTATTACCGGGTATCGGCGGCAGTGTCGACAGCCTTGCGACGACGACATTGGCTGACCGCGATATTTACACCAGTTCCATCAGAGCTATATGGCCGATTTTCACAGGTGGTCGAATACTGGCAGCAGAAGATATTGCCAACGCCCAACGTGATGAAGCGGCATACCTGATGCAAATGGAGCAACAAGCCAAATTCGAAGATCTGGCTAAAGTCTATTTCGCAACCGTTCTGGCGGAGCAAGTTGTTCAAACCCGCATTGACGTTGAAGAAGGGTTGTACAAACACCTTTCTCACGCCAAGAAAATGGAAGCACAAGGCCAGATTGCGCGCGTTGAACGCTTGCAGGCCGAGGTGTCTTACGACCAAGCGAAAACAGCTCGCATGAAAGCAGTGCGGGATTTGGAAATAACGCAAGCGGCATTAAAAGCCATGGTCAAAACCGATCAGACCCCGATTCCGAGTAGCGAACTCTTTACGCAAGACAACGCCCCTGCTATGTCACCTTTCCTAGATAAGACACTGGCCACCTACCCCGGACTCAAAGTACTGGAAGCCAAACGCAAGCAGGCCAATGGTCTGATTGATATGGAAAAAGGTAAGTATTATCCGCAAGTGTTTCTTTACGGTAACTACAACCTGTATGAAGGTGACTCACTGACCGCAGAGTTAACGCCAGATTGGGCGGTAGGCGTTGGTGTGAGCATTCCTTTATTCGATAACGGTGGTCGCTCAGATAAGGTCAAAGCGGCCCATAGCACTGCCCTTCAAGTTAGCTACTTACGTGCACAAGCCGAGCAAGATTTGTCTCTATTGGTTGAAAAAACGTGGCGCGAAGCCGGACAGGCAATCGAACAATATCAAGGGCTTTCCTCTAGCATTGAGCTAGCGGAAGAAAACCTAAAACTGCGCGAAAAAGCGTTCTCTCAAGGCCTATCGACATCACTGGATGTTGTTGACGCCGAGCTCTATCTCGCCAGCATTAAAACGCAACAGCTTGCCGCGTCTTATCAATACGTTCTGTCACTGAGCCGTCTATTAGCTGTCAGCGGTGAAATGAAACGCTTCCCTGAATTTCAGGCAGCCTCACTCATCCATCATCAAGCTTCACTTCAAGGGTAATCCGTCATGACCAAATTAAAATCTGCTTTTCTTGCCGTACCGGTATGCGCGTTAGTTGGTTGGGTCGGTTACAGTTTCTACCAAGCTTACCAACCTCAACCTGAACGCTTCCAAGGTCAAATAGAAGCGCAACAATACAGTGTGTCTTCTAAAGTGCCGGGACGTATTGAAGACGTATTGGTGCGTAAGGGACAGCAAGTGAATAAAGGCGATCTGATTTTCACACTTTATACACCAGAGCTGGATGCGAAATTAGAACAAGCAAAAGCAGGTCAGCAAGCCGCCGATGCCATGGCTGAACAAGCAGAGCGTGGTGCTCGCTCTCAAGAAATCAATGCAGCACGAGACCAATGGCAGAAAGCCCGTGCAGCCGCACAACTGGCCGAAAAAACCTTCAACCGTGTTGACGCTCTCTATGTGGAAGGCGTGACCGCGGAGCAAAAACGTGATGAAGCGTACACCCAGTGGCAAGCCGCTCAATACACGGAAAATGCTGCGCATCAAATGTATGAAATGGCGAAAGCAGGTGCACGCACAGAAACCAAACGTGCTGCTCAGGAAAAAGCGCGAATGGCGGCGGGAGCCGTGGCTGAAGTTGAGGCTTACACAAAAGACACCAAAATCCATAGCTGGTACCAAGGCGAAGTCAGTCAGATTTTATTGCATTCGGGCGAGCTGGCCCCTCAAGGTTTTCCTGTCGTCACTGTCATTGACATGAATGACGCTTGGGCAGTGTTTAATGTTCGTGAGGACAAGTTGCGTCAGTTCCAGCAAGGCACAGAATTCAACGCAAAGATTCCTGCATTAGGCGAACAAGCGTATCGCTTTAAAGTCTCGCATGTTGCACCTATGGGCGACTTCGCGACATGGCGCGCGACAAATAACCAAAAAGGGTATGACATGCGTACGTTTGAGGTGGAAGCTCGCCCTATCGCGCCAATCCAAGGTTTGCGCGCAGGCATGAGCGTATTAGTTTCTGACGCGAACGTGCAGGGATAAGTCATGAATACCCCCACTTTTGCCCGCATGGTGATCAATGAGTGGAAACTGGTCAGCTCCGACAGATGGCTGTCGGCGTTACTGTGTGTGTTACCCATTGTGCTTTTCTTGCTAGTTTGGGCCATTTTCAGCTCAGGAACAGCGCGAGACTTGCCGATTGGTGTTGTTGATATGGACAACAGCGCAATGTCTCGGGCATTAGTTCGCTACTACGATGCAAGCCCAACAATTTCTACCACCCAATTCGACGATACTCAACATGCATCTGCGTCGCTAAACAGTGCTAAAACGTTCGCGACCATTGTTATTCCAGAGCGTTTTGAAGCGGCGGTTATGCGCGGAGAATCACCGGATGTCACTGCCTTTTACAACAGCCAGTACATTCTTATTGGCAAACTGGTCAGTTCTGCGATTACGCAAAGTCAGAGCACCTTTTCTGCCATGGTAGAAACCAAAGTTAACATGCTTCATGGCACCACCATAACAGCACAAGCGGCGGGGCAATCTGTGCCTGTGCGTTTTCAATTGGTACCTCTGTTTAACAGCGGCACCAACTACGCACAGTTCTTGGTGTCTGCGATTATTCCAGCACTTTGGCAAATTGCTATCGTCGCCAGTGGCATGTTGTCGATGGCATTAACCGATAAGCGCATCGGATTTGAGCACGCGTTTGCCAACCAAGCGTTGAGTGCTCTGACTGCGAAATTTTGCTGCTTGCTTTTACCCTTGTGGCTGATGGGCATTGCATTTGCCCTGTCAATGCACCTATCGCTTGGTTGGCCAATGAACGGCAGTTGGTCCATTGTGTTCGCCGCCCAAGGTCTAATGGTGTCTGCAGGCTTGGCGATCGGTGCGCTGTTGTATTCAGCAACGCGTAATGTGGTGAGGGCAATGAGCTTGGTGGCAGGATTTACGGCCCCAGCGTTTGCCTTTATGGGGGTTAGCTTCCCCGCAACAGATATGCCATTTTTGGCACAATGCTGGCGAGCAATATTGCCCGCAAGTCACTACATCAGCCTTCAAATTGGGCAATTTAATTACGGGGCAACACTTAAACAAGCGGCACCAGAATTGGGCGCACTCGCCGCCTTCAGTGCTCTATGGGTGATTGTATTGCTGAAAGTAAAACGCACAGTGCCTAGTAAGCATGATTGCGGCGAGGTAGCGGCAAAATGAGTTGGCGAAACATTTTCTCATATGAGCTGAAAAAGCTGTTTAGTAACCCAGCGGTTGTCTTTACCGTGTTTGGCGGGATCATTATCTATTCCTTGCTTTATCCGCTGCCGTACGACCACCAACTGCCACGTGAACTCAATGTCGCCGTTGTTGATCATGACAACAGCCAACAGAGCCGTGCTTTTGTTCGAATGCTCAATGCGACACCGCAACTTAACGTGTCGATGAACCTCAGTCAGGAAGCGGAGGCTAGCAAGCTTATCGCGGGTAAAGAAATCGAAGGCGTTATCGTCATCCCACAGCATTTTTACCGCGATTTATTGATGGGGAAAAGCCCAGTGATCTCGGTTGGTGGGGATGCATCTTTCTTCTTGGTTTACGGCACGATCGTTGAGGGGGCCGTATCTTCTGGCAGTACGCTAGGTGCGCAAGTGAAAGTTGCCAAAGCGATGATGAAAGATATTCCTCAGCCGCTTGCCGAAAAACAATACACGCCGTTTTCACTCAACATGGTGCCGGTTTTTAACCCTACCACTGGCTACGGCGACTACGTTGTACCCGGCGTATTTATGTTGATTTTGCAACAAACGTTGCTCATCGCATCAGGCATGTTGCAAGCTGGCTCTACCGCAAACAGCCGTCGCCACTTAGCGGCTCGAAGCCTTATCCTGTTTGCGATTTACAGTGTAATGTCGATGTACTATCTCGGCGGAAGCTTGAGTTTTAACGGGGTTAATCGCTTGGCTGAACCCGCCTCACTGGCAATGATCATGGTTCCTTTTCTTCTTGCAACAATGGGAGTAGGCACTTTGATAGGTTCAGCCATAAAACGACCAGAAATCATCACATTAACTGTTTTACTCAGCTCTATGCCCTTGCTTTTTTCATCTGGGTTCGTTTGGCCAACCAGTGCCCTGCCAGATTGGATCTATTGGCTCGCACAACTATCTCCATCAACGCCTACGATTCAATCAACGATACAGTTGAATCAGATGGGGGCGACACTCCAAAGCCAGCAAGGGTTTATTACCCAACTTTGGGGGCTGGCCTTTATTTACCTTGCTTTGGCATTTATCACCCAAATGCGTAGGAAGCGTTAAATGAGAAAGCCCTGCATCTTGCAGGGCTTTCTTTTTAGTCAATTACGCAATAATACGTTCAATTGCATCGACAATAGCTTGCGCTTTTTCATCATCCAAACCGTCAGGGTGCGGTGGAGAAAACATCTTCGAATCATTGTCCCAATACTTTCCAGACGCATATGCAAACTCGTCTGACAAGCCTGCTCGTACTAAGATATCTACGCCAATGGACAAATCATTGCCTGATACACCAAAACCTTCTTGGACCATCTTACTGGCTAACATTGAACCTGGATTGACCGCGATAAATGCCGGACCGCTTTCCCCTAGCTTTTCCGCCATTACGCGCGTCCACATGGTGATCGCCAGTTTGCTTTGCGCATACGCACTAAAGTCGTCATCAAACTGCACCTTTCCTTCCAGCGCATTGAGATTAACGGGAGCCTGAGCCGCTGATGAAAGGTTCACCACTCGGCTATTTTCATCCATGGCATGAAGCAACAACTTAGTCAGCAGATACGGGGCAATGGTATTCACCACAAATCGTGCATCAATGCCTGACTTGGTCGATGCATCGCTCAAACGAAATACGCCCGCGTTATTCAAGAGCACATCAACATGTGAATGCTTAGTGAGTATGGCTCTCGCCAATGCTTTTACATCAGGTAATGAGGAAAGGTCTGCGACATAGGCTTCTACCGTACTAACGCTCCTAATCGCTTTCAACTCTGTTTCTACCTTGCCCAGCTTTGCTTGATTTCGCCCATGTATCAGCAGGATATGCCCTTCAGCAGCTAAAACCTTTGCTGTTTCTAACCCGATGCCATCCGTCGCGCCAGTGATCAGTATTGTCTTTGCCATTATCAGTCCCTCACTTTAGTTTTAGCTTTCGCAGACACACAGCCAGCAATGACATCCGCTAACTGACAATGAGATTCCGCGTTAATTGGCACTGACTCATTTTCCCTTATTCTGGGGATAGACAGTTTTCTCATATTGAGAAATGGGACACTTCGCTTTGCCGGAATGACTGTCAGATTGACATAAAAGAGTATCTCAATATAAAAACCATTATGAAATAATTATATATTTCAATTAGTTAAAAATGGCACGTTACTTGAGTAGGTATTTGCAACATTCCATTGAGGAGCGTCCTATGTCTTACAAGTTATCTTTGACAGGGCTCGTGCTGATATCTCCACTTGCAACTGCAGGGCCATTTGATACCTGTCCTAGTAAGGCCTATTTATTCCAATCAAAACCCGTTCAAGTCTATAGCGTAAACCTTGTCACAGGGTCCACTAACCTCATCACAAATGATGTAGGTATGACCAACAATGGCATCAACGCGATTGGCTTTGATAACGGCATTGGAGACGGCGATGGGTTCAACCATAAATATATTTATGGTGTAGAAAAATCCACCCATAGTGTTGTTAGACTAGGCAGCGACTTCCAAGCAGAAACGGTTGACGTTACCGGCCTTCCGGACGTTCACTTCTTTGTGGGTGACGTGTATGACCGATACTACTACCTTTATCACACGAGTCACGGTCTGTTTAAAATTGACCTCTCGCCATTAGACTCCGACCCAACCGCGACGCTGACTGCCGAGACAATTACGGACAGCGTGTCTCTAGGGCTCACTGACTTTGCGTTCCATCCTCACAACGACCAGCTGTTTGCGGTCAATAACGCCAACGGCAAACTCTACACCATTGATACCGGGAATGGAGACACTGACTTCATTGGTAACATTGGCGTAACGGGAACGTTTGGTGCAGGCTATTTCGATGTTGATGGCTACTACTACATCTCCAGAAACTCTGACGGAAACATCTATCGAATTGACCTCTCAACGCAAGCGAAAATAGACAGCGGCGTAGTACCTGCAGTCAAATTCGCTGACGGCCCCAAGTCGGGCCAAAACGACGGTGCCCGTTGTGAAGATGCGCCAGTGATTGACGAAGACTCTACCATCGACTTTGGTGATGCGCCCGATTCGTATATGACACTGCTGGAATCAAATGGTCCTCGCCATGAAGTCGACTCCGGCTATTACCTCGGTTCTGTCGCACCAGATAGCGAAGGCAACGGTTTCCAATCTCCGCTCGACGACAATAAAGCCGGTGTTGCTGATGAAGACGGCGTCGGTTTCGTCACGGGTTTGCGTGCTGGCCAAAACGCACAAATATCCGTTCAGGCTTCCACCAGCGGCTACTTATCTGCGTGGATTGACTGGAACGGTGATGGGGACTTTGCAGACAGCGGTGAAAAAATTATCAGTGATGATCTCACCAATTCAGGCAACAATGCTTACAACATTGCCGTTCCAGCCGGTGCAACAATTGGTTCTAGCTGGGCTCGCTTCCGCTTCGCCCAACAATCCGGCCTCAATTACTACGGCGGTGCAACGACGGGTGAGGTAGAAGACCATCCAGTCATCATCATGGAAAATGGTTCATCTCTTCGCTACTACCCAAGTGCTAGCGGCTATGCAACCATTGCTTTTGAAGATAACTGGCCAAAAGAAGGCGATTACGACATGAATGATGTTGCAATCAAATTCAAAATCACCGAGACACTTGACCAGTCAAATGACATCACACGCGTCCACATTCAAGGCCATTTAGCAGCATACGGCGCAGGCTATCACAATGGGTTTGCGTTTAGGCTAGAAGGGCTGAACCGTGAAGACATTGCTGCGACGACAACGCTTTCGTATAACGGTGTAGAACAAGCAGAAAATGGGCTCGAAGCGGGTTCTACAGAAGCGATATTCATTATTTCAGATGATCTGAAAACGAAAATTCCTGCGAGTTGTATGTACTACCGTACCGCGCAACATTGTCAGGAAGACTTGTCCTTTGAGTTCGAATTAGACATTTACTTTAATGCCGACGTCGACACCAGCCTACTTTCAGCCATGCCTTATAACCCATTCATGTTTGCCACACCTGGGGCTTATGTGCGTGATGGTCTCTGGTATAACCCTGGCCGCGGCTTAGAAGTACACCTACCTGATCAGGCACCAACTGAGCAGTTTGATACCTACTGGTATGGATGGTGGTCAGACTCTAGCGACCCAGCAACAAACCGCTACTTCAAAACATCAGATAACCTACCGTGGGCAATCCTTGTACCTGACGATTGGCACTGGCCGCGCGAACACGTTGACGTAGTGGAAGTCTATTCTGAACTTGCGGGCTATGCAGAGACTGGCGGTGAGAATAATGTGGACTGGTATTTGCTCGAAAAAGCGACCGAAAACAAATACTACAGTGTTGAGGAGTAACCATCATGATTAATCATAAATATTTATCAATTATCGCGATGACCGCCCTTCTCACTGCATGTGGAGGTGGTGGAGACGGAGATACCACAACGACGGGAATCAGCACTGATAATTCACCTTCGGAAGAAGAAAGCAGCTCTAGCTCAAACTCTACATCAATGTTGGTCGATACCTCTGGCGGCGTCGCGAACATTCCCGCCACGGTAGGTAGCTCGGCCACATCCATGAGCTCGATGGTTGTTCCTGACTCTTTTTCTTACAATCCAAATGTTCAACAGAGCTTTGTGGTTGATGTCAGCGGTTACGCTGCGTCCAATGCGACCATCACTTTGTATCGAAATTTTTCAGCAAACAATGATGGTAGCTATTCAGCCGATTACAATAGCAGATTGGTCGCAGCTCAGCTTATTAACGGTCAAGGCACTGTCGACATTGTCAACACAACATCGCAATACTACCTGCTTGCAGAAGTGTGGTTTGATGATGGCACCACGCCCATACAAAAGCGGATACCCAACACGGAAACCAGTTGGATTTGGTGAAAAAGAAAACCCCGCTTGTCGGGGTTTTCTTTTTGTATTAATAGGCGTTTGATTTTAGCTTGAACTCATTTAAGCGACTGCTTTGGCGTTCAGCGATGTCAGACAAGAAGTTTGAAGCCTGACTCGATTGATCAATACCCACCACATTTTGAGAAATGATGTCTGTAATGCCATTCAAAGACTCACTGATTTCCTCAATCGCTTGAGACTGTTGCTGAGCAGCTTCTGACATTTCAGATGAGCTATCATTTATCTCTGATACAGAAAGCTGCGTAGCGGTCATTTTATCCACCACAACGGATGATGTTTCTCTTACTTGATCAACCTTTTCCAAACAATCATCAACTTTGAGCTTCGCAATATCAGATTGGCTCTGCAGTTCCTCAATGATTGTTTTGATATGTTCAGTCGATGTTTGCGTTTTCGCCGCAAGCGCACGTACTTCATCCGCCACGACCGCAAAGCCTCGCCCTACATCACCCGCCCTAGCGGCCTCAATAGCGGCGTTTAGTGCCAGCAAATTTGTCTGATCAGATATCGTGCTGATAACGGTAGCAACCTCATTGATACTGTGGCAACGCTGTTTAAGTAGCTCTACTACCGACGCGGTATCACCCAATTGCACCGTCAGATTATCAGCTTGTACGCTATTTTCTTCCGCCAGAATCTGACCTTCTTGGCACGCCTTGAACGCATTTTCTGCTTTTGACTCTGTCATTCTTGCTGATTCTGCAACAATACTTGCCGATGTCGACATTTCCGTCACTGCTGCTGCAATTTGCTGAACTTGAGAACTCTGCTCTTCCGCATTTGCGGTACTTTGCAACATGACGGTAGCTAGCTCGGTAGCACTTGCTGAAATCTCCACACTCTGAGATCTCACATCTTCAAGCACGCCATTGATCGATTCAACCGTCGCGTCAGAACTCATTGCCAACGATGCCAATTCATTTTTACCGCGAATATTGGTTAAAACTGAGAAGTCTTTATTTGCCATAGACTTCATTGAATTAACCAATCGACCGAAAATACCGTTAATTTTATTAATAATAAAAATGCACAAAGTGACGGATAAAAGCACAGAAAGAATCCACGACGCGCCTTGAATTGTTATCGCCTTGGAAGCCAAATTCATTGAATTCTGGTTCGCGTCATGCAGCATAACCATGTTTCTAGAAATAACTGCAGAAAGATCAGTGCTGATTTTATTCGCTAATGCATCGCGTTCTTTTGAAAACAATCCGTCATCTTTAAGTCCTGAAAGCACAACCTTCGTGGAATTTTCATAACCTCGTATTGTTGTATTTTTAAAGTCTTTAACTGGCTGAATCCACGTGTATTTATTAACTATATCAATAGCATCGCTCAAGTATGACAATGTTTTATCTTCATTGACAACAGCTCGACGAAAAACACTAAGAGACAAGCTAGAGTAGTAACCATCCAGGTTTCTTACTAGATCAGAAACATCTTTATTCCACGTAATGACATCAAAATTACTGTTCTTATCGGCATAGGCGTTCACCTCAGATGTCATCGAAAATAGTGCGCCCCATAAGAGCGGCGTATCTTCCCACCACTGCCTATGCACGCGTTGATACTGTTCAATCGATTGGGACAAGGTTAAGCGATAATTTTCTATATTTTTCAGTGTTTCTCTCATGTCCTCTTTCGTTTCAGAAGACATGTCCGGGTCAGAAATAAAATCTTCTTTGATAAGAGTCTGTATTCTCTCAATATCACCCTTTATTCTGACGTATTCATTTTGCAAGTTTTCCGTACTTTCCTTAAGAAGATCTCGACTCTCTACACGGATGTTGTTCCAATCACTGTCTAACTTAGCCGCCGACTCCGCCCTTTCTGCTCTCAATGTTGAATAGTCAACCGAGCCTTTTACTTCAGCAAGGTAAAAATATAGTACAGCAGATATTAACGCGGACACAGACAACGTAATTACAACGGGTGATAATAGTAAAGTTCGCAGCGAAAAGTCTGTAAGCCAGAAAGATGATTTTTTTGTTATCGTCATAACCTACTCAATGTTGTTTATGAAATTATTTTTAATACATCAAAGTAAAACCATCTTTTATTTTGAACAAAACACACACATAAATATGAAATAGATAAAGCTTTAATCAATAGAATTTGAGTAAGGTTTAGAACGATATTTATGCGTCCGTGAAAACCAAAAAAGCAACACCATAAATCAGATAGCAAACTGATAGTTTAAATTAATTTTTATGCAATAACGTCGTAGTTAAAATTTGTGCAGTTAAAAATCATTAGAAAAGAAAGAGGTCTCACACTTACATTGAGAATGAACTCATAATGTAAACAGATGTTTCGCGGTTAATATATTGAAACAGTTTTATCATGTCAACCCACTAGTACATGAATCCAATCCATCCAGTTGGTTTGTATTTTGTACAATTATCATTTATTTACAGAAAATAACACCCACACATTCAACATGCCGTTATTCACGATTAACAAAACCCCTATCATCCATTAACACGAGATGTTTTAACAAATTCCACTCAAAACATATTCACACTTACATTTTTACAACCATATAAATGGTTGCATGTAAATTAAATGGAACGTATTTGCAGCATTTCCTTTTAGGCGGAATGACTCCCTATACGCGAGGTTTGGCCGTTGTTTCTCTCACTACCAACTTGGCTTCCAATTCATAGCATTCTTGAACAGATTCATGCTCTAAGGAGGCAAGTAAATATTCCGCAGCACGTTCACCCATTTCTCTCGAAGGGACATGCATTGTTGTTAACGCTGGCTGAAAATGCGAAGACAGAGCTAAGTCATCAAAGCCCACAATGGATATTGCATCCGGCACTTTTATACCCTGATGTTGCGCTTCCAGTAACGCACCCATCGCGATGATGTCATTACCACAAACTATGGCTGTCGGACGTGACTCCATCGCCAAAAATTTCTTCATAACTTGTCTGCTTTCAGACAAATCGTAGTGACATTCAACAATACGATCTTTGGTTAAATGAATTCCAGCTTGCTCCAACGTCGCCAAGCACCCGTCTAGCCTGTCTCTGGTACGGTCGTTATCGTGAACGATACCTGGGATCACAGCAAAACTCTTATGCCCCAAATCCAACAAATACTGAGTGAGGCGGGACGACGCGAGATGATTGTCAAAACCAATGCAAGGATGCCCAAGATCGGGTTTATACGACCACGTATAAAGGTAAGGAATCTGTTTTTTTTCGAGGATATCAAATAGCTGCGAGTGATGTTCAGACCCGACCAACATTAGTCCCTCAACCCCACGAGTAACCAGCCGTTCAGCTTGTGCCAACTCCTCATCCAACGAGTAGTCGGAACTCGCAATAAACAGCGTAAAGCCTTTTTCCTGCAATCGACGCTGAAATGCTTGAATGCCTTCTGCAAATATTGCGTTGTCTAACGTAGGGACAATCACACCAATAGTTTTCGTCCGCTGAGATGCCAATGCTTGCGCGGCACCGTGTGGAATATAACCCAGTGACTCAATCGCCTTTTGGATCAACACCCCACGCTTTTCACTCACTGAATCTTGATTGGCGAGATAGCGTGAAACTGTCGCCGTAGATACGCCTGCAGCTTTCGCTACATCCTCGGCTTTTGGGGAATCTGATGTTCGTTTTTGTAAGCGCTTACGTGCTGTATTTATCTCTTTAGCCATCGTCCTGTTTTCATTAGCTTCTTCTAAGAACGTCTCAATAGTGAGCTCTATATGGACACTATCTAATTATAGCCGTGTTGAAAAATTAACCTGCCAAAAACTTGACAGAGAATTTGTTCCACAACTACGCTTCAAAATGTAACCGCTTACATTTAACATCCTTGTTACATCGCGGTTACTACTATAACTAACAATAAGTAGCCACATTGTGCAGTTACACATGTTATGAGGTTGAATGTATGAGCTCTGTTTTTAACATCAAGAAGCGTTACTTACCTTCTCTTTTCTTCTTTTCTCTGTATTTGCTCAATGTCATTGGCACCAAGATTCAGATTGCTTCAGGGGATTCAAATATCTTTCGTGTTAACGATGTTTGGGAGTTTTTGTTGCTCCTGCTTACCTCGTTGACTTTCGTTGTCGCCATGCTGTTTGCAGAAAAAGACGCTGACGGTGTTTCGACTAAGTAACTAAAAACGCAGAAAGGAAGTAGATATATGTCTGTTCACAATAAGGATGACTCCCCACAGAATGCAGAGCGTCGCCGTTTCCTGGAAATAGCAAAAAAAGCCGGGTTTACGGCCGCTGTCGTCGCAGGTGCCTCCGGTGCCTTGTTATCCTCGACAACAGCACAAGCTGCGGTTAACGAAGAACGAGAAAGACAGAAACAAGCCAAGTACACCATGACCATCGCGACGGCGTATATCATCGGTGCATCACGCAGCTACCCTATCATGCAACTCGATTTTAAAGAGAACATCCAGAACATGACTAACGGTGCAGTTTACGTAAAACTGGCACCGGGCGGTCAACTTGGGGCGGGTGGTGCATTAGCACAGAAAGTTCAAGCCGGTACCATCCAAGCAGCGCAACACTCTCTTTCTAATTTTGCTCCTTTCGCGCCTGCGGTTGATCTTATCAACATCCCTTACTGGTGCGGCGAGAACCAGAAATTTATTAATCTGGTCACGTCTGACGCATGGAAAAAAGAAATCCATCCTAAAGTGGAAGCAAAAGGCTTCAAACCACTTTGGTATGTGGTTATCGACCCTCGTGTTGTCGCCTTGCGCAATGGCCTTGAAGGCCCAATCAAAACCCCGGACCAGATGGAAGGTATCAAATTCCGAGTACCGGGTTCTAAAATCCTGCAGCAATTCTACCGCCTGTTAGGTGCTAACCCTACACCGGTTGCTTGGGGGGAAACCCCATCAGCCATCAAGCAAGGGGTAGCTGACGCTCTCGACCCATCAGTAGAAGCTCTCAATGTTTTCGGCTTCAAGGATGTGCTTTCTTGGGTAACGTTTAACCGCTCAGTCCCTGATTCTCAGGTGTTTTCTTGTAACCTTGAGTGGTTCAATAGCCTCCCACCTGATATCCAAGAAGGTATTGAATTCGCAAGTGAAGTGACCTCGTTGCAAAACCTTGCAAAAGTGCCAGCCGCACGTGCTTATGCCATGGCTGAACTGAGCAAGGCAGGTGTTCAATTCTATGCACCTGACAAAGAGGAAATGAAACTTTGGGCGGCGAAAGCTGGCCACCAACTCCCTGCTTGGGATTCATTTAAGACTGAATTGGCAGGCTCAAAAGCGGCGTTCAATAAACTGTTGGATGCTGCTAACAACAATGACGGCCCGTTCGTACACGATGTGTAAACGCTGAGTAAACCGCTGTTTGGGTGAGGTCTGCTCCACGCTCACCCAAACAGCTCCACTCGCTCTATCTGAAACGGACGCTGGACGAACGAAATGAATCTCTTAAAACAAATCGATGAGAACGGTGAGAGGTGGTTATTGCTGTTTTTCTACACCACCATCGTACTCACTATTGCTATGGAAGTTTTGCGACGCTTTGTCTTCAGTTACTCCTCAATATGGGGAGAAGAAGTCGCACGCTACGCTTTTATTTATCTCGCTTGGGTAGGCGCATCAGCAGCTGTAAAAGAACGCGCGCATATTCGCATTGATGTTCTGCTTCACTACCTCCCTAACCGAGGGAAAGCCGCTATCTACTTATTGGGCGATGTCGCCACATTGATCGTCGCACTGTTTGCACTTTATTGGTCCATTCACCCTATCGAAATTTCTTTGAAATTTGGCTCCGTCACGCATGGCTTAGGGATCAGCCAAGCGTGGTTCATGGCAGCCGTACCGTTAGGTTTTTCAATGATGATATTCCGATTGGCGCAGTCCATGCGTCGGGATATTCGCAGCCTCGCACAGAATACGCCTGTGTTTGAAGGCAACAAGCTGTTTGACTAGGAGGCACGGATGCTGAATTACTATGTTCAACAAACCTCCATCGAACTTGGCTGGGAGTTTTATGGCCCCGTGATCGCCATGTTGGTGCTGATAGCACTCGCTGTGCCGGTCTGGGTATCGTTAGGATTGGGTTCCATTGCCCTGCTCTTTATCACTGAAGTTTTGCCACTGTCACTGTTTGGTGAATCACTGTTTGATGGCATTGATGCATTCGCATTGATTGCTGTACCACTCTTTATTCTGACAGGTGACGTGCTCGTTCGTACTGGATTGTCTAATAAACTGCTCGATGTGGCAGAAGCCAGTGTGGGCGGTGCGCGAGCTGGCTTTGGTAGCGCGACGGTATTGGGTTGTGGTTTCTTCGCCTGTATCTCAGGCTCGGATGCTGCGGGTGCCGCTGCGGTAGGTCGCATGACCATCGACAGATTGGTTCAGCAAGGCTACCCCAAACCTTATGCGTGTGCGTTGGTTGCGGCAGGTGCTTGTACTGGCATCCTTATCCCACCTTCCATCGCTTATATCATCATTGGCTTAGTGCTAGGTATCTCTGCCTCAACGCTGTTCTTGGCGGCGGCAGTTCCCGGCATCATGGTTATGATGGCCATCATGATGACAAACGTAGTGATGAACCGAATCCACGGCTACGAAAACGCACGACAGGGATTCTCCATCAAGCGTTGGTTCTCGGTGATCGTTGACGCTCGCTATGCTCTGCTTGTGCCAGTCATCATCCTAGGTGGTATTTACACTGGTGTATTCACGCCAACAGAAGCAGCCGCAGTTGCCGTTGTGGTGACCATTATTATCGGTTTGTTCCAAGGCACGTTGAAAATCAGCGACTTCCCAAAAATGCTGGAAAGCTCGGCGAAGGTAAACGGGGTTATCCTGCCAATCATCGCGTTAAGTTTACCCTTGGCGCAAACGCTGGCGGCATTGGAAGTACCACAAGCCTTTGTGCAAACCATGACATCGTTTACTGACAGCCGCACTGTGCTGATCCTCATTATGATTGGCATCTTGATTGTCGCTGGCTGCTTTATGGAGACAACGCCAAACATTCTGATCCTTTCACCCATACTGCTTCCGCTCGCGAGGGAGATAGGTATGGCAGATGTGCAGTTCTGCATCATGATGGTAACGGCTCTGGGTGTGGGCTTTATAACGCCACCACTTGGGCTAAACCTCTTTGTTGTCTCCGGAATAACAGGGACCTCGGTACTTAAGATTGCCGCGCGATCGGGGCCTTACGTGATTTCCATGCTAACGGTAGTTCTACTACTGGCGTTTATCCCTGAGCTTTCGCTCTGGGCATTGTAACAGATTGAAATTATTAACCTTCCCGGCTTATTCCCGAATAAGCCGGACAGGGAAGTTGCACCCAAAATTTAACGAGGAATTTAACGACATGGCTGTTAAGTATCTAAAAAAAGCAGAGAAAACTGCTGCGACAGGTGAAGACGACGTCCGCGCAATCGTCGCCAATATGCTGAAAGAAATCGAACAGGGTGGCGAAGAAACCTGTATCGAATACACCCGCAAGTTCGATAATTGGCAAGGCGACATCGTCGTGTCACAAGCCGACATCGACGCAGCGGCAGACAAGGTGCCTGAGCAACTGAAGAAAGACATTCAATTTGCCTACGACCGCGTTCGTGATTTTGCACAGGCGCAACTCGATAGCTTGTCAGAATTCGAAACTGAGCTTTCTCCAGGGTTGTTTGCGGGACAAAGACTCATTCCTATGCAGGCGGCTGGCTGTTATGTACCTGGTGGTCGTTACTCTCATATCGCATCGGCAATTATGTCTGTTACCACAGCCAAAGTGGCTGGCGTCGACCATGTCGTTGCCTGTTCACCACCGGGGCGCGAAGAAGGTGTACATCCAGCCATCCTTTATACCCTGAACCTTTGCGGAGCTGACACCATCCTTAACTTAGGGGGCGTGCAAGGGATCGCTGCCATGGCGTTTGGTCAGTTTACAGGGCATCCCGCGGATATTTTAGTAGGACCGGGCAACCAGTTTGTCGCAGAAGCCAAGCGTCAGCTTTACGGCCGCGTCGGCATCGACATGTTTGCGGGCCCTTCCGAAGTCATGGTCATTGCGGACAAAGACGCAGACCCCGAATTGGTTGCCGTTGACCTCATTGGTCAAGCAGAACACGGTCCGAACACACCGGCGTGGTTGCTTACAGACTCTGAGGAGTTAGCTGAGACCGTCATGAAGCGCTTGCCAGAATTGATTGCTGAGTTGCCCGAACTCAACAGCAAATCTGCCGAGGCCGCTTGGCGTGATTATGGCGAAGTCATTATCTATGACACTCGCGAAGAGGCTGTAAAAGTCAGTGACGAATATGCTTCTGAGCATTTAGAAGTGCACGCTGCCGATCTGGATTGGTGGCTTAAAAACCTGCGCAACTACGGTTCGCTCTTCCTTGGTGAAGAAACCAATGTCGCATTTGGTGATAAAACCTCCGGCCCTAACCATATCCTGCCGACAAAAGGAGCGGCTAAATACACAGGCGGTCTTAGCGCAGGCAAATTCCTCAAGGTTGTGACCTACCAACGCTCAACCCGAGAAGCCAGTAAAGATGTGGCTCAAGTAACGGCGCGTATTTCCCGCTTGGAAGGTATGGAAGCACACGCAAAAACGGGAGATGCACGCCTCGCGAAATATTTCCCGGATGAGCAGTTCAACCTGCAACCGGAATAAGCAAGGAGCAAAGAATGGCAGGCAATGTAATAAACCACCTTTTCAGTCTTGATGGCAGTGTCGCCCTTGTTACAGGTGCTGGCTCAGGTATCGGACAGCGCATCGCGTATGCACTGGCAAAGGCGGGAGCAAAAGTTGTACTGGCAGGGCGTCATGCCGAAACGTTAGCACAAACGGCCGCTCTCATTGCTGGCGAAGGTGGTGATTCAGCGATTGAGACGGTCGACCTACTCAATCGCGACACGTTGCCCCAATTCATTGAGCGCGTGAACACCAATTTCGGCGCGCCGGACATTTTGGTGAATGCGGCTGGCGTAAACCTGCGCCAGCCTGCGGACGACATTTCTCTGGAAAGTTGGGACATGACCATCAACTTAAACCTGTCTGTTCCCTTCTTTCTCGCGAAAGCTTGTCTTCCCGGCATGCGAGAGAAAGGGCGAGGGAAAATCATCAATATTGGCTCATTACAGTCTTATCGCGCCTTTGCCAACTCCGTGCCATATGGCGCGTCAAAAGGCGGTGTCGCACAACTGACCCGTGCAATGGCCGAGGCATGGGCTAAAGAAGGGATAACGACAAATGCCATTGCGCCGGGGTTCTTCCAAACACCGCTCACTGAAAAGGTATTTAACGATAAGACGCTTTCTGAACACCATGCCTCAATGACGGCAATAGGCCGAAATGGGCAATTAGAAGACTTTGATGGCTTGACCATTTTTCTCGCCTCTCGCGCGTCAGATTATATCTGCGGGCAAATGATTTCACTGGATGGCGGCTACACAGCAAAGTAGGGAGAGGACGTAAATATGGACATGAAAGCACTGGTATACACCGGCCCTCAACAAATGGCGTACCGTGACGAACCCATGCCGACACCAAAAAGCGGCGAGGTATTGGTTGAAATCTGCGCGGTGGGTATTTGCGGTTCCGATTTGCACGCCTACCTAGGCCACGACGATCGACGCCCTGCCCCACTGATCCTTGGTCACGAAGGGGCAGGCATTGTGCGAAGCGGTGAAATGGACGGACAAGCCGTGGTCATTAATCCGCTAGTCAGCTGTGGCGAGTGTGACCACTGCCTAACAGGGTACGCCAACCAATGCGGTAAACGAGAAATCATTTCCATGCCACCTCGTGAAGGCGCATTTGCCGAGTTTGTCGCCGTTCCAACACGCAATCTCGTGCCTGTACCAGACGGTATGTCACTCACTAAGGCCTCACTGGCCGAACCCATTGCTACAGGCTGGCACGCCGTTACAAAAGGCGCGCAACTCAGCAAGCGTCCATTGGTTGAATGCAAAACCTTGGTTTATGGCGGAGGCGCAGTCGGTCTGGCCGCGGCCCTGTCCCTTCATGCGCAAGGCTGCAAACAGATTTACCTAGCTGAAACGAATGCGCTTCGTCGTGACACTGTCAATTCAGCCAATGTCTGCACCGTTTTAGACCCACTAACAGACGACGCAATCACCGCGAATAGCATCGATCTTGTGGTGGATTGCGTTGGAAACAAACATACACGAATGGGGGCATCTGCTGCGGTAAAACCCGGCGGTGTGATCATTCATGTTGGCTTGCAAGACAGCGTGGAAGGGTTGGATGTTCGCAAGTTCACCCTGCAAGAAGTGACGTTTGCAGGCAGTTACACCTACACCATGCAGGACTTCAAAGCCACGCTAGAAGCGATGCATAACGGCGCGCTCGGCGCGCTTGACTGGATTCAGGAACGTCCGCTCAACGAAGGCGCAGACGCTTTTGAAGATTTGCTTAATGGCCGCATTGCTGCTGCGAAAGTAGTTCTGCGACCGGAAGAGTAACCCAAGAATAGAAAGATCGTTTATTTCAAAAGGAGATGAAAATGCAAAAACCAGATTTTCTCGTCCACGATTCGACCGACTCTGTCGGCGTGATTGTGGTTGAGGGCTTAGAAGCTGGCCAAACACTTGTCGGATGGGTCATGGACACGGACTCTACCATCGAAGTCCTCGCACTCGATGCTATCCCACTCGGTCACAAAGTGGCACTCAATGATATCAAGGATGGCGACACTATCCTGAAGTATGACAACGACATCGGTAAAGCAATCGCGGACATCGCTAAAGGCGGACATGTTCACGTTCAAAACGTTAAAACTAAGAGGTGGTAAGCCATGAGCAACTATAAATTTATGGGCTATCGCCGCGAAAATGGCCGTGTCGGTGTACGTAACCATGTGATTATTTTGCCATTAGATGATTTGTCGAACGCAGCTTGTGAAGCTGTTGCCAACAACATTAAAGGCACATTGGCGATTCCTCACCCATACGGACGCTTGCAGTTCGGTGAGGATTTGGAACTGCACTTCCGTACTTTGATTGGTACTGGCTGCAACCCGAACGTCGCTGCAGTAGTCGTCATCGGTATTGAGCCAGAGTGGACAGCCCGCGTTGTTGAAGGCATCGCAGAATCAGGTAAGCCAGTTCAGGGCTTTGCTATCGAGCAAAACGGTGACATCAACACCATTGCTTCTGCGTCTCGCGTAGCAAAAGAATATGTTCAAGCAGCGAGCGAACTCACCCGTGAAGAATGTGATGTGAGCGAGCTTTGGATTTCGATGAAGTGCGGCGAGTCTGATACCACATCTGGCCTCGCGGCAAACCCGACCGTAGGTAACTTGTGCGACAAATTGTCAGCTCAAGGTGCAACCTTGTGTTTCGGTGAAACATCAGAGTTAACCGGTGCAGAGCAAATTTGTGCAACGCGTGCTGTTTCTCCTGAAATCGGCGAGAAGTTCCTCAATACATGGCAGGCGTACATGGATGAGGTGATTGAACCGCACAAGACCTCTGACTTGTCTGATAGCCAGCCAACCAAAGGCAACATCTTAGGCGGCCTAACCACCATCGAAGAGAAGGCGTTTGGTAACTACCAGAAAATCGGTAAAACCACGCAGTTCGTTGACGTACTGACACCAGCGGAACGTCCTGCAGCAGGCCCTGGCCTCTACTTTATGGATACATCTTCTGCCGCAGCGGAATGTGTGACCTTGCAAGCGGCCGCAGGCTTTGCCGTTCACCTGTTCCCAACAGGTCAAGGTAACGTTATCGGCAACCCGATTGTGCCTGTGATTAAAATCACCGCCAACCCACGTACCGTGCGCACCATGGGCGAGCATATTGATGTCGACGTCTCAGGTATTCTAGCCCGCGAGCTGAATATGGACTCTGCGGGTGATGCACTCATCGACATGACACTTCGCACTGCAAACGGCCGTTACACGGCAGCAGAATCTCTTGGTCACCGTGAGTTCGTGCTGACCAAACTGTATCGAAGCGCATAAGCTACTACACGGTGCTGGGCTGCCAGCACCGCCTCTATTTCGCAAGATATTCGTTTTCATGGAGGACGCGTTATGCGCATAAAGATCGACCCTACTGACGCCAAATATCTTGTTTCCTTAGCGTTGGAAAACGTAGGGGTTTTACACGAAAGTGCTGTTTCCGTCGCTAACGCATTAATACAGGCGGAGATAGACGGACAACCCGGGCATGGGATTTCTCGCCTTAGCGCATATATCGACCAAGTTAAGGTAGGCAAGGTCATGGGAGATGCGCAACCCAAAGTCACCATTCCAAAACCTGCTATTTGCCATATCAACGCGGAACTAGGCTTTGCTTTCCCTGCCATGGATAAACTCGTCAGTATTTTGCCCGCAATGGCAAGAGCACAAGGATTAGCGCTGGGCGCAGTTTATCGGTCACATCATTTTGGACAAGCAGGTTTTCATGCCGAACGTATTGCCAAGCAGGGCTGCATTGCGTTGGTGTTTTCAAACAGCCCGAGTGCCATTGCGCCATGGGGAGGCCATCGGCCAATTTTTGGTACTAACCCCATTGCATTTGCTTGCCCGCGAGCAACGTCTCCCCCTCTCGTCATTGACATGAGTCTAAGCAAAGTCGCACGCGGTAAAGTACTGCTGGCCCGCAAAAACGGTGAATCCATTCCGGACGATTGGGCTATCGATGAACACGGCAAACCGACCACAAACCCTGACGAAGCAGTTAAAGGTTCAATGTTACCCATCGGTGATGCAAAAGGTGCCGCACTGGCATTGATGGTGGAAATCCTCTCAGCATCGCTGTCTGGCGCACTGTATGGTTTTGAAGCATCCTCATTTTTCGATACCGAAGGTGACCCACCAGCCATTGGCCATGCCGTGGTCGCCATAGACCCTTCCAGCACAGGCCCACACTTTGCTGAGCGTATTGAGATGCTACTGAATGCGATGACAGAGCAAGACGGAGTAAGAATTCCCGGCAACAAACGGCTTCAGCGAAGAGAACACGTTTTGGCGAACGGCCTTGAACTCGCGGACACACTCTACGAAGAACTAATCGAATTAGCCCATCACTCACACGCTTAAACAGGATGTTTTATGCTTTCTTCCCTTCGACGACAAGTGCCTGACGGACACGCGTTGAAAAATACAATAAAGAGCCTTGCGCCTGGTTTATTGCTCGCTGTTACGGTTGCTGCCGCAGCGACTTTTCTCGCCTCACATTATGCCGCACCACAAATGCTATTCGCGCTGTTACTCGGCATCGCCTTTCACTTTCTCGCCACCGATCCTAAGTGCCAACCGGGCATTGAATTCGCGGCTAAAAAAGTACTGCGATTTGGGGTGGCACTTCTGGGGTTACGTATCACGGTTGAAGAGATGATGTCACTCGGCTGGGAGCTGCTCGCGTGGGTTGCCGCAGGCGTTGCTCTGACCATTTCTATTGGCATGCTCATCGCCAAACTTTTCGGCCGACGTGTTCAATTTGGCATGTTAACGGGAGGGGCGGTTGCCATTTGTGGTGCATCTGCAGCCTTAGCGATATCCGCTGTATTGCCAAAGCACAAATACAGTGAACGAAATACCCTGTTTACCGTTATTGCCGTCACGGCGTTTAGTACTATCGCCATGATCATTTACCCGATTCTCGTCAACGTGCTTGGGTTTGATGACAGACTCGCCGGCATTTTTCTAGGAGGCACGATTCACGACGTCGCCCAAGTCGTTGGTGCAGGTTACTCTATTTCACCGCAAGCAGGCGAATACGCCACCATTACCAAGCTCCTCAGAGTCGCGCTATTGGTACCCGTCATTCTGCTGCTTTCCCTTTATTTCCGTAGCCATCCTGACAAGGATTGTGAAAAAGCCGACATTCCCCTTCTGCCCTTTTTCGTGATAGGCTTTTGTGTCTGCGTCGCCATAAATAGCACCCATATTCTTCCGGCAGGCGTAACAAGTTCGTTGTCGAGTCTGTCTTCTTGGTGTCTGGTTTCAGCCGTCGCGGCACTCGGTATCAAAACCTCGGTGAAAAAACTGTTTACGATTGGGTATGAACCCATTCTGATGGTTGTTATTGAAACATTTGCCATTGCCGCATGGGTGTTATTGGGTATTTATCTCATAGGTTAACGTCCCAGTTTTCAACGATATTGCGCATTTCTGTTTAGAAATGGAGCGAAAGGGTTCGCTGGGAAACGACATACATTGGAAGTGTGGATGACCCATAAACAACCTATCGCTATCGGGATCGATTTAGGCACAACAAACAGTGCGATTGCTATCTGGCGTGATGGCAAAGCGGAAATCATTCCGAACGCTCTCGCACAGTACTTAACACCCTCTGTCGTCAGCGTTGATGATGACGGCCAAGTGTTGGTGGGTGATGCCGCCCAATCTCGCCTTATCACTCGCCCTCAAGAAACCGCCGCTGCATTTAAACGATATGTCGGTACGGAAAAAACCTATCAGCTTGGGAAACACCGTTTCTCACCCACAGAGCTTTGCGCACTTATTTTGCGTTCGCTAAAAGCCGATGCAGAGGCCTACCTTGGCGAGCCTATTCGAGAAGTCGTCATTTCGGTGCCAGCCTACTTCAGTGACCAACAACGCAAACAAGTGCATCACGCTGCAGAACTCGCAGATTTAATCGCGGTACGACTTATCAACGAACCTACCGCCGCCTGTCTCGCATATAGCCTTCATGAATCTCACGAGCGACGTTTCCTTGTGTTTGACCTTGGCGGTGGCACGTTTGATGTCACGGTTGTTGAACATGCCGACGGTTTTGTTGACGTGCGCGCTTCAGCAGGTGATAACCGTTTGGGCGGCGAAGACTTTACCCAATGTCTCGCTGATTTTGTTATCGAGAAAATCAGTAAAGACGGTGCCGATTTCTCACTGGCTGATAAGGCTAAAATCCTTCGTGCGTGTGAAGACGCAAAACGTGAAAACGCCTCGGAATTTAGTGTTTCCCTGCCAGAGCCTTTTTCTGACAACATCTCCCTCACCCAACATGAACTTGATGGTGTTTGGAAATCTGCACTGTTGCGTCTGTCGCAGCCGTTACGCCAAGCACTCAGTGACGCGAGGATTTCCCCACAAGACATTGATGAACTGATTTTCGTTGGGGGAGCAACACGCCTTCGCCAAGTTCAACAATTAGCAACGCGACTCATCGGCCGCTTCGGTCAATCGTCACTTGACCCCGATCTCGTTGTCGCCATGGGCGCAGCAACACAAGCCGCTTGCCGACTGCGTGACAAAGCAGTTGAAGAAATCGTACTCACCGATGTCAGCCCATTTAGTTTGGGGGTAGCCTCTAACCGAAACGGGCAAGTGGATGTATTCAGCCCGATAATTGAACGGAATACTGTCATACCGACCTCTCGCGTCGAACGTTACTACACCACTTCAGATAACCAGAACAAAGTGCGTATCGCCGTGTATCAGGGTGAACGTTTTTGGGTAAGAGAGAACATCAAAATTGATGAGTTCGAAATAGATGTTCCTGAAAACAAAGCGGGTGACGAGGCGATTGATGTGCGATTCAGTTATGACATCAATGGGTTGCTTGAAGTCGATGTTACCGTCGTTTCCACGCAAAAATGCACACAGAAAATCATCGATAGAACGCCAGTTGGCATGAGCGAAGACGATAAAAAAGCCAGCCGTGAGAGACTTGCGGCACTAAAAGTACACCCAAGAGACAAACTGCCCAATATTGCGCTGTCAGAAAAGCTTAATCGACTCTATGAAGAAAAGCTCGCGGATGAACGCTATCTGGTCGAGCAACTCATTATTCAGTTTACTCAAGCCCTTGATAGCCAAGACGAGCGAACAATCCGAGATGTGCGTGAAGATGTAAACAGGCAGCTTAAGATCCTCGGTTACAAATAGGCGTTTTGTCGCTTAGGTACGGTATCGATTTTTAACGTTCAGCGATGAATGCTTCAATATTCCCGTTACAGTGAGACCGAAAGCTGGGATAATGCGCCCCCTAAAACCCCGCGCAGATACCTTTTACTTATGTGCGCAGGCACCAGCAATACTCAATTCATCAGGATTTTTTATGCGCGCCTTTGTACTTCGAGCACGTTCAGCCCCGACAAACAGCCAGCAGTTGCTCGCGTCGGTGGGCCAAGAAGCCCACACTGAAATTTTGGCTCATACACTCATGAACTCCATCTTCGTTGCTCAATCACACCGTGATGACGTTATCGTTTATTTGGTTCTCGAAAGCACGCAAGATTTCTCTCGCACCATTTGCTTTAAGCCCAATGAAATAAGTGACTTTAACGGTTTTCATGAGCAGGCTCTCTTGGCAAAAGTCGCCAAGGCATTGGACAAATCAGTCGGTATGACGAAAGAACAGATGCGTCAGGTTGAACCTGGTATCACTGTTCAAACCATGAGTTTCGAAAGGCTGCTTCAGGACTTGGTTGAAGACTACCAGGTCTACATGATGGACAAAAAAGGCACGCCAATTCGAGAAGAAGAATTCAGCGGTGATGTTTGTTTCTTGCTGACAGACCATATCCCGATGCCGAAAAAGACGTTTAACAGCATGAAACGCATGGGCGTGAAGAAAATCAGCTTGGGGCCAAAGATGCTGTTTGCCTCTCAGTGTGTGGTCATTATCCAAAACGAGTTGGATATTCAACTTTCATGATAAGAAAAAGCCCAAACGAAAGTTTGGGCTTTTTCTATTTAATCAGACACTTGAGAACGCCGTACGAGCTCCTGAATTTTCGCAATCAGTGCTTCAGGATCCGAATAGGCATAGTAATTTACAACAACACTATCTGTTGCAGACTTCACCACAATAGAAAACTCACTCGGTTTTGTTTCCACAACATCTTGCCAATGAATCAATGCCTCACCTTTCGCAATGTAGCTGTCGGTGACTTTCGTCCGGTATGAGTCAAACACCCAAAATACTGTCACGAATAATGCCACTGCTGCCATGATGGCATACATCAATGTCATCAGAACGCCGTGAGGTTCATCAGACAAAATAAGCGTTATGTTCAGGAAACAAAATGAACAACCTAACACCAAAATAATCAATGCCAACGGTTTGTTCAATTCTGCGTAATTTCGATCATCTGTGGGGTTTACTGTCATCCCACCACCCTAGTTCTCTTTATCTTTAAATCCAAGCACCTTGCGCATATTGATACTTCTCGTCGCAACAACAATCCTGTTCCATCCCCCGTTCACATACAACGGTGAAAGATGAGAAACGGTATAAAAATGCGTAAACACATTTACCAACGCAAGAAACGGTGATTTAAAAAGTAAAGCAGCAAAATAGGTAAATAGCGAATAGCCTATATACTTATTTTTGTTTGATTTTTCATTGATTGGCCGAGAGATTTGCCATATCAGCAACCCTTGCATAATGGTCATTAACACAGACGCGACTATCACCGAACCCATCTCGAACGTGGGTAGCCTAAGCACTGACATTGGGAACACAAAAATCCACGCAAAAAACAGTGCCACCGAGAGAAACGTCAACCGTTTCTTACTGTAGGTCGCTGCCTTTTCTCCTTTAGCTTCAATATCTTGATCCAGCTTTCTTTGGTACATATCTTGAAGCTGAAAAACGGCGATATCGGTAATATCTTGCTGCAATGGCGTCTGCTTAAGTCGGCGGTTTGACAGCTCTTTAAGCGGCAATAGGTTTTGATCTGCTTCACTCAACCCTAAATGCAATTGGGTTAAGAGCAACACCATGGGGTAATGAAAACTTTTACTCTCTTCAACTGGGTCATTTTCTTCAATTTGGCTAGTGGGACTAAACCACGTTTTGTTGGTTGTTAACATGGCATGAAGAAACTCAGGTTTCGAATACTCATAGCTTTCTTTTACCAAGTCTTGTTCATCACGAACAGTGAGCAAGTTTTGTTGTTGCCAGTCAACCACTGCTTGCAGGTGTGGGCAATGACTCGAGGCTGCCGCAACAAGATTCCAAAGCACCACCGCCTCATCAAAATTGTCTTCTATTAATCTTCTCGACAACGCCATCGTGGCGAGTAAATCCCCCTTTTTGGCCATCTCAACCAGCGATTCTGTATCGCTTTTGTTTTCCAGCAATGTCACTTGCCGATCAACAATCAATCGATAAACAAACTGTTCGGGATAACGATTAAACGCTTGAACAGCGTCAGGTAGGTAAACATCGGGTTGCTCCGCAAACGGCAATAAAAGCCCAATCTGATGTTCGCGCTGCGTCTCAGGCAAGTCGCTCAGGTATCGAATAATTTCCTGCTTGTCTTCTCCCCCTGCCGCTAAATGCGAATAGAACCAAAGCGTCCAATCGAACATCCCATCAAACGGTGTCTCCGCCCAACTATGACTGATATTAACGTCTTTGTTTATGGCACGATAAAAGCACAGCGCGTCAGCATAATGCGGGAAAAATGATTCATCTCGGAGTTCTTCAAATACGATGATTTCGGCATCTTCCAACTGCGAAAACCAGCTATCAGGTATAAGCGGATGCCGACGTATACACTCCAACCAGTCAGATTTAGACAGAGAGGATATTTCTTCATAGCTTAGTGGCTCTGCGCTGAACATCGCGTCACTTTCGTATGCAGAAAGCTTTAACAACAAGGTGTCACAACCCTTGGCTTTGCCCAAGGCCTCTTTCACCCAGCGCTCTGCGAGTATGAGCAGTGTTCTTTCCCTACCTGATTTATGTTCTTGCGCTGACTTTATTGATTCACTTAGTTGCCTTAGCCATGCCCAACTGCCCGAGTGTCCCGCCCACAATGCACCACCAACCAAATGCCAGAAGTCTGGTAAGCCGAGCAAATCAAGGCGATGGTTGATATTTCCATTGTCTTGATTCATGAGTTGTCCGTGCAGCCAATGGAATAATCTCGATTCCGCCGTTTTTTCGTTTGGCTGAACGAATCGACGCTCAGTACGCCAATAAACGGTGGGCAATGGCATCCATTGTTGACGAAGAAAAGCGGCGCAGATTGGCAGCGGATCGTCAATGCCTACCGTGCTCTGAAAAAGCAGGTCTGCCACCTCTGGGTAGGCTTTCAGTTTCAGTAAACGTTCGATGACGAGAACAACCAGATCTTCTCGGCCGAAGAGTAAAACAGCACTAGCGACGATATCCCACTGTTTAAGAGACAAGGTTTGCGCAGGGAGGGAACAAAGCGGAGCCACCAATTGTTGAAGAAAGGAATCTGATGTGAGCCCACAAGCAACGCCTCCTCGAAGCAATAGCAACTGAGTCTCAATGTGGTTGCAATGCCGTGAAACGAGCTGCTGGCTAAACAAATAGTCGATTGCGTCAGGCTGGCCAATACTCAATGCAATTTCTAATGGCCGCAAGAAGCCAAGCATCGCTCTTTGTTCTGCATGTTCCAGCGACTTCAGTTCTTCCAAAGACACCGTAAATGCCTGTTGACGCCAATCGTCAATAAACTCGCCGACCTCTTGTTGCTCTTCCGATCCTTTCAGGTAAGTCTGCCACCCAAGAGACTCCCAAAGAACATTGACGATGGGGGGTGGGAGCCATCGATTTGCCATTACAGTACGAAGCGCATACAACGAAATCTCTTCTTGCTGGTCAATGGCGAGCAGCATCACGGATTCGGCCCACACTCTCCAACAATCCAACGCCATTCTCTGCTCAGCATTAGCAAGAATCGCATCAAATTGCCCTATTTCCGCCAGCTCGATGTTCTGTTGCTCGTCACTCTGAGCAATGGATAGTTGGGTGTCAGGATCAGATTCGGACTGAGACGAGATAGAAGCCAACGCTTCTTCGTACGCCCGTCTCACGCGTTGGAAACCTTCCGGGTCGTCTTCTGGGTGATGAATGCGTAGCTGTTTTCGATACGCCTTTTTAATGGCCGTCTCATCGTGCGTTTCTTCGATACCGAGCGTTTCCCATATCGTCATGACTCACGCTCCTGCTCTTCATTTAAAATGGCCTGTAGAGATTCTGGCGCATCGAGATCAGGCAACGGCTCCGCCCAGTCTAGCCAGTGAACTGGACAGTCTTTATCGTTTTCGATGCTTTCGAAAAAGCGACTGAAACTCACATGAAAGCCATCATTAAGGAGATACGGCACATTCACCAAATCATCATCTTCATCGTGAATGTAATCCCAATAATTTCTACCAAAAATGAAGCTATGCAGATACTCAGACCAACCTACAAACTGGAGGCGGATCCGCTTACTTAAAAAGTTAAGCAAAAACGCACATTCTTCCTGCGTCACTTTACCCAAGCAGAGTCCGGCACGCGCAAGAAAGCCTGCTCGACTGTAGTCCCAAGCCAGAAAACCCGACTTACCCACGTGCCGATATGTCGCATCGAGATACCGCATTTCCGCTCTCGCCACCTCGCTTTTTACGGCATTGGTTCTTTCTTCCCATTCTTTGCCTGTCATACAGGCACGTCTGCCAAATTCATTGCGCCAAATGTCGCCATGAACTTCGCCCATTGCTAACCGATGGATCATTTCATGCCACTCTCGACGCGTCGAAATACCCCACCATTCGACAAAGCTTTTCTCCCAGTCACCAACATCTTCAACCTGTCGCTTAAGCTCTGGAAGTAAGTAATCGAATTCCTGACGGTTATAACTGATCTGAGGAGAAGCGACCGCTAACCACCACTGACAATGGGGCTGCTGGGGGTCGATAGCATAACGAGAAGGAGAAAGCATCCGCATTACCTGATTAACTATTCCATGTTAAAAATTTGATTCTACGTGGACAGGTTTAAAAGGTACATGTTGGCCAATTTGTCGCAGTGAAAACTTTGGTATTGGTCATTAAAGAATGCTCGAAACCTTTCCGAGCTGGGCATTCAAGATAGTCACTTGTTCCGACACAGCAAAAACCGTGTCCGCACTTCGGCCAAAAACTTGTTTGCCCACTTATGCATACGCTGAATTCCTTCCTACAATCATATAACTGTTACATCCATTTCAATTACGGGACAAAAACGTGTTGGCAAACTGGAAACGTGAATTTGAAAATTTTGCGCTGGTAAAAAAAGTCACCATCATTTTGTGTTTGATTGGATTGATTCCCACAATACTGACCGCTCTCATTGGGCTTTACTCCGCCTCAAACTCGTTGGAGGAAGAAAAAAGTGGCGCACTTCAAGCGATTGCACACTTGAAGGGGGACGCAATAGAAACGTACTTTGAAAACACCAATATTGTTATTCAAAGCATTGCACACAGTCCCGATATAATTTCTGCCACCACGCGCCTTAAAAATGGATTTAGTCAATACCCGAAGAAAATATTGACGGCCAGTGAAAAGGCATCGCTTAGCGACTACTACACCCAGCAGTTTCTGCCCTCTCTAGACATAAATAAAGAAGAGGCAAACCAACTTATTACCCACATCAAGGAAAACTCTGACACAACAAAATCACTTCAACATGCTTATATCGCTAATAACACACACCCTATTGGGGAGAAAAGCCAGCTGTTTCAGGCGGGAAACTCTGAATATGACTTCGCCCATGGTCGATTTCACAAGGATATAAAACAGTACGCGGATAAATTTGGTTTCTACGATGTTTTCTTGGTGGGTATCGACACTGGCGATATCTTTTATACCGTTAACAAGAAAATAGATTTCGCCACGAACCTAAATGATGGTCCACTAAAAGACTCGGGGCTTGCAAAAGCATACCAAATGGCCGCCTCATCACTTAACGATGACAACGCGGCACCAACAGCGTTTGTTGACTACAGCCAATATTTGCCCGCCCTCAACGCGCCTGCCAGCTTTATAGCCACACCTGTTTTCGACAAAGGTGTACCCATTGCGGTTCTGGCTGTACAAATTCCCCTCAGCCAAGTCACAGCTGTAATGGAGAAAGATTATGGGCTTGGGGAAACTGGTGAGTCTTTTGTCGTCGGGACAGATAAACGACTTCGCTCCGACACATTCCACGATAAGGATTTGACGGTTTATTCGTCTTTCCAGCATGACAAAATCATTGATACTGATGCGATAAACTACGCACTAAACTCTGATGAAATTGAACCAGCATTTGCTTTGCATGGTGATAACTACTTAAACCATGATGCGTTTACCGTCTTTCACAAGGTATCTATCGGGAAAGACACGCAATGGATTGTTATTGTCGAACAGGAAACAGGGGAAGCACTCTCTGCAATCTATTCACTGGAATTAATTTATTTATTGGTTGCGATCATACTTGTCAGCTCAATACTCTTCATTGCAAAACAATTTGGCCGATTGATCTCAGCGCCTATTGAAGACCTGTCGAACTTCATACTCCAATTGAAACAAAATTGGCTCTTCTCTTCTCGTGCGAAAATACACAGCAAAGACGAAACCGGACAAGCTGCAGAAGCACTAAATGGCATGCTTGCCTCGCTGAATGTGGCGGTAAGTGACATTTCCGGGACAATGAAAAAGCTGTCTGAGGGCGACTTTTCTCAACGCATCACAACAAATCTAACTGGTGATCTGGCAACGCTCAAAAACAGCATCAATGACTCAGCGGAAGAAATTGACGTCGCGGTTCGCAGTATTGGTGATGTGATGGCGCGTATTGAACAGGGTGACTTCAAGCAGCAAATTACCACCAAAGCGAAAGGACAGCTTGCGCAGCTAAAAAATCAAGTGAACAGCTCCGCGAAATCCACCGCCGCTTTTGTGGCTGATGCCAAGCTTGTTATGTCAGCCATGGAGCAAGGTGATTACAACAAACGAATAACGGCCCCAGCGGCGGGTGAACTGGCATCATTAAAAGAGTCGATCAACTCTTCAATGACCAACACAGAGGCAGTTGTTAACAATATCTGCGAAGTGATGGCCGAAATGGGTAAAGGTCACTTTGATCGTCGCGTCCATGTCGATGCAAAAGGCAAACTTGACGAAATGAAGCAGGCGGTCAACCACGCGTCTTCTTCGACCAATTCCGTTATCACCAGTATTGTCACTGTGATGGAACAAGTGACAGACGGTAACTTCTCGGCACGTTGTGATGCACGTACCGCTAACGGCGACTTATTGAAACTGGCAAGTTCAGTGAATCAGTCGACCACTAATTTAGAGCAAACCCTGTCACACACACGCCAAGTGCTTGGCCAGTTGTCACAAGGGAATCTCACCGAAAACTTCTCACTTAACGTCAAAGGCGATTACGTTCTTCTCAAGCGAGACATCAATGACACCATTTCACGACTCGCGCAGATGCTGGAAGAGATTCAATCATCCGCGAAAACCGTGAATGTGAAGTCTGATGAAACGTTTGCAGAAGTCACACAACTGAATCAGCAATTTGATATCCAAGTGAAAGATCTTAAAGACGTTTCCTTGTTGATGAAAGCAATGCGAAGCAACATTGATGAAACGTTAGATCATGCCAATGTGTCCGTTTCCGTGTCACAAAAAGCCCTCGAACATGCTCATGAGAATGAAGCGTTGGTTAAACAGATTGAAGGTGCAATGCGCTCCATCACCGATTCAAGTCGGAAAATGCAGCAAATCATCAGTACCATCGAAGGTATCTCTTTCCAAACCAACTTGTTAGCCCTTAACGCCAGTGTTGAGGCTGCCAGAGCCGGAGACCAAGGCAGAGGCTTCTCCGTCGTTGCAGGAGAGGTACGAGATTTAGCACAGCGCAGTTCTGATGCAGCTAAAGAGATTTCAGCATTGATTAAAGAATCCGATGAGCGAGTGACTCGCGGGGCAGAACAGGTGAATTTGTCTGGAGATCTTCTGAAGAAAATTACAGCATCAAGCAATGAAGTCTGTGCCAATTTTGAACTGGTCAACGTATCAATCAAAGCTCAATTTGATCGGGTCAAAGATGCATCTGAAGGCGTGGAAAGTGTGGGTGGAAGCATTCAGCAGTCCGCCAACATCCTCAATAGAATTCAAGACAATATGAACGGCGTTAGCGATCAAGCGGACAACCTAAACACCATGATTGGCCGCTTTAGCTACTAATTGTCATTGTTTGATTTGTGTAAACTGCAGGCACTTACCAAAGTGCCTGCTTTTTTAACTCGTTATACGCATCAATCACATGAGACGGGATAAGTTGCTCCGTCTGAAAACCCATTGCAGGGTATTCCCTAATCCGTTCAAAATCTGCAATGGTTGCGGCTACAACGGTATCAAATGGCATATCCTCATTAGCATATTCAACTAATGGGATCGGTGGAGACGTCACTAAAACCTTATCCGCCAGTTCAGGCCATTGTTTCATAAACGTCGCATAGGCGCGTCGTTCCATAAATGGCTTTTGAACCAACAAAATACGTTTGAAATCCAATCCTTTATCTTTCATCAATTGATGAGAAAAACGAATGTTCTCTCCGGTATTTGTTGCCGCGGTTTCGAGGATCATTGCCTCGTCAGGCACACCTTCATCTCGCATGAGCTCTGCAAAGGTTTCTGCCTCAGACTTATCAAAAACACCGTCCGTAAACCGCCCTACGCCACCGGAAATCATGATATAGGGTGCAAAGCCTTGTCGATACAGTGCGGCGGAATACTCGGCTACACGAATGTCGTTACTGCCTAATACAAAAATGCAGTCAGACAGCTGCGGAGAATGACCCAGTATGTGGTAATTCCAAATGGTCTCGATGTGTTGATATAAATGAGATGGCATAAGCGAATGTCTTGAATGTTTTATAGTTAGGTCTTTTACCTTTACCATCCAAAAGTTTCAAACAGTTGACGCAATAAGTCTGTTGGAACCAAAAGTTTTTTGTGCTTTTGACGGTTTCGCCTACCTCAGACCGCTTTTTTCTCGCCTATTGGCTCAGGCAATGCATGTCGGAGAAACACCTCTTGGAGGTTCACTTTGGCTTTGAGACGAGCAGCCAGAAGGTATAACCCCCCTATTTTTCGGTGTAAGAATAATGCATCAGCAGGTGGCGTATGCCAGTAACCTTGCTCCATACTCAGCTTTATCCCCGCATCATGAATGCGACTGCCCAAATCCGTGTTTTCAAAGTCATATTCGCCAGCGCAGCGCAGAGGCTCACATGCAGTCATCACCATGTCGACAACCGCCTGTTTTTGTTCAGGGAAAATATGGCTACTGAAGAATCCAATTTGGTGCATTGCTTGCGTTACACCGTCTCTGTTTCCACGCATGGCATGAGATAAAAGCATTCGATAACCTTCACTGATAGCCACGGAGTATGATCGAGATGCGCCGAAGTCCAAAAGTACAATGCGCCCAGACTCCCGCTGGAACAGGAAATTGGCAAAGTTTGGGTCTGTTTGGACAAGACGAAATTCAAAAACCTCACGAAATAACAAGCCAAACAGGTTAGCCACCCACTCATTTTTGAGTTCTTGAGGCAAATCATCCAAGGATTCAATCGGTAGGCCTTTTTCAAAGCTCATGACGAGGATGGAGGATGTCGTCAACGCGTTAGTTACGCTCGGAATCACAAAGCGTTTGTCATCAACAAGCAGTTCACGAAACGACGACAATTGTTCCGCTTCTAAAAGATAATCTGCTTCATCATGAAGTTGCCTCTTTGCTGCTTCCAACAGTGCCTTATAGTCGACGTCTTTCGGCACTAAGCCAGTGAGCCGAAGCAAGGTTACAACGTTGTCTACATCGCTACTGATGCTCTTTTTAATCCCAGGATACTGGACTTTGACCGCCAGCTCATTTCCATCGTCATCATGCGCAAAATGCACTTGTCCAATCGATGCCGCCGCGATAGGTTTGAAATTGAAGGAAAGGAAATGCTTTTGCCAATCTGCCCCCCATTCTGCGTTTAGCACTGACGCCAACTGTTTTGCGGGCATCGGCTCTGCATCAGAACGTAATTTCGCTAGGATGTCGGTCAATTCCTTGGGGAGTGCATCACCCGCATCCATACTTAACAATTGCCCCACTTTCATTGCTGCGCCGCGAAGTTGAGCAAGTTGCTGGGTAACATTGGCAATATTCTTGGGTGTGAGGAGTAAATCTTTCGCCTTAGGCCGCTTCCCTGCCATTAGTTGCTTAGCACCTTCGGTTGCCATATTTGTGGCCACTTTTGAAACCACAGAGCCAAACATACCGACCCGACTGAATCGATTTGTTGGAACTTTTTTACCCTCTTTAGAATCTGCCACGTCGTCGCTCCTTTTTGCGCTAACAACCAGTACGAACAGCGAGAGATTTCGTTCACTAAATCAGCTATAGGGACGAAAGTATTTAATGTGAGCTTACATTAATCAAATTTTAGCCATAAAAAAACCGCGCTTCGTTGCGCGGTTTTTTTCAAGGCGTAAGAAATTATACTTTCTTCACGAACTCTGATTTCAGCTTCATTGCACCGATACCGTCGATTTTACAATCGATGTCGTGGTCGCCGTCTACCAGACGGATGTTCTTAACCTTGGTGCCGACTTTAACTACCAGTGAAGAACCCTTCACTTTCAGGTCTTTGATTACAGTAACTGTGTCGCCATCTTGCAGCACGTTGCCGTTAGAATCTTTGATAACCTTTGTATCTTCAGCATCTGCAGATGCGTCTTGAGACCACTCGTGACCACACTCCGGACAAACGTATAGCGCGCCGTCTTCGTAAGTGTATTCTGAGTTGCACTGTGGGCAGTTTGGTAAAGACATGTTGGTTACCTCGGTTAACATGGGCAAAGAGCGCGTAGTCTACACCTAGATCACGAATTCGGATATAGCGAAAAGTGATAAGCACACAATTTTTATGTGTTTAAAGATATTTACACTTTACACTCTGCGGTCGACGTTACCGTATAGACATAGATATTGCGCCCTCGGTCGGGCATTTATCACGGCATGCGTACGGTATTCCCCACAGGCATTCGACACTAGAATTTGCACCTTCTCACATAACTGAAAAATGTTAATTCGCAACAATAAATTCACAAAATCAATATCATAACGCGCTGTTTCGATGCAGGCCTTTTCAGTACTTACTTTCCTCCACCACACCGTACTCTCCCACCCGCCAATTCCCTAAAACAGAAAGAAACCACCAACTGCAGCTTTCCCTCTGCCTGCTAGACTCTTGGCAGTAATTATATATTTTTTAATGAGTTATCTATCAATTAAGGGGAATAACGATGAATGCCCTGTCTATTCGGCAACGGTTGTCGCTCATCATAATCATCGCTGTGTTGTCTTTGGTTTCCGTCACTATCGTCTCTCTCATGTTAAAACGAGAGAACATGCTCGAAGATCGTAAAAGTCAGATTCAAGTCTTGGTAGAAACAGCGGAGACGCTTGTAACACGGCTCTATCAGCAAGCAGAAGCTGGCGAAATTAGCATGAATGAAGCCAAAGACAGGGCTATCACCTCTTTGGATGCCATGCGCTATGGCGACAATGGTTATTTCATGATTTATGACATGAATTCGACCATGATCCACCACCCGATCAGTGCCAACTTAATTGGACGCAACTTATCAGGGTTGCAGGATGTAAATGGCGTTTATATCATCCGAGACCAAGTAGATGTTGCTAAACAAGGTGGCGGATTTGTTGAGTATCTTTGGAAAAAAGCGGGAAATGACGAAACACCTTATCCAAAGATCGCATACTCATTACCCTTTCAACCTTGGGGATGGGTGCTAAACACTGGCCTTTACGTTGATGATATTGACGCCATTTTCTATGAAGATGTTCAACGCTTACTCTTACTCGTTGCACTGATAGCAGCATTTCTGGTCGCCATCTCCATTACCATCGCCAGAAGCATTACCTCACCCATTAGCAATCTACAAAACCTTCTAAACACTGCCGAGAAAAACCTCGACCTGACGGTTCGTTTCAGGCCTAAAGGGAACAATGAGATCTCCCAACTGGGACGAGCCTTCAATAACTTAATGGTCGCATTTGAAGAAACACTAACGGGAATCGCAGTGGGTGCAACTCAACTTAACCAAGAAGTTGCCAAATTGGAGAATCTCTCGAACCACATTGTTGGTGCATCTACCCGCCAATCAGAAGATACGGTAAACATCGCCGCACTTGTCGAGGAGTTTGCAGCGAGTATAAATACTATCTCGCATGATGCAGATCAGATGAAATCTCTCTCCAATGAAAGTGGCATTCAAGCGCAGCAAGGTGCCTCTACCATGCGTCAAACCATCGATAACATGGATCAGATGTCCGAGAAATCTCAGCGTTCCAGTTCCGCGGTGTCAGAGCTTGATCAACATTCCAAAGAAATCGAAGGCATCATCAGTGTGATTAATGATGTTGCAGAGCAAACGAACCTGCTGGCCCTGAATGCTGCGATTGAGGCTGCGCGCGCCGGCGATCAAGGCAGAGGCTTTGCCGTCGTCGCCGACGAAGTGAGAAACCTCGCCGTTAGAACGTCGGATTCCACCAAGCAGATTGCCTCTACCATCCAAGATCTTCGCAATGGCATTGAAACCACGGTGTCACACATTGAGGAAAGCGTCAGTGTGGTTAATGACAACATGTCGCAAACTCACTCTGCTGAGCAATCTGTTCGCGAAATGCATCAAAAATCGCAAGATCTCATCAATATCATTGAAGAGGTATCGCGTTCATTGCACGAGCAATCCACCGCCAACCAAGAGCTCGCGCGCCGTATTCAAGCCATTGCCGACATGGCGACCAATAATCACCAATCCGCATCCGATGTTCAAGGCTCTGCGCGAGAAGTGAACTCATTGGTCGCAGATTTTAGGCGCTCAGTTGGCCGCTTTAAAGTATCAAACGCGGTTTAGGTTTTTCTTCCCTCAACGAGAAAAGCCCCTATAACGGGGCTTTTCGTCGTTTCATTTGCTGACTACTAAGACGCTTTGTCTAATTTCTTCTCTTTCAACCAGCTACCATCACATTGACGTTTATGGAAATGGCAAGGCAAACCTTCGTTCGGTTGTGTCCACGGCGATTCTTCAATTGCACGCGTCATATCCGCAAAGCCACATTCTTTACGCAACCTGATTGAACGGCGCGAAAATTCTGCATCACTAAGTGGGATATGCCCTTGCAAAGGATCAAACGTAATATGCACAATATCGATTTTACGGCCGACTTTTAGCGAGGTGACATCAGGCACTTGCGCACTGTCCACCAGCCCCGGAGCTTTGGCGAGAACGTGGTCGAGGTTTCGTTTCGCCATGAGAGCCTCAATATGTTCGCTGGTACGACTGGCATACTGAATCTCTTTTTCACGCCACAACACTTCACTCATTGTTTTAGGTAGTTCGCCATTTGCATTCCAAAGGTCAACCATAAAGATAAGCAGATCTTCGTCTTCGGCTAGTTCAAGCAGACCGTTAATCGGCGTGTTCGACACCACACCACCATCCCAATAGTGGTCTTCCCCTATTTGAGTCGCAGGGAACCCCGGGGGCAATGAGCCACTTGCAACCGCATGAGCCGGGACTAACGTGTCACTCTTGCTATCAAAAAAGACTAACTCACCGTCAGTGACTCGCGTTGCGCCAACGGTAAGCCGTGCAGCTTTTGAATTAATCAAATCCCAATCAGCTAAGTCTTCCAGCGTCGAAAACAAAGGTCTGGTGTCATAAAAACTGGTTGCGGCTTCGCCTGGTGCTGCAAGCCATGGGTTAACAGGGCGAGGAACGAAAAAGTCAGGCTGGCCAAACATAAGAGCTTGCGACGCACTGGCCGTATTGAAGGCGGTTGCCATTTGGGGCGGCAAGTGTGCGTCTGTTCCTGGGCGAGAAATACGCTGCCAGAACGCCTCAAGCTTGTCCAAACGATCTTCTGGCTTGTTGCCTGCAAGTACGGCCGCATTCAGTGCACCAATTGAGATGCCAGCAAACCAATCAGGGGTGAAACCGTGGTCCTGTAACGCTTTATAAGCCCCAATGTGATAAGCCCCTAATGCGCCACCACCTTGCAGTACCAAGCATACCGTTGGCTTTTTCTTTCGTCTTGTCGTTGCCATGTTGTCACCTTACTATGAGATTTTAAAAGATACCCCTTGTGTATAGACCAATAAATTAGACACAAAGTGAATGATTTCTTTCCACTTCTAGCAAGTTAAACAAACTCACATAACTCCCGAAAAACCTTTCACTATTTACAAAAAACAAACCGGATACTGAGATCAAATCCCTTTCTGCCACTTCGCACAAAGTAGACATATCCCTCGCTGGTTGCTGCTATTTTTAGAGGAGGAAACAGACGGCATAACAACACCGAGGCTGACATGGAAAACGTATTCTCCCGGAAAGATGACTCACTGTACGCGAATCCATACTCTTTTCTCAGGCTTCCTATGGTCAAAGACCCCACCGATACCGCAGCAGACATTGTGGTTCTCGGGATGCCTTACGACATGGCAACAACTGGACGCTCAGGCGCACGTCTTGGCCCTGATGCTATTCGTCGTGCCTCAGTCAACCTCGCTTGGGAGGGGCACCGATATCCTTGGCCATTCGATCTAAGAGAGACCTGCAACATCGTGGATGGTGGAGATTTAATTTTCACATGTGGCGACAGTGAGGATTTCGTCAACATGGCTGCTGAAGCGGCAGGATTAATTTTGGAGTCAGGAAAAACCTTGCTAACGTTAGGCGGGGATCATTTCATCACCCTTCCCCTGCTTCGCGCCCATCACGCAAAGCATGGTCAAATGGCCATGATTCATTTCGACGCGCATACCGATACGTACAGCCAAGGCAGTCGCTTTGACCATGGCACCATGTTTTATCACGCGCCAAAGGAAGGCTTGATCGATGCCTCCGCTTCCGTTCAAATCGGTATCCGCACTGACTATGACAAACAGAATCACGAATTCAATGTTATCTGTGCGGAAGCTGCCAATGACATGACGCCTGACGATATCGCAAATCATGTCAAAGTGTTGGTGGGTGACAGACCCACTTACATCACCTTCGACATCGACTGCCTAGATCCTGCGTTTGCGCCTGGCACGGGCACCCCAGTTATTGGCGGCATTACGTCAGACAAAGCGTTACGCATTTTACGCGGGCTAAGAGGGATTAATCTCGTGGGGATGGATGTTGTCGAAGTTAGTCCACCCTTCGACAATTCCGAAGTGACAGCATTAGCTGGAGCAACCGTGGCAACCGAGCTGCTTCACCTTTGGGCGTCAAAATAGTGCCTAAAAACAAACAAAAAACGCGGGTTATCCCGCGTTTCTTTTGTCCTCTTGTATCTCAACTAGCGGATGCGCTTCAATAAAGTGCTCGACATCCGTTCGGTAGGATTTGTAGAACATGTTAGGGGCGTGGCCACATCCAAGATAGTAATTTACAAACATATCAGGCTGAACATCACGCATCTTTTTCACAATATCCTTGGTTAACACGTCTGAATGCAAGCCATGCATCAACATCAAGGGCTGCCGCAAGCGTTTAAACTGACGCCACAAGTTTAATGCAGGCCCATCGGGGTTATAACCCGCGAGGATTTTAGGGTCGTAGTGTGTCGAGTATCCCCCATTATCCAATCGCCTGACCGACGCTGAAATCATGGTTTGCCATTGCTGGGATGTATGTGGACCAAAGGGTTGATAAAGCGTCTGAAGGTACTGATTAATGTCGTTATATCGTTTAAAAAACAGAGGCGAATTTACGTAATTGAAAATACGCTTTAACGCAGCATTAGGCACTTCAGGTCCCACATCATTCAATACCAAGGAGCCGATGCGACTTGCAAATGCGCTGTGTGACGCCAGAAGAATACCAATCAAGCCACCCATGCTTGTCCCAACCCAATGCACCTTGTCGCAACTGTAGAAGTCCATCAATTTCACAGCGAGATCGACATAATTGGCATAGCAATATTCTTCGCTTGGAGATTCCGCCCATTCAGAAAGTCCCCTACCAAGCGTGTCAGGCGCAATCACACGATAACCCTTTGCGGCCAGTTCATCCCCCAAAGCGACAAAATCGATGCTATTACGCGCTAGACCATGCCAGCAGAAGATGGTTTCTCCACCTTCAGGATTCCAAGTGCGAACATGGATTTCACGATTATTGATGATCAGGTATTGCTGCAGCATCTCAGACATAAACAGACTCTCCTCCTGAGTCTTAAATTATTTGACTTAATTCACATTTTCTCAACTTTTGGCTGCAAAAAATTTATCCTGTCTGATGCTTGAGCATCCTTTAACCATTTAACACCCTGAAATTGTTTAGTTTCGTGCGGTTTAACAGCCATCAGTGGTAGCATTCGCCGCTACTCATAACAGTTAAAGACTTGAATTATGGAAAAAATTCTTATCAGCGCTTGCCTATATGGAAATAAAGTCCGCTATAACGGCAGCGACCTTAAGCTGGAACAGTGTGATTTAGATAGGCTAAATGAGGTCGCAACCCTCATTGCATTCTGCCCGGAAGTCGCAGGTGGATTGCCAACACCTCGTCCACCAGCGGAAATACTCCCAGCCGATGGTGATAAGGTATTAGAAGGTACTGCTGTCATAAGGAACACAACAGGCATCGAGGTCACCGAGGCGTTTGTTACCGGTGCGCAACAAGCACTGGCACTGTGCCAACAACACAAAATCAAGTATGCCTTGTTGACGGAATCAAGCCCCTCCTGCGGATCATCACTCATTTACAATGGCAATTTTGAAGGCCAGAAAATTGAAGGGCAAGGTATTACCACTGCGCTTTTACGAAGAGCGGGTATAGAAGTGTTCAGTCAGTTTACTCTCTCGACTCTCTTAGAGCGGCTAACGGCACCCGCTAAAAACGAGAATCATGAGTAAGCCTGCCTCAAAAAAGAAAACCAGTATCAAAAATGTTAATCTGCAATCATTTACTACTTTTGAAAACGCTTTCTGAATGGAAAAATTTTTCAGTTCGTGGCAAAACTTAATACAGTAGTAAACGAAAGTTTTAAACGTTTATATATTGAAGCATCGGCCCTCTAGCGTCATACAAATAGTCACTGTAAACAGTTCAGTCTTTACGTTGTTTTAGGGGTTACTTAAGAAAGCACTTTCAAGAAAGCTGCCATAGTATGAAAGTACGCTATGTTCGCTCTGGCAGACGAGGTAAAGGACACTACCGTGATCACTATAAAAGAAGTTGCAGAACTCGCTAACGTTTCGCAATCCACCGTTTCTCGCGCGCTAAACGGACACACCTCAGTAAAAGAAAAAAACCGCGTAAAGGTTTTCGACGCCATCGAGAAACTGGGTTATCAGCCTAACGCGTTTGCCCAAGCACTGGCTTCAAATCGCTCTCACAGCATCGGAATGCTCGTCGGCACTTTCGACGGTCCTTATTTTGGCCCTCTCATGCACCATGTCGAAAAGGTGGTAAGGCAAAAAAACTACCATCTTATTATCACTAGCGGTCACGAAAACTACGATGAAGAACAAGAGTCGATTCGCTTTTTGAACATGAAGAAAATCGATGGCCTCGTGCTCACCTCAGACATGTTGAGTGATGCGGACATTCTTAAAGTTGTCGAACAGACGCCTGCCACCATGCTAATGAACCGTTATATCCCTGAAATATCAGACCAATGCGTCTGCATGGATAACGAGTGGGGGGGATACATTGCAACTGAACACCTGATAAAAAACGGCCATAAGCGCATCGGTTGTGTGACGGGTCAGTTGAGTAAAATAGACAGCCGTGAGCGTCTGCAAGGATATCGCAACGCGCTAGCGAAATACGGTATTGAGTACGATGCAGACTTAGTGATTGAAGGCCGTTTTGACCATGACGGCAATGACACAGCCATACGTCGACTCATGGACAGAGACAACGGCATTACCGCCATTTTCTGTCTCAATGACAGCATCGCCCTCGCCGCTTATGGCGTTTGTCATGCCCGCGGACTGAAAGTCGGCCAAGACATATCAATTGTCGGATTTGATAACCACACATACAGCCAGTACATGTCTCCTGCCCTGACCACGATTCACTTCCCGCTGGAAGACATGGCCGTTGAAGCTGCGAAAGGTGTGCTGAATTTATTGGAAGGCAAGCCGCTTAATACTATCAATACGCGTTTGTTCCCAACGCTGATGGAACGAGGGTCGGTGAAGAAAATCTAATTGAAACGCCCTTTAACTTGTCAAACAGGCAAAGGGCGTAACTTGCTATTTCTTATCCGACCTCAACACTAACTCAACCCGCCGATTTTGTTTTTGACCGTCTTCATTGAGGTTATTCGCAACGGGGGCGTATTCACCTACTCCACTCGCTTCAAGCTGACTTCTCGGTATTTGATACTCCTGAACCAGTGTTTTGACGACCGCACTGGCACGTTTTTCGGCAAGCTTTTGGTTGTATGACTGAGTGCCTTTGTCGTCAGTATGCCCGACGACATAAAACGCCCAGTCAGGGTGTGCTTTGAGGTAAGTGGCGAGGATATCTAATACGGGTTTGGCTTCAGGTAACATTTTGTCACTGTCGAACTCAAACAAGAGGCCATCGAGTGCGACATGCCCTTCCTGTGCCATTTTGTCCGTGAGGCCTTCGAGATCTATGACCACCCTGTCATCAACGAGTTGCGTTTCCTCTACGATGCGCAACTCACTCCAAAGCCCATTCACATACCCCAGCACGTAAACCATTACATGAACATTCCCTTCCGGACGTTCGAGTTTGTATAAACCATAGTGCTGACTCTCATCACTCCCGATGTCGATTAACGCTTTCAGTTTTCCATTGAACTCACTTTCTTTCCCGCATCCTTCTTTGCCTTTACAACGGAAACTGGGTTTAAAACCGAGCTTGGTTAGGGCTGCATGGTAGTTGGCAAACACTTCATACTCTGAATATTGTCGCGGTAAGTTATAGCCAATGTCCGTTACCTTCCCTGCTTGCTGAGTAATAATTGGCTTTTTTTTATCGAAGCCAGTAAGTAGCAACGTCTCTCCATAGCCATGTTGGGTATAATCTTGAATCCAAGCTCCGGGTAGCCGTTTAATCATCGGATGATCAGCACTTCCCCTCTTATCCTTGTGGCTCAAGTCTTTAAAGGTAATGACTTCAGGGGCACTGTTGAGGTATTTCTCATCCACTATGACCAAATCCAGCGGCTCGGGAATTTCTTCCAGTACATCTACTTGCAATGCGGTCTTCTTCTTCCTAGTCACGGAAAAGATTGTGGCAATAACAGGCTTTGTTTCTGACGGTATGCGGGCGACCAGTATTGCTGGATCATCTCTAGATATGCTATCAACCGGCTTAATCACTGGCCAAATCTGTCGCTTGGTATCACCACACTTTTCCTCACCTTCACAACTAAATAAAATCTCCCCTCCTAACATGTTAACCTGAGCACGGTAGTTGTTAATAAGATGAAAGGGTTCGTATGAAGGAGGAAGTTCATAAGCATACCGCTTTAAGCGTCCACCAACCTCCTCAGTAACTAATTTCCCATTTTCACTCCCGACGATGATAGGAATGCGCGTGTAATGACGTGACCCTTCCTTTGACTCTTTGGCATCAGGTAGTGGGCTAAAAAGATCGGAGGCTTGCGCACTCGCCACGGAGAATACAGCAGTTGCCAGTAGGCTTGCGGATAAAAAGGTTTTCATTTTCATTATTCTGCATCTCCCTTAAAACACACTGTCTTTGGTGCATTCCGTCACCACTCGCATGCCGTTACCATCAATATCACCAATAGTTTCAAACTGCCCTGTCCCTAGGAACGTCACGATCAAGGAATCATTTTGTAGAAACGTGGACAAGCTTCGACAATCTTTGGGCTGCTCAATATTGAGGGTGTCGAGGCGAGAATCAGCAAAATCACTCCACCCCGTTACCGCGGTATTTGACAGAAGGAGTGCTCCACCCAATCTCGACACATCGCCAACCGATGAAAGTACACTGTTTTCGATCACGACATAATTGAGGTACGGCAACCCACTTAGCGGTGCTAGAGAATGAATGGTTGCTCCGGCGAGAACAACTTGCTTGAGTTCCTGAAACTGCGCCAAATCATCTAACACAATCGCTGCTCCATTCTGAAGCTCACAAACGACCTCCGGCAACTCATCGGTCATTTGCGCTTCAAACATCTCAGCAGATTGCTTTACACAGGTTTCGATATTAGGGTCAGAAAACGTAATTTCGCTGATAGGGCGTGAAGGAACGGGTTCCCATGCATCATCCTCTTCTTCGTGCATCTCCATCATGTCTTCTTCGTACATTTCCATCATGTCTTCTGGCAGAGGGGGGATGTCGCCATCTTCAAACCCCTCCCCCTTCATCGCATGAGCGAGGAAGCCAGCTACAACATCGCCTTCCATCGCATTGAATTGTTCAAAGATAGGCTCGGCATCCCCCACGACACAGAGTGTCTGCACAGCAAACATGCTTGGTACTGCAAAAAAGCTGCCGCTCTTAAAGCCAAGTTCCATGATAGAAAGCAAGGCATCTTCTTCAGTGCCTACGGCTTTTAACTGCGGAATCCTATTCGCATAATCCTTTAATTTTGAGACCGTATCCCTAAACTCACCAATGACTTGGGGGCGATAACAGGTAGACTCTTCACCCACCTGATTTAAATACGTCTGATATTCCGCAATATACAAGTTCCCAAGCCTTGCATTGTCGTGCGCGAGCGATGCCATTTTACCGAAATCAACACTTCGAATGGCCGCTAAGGCCGACTCTGTACGGTTCTGTACCTCTTCCATCTTGTTTAGAATCGCGCCAAATTCTTCTACGTTTTTTTCCGCATCTGCCAGTATCTCTTCCGTGTTGTCATTGAGTGCTTCTGTGGCGTCGAGAACCTGCTCGATGTTCGCATCGGCGGAAACATTCAACGATGAAAACGACAAAAAACAACACAGTAAAATCTCACCTAACCCAACCGCCTTGTTTGAACTCTTCAAACAGTTCCTAGCCATATAACACTCCATCACTTGTTGTTTTCATGCTTTTCTTACGTATCACGCTTCATCAATATGAAACGGCTTGTCGCACAATTTGGCGATGTCCTTACCACGCTCAATGAGTTCTTGTTTGCTGCCGGCAATCAGTTTCTGCCGCTTTCCTGAATCAAACAGTACGGTTAACTCAAACACTTTCCTGCCATAGCGATCTCGTCCTAGCAGTGCCCTTGAGACCGCGAAACCTCGAATAGCATCGAGGTTCGCTTCAAATTTATAGATGGGGAACAGACTGGAAATTTGGCGGATGAAACGACGTCTATTTCGGTCAATCACCATGCCATGCTTTAGGAAGGTCAGGTGCCAACCAAACGCCGTCCACACTGCCCAAATGAAAATGTCATCGCTCGACTCAATGGCGCCTAGGGTGGCAAGAAAGGCTGAGGCCGCCAAAAAAACACAGCCAATCAGCTTGATAACAATGCCTCCACCTAACTTAAACTCTGTCACGCCACTCTTCGACTCTTCTCCCTGCGTCATGACATCAACTCCCCAGCGCGTTAACCAAGTACAACCCAATCGCCACAACAAACGTGACTGGAAACACCCATATCAAGCGCCAAAGCGAACCTTTAATCTCATACTCCCAACACTCTGTATTCGCCCCTTCACTAACCGTATTCGGGGCTGAAGCGCGAAGAGGAACGGTATTGGGCCATGCAGATACACTGTCCATGATTTCAATCTTGTGTTGCTGCCAAAGGAAAATGGCGAGATCTGACGTTTGTTCAAAATTGCCCACACTATTGCGCCATACACGCTCTCCTTTCACGCTCAGTTCCAGCCAGCAACCATTCTTATGTTCTACGATGGGCGTGACGGTTAGTGTGCAATCTGATAGCGGCCAAAAGGTGATTTCAGAAAGAGGCAATCCACGCCACCCCGAACAACGAGCGACACGATGCTGACTGAAAATGTAATGTTCACGTCGTGATAAAAGCACAAAGCTTAACAGTGAAAAAAAGATGGCGGTTCCGATAAAAAAATAGGTATCACCTGTTCCTTTAACCGATGAAACAACGGCCATGACGATGGAACTACTGAACGGGATTAGGCTGACAATGCCAAAGACAGAGAAGATCTTTTGCTTCACACCAACGAGATAAAATTGGCCTTGCTTGTTTTGTTTGAGGTGGTAGCGCGAGCCCCAGTAAAGGTCGCGGTAAGCAATGTCCATCCGCTATCCTTGCGTATGCTTCCCAAATAATAACCATACTGCCGCTGTGATAATCGGTCGATAACGCGCATGTGTTAATAGTTGGACATTCGAGGAATTTACGCAAAGAAGCGATGTCACTGCGTCATTTTCGATTTATCTACGAAAGCGGGTTTGAAAATAAAAAAGAGCCTCATTTGAGGCTCTTCAATACGGGATATATCCGCGTTATCAGTAGAAAAACAGACCAATAACTAAAGTGTGGAAGACAAAACCAATCAGTAAAGGCACAGAGGTTCGTTTCACCACTTCAAATGGCGCAAGTTTGGCACCACTTGCCACGGCGATAACAACACCTGACACCGGGGACATAGCACGGCCCATATGAGAGGCTTGCTGCATCGGCAAGATCATCGCTATCGCATTGGCTCCCATGCTCGCAGCAATCTGAGGGATCAGCTCTACAAACGCGAGGAACGGTGCGTTACCCGAGCCCATGATGATGGCAGCCGCTAACGTGACGACAGCAAATACCACCGCCATAGCAAATGGCGGCAAGCCAACATGCTCAGAGAACGCAATAAGCTGTTCGATCGCCCCAATGGTTTTGATGCCGTGTGCAAACACACCTGCCGCCACCAGCAAACAAACCACGGTGGTGAACGCAACACCCATGCCGCTCAGAAACTGGTTGAAGCCATCACAAACCTGTTTAAAGTCGCGCTTTCTCGCCATTTCGACCAGCAAACAAATTGCCATACAGAAAAGTACGATAGTCACGATATGCAGTTTGATACCTTCAACAAATAAGCTAGATGTACCGACAGCAAAAATGATGGGTAGCATTGGCAACAAGGCATAATAGCCTGGCGCCGAACCTGTATCTGATGCAGAAGTCATCGTTGCTTTTGACGGCAATGTGTTCGCTTTTTTGTCACAGTGACGTTGCCAGAATATGTGCGCAATACCCACTACCAGCACAGTTGCTAACGCCGCTGGCCCTTGGTAGTACACCACATACTCAACAACATCCATGTTCACTGCTTGTGAGCCACGGATAGCATCTATCGCCGTTGGGGTGTAAGCAATCGCCAACGACGTCGCGATAACGCCTGCCGCGGATGCAGCTGACAAGCCCAACCCCAGCATGATTGGGAACATGGTTCCCATCAACAGCACGGCGAGGCCTGTCGCTGAGCCAATGGCAAGTTGAAGACCGCTTGCGAACAAGTAAGAAAAGAACAGCAAAATATACGGGGAGCTCATGCGTTGCAGTGGACGCGTAACCACACGCACCACCGCAGCATTGGCACCAATATGGTCCATATATTGTGCAAAGCCCATCAAGGCCATGATCATCAAGCCCAACTCAGCCGCACGCGAGCTGAACAAAATGCGCATGAACTCAAAGCTGTCTAGTGCTTCAAGGCCTGTCGACGCAACGTTCTTCGGCAAAATAGAGCCAACGCCCAATAGCTGCGTTGCCACCATCAGAGTAAAACCTGCGACAAACAAAACCAATTCTGCGCGGTACCCTTTCAAGATCAGTCGAGCAACCATCACAGTAATGAGTAGTGCCAGAAAAACCTGAATCATTATGAGGCACTCTTATCAAAGTGACGGCGTGTTTGCTCAACCACCGCTAGTACCACATCGCTTGCCGCCTTCAATGATTTAACAGGCAGATACTCATAGATGGAATGGAAGTTGTGTGCGCCCGTGAACAAGTTAGGGCAAGGCAGGCCATTTTGAGACAGAATCGAACCATCATAGCCACCACGCATTGGAATCACGTTTGGCGTAATACCACACTGCGCATAGGCCGCTTTCGCAATATCAATCGGGTAACGGTTTTCACCTTTCAGACTGTTTTCAACGTTGGAGTAACGGTCAGACACCGTCAGCGTCACGCTGCCTTCACCCCAAAGTGCATTGCAACTCGCCTCCATCGCCTTCATGAACACTTTGCGTTGTTCGTAACCCTCTTCAGTAAAGTCACGAATATCAATGGTCAACACGGTTTCAGCACTGCTTCCATGCAGCTCTTTCACCCAATAGTAGCCTTCGCGGCCTTCGGTATATTGAGGTGCTTCACCACCTGGCAGCATAGCGATGAATTTGTGTGCCATCAGCAACGAGTTCTTTAGCTTTCCTTTCGCCGACATTGGGTGTGCAGACTGTCCGTGGAAAACCACTTTCACATCGCCAGCATTCCAGTTTTCATACACCATGTCGCCGATCGCACAGCAATCCAACGTGTAGGCAAAATCTGCTCCAAACGCCTCAACATCAAATGCTTTGGCACCACGTAGGCCAACTTCTTCGTCCGGTAGGAAACCGACTTTAATGGTGCCATGAGGGATCTCAGGGTTCGCTTTAAGGTGTGCAAGCACGTTCATGATCGCCGCAATTGCGGCTTTGTCATCCGCGCCCAGCAAGCTGGTACCATCGGTCACGATGATGTCGTCACCCAAGTAGTTTTCTAGTTCAGGGAATTCTGATTGCTTCAGGTAAATCCCTAGCTCTGGGTTCAGACAAAGGTCACCACCGTTGTACGGCAGAATCTGCGCATTCGTGTCGGTGTCACGCTCGGCACTGGTATCTAAGTGACCAAAGAATGCTACCGTTGGAATATCTTGGTTGGTATTGGCTGGCAAAGTTGCCGTTACGATGCATTTATCATTGACGTTAACGTCTTCAAGACCGAGCTCAATCAGCTCGTTTTCGAGATGACGAGCCAGCTCCCACTGTCCGTCTGATGATGGAATTTGACCTTGAGCGGCGTTCTTGCGATTGCAGGTTGTATTGAATTGGGTGTAACGGATAAAACGACTAACAATATCCACGGTGCGTCCTTTCTATGCATCGAAAAATTGCCGTCAATATAAGCACCTATTTCACAATAAAATGTGATATGCGCCGCTTTTATTTTGAAAAGATATCGATATTTCTTCCATAATATCAATAGGTAACAAGCCTGTTAAAAGGGTGTTCTTATTTCATCTCTGACACATTCGCAAGCTGTTGCCTGACGTATGAATTTTGTTCTGTTCGCGTTACCATTTACCCGTCACTCAACATCCCATTACTAAACGCAACGGAACATGAATGCTCTCAATTCCTCTTCCTTTTATCGCTTCGTTACTCTTGCTACTCACTGCCATTGTTGTGAGAACTAAACTGCCTCAATCAGGGCAAAAAGCGGTTTGGTTTATCCTTCTTTGTGCGGTCGCAACAGCCATCGTCGGATTAAGGTGGAGTTTCGATGTCCCTTTGTTTCGTTTCATACAACCCATCACGGGCGCACTTATCCCCATCGCAGCGTGGCTATGTTTTGCTAATGCACGTGGCAATCACCGCCAACGTTGGCTTCATATTATTGGCCCGCTTGCTGTTACAGTCTGCGCATTTAACTATGGGACATGGCTCAATGCTGTCGACATACTCCTTATCGCCCTATATGTCGGGTACGGTATTGCGCTTTTCGCGACCTCATTCTCAGTTCCAGCCCGCGTCAGAATAACGAACATCCATACTGTTAATTCCGCTGAACGTGCAGCAGGCGGACTGCTGCTATTTTCTGCATTCATTGATGGCGTCTTAAGTTATGACTTTATGGCCAACAACGCCGATCACGCGAAGCTCATCCTTTCAATCAGCTATCTCATACTCATCCCAGCGATTGTTTATGCCGTCGTTATTGTCAGTGCGAGCGTGCCTCCGAAAGCCAACAATCAAGAAGATCTTACTGCGTCGTTAAATCCGCCGACACCTGCAACGTCGACCCTCAGCCAAATCGATGCAAAGAACATTGTCGATAAACTCGACGTGCTGATGAAAGAAAAGCAGGTATTTCTCGACCCAGACTTAACCCTGAATCGATTGGCGAGAAAATTAGGGATTCCTGCACGGTTAATATCCCAAGCGGTGAATCACGTGTGTGGAGAGAACATTTCAAAAGTCATGAACGGATATCGAATTGAATATGCCAAACAGTTACTCACCAATACCAATGAGAGTATCTCTGATATCTACCTACAATCAGGTTTTCACACTAAGTCGAATTTCAACCGTGAGTTTTCACGGATTACCGGGCAGACACCGTCCGCCTATCGACAAACTGGCGAATAACTCTCCGACAACTCACTTCGTATAAACGCCCCTTCGTTAAATCAATAATGAGACATGTGAATTCTTTTCTATACTCACAAATAACTCACTTATTGATAGAGGGATTATCAATGAACTACTTACGTTGCTTCATTGCGGCTATTTGGGTGCTCTCCTTCTCAGCATTTGCTGAAGTAGGTGTCACAGACAAAACCATTACGCTAGGCATGAGTAATGCCCTCTCTGGCCCTGCATCTGGGTTGGGTAATGGCGTGAAAGCAGGCACCCTCGCCTACTTCGAAAAAATCAATCAACAGGGTGGCGTGCACGGCCGAAAAATAAAAGTCATCTCTCTTGATGATGGCTATGAACCTGATCGTGCGGCAAAAAATGCGAAACGTCTTATCTACACTGACAAAGTCTTTGCACTTGTTAGTTTTGTCGGCACACCAACGTCGAAAGCTGTGGTGCCCGAAGTTAACCGCGCAAAAATCCCTTATATCGGTCCTTTCACGGGTGCAGAGTTTCTTCGTAACCCCGCCAATAAGAATATCTTCAACGTCCGGGCAAGTTACTTCAATGAAACTGAAAAACTCGTTGATCATTTCATCAATGATCTTGGTTACAAGAAAATCGCCGTATTTATACAAGACGATGGATATGGCGCAGCAGGCAAAGCGGGCGTTCAACGCGCACTGAGAAAGCGTGGTCTGAAAATCTATGCTGAAGGCAGATACCAGCGTAACACGCTGGATGTTGAGCAAGGTCTGAATACCATCATGGCGAAACAGCCCGATGCGGTCATTATGGTCGGTGCATACAAAGCCTGTGGAGCCTTTATTAAGATGGCGCACAGTAAAAACTTCTATCCCAAGTTCGCTAATATTTCTTTCGTCGGCACCAAGAAACTAATCGCTGAACTCGGTGCTTCTGGCGACGGTAGTTATATATCTCAAGTCATGCCGAACCCCGATGAAAGTACACTCAAAATCATCTCTGATTTCAAAAAGGATTTGAGTGCCTACGGTGTCGATAATCCCTACTACACGCAACTGGAAGGCTATTTAAATGCCATGGTTATTGTTGATGCACTAAATGAAGCCGGCTCTCAATTGACGAGAGAAGGTTTTGTGGGTGCGCTAGAGGGAATGAAAAACAAAGACTTTGGCGGATTGCAGGTTAATTTTGGCAAATCAGACCGTCAGGGTTTAGATGATGTCTATCTGACCCAAATAGAAAACGGCAAAGCCATTCCGATTCAAAAAATGAAGTGATCGTATGACAACGTGGATAAAACTCTTTTCCAGACTGTCTTTACGCTATCGTATTTTGCTGCCATTAATTGGCAGCATTACGATTTTCCTGACAGCCGCAGCTCTGTTCTTTCACCAAATGACAGCGACAGAGCTGTCGAGAATTCAACAGGGGAAAGTTGAATCGCTAGCAAATTTTCTAAAGCAATCTAGCGCGACATATATTCTTAACTACGATTTATCCGCTTTGGAAGATTTCGTCAACGTCGGCATGCAAGATGATGACATTGACCACATTGAATTTGTCGACGGACAAGGGATCCCGTATACGGAAATCCAACCCAAAGAAATCAGTGTCAACGCAGAAACCTACTCAGAGGATATTCTGGCTCAAAATGGCACCTTGCTTGGCAAACTCAATATTATTTATAACGAGAAAAACTCGACAGCCGCACTGCAACGTAACCTAAAAGTTGTTCTGTTTTGCTTTTTCGCCATTATCGCTCTCCTCTGCGGCATCATCTATGTAGTGGCATCCCGACTGTCTAAGCCGCTTATTGCGATTACACAAGATCTCTCTACCGTATCTGATGCCGCGTTAGACAATTCTCGCCTCGTATTGAAAGGGGCAGAAGACCTTGCCTATGGCGTTGAAAAACAGCGAGCAGCACTGGACTCCAATGTCTCTGCCATTTCAGAAATTACCGAAATGGTTAAACGGACCAATGAAAATGTCTTGAGCTGTTTAGACGTTTCAAAAGGGACACTGGAGCTAAGTAGTACCGGTAGCAAGAACATGGATCAAATGGCACATTCTGTGGTCTTGATAGAAAATTCGAATAAGCAACTGCAAGAAATCAATGTCATTATTCAGAAAATCTCTGATTACACCAAGGTTATTCACGACATCGTATTTCAAACGAAGCTTCTCTCACTCAATGCCTCTATTGAAGCAGAGAGAGCAGGCGAGCATGGCCGAGGATTTGCCGTTGTTGCGCAAGAGGTAGGTCAGCTTGCGCTCATGTCAGGGCAAGCTTCACAAGATATTGATAAGCTGCTTAAGGATTCTATGACCACCGTCGGTGAAATCGTGAAAGAAACCGAAATACGCGTGAAGGAAAGCAAATCGCTTTCAGAGCAAACGCAGGTGAGCTTTTCGAGCATTTCCGAACAAATTGAAGGACTAGCCAAAGAAATTGATTCATTCAGCGAAGCCTTCAACCAACAGATGAAAGGGATTGTTCAGGTCAATTCTGCGATGGAATCCATGGCTGGCATTGTTAACGACAATCATCAAATTGCCAGCGCAACGTCTGAAGTATCCATGAGTTATAAGGAACAAAGCCAAAAACTCAAGGAAGTGACAGATACCATTAAAGACCTCATCAAAGGGAGCAGGAAAGCATCATGATTTCCCGCGGTGCTTCATACGGTCTTAAAAATCACATTCAGCACTGAACGTCATGCGTTCATGCGTGTAAGGGTGGTCAAACGACAGTTGTTCTGCGTGTAGATGCAAACGCGTGTCTTTTTCGCCGTATAAACTGTCACCGACCATCGGCATGTTCAGCCCCATGTAATGAGCACAATGCACACGCAGTTGATGTGTGCGACCCGTTTTCGGGTACATATGTAGCTTACTTCGGCCCGCTTCAACGCGAATCACCTGCCAATATGTCGTCGCCGGTTTACCGTGTTCAAAACAAACCAACTGGCGTGGCCTATCATCTGGGTCACCACGCATTGGCAAATTAATTTCACCTTCTGACTGTTCGACAATGCCTTCCACCGTCGCAATGTACCGCTTTTCTACCCCACGCGTTATAAACTGCTTTTGCAAACTCTTGTTCGCACGCCTTGTCAGGGCAAAGACCAACAACCCGGATGTCGCCATATCTAATCGGTGCAGCACAAAAGGCCCTTCAACATTTGGGAACAAAGCTTGCACACGCGTGTAAGCCGAATCTTTTATGGTTTTCCCCGGAACAGAGAGCAGGCCAGAAGGCTTGTTGACCACAACAATGGCCTCATCTTGATAGATAACCTCTAACGTTTTGTCTTCACCCCAGTTCATTTCAAGAGGATTCGGGTCTACGTCTAACCCTTCCAGCATATGATTCAGAATTGGATTACATTTCCCATGGCAAGAGGGGTAGAACTTTTTGTGTTGGCGCACTTCTGATTTAGGAGATACTCCCCACCAAAACTCGGCCATCGCGAGAGGCGTAAAACCGTGTTTATACGCGTAATGGAGCAACTTGGGTGCGGCACACTCTCCCGCGCCTGCTGGCGGCACAGGGTTTGTCGTGGGTGCAAAGATGTCTGTGAGCGACTTTTCCTCTCCACGCGCGTTGAGGAAGCAATATTGCTCAAACAGCTTGTTTTGAAGGGCATTGGACAGTGTTTTACGTTCTTGCTTCGCCAGTGCAATTTCACTCGTCAACGCAGTTAAAGCAGATTGGATCTGGTCGATTTTTTCGTCCCACTCCAATTTCAGGTATTTGAGCACATTCTTTTCAGCCACGCTTTGCTTGGCTAAATCACCTAAGGCTTGTGCTAACGCCTCACCGGTCAGCGTTGACTCCGCCTGTTGGCGCTGCTCTTTGCGTGCTGCGCGTCCCTCAATCATAGATTGACGATGCTGCTGTTCCAGCATTGTGTAATTGTTTTTCTGTTGTGCCAACTGTGCAGTTAGCTCTGATACCAATGGGTCCGCAGTGAGCGTTTTCACTTTGGTATTGAGCCTCGTTATGCTCTCCAATTCCTGTTGGAAAAAGCACTCTTCAGCCAACATATCAAACACAGGGGGCACAAAATGCGTCAATAAATTTTGTTCCGCTATTTTTCCCGAGAATGCACTGAAATAGCCTAGTTCACCGTTTGGCGACCGCACTAACAGCACACCAAACATTTTCCCTGTCCCTGAGTTCGCAGCAGGTTCATGTGTGTCTGTCAGCCCGAAATCGTGTTGCCAATCGGATTGTGTGATCAGGTGATGCTGCAGTTCTTGTGCGGCGAGGACGCAAAGCGGATGCGGCTGATAGTAAAATGGAAACGTAAACGCACTCGGCAGCTCGAATTGATCGATAGTGGCATGGAAACGGGTAAACAATTCGTCTGGTTGGTGCATGGTTAAATTCTATCAGCGACACAAAAGGAGGCGCGATTTTACCTGTTTAAACGAGGAATTCCACCTCGGTGCCCAGTCGCAAAACAGACTTTTCCTTTCGACGTGCCAATCACTGGGAGTGAGAGCAAAATCAGGTTCCGAAAAAACGCATTTATTCGACAATTTGCCCTGCAAATCCGCCATTCACCATTGGCGATTGTTGCTGAATTGCACAGATTCAGCTCAGTAAACTTTCAGTGCGAACGAAACGTTAAAATATTTATTTCCTGCTGCTAACAATAGAGCTATATTCTCAACCCAGCATAAGCCACTACTTATTGTGGCATGGGCACTATTTTTACTTGTTAATGGAAAGTAACATGGATAATGAAATCCGATTACGCGCTCTTGAGCAAACCGACCTTCGCTTTATTCACCAACTGAACAACAACCGTTCAATCATGTCATATTGGTTCGAAGAGCCGTATGAGTCTTATTACGAACTGGAAGAGTTGTTCCGCAAGCACATCCACGACAGCAACGAGCGTCGCTTTATCGCTGAAAATGGTGAAAAACAATCTGTTGGCTTGGTTGAGTTGGTAGAAATCAACTCCATTCACCGCAACGCTGAATTCCAAATTATCATTGCCCCTGATTATCAAGGCTGTGGTTACGCACGTACACTGATCAACAAAGCACTCAACTATGCTTTCACGATTCTAAACCTACACAAAGTGTACTTGAGCGTGTCAGTGCATAACGAAAAAGCGATTCACCTCTATGAGGATTGCGGCTTTGTTGAAGAAGGGCATTTAGTCCAAGAGATATTCGTAAACGGCGAATATTGCGATATTAAGCGCATGTACATTCTACAAGATACGTACCTTAAAAATCGCGCAAAGAAATAAAGCATTGTAGAAGGGCTTCCCCATTGAGAAGCCCTTTTTTAATGACTTAGATAACATCAGTCTATTCACTCTCCCTTAAAAACATTCCAATTCCTATCCCTAAACAACTTGAAGACGCCTAGGTATATCCTATTTCCTAAATCTGATTCACTTGCCACCTCACCTCTTTCTCAAACTTACACACTGCTCCATTCGAAAAATTCACCTAGCGAAATGTATCAGTTTCAAGCAGCTTCACGTGGGTGAACAAATTCCATGGAGTTTATATTCTTATAATATCTGGAGTTAGTATGGCTAATTACACGTTTCGAAATCTGGTATTTGAAGGTGGGGGCGTTAAAGGTATTGCCTATGGTGGTGCCCTCAAAGAATTGGAACATCGAGGTATCCTGTCCGGTATTGAGCGAGTTGCTGGAGCGTCAGCAGGTGCCATTACCGCTGTTCTGCTTGCTGTGGGATATAACTATAAGGAAGTATCCGATATCGTCGCAGAAACAAACTTTAACGATTTCGCTGATGATAGTTTGGGGGTTGTCCGAGACGCCAATCGGTTTTTGAATGACTTTGGTTGGCACGAAGGAGAAGTGTTTCGTCGCTGGATAGGCAACCTGATTCGAAACAAAACGGGAAAGAAAGATCTGACATTCAGAGAGCTACAAACCAAGAGCAATAGTAAAGAGCTCTATCTTGTCGTTACCAACCTATCCGACCAAGTTGCAGAAGTCTTCTCGCACAAAACCACACCCGATGTTGCGGTCAGAGATGCAGTAAGAATGTCTATGAGCATTCCTTTGTATTTCAAATGCGTACGTTATGGTTCAGATAAAGACATCATGGTCGACGGTGGCGTGACTTGGAACTACCCAGTAAACATTTTTGACCACGAATCCTATTTATCCAACCCAGACAATGGAGAGAAGGTTACCTACAACACAAGTGACGGCTATGAATTCAATCACGAAACGTTAGGTTTTAGGCTGGATGCAAAGGACGAGATTGCCGCCAATAAAAACAATTGGTCGAACGTACCGAAAGATATCGACAACATTTTGAACTATGCAGTCGCAATGATTGGCTTTATGCGTTCAGCGGCAAACAAAAGGCATCTGCATAAAAACGATTGGAACCGCACAATATTCATTGACTCGTTAGATGTCACCACCACGGATTTCGACCTTAGCCGTGAAAAAATCAACGCGCTGTTGGAAAGCGGAGAACGCGGCGTTAATGCGTACTTTGACTGGAGAGACAACGACGCCGAGTTCAACAAGAAGCCATCTTGATAATTGGAAACGTAGAAATAAAAAGCCAGCAGTCCCTGACTGCTGGCTTTTTAACTATGCATAACCTGCAATTTTGAATTGGTTATACCAATAAGTTACCTCTATGGCTGAATCACGCTGCCGTATTCGTCAACTTGGATGACATAAATTGATCTGTCACTGCCATTTTCTGCCGAATCTTTACCGTCAAACGTGATGGCAAAGGCACCTTTGTTACCCACTGGTGTGATATCGAAGTTCAGACTATTGTCGGTGTTATCTTGCCCTGTGAAGGCCAATTGCTTGCCGATTTTGTCACCACCAGCATTGTATTTCTGAACGCGAACTTCATATCGGCCATTGCTGGCGATTGCAGCCCAAACAATCACGTAGTCCCCAGCAGTACCTACACCAACAACTTTCGCGGGGCCATGCCCACCCGTCGCTAAGAATTTTTCAACTGCACCGGTGGCGTTACCATCTGCGCCGAAGTGCTGAATGTAGGTGTGCCATTCATTGCTTTCAATGCCACGCCAAACGACAACAAACTTACCGTCTGTCCCAATCGGTGTGATCGATGGCATATCGTTGGCGGTGGTGCCAGATACACTTAGGGTCTTAATTGAATTGCTTACTGGCTGGTTATTGGTCGCATCCATCAAGGCCATTTTGACGACCCCACCCGATGCGCCAACCACTGCGTATTTACTGTTACCAATACTGACCACATTCGTCTCTTTATCCGCGTTACCATCTGTACCACCGATATTGAGAGTATGCGTACTGCCAATTTTACTGCCCGCTGAAGACAGCATCATGATGTTAGTGCCCGTGCCTGTCGAACCGTGACGCCATGAGATGGTGTAGTTGCCATTATCTAATACATTGATTTCTGGAGCAGAGACAATTGGGTAGCCATTTGAGTTGGCAGAAATTGAGCCAATCGACTGAGCACCACCCACTTTATCGCCATTAATATCCAGTAATTGCATGTACAGTGTGAAATTGTTTGCCCAAACGACCACGCTGGTATTGCCCGAATGCGCAGAGGTGACCGATCTGAGTGCGGATGGCCCCAGATCCATCACTGGCCCCATCGTTGCACCATTATGCTCGCTAGGGTTTGCATAAATAACCTGAGCATAGGAATGTACGGCAAGGCTAGTGCTGTTGTTGTAACCCGTCCACGTCGCCAACATGTCGCCTTTATCGTTCAGCATGGTGATCTGAGGTGATTCTATTTTCTGCCTGGTGCCGAACGTTAACTCGTCACCTTTGAGCGTACCGTCTGCGTTAAAGCTTTGTAGGTAGACTCTGTTATTCCCGTGGTAGTTACTATCCCATCCGCGCCAAACGACCGTGTAGCTGCCATCTGGATTGGTGGTGGTCACATACGAGGAGTCATCGGGGGTATTATTGCCACTTCCTTCCAACTGCTTAGTACCAGTACCTGAACCATCGTCGTCAGCGATAACAATCGTGGCACTGCTAAGGTCACTCTTGTCATCTTTCGCCCACGCATTGATGGTGAAGGTCTCGCTATTTTCCGCTGTGCTATCGTTTACGGTAGAAATAGCGATGCGTACCGACGTGATGCCTTTCGGCAAGGTGATTTTTGTCAGAGTTGAAGATATTGCAGCACTGCCTGTTGTGCCGTCTGAGTAATGCAGCGTGACGGTGTTGAGATAGTCGCTGTTAAGCGCCGCTGTACCGTCGGTAAGAGACAAACTGAGTGTCGCCGTCGTGCTTGTCGTTTCACGATCAAAGTTTACTGTCGCATTGGCAATTGAACCTTCAGTCACCGACGCAGAAGCGAGCGTGATGCCCGTAACTTCCGGATTTAGCTCGCTTGGGAAAACAGTTTTAGGATAACAGGTGTGATCCTCAGACGTTACTGTTCCCATTGCGGTGATCCTGCTCGGGAAAAGGCCAACAGGTTTTTTCTCACCAGTAGTTGGATTGAGTCGGAACAGCCAGTTACTGTTTACGTTTCCAGATACATTTTGATTTTTCGCAGCAACCAACATTTGCCCGTTCTGATCTAACGTCGCAGCTGTTAAGAAGTCGATATAGTGAAACGCCAATAACGTTTGAGCACCCGTGGTCGTGTTGATTTTGAAAGTTCGATTATTAGTGACATACAAAAGGTCGCCTTCATAAAATATGAACGCTCCCCAACTGGTAAAGCCACCAAATCGCAGATTGTTATCAAAGCTACCTATTTGAGTGGTATCGCCTGTATCAGGATCGATTTTGAAAATGTTCATAGCATCTGATGCAAACAGCTCCCCCGTATCCGGGTGAAACGCCATGCGCAAGATTTGTTTGTTTACTGTGGGCCCAATAGAGTGTGTTCCTGTCTTTGGGTCCATGTAGGCAAGCTGGTATTGCTTGAGCGTTTTGCCGTGAAGATCAAGTCCCGCAAACTCCTCTTCCGTAAAATCACTTTCTGGAACGGCAACATGAAACGCAGTAGGTTGCGTTGAATTGGTGTAGTAGAGGCGATCTGTAATAGGGTTATACGACATCGCAGGCCCGCTAAATTTTGCGCGCGAGTGATACGTAGTACGATTCACCGCATCCGACGTGTAAATGCCCGTCATCTTATCCAGCTCTTGGACATCTAAAAGAAGGCCAATGTGGTTACGACCAGCATTCATTGAATAAACGTTACCTGCACAGTTTGCCATCGCTTGCATTGACGTAAGCGCGCCGGCTAGGACTGCAATTGAAATCAAAGATTTTTTCATCGGGAAATATACCTATCGTCCATAATATGTGGTTGATGCAAGTACCCCACCCAATGCGCCTTTGAAGTAACGTTTGGTCATTCAACTCAACTTTCTATTTACTTAAAAAGTGTTGTCTTCTTCGGACACAAGCTTTCCAGAAAGTGGTTACACAAACTTTCCAATGAGTAGTGGTGCTTGCTAGAGCATATTTCCTTACCCCTAGGCAGGTCTTTCTCATTACTGATACATTTTTTCTTTTTGATGTTTTTTTATCAGACTCTTACCCTACCAATGGCGAAAAGGCATGAGATAGGAGTGACGTAAATAAAAGTGAAAGCATGACTAAAGGATGAGGAGACGTTGCAATAGCGATAGGCAGTCTATTTGTTGATTCATTTATGAAATAAATTTCCCATAAAAGGTAAAAATGCCCAGAAAAACAGCATAATCATCATCGGCATATGAATTCATACTTTTATGCACATAAATGCGCATTTAATGCATAAATAAATACTCGCCTCACTCTTGGGCTGGTACGTTAGAAAAGCCGTATATTTCTTTGTCTGAAATATACGGCTTCATACACAAACGTTAGTGTGGGAGGCAAAAGGGCCAAATTTCTTCAATTTTCAGCTTGGAGGGCATTTGAATTTTGAGCTGTCTGAACAACTTGATGTAGGGTTTGTAGTCATCTTGATCCAACGACACCACATTCCTGAGCCCCATGTCTACACACGCCATATAGTGCCCGCTAGTACTACCTGTGTTGCCTGGGAACAGCGAATCCCTCAGCTTGAGTTTTTCACCAAATCTATCCGTCACTTCAATTTCAGTACCAGGTTGTGGCGCACCGTTTAACCTCAAAGGCTCACCTTTATCAAAGGGGTATTCTACGGTCAGCATATAACTGCCATGCTTCAGCCAGTCCTGCTCATCTTCTTCACCACAATTTTCTACCCGATACCCTTTATACGGGTCGCCATTAATTTCCGTCGGGGCCAAGTCTTGGTTTGATGCACTGCCATCTACTTTCATCGCTAAGTAGTCCGGGGGATTATTGGGATCATAATTATCGTAACCTGCCGTATAAAGCTTTTGCTGATAATCCGTGAGTTGAACAGACGCACTATAGTATTTTTGCAGGTTAAATTTCGGCGTGAGTTTTACTTCCACTAAAAATTCTTTCATGTCAGGTTTAGTGACACTCAGCAGTTCAGCATTAATGGCAGCAATGACTCTGCCCCTCAAACCTGACGGCGCATTTAAGTAGATGTCGACGTAGTTATGACCCACAGGATCAAGCTTGTCGACATGAGATGGCCAATGAAAATTGGTGTTTATATTCCAGCCCGTGAAGAGATCTAATGACGTGATCACGTAGTCTGCATCAGAGAGAATGTGATTGCCGTTGAGTATGGGAGAAGCTGGCGCAATATGAAGTGCTTTCACGGCGTCTGCGGAGGAATATGCTTTAACATTAATCGCATGCTCATACGCTTTGTTCATATAAAGGTTGCCTTGGGAATGTGCCACCAGCACCATTTTGTTTCCTCTCCACATCAAGGAATCTAATATCGCTTGATGCTCTTGCGTGGTTTGGAGATCAGCTTGATTGTTGTAGAGGAAACTCAGTAGTTGCGTGATGACATCATGACGCTGTTCACTCAGTGCGGCTTGCAAAAGCTTGAAGTATCCTGCAAGCACATCACCAAGGTAGTCAAAGAACCCCGAAGACTGCTCGCCACGTAAAATCGCCCAAAAAAGCTCCCAACGTTCTGAAAGAATTTGATCGTATTCGGCAGAGCGCTGCTCAAAGGTTTCAGCAAAGTCTTCCAACGCGCTGACAAAACCGTTCGCTTTTCCACTTTGGTTATAAGCAAGCACGTATCGCAGATCTTCTTGGTTATATTGGGTCCCATGACCCAGTGCATATTTCGTTTCTCTTACATTGATTTCCGCTTCAAACCTGTCCGTCAAAACACCATTAAAGAACACCACAGCATAGTCTTCATTCTGACAAGTATTCGTATTGGCAGCGCGCACTTGAAATGAAGAAACGGAACAGAAAATCAGGAGAACGCTAACCCATCTATTCACATGCATTATCATGATCCCCAATACTAAAGGCCATTCCATCTGCGACGTTATTGCCTTTCAGGTAATGCAGTGTTCGCGCTTTGGTGTTAAACGTTAATGCTTGGAGCGTTTTTGATGTTCGTGAAAAGCCCGACCCTAGCGTCTCAGCCATACATTGATGGGACTTTACACTGGTACTGGAGAGTTCTCTTATTGCATCTTTAGCTTCCGTTTCACTTAAGCTATCCCAATCCACCTTCATTTCATCTTGCAACGCTTTGGCTGTCTGTGTGAGAGCCTTTTTCACTGCGTCGTCTGCGTTGGTATCGGCGATAATTAAATCAATATCATCTCGCACTCCATTACCATCTTCGTCTTTACCTTCAAGGCTTGAAGTCCTGTCCAGTTGGGGTTCATTGCGCGAATAAGACAGTTCCAATTCCTTCTTCACGCTGTCAGCTAACGACACCGCCTGAGGCGGTACTGATGGAGGAGAATCTGGCGAATTGGTTGAGGGAGAATCTTCACTATTGCATCCCGATAGGAACACAATAAGCAAGGGAAGTAATGAAATCCGTTTCATTTAAACAACTTCTTATGGCTATTGTATCCATCTAATTTATCGAGATTTTTGCTGGTCATTTGGTTTACTAATGAGACTTTTATACACCTTGTATCTGATCTCTTATACACCTCCCGGCTCTGTAACCTCCTACATTTTGGCGTCTACAAACCCAACCACATCACGAAAGATTTGGTTGTGCAGCCTTTCCCTTTTTGCGCCCTTTCCATCGAGACAGACTATCCCATCGCCTGGCACTTCTTGATTTAACAACGCAACTGCTCCTGTTTTACACAACTGCATGAAGCTAAAATGGGCTGCTTGTTCATAGACTTTGTAGCGTCTGATTTGCAAAGGAATATGTTCTGCGAGGTAACCTGATTCTTGCGCTTGCGGAAGGTCTCCGATGTCGATCCCCGCAGCCAAAATCAATACCGGTGCTTTAATCTTGCTTAAACTCATTGGTGAAAAACTTCGCGCCATCCCTAAATCCAGGCTCACCACCTTTTTCACTCGATCATCCACAAACCGATTCCGCTCAGGTTCATTTGGCTGTTTGTTGCTTAACCCTAGTCCGTCAGACAAGCCACATACACGTGGGTTAGGAAAGATTTCGCATTGGATCTTGAACGTTTCTCGGTCGAATTCGGCCCCTGCCAGTTGCATTACGCTCCATCCGCCTAACGAATGACCAATGGCCGTCACATCTGATGCATCTAACTGGCCTTGCCATGCGCTTGTCTCTAGCATATAGGTCAACACTCGGCTCAGATCTCTTGGTCTTTGCCACCATTGCGTGGCGCTCTCTTGTGACTGGTCCAAGGTGGTTGTGCCAGGGTGATCGGGCGCGGCAACCACATAACCTTGCTGTGCAAATTTATGCGCGAGCCAATTGAGGTTACGCCAACTTCCTCGATAGCCATGAGACATCACTATCAGCGGCGAAGTCGTGTCTTTGGGCTCCGCATTTTTCACTACATCAGTGCCGACAAACACGACGTTTTCTGCCAATTTGGACATGGGATTTTTCTGCTTGGTCGGATACCAAATGAACACACTAAGTGGACGATTGAGATCATCGTTCATTGTGATTTGCGTAAACCCAACGGACTCCGCCTGCACGGTCTGTACGCTAGATATGATAAAAATGAGGGTCATTAGCAACGGCTTCACGGTAGTTTTCCTTCTGCTCATCAAACTGAGTCTAGAATGACGAAAAGCCAGTAACCACGCGACCTAGAACAGGATCGAGGACGTACTAAAACAGGATTCAGGTGCCCGTTTTTCGGTAGCGATAGCGAAAAATGACAATTTTGACGGGATGCGTGGGGCATTTAGTGGTGCTCTTAAATGCCCCAATTTTTCTATGCTAACGGGCGAGTGCTTTCAAACGCTGGCTCATAAAGTCCTTCTTCCCATGCGGCTCGCCAAATTGATAATTTGACCATGTCATCACGGTTCTTCTCCCGTTCAACTCGTTGGTCATATTTAGATTAAGCGGCCGCCATCGACCATTTTCTGGCAAGGTATATTCTGACAGCACCAAGGTTTTTTCATGGACACCACGGCGATTATAGAACGCCACTTTCTGCGCTCTGAAATCTTGGGTATCCACCCATATCACCCGCTTGGTGTACCCAGAGTTTTCGTTCTTGGGATAGGTTTCTATCACTTCGCAGTTCAATGCGCTATCCGGACAGGCTTCTGTTCGCAACCACTTATAGGTGTACTCATCCACTTCTTGTTTTGCCAAATCTTCATACGAAAATTCAGACGACACGAACTTCCCTGACACATTTGAGCTGGAAATCCGTTTGGTTCGCGAAGCTGCGGGAAGGTATAACCATTGGTTGTCATCCTCTGGCTCTGTTTTGGCATGTGTGAGCAGCGCAATCCCTCTCATGTCGCCTGGGGACTCAAACACCAATACGTTGTATTCATTTGGCGTATTACCCAAGTCTTCCAAGGTGAGACTGCGAAACGATCGTTTCACTTCACGATTGCCAAGATACAGGATCATTTCTCCATCTGCGCTAGACGTACCATAGCCGCTGTAGGATTTATCCATTTTCTCGGCAATTGCGCGCCCTTTTGCTCCATCAGAGACGCCGTCATTCGCCGCCACGCTGGTCGAGAGTATCATCTGTACTGCCAGTATCCATGCTAAATGTCTCACGCGCTCATACCTCCTGAATCGTGTGCTGGCGCATCGTCTTATCGGCGGTGATCAGCAGTGCGGGAACAAAGAGAAAATCGTAAAGTAGCGCGGTAATCACCACACCAAACGCCAACAACCCCAAATTGGCATTAATTGCAAAACTCGATGTCGCCATCACCGCGAAGCCAAGCGCAATCACAAGCGTTGTGACCAACAGCGCTAACCCCACACCGGAATAGACATCGATGACCGCCTGTTCGACCGAATTGCCCTTACGGCGTGAGTACTGATATTTGGTGAGGATGTAAACCGTATCATCGACCACAATGCCCATAACCATGGCACCAACGACTGAGACGGCGAGGTTGATTTCACCGACAAAATAGCCCCAGATCCCAAGCACAATAAGAATAGGCAGCAGATTCGGTACCAAACTGAAAATTCCCATTTTCCATGAACGCCAAGCCAACGACAGCAAGAACGAAATCGTAATAATGGTCGTGAGATTCCCCATCAGCATCGACAAGCTGTTTCGCTCTGACACATACGCAAAAGCAAGGGATAACCCGGTACCTGCCGTTCCCGACAACAAGGGTGCATGTTCTTGCATCCACGCATTCGCTGCTTTCTCAATGGCGATGGTTTCTGCCGACGACAGATTGTCCGTCATGATTGACATGCGGGATGACAGATAGTCCGGCGTGACGCGGTCACTTAAGCTGTGACCATAGGGTGCGGATATCTCATAGGTGGTTAACAGTTGAGAACTGAGATAAGGGTCATCGGGCAGCACCGGATACGGTGTGTTATTAAACGCTTGATGCAATCTGGCAAGGTGGTCCGGCAATGCAATCACTGCATTGACATGAGGTTGAGTACGGAGCCATTCAGCAAAGGCATCCAACTGTTTCAAATAATCAGGGTCAGCGACTGTTTTGCCTTCTGGCGCATCGAAAGAGTATTCAATCAGCCCCATTCCGCCCCAATGATCCTGAACCAGATCCGTCTGCACACGGAAGCTGTTTCTGTCATCAAAATACTCAACAAAATTGTCGTTGAAATGGATGAGTTGCAACCCAAGTAACGCAGTCACTGCCAACGTAGAAAACACAAATAAGATCCAACGAGCATTACCACAAACTCGCATAGCGAGTTGACCAAAGTGAATTTTGGGCAGCCTTGGCAAGGGTTTTTTACGTCGTTGCAGCCACGTATTCAATACCAGTGGTGTCAAGGTTAAGTTGATGACCAAGCTGGTCAAAACACCTAACGCGGCGATAGTACCTAGCTCTCCAAACGGCTCGACATCTGAGAAATTAAGACTCATAAACCCAACAAAGGTTGTCAGGTTGGTGAGGGAAAGTGGAATCACGTTGTAGGCCATGGCACCAAGTACCACATTGCGCGGTTTTACCTTAGGCATGTTCTGCCGTAAGTGATAGGTTTTAGCGATGATGTGTACGGCATTTGCCACCGCCAACACCAGAATTATGAGCGGTGCAGCACCCGACGCTGTATTGAGCTGAAACCCCATCCAAGCCACCGCCCCAACTGCACCAATGATGCTGCATAGAATCACCATCAGCACCACCAGTGAGGGAACAACTGCTCGGAACAAGGCACCAATTAGTACCAAAACCAATACGATCATGGCTGGCACTAATGACCCTGAATCAGCATCGCTGGCTTCAGTCAGCGCATAGTCGAGCATCACCAGTCCTGTAAGATAGATTTGGTAATCGGGATATTGTTCCAAATAGGTTTTTTGAAGTTCACGAGCATGAAGCGCGACTTTCTTCACGGCTCGCAAGTCATCACTCGACATCGCCACCGTCAAGAACACCGTCGCCACCTGACCATCTTTGGCCACCAGATTTCCCATGACATCAGGCCGTTCTTGAAAAAAGCGCGTGAGTGTCTGCTGGGCTTCTAGGCTACTTTCCTCGCCGGAAAGGATAAGGTCATCGACGATCATTCCACCGCCATCAGCATCCGCCACTGGGTCGATAAAATTCACCAGTGACGTGACCTTTCTAGCATACGGTGAGAACCATAATTCATCAGTCAGTGCCCGAAGAAGGCCTAATGTTTTGGGGCTTGAAGCGGATTCACCCTCGGGTGGAACCACGACAAACATGACGTTTTCATCTTTGGAATAGTTGGCTTCTAGCTCGTCGAGCGCGATTTTTTCCGGCGAACCAACCGCAAGAAATACACGGGCTGAATTGTTCACTTCCAGCTTAGCCAGACCACCAGCCAGCACCAAGAGTGAACCCAGTACCACAATAAGCGCAATTTTCGGATGGGTTAATACGGATGACACTAACCGCATCAACCATTGCTCTACACCTGACGTTCCATCTCGATACTCACTCATTAAATACCCGTCCTTTCTTTTCATTGTACAAAGTCATAAAGTGCGACTGGCAAATGCGGATACTCGTCAACTGAGCCTCTGCAAATTGCAGCCCCTCTGCTTTCATGGCATTGATACTGGTGCGGTCGAACATCCAGTTACGGCTGGCAATTTCCAAGTTGGTTCGACAAAACGCATTGAAGGCACGAACACGCGTAGAAAGGCCGCGATAATCGAGTGCATCATTGGTGGGAGCCCACTCCAAGGAATCTGGCTGACCGATCTCCTCAAACAACAGTGACCAGAGCACTTTCATGGTGGGTGCCTGAGAAGAATCCGAAGCGAGGTTGATAATCTGACCATTCAATGGTTTTTCGAGGACATGCCGCATTACGGCGATCACTGCATCTTGATGAACAAAATTCATGCGCGCTTCGGGGCACGCAAGGCGCATTACATCGATGTGACCCGGAAGCAGGCGCTTGGCACCATCCCACAATTGGTAAATGCCATAACGCTTTCCTGCATATAGCCCCGTGCGACTGTCGCCAATCACCACCGAGGGGCGCACGATAAGGTAATCAAGGCCGGAAGCTGAAACGAGTTGCTCAGCTTTGCGTTTTGTTTGGGTGTACAAGGTAGGATCATCACCTTCATCACCGTAAATGCGCTCTTCAATCGCCCCTTCGCTGACTGCAGGTGCAAATGCGGTGGAAATATAGATGTGTTTGTCGATCCCTTTTGCTTTCGATTGTTCCAATATCCAACTGGTCAGCACCACATTGACTGCGTTTAGGTTTTCTTCGTTGAAATACTCCACGGAACCGATGCAATTGATCACCATATCTACCCCATCAAGTTCTGGGGCATCAAACAAGTTGTCATCAAAATGCACTGTCGTGAACAGTGCTGCTATCTCTGCATCGCTCGCCGCTAAGCTTTCCTCTGAGGCATCTAATGTATCCCTGGCCAGTTTGATGATGTCACGTTGCAGTTCGTCAAATGAATTAGGGTCTCTGGATGCAATCACAAGCTGATGGCAACCCTCCATAAGTACCGCCGCAGCGACCAAGCGTCCTACATATCCATTTGCACCTAACACAAGAATTCGCATTAGCATTCGTCCTTGTTAACGCCAGGCGAAATAGCTCTATGACGAAATAGAGCTGTCGCCCGGCAATCCGTCATTAATGACAGCAACGGTTTCCAGAAATATCGGCTTTGTCTTTTGGCTGCCATTTGGAGGCATCATCATCAACCAGTGAGGAGAGCAAAGGGGCAACTCGATTTGGGTCGAGTCCAATACGGTCTATTTTCTCCATGTAGGTATCAATGGCATCTATGCGCAGTTGATCCAAATCCTGTTCAATCACGCCAAGCGATACGGTTGAGCACTTGATTTGCAGCTGGTCACACAGGCTAAAACAGTTGTAGTTCACCATGCTCATCATGGCTGGCATCACGGCTTTGTGGGCCAACTCAAACGAGCGATGTACATCTTCCGCATCCTTGTCGAGCATGCGATGAATCTCGTCAACACCATGCTGTAGGTGTGCAATTTCTTCGAGCAAAATGCTCGCCGCTAGACTGGTGGTGTGCTTATCGGTATTACGTTGCAGCGCGGTGTACGCCACTGTTGCGAAGGTTTCCACCATGATGTCTTGGGCAATAATACAGGAGGTTAAATCCCCTTCTCGCGCCCGCTCTTTAACGAACCGACCAATCTCCTTCCATTGCGGTTCAACCATGGTTTTCATGGTGGGGAAGTTGATGTGTTTGCCGAGTTTCGAGAGCGCATTGATATGCCCTCCTTCATCTCTGGCCTGTTTTACAACATGGATTTTTTCATCCACATCTTCGATAAGCGGAACCATGGTGGTGTAATTGTTTACCGCCATGATTTCGCCCGAGATTGTGTTGGTGACCACATACGCTAACAAGTCCTTGTAAGCTTGGTTTTCAACACGTTGCGTTTCACTCATAAGGTTTGACACGTCTTTTCTCCTTCATGTCCACTGGACAGTGACGTTGATAGGGAAAGCGGGAGACAAAGAAGCAGAGACAGTGCAGTGCTTCTTGAAATTCCGTTCGATTGAAGCGCGGTTCTGACTGCTTAAGCCACCTCCATCATTCGCCATAATCGTCACATTGATTTCTCTGATACGCGGGTAGCCTTCTTCACCTTTGTGTACGGTAATTTGAGCGTCGGTAACGATGCAGCCTTCGTCCGTTTTAGCTCCATGAAAGCGCATATGCTCTAACAGTGATGCGGATAGGCAATGTCCAACTGCACTTCCTAGCAATGCAGGTGTAGATGGGCCGCTGTTGGTACCCACGGGGTCAGGCTCATCGCTCATATAAGGTTCACCCGCTTGGTTGCCATGCTCACTGGCGACATTTTTGAACAGGTAATCCGTTTGATAGGTCAACTGCACATCGAACAATCGGGTATCTTTCGATTTCAGTTCCATACACGTTCATTCCTTGTATTGGGAAGGTTAAAAGCAACAGCATCCTGGTTCTCTGTTGCCGAAGGCAGGTGATTACAGGCACTAATGGCCGTCACAACGCCGTCTTTCATGTCCACTCTGGCGGTGCAGGCTTCCAAACAACCATCCAGCCGGTGGGATGCCATCAATATCGTGGTGCCTGATTGCTGGCGCGCCAGCAGGATTTCATTCACTTTTTGGACGTTAGCTTCATCCAGTGCTGACAAAGGTTCATCCATCAGCAACAAGTCCGGTTCTCCAGCGAGTGCTCGCGCAATAGACACACGTTGTTGCTGACCACCTGACAGCTCAGGCGGATAACGGTTTGCAAAGCGCGCAATACCTAACTCTTCCATGACGGCTAGTGCTTTTTGTTGTTTCTCAAGTAACGCGCTTTTTTCGCGACACTCGAAGCCCATGCAGACGTTTTCCAGTGCCGTTAGTTGCTCAAATAGTGCTGGGGTTTGAAACACTGTGCCAGTGCGTGTGCCCGGGCAGCACTCCCATTTACGGCACCAACAATCCACTGGCACACCAAACTTCAAAGCGTGACCGCTGCTGAGCGGCGTTAAGTTGTTCAATACGCTAAGCAGCGTCGACTTCCCGCACCCACTGGGACCCACTAACATGTACCAAGCCCCCGACGGAACGGAGAGATTGATGCCGTTTAACACAGCCACTGAATCCTGCGCGGGAGGCGGGGAAAACCAGCCACTGAACACCCCTGATGTCGCATCAGCTGCGAATTGCACCTTGGCATCTTGAAGCAACAACGCGGGCTTTGAGAGGTTGGGTGCTGGTAGCGATTGACGTGAGAACATTGGCATCTCCCCAGTTAGCCTTGTGGCCAAACCTCAATACGGTTTTCTAGTGGCATCGGTGTTTCGCTGTCTGGGCCAAACCAGCGATTGTAGATAGTCAGATATTCGCCGCTGGATTCAATTTCCTGTAGGGCGCGATTAATGGCATCGCGCATCTTGCTATCATTTTCAATGACACCCAGGCCGTCTTGTTTCATGCCAATCGCTTCTCCGCTCAGCACTGTTAGCTCCGGATTTGGCTTGGCGTAGCTCGCCAAGACTTCTGCATCCTCTGCCCACCCATCGATTTTCCCTGACAACACGGCATTCATGGCTATCTGTTTGTTTCCAAACTCAATGATGTCTTCCTCATTGACCGGATGACCGTTCTTTTCCAACCAGTGTTTCCAGTTACCAATAGAATGGCTCCCCCGGTTCATCCCCACTTTTTTACCCACCAAATCATCGAGTGAGTTAGCACCGTCTTTCCTCACCAAAAAGGTTTGCGCTGACCAGAAATAGGTTTGTGAGAAATCCACGGCATCATCGCGTTTCCATGTGTGGCTCATTGAAGCGGCAGCCATATCAATCTTGCCGTTCTGCAAGTAGGTGATACGGGTAATTTCATCCACGGGGACACGCTTCATGTCGACCCCTAACTTATCGGCAACTGCGTTCGCGATATCGACATCAAATCCAACCCATTCACCTTTATCATTGATGAAGGAGTGAGGCGGGTTGTCCTGACGGATACCAACCACAATCTCACCCCGCTCTTTCACTCTGTCGATAACCGACCCGTTTTCGTTTGCTTGGACTGGCGAAAAAAAAAGAGCCAACCATGCGGTGATAAAAAAGGCTGTTCTTCGGAACATAAACTCTCCTTAGTTGATGCTTCGGGTCATTCTGTGTGTTGACCGAAAGACGGTGTGACGCAGCCTCTGACCAACAAGGTTCAATAGCTGCACATTGAAAAAGTAAAGGGCAGAGCAAATAGCAAAGATGATCAGCCAGTCAGAAAGGCGATATGCACGGCTTGCGAGCAAATTTGTCAGCGCACTCAACTCAAGCAATCCAATCAAAATGACGATGCTGGTGTCCTTGAACAGCGAAACAAAATGCGTATGTATTGCAGGGAAACTTTTTTTAAATACCCAGTAAGCCCTGAGCCTCGCATAACGGGGCAGCAGCCCCAGTTTCAACACATTTTCTACCCGCGCGAGGTTGTCGGGGTACAGATGAAGATACTTGTCAAAAATCGGCACCAGATGAGACATGGAGTAGAGCGTGAGTGCCAAGATACCCTTTACAAATGTTTCCAATGGCAAAAAAAAGTCGATTGTAAAAATAATCACCAAAGGCGGTATTGCTCTCAGTAGCGCAAAACCACCCCCGGATCCCATCTGAAAAAACGGTCGCTTACTACACACGCATACCAATATGTAAGAGAGCGGTACTGACAAAACAATCGTTGAAAGAAACAAACACCATGTCAGCACAAGGCCTCCAGGCTGAGCATGCGGCAAACCAATTATCATCTTCTGAGCAATGTCAAAGACGCCTTCCATTTGCCGAAGCCTCCTGCCCCAGACTTTCACGCGGCAATTTCAATCCGCGTGTAAAGATATCCATATATTCATTATATCGAGATATACCGATATATGGATATCAAAAATGAGATAAGCAAGAATGGTTCACCAGCTCAATGGGTTATGAAACTGTGTGTTTTTGGTGATGGCATGTTAGTATTCACTTAGCCACACCTCCGATGTGTTGATAACGTCAAGGTTTACAATGCATCGGAGGTGTAAATGCAATTGGTGACGCTAACTCACGGTCTGACTATTATTCACAGCAATTTCTATAACTATGAATTCAGAAGAATCAGCAAAGATATTCGCTGCGCTTGCGCAGGAAACAAGACTCGATGTGTTTAGGCTTCTGATCAAAGCCGGGGAAAAAGGCCTCTCGTCGGGTGAGATAGCAGAGCGATTGAACATTCGACAAAACACCATGTCTACTAACCTCTCAATTCTCCACAATGCCAAACTCGTGCGACGTAAACGAGCAGGACGCATGATCCATTACTCCGTCAATATGGACACCATCGGATTGCTTCTCACCTTTTTGCTTGAACACTGCTGCGGTGGTGAAAGCGACATGGTCAATGAGCTAGTCAATAGTCTTCAAAAAGGATTCACTCAGTCAGACTGAAAGTCCCCTTCACATCAGGTCGATGCTGCAATCGTTTAACCAGTTGCTTTGCCGCGATATGAATGGCAGAACCCAGCAAGATAAACAATAAGGTCGCGAAGGCAAGATACGGGATGACCCGTGCAGTCTCGATAACGCCCGTGCGCATAGCGGCAAAAATGCCCGTGATCGGAAACATAGAGATAAACGCCGTATTGTGGAGATGGTGGACCAATCTTGCTGATACAGTAGGAATAAGTGCAGGCGCACACTCAAGGAAGATAAGCTTCACCCTGACCCACATACTAGGATGAAGCGTTGCCATGTACTCCATCGTGTCGGGTTTAATGGTGGATATCGCGGCTTCTATAATTCTTGCCAAATGCCCAGAACTTGAATACGCCAATCCAATAACAATGAAAATGGCGGTTACACCAAACCCCCACGCAACACCCGGAATGGCACCTTCTATATCCCATCCTGAGAAAAAGGGAGCCAACCCTATATTTCCCATGAGCAGAACAAACACAACCGTAGGCACGCCGCGGGACACTTCGATAGACAACCCCGCGAGCATACGCACTGATCTATGAGCGCTCCGGCCACACAGTACATATATCAGTGCAAGCAATAAACTGACTGCCGCCGACGACACAAAGAAAATGATTGTAGTGACGGTTGGCTGAACGAAAGACGCCAGCAAGATGTTCCACTCACTCCACGCCACTATTTTACAATCTCCATGCTCTTAGAGCCCCTCACCAAACTTACACCCACAGTTGATAGATAAGCCCCCAAGCAAACGAACCTACAAGCGCGAAGCCCACATAGAAAATAACAACCTGAATACGCGCAACTGCGACAACGGCAATCATTGCGGGGATAGACGTAATGCCACCAGCAATCAAAAATGCCATGCCAGCCCCAGGCTGCATCCCTTTATTTATAAGCTCCGCAATTAGCGGAACAGCCACATAGCCGTTGATATAGGCGGGAACGCCAATGATGGTTGCCCAAAGAATGGGCGTATTCGTATCTCCCCCAAATGACGACGCCACCCATTCGGTTGGCACATACGCAACGAGCAGGCTTTCGAGCAAAAACGCAAACGCTAACCACTTCAGTAACAGCGTCATGATGTTGGTGGTTTTCTCGATAAACACCGCCTTACGCGGGGCCTCTTCCCAAAATCGCCAAACCGGCTTATCGGTCTGGGCCAACGTTGTGGTATCGCCCGTCACAGAAGGCTTCAATGGGTTTTGGAGGTAGCCCGCACGTTGAGCAAGATACACCGCCCACCCTGCGGTTAATCCCAACACAATGGCCCCAAGTGCTTTAAGCGTTGCAAACTCCCAACCCACAATACCTGCGGTCAAAAGGTACATGACGGGGTCAATAACAGGACTTGCTATCCAAAACGCCATGACAGGAGCCAGTGGGACGCCCATTGCTAACATGGCTGCAATCAAAGGAATAACACCACAAGAACAGAAAGGCGACAACGCACCGAACATCGCTGCGGTTACAATCACAACGGCCTGACGTCCTTGAAGCGCGTTGGCAATTAAACTGTCTGCTTGTGTCGCGGACACATAGGCATAAATCAGTGATGACGCCAAAATGAAGGGGATAATTAAGACAAAGGTGTTCCCCATAAACCGAATCGAGACAGGCAGTTGCTGCGGGTCTAAGAGCGCGATTGAAAGCAGTGTCAGTAAGAATACTGTCCAAACCGGCTCTAAAAATGTCCGGTTATAGCCAAAGTTAATCAGCCCAGAAACAATACTGGTCATACATTCCCCCTCCCATGGGTTTCACTTTTTATCACTCAACACTATTATTCAATATATCAGGAAATATGGATATATTAGGGCGCATAGGATGTTTTTAATAGGACGCATAGGATGTTTTTAACCCGGCCGCTCAATAGTGAGAAGGAAAGGAAAGGACCACGAGCATGGCGTTTATGGGCAGTTTTTATTGCATCAGCAAGCTTGGCTCAAACAACTTGGGCAACCTCTCTTACTGGGGAAATTTCGTTTGGGTATCTGCAATTTTGGGAGACTCCCGAAAGTCTAACGTCTAACCAAACACACCTAGACATGATTCCACGCATTCACTCAGACCTTTCAAGTGACGCACTGTTAACCATTGAGCCCGCCTTGAGAGTGCGAAGTCACAGTGAGGATTCGCCTTTCTTTGATCCTTACAAAAGCCGTTTAGCCGTTTATCTCGAACAATGGGAAATCACGATGGGATACGACATTGTATTTTGGGGAGCGAGCGAAGGTGCCCAAATTCTCGATATCCTGAACCAACGAGATCTTGGTAGCGACTTCGACGGTGACACGAAAATAGGTCAGCCATTGATCAGTGCCTCTGGATACCTAGGTGATGGGCTGGCAAGCGTTTACTACCTTCCATATACCCCTAAAAGACGGTTTCGCTCTAACAAAGAGCGTTTATCCTCAGGGTTTTCTATCAACAGTGACCATACGCAGTGGCAAGACGATCAAGACGCCTACTATCCTGGCTTTGCTGCGCGATATGCCTATTCGTTCGACAGTGTCGACATTGCTTTGGTCGGTTTTCATGGCATCAACCGTGAACCGGCTTTTTTGCTGGAAGCGAGCCAGTTTTCACCCATCTATGCAGTCGGGACCCAACTCGGTCTCGAAGTACAATGGATCGCAGGAAACATGCTCACGAAACTCGAAGTCTTGAATACATCAAAGGCACCGACTCAATACGGCTATTTTGAGAAAACAACCCAGTATGTGATTGGCGGTGAGTACACGTCATTTGATGTACTCAGCAGTGGCATAGACATCCGGTGGGTGGGCGAATACGTTAACAACACGTTAGGCGAAGAACTGCTTTCACTCTACCAACACGATTTATTACTGGCTATGCACACCTCATTCAACGACGTAGACACAACCCAATTAAGCCTTTCTCTTCTCCATGATATGGACCATCACAGCAACATTCTGGAAGCAACATTGACCCGACGCCTTAACCAGAACATAGAGCTATCCCTTTCCTTATTCGATTTTTCTTCACTGTCACCGTCTGATTTTTTCTTCGGACTCGAGTCAGACAGCTACGGCGAAATGATGGTTACGTATTATTTTTGAACAAACACTCCCCCACAACGCTGTCGTCTTGCAGAGCTTTTCAGGACACATACGAATAAAAACAGCCGCTTAAGCGGCTGTTTTTTTAGGTACTTGTTGTATAGGTACTTGTCGCAGCATTTTTGCCGCAGTCCCCACTCAACTATGCGTCATAAATTGCGCTAAGTGGCAGGTCAACCAGCACGCTTTCCACCTCACCGGTGCGAGAGAAAATCTCCGTACAAAGACTTTCCGGCAGGCGATTTCCTTCCACCACCACAACGTCACCCGATGCTACCCTGACACCAATTTGCGCATGGTTGTCAGGCTGTAAACGGTAAACAAAGAGTGTCTGGCAGTAGGTAAATGCCAGTGTACCTTCCTCCAATGCCACCGTTTCTTTCTCACCATCGCTACGAATGAAGGTAAAACTGGCGTCTTTTTGGCAGAACTCACTGCGTTTTAGCAATGACGGTCTGATGGAGATTGCGCCATTTTCAACCACAATGCCGAGCTCACCAAATCGGGTAATAATTTCCTCTTTCACCTGCCCTGTCATACCCGGCTGCTGAGCACCTGCATGTTTCGGCGTATGTGAGTAGGGGTCAACAGGAAACGCACCATACTCCAACGGCGTTTTGTTGAAGCCAATGCCATCACGCACGCGGTAGTAGTACTTCGCCAATTGTTTGGTTTCCGCGCTGTTTGGGTTTTGACCTAGGCTTTCAAAATACACCTCCTGCACCGCCAGCAGCAATTTAGAAACCATATGCCAGTAGATACACCCTAACCCTTCATAACCAAACATGGTGCCTGAACGTCCGGTGAATTCACGGTGATTAAACACTGCTTCATACAAAGCGATGGCATCTTCAAAATGATGGTCAAGGATATGCGGATAATCATCCCGCACTTTTGCCAATGCGTCCGTCAAAAAGCCTACATTTTCGAAGCTAGGGTTGAAGTGGAAGTCCCCTTCCCCGTCGACAAAAATAACGCGCTTGTCTCCGTGAACACTCATTTCTCTCAGCAAATCATTTTGTTTGGCTGACTCTGTCGGGATCCGGTTTTTCTGCATAAAACCCGGCAGTTCGCGGTCTGGATATAACATGAAAGACTTTTGGTCTTCACGGTACATTTGGCTCGCAAACAGATTATCGAGCAATGCGACAGCTTGTGTCGGCGTTAATGCACCGGAACTCAATGCCGCCACTTGGCCTTCTAGCATCGGATAGAGTTCCAACGAACTCAAACTTTCGGTGTTGTATTTCACCACGTTGTAAGCATTGAAGAGTCCATCTTCACGCAGGTTGCTCATCGTGCTGCTATGGAGCAATGTCAGGCTCGTGCTTAACAAGCCTTCAATCTCATGCCTGTCGATATGCGTTTTTCCTGAAAATCCTTGTTGATGATAAACCTGATGACGATAACGGCTTGCCACTTCAACTAGCTCAGTAAGCAGCTTATGTTTGGTCTGACGCGTAATGGTCTTCTTTTTCACATCTAACAGCGCACGGTTCAGAATTTCGAGCGTTTCGCGTAGCCATACGACCACCTCAGCAGATAATCTGATTTTGTCCGGTGCAGTCGCAAACAAGCTTTGCAGCTGCGTGACATAACGGCGCATGTAATAAAGGGTCACCATGGAAAGGCCATTACCCACAATGGCGTTGTTGGCGTCATTCCATTCTGGTCGTTGCGTGTTTAGCCAAATACCGCCATCTACCACCCAATTACTCAATTTGGACAGCAGTGGTACAAGCAACTTCTCTGACAGATTGACCAGATAAACCTCATTGTCTGAGTCCAGCAGCAATTTTCCATCACTACCAAGCAGCTCTGTCAGTGTTTCGGTTCTTTCCTGAAGGTGGGTATCGAACGAGACCGTGTCCTTTGGCGTGTCAAACAACATGCGTGAATCGCCAATACGATAAGGGACATTGGCATAACTAAAGAACTCACGCGTCAAACTAATGTTCAGCTTCCCGGGCGTAAAACGCTCTGACCACTCGAGGAATTTCAGTAAGTAGATGATTTGATGATCACCCCAATAGCCGATATTACTCCACGGATCTTCGGGGTCGAGCACCTCCCAATCGATGCCCTCTTTGGTAATGCGATAAGGGTTGTAACCATCAATCGTTGATGCATTTACAAACTTGGCAATAAAAGAACGCAGATAGTCTGGGTAGCTTAACGCCAGTGCTTCCCAGTTTTGGAAGATATCACGCCAGTTGCCCTGATAAGCAAGAAGCGGATTCCCCTCTTTGTCCTTCACTTTGATGTCATAGTGGTTCCAAGGACGACTCGGATCACCATGACGACGGCCAAAGGTTAGCGGCAAGTATTCGTAACAAAGACGCAGAAGCTGAATGTCATCGGCTTGCTCTGCTTGTTTAATCAGGTCTATATGGGTAAAGCGTTCCGGCAATTCGTCATAGAACGCAGTGTTCCTCAATACCACTTTGCTGTTCATGTTCTTGGCTGTTTGAAGAACATCTTCTTTTCTCAGCAAATATCCATCTTCAAACACTCCGCCACGCATGCTGTTAAACAAAACATTTGCGTAGTGATGGTTTGCTGTTGCTTCATCGTGAGAGTACTGCCACCCATCAACGGCACTGATCAGTGATTCCAACTCTACACGGTTCTTTTGGCAATCTTGCTCGATTTTTGCTTGCAACGCCTGAGGGTTCTGGAGTTCTTGGACGATAGCTTTTACATCTTTATGATCTTTTCCGCTGTCCAAAACGATCAACCATTCGTTGCTTGAAGAGGAAGGCAAGGTGATCATTTTGTGGAGGAAATACGAGCCGCGAACACCACGCGTCAGTGTTTCTGCATCAATATAATCACCACGACGAAACGCAGGAATTTGCTGACTGCTCAACAGAATTTCTGTTTCATCTGCATCAATGCTGAACACCATATTTGCCAGCAAAGCCTCGGCCGGATCTGCGCGGTCACTTAATTTCGCATACATGGTATAGAGTGCGAGCGATGTACCTGCGACAATTTCATTCCATTTATACGCATCGACCAACGCACTTCGGGTCTGTAACGCTTGCATTGGCGCGCTATTAGGGAGGATATTCTGAATTCCATCCAGCACCTCAATCTCACGCGAATTCCCCGAAAAATCAGTCAACTCACAACGGCGCACAAATCCAAACGTATTCCCACTCTCCCAACTGTACTGAAACGAGAGGCTTAAAGAATGGTTAGTCTCTTCGAACACGACCTTGTCGCCAGTAATATTTTTATAGAGATTTCGGGTCAGCGAAAATTTTCCATCATGTTGCGGATTGAACGGTTCCCACGTCACCACATCACCGCCGTCGTCTTCCAGACGAATAAAGGTTTTGGGCCCAGTGTTGTCGGCACTTTCGTGAATAAAGTCCACAGAGCGGTATGGGAGAATCGCATCTTCTGGCTTCCCGCGACCCGCCGTTAAACAACCGGTAGAGGACGCAAACAACCAGTGGTCATTGGCGGAAACGACACTCATAAAGAACGGAGACATATGGTCGACGTTTTCGATGCGATAGAATCGCTCTCCCTTGATATCAACAAACTGTCCTTTGACTGGCGCACTCGCCAAGGTAAAACACTTATCCATTTTCTTGGTTCCTAACAAAAAGAAAGCGCTTTCTTTTCATTTCAAAAAAATCCCGATACAAAAGAGTCCCTTGCATCGGGCGCGTAGATCCTTCTTGTGCTTTTTTTCGCGCTGGACCTTTTTTTGTTAGAGGTGATGACACCTCGCAAAATGGCCTGTTCGCACTTCCATGGCGTCAGGCATTGTGTCGGTGCAGACATCTGTTGCCATCGGACAACGTGATGAAAAAGGGCAGCCCTGACTTTCGGGTTTCCAAAGCGGGATATCACCTTTCTTAACCAACAACTCTCGCTTTCCAGCGCGGCCCACCTCAGGCACGGCGGAAAGGAGTAATTTTGAATACGGATGTTGTGGGTTTTGCGTGACGCTATCACTGTCTCCCCACTCCACCATATGCCCCACGTACATCACCGCCGTTTTTTCGGCAAAATAGCGAGCCGTCGCGATATCGTGAGTAATGTACATAAAAGAAATACCCTGCTTGTCTTTCAAATCCGCCATCAAATTCAAAATGCCTAGGCGAACTGAAACATCGAGCATTGAAATTGGCTCGTCAGCAAGGATGACTTCTGGGTCAACGGCCAGTGCACGCGCTATGGCGACGCGCTGACGCTGTCCACCACTGAGTTCATGGGGGAATTTTTCGGCCGTTTCAACAGCAGGCGATAACCCCACCAACTCTAAGAGTTCGTATACTTTTTCCCGCGCGTCTTTCTTCGTAACTCGTTTATGTATGAGTAACGGACGCACCAAATGATGATAAATATTGTGGACGGGGTTCAGTGAGCTGAACGGATCCTGAAATATCATTTGAACCTGACGAGCATATTCCAGTTCACCGTGTTCATTTACATAGTCAGCGAGCGGTTGTCCTTTAAACCGAATATTACCGCCCGTTTCTTTATAAATACGGGTAAGGATCCGAGCTCCCGTGCTTTTTCCCGAGCCCGACTCACCAACGATGGCCAATGCTTCACCGCGATTAAGCTCAAACGAAACGTCATTCACTGCGCGCATGATATTGGAATCGGAATGCCCAATCCGAAAATCCATGATCAAGTTTTCAATGGAAAGAATAGGCTCCATTCGCGTCACCCTGCCTTCAAGTGACAGGACACATAATGTGTCTGTCCCACGTGTGTTAATACAGGCTCTTTCTCTTTACAGGCTTGGAAACACTGCCCGCAACGCGCTTGGAAATTACAGCCGACAGGGATATCAAGCAGATTCACAGGATTACCCGGTATACCGTATAACCGCTCTTTTTCGCCATGTATGGTGGGGAAAGACGCTAACAAGCTTTGTGTGTAAGGATGCTCCGGGTGGTTAAACACCGTTTGCGCATCGCCAAGCTCTATCAAATTACCTGCATACATCACACCGATGCGATCGGCGATTTCGCCCATCAAACTCAAGTCATGGCTGATAAACAAAATGGAGAAGCCAAACTTTCCTTTTAATTCATACAATTCGTTCAGGATTTCTCGTTCAACCACCACATCCAGTGCGGTAGTCGGTTCGTCCATAATGATGAGTTTCGGCTCAAGTGCCAACGCAATCGCAATGACTACCCGTTGACGCATACCGCCGCTCAATTGATGCGGAAATGCAGAAAGGCGTTCGCTGTGAATACCCACCACCTGAAGCAGTTCAGCCGCTTTTTCTAACGCCTGCTTAGGTGAAAGGTCTGTATGCGCTAAGATCACGTCCGTGAGTTGCTCGCCAATCGTGATAACCGGATTCAGTGAGTTCATCGCGCTTTGAAACACCACAGAAACTTCATTCCAGCGAAAAGCTCGTAGGGCTTTATCGCTCATTTTGAGCACATCTTCGTCTTTGTAGAGGATTTCACCTTCCGATATCAAAGCGGGTGCTTTGTGCAAACGTGAAATAGCAAATGCCAAGGTGCTTTTTCCACACCCTGACTCACCCGCAATGCCCAGTGTTTCACCTTCAGCGAGCGACAAGCTGACGTTGTTGACCGCACGAGCAATGCCATTCGGAGAGACATAGTCAACACAGAGATTATTAATATCCAATAGCGTTGTCACATCAGCCCCCTGCGCTTATCTGCGGCCTTTTTCAGCTTCTTCCAAAGCTTAATATGTGGCCCTGTGCGTAATTTAGGATTGCTGACCTGATCAATCGACATATTAATTAGTGCCAACGCACCGCCCGTTATCGCAAGAGCAAGAGCAGGTACCATCATTTCCCACCAAGCCCCGGTATAGAGTGCCGACGACGTTTGCGCCCAATAGAGCATCGAGCCCCAGCTCACTTCTGTCGCGTCACCCAAGCCTAAAAAGCCCAACCCTGCTTCGGAGCCCATTGCATAGATAACGGCACCCAAGAATCCGCCAAATACAATAGAAACAAGGTTGGGCAAAATCTCGACCAAAATTATCCGCACTTTCGATTCTCCCATCGCCTCTGACGATAAGATGAATTCTTTGTTGCGTATTGCCATGGTTTGCGCACGAATGACGCGTGCGCCCCAAGGCCAGGAGGTCACCCCGAGAAGAATGGTGATAACCACAGATCCCACTTGCCCCAAAAAGGCGGCTAAAACAATGAGCAAGGGGAGCTGCGGAAATACCAAAAAAACATTCGTAAGAAAATTAAGGCGTTCGTCGATCTTGCCACCGAAATAGCCTGCTGAAACACCAACAATAACGGCTAACGTCATCGCGATCAGGCCAGCAATAATCGAAACAGAAAGGGTTTTCTGCGCGCCGTGTAACACCTGACTGAATACATCCCGACCGCTTCGCGTGGTACCCATGATATGTTCACTACTTGGCGGTTGATGGGGTCTCGCCACGCGCTTCTCTGCTGGATACGGCGCGAGCACATTGGCAAATATTGCACCGGCAAACACCATACTAAGAAGAAGTGTTCCCAAGATCGCAGGCGGATTGCCATAAAAGAATGCATAAGCACCACGGAAGAATCGACGAAACTTCCCTGCCACAGGCTTTCTTGGTTGGTTTGCCGTGCTGTTATCTGGCTTTGTCGAAATCGTCTTATCCATCGTCATCACCTAATTTGAAATCCGAGGATCAAGCCAAACGTACAGCAGATCAGCAATGAAATTGGCCGTAAGTACTGCAGTGACCAATATCAACAAAATTGCCTGAATTAGCGGGTAATCACGGGCCACGATGCCTTTAAGGAGGATGTTTCCAAGCCCTTGGTAGTTGAATACGACTTCGGTCATGATAGAGCCCGCGAACGAGAAACCGATCGCCATTGCCACGGCCGTTGCAACAGGAAGGATGGCGTTTCTACCAGCATATCGCCACATCACGCGACCGTTGCTCAGCCCTTTCGCTTCGGCCATGGTCACATAGTCTTCGCCCAATACATTGATCATGGCATTACGCATATTGAACACCCAACCTGCGATGCCGACCACCACCATAGAACCAACGGGCAACACTGCATGCTCAAACACACTGCTAATAAATGGCCAGTTAAATCCGGGATCCAAGGACTGATCGTAGGTGTAAGACAATGGCAGCCATTCAAGCTGCAGCCCGAACAGATAAAACAAAAATAATGCAGTCACGACATAGGGAAAGTTACTAATGAACGCCAACACCGGCGGCACAATTTGCCCAACTAAACCTGTACGATGATATGACGCATAGGTACCAATACTGATGCCGATAATCAAAGAGACAATGAGCGACCCCAACGCAAGAAATAACGTCCATGGCAATGCATTTCCAATCACCTCTGACACGCTAATAGGAAACATCAGTACAGACGGACCCAAATCTAATGTGAACACGCTTTTGATATAGGCGAAATACTGCTCAAAAATATTTCCATCAAGAAAGCCATACATAGCGCGAACAGCATCCATCTGCGCGGGATCCATTCTCCCTTGCGCAGAGGCAAACAAGGCTTCAACCGGGTCACCAGGCATCAGCCTAGGCAACATAAAGTTGAACGTAATTGCGATGAAGAAGGCGGAGAAATAGAACATAAACCGCCGAAATAGAAATGCCATTCAATCGCCCCCTACACCTGACTTCGCCTGCAACTATCGCAGGTGCAAATTGTTCAGGATGATCACGCGTTTACCGCCGTCATACCAAACGGGCTGAATGTAAGGGTTTTCCTCTGTTGGCCAACCCGCAATATTTTTGGTTCGGTACTGGAACCACGTTGGGTTTGAAAACAGCGGAATGAACGGTAGATTCTCTGCCGTAAATGTTTGTAGCTGGTTGAGAATCGCTTGTTGTTCTTCTTCCGTACCCGCTTGCCCAAAGCTGTTGATGAGTGCATCCAATTCGGCACTGTTCATACCATGTCCGGCGTGCATCCCCTTGCCTACTCGGTCGCTCAGATAATATTCCTGATAGGCACTGATTGGATTTGTCGCAACCATTGACCAGTTAATGGCAACGTCATAAGTACCTTGACGCAAACTTTTCTCGTACACAGACCAATCGACTGTTTTCAGACCGGATTTCACACCTATTTCGTCATAGAGCTCATTGACCATCTGGATGGTTTGAATCCAATCCGTCCAGCCATTTACGACCGAAATATCAAATTGGAACGGCGAACCATCGGGCAGATCGCGATACCCATCGCCGTCTTTATCAACAACGCCCGCTTCATCTAACAAGGCATTTGCTTTGTCCTGATCGAATGATGTCAGATGTTCGAATTGTTTCGTGATATCGCCGTTGATGTACTGGCCGTACAAATCACCAATACCACCGGCATTAAAGTTTGGTGTTGGATAACCGTATGCCGCTAAATCAACAATCAGTTCGCGGTCCAGTGCCATTGACAGTGCCTGACGAACACGCACATCGTTAAACGGTGCTTTTTGCGTGTTCAAGTAAAGGTGAATCGCATCATTAGCGGGGTACCAAAAATGGTTGTGCTGAGGGTCTCGCTTCACAAACGTGGATTCCACATCCGCGATGAAGTTTGATCCCCAATCAATCTCACCCTTAATCAAAGCAGGTTGAATTTGTGAGTTGTCGTTGTAAGAACGAAATACCACGCAATCAAGATAAGGTCGCCCTTCCAAGTAGTAATGCGGATTTCGGCATAACTCCATTTGTTGAGGCTTCAGCAATTTCACCGTAGTCATTGGACCGCTGCCGACAGGATTGGGGTTGGTAAACGTGGTCGCGTTATCAACCTTTTCCCAAATGTGCTTTGGCAGTACATGGTATTTTTCGAGGTTCCAGATGAACGTTGAATCAGGTGCGTTTAACTTAAAAACAACCGTTCTTTCATCTGGCGTCTCTATCGACGCTAAGTTTCCACCCGACCATACGCCTTTGCTGTCAAAAGCCGGATTCGATTTCGCCAATTCAAAACTAAATGCCACGTCGCCTGATGTCAGTGGGTTTTCATCTGACCATTTCAGACCATCGCGCAGCGTTAAAGTGATGGTTTTCAGATCGTCTGACACATCGAGAGATTCCGCCAAACGGTAATGCGTTTCACCTGTCATGTTATTAAACACAACCAGCGGCTCAAACATGGTGCCGTGAAAAACATCTTTCGACGTATAGGGATTAAAGTTATCGACGAAACTGGTGGTAATAATGGGCACATTCAGCGTGCCGCCCTGCTTCACAGCATCCGCAGATACTGAACCAGTGGCACAGCCCCCCAGTATCAACGCTGCGAGGAGAGTCTTTTTATTCACGTTGCCGTCCTTCGTCATTGTTGCCGTCCTTTTCCCTGTTCAATCATCAGGTTTCGCTTAGTCCATAAGAAAGTACGCTTCGCTTTTTACTGAGTGTAGCTAATGAATGCATCTCGCGGGTTAGGCAAGAAAACAAAAAGAAAGCGCTTTCTTTAGTGGTTTTGATACTAGGAAATTGAACAAAGCCAACAAGACGGCATTTACAAAAATGCAACATTGATCACATTGGAGGTATCTGCATCCTTATCGAAGTTTCATTGATGAGACTTATTGCAGTTGTTTCATCCTACTGCATAGGTCGGTTCATTATTTACGTGCTTTTTCGGGATACTGACTTCCATCAGTGCAATTTCCTGCGAAACCTAGCGTTCTGCTTAGTAGAAGCACTCCCCATTTATTGGTTTGATCTACTCTCGAAAAGATTTTGATTTGCATATCTCACCATCAAATAGATCGATGTATTTAATTTTCAAACTATTACTAGTGAAATGATAGTTTTATTTCATTTCATTTTTTATAATTGGAAACTTTAAATATTGAAGTCGTCAGAATAACAATGATGAAAAAATGTAACGCTTATCACATCTGAGAAAGCATTATCAAACACCTTACCTTCGTTTTAATAACACCCAAATATAAAAATATCGATTAAATATCATTGTTAACTGGGAATTTTTAAACAATGATGCAGTTAGATCCCCTCAAGTCAGCTTTCCTTTATTAAACCGAAGGCTGATATAAGCGAGAGAACACTGTAAAAATCACAATAAAAACAAGGAAGAAAAAATGAAAAAAGTAGGCTTAGGTTATACGTTGCTAGGTGCTTTATGCTTATCCTCCATGACATTTTCCGCGGTAGCAGGCGTGGGCTTGGAGGAAGGAAAAGTCACCTTCTACAATGTACATAACGACGCGGTATATATAGGATTGGAAGGCACAACTGCCTGTAAACACTCCGTTAGCTCTGAGAAGAGAACTCACAAATTGGTCATTGAAGACCCCGCAACAAACGCCGTCAGTGCCATCACCTCCAGCCACATGATGCAGGTGCTTTACGACAGCTTTATATCAGGAAGCACTGTTAAGTTGCTATATACCGATAGACCACACTCATACAGCTACTGCACGATTAATTCAGTCTCCATATCTTCACCGAGCAATTAATATTCGCATTTTGTAAGAGATTGTTATTTACATGTTAGCAGCTAGGTTTTACCGACGGTTAGCCCCTATTGTTTTCGTTTCCGCCTGCCTTATTGTAGGGGGGAATGCATTGCTTACTTATCTCGACCATCGAGAAAAAAGCACTGTTAAAAAAAGCGACAATACAGACGAGCAACCTGAAATTAATTACCACGAAGATTATTCCGTCGACAAATTGAATTCTCAAGTGGCAATTAAACAACTACGTAAGGCTGTCATCAATAACATTCCTGAACCTATTGAAGCAGAGAAACCCTTGGCATCTGCCCCTTCTCGCGAAGAACTGGTTGTGCAAATAGAGAACGTTAATCAGCAACTGGAACAGCTTCGGTCGTCAAACAGATAACACCACATTCATGGAGTGAGTATGCGCCGTATACTACCCTTTTTACTTGCTGTTTTCGTCAATTCAGCGGGCGCAACGGAGGTCGGCTCACTGCCAGGTGAACTGACTGTTCAATCAGGAACTGTTAATTACGATATTCCTATTTCACTGCCGAGCGGACGCGGTGGAAACACCCCCACGCTATCGCTGACATACAACAGCCAAGACAGTGCTCGAGGCGTTATTGGGTCAGGCTTTTCATTGTCAGGGCTGTCGTCTATCTCTCGTTGTGGTTCCACCCCTAACATTGACGATGGCAATGCGCGTTCGGTGCAATTTGATCACAGAGACAATTTCTGTCTGGAAGGGGAAAGGCTCGTTCTCTTTAGTGGACAAAATGGACAAGACGGTGCCGTGTATCGTCCTTATATTGATAATTACTCCAAAGTCGAATTGCGCGGCAGCGCATCAAGTGAAAGCAGCTCTTTTAAAGTGTTCACCAAAGGCGGTGACATCCTCACTTATGGGCAAAGATGGCACAACCAATCGTGGTTGCTGACTGAGGTAAATGACCGTACCGGTCAAAACCCCATTACCTATAACTACAGCTCGTCTGGACAAATCGAGTCCATTCAATACGATATATTCAATGTTATTTTCCACTACTCCAATGCTCGCCAAGCACTCAACACAAGAAGCCAACGCATCCACAACGTTACTCGCAACGACAAATTGTTGCTGTGGCGTATTGACGTCCATGCGAACAATAGACTGAAAAACTACTACAAGCTAACACGCAAAGACTTAAGTAATGCCTACGATACGACCGCGAAAGTTCAACAAATCACGTCTATTGAATATTGTGATGCAAGCAACGAGTGCCTCCCGAAAACATCTTTTGAGTGGTTGAACGAAAAGCCCGAAAAAGTCGCATTCAAAAAGAACATTCCTCATTGGGGAAAGTTGAATGGTAACCAAGGCACCGACTGGTTCTTAGATCTTACAGGGAATAAAAAACTCGATTACTGTCGATTGACCAGTACGCAGGTTATTCAGTGCCAATTCGATGTTGCAAAATCCAACAGTAAGACGGTCAACTTTAGCTTACCCGCTCCCATTCGCTCCGATTTGTGGTGGAGTTGGATTGATATGGATGGAGATGGACGCACCGATCTCTGTCAGCAAGCGATGCAAAACTATTTTTACTGTACCGAGTTTTACGATGATGGCCACAAATCAGACACGGATTTTTGGACAGCGCATGCCACCAAGGGACATCAATGGATATGGAGCACCGACTTCAACGGGGATGCGAGACCCGACATCTGTTACCGAACCACGGGCGATCGTTTAGCGTGTCAAACCTCATATGATGGCAATACGTTTCAGGGAAAACACCACATCTCGGGCATACAATGGGGACCGGATACGCACACCTGGTGGACAGACATTGATGGCAACGGCTATGACGATCTGTGCACCTCGACGAATCAAAACACCAATGGCACCTTAAGCTGCACGCGATTCAATGACGCAGAAATCATCGTTAAAAACCAAAAAATCACCATTGATGAGTGGGGAAAAAATGGTGAACGCTGGTGGATTGATGTCAATGCAGATGGTGCAGACGATTTCTGTCGAGTCTTTAGCGACCGAAAAATGAAATGCTCCTTTGGCTCAATTGGCAATATCCAAACATTGAATGTTGATGTCGTACTCGATCCCGATCCGCTTATCCAGATGCCAATGATCTACCCACCTCCAGTAATCCCTGACCCAAGTTATTTTTGGTTAGACAATGACAGAGATGGGCTGCTGGAGTTTTGCCGCACAATCGGTCGTAATCGGACGACTTTACGTTGCACCAACATTGGCAATAAGAATTATGATTTTTCCCTCGGTGAAGTTGGAAAGCATGCTGGAAGACGTTGGTTTTTAGACATTAACGAAGATGGCATTACTGAATATTGCCGACACACTGGCACCGATTCAGGAACTGGTAGCTTTTTTAGCTGTAACGACATGACGCTTGCTAAACATTCCCCTTCCCTTCTTAGCTCCGTCACCAATGGATTAGGCTATACCTCTCGTGTCGAGTACGCCCCACATAAAGAAGTCGGTCACACCAACTGGCCAACCCCCACTAGCTACCCCTATGTCAAACAAGACCCCAACAATCTTGTTGTCTCAAAATCCTTCAACGACGATGGTGTAGGTGGTGAAAACATCACCGAGTTTTACTATGGTCCTTCGCGTTATCACTTGCTTGGTTTTGGAAGTAGCGGCTACTCATGGATTAAGCAACGGGAGTACAATCAGGCCAGTGATATTGTTCGAGGCCGAGAGGTTACATACTTAACCGACGGGTTACTCAGTGGCTATATTGCAGGTGCGAAGGAGTTTTATATTGATGGCACCCAGTCGGGCAGTCAAAAGTGGAATTTCAGTGATGCAGTATTGTTAAACCGCTCCGACAAAGAATACGGCATGCGTGATATTGGGCGTTACAAAACCATCACTCAAGTAGATATAGAGGGAACGTCGTCAATCTTGAATGGGCAGGAAGGGTATCTTGACACCTTCACCTTCGAGGATGAAACCTATTACAAAGTAAATAACGTCACACTATATATCCCGCTGGCAAACGGTCAGATGACCCCGCTCATCATACCGTCATCCCAATATTTCCGGCTTGCAGAAACAGAGCACACAAAAACATCGTCTGCATCCCTTTACACAGAGTTTCACTTCACCGCCAAATTGGTCCCTCTCTCGCAAGAAGAGGTGGAACGTGTCGTCCCAAATTTGGAGCCCACCAACCAACGTGTATCCATTGAAGAGATTAATGGGGGTAACAGCTTCGTACTATCAAGCGACGCAAAATATGGGCATTCTCGCAACGTACTGTTTGCTATCAAAGAAACAGAAAAAAGCTACAACCTTTCAGGGCAGTTATTGACAACCGTAGAGACACTGCAAGATGAAAGCAAAATCGACGAATTCGGCAATGTTGGGGAGATTGAAGTACGAACAACAGGTGTCAACCCTGTCACTAGACTCACTGAAACGTTCTCCGAGAAAACGGCCAGTATTTATCAAAATGATGCTGCGCGCTGGATTTTAGGGCGGCTAACAGAGTCCTCAGTGACTCACACCAATCCTAACGGCCAGTCAGAAACGCGCTCGTCTCGCTTCGAATATAACGAAGACACGGGTTTCCTTGCAAAGCAAATTTCTGAGCCGCAACACGCCTTATCTACGACACAGACCTATGTACGCAATAATGAAGGACAGGTGACTAAGTCCACCCTTTCTGCGTGGAGCGGAACAGGTGTGTCCAACAGAGCCAGCACAACCTTTCGACGCCACACACTTAGCTGGCTTACTGTTGCCACAACAAACGCCAAAGATCAGCGCACCAGCAAAAGTGTAGACCGCTATTACAGCAACAAAACGATAGTAAAAGATGTCAATGGTCTAGATAGCAAGACCTTAGTGGATAGTTTTAACCGCGTTGTAGAAACACTCATAAAGTCAGAGGATGGTTATAATTCCGTATTGACCGCTTTCCACCCAATATCCTCATCACAATGTCCGCACAGCGTTGAATTTGCAATCTATTGCCATGTTACCGACACAGAAGGATCTGGCAAAAAAATCGTTTATTTTGATACGCTGGAACGAGAAGTAGCGTCCGCAACTCTGAGCCTGAATAACCGTTGGGTGATGTCAAATACGCGCTATAACACCAGCGGACAAGTGGCGAAAGTATCTCGTCCCTATTTCTCAGGGGATGCCGTTCTTTATGCCCATACACAATACGACGCATTGGGAAGAATCAAAACCGTCTCCGAACCAGGACCCGCGGGTAAACCACCAACGTGGCGTTCATTTGAATATGGTTCTTATGCTTACACCGAAATTGATGCGCTAAACAGAAAAACCACCACGTATTCCAATGCAAAAGGACAAGAAATTCGTGTCGTTCAGCCCACAGGCTCTATCATAAGTAAGTCTTATTCCCCAACTGGGAAATTGATTCTTGCTGTAGGGGCTGATGGAAAAACAATCCGCAATCAGTACGACGTGATGGGCAACAAGACCCACATGAACGACCCGGATCTTGGACAGTGGCATTATTCCTACAACGGCTTTGGTGAGCTGGTTTCGCAAACCGATGCAAAAGGCCAGAAAACCCGCTTTAGCTATGATGTGTTAGGTCGCATGCTCACGCGAACCGAAGAAACAATTTCGGGTTCGGGAGCGGAGAAGTCATCATCCGCTGAAACCACAAAATGGTTTTACGACAGCTATGGCGATCGAAGCTGGAAAGGTGCAGTCCTTAGGGTTGAAAAGCCAAATCTGATCAAAAACTTGTATTACACCAGTCTTGGTCAATTGGCCAAAGAGGAAGCGATAACTGAGCAACATACGTTCAGCCGAAGTCTGACATACAACCAATATGGCATGGTTGTAACAGACAAAAGGCCGAACGATTTTTCGTTAAACTATGAGTATGATTCTGCAACAGGCGTAAACACGGGTGTTTGGGGCGACAAAGCCCAGTTCCAACTTCAATTTAGCGAAAGTGAATACCAAGCCGTCATCAAACCTTTGATTGATGAGGCTTTGGCAAAAGCTCGCGACTATGTCGACAAAGCGACAGCGCTCACTCAGGAAACAGCACTGCTTAAAGCGCGAGCGGACGAATACTATGCGCTTAAAGACCAAATCGAACACGTGTCTGGTGATACGCCCGAAATCGAAAGTGCGGTTTCAGGTAAGCCGCTCAGTGTGTTTATTGGACCAAACGGCGAAAAGTACCTAAAAGTACCTCATACCTTCGTGCTTACTGCCAACAACATGGCAACCCCGCTAATGTTGCCACCCCCGTTTCATCTCAAACTCACGGGCAACGAGCTTTCCAAGGTGAGCATTGATGAATGGGCATCTGTTGAATCTCAACTCACGGCAAGTGAAGCTACCGTGTTCTATGGCGATTTTGATGAATCCGGCCTTGCTGGTATTACCGAAATCACCGTCGGACGAGACCACCCCTTCTATGACAAGGTGATCACTGACAGCTTTGAGCGACTCAGCAACCTTGCCGCAGAAATACAGCGTCTCGAGTACCTGCAAGATCATCTTCATCAAGAAGCAAATAGCTACTTACAAGCCGCTAAGCAACTTATCTCACTCACTGAACAAACGCAGTTTGTCGCCGCAAGGTACAAAGAGCTGGGTGATGACAGTGTGAACGAGTTGGAAAACCTTGCCAATCTGGATGCCAGCACCTCAGAGGAAGGGAAAGTTTACTACTGGAAGCTTAATAGCTTAGATGCATCTGGAAGGATACGTTCCGAGCTTTATGGCAACGGCTTGGTCAATTTGTATGACTACAATGCAGGCACCGGGCAACTACAAAATATTTCAACGCAGAACGGTCAAGAATCCCTGCGCATACTTCATTATGTCTACGACCGCATGGACAACGTTCTGCAACGCACTGACTACATTAACAGCATTGAGGACATCTATGGCTACGATGCGCTAGACCGAGTCACTAGCAATATCCTATTGGGCTTGGGTGGGAAACATGTAGCCAACCCACTGTTTAACCAACGAAATACCATAAGCTACAACAAGGCAGGAAATATTACCAACAAGTCTGATGTTGGTGATTACCACTATGCAGACACACGCCATGCTCATGCTGTTACCCAAGCGGGGAACCGTTCATATACCTATGATGCCAACGGTAACATGCTGACCGGTGATAACCGTATTTTCACTTGGAATGGGGTCAACAAACCTATCAAAGTGTCTAAAGGTTCCGAATGGGTTTCATTTCTATACGATGAAAACAACCAGCGGCACTATAAAGCCAACAGTAAAGGAGACCAAACCTGGTATGTCGGGAAGATGTATGAGCGAACCCAAAAAGCCAATGGCGATACTGTTCATAAGCAGTTCATCAAGGCTGGGGGCAAGCTTGTCGCGGTCAACATTGATCTCAAAAAAACCAATGCTGACGGTACCAGTGCATCTGTCGATAGACAAATTCGTTATACCCACAGTGACGCTTTAGGTTCCAATGACCTTGTGACTGACATGTGGGGGAATATTGTCGCACGATATAGCTATGATACATGGGGCAAAAAACGGAGTTTTGTGTGGGAGACTTCCCCGACACATATCGCCCAAAACCCGCTCTTAAACCGAGGCTATACCGGCCACGAAGAAATCGACGAGGTCGGGCTTATCCACATGAATGGACGCCTCTATGATGCCACGCTTGCACGTTTTGTCAGTGCGGATGTGTATATTCAGGCTTCAAGCAACAGCCAGTCTTTCAACCGCTACAGTTATGTGCTTAATAACCCGCTCAAATACACTGACCCTTCAGGGCATTTCTTTAAAGCAATCAAGAAAGCCTTCAAAAAGGTCGTCAATTCCGTCAAGCGTGTTATCAAAGGCATCGGTAAAGCCATTAAAAAGATTGGCAAAGCTTATGTGAAGCTTGTCAAAAAAGTCGCCAAATTTGTGAAGGAAAACGCCTTTGAAATTGTCGTGATGGCCATATCCGTTGTTCAGCCCTGGGTAGGGCTCGCGATTCGTGCTGCCCGAGCGGCTGCGACAGGCGGTATTCGAGGGCTGGTTACAACACTTGCGACCTCTGCCCTCTTCTTTGGCGTCGGGGAAGCATTCCAAGTAGGTGGCTTTGGTACCGCGAGATGGGCCATGAAAACGGTAGCGCATGGCGTAGCGGGGGGAATGTCATCTGTTATGCGTGGTGGGAAATTTGGTGATGGCTTTATGTCTGCCGCCGTCACTCAAGCATTTTCACCTTATATAGATGGCATAGATAGAGGAACGCAGTTCAGTGGTGCGCGGATAACGATCGCAGCCGTTATTGGTGGCACAACGGCAGAACTGACGGGAGGTAAATTTTCAGATGGCGCAGCAATGGGGGCACTAGCACGCATGTTTAATGACGAACAAAAGCATGCCATAAACGAAGAAAAATATTCGAACAATTCTCAAATGACAAAATACAAAGGTACTTGGCAACACCGCGACAATGCCGCACTAGTCGCTGCAGGTTTAAACCCGAATACCGCAACGGGATGCTCTGCACTTCAAGTAGTTTCCTGTGCGTTGATTGGAACCATAGGAGGTGCTGGTGGGACAGAAGTAACCGAGGCACTGGATACTTTCTATGAAGCGGGAGGAAAACTTGCAGAGTTAAAAGACATCAATGTACCTAAACAACTAGATTGGGGGGCAAAATTTCTTACTTTTGGTCCGAGGTTTGACGTAAACCAACGTTACTGTCGAGCGACCTGTAATCAGCAAAGCTTTCAGCGACAGATGGACTAACTGAGTAGCGGCACATGCGTAAAACGTATACGGCATCATTTATACTGTTCTCTATTTACTTCTTGCTTTTGCTTTACTTGCAAGTGAGGTCCTATGGAGTGACGTATGATTTGGTGCCGTCTATCGCGATTTATGGAATGACTGCAATTTACTTTCAATACTCAATAACAAAGGAAAAACCCAGTGTGGTATTTCTGATTTTCTTCTGCGCTGTCTACTATCGGTATGTTTTAGGCAGCAACATTGAGATGATTTTGCAATCGCCTATGACAATAGCGTTTTATGCCATTGTCACACTTCCCTTCCCCATTATCGCGATTGCTATAACCATAAAGGGGCACCGAATCACGTTCAAGCGACAAGGTGATTGAGCATCGACAAAAAAGGCTCGACCATGAGGTCGAGCCTTTTTCGAAACAGCGTCATTCTTATTGCGTTGAGAACAGCGTGTTTAAGGGGGAAGCTGAGTCTTAGTCGTTCAGAGCACGAACCAGCGCAGCAATACCTTCCCAATCACCCTTGTCCATCATGTCGGTTGGAACCATCCAAGTACCGCCACAAGCAAGAACAGATTTGATTGACAGGTAATCTTCCACGTTCGACAGGCTGATACCGCCCGTCGGCATGAAGTTAACTGGGTAAACAGCGGTCAGTGCTTTCAGCATGTTCACGCCGCCTGAAGGCTCAGCAGGGAAGAATTTCAGGGTACGCAGACCCATTTCCATTGCTTGCTCAACCAGGCTTGGGTTGTTCACGCCAGGTACGATTTGCACGTTACGCTGTTGGCAGTATTTCACGGTAGTTGGGTTGAAACCCGGGCTAACGATGAAATCCACACCTGCATCGATTGCAATGTCTACTTGCTCAGTGGTCAGCACAGTACCCGCACCGATCAGCATCTCTGGGTATGCGTCACGCATGATGCGGATAGACTCTGCAGCCGCTTCAGTACGGAAAGTCACTTCAGCACATGGCAGACCGTTTTCCATCAGTACCTTCGCCAGAGGCAGCGCGTGCGCTACGTCGTTGATTGCGATTACCGGTACGATACGGATTTCTTTTAGACGTTGTTCGATGGTTTTCATAAATTACCCTTAAAGAATGAAGCTCAATGCTGCAACGATGATGAATGCGATACCGCCCAGAAGCGTTTCCATTACCGTCCAAGTCTTCAGTGTGGTTTTCTCATCCATATCTAGCAGACGAGATACCAGCCAGAAGCCAGAATCGTTGAAGTGTGACAATACGGTAGCACCACCCGCGATAGAAATCACGATGAAGCACAGATCCAGCTCGCTCAGGCCAGTGGTTGCAGCAACAACAGGCGCAATCAGAGCCGCTGTCGTGGTCAGAGCTACGGTTGCAGAACCCTGTGCAACACGCAGACAGGTTGAGATAACGAATGCTGCAACAACAACAGGCATACCTGTGTCAGTCAACACACCCGCCAGCGCATCACCGATACCGCTCGCACGAAGAACACCACCGAACATGCCGCCCGCACCTGTTACCAGGATTACGCCACAGATTGGAGCCAGTGAATCACCACACAGTTTCTCTAGTTTCGCCATACCGTAGTCTTTTGCGAAAATCGCCAGACACGCAAGCAAGGTGATCAGAAGAGCTACCGGCGTTTTACCCAGCATACGCAGGAATTCTACAAGCGGGGTTTTACCGTCAATCACACCTGCAACAGCCAAGGTATTCAAAACAGTGTCCAGACAGATCAGCAGTACAGGCAGAACCAGAATGGTCATTACTGTGCCAAACTTAGGCAGTTTCTTCTCATCAACGACGTTGTCGCTGTTGAAGAATGCTTTTGACAGTGGAATGTTGAACTTCTCACCTGCGTACAGACCGAACAGGTAAGCTCCCAAGTACCAAGTAGGGATAGCAACCAGAATACCAACAACAAGCAGCAGACCAATGTTTGCGCCAAGGAATTCAGCCGCAGCAACAGGACCTGGGTGTGGCGGTACAAAACCGTGCATTACGGCAAATGCACCCGCTGAAGGCAATGCGTATTTGATTGGAGAGCCACCAAAACGAGCAGCAACGCTCAAGATGATTGGCATCATTACAACCAGACCCGCATCGAAGAAAATTGGGAAGCCGAATAGCAGCGATGCAACACCCAGTGCAAAAGGTGCACGTTCTTTACCAAAACGACCAATCAGTGTATCTGCCAATACTTTCGCACCGCCAGTCACTTCAAGGATCTTACCAATCATTGCACCCAAACCAACCAGAAGTGCAACAGAGGCTAACGTGCCGCCGAAGCCACTCATCATGGTAGGAACAACTTGTTCAGATGTTACGCCAGTAGCGATTGCCGTTACCAAACTTACGATAGTAAGTGCAGCAAAAGCATGGATTTTTAGTTTAATAATCAATACTAGCAGTGCAGCGATTGAAAGTGCTGCAATAGTCAGTAGGAATGTAGGGTCAGAGGCTTGGGCTAGCTGATCCATGAGTTCACCTTATCTAAATTGTAGTTTGTGTGGTAGTTCACATTTATCTAAGTTACCGGTAACATGTTACCGATAACATGAATAAGATAAACCCATATTTTCAAGTGATGTCAAAAAATGGGATCACGCGCAAGTTTGGTGAATGAGGAAATTATGGCAGGTAGTAGTGTCATCGTGATGGGCGTATGCGCATCAGGCAAAAGCACAATTGGTGAGAACATTGCAAAGCAGATGAACCGTAAGTTCATCGACGGCGATGACCTTCACCCACGCGCAAACATCCAGAAGATGGCGTCTGGTCAACCTCTGAACGATGACGACCGCATGCCGTGGTTGGAGCGTATCCGTGATGCAGCTTATAGCCTAGAAAACAAAAGCGAGCATGGCGTGATCGTATGTTCTGCGCTTAAAAAGAAATACCGCGACCAAATCCGTGAAGGTAACGAGAACGTGACCTTCCTGTTCCTAGACGGCAGCAAGGAATTGATCCTCGAGCGCATGCGTGCTCGCTCGGGTCACTTTATGAAAGAAAACATGGTTAACAGCCAGTTTGAAACACTGGAACACCCAGCCGGCGAACCCAACACCCTCGTAGTTAGCATCGAAGGCACAATCGACGACGTCATCGCGCGTTCGGTTATTGCCCTGAAAGAAAAAGAAGAGAACGCACAATGACACACCAAATCGTCATCGATGTAACCCAGCGTCTCATCGAACGCAGCAAAGAAGCCCGCGACGCATTTTTTGCGCGCACCAAAGCACAAGCCGACATTGGCAAAGCAAGCAAGAGCCTGACGTGTGGCAACTTGGCGCACGCTGTTGCCGCTTCTTGCGCATCTGAAAAGAAACGTATTCTGGACTTCACGCACGCGAACGTTGCACTGATCAGTGCCTACAACGACATGCTAAGTGCGCATCAACCATACAAAACATACCCAGACCAAATTAAAAATACGCTCGCTGAGTACGGCCACACTTCACAGGTGGCAGGTTGCGTACCTGCAATGTGTGACGGTGTAACGCAAGGTCAGGCGGGTATGGACATGTCGCTGTTCTCTCGCGACTTGATTGCGCAATCTACAGCACTATCACTTAGCCACAATGTATTTGATGCAACCCTACTTCTGGGTATTTGTGACAAAATTGCACCAGGCCAATTGATGGGTGCACTCGCATATGCTCACTTGCCAACTGCATTTGTACCAGCAGGTCTGATGCCAACGGGTATCAGTAACGAAGAGAAAGTCGACGTTCGCCAAAAGTACGCGGCGGGTGAAGTCGGTAAAGATGCACTTCTAGATATGGAATGCCGCGCTTACCACGCACCAGGCACCTGTACCTTCTACGGCACTGCAAACACCAACCAGTTGGTATTCGAAGCCATGGGTCTGATGCTGCCTGGTTCAGCATTCATCCACCCGAACACTGACCTACGTACTGCGCTGACTGACTATGTATCAGTAAAAATCGCCTCAATGACTGCAGGCACGGAAAATTTCCGTCCACTGTCTGACGTTGTGACCGAAAAGAGCCTGATCAATGGCGTTATCGCCCTTCTGGCTTCCGGCGGCAGTACTAACCACACCATCCACATGCTGGCTGTGGCGCGTGCAGCAGGCATTCTGCTGACGTGGCAGGACATCAGTGACTTGTCTGAAGTCGTTCCACTGCTGGCACGCGTTTACCCTAACGGCCCTGCTGACATGAACGCCTTCCAAGAAGCGGGCGGTGTCCCTGCCCTTCTAAAACGTCTGGATGAAGCAAACCTACTTCACCGTGACGTGAAGCCTGTAATCGGTGATTTTGAAGGTCAAATGACCCTGCCCGCGTTGAAAGACGGCAAGGTTGAGTGGACGGCTATCGAAGGTAGTCTGGATGCAGAGGTTATTGCTGCATCTGGTGAAGTATTCCAAAGCACGGGCGGCACTCGCGTCCTCACCGGTAACTTGGGTACAGCGGTTGTTAAAGTTTCAGCCGTAAAAGAAGATCAGCGCATCATTGAAGCACCTGCGGTTGTGTTCACTTGTCAGCATGCGGTTGAAGCAGCATACAAACGTGGCGAACTGAACAAAGACTGCATCGTGGTGGTAACCCACAACGGTCCTGCCGCTAACGGTATGCCAGAGCTACACAAACTCATGCCTATTCTGGGTAATATTCAGAAAGCAGGTTTCAAAGTAGCACTGGTGACTGACGGTCGTCTGTCAGGTGCATCGGGCAAGATCCCATCTGCAATCCACTTGTCTCCGGAAGCACTGCGTGGCGGCGCAATTGGTCTGGTTCGTGATGGTGATATGGTGAGCCTGAACTGTCAGACTGGCGAACTGAACAACTTGGCTGACATGTCTGATCGCCAAGCGATTGAGCTGGACACTGAGTCTTTGCAAGATACTTGGGGCCGCAATATGTTCCGAGTCATGCGCCAATCGGTAACAAGCGCAGAAGAAGGCGCAAGCTTCATCGTTTAATCGCGACAAGCTTAGATAGAAAAAGGGCGGATTGATATCCGCCCTTTTTATTTTCGACTCGCCGTATAACGCTTACAGACTTGCGATTACTGCGTTGTAGAACACTTCAGGTGTTGCATCATTTGCTATCACTTTATCTGCCATATCTGCGCGAACAGAAGCGATCACTTGTGGCTGTGCCACCTCTTCAACTTCCAGAATTTCTAGCATTGCAGTCAAGTGTGCACCAGAGCCTTGAGACGTCTCTTCCAACACCTTGTCGAAATTATCTTGGATAAACTGAGCAGCTTTAACTTCACTACCCTTACAGGTATCTTCTGAAGAGATTTTTGAAGACACAGCCGTCGTACCCAAATCCCAAATGACGTTTGAGATTGCAGCCGCTGTGCCGTTGTCTTCAAAAATCATTGCGCCGATACCGCATTGTGTCCAAGGGTTAAAATCATTGCTCTGTGCTGCCATCGCCTGACCTGTGAAAAGCGTACCTGCTGTAACAGCAACTAAAGTCCATTTTTTCATTGTAATCACCAATATAATGAGAAATTTGCGGCGTATTCGAATGCCTCGTCATAACGAACAGACGTTCTGAAATCGACATGTCGATTCGCAAAAACTCGCTGTTCCCAAACGAGATAATTCTTATATTCCGCGCTATCGTTAACGTAAATCTGACTGCCAATTTTTATCGAGCTAGCCCAATATGGGGAGGCAGTCACCACTCCCCCAATTTCTATTCCGCCTAAGACGTTCGCTTCTTTAAAACTGCCAACTTGAAGCTCACTGGTTAGTGCAGCATAACCCGCAAAGCCGCCAATGAATTCCCAGCCTTTTCCAATCAAACCGCTCACATATGCGTCAGAGCAGTCCGCGCAATCTAGACTCGTAGGCCGGTAACCTGCAGACACTCCCCATGCATATCGCTTGTCCTCTTGCAGCCCAGTTTGAGAGACATTTAAGTTCAAAATATCGAACAGTGTCAGCTCACGAAAATGCCATTTATCTTCATCAATCTCATAAAGTAGCCTGAGATCAAATGTATTGAGTTGAGAATAGGGAATTCTCGCCGCATTGAGATTCAACATGTCGTAATAGTTCGCCCTGAAACGCAATTCCAGCCCTTTACCAAATGCATCGTTATATAAAGGCGAAACCTGTAGCATAGCGGTATTTTGAGAATGATGAGGCGGAGATTGCTCGGGGTCAGACCACTGTATATCCCCAGGCGGCAATAAAAAGCGTTTGGTTAATAGAAGCTTTCTTTTTTTGGTTTGCTCTTCCATCAACCCACTGTTTTTCACATCAACAAATGCATAATAATCATAAAGCGTATCGATGATTTTTTTTGCAGACACTTCATCATGACTATCTAAATGAGCAGGAATATTTTCAATACCTTGTTCTGTAATATATTGAACACTTAACTTCTCATCATCATCTAATTGCTTATAACGATTATAGAGGTGCTCTTGACGGGAGCCATGATAGATAACCTCATCAATGTAGTGTCCGCCATTGGCATCGTTCAGCATTACAATGACATCGTATGGCATCACCCACAGTTTATTCTTAGCCACCAAAGGGGCATCGATCACCAATTCAAGAAGCTTAGCCAACTGATACGCACAATTTTCTGTAAAGAAATAGTACGTCATGCTCGCGTTTTCCAACTCCCACAGATGTGCAAGTACAAATGTCACATCTTGCTCTGAAAGCTTGAGCCGATACTCCCACAAGTCTCTAAGTTCTGATTCACTGTAGGTTAAGTTTTGATGGTGGTATTTTTGATTGGCGTAGTAGCCTTGATACCCGCCCGTAATACCTTGAAAGATATACACCAGTTTATTGTCATCTTCCGGTACGCGCGCACCATAGTTAAAGGTGTTATCAAGATACTCGTGGTTTTCTGAATTATTGAACTTGAGTAGTACGTGACCGTACATGGATGCAGGATTACCTAAATACCCACTTGCATATACCAAGCTAATGCTCTGTGCGCCGAATGCTTCGAGATAGTTTTGATAGTCAGAGCAGTCTACGTTAGGTAAAGAAGGGAATTGCAACTGTTCATTAAGCCAATGCTTTCTTGCTGGAAATTTACATTGGGTCTCAGGCGTTTGATAAAAAGCCTGAATTGTGGCTTTTAGTTCTTCTTCGGGACTGACGCGCCCTTTGGGGGATAAAAAAAACGAGGGATCATTGATTAAACTCTCCTCTCCCACCAAACCCTTCTCGTAATGCAATAGCATATGCCAGACTCGGTTTTCAGAGAGGGATAAATTAACCGCTCGTGTCGTAATATCTTTACCCTCACTTCCCCATGCGAATCCACAAGACAGTGATAAGACGATAGCAAAAAAGAAAAATCGGGTAATTCTAGATATCACGGATATATTCAAAAAATTGAGTGTTATTTTCCTAATTTTATATAAACACCCTATTCACTACAACGCTATACCTGTTATTTCTTTTTTTATGAAGTCTCATAAAAAGTGCAACTATCATTTAATGATTTAGTTGGTAAGTAATCAATTACTCTAAATAATCGGCGTAATACCATCACGGCCTTCTATGTAAGCGTGACCGACTTCGACCTAGTGCTTATTCTTGCTATTAAAGCTTGAAGGCTAAACGCTCTCTCCTTCAGTAACTTTAAAACCCATATCGACGATTTTTTCCTCAACGTCTTCTCCTCTTAAACGCTGAAGTAAAAGCTCTGCGCTTTTCTCACCAATTTGGAAGCGTGGCGTATCAACGCTGGTCAGTTTCGGGCTGATTGTTTGACCAATATCCAGCGCATTGTAGCCAATGACCGCCAGTTGTTCTGGGATTTTGATGCCTCGTTGCTGCGCACTGAGTAGCGTACCAATCGCGATATCATCGTTGGTGCAGAATACGCCATCTAAATCTGGGTAAGTTTCTAGTGCCGTCGTGAGTAAATAGTTCGCGAGGGAAAAACTTGAGTGCTCTTCGGTCAGCACATGCCTTGGCGTCAAACCTGCTTCCAGCATGGCTTTATCATACCCTTCCATACGTAAACGGGTACGTGTATCTAGCCGAGCACCAAAATAAGCGATAGTCGATTTCCCAGAATCAATCATGCTTTTTACAACTTGGTATGAAGCCAGTACGTGATCCATACCCACCGCCATATCAATGGGTTTGTTCGGAAGTTCCATGGTTTCCACCACAGGTATTCCCGCATTTTTGATCATTTGAAGCGTGCGTTTTGTATGGTGTGTTTCAGTCAGGATCAAGCCATCAACTTGATAAGAGAGCAGTGAAGCGATTTTGTGTTCTTCTTCATCCGCGTCATAGCTAAAGTGCGCAAGCAAAGTCTCATAACCATGGGCCTTGGTCACCGTCTCGATACCATGAACAAAAGAGGCGAAAATTTGGTTGGATAACGAGGGAAGAAGAATACCGATGGCTTTACTGGAGGATTTGGAGAGCATGGCAGGAGCGCGATTCTCAATGTACCCAATTTCTTCTATCGCTGCGGCGATCTTCTCGCGCGTTTTTTTCGCGACAGACTCAGGGTTTCTCATATACCGAGATACCGTCATTTTAGTGACGCCGACTTTGTCTGCAACATCCTGTAGTGTAGAGCGTGCTTTCTTGTTTTGTTGAGCCATGTTCTGCCTGATTATCCATAATGTTACGTGTAACATTCCAGACAATAGCTAACTCTCTGAAACAAGTAAACTATTTCATTCGCATTCTCATCGTAACTGCCTAAATGACAGGCTAAATGAATCAATCGCTTAGCAAGCAAAACTATTGCAAGCGCAATGATTTCATTCCAGCAACAAAAAGGCCGAGCAAACAGCTCGGCCTTTTGATTTACGTTGAAAAAATAGTAAGCAATTTAATCAACTGTCATTCAAGATAACCCTATTATTTCGCGAAATAGATGTTATCCAAGTAGATGTCAACTGGCTGCTCATTATCCGCTCTCGCTGCCGAGATGACGATTTGTGCAATCGCATTTCTTGCTAAAGAGCCGCTTGCATCTGCACTGATGAAATCACCAAGTGGGATTTCCAGTGTAACCACATCGGTTCCTGACGGAAAACTGGTGTATTGAATTGCACTGGTTTCCCCTGCACCGCCATCATGATTAGACAACTTAATGTTAACCACTTGTCCTGCTAACAAAGGATCTACTTTGTATTGCATGTGGAAAGTGGTAAAGCTCGTTGCATCAAAGGCTGATGATGAGAAATCAATACCCGCAAACACTTGTCCTGCTTCAATATTGATCACTTTAGCTGGACTACCTTCAAGCTCTCCATCAGTGATACGCGCTGAAGAGTCTCCCCAGTTCGGGCCCCACTCATTCACAGAGATATCTGTATAGTCATCGCTGAATATAGAGACGATATCTCCAGTCGTGCCGCCGTCAGTACCACCATCAGTGCCGCCATCAGTACCATTGGAACTTGGCGAGATGGTCACATTATCAATGACATACTCAGCACCGATCCCTGTACCCCAAGCTGGGAACACCATTATCAGGTCAATTGAAGTAAGATCCAGACCGTTGTTTGATAGGTCGCTCAGGTTAAACTGATAGTTCTTCCATACATTCAACTCTGGAAGACTGTCTAAGCTTAACTCCACGAATTCGCCACCAACATCTGGGCCACCATTTGATTCAATCTTAAACTTCCAGTCATCAGCTGGTGCATCACCTGCTGCAAGTAGCTTGATATCAAATGAGATGACACCTTCGACCATCCATGCATTCACATCGACTGGCTGAGGATCTGTAGCAACGCCTTCTCGTGAACTAAATCCGTTCACTGTCGCAGCAGTTACCTCAAAGAAGGTTACTTCGCCGTACTCTGCATCACTATCAGTGATAACAGGTGGTGTGGTGCCACCACAACAATCCCACGCTACCCACTGAGGGTTCGCTGCATCGTTGAAGATAACAATTGGCGTGGTGCCAGTCGTTCCACCATCAGTGCCGCCGTCAGTACCACCATCGGTGCCGCCGTCAGTGCCACCATCGGTGCCGCCATCAGTACCACCATCGGTGCCGCCGTCAGTGCCACCATCGGTGCCGCCATCAGTACCACCATCAGTACCACCATCAGTACCACCATCAGTACCACCATCGGTGCCGCCATCAGTACCACCATCGGTGCCGCCGTCAGTACCACCATCGGTGCCGCCGTCAGTGCCACCATCGGTGCCATTGCTGAAGTAGATATTGTCGAGATAGATATCTACCGCTTGCTCCGTGTCTGCTCTTGCAGCAGAGATAACAATTTGTGCAATCGCATTGCGTGCTAAAGAGCCGCTTGCGTCTGCACTGGTAAAGTCATCCAACGGAATTGCTAGTGTAACGACGTCTGTACTTGAAGGTACGCTGGTGTATTGAACTGCGTTGCTCTCACCTGCGCCGCCGTCGTGATTAGACAACTTAACGTTAACCACTTGACCAGCTAACAAAGGTTCTACTTTGTATTGCATGTGGAACGTGGTGAAACCCGTTGCATCAAAGGCTGCTGATGAGAAATCAATACCTGCAAAGGTTTGACCTGCACCAAGCTTGATCACTTTTGCTGGACTGTCATTTAGCGTGCCATCAATGATACGCGCTGAAGAATCACCCCAGTTAGGGCCCCACTCATTAATAGCGAGATCTGTGTAGTCATCGTTGAATACGGACACGACATCTTCGGTTGTACCACCGTCAGTGCCGCCATCAGTACCACCATCGGTTCCACCGTCGGTGCCGCCGTCAGTATTGCCGCTGAAGTAGATATTATCCAAATAGATATCTACAGGCTCATCTGTATCTGCTCTCGCAGCAGAGATGACAATTTGCGCAATCGCATTTCGGGCCAATGAGCCACTTGCATCTGCACTGGTAAAGTCATCCAACGGAATTGCCAGTGTAACGACATCAGTACCTGTAGGTACGCTGGTGTATTGAATTGCATTGCTCTCACCTGCGCCACCGTCGTGATTAGACAACTTAATGTTAACCACCTGACCTGCTAACAAAGCATCGACTTTGTATTGCATATGGAACGTGGTGTAACCCGTTGCATCAAAGGCTGCTGATGAGAAATCAATACCCGCAAAGGTTTGACCTGCACCAAGTGTGATCACTTTTGCTGGGCTGTCATTTAGCGTGCCATCGATGATACGCGCTGAAGCGTCACCCCAGAAAGGTCCCCATTCATTAACAGAGATATCTGTGTAGTCATCGCTGAAGATAGAAACCACACTTCCAGTTGTACCGCCGTCAGTGCCACCATCGGTGCCGCCGTCAGTACCACCATCGGTGCCGCCGTCAGTACCACCATCGGTGCCGCCGTCAGTACCGCCATCAGTGCCGCCGTCAGTACCACCATCAGTGCCACCGTCAGTACCGCCATCGGTGCCGCCATCGGTGCCGCCGTCAGTACCACCATCGGTGCCGCCGTCAGTGCCGCCATCGCTATCAGCGTCTACGAACGCAAGGTCTGCAATCTGGAAGCTACCGTTTTCCTGCAGTACTACAGCGAAAGCAGTCAAGTCAGCGAAGTTAGGCAATGGAACTTCCATTTGTACCCAACCACCAGTCAATGCTGTGCCATCTGCCAGTGCGTAGTCATTCGCGACTTCGCCATCTGTTAGACCTTGGATAGAAAGACGAACTTGATTCAGGTCTGTCAGAAGCTTGAAGCGTGCATGTGTGTAAGAAGTAACATCAATTGGGTTCAGGTTACTCGCCCACGCCAATGCACCCCATCCATCAGTTACTGTCAGCTCAAGTACTGGATCATACAAGTTACTGTCAGCATCAGCTAAGCCCGCGTTGTTCCAAACTTGCACATCCTCAAACACAAGGTTGGTTTGTTGACCGGTGTACAGGATGTAACCCGTTTCAGGAGCCGTAAAGCCGTTGTCTTTTTTGACATATGCAATATCTGCAATGTCTAGCGTGCCATTTTCACGCAATACCACAGCAAACGCTGTCATGTCTGTGAATGCAGGTAGTGGCACTTCCATTTGCACCCAACCACCTGTCAGAGCAGTACCTTGAGAGAGTAAGTAATCTTTAACCACTTCACTCTTAGACAGGCTCTGAACAGAAAGGCGGATCTGGCTAGCATCAGTACGCACTTTAAACTGCGCATGTGTATAGGACGAGATGTCGATTGGATTCTGGCTGCTTGACCAATTAACCGCACCCCACTCATTTGTTACTGACAGCTGAAGGACAGGATCATATAGATCGTTATCAACATCAGCTAAACCGGCATTGTTCCAAACTTGAACTTCATCAAAAGCAATGTTCGCTTCTTGTCCGGTATACATTACATAGCCAGTTTCAGGCGCGGTAGTGTTTCCTCCACCATTGTTCACAAATGCTACGTCTGCAATTTGCAGTGTGCCATTCTCATTCAACACAACAGCAAACGTCGTCATATCGGTAAAGTTTGGCAGAGGTACGGTCATTTGTACCCAACCACCTGACAACGCTGTACCTGTAGTAAGTGCGTAGTCATTAACGCTCTGACCTTGCGTTGCACTATCAATTGATACGCGAACTTGGTCTGCATCCGTCTGCACTTTGAATACTGCGTGGGTATATGGCGTGATATCTATCGGAGACGCGCTATTTACCCAAGCTAAAGCACCCCAACCGTCAGAGACCGTAAGGCTAAGCGCAGGATCATAAGTGCCACCTGTAACGCTTTCGATGCTTGCGTTATTCCACGCCTGCAATTCTTCAAACGTTATCGTGCTTTGTTGACCCGTGTATAGGATGTAGCCTGTCCCTGGTGATGAAGTGCCATCTCCTCCGTTGCCACCATCACCCAATTCCGAACCAATGGTACCGTCGGTGGTTTTGCTATAGAACACGTTGCGGACTTCTACAACACCACCGTCAGCATTCGCACCTTGGAAAAACAGCGGAGCAGTGACATCGTTAAGATCAACGGTTTTGCCATTCAGAAGATCGGATACTGAGATCTGATAAGTCTGCCACTCGGACGTCACTGTGTAGGAACCACTGCCGAATGTAACAAAGCTTGAGGTTTGAGGACGATCTTCACTATCAAACAAGCCAGTCTGGAAACCAAGGTTGAAGCCAGACGCACTCGTACCTTTGATTTCGAAGTTCAGATAGCCGTTTTCAAAGCCAGACAGATTTGCACTGTCTGACGTTTCAGTAGACGCACCAACAACACCTGCACCCCATCCCCAATCTTTCTCTGTTCCCGCCGTTGGCGGAAGCGTCAATTGTAGAGATTCAGTAGCAGTGTTCGCGCCAAGGAACGAAGTTTCTTCCCAACCAAATGCTTGGTAGCCACTTTGCAGTGCATTCTCGTAGTAAACGGTCAACGTAGAGTCTGGGTTATCTGAACCGCCCGAACCACCATCACCGCCATCGTCTTCGCCCGTTTTGCTAAAGCGAACGTTGCGAAGCTCAACCACACCGCCATCATCAGTAGAACCTTGGAAGAAGATCGGTGACGTTACATCTTCAAAATCAGGAGATGTACCGTTAGTCAGGTCGCTCATGGCAATTTTGTATGACTGCCACTCAGACGTGATTGTGTAATCACCACTGCCAAACACCACACTGTTGCTGGTTTGTGGACGTGAACTGTCATTGAATACGCCGGTTTGGAAACCAATATTGATGTCAGTCGTCGTGGTACCTTTGATGTCAAACATCAGGTAACCATTTTCGAAACCACTCAGGTTTTGGCCTGAGCTACCAACAACCGCAGTACTTGCTCCCCAACCCCAATCTTTCGCTGTACCCGCTGTTGGCGGTGTTGTCAGTTCGAGAGACTGCTTATTAGGGTTTGCTGCTAACCAGGAAGTATTCTCCCAATTAACGGCACTTAGGTTCTCGTTAAGCGTACCGTCGTAAATGTTGAATACATTGCCCTCTATTGGAGCCCCTGTGTTCGCGGCAAAAGGAATCGCAAGAATATTATCAATAACAGTTTGTTGATTGCCGCCATTTGATTTTACGATCTCGTTGCCACCACGAGTGATACCGTCAAAGGCATCAGCGTCGACAAGGTCCCAAATGAGGTACTTCGCATTACCATTGATGTCTACCAGACCAAAGTGTTGCTCTGAGTGACTTGGATTGCCTGAGTCACCTTTCCACGGTTCATCAAACGCTTGGAAGAAGAATACAGATGCACCATATTCCGCAGACCATGCTGTGATGTCGTCAAAGTATTCTTTCTGCTTGAATTCATCAGCGGCACCCGTACCACCGGCACCGTAAGCTTCGCTTGACTCTGTCGACCAACCGGTCTCACCAATGTGAACCTGTTTGGTGCTGTCTACAGCCAGAACGCTGGTTTGCGCTGCATCGAACTGCTCAATCGCCTTGTTAAATGCGCGATCCATGGCTTCAACAGCTTGCCCCTGACGAGACAATGATTGTTGGTTAGCCGGAACTCGCCAGAATTCAGGTTCAAACTGCGTGTCATGGAATGGATAAACGTGAACAGACACATAGTCTACCGCTTGGATCAGAGCCTTGATGTCGGCTTCATGACCACGGTAGTAGTCGTTATTGATCGCCCAAACCGCCCAGTTCTCTGAACTGGTAATCCAGATGTTTTCGCTGATGGTGCCGTCTGCTTTCAGGTCTTGAAGCTCACGAACACGTTCCAGAATGATACGTGGTACAACACGGTAGGTTTCTGCCCACTGAACCATCGCCTCATTACCAACCGCAATCACTTTGATGATGTCTGGATAGTTCTGCGCAAACTCAACCGCTTTATCCATTTCAGCATCATTCTCAGGGCTTTCCTGAGTATTATCGATTGGCTGATCCGAGAACGCATTCAGTGCAGAGATCCAAACACCCAACATCACGTTCATTTCAAAATTAGGGTCTTCGTCCTTCAACTGGCTGATAGCAATCAGCAGATTCTCGGTGTCTGAGAATCCCTGCGTGTTGTAGGTGCGAAGCATGCGCACACCTGCAGCGTGCATGATCAAAAGATCTTCTCTTAGATCACCCACACTTGGTACGTTTTCTTCTGTACGCTCTCTCGTACGGAATGCACCGTAAGAAATTGCTGGAAGTTTGGCGTTACCCAGAACAGCTTCGCCCGGTGCATCACCGCCTGCCACACTCGATACAGGGAAGTTTCCGGTTGGTGCAGGTTGCACTGCTAATTCAGGGGTATCTTCGTTGCCACCAACAGTGCCTTGGCCACCATTGCCGCCAGAACCACCGCCGGAGCCACCATCACCGCCATCACCGCCGTCATCTGTCCAATCTGAACCAATCGTGCCGGTTTCGCCTTTCGTGAAGTACACGTTTCTTACATGAACCACACCACCGTCTTCACCTTGACCATTGAAGTAGATGCCAGAGGTCACGTCATCCATGTCCAGGAAGCGGCCATTAATCAACGTGGACATAGGCACTTTGTATGTCTGCCACTCGCTGGTGATGGTGTTAGAACCCGCACCAAATTTCGTACCCACATTGACCTGTGGACGCTCTTGATTACCGAAGACACCAATTTGGAAGCCAATGTCCATTTCAGAAGTGGTGGTGCCTTTGATGTCAAAATGCATGTAACCATCTTCATAACCTGTCAGGTTCATCGATGGCTCATTTTGATCCGCATTAGGAATAACACCCGCTCCCCAACCCCATTCTTTTGCAATACCTGCAGTCGGAGGCGTGGTCAATTCTAGAGCTTGGATCTCAGTATTATTGCCTAGGAAAGAGGTTTCTTCCCAAGCAATTGGGACGAAATTAGTGCGAACTTTGCCGTCATAATAAACGGTAGTGACATCGTTGCCGTTTTCAGGAGCCTGTGGTGGCGTACCAGTATTGTTATCAGAACCAATTTGGCCATCTGTCTTCTGGCTGAAGAAAATGTTTCTGAACTCGAGGATACCACCATCATCTACTGTGCCTTGCACAAACAATGGCGAGGAGACATCGCTGTAGTCCAAAAGGTTATCGCCGACCAATTCACTGATAGGGATCTGGAACGTTTGCCAATCTGACGTAATTTTACGCTCACCACTCGCTAAAGGAGCAATCGCACTGTTTGACGATGTACCGCCATTGAACGTCACGCCATTGCTGCTAGAAGGACGTGCATTATTCTCGTTGCCGGGCGCATTTCGGTCTTGACCAGATTGAAAGCCAATAGTAACAGGTGTCGTTACTGTGCCTTTCACATCGAAGTTCATGTAGCCACTTTCGAAACCTGACAGGTTAATGGAGTTTGAACGGTCTCCATCAGTCACCAGCCCTGCCCCCCAGCCCCAAGGAGCTCGAGTCCCTGCAGTTGGTGGGGTAGTTACAGTATAGTTTTGCGTTTCAGTAGGTATAGCGGAAAACGCAGTCAGCGCGGTACCATTTTGCCAACCGACGGCTTGGAAGCCAGGTTTCAGCTGACCTTGGTGGAAAACTGTAACGACCTCGTCACCCGTTGGCGTACCCGCAACAGGTTTACCACCTGCTTCGTCGCCTCCACCACATCCGCTCAACGCTACCGAGGCCATCAGTAGCAGTTTTGCAAATAGATTCTTCATAATGTCATCCGTATTTCTAAATCCTTCGGTAACTCCGCAACACTGAGGTGTTGCCAGAATCAAAACTCCCAAATGCGAAGGGAGAAACGTGTTTGGGTTTAAGGTGTCATCACTAAAAAGAAAGCGCTTTCTACACAGTTTCAAAAAATGGCCGATGCCTCGGCCTCTATCGTCGAGCATGGAGCTCGCGCAAGTTGTAAAGATATTGTTAAGTAGCAATAACAAACAAGCTTATTGGCGTCTCAGATAAGAGAATGATGAGATCTTGCACACATAATTTTGCAAGCATTGAAAATATTCTCACTTATGAATCTATGAGTTCTAAAGTGAAAAAGAAGAGTAATAATCATCCGATATGAATGGAAAATTGCCAATCTGAGCAATCTCACCTTGAAAACGCAGCGAGTTATGTAACACATTTAGGTGTGACTAAATGCAATCCAAGATTGCGGAACTACTTTCAAGAAATGAATCAGGCCGTGCATGCCCTCTCGCTATATGCAAAGTGACTGGGTGCCAAGAGCCAAAATTGATATAAAAACTCGCTACTTAGGAAGTTGATTGCCTTTTGGGTGTCAGGCATCAACGCTTCTAGACCTCGGGTATTTTTTTAAAAGTCACAAGAAAGCGCTTTCACGAGTAGGAACCTTCAACTTCTTCACGGAGTGAAAATGAAAAAGTCTACATTAGCGATGGCTGTATTGTGCGGTAGCAGCGCAATGACAGGCGTACCGATTGCCAACGCAGACGTTCTAGACACATTGGAGTTCGAGTTTCATGGGTACTTCAGAGCTGGCTATTTTGTAAGTAAAGAAAATGATTACAAAAAAGCCGACATTGGTGGCCAGAAAGAACAGCTTGGGCGTTTAGGTCTCGAATCAGACAACGACGGCAATCTGACCTTTATTACTCGCGCCAATATCAATGAAGACCAGCAACTGAGTATTCATGTCGGTATCGGTGATACCGAATTCGATGACCTGATTGGCTTCATTGAAATGGACGGCGTTCTGCCAACCGGTAAGCTTTGGGGTGGTAAAAGAAAAATAGGTGAAGAAAACTATATCTTCATGACGGATTTCTTCTACACCGATCTCGAAGGTCTCGGCGCAGGTGTTCAGGACTATGAAATCGGCGATGCGTTTCTAGATTTCGCATACATCTTCAGCGAGCGAAACATTAGCGACAGTAACGACTCATACGATGATTTCATCGCCACGTCGTCAACATCTGCAAAAGTCATTGAACGCCAAAACAGTCGCTTTGTCCCTCAAAGTCAGCGCGCATATGTAAATAACAACCAAAACAACCCAATGCACACGTTTCATGCTGCCTATACGTTGGGTGCGTTAACATTGCAAGGTAACTACAAATACCTCCCCGATAACTTTGACCTGAGCGGCAAGGAGTGGGCGGAGTATGGCTATGACGTGACTGCCATCTACCACATGCTGGATTTCTTTGGTCTGAAAGGTAACGCTTTCTCATACGCCATTTTGCAAGCGGGTGAAGGCTTAGGTTCAGGTAATCTCCTTGGTGGTACGATTACCGACTACGCTGCACTTCGTCCCGGTTCGCTTACACAAGGTTACAAAGTAAACGACGCTAATTACGGTTCGATCTTCGGCGACCCGTACTATCTGATCACTCACCGTGAAGAAGACGCAAAATCTGCGCGAGCCCTGCTTTGGGGTGGTTACACCATGGATAATGGCATCGGCTTTTTCCCTTCAGTCCAAGCGCAATACAACGATGAAGGCACTAACGATGAAGGTGACGATGCAGGTTATAACTATTGGGTATCCGTCATGATGCGCAATATTTTCCCTGTTAAAGACAACCTCATCGTCCAAACAGAAGTCGGCTACTACGAGAACGTGCAAAACGGTGGTCATTGGCACCAATCAAAATTCACTGTTGCACCGACTTACGTTTTGTCTGATGGCCTCTCTACCGCTGAAATTCGATTCACGGCAACCTATTTGCCACTGGCTTGGACAACAGGTGAAGAGGGTAATAACCGCATTCCGCTCAAGGATGACATCGTCTTTGGTATTCAGGCTGATGCTTACTGGTAACAGGTAAAGGAGCCTCTCCTCGCCCGACTCTATGCTTTGAATAAACAAAAACAATGCAGAAAGCCAGAAAGACCAAGGATGTAAGGATACGACATGAACAATTTCCCTTATCGACGAGCCATCGTAGCCACTGCGATAGTGGGTGCCCTCGTCGGCTGTGAATCAAAAAATTATGCGCCCGTTTCTGAAGGGTCAGACACGAGTGCGCAAATTGTAAGACCCGATACAACATGGACTTTAGTGTGGAATGACGAATTTAGTGGCGAAGCCATTGATAAGTCAAAATGGAGCCATGAAGTCAACTGTTACGGCGGTGGTAACAACGAACGACAGTGTTACACCAAACGTAAAGTAAACTCTTTTGTTGAAGACGGAAAGCTGCACATCGTCGCACGTGACTACCAGTTTACTGGCCCTTCAGATCCCGAAGGAAAAAGTCGACACAAGGCTACCTTGCCCTATACCTCGGCACGCCTGCGCACCATGAATAAAGGCGACTGGAAATACGGTCGTTTTGAGGTTCGCGCCAAACTCCCATTTGGACAAGGCACGTGGCCTGCAATTTGGATGTTACCGACTGACTATGTTTATGGTGGTTGGGCAGCGTCCGGTGAGATTGATATTGTAGAGGCGGTTAACCTCAAAACACCGACTGACGAACTCGGAGCCGAAGCAGGCAAAGAAGAAGCGCGTATCCACGGAACGCTTCACTATGGCCGCGGATGGCCTGACAACGTAAGCACGGCAGCCGAGTATCACCTACCAAATGGTGTTAACCCAGCTGACGGTTTTCATACCTATGCCATTGAATGGGAACAGGGTGAAATGCGTTGGTACATCGATGGCATTCACTACGCCACGCAGCGTTCTGATGGTTGGTATAGCCAGTATAAGGAAGGCGGGAAATGGGTCACAGGCCCAGATGATTCGCCGTTTAACCAACGCTTCCATATGATCCTCAACCTCGCGATTGGCGGTTCTTGGGCATCGAATGCAAACGAAGGTGACATTGACCCGGCCATTTTCCCGCAAACCATGGAAGTGGATTATGTCCGTGTCTATGAGTGCTCTAAAGACCCAGCGACAGGCAAAGGTTGTTCTACGGTATCCGATGATGCGCAATTTGTGGCGGGCACAGCAGCTCCCGAGATCATCATTCCAGGGCCGGATTATGCAACTGGTCCGGTGTTTACCCTCTATGAAGATGGCTTAGACAAGCACCTTCGGTCTAAAGAGTATGATCCTCAGTTCAAGGTCTATACCGAAACCAAGCAGGTTGAAGGCCGAGGAAATGTGCTGGCAATCAAGAAAACGGGCGACACGGGTAACTTCTACTTCGAATCACCTGAAGTCAACATGGGTGAGTGGATGAGCGGCGGCGATTTAGTGTTCGACCTGCTCGTTGAAGAAAGTGCGCCTAATGCTGGCTTGATGATTAAGATGGACAGTGGCTGGCCGAACACCAGTGATATTGATGTTGCCCTCCCACCTAAAGGCCAATGGAAACAAGTCCGAATCAATGTTGCTGAACTGGTTGAAAACGGTAACCGTTTTGCACCCGGAGCCAAGGCAAACATTGAGAGTGTCAAAAACATCTTCGTTATAGAGCCTACAGGCCCAATGGTCCTGAGTATCGACAACGTAAGGTTTGAAAAGTAATCCCCCTCTCGCATGATTGCGAACGTAAGCAAAAGAAGAGGCTTTCGCCTCTTCTTTTTTTTGTTTCCCTGCCACTTGGGTATATTCCTTAATCAATTGGGCCGATTCGTTGATCAGAAGTGGTATTTGTACCCGTTTAGCTATCATTAATGCTGGAAAAACCTTATCAGTGATTGATAAAATCGCACCCAATTTTATAACGTATAGCAAAGAGAGTGATTCCCCATGGGACGCAGTTTCGAAGTTCGCAAGAATGCAATGGCGAAAACCCAAGGCGCCAAAGTTAAGCTTTACTCTAAGTACGGCAAAGAAATCTACGTTATCGCTAAAAATGGCGGTGGCGACCCAGACACCAACCTGTCTCTGAAGCGCATGATCGAGAAAGCGAAAAAAGATCAGGTGCCATCTCACGTTATTGAAAAAGCGATTGAGAAAGCAGCAGGTGGTGGCGGTGAGAACTATGAAGTTGCGCGCTACGAAGGTTTCGGTCCTGGTGGTTGCTCAGTTATCGTTGACTGTCTAACTGACAACAACAACCGTACCTACATGGAAGTACGTCAGTGCTTCGTAAAAACCCACTCTAAGATTGGTGGCCCAGGTACCGTTGCTCACATGTTTGAGCACCAAGCTGTATTCCAGTTCCAAGGCGACGATGAAGAAGCCGTTCTGGAAGCGCTGATGATGGCAGACACAGACGTGACTGACATTGAGTGTGAAGACGGCGTTATCACCGTATTCGCGCCAACCACTGAATTCTTTAAAGTGAAAAACGCACTGGCTGAATCAATGCCTGACGTGACACTAGACGTTGAAGAAATCACATTTGTTCCTCAAACAATGACTACCGTTGCAGGCGATGATGTCGCTGCTTTCGACAAGTTCATTGATATGTTGAACGACTGTGACGACGTTCAAAACGTATACCACAACGCGGAAATCGACGAGTAATCTCTTTTTCGCGTTTCAAAATGCCCGGTTCTGCCGGGCATTTTCTGTTATAACCAAGGCTAATATTGAAATTGGTTAGCCTCATGCTAAAGGTTGAATTCCATCATGGAACAACAAGAATTTGAAACATTGGTAAAAGCATTGGCTGAGACCAATGGTTTGCCAGAAGCATTAGATATGCTGAAAAAATGCGGCGACGACGAAGTTGCAGCTGCAGCTGAAGAAATGACAGGCCAGTTTTCACTGGCTGAAATCGAAGGTGAAAACCGTGTTTACCACGTATTCACGGAAGAGAACGAACAAGGCGAAGAACAAGAATTTGTTGAGCACGTAATGAACGTGGGTGATGAAGTCTTGGTATTCGTTGAGTGGTTCTTCTACACACAATTCGAAATCAAAAACCGCGATACATACGCAGCAGCAGGTCGTACCTACAAGCAACCTAAACGCAGCTAATACCACGCGCTATTGATAAAGCCGGGATCGCTATCCCGGCTTTTTTGTACGATCTTGGCTGCTAAATGCAATCTACGCTTCTTCCTCAGCATCAAGCTCCACAGAGCAGCGCCCAAATCCCTCAATATCCAATTCAAAGCCACCTACCCCAAGGTCATTGGTCGCGCCTAACAGAACACGAGATAAACCATCTAGAATCTGTTCGGGCCCTAAATCCATTTCCATACACTTATCAGCAATATAATCTGAAAGTATTTGCGCCTGTTGTTCTGAAATTCGTTCACTCATCGTAGCTATCCTTACTGTCGCTGGCGCAGCATTTTCGCTGAGCATAAGTGGCATAATCAACGCCTTACTACAAATTCGCCTGCCAAGGCTAGTTTCTACGTTTTCTGCTTCCTCTATTTAGCGTAAACACTCAATCTTAAAAATGCCTGTCACTATTCTGATTGTTTTTACGATAAACACACGCTTGAAAATACGGCGTAATCAACAGCCGTTTTGCAAATGGAAAGGGAAAAAAAAGCCCATGCAGCTTCTGCTAGTCATCATAAAGGCTACCTTTCACTATCAACAAACTTGCCTCATTCTCATCGATAGGCGTCACTACGGCGACGGGTCACACTGAATTGTAAGGCTTTTCTAAAGCGCAGATAGAGAGTTAGATTCCGCTCAACATTCTGATTTGTAAAGTTCGCTATTATCCCGCCAATCTCCAATTATCGGATCCTACAATGACCATCAGAACAAAAATGCACAACCAAGAATTATACTTCTGTGACGATGAAGGCTTGGCAGCTGAGCAAACTCAATGTCTTGAAATTCTTTACGATTTCAATCAAACGAGACCCAGTGAAGCTGCTAAGCGTAGGGAGATTCTGGAAAGGTTTTTCGCGGAGATTGGCAAGGACTGCTACATAGAACCACCGCTTCGCGCAAACTGGGGTAAACACACCCATTTGGGTGATTACGTGTATGCAAACTTTAACCTGACCTTGGTCGACGACACACACATCTATATCGGTGATTACGTCATGATTGGGCCTAATGTCACCATCGCAACCGCAGGACACCCCATTGACCCTGATCTAAGAAGAAAAATTGGCCAGTTTAACGTCCCCGTTCATATTGGTGACAATGTTTGGATTGGCGCGAATTCTGTCGTATTGCCAGGCATAACAATTGGAGAAAACTCTGTGATTGGCGCAGGCAGTATTGTCACCAAAGACATACCAGCGAATGTCGTTGCGGTCGGAAACCCGTGCCGTGTGTTGCGTGAAATCAGCGAACACGACAAAGAATTCTATTTTAAAAACCTGCGCATACAGCGTTAACTGCCCATTACGAAGAGACGGAGTAACAATGCATCACATCCTGAAAATCTTACCTAGTGCAGCCATGCTTACTTTGGCTACCTCTTTGTATGCAAACGCTCTCGATTTGGAAAACCTGAAACCGCCAGTCTGGCTTTACGAAAATGGTTCTGTCGTTCCGCAGGCCGTGTTGAACGAAATCTCGCATGAATGCGGTATTGAAGAGGCAGCCACCAAGGTTGCTAACGCCAAAGCAGGTGAAGCAAAACCTGCCCTAGAAGCACTTATCATTGCTGCCGAATGCTTTAACGCTTATGGGTTCAAGCGAGAGTCCGCCTTGCCTCAATTGTAACCAACGAAAATAGCAAACCTCGGTTGTGTGTTAAGACCTACTTTTCAACCTACCATCTCTAATACAGCATTCGGCAAATTTCGGCGGCAACACTAACTGTGCCGCCGAGTTCATAAACCAATCGAATGCGCGACTGCTGAACGAAAGCAAATGTCATGTCCCCAAACAACCTATGTATTGCATCCCGCATTAATGTGTTAGGTGTTTTAGATAGGTAAAAAAGCCTTCATCTTTTTCATAACCATTTTTCTCGTAGAGATGCTGAGCTTTTACATTGTCTTTCGCCGTACTCAGCATAATGAATGCGGAGTCAGTCTCCTCCGCCAATTGGTCTGCCCTTTCTAGCAGTAACTGCCCTACGCCCTCTTTGCGAAACTTCTCATCCACGAACAAATCATAGAGAAGCCAAATACGCTTCATTTCTAACGAGCAATACAAGGGATACAACTGGGTGAAGCCTGCGAATTCATTATCATCAGTCACGGCAAAGTAGATGATTGACTCGTCGTTTTTTATCCGCTCTTTAAGATAGGCAAGCGGCTTTTTACCCTTTAGATCGACCTCGTAGAACGCCAAGTATTTTTCATACAGCTTTACGATTTCATCTAAATCTGAAATGTCAGCACGGTTTATCATGAACATCATCTATCGGCCTTTGTTCTCCAATACATGCGATAGAAAGTAGCAGATAGCTAAGTGCAACATGCACTAACTTTAATACCCAAAAACAATCAGTGACAAAACCTATAACTATGCTGGAGCCCCTCCTCAATAGACAACAACGAACGCTCATTAGAAAGAAAACAAACTCGCAACCGTCTCAATTGTGAGCTATTTGTTAAGTAACTGACAAGTAACTCATCAATACACATAGTGATGACGAGAGTTATTGTCACTGCGTGCCTTCAAGGACAGAAAATACATATAACAGCCACCTTTTGGTCGCTCCAGAAGGAGGTCGCACGCCAACACGTTTATCGACTACAACAATTTGTTTTAAAGCCAAATTAGCGGGAGGCTAATATGTTAGGCAAACTCAAGCTTGCGCAGCAACTCACCGTATCTTTTTCAGCAGTGCTGGTACTGCTGCTTGTCGTTTCAATCGTAGGTTATGGGGGCTTATCTGAAGGTTTTAAGAATTTTACCGACTACCGTGGGCTTGCTCGTAGCTCCAATGAAGCAAGCGAAGCAGAAGCTACCTTGCTAAGCGCGAGACTAACGGCACTAAAATTCCTTAAAACACAAGACCCTGCTCTAATCGACAAAGTCGAGAAAGAGATCGCCCATATCGATAAAGTCATCGATATAATGCTCTCGCATGAATCAGACCCCACTCGAATTAATGAGCTCAACGAATCCAAAGTCTTGATGGCAAAATATGGCGAAACCTTTGCTTTGATCGTGAAAGATTTTGCTGATCGGAATCTCGTGGTTCAACAAGACCTTGACCCTAATGGCCTTAAAATGCGTCAAACGATGACAAAAATCATCGAAGACTCAGCGGCAGATAGAGAAGTAGACTCTTTGTTCTATGCGTCTCAAGCTCAGCAAAACTTGTTGCTGGGTAGACTATTTGCCGCCAAGTTTCTAATCAGTAATTCAGATCAAGATTTAAATCGCTCACTCAACGAATTGAATGATGTTATTGCCCCTCTCAACCAATTGAAGCGCCTGCTTACTTCGCCTGAAGAGCGCGAAATGGTGGATGCATTTTCCAATGCCCACCTTTCTTATACCTCTGCGCTGCAACAAACAGCAGAGATCATTCACGCAAGAAATAAGCGAATTTCTGGCACTTTGGATGTTATAGGGCCGCAGGTTACGACTAACTTAGGCGATTTCAAAGCATCGATCAGAAGCTCCCAAGACACACTGGGACCTGAAGCTCAGTCAGACAGTGAGGCGGCAGTACAAACTGTTATTACCGTTTCTGCTGTCGCAATTCTAGTCGGCATTTTACTCAGTATTCTAGTGGCCCGCGCTATTCGCAGACCTATTGGTGGTGAACCTAGCGAAATAGAACAAATTGCCCGAAACATCGCAACCGGTGATTTAACGCAATCATTTGATAATAAAGAGCAACCGACAGGCATATTCGCTGCAATGGGCGAAATGAACGGTAACTTGAAAGATATTGTTGGTCAGCTTTCTAGCTCAGTAGACACCTTAAACAATGCATCCGGCACCTTGGTAAGTGTGACGGAAGAGACATCACGCAACACAGAGTCTCAGTCAGAACAACTAGAGCAAACTGCGACAGCGATGCATCAGCTAACAGCCACGGTTGACGATATCGCTCAGAACGCTCAAAAGGCTTCAGATATTGCTAATGAAGCTGACCGTTATTCTCAAGAGGGTCAAAGCGTTTTGGATGACACCCGAAACAGCATTGAAAACCTTGTAGGGAATATTGGTGAAGTGAGCCAGGTCATTGAGAACTTGGAAGCAGAAACCAAAAACGTTGGCAGTATTCTCGACACAATCAGGGGTATTGCAGAGCAAACCAACCTGCTTGCATTGAACGCTGCCATTGAGGCTGCGCGCGCAGGTGAACAAGGTCGTGGTTTCGCGGTAGTTGCCGATGAGGTTCGTAGTCTCGCTAGCCGAACACAACAAAGTACTGAAGAAATTCAGACACTTATCACCCGCTTACAAAGTGAGTCAAAACGTTCGGTAGAGTCGATGCGTAAGAGCGCTTCTGAAGCTGAGGAAACGTCATCCAAGGCCAACAAAACGCGTGATGCCCTGATTTCAATTACAGAGTCTGTATCCAATATTCGTGATATGAACCACCAAATTGCCATCGCGGCAGAAGAACAAAACTCGGTTGTCGCCAACGTTAACCAAGCTGTAAAACAACTCAATGAGTTAGGGAAAAGTACCGCTTCTGGTACGGAGAAGCTGTCCAAAGAAGCGCATGGCCTAACCACTATCACCACAGGTGTGAACCAAATCGTAGGTAAATTTTCGATTGGATAGTACCGACTTGCAATAAAACAACGCGCCGAATTTGGCGCGTTTTTTTATCCCTTCGGCATATTCGATTCAATCGGACGTCGCCAATATCGACACATATTGCTCACGCGAACTTCAGCTACACTCGTACAATCTGTACTTATCGAGACGCATTCATGACTGACATTCGAAAGCAGAAAATCCATGACTTACTGAAAATCGGCATTGAAACGGGTGATGCAAAGGTCGTTTCGGTAGTAGATGAAACACGCTACGTGCAGCACAACCCTAAGACGAAAGAAGGCGATGTGGGGCTTGCGGAGTTATTTGCCAATCTCGCGCTAACGCATCCTCATGTCGAAATCATCCGCATTTTTTCTGACGGTGACTTCGTTTTTGCCCACACAGAATATGACTTCAGCAGCGTTAAGATTTGTTTTGAAGTGTTCAGGTTTGAAGGTGATAAAACCGTTGAACACTGGGACAACCTACAAGCAAAACAACCTAAAAATCTGGCTGGGCGAACAATGACCGATGGTGAAACAGACGTCCATGACCTCGAAAAAACAGAATCAAACCGCGCGTTCATCAATCAATTTGTAAGCCACGTTTTATTGGAACGACAGCCTTTCGAAACTACACATTTCTTTGATACCAAAAACTATGCCGAACATAGTCCGCATTTTAGCGACGACCTGACGCAACTCTATGCAGCATTGTCCACGCTTAACGAAGACAATGAGCCAATCATTCACTACCAAATCCACCATACAACGCTCGCAGAGGGTAACTTTGTTCTTACACTTTGCGAAGGTTATCGTGGCGGTTCTCACGTCGCATTTTATGACTTATTCCGAGTGGAAAATGGGCTTATCGTTGAGCATTGGGATACCGTTGAGGAGATACCTGACAGGGCAGAATGGAAGAATGAAAACGGGAAGTTTTAGTCTCTTAGCTTGAGGCGTCCGATATCAATATTGTTTCGAATATAGGCGGGAATATTAAGTTTCTCTTCGAGGTTTTTGAACTTGGAACTCGGCATTGCCTCGATAACGGCACTGAGCTCTTCATAGCTAATACCCACTAAGCGGGATGCCGTCATAAGTCCGTTAATAAACTGCTTCTTCTCGCGTTTTTGCTCATGTTGGTTTTCCGGAATGGCACATAGAGCTTCGCATTCTCGCGTTAATCGTTCCAACAATACGTCTTTGTAAGCGTCCACATTCTTATCCTCAGTGTCCTTTTCTATACCCAATCAACCTGCATCTTCAGGTTGATTGGGTATCTATCTTCTGTCCCTAACATTTTTTTGCAATATATTCATGAAGATAACTTCGACGCATACATCAAAACGCCTTCAACAATTAAACAATCTGAAATGAAAGTGTGTTTTCATAGATCTTGAATGCTGTTCATTTATACAGTTTTTTTCACCTAACCTATTGACCTACGGTTCCCATAGAGCTATTACTGTATATGTAAACAGTGCTTTTGGAGGTGTATTATGGACGTGAGAGAATTTGATAAGTTGCTTGAACGTGTAAATCAAAGCCGTAAAGCAGCCTTACAAGACCATTCATTTATCGAGCAGGCAGAAATGCATGCAAAAGAGTTGGCTCGCATAGAAACCATGCGATCGGAGCCAACGAAGAAACGGTCAAGAACGAAAGCAAAAGGACCGAAACGGTTTTCAAATGTTTACGAGGGCTTTGCTAGCAATCGTGAACTCGACTTCCACTACTAGAAACTCGTTTTAATCTTTCCAGCTGCGTATTGCTTGTTCACCGGCTTTTACGCCCAAGCGGTACGCAGCTTCCAGTGTTGCCGCATCCCGACTTAGCCGTTTTAATTTGAAGCTTTCAGATGGGCATATCTGAATGATTTCAACGCCATCAGGTGGGTTTTCAATGAGTTCCAAAGTTTCGTTATAGCGGATATGACGCGTTAGCATTGGGTCGACCAACGCTGGATAGTCTTTCAATAGTCGTTTTGTGAGACCAGCAAAAGCAGGCTTAGATTTCCGGTAACTAGCAGGACGGCTGCGCAGTACCATGATCTTTTTCGCCCCTCTGCGTATGGCTTCCGCCACAGGTATTGCATCCGTCACGCCACCATCAACGTATGTGTGCTCACCCAATTTAACGCCGTGGCGATACAAGATTGGCAGTGCGCTGCTGGCTTTCATTGTTTCCACTAACACATCAACATCTGGCGTTAGGTATTCGGCCATTCCTGTATCTTGTCGTGTCACTCCAAGAAAAAACGGGCGCTCGTCAGCTTGAAGAGCGGTTTTATCAATCCCCAGCTCGGTAAGCGTAATATTCCACATCCAATCGAGATCCATAAGATCACCACCAGAAGCGAATTTACCGAGTGTGAAGAATTCTTTTCGCAGACTGTAATCGAGGTATATTTTGAGATTTCTTCCGGGCATCTTCGCTAAGAATGCCGCGAGGTTACTCGCTCCCGCCGACACCCCCCAAAAGCTGTCAAAGGGTGAAAAGTCTTCTTGCATGAAATGGTCGAGCACACCACACGAAAACACACCACGCATGGCACCGCCTTCAACAATCAGAGCATTTGGCCCAATGCGGTCACTCATGCTGACGCTCCCGCTTTGGCGACAGAACCTCGTTCCATCACGGTCGGTTCAAGCTCCACAATTTGCGGTGGATGTTCGCCATTTCCTATGCGCGCTATCAAGGCATCAACCGCCGCTTTACCTAAGCGATACTTAGGCTGGTGAACGGTTGTTAGAGAAGGCGTCATGTACTTCGCAATATGAATATCATCGTACCCCATGACGGAAAGGTCGCTAGGAACAGAAATGCCCTGCTCATTCGCCGCATTGATCAGCCCCATTGCCATCATGTCATTCCCAGCGAAAATTGCACTTGGGAGTTCGCCATGTTTGTTGAACGCTGAAAAAGCCTGATAGCCCCCTTCGCATTCAAAATCACCTTCTACTACCCACTTAGGATTAATGGGCAAATTGGCCTCTTTCATCGCGCGCTTAAAACCTTGATAACGCATTTGCGCTTGATGCTTCACCAAAGGACCCGTAATACAACCAATGGCGGAATGGCCTTTATCAATAAGGTGTTTCGTGGCGAGATAGCCACCACGCAAAGAGTTATCCTGAATTTTGTCACAGGGTAGCGAAATGGGCCCCCAGTCCATCACAACGACGGGCACACTCTTTAGCTTTTCCAAAATTTCCGAATATTCACCTTCCATTGTTGAACACATCAGAATGAAGCCATCGACACGCTTTTGCATCATGGTTTCAATCGAGGCTTTCATGCGGGTGGCATCCCCTTCTGTATTGCACAAAATAAGGTTATAGCCAGCATGGTAGCAACTGCGTTCAACCCCTTTCACCACTTCCCCAAAAAAGGGATTGGTTGAAGTGGTCACGATCATGCCGAAGGTATTGGTGCGGTTGGTTTTGAAGCTACGCGCCAATGCTGATGGCGCGTAGTATTGAAGTTCTTTGGCTGCATTGTTCACACGCTCTGCTATTTCGTCACTGACAAAGCGTGTTTTGTTGATTACATGGCTAACGGTTGAGGTTGAAACACCGGCTAACTTCGCGATGTCTTTCATTGTTGCCATGTCATCTCCTTATCAGGCATGTGTTTTTAAGAAAGCTTCCACTTCCTCACGGGTTGGAATTGAAGTTTGTGCACCAAATCGTGTCACAGAAATTGCAGCCGCCGCATGCGCAAACTTAATCGCTGATTCTAAAGGCATTGCCTCCATTAAACCAGTAACGAATGCACCGTTAAATGTATCTCCGGCCGCGGTAGTGTCAGTCGCATCCACACGAAATCCCGGAACAATTTGACCCTTACCCTCTTGACTGACATAGACGCCTTTCGCACCCAAGGTGATCATCACTGTCTCTATGCCTTTGGCATGAAGTATTGCTGCCGCTTCACTCGCCGTTACTTCGTCTTCCACCTTCACACCAGTTAGCACTTCTGCTTCGGTTTCGTTTGGCGTAATGATATCGATGCAAGCTAACAGGCTTTCTGGTAACTCGCGCGCAGGCGCTGGGTTTAAAATCACCTTCGTGTTGTGCGCTTTCGCTTCTTGGGCTGCGTACGCTATGCCTTCAAGCGGCGTTTCAAGCTGCATTAATAGAAAATCAGCATGGTGAATACGCTCAAGTTCCGACTCGATAACATCAACTGTCAGCTTGGCATTTGCCTCTGCAGAGATACAGATGCTGTTTTCGCCACTGTCGGAGACCTGAATCATGGCAATGCCCGTCGGGCAATCTGCCTGCATCTTTACGCCCCCAATATTAATACCGTCGCATTTGAAACTCTCGCGAATATTGATACCGAATGGGTCATCACCCACGCAAGCAATAAAGCCGATGTCCGCGTTCAATCGCGCTGCGGCAACAGCCTGATTCGCCCCTTTACCACCTGGGATAACTTGGTAATTGCGACCATGCAGGGTTTCACCCGGGCGGGGGAAAGAAGGCACCTGAAGGACATGATCTGCGTTGACACTCCCTAACACCACTAACTTATTCATCGAGCTATCCTCAGCCTCTTGAGAGACCTTGTTGTTGTAAATACTGCCCCCTTAACTACCGTGAAATACACCATGATAGCTTGGGGTTAAAAACACATTGATTTAGGCTCTTTATCAAGAATCTAAAGCAATCGGCTTTATTAGCTCCCCCTTTCGAGGGAGCCAATACGCATTATTGAGTAACGACTTTCAGAGGTACAGGGATAGACTTCTCAACCGGCTGACCTTTAAGCACTTTGTCCGCAATTTCCACACCCATTGCACCAATTAATTCCGGTTGCTGAGCAATTGTCGCGGCCATTTTGCCTCGTTTAACCGCAGCAATGCCGTCATCTGTCCCGTCAAAGCCAACAATCAACACGTCTTTTCCAGATGCTTGAACCGCGCGAAGAGCACCCAGAGCCATTTCATCGTTCTGAGCAAATACAGCTTGAACATCTGGGTTTGCTGCCAGCATGTTTTCCATCACGTTCAGGCCTTTGGTGCGGTCGAAATCCGCTGGCTGGCTAGCCAGAAGCTCCATCGAGCCACCATCAACCACATTCATGAAGCCTTCGCCACGCTCACGCGCCGCAGAGGTACCTGCGATACCTTCTAGCTGAATCACTTTTGCTTTTTCACCGACTTTCTCCATGATGAATTTGCCCGCCATTTCGCCACCAGCAACATTATTAGACGCGATATGGCTGACGACGTCACCACGCTGCGCACCGCGGTCTAATGTCAGCACAGGGATTTCACTGCGATTAGCAATACGGATGGCATTCGATACAGCGGCAGAATCCGTCGGGTTGATCAGAATCGCTTTGACGCCACGAATGGTGAGATCTTCAACGTTTGACAGCTCTTTACTTGGGTCATTCTGAGAGTCTAAAACAATCAGCTCATAACCCAGTTCTTTTGCTTTATTTTCGGCACCTTCTTTCATCGTGACAAAGAATGGATTATTCAGCGTAGACACGACGATCGCCATGGTGTCTTGCGCGTGTGCAGCCACGGAAACGGTTGAGGAAAGGAGAGCTGCAGAGATAAGCATGGATAGTTTTTTCATTGTCTTCATCCTTTTGTTTTTGGTGCGCCAATGAAAGGGGAACATTGGCGCGTTCTACACGTAAATGGGTTATTGCTTCGTAGGGTTACTTGTTCTTGTTGTCGACCATCACCGCCAACAGAATGACCACGGCTTTCGCAATCATCTGGTAGTAGGAAGATACGTCGAGAAGGTTTAAGGCGTTATTTAGGAAGCCGATGATCAGTGCACCAATCAAGGTTCCCATGATGCGGCCTTTACCGCCCATCAGGCTGGTACCACCCAGCACCACAGCGGCGATAGCATCCAGTTCGTAGCCCATCCCTGCGGTAGGTTGAGCAGAAGAAAGACGAGAGGTCACGATGATGCCCGCCAGAGCCGCCAACAGACCGCAAATCGCGTATGCACCAATCTTCACTTTGTCGACATCAATGCCTGACAGACGCGTTGCAGACTCATTGCCACCTAGCGCATAGATGTAGCGACCAAAACGGGTGTGATTCAGCAAGTACCAAACTGCCGCGAACACAATCACCATCAGCCAAACAGGTACCGGAATACCCAACGCATAGCCCGTGCCGAACCACGCAAAGGCATCAGCGGTGTCAGTGAAACCGGTCGAGATTGGACGGCCTTCGGTATACACCATGGTGACACCACGCAGCAGCGTCATGGTAACCAGCGTCGCGATAAACGCTTGCACCTTACCTTTGGCGATAATGATGCCGGAAATTGCGCCGAGAACGGCACCCGCAAACAATGCCGTAGGCACCGCCACCAGCACAGGCACTTCCATGGCAATTAATGTGGCAGCGAATGCGCCACACAATGCCAGAACGGAACCGACACTTAGGTCAATACCCGCCGTCAAGATAACCAGCGTCATACCCACAGCAATGATGGCGTTGATGGAGGTTTGACGCAGGATGTTCAGAATGTTGTCAACGGTAAAGAAGTTAGGGTTTAAAAACGACACCACGACAATCAGGAATAAAAGCGCGATCAGCGATTTTTGTTCAATGAGCCATTCTTTGCTGAACAGCTTTTTACCTTCCGCTTTTGATGGCGTTACTGCGTTACTACTCATGCTGCATCCTTCTTAACGTGTTTACCTACAGCGCAGGCCAGTAATGTTTCTTGATCGGCGTCTTTCGCGTTGAATTCGCCAGTAATGCGGCCTTCATGCATCACCATGATGCGATCACTCATGCCGAGCACTTCTGGCATGTCAGAAGACACCAGAATGATGCTCATGCCTTCCGCTTTGAATCGGTTGATCAGTTGGTAGATTTCTTTCTTTGCTCCCACGTCGACACCACGCGTGGGTTCGTCGAGGATCAGGACACGCGGCTTGGTCATCAGCCCTTTTGCAATCGCCACTTTCTGCTGGTTACCGCCAGAAAGGTTGCCAATTAGCTGCTCACGGGTTGGGGTTTTGATGTTGAATAGCGTGATAAAGTCATCGACTGCCATAACCTCATCGGCATGACGGATTTGCACACCTTTACTGAACTTATCCAGCGCACATATCGACATATTTTCTTTCACAGACAGGCCAAGGATCAGGCCATCGCCTTTACGGTCTTCGGAGATATACGCAATGCCGTTTAGTAGTCCATCTCGCGGGTTTATTGGATTAACAGCTTTACCGTTTAGCACCACATCACCACGCTCACGTGGCAACGCACCGTAAATCACCTTCATCAGCTCAGTGCGACCTGCCCCCATCAAACCAGAAACACCGAGTATTTCGCCGCGTTTCAGCGTAAAGCTCACGTCTTTCACACCCGATCCAGTGACGTTTTTCACGTCGAGGCAGATATCTCCGTGTGTCACAGCAATTCGTGGGTATTGCTCTTCGAGCTTCCGGCCGACCATCATTTCAATCAAGCCGTCTTCATCGGTGTCTTTCACCTGACATTCGCCAATGAACCTGCCATCACGAAGCACGGTAATGTCGTCGCAAATGGTGAAAATTTCCTTTAAGCGGTGGGAGATGTATACAATGCCGCAGCCTTCGTCGCGAAGCTCGTTGATGACCTTGAACAGAGATTCAGTTTCAGTGTCTGTCAGGGCATCGGTAGGTTCATCCATGATGATGACTTTCGAATCAAACGACAGAGCCTTAGCAATCTCTACCATTTGCTGTTCACCAAGGCTTAGGGCACCCAGAAGTGTTTTGGCACTGTGTTTTACGTTCAGTCGAGCCAGCAGCTTATCTGCTTCCGCGTACATTTTTTCCCAAAGCACACGCCCAAACGCCCCTGTAAACTCGCGACCTAGAAAAATATTTTCAGCGATGGTCAGTTCAGGGATCAGATTCAGTTCTTGGTGAATAATACTGATACCGGCTTGCTGAGAATCTCGCGGACCTTTAAACGCCGCAGGTTTACCTTCATAGCGGATTGACCCACCGTCCAAAGCATAAATACCGGTAAGCACTTTCATCATGGTGGATTTGCCCGCACCATTTTCCCCCATGAGTGCCATCACTCGACCTGGGTACACATTGAGACTGGCTTTATCGAGTGCTTTTACACCCGGAAACGCCTTTTCAATCTCACTGAGTTGTAATATTGCTTGAGTCATAGGAACGCCCTCGTCTCATTCAATCCATAATGCTCGTTAAAAAACGACGCCCGCTTTAAAGATGACGTTGGCGTAGGGGGTACACTCGCCTGTACGAATAACGGCATGGCTATCGTGGGTGCGTACTTTGAAGTCTTCGTGGGAAACATACTGGATAGAAATAGATTTTCCGCTTCGCTCCTCTTCATCGAGGATTTCTTTGATTAGTGCTTCGTGGCAATCAGGGCTTACCGCTGCGAACTCTTCTGCCAATACGACGCCTTCGATTTGCGACTCAGAGAGCACGACGCGAACCGTTTCAATAAACCCAGGCACACCGTGGGTTAATGCGAGATCGATGCGTTGAACATGCTGGGGAATCGGTAAACCCGCATCGCAAATCACATACTCGTCAGTGTGTCCAAGGGTAGAAATTAAATGCGCAATCTCTGAATTCAATAAGGTGTTTTTTTTCATTCTTTAACCTTCTTACAGCGGCTAATTCTCGATAACGCCTCTTTGCTCATACAAACCAAAGAAGAAAAATCCATCATCGAAACGTTTCGCTCATTCTTATCGAAACGTTTCGATGCGTCTCTACGAAGACCTAAAAGTCGTGATACTGCTCTCGATTTGCAATGATACTTGCACGAAAAACATGAACTGATTCACTTTAATCATGCGTATCGAAAATGCACGATAGAGGGGGCTGTGGCACAAATATCTGGTTAATGTAGGTAAGTCGGCGGTAACAGTGGTAGGCTGCCTCCATGCAGGTGTGCTTCACACTCGAGCCAAAAGGCCAATAAAAACAAATGCAAAACAATCTACAGCCACAAATTACATCCGGCATTTACCGACTAACTGACGAATGGACGCTTGACCTTCCCTGTGAATTCAACGTCACGATGGAAGATGAAGATCTTGTCATATGGCATGAAGGATTCACGATTTGGTGTTCTATTTGGGGTATTGAGCCCGAAGAATCTCCAGAGGAAGCTCTCCAATGGATCATGGAAGAACAAGCGGAAGACGCGTTTGATATTCAAAATGGTGAAGACAAAGGATTGGTTTTCTATCGCTATCGCTTGTTCGAAGAAACAAATAATTTCCGCGTTGCCTCGTTATATAACTTCACATTTAGCCACTCAAGCTATGTACAACTTGGTATTTACTTTAACGATGAGGATGCTTTTTCAAAGGCAAAAGCTATCTGTCAAAGTTTAACATTCACAAACAAAATGCTATTGCACTAACCCTCCCTCGCATGTCGGTAAATAAACAATAGCCGACGCTTATTGACGTATATTGCGATTCTAAATCGTTTATGGCGCGAGACGTAATTCGAAAAAAGTCTTCGTACGTCTCGCTTTCACAACACACCTCAATAACTTATCACCGTTAGGCTCTAAGAAAACCCTGTCTGGCTTTTCACTAGACAGGAAATAAAAAGCACGTGAGCGATCGCTTTGGACAATATTTCACCATCCAAATAGATAGGTTTCCAGTGAAGGATACGATCACCCTCCAGAAGCTTGCCACCTCTCCCCGTTTAGGAGGAGGGAGACGCCGCACGCGTGTTATTAGAGCCGCCTTGCCTGCCAATGATGATAAAACAAACTTGGTCACCTCGGCTTAGCGGCCTTCAGTCAAAAATGTAAACAGTCGGAGGTAACATGCAGACTGATATTCCAGAAGGTGCCAGAGCCCCACATTTTTGGGAGGCGATCATTTCGCTTTTATCCCTTGTTGTGGGCATCAGTATTTCTATTGTTCTATACGGTTTGGATCCACAAGTCCCCATGATGCTCGGTGTCGTGGTAGCGAGTATCGTCGCGCTAAGATGCGGCTTCGCTTGGAAAGACATTCAGGGAGGTATGATCTCAGGGATTCATAACGCGCTACCCGCCATGATCATTTTGATGATTGTTGGATCTCTCATCGGCGTTTGGATCCTCGCTGGTGTCGTGCCTACACTGATTTTCTATGGCTTAAAAGTCTTAGCCCCTGAGGTTTTCCTCCCCGCTTGTGTCATTATTTGCGCCATTACATCTTTGGCTACGGGTACCAGTTGGGGAACAACAGGTACCATTGGTGTGGCATTAATGGGCGTAGGCGGTGGATTAGGTTTTCCTCTCCCTATCGTCGCGGGTGCGGTGCTTTCTGGTGCTTACTTTGGTGATAAAATGTCCCCTCTATCGGACACCACCAACCTTGCTCCTGCCATGGCGGGCACGGATCTGTTCACCCACATCAAGCACATGTCCTATACCACCAGCGTCAGCATTGGACTTACGATGATCATAGAAATCGTGATTGGACTTCAATACAGTGCTTCCACCAGCAACATTGAACGCATCAACTCTATCCTCACAACGCTTGACAGTACCTTCTTTATCAATCCCGTTTTGCTCTTGCCGCTCGTGATAGTGTTGTTTGTTTCGTATAAAAAAATGCCTGCCATCCCTGGCATCGCGCTGGGTGTCATTTCGGGTGCGATCTGTGCGGCAGGGCTCCAAGGTGCCGATTACAACGCTATAGCAAGTGCCGCGTTTGGCGGGTACGAATCAGCAACTGGTATTGACGATGTTGATTCCCTGTTGTCTCGTGGTGGTATGGATTCAATGATGTACACCATCAGCCTCATCATCGTCGCCATGATGTTTGGCGGCGTGATGGAACGAACAAACCAATTGAAAGTCATCGCAGATAAAGTATTGTCCGCTGCAAAATCCACGGGCTCACTCATTGTATCTACTGTTCTTACAGGGATAGGTGCGAACCTGATTTTGTGTGACCAGTACATGGCGATTGTGATGAGTGCACGAAGCTATGCCGAAGCGTATCGAGAGCGAGGGCTTGCACCGGAGAATCTCTCACGGGCCGTAGAAGACTCTGCGACGGTCACGGCAAACCTTGTCCCTTGGAACTCAGGCGGGGCCTATCAGGCTGCGACCTTAGGCGTCGCGACGTTAGCCTATCTACCCTTCGCCTTTTTCTGCTGGTTGTCGCCTCTGGTCACCATTCTCTTTGGTGTTATGGGTTGGACGATCTGGAAAATCGGCGATGAAAAACCAAGAGAAGCGAGCGTAGAGCGAAACCTCTAGCCAAACTTACCTAGTTCCACAATGCGCTGATTGAACTCAATCAGCGCGATTTTCCGTTTCTTCTGTCCTGCCCCCTGCATTGCTAACCTATTGCGAATGCTTTGTGAGATTTCCGCGAGATTTAGTCACTAACTTCTTTAATACGTCGTCATTGCGCCCGTTTCAGGGGTGATTTGACTCCGTTTTACCAAGGAGAATAGATAGTGACTGTCATCCTCAACTCTGTTTTATTTCCACCGTCACCGTCCGAACAACCATCAGCACATGGAAGTGTTTTTAATCTCGCCCCGCTATCAAAGCTATCTCCAGAAGACAGACGCAAGTTCGTTAAATACGGCCGAGGAAGACTAGAGAAACCTGCATTTAGCACTCTGAATCAAGCATTCGAATATCACGCAGCGCGCTCACCGCATGCCATTGCCGCCATGCATGGAAGCCGAGCAATTTCCTACGGCGAGCTTAATCAAGAAGCAGAGAAACTTGCCACGCTTTTGCAAAAAGCAGGAGTGAAGCAGGGAGAGTCGGTCGGACTATTTATTACGCGCTCGATCCCTATGTTGGTCGGCATGTTAGCTTGCCTTAAAATTGGTGCTAACTATGTTCCGCAACATGCCAATGTTGCCCCAGCCAAGCAGCTTGAGCACATCGTCGACGTTGCTAGAATTCGCATCATCCTTACTCTCTCAACGCATAGAAAACAGCTTCCTACTTTTAACAACAGCATTGTTCTGGAACTCGATACCTTATTGAAGTCATTCGAGTTCCGCGCGTTGGATATTGCAGGAAAACGACCTACCAAGCCCAGTGATGTCTGTTTTGTTTTATTTACCTCTGGAACAACGGGCAAACCAAATGGTGTTCAGGTCACTCACCGCAACGTATGCAATGTTGTTTTGACCTCCCCCGGCAACTTGGGGGTGACGCCGGGTATGCGTGTCGCACAGATCCTAAGCATCGCCTTTGATATGTCAGCATGGGAAATTTACGTCGCCCTTTGTCACGGTGCGACACTGCTTATTCGTGACAGTGTCATTGAACACACAACCAGCAATGCGAACGTCATCATCGCCACGCCATCCATACTTGGGCAAATCAATCCAGATAACTGTGAAGACGTCAAAGTCGTTGCTGTGGCAGGCGAACCTTGCCCTCGCCCTCTTGCCGAAAAATGGGCAATCCAATGTCGTTTCTACAACGGTTGCGGCCCAACTGAAACGACCATTATCAACACAGCAAAATGGTTTCAAACTGGCGGAGCACTCACCATTGGTAAGCCCACTCCAAATAACACGATATACATATTGAACGACTGCTATGAGCCTTGTGATATCGGTGAAATTGGTGAGATGTGGGCAGGAGGCGCGGGTGTTACCAAAGGGTATCTTGCCAATGCCTCCCTTAGCCAAGAAAGATATCGTCCCGACCCATTTTTAGGGGATGGTCATATTATGTTCCGCACGCGGGATTTGGGTCGTTGGACGGAAAATGGCGAACTGGAGCATTTCGGACGTACCGACGATCAAGTCAAGATAAGAGGGTATCGCGTAGAACTCGATTCCGTCTCTGCCATTTTAGAAACGTTGGACAATTGTCGTCTTGCCATCACGATGAAAGTCGACGCTGAAAAACTTGTCTCTTTTGTTGTTCCCGCTGTGATAGACGAAGCCACCGCAATCGCCCATGTGGCAGCTTCATTACCCTACTACTCAGTCCCAGCGAAAGTGATTGCGTTCGACCAACTGCCTTTGACGCCGCGCGGCAAAATCGACAAACGCAAACTGCTCGACATCTACAAGAACCACGCGTCACCTTCGCACGAGCCGGACATCGGGAACAGTGCATCATGATGCTCCCCTATACCGACGTTCAATTGCCCCAAAAGCAACCTGCTCTTCGCCGTATATGGAAATATCCAGTGCTTGAGCACTATGTCCGTTTAATTATTCTGGTGAGTTCCGTCAATATAGCTTGGCTGATTTATGGATTGACCGATGGGGGATGGTTTACGGCTTCGCACGTTGACTTGGCAAGCCTAAGTAACGCCGTTATTGGTAATTTTTTTATCGCGGTTATCGTTCGACAACAATACACCATCAATCTACTCTTTCGGCTTGCCACCCTCGCGCCAGTAACATGGCCATTGGCAGTTCGCTGGCATTTAGGAAAGGTTTATCACCACGGTGGGCTCCACAGCGGTAGCGCGGTCAATGGCACCTTGTGGTTTTTCCTGTTTAGTGGAGGCTTAATCTATCAGCACCACGAAAATGCCGCCGAGATATCCACCGTAACCCTTTGGAGTACGGTGATAATTAACGCCTTGCTGGTTATCATGATCGCAATGGCAATGCCAACGATACGCCGCAAGTTTCACAATGCGTTTGAAGCCACTCACCGCTTTGCTGGCTGGTTCATTCTGATCCTGTTCTGGATTCAAACCGTTTCGTTAGCCAAGAACATCAAACCAACAGATGATATCTGGACAACCGTACTACAAACGCCCGCATGCTGGCTTCTTGGCATCATGACGTTCAGTATCCTTCTGCCTTGGCTCAGATTGCGAAAAGTCCCTGTGCGGATTGATACTCCGTCCAAGCACGTCGCGTTGTTAAAATTTGACTACGGTGTTACACCGTTTGCGGGTTCATCCATGGCGATTAGTCGTTCTCCTCTGATGGAATGGCATCACTTCGCCAATGTGCCGTCTCCGACTGAATCTGGCTATCGGTTAACGGTGTCGAGAGCTGGCGACTGGACCGGGCGTCTTATTGACGACAAACCTTCGCATTTATGGGTGAAAGGTATCCCCACCGCGGGTGTTGCCAACATCGAAGTGCTGTTCAAACGCGTTGTCTATATTGCTACTGGCAGTGGTATCGGCCCTTGTTTACCGCACCTTTTGGCGCAAAAACTTCCTATGTTGCTGGTCTGGTCAACACGAGATCCTCGGAAAACCTATGGCGATAAACTCGTGGACGAAATACTTGCAGCTCAACCTGATGCCATCATCTGGGATACCGATAAAGACGGCAAACCAGACATGGTTCACCTTGCGTATGCCGCCTACCAATCCTTCGATGCAGAGGCAGTGATTTGCATCTCCAACCAAAAACTCACCCGACAGGTTGTGTTCGGCATGGAAAGCAGAGGCATTCCGGCTTTTGGCGCAATTTGGGATTCCTGACGGAGTAAAACATGCTTATTCAAACTGAGAAAATCCAAGGCGTTGTTATCCTGCGTCTGCACCGTCCCAGCAAACGAAATGCACTTTGTACCGCCCTGATGCAAGAAATGGTCACGACATTAACGCAATACGACAATGACCCTGATGTTGGGTGTTTCATCCTCACGGGCTCGGAGCAAGTGTTCGCTGCAGGTGCAGACATTAGCGAAATGGCCGACATGTCATATCAGGAAATGACGGCAACTGACTATTTTGCAGGTTGGGAAGCGATTAGTCGGATACGAACCCCTATCGTCGCAGCCGTTGCTGGTTATGCGCTTGGCGGAGGTTGTGAGCTCGCCATGATGTGTGACACTATTTTTGCAGCGGAATCGGCACTATTTGGTCAACCAGAATTGACGATTGGCGTCATTCCAGGAATGGGAGGATCTCAACGACTGACTCATCTGGTAGGTAAATCAAAAGCAATCGACATGATACTGACGGGAAGAATGATGGACGCGGTTGAAGCTGAACGCGCTGGGTTGGTTTCTCGCGTTGTTCCCGACGATCAACTCATGCATGAGACCTTAGAAGCGGCGAAAACCATCGCCAGTTACAGTAAACCCGCTGTCATGCTCGCAAAAGAGTGCGTGCTGAATGCAGAGACGCTCTCTGTGGAAGCCGGCGTGAAATATGAACGTCGCGCCTTTCATGGTCTGTTTGCCACCGAAGACCAGAAAGAAGGCATGCACGCGTTCATCGAAAAACGAAAACCACACTTTACAGGGCATTAACCAGTGCTTAAAACGGCAGGGCTCTCCTGTTCCTGCCAACTTTCTAGGCGGACTCCTCGGTGAATCTCTTCCATCATTCTTTGAGAAAGTGTCTAAATTTAGACAGCTTACTGGATATCCTTTCCTTAGACTTATCCTTCTGCGTCAAGTCGCATAGGTCATAACTACAACCCATAAACGTTGTTATATGCCGAATGGATGAAGGAATAAGAACAATGAGTGATGCCAATTCACCCGCAGACAGTGAGAGAAGCGCGCCATCTCAGACAGAAGCCGCCAACAGCGCGCGACGCATAACCTATTACTTGATCGGGATAGCATTGTTGGTATGGCTATATACTTTATGGGCTGACAGATTCACCCCCATGACTAATCACGGTCGTATCAACGGACAGCTTATCCGAATAACCCCACAAGTCTCCGGTCCCATCGCAAGTGTCTCTGTATTAAACAACGCAGAAATACGCCGCGGACAACCGTTACTCGACATTGACCAACAACCCTTCCAGTTAGAAGTCAATGCTGCAAAATTAGCCCTTCAACAAGCCACTTTGTCTGTAAGAGCGGACTCTGCCGCAATCGAAGCAGCAAAAGCGAATCAAGTGGCAGCAAGGGTTAAGTTGGTAAATGCAACACAACATGCGCAAAGAAACAAAACCTTGGCTCGAAGAAACGTCATTAGTCAATCCACCCTTGATGACAGCGTCGCTGCGGAAAACAGTGCCCAAGCTGCGCTCTCACAGGCAACTGCAGACTTACTCAAAGCCGAACAAGCCTTAGGGCCAAAAGGGAAAAATAACCCCCAAATAAAGTCAGCCCTGAACCGACTAGATCAGGCACTTCTCAATCTGTCCTACACACAATTAAATGCGCCCGCTTCCGGCGTCATTACCAACATGACGTTAGCGACAGGTGATTACGCATCACAAGGTAAACCAATACTCACCTATATCAATAATTACCATTTTTGGTTGACTGCCATGGTGCGCGAAAGCTCCTTGGTCTACATCGAAAAAGGCACGGTCGTAAAGGTCGTGCTTGACGCTTATCCCGGACAGATTTTTCACGGGGAGGTATCTTCTGTCGGTTGGGGAAGCAGCGGTAACGGCAACTTGCACGTCGATTCCGTCAATGGCTTGTTTGATTCGCCCAATGGACTTCAGCATGCACAACGTTTCCCTGTAAACATTCGCTTTTTCGACCTGCCTAAAGACATCAATCTTCGCTATGGCGGAAGAGCCACAGTCAGTTTCTACACGGGACAATCGTCATTGGGTGAGAGCCTGCTTGATGTATGGACATGGTGTTGGAGTTACCTAAGCTATGTTTCATAGCCGTGGAAATGGCATTCTTCGTCTCGCGCTTTTTCCCGTGCTGCTTTTGTTTTGGCAACACTATTTCGGTACGTCCCTTCCATTGATAGCACCGGCAATTTGTGCCATGTTTCTCAGCATCACCGTAAAGCCACCACCTCTAAAAATGGTGCTTTTCATGGGGATTATGCTCTTTGCATCCGCGTGGTTTCAGGCATTTCTGAGTAATTTCCTCATTGACCGACCCATCATTTATTACAGCTGTTTATATATTGTTTTTTACTGGTGTATTGAGCGAGCGCGCAGCAACCCACAGGATCTACTTTCTACCATGCTGCTATTGTCGACGATCTTGGTCGCTGTATTTACCCAACAAAAGGGGCTGGATGTCAGTCAAATTCCCCTAGCACTGCTCAAGGAAATCATGGTTGCAGGTCTGGTGGCGTACCTCGCTTTTTTCTTACTACCTGAGGGCAACCCCATTGCTGACACGACCCCACCACCAGCGTTTGGGGCTGTCCACGTTGAAATTTGGCACATCATATTTAAAGCGATGGTCATTTTGATCGTGCTTATCACTGCCATTCACATGAACTTGGTACAAAGCACCATAGTGACACTCACCATAGCCCTCATTTTGAAAGACCCCAACCCCATTAGCGGGCATAGGTACGGATTAAGGCGACTTCTAGCCACTTACGCAGGTTTTTTGTTTGCTATGCCCGCACTCCTTGCCAGTGCTTTGGAAACTAACCTTGTTGGTCAATTGAGTGCCGCCCTATGCTGTGCCCTATTAATGGGGATATACGCGACGCGGCGTTTCGCGAGCTTTAATGCCATTCAACTGCTTTTCTCAGGCTATGTGGTTCTTATTTATTACGGCCTGACACAAGGTGCAGGCAGTGCCTTTATTGATGATGGTAAACGCCTGTTTTCGATCCTTTTTGCTGTCCTGTTAGGCTCACTCGTATTGGTTCTTATACAACCTTCCAAACGGGTAACTTATTGATGTGATATTCATCTTCTAAATGCATTTTGGTGACTGTAAATTTGTCGGTACGTTCTCACTTTAATCTTTTTCAAGATGACCAAACATTCTGTGCTATAGATAATACTATCGTTAGCTTGAATTATTCGGTTTCAGGTTGGTAATTATGGATATCAGTAAAGAAATGAATCACTGGATCACCCTCGACTACAAAATTGCTTTTTTCTTCCCTGCATAAATACATTTAGCGCAGTCTCATGCGTTAGATGCACTCTCACATCTGCAAAATATATCTAAGGGCTAAATAGCTCAGGGGTTTCTTTTGCACAAAAATAATCAAATCATTTTAAGAAACTAAAATTTCTGACGGACAGCTATCGCCTTAAAATAAATAACGCGCGATAACATGTCGTCCGAAATAAGGAAAAGGCATACTAATGGAAAACTTCAAACATATTCCTGAACCATTTCGTATTCGCGTTATCGAGCCAGTAAAGCGCACAACACGCGCTTACCGTGAAGAAGCCATTGTAAAAGCGGGCATGAACCCATTCTTGTTAGACAGCGAAGACGTCTTTATCGATTTATTGACCGACAGTGGCACGGGTGCAATTACGCAAGATATGCAAGCCGCAATGCTGCGTGGTGATGAAGCTTACAGTGGGAGCCGCAGCTACTATGCACTCTCCAATGCAGTGAAAGACATCTTTGGTTACGCGTTAACTATCCCTACGCACCAAGGCCGTGGTGCTGAGCAAATCTATATTCCCGTGCTGATCAAAAAGCGTGAGAAAGAAAAAGGCTTAGACAGAAACAAAATGGTCGCGCTGTCGAACTACTTCTTTGACACCACGCAAGGCCATACACAAGTAAACTGCTGTGTGGCGAAGAACGTGTACACCAAAGAAGCCTTTGACACCTCCGTCACGGCAGATTTTAAAGGTAACTTTGACCTAGAGAAGTTGGAAGCGGCGATTATCGAAGCGGGTGCGGAAAACGTGCCATACATCGTAAGCACCATCACGTGTAACTCTGCAGGCGGTCAGCCAGTTTCTATTGCCAACTTAAAGGCGGTCTACGAGATTGGTCAGAAATATGACATCCCAGTCATCATGGACTCCGCGCGCTTTGCTGAGAATGCTTACTTTGTGCAGCAACGCGAAGAGGAATACAAAGACTGGACCATCGCCGATATCACGCGCGAAGCCTATAAATATGCTGATGGTCTGGCGATGTCCGCGAAAAAAGATGCCATGGTCCAAATGGGCGGCCTGCTGTGCTTCAAAGACGAATCCATGATGGATGTTTATCAAGAGTGTCGCACCCTTTGTGTCGTTCAAGAAGGCTTCCCAACATACGGCGGGCTTGAAGGCGGTGCCATGGAACGTTTGGCCGTTGGCCTTTACGATGGCATGCGCCAAGAATGGCTGGAGTACCGTATCAAGCAAGTTCAATATCTGGTTGATGGTTTGGAATCTATCGGAGTTATCTGTCAACAAGCAGGTGGCCATGCCGCATTTGTTGATGCAGGTAAACTGTTACCGCATATTCCCGCAGATCAATTCCCTGCTCATGCATTGGCTTGTGAGCTCTATAAAGTCGCGGGCATCCGTGCGGTAGAAATCGGCTCTCTTTTGCAAGGCCGTGACCCACAAACAGGTGAGCAATACCCTTGCCCAGCTGAACTTCTTCGACTCACTATTCCTCGTGCTACCTATACCCAATCGCACATGGATTTCATTATTGAAGCGTTTGAAGAGGTGAAAAAGAACGCCCAATATGTGAAGGGCCTTGAGTTCACCTATGAGCCATCAGTATTGCGTCACTTTACTGCTCGACTCACTGAGGTATCACCGGTAACAACTATAAAAAAGCCTTCGGCTAAACCTCAATTAGAACCAACCGCATAAATATATTATCGAGCGCAATTAATATTGCGCTCTTTTTTTACCTTTTTTAAATTTAATTTCGTGAAATTTGAGAGTTATAATTATGGAAAAGAGCCCTTCTTTAATAGGGGGAGCCTGTATCATTGCCAGCGTTTGCGTTGGTGCTGGTATGTTAGGGCTCCCCAGTTCAGGTGCGGGAGCCTGGACAGTTTGGTCAATTCTTGCAATTACAGCAACCATGATTGTTATGACTATTTCTGGTTGGATGTTATTGGAGTCGTTTAAACACTACGATCTAAAAGTTTCTTTTAATTCTGTTACTAAAGATCTTCTCGGCAGCAAAGTAAATCTCTTCAATAATATTACCGTATACTTTGTCGGAGGCATTTTATTATATGCTTACATTACATCTTCTGGCCTGATCCTGCAGGAAATAACAGGACTTAGCAGTCAGCTAACCTCCATCATTTTTGTTTTAGTCTTTTCGCTATTTGTTTGGCATTCCACGCGCGCAGTGGACCGTATTTCAGTCGTTCTGATTGCATTTATGGTTCTGAGTTTTGTCTTTGGCGTGTCGGGAATGGCAATTAACGTCGATTTAGGTGTGCTTTTCGATGCTGCAAATGAAGAGCGTAAATATGCACCTTACGCAATGGCTATGTTACCTGTGGCGTTAACCTCGTTTGGTTACCACCATTCCGTGTCGTCAATGCGTGCCTACTATGGCGAAGAGCGTAAAGCAAAGTACGCGATTCTCGGTGGCACAATCATTGCGCTAACACTGTATTGCCTATGGTTGGTCAGTATTTTTGGCAACCTCCCTCGCCATGAGTTTGGTCCGGTTATTGAGCAAGGTGGTAATGTCGATGTTCTGTTGAAAGAACTCGATGGTGTTATCACCTCAGACAGCGTCTCCAAAGCCATCAATGCATTCTCAATGGCCGCAATACTGTCCTCCTTTATAGGCGTAGGCTTAGGTGTTTTTGACTTCTTGGCCGATTTCTTCAAGTTTGACGATACGCGAGAAGGCAGAACCAAATGTTGGTTGGTGACTTTCTTACCGCCATTGGTCATGTCACTGCTATTTCCGTTCGGATTCATCGTTGCTATCGGCTACGCGGGTGCTGCGGCAACCGTTTGGGCATGTATCGTTCCAGCACTGCTGGCGTTGAAATCACGTTCAATGATTGGCGGCAATCAAGGCTTTATGGCACCGGGCGGGAAAGCCATGATTGGTGCGGTCATTCTTTTTGGTGTGCTAACGGCACTCTTCCACTTCCTCGCTATGGCTGGGTTATTACCTGCATTCATCGGGTAAAAACCACATCTTCGTTATTCAAAAGGCCGCATTGCGGCCTTTTTATTCCACATCATTCTTTGGTTTCTGAGTTCGATGTTTCATCATCTTCAGGCGTTTTTACCGACGCAACGCCATGTGCGTTAAACGAAGGCAGTGGCTCTCCCTTTTTCCCCTCTTTATCTTGAGCAAACACATGCAACGTCTCTGAGTTATCCAACTTATCACCCTCTTCTTTTTTGAAGCGTTGAGCATGAACATGTGGAAGATGTGATGTTAAGGGAGGGGTATCCTCTTCCAATTCCTGTGGAATATCTTGAATCGGCGTTACGCCAAGGGTGTTTGCTGATAACTCAAATGTCACCAGAAATACCGAATTTTTGACGGCAACATGCAACGTAGTTTGATGAAGGCTTAATATCGCTTCAACAATTTTCGTCCCCATACCGAGTGAGCCTGACGTACTGTGTTGATCTATGCTGTTTTGGATTTGAAAGACAATCCGTGTCGAACCTTTACGTTTACCTTCAATTTTAATCTTACTTTGCGCAGGACTATGACGCACAGCGTTCTCGATCAAATTATCAAACACCCGATTTATTAGTTGCTCGTCGGCCATTATCGCAAGCTTAGGATCGGCAATAATCGACATTTCTATCTGTTTTTGGGTCAACGATAAATCGAATCGCTTTTTCACCTCAGTAAGCAACGCCAGCACCCCTATGCCCTGATAGGAAAGTACAACTTTTGCAGACGGTGAGCGCGCCGCTTCTAACTGTTCGTTAAGGCGCTGTTGGAGTCTGAGCGCATTGTGATACGCCGTATCAATCATTCCTTGGCCTTCTTTGTGCTGAATGCGCCACGTTTCGAGATAACCAAGAATATTCGCAAGTGGCGTTTTTAAATCATGACTTAACTGCACCAAGTGTTCTCTTCGCTGCGCTTCCTGTACCCGAAGTTGAATGAACTGTTGTTGAATAATCGCCATCATGCGTCGATATTGCGCCGCTAACTCTTGCAATTCTGCCGCGTTGAACTGAAGAGGAGGGGTGATCCTAAACTCTGATAAAGCGGCGTCTTCTATTTGTTTCACCATCATCTTACCCGGTGAAATAATCTGCCTGTAGACCATGCGATAGACCACTAAGGCAAAAAACAAAATGGCGATCAAGGCACCTGCAACAACGGGTATGTATTGCAAGAGAGACGTCGGGTCGTCTAACGCTATTCGCTGTTGACTGCCAATCACCACATACAGGTAACCTGCAATGTCTTCACCTACGTCGATTTGCGCTGCTGAAAAGACCTTTTTTCTACCGGGCATGAGCGGATCCTCTCCCAAAATTGGAAAAGGTTGCCCTGCTAAGAATTGTTTGATCGGCGTTGTATCGATCTGCGGTTGAAGCACATCGTCAATTGGGGGGCCGGACGTCGTAATATTGCCGTCAGGGTCTAAGAAGTAAATTTCAAAATCAGGTCCCAACAACATCAGCGTATGGAAAATCGAAGACAACGCATTGGGGCTATAGTCATCACCCACCATCAGCGGGTTGTCGTCTCGCATATGTACAGCAAGTTCTCTGTGAAGCGACTGCTGTGTGCGAAGCTCATTTTCTTCCCAAACGCTAACACTCAACAAGGTCAATATCGCTGCACTCACGAGAAACCAAACCGACGTGAACAACAACAATCGATGCTTAAACGCCAAGCGCAACCTCCTCAACCCTTAATGCTTCATCGGGGCAGACTCACGGAACTTATACCCTACTCCCCAAACAGTATGGATGTATTTTGGCACATTGGGTCGGCTCTCCAATTTGCTCCTTAATCGGTTCACGGCACAACAAACGGTATGCCGATAACCATCATAATCGGTGTTCCACACACGGCTCAAAAGCTCATCTTTGCTAAAAACACGGTCAGGGCGCTTTGCAAGGCAACACAACAAGGAAAATTCGGTGGGTGTTAGGTCAATCGAAATGCCGTCTAGCGTGACGCAATGGGTTTCCTGGCAAATTTCCAGATGCTTAAAAATCATTGCCGAGGGTGAATTCACTGGTTCAACAGGATTCACGCTAGGTGTATCAACCGACCATTGATGGTGCGTGATACGACGTAACAAAGCGCGAACTCGGGCCTGAAACTCAATCACGCTAAACGGTTTCGCCAAATAGTCATCAGCCCCTGATTCAAACCCCTCAACCATGTCCGTTTCGGTGTCCATCGCCGTCAAAATAAGAATAGGCAAACCTTTCTGCTGGCGGCGAAGCTGTTGGCATAGCACGACCCCATCACCATCCTCTAACCCTCGGTCTAAAACGATGGCGTCCACCATGCAGCTATTAAGTATTTCAAACCCCTCTTGCAGCGATGCGCCTTTCAAAACATCAAACCCCATGACTTTCAAATGAAGCGCAATAAGATCAGAAATATCCGCATCATCTTCCAACACCAGAACTGTTTGAGACATAGCATCACCACAATAAGAGTCGTTATTGACAGTGTGTAAGAACCTTAGGAGCCCAACCTTCTTTCACCAATCTCGGCTTGAAATGCACAAAGTCCCCTCTTTCTCTCTCATGTAATCAAATTCTTATTTCTCAGACGGATTGAAAAATTTCTTTATAGCTAAAACGTATGAAACTCCTTATATATAGAGCGTTTGGATATATTTAAAAATCAGTCACTTACTGGTAGTCGCCCATTCATCACACCCCAACCATTTACTTAGAACGCGAAGCAATTCAATTTCAAAATGTAACATCAAGAGGGAAATTGTGATGCGGATTTGTTATCATTAATTCTATTGCGCTTAAAACAATCAGACAGTTAAACCACTTTTTGATGTTTTACGTAGTAGAAAGTCACCGAAGAAAATGATTAGACCTGTATTCATTCATCGTGGCTATTTTTAATGAGAGGGAACTTCCATGAAAAAACTTTTAACCACGTCGTTGCTGTTGCTGGCGTCCGCTCCTATGACAAGCTTGGCTTCAGAATGTGGCAAGGTAACAATCGCGGATATGAACTGGAACTCCGCAAGCCTCATCGCTAACGTTGACCGCTTTATCCTCGCAGAAGGCTATAACTGCGATGCTGAATTGGTTCCAGGCGACACGATGCCAACGGGTACATCCATGATCGAAAAGGGTGAGCCTGATGTTGCACCTGAGCTTTGGAGTAATTCACTTAAAGCTGCACTGGATCGTGGTGTAGAAGAAGGTCGCCTTCGTTTCACTGGTGCTGTTCTTTCCGATGGTGGTGAAGAAGGTTTTTGGGTACCTAAGTACTTAGTAGATAAGAAACCCGAACTCGCGACAATTGAAGGCATTGTGGCCAACCGTGAGCTGTTTGAACACCCAGAAGATCCATCTAAGTCAGCATTCTACGGCTGTCCAGCGGGTTGGAACTGTCAAATTTCCTCTGGCAACCTATTTAGCGCAATGGGCTTAGGTGATGCTGGTTTTGAACTGATTGATCCAGGTTCAGGCGCTGGCTTGTCAGGCTCAATTGCCAAAGCCTACGAGCGAGGTGAAGGTTGGTTTGGTTACTACTGGGCACCAACAGCCGTTCTCGGTAAATATGAAATGGTGAAAGTCGATTTTGGCTCGGGTGTTGATGAAGAACACTTCAAAAGCTGTACCACCAGTGCAGAATGTTTGGAGCCTAAAGTGACCATGTATCCACCATCAGCAGTTGATACCGTTATCACTGAAAGCTTTGCAGGCCGCTCTCCAGAAGCCGTGAACTATTTATCTACACGCTCTTTCACTAATGCACAATTAAATAGTTTGCTTGCATGGATGGAAGAGAATCAGGCCGATGGTGAAATCGCCGCACAACACTTCCTTGAGAATCACGAAGATATCTGGGGTCAATGGGTAAGCCCAGAAGTCGCTACTAAAGTGAAAGCTGCGCTGTAACGCCTCTCCCAAAGCGGCGGGTTGTGTTTCTCAGCCCGCCATTTTCAATATAACGATAATTATTTTGTGACCTATCTTAGCTATGTCTTAAATAAGGTTACGTAAGACCCTTAGTACAAGGGTGTATAGTTTTAATAATTAAGGACGCAGAGGACGCAGTACTGTTATGGCTGACAATTCTTGGCTGACCGAATTTCCGGAGATGTCTCGTTCAGATCTCCTGACGATTCGCAAAACACTCGATGGCGCTTATCGTGAGTTTTCACGAAACTATGGTGAAACCATCGAATCATTTTTTGATCCCCTTCTTCAATTTCTCATCTGGTTTGAAAAGCTACTGTTAGGCACCCCTTGGTGGCTAATGATTGCGATTCTTGCAGGGGTCTCATACGTCGCCAGCCGCTCTTGGAAACTTGCTGTTGCCGTCATCTTATCTTTCCTCGCCATTGGCTACTTTGGCATGTGGGAAGACACCATGCGTACCATGAGTATTATCTTGGTATGTACCATGCTCGCTATATTCCTTGGCATACCCATCGGTATTGCAATGGCGAGATCAAACCGAGTCCAATCGACAGTAACGCCAATGCTTGATGTCATGCAAACCATGCCCGCATTCGTCTACCTCATTCCTGTCGTTATGCTGCTTGGTATCGGTAAAATTCCTGGCGTCATCGCGGTGGTAATTTATGCCATTCCGCCCGTCATACGACTTACAAACCTTGGGATACGGCTCGTTGATAAAGAAGTCCTTGAGGCCGCTACTGCTTACGGCGCAAGCCCGATGCAGCGTTTATTTGGTGTTCAGCTACCATTAGCGATGCCAACAATCATGGCGGGCATCAACCAAACCATCATGATGGCTCTGGCGATGGTTGTTATCGCATCGATGATCGGTGTGAAAGGTTTGGGTCAACCTGTTCTCAAATCCATCACCAATCAATACTTCACCTTGGGCCTGATTAATGGACTTGCCATCGTAGCCTTGGCGATCATCTTCGACCGTGTATCACAAAGTTATGCGAAGCGTACACAACAGCATTTGTGCGGAGGCCACAATGAGTAACGCAGAAAACAGCACGCCGCTAATTCAAATCAAGGGTCTTTACAAAATCTTTGGCAACACACCTGCAAAAGTGTTGCCGGACGTAAAAGCGGGGAAGTCTAAGGACGATATTCTCGCAGACACGGGGCACACCGTAGGCCTCCAAGACATCAATCTCGATATCGATCGTGGTGAAATCTTCGTCATTATGGGGTTGTCGGGTTCAGGTAAATCGACGCTAATCCGACACTTCAACCGCTTGATCGAGCCAACTGAAGGCCAGATCATTGTTGAAGGTGAAGATGTCATGAAGTTGGATGACAAAGGCCTTCAGGACTTCCGCCGCCATAAGATGTCGATGGTATTTCAGCGCTTTGGTCTCATGCCGCATCGCACTGTGCTTCAAAACGTCGCATACGGTTTGCACGTTCAAGGCGTAGATAAAGTGGAGCGCGAACAAAAAGCGACTGACTGGTTAGATACGGTTGGTCTTGGCGGTTATGAGAAACAATACCCGTCTCAACTGTCTGGCGGCCAGCAACAACGTGTGGGACTAGCCCGTGCGCTGTGTACGGATGCTGAAATTCTATTGATGGATGAAGCGTTTTCTGCGCTTGACCCATTGATCCGAAGTGAAATGCAAGACCAACTGATTGGACTTCAGGAGAAGCTTCACAAAACCATTATCTTTATCACGCATGACTTGGACGAAGCCCTTCGCTTAGGCGATCGCATTGCCATCTTGCGTGATGGTAAGTTGGTACAGCAAGGGCGTCCAGTCGACATTCTTCTCAACCCTGCTGATGATTATGTCGAAGCATTCGTTAAAGATGTGAACCGCGCGCGTGCACTGACCGTTGATACTGTCATGAAGCCACAAAGCCTGCGCATTAGCGCAGAAACTGTCGGCGAAGCGATTGCTCAAATGCGTCAGGCGAAAGCCCAACACGGTTACTACATGAATGACGATGGCTATCAAGGTGCCTTGTGCCGAGACAAGCTTGAGTCTGTGGAAGCATCTCGCCATGACGATGCCATTGATGACTCCGTGCTAGAAAGTGTACCAGGTATCCAATCTGACGCGCTGCTTGAGCAAGTCATTCCAGACACCTTAGAGCATGAGCTGCCGCTTCCTGTATTGGATGACGCAGGCGAATTGCAAGGTGAATTGTCTAGAGCAAACCTTGCCGAAGTATTGAGTGACCAGTCTGCGGTCAGCAATGACTCCGACTCAACGAAAGGCAAGTCCGACGAAATGAAAGCATCCGCTTAAAATCTTAAGAGCGCTTCGTCAAGAAGCGCTTTTTCTTTCCCATCCGTTACGCCACTCTTCGCTATACTAACGTAAGACTTATCATTCCTGAGACATGCGTGTGTTTGCAACGAATAGCAAAAGCTCCTACGCACATAGTGCCTTTGGCCTAAAGCTGGCAACGATAAACTTGTTTAATTTTATCGAGCCGCCGGGTGCGTATTACGAATTCAGTAATATCTACAGCGAAGACCAATGGCACCAGAAACGTGCATGGCTGAACCGTTATATCGGAAGTTACGAGCCTGATATTATAGCGTTTCAGGAAGTGTTCAGTGCCAATACCTTACGTTCATTATTAGAACCGCTTGGATATCGCTTTTTCTCTGTGGTGGACGAGCCAGAACCTTTAGACGAATACATCTATAAAAGCCCAGTGGTTTGCCTTGCATCACGCTACCCTATTCTAAGCGCGCTGCCTCTAAGGGCCGACCCAGAACTTTCTGTTAAATTAGGCTTAAATGAAGACTTTGAGTACAGCCGCTTGCCGCTGTTCGCGACGTTAGAGCTTCCGTCTATCGGTCAAACTGATGTTTACGTTGTGCACTTGAAATCTAAACGTCCCATCACCGACGAAAAACCAAACCCGGAAAAGAAAACACTCCACGACACGATGAGAGAGGAAATTGCTGGCTCTTGGGCGTCCTCCATCCAGCGCGGTTCAGAGGCATGCCATTTAATGGCGTCAATCATTGAAAGACGCTCCCATACAAACAATCCAGCGATATTGATGGGAGATTTTAATGATGATCTGAATTCAGACGTTTTACGCGCTTTTCATGTAAACAGTCTCCGCACCATCACCGAAGACATGGCAGACATGCCTCTGTCTCACTACCAACTGCATGACAGTTGGGAGCTTTACGTAAAAAGCGTCGGAGAAACCGGTTTGATCAGGCCTTCGACACACTACTTTCACGCCAAGGGCTCTGTGCTTGATTACATTCTTTTATCCAATGAGTTCAACAGCACAGATCCCGCTAGCATCGCAGAAGTCGGGGATTTTCATTGTGAGGATAAACACCTTGTCGACCCCAAGTTTGATCAAGATACCTACTCCAGTGATCATGCGATTATCTGTGTAACCATAACATTGAGACAGTAACGAGCTTCGCTCAATAAGACCTTCTACAAAGCAGTATTGTGAGGTTAATTTCTTATAAACAATAGAACGCGAACGTGGCGATCTATATGGGGAACACCATCATGTATCGTTTATTAAAATGCTGGGAATGCGCAAAACTGCTGCTAATTACCATTTCGCTGATTTTGCCCGGATTTACCTTGGCGCAAACGGTGCCTCAAAGGGAGATAACCGTCATCAGTGAACTCTGGGTTGATGCGACGGAAAAAGACGGCAGCGGACTTTACTTTGAAATCATGCGCCGTGTTTTTGAACCGCTGGGTTACTCGGTGAAGACACAAACCACAACCTACTCGCGCAGCGTCAAACTGGTTCAGTCAAAGAAGATGGACATCTTTTTAGGATCATATATAGACGAACAAGAACGTGTTTTATACCCCAAATGGCATTTCGACGCTGAGCAAGTCGCCGCTGTATACAAACCAAGTGTGATCAATAGCTGGCAAGGAGAGGCAAGTTTAAAAGGGAAAACGGTCGCCTGGATTAAAGGATACGACTATGACGAATACTTGGAAACTGAGCTTAACAAGCGCGAAGTAAAGTCTCGCCGCCAAGGCCTGTCTCTGCTGGCTTCAGATCGCATTGATGCGCTTTTAGATGCCCATGATGAAATATTGGAAGAGCTTGACGAAGATAATCTAGAAAGCAAAAATCTCGCCATTTCGATTGTAAAGGATCTGCGTTTATATCCTGCTTTTTCGGATTCTCCGCGAGGTAATGAGTTGCGTAGAATCTATGACAAGCAATTCGAAAAGCTGCTGAGAACAGGTGAAATAAAACGTCTGTTTGATGAATATGAATGGGAGCGCTTCCCCTTCACGCCATAATAGAGAAAACGCCAGTCTGAACTGGCGTTTTTTACATTCTGAGGCTTAACGGCGTTTGACTAGCGACGGTCAGTAATGTCTTGGTAATCGCCGTCAATGGTTTGACCTTGATGATCGTGTTTCTTACCAAACGGTGTTTGTTCCGCTTGTGAATGTTCCTGCTGATAAATGCCAGCCTGTTCCTCTTGCATTCTACGTATTTTCTTCATCACAAAAGGCTTCGCAATCAAAGCACATAGAGAAACAAACAGTCCAAGTACCGTTGCAAATACAAGCGTGAAGAAGCCTAAAATAAGTGTCATCGCACCGATTAGGATTTGTCTCATGTCGATTCCCCGTGGATTAAAATCGTGTTGGCTTCATTGCGCTATATTTGCTCGTCCCAACTAAAATGCGCCTTCGACACTGCTTTTTCAACCCTGCTTTACAGAATTTTACATTCCAGTTTTAGGCTGCTCTTCCTGATAAGTTAGCGACTGATTGATAAGAGCATTGATTTCATTCACCAAAATCGTCACATTTTGCCAAAGAACGAAGTGCCCTTCATTCGGTAACAACTTGAGCTCAGCCCCATCCAATTTCTGTTTAGCAAAAACAGAATTGCGCGGATCAGCAATGTCATCCTCTTCACCATGAACCAAAACTATCGGCATGTTCAAGGTTTCCCAATTTTGCTCTGAAAGCTTCTCCAACTCCCCTTCCAACACCATCATTTCTTCATTGGAACGATTCATGTCTTCAGGCAGTACCCATTTCGCCACCATGGTATCGGCCAAATAGTTGTACCACTTTGGGTCCTCTAACACAGGGTCAAACGCTGAGGCGATAAGTAGCAACCCGCTCACTTTTTCAGGAACCAATAACGCAACTTGTAATGCAATTGGACCGCCCAACGAGTGTCCGACCAAAAACGTTCGCTTTTCGCTGTTCTCAAGCAGTGGAACAATCGCTTCTGCCTGACGGTGGAGAGAGGTTTCAACGTCTGAGCCCGATTCACCAAACCCCAATCTGTCTACAGACACCAAATCGAGAAGCTGCAACGCATGGTGTTGGAGATAGTCGTCATAGGCTTCTTTACTGCCCGGCGAACCATGAATGAATATCACCCGTATCGGAGAACTACTGTTGCCGCCTTGCTTGATCGGCACTGGCAGTTCGGTAAGGGCTTTAGGTGTTTCTGCGCACGCCGTTTGCAAGCCCAACATGGTGATTAGCAAGATACCTACATTTCTCAATCGCCACATGTCCTTCCCCGTCCCTCCACTTTTTTATCACGCTTCCTGTATTCAGAGACCGTACATCAGCCTAATAAATAACGTTAACCAAGAAGATTTTGATGACATTTGTATTGTTAAGGAGACTTAACATACTGAATTGGTTTTGAGACAACACATACACTCTGCAGAGTTGTAGCCTATATGCATGTCAGTAAGAGGATGTATGGCATGACAACCCAACGCAACACCAAAGTATTGTTCCTGTTGAGCGTCGTTGTATTAGTGGGATGCTCACAAACGCGCCACGATGCTCTCGCGGATCTCGGCTTCGCCACTCCCTATTTGGAAGGCTATGACGACGGCTGCCACAGCAAAGTCACCTCAGCACAAACTCACCGAGATGGCTTTCGTCAAGACAGGGAACGCATGTTCAAAGACATACGCTATGCCAATGGATGGGCTGATGGGTTTGAGCAATGCTATGCCGCAAACAAACGTTTTTATTAAAAACCTGCCATTTGGCCGGTTATACCCAAACAACTTGAAGATGCTTGAATTCAGGTTGATTGGGTATAACGTCAACGCCGTCACAGCGTTCGTTAGCTTTTGTCGTCACTCAAAAGCATCACTCGCTTAGATAGCTCTGTCCCATCTTCAAACGTTGCCGACAAACGGCCGCTGCGTGTACTTACACTGTCTGTGGGAATGAATACCACTCCGTTTTCAGGTGTTGTATAACTCCCCTGTTCGTTCGCAAGAGACAGCTTAACACCCTCAACGGGTGTACCTAACTGTGACACACTCACCCAAAAGCCTTGTTCTACAGAAGTAATATTCAATTCAATATTGGACTCGACTGAAACTGCAAAAGATGGCGCACAAAAGACAGTTGCAATCAACGTGGACATAAAATTTTTCACAGTGCTTCTCCTTATTAGAATTGAAGCAAAGCAATAAGCTTTCACTACTTTTTAAGCGTAGGCGCGAATATAGATTCCTCCAAACGACGCGAATACTTCTTCAGCTATAACCACATAAAAAAACATGCCTTTTTTCTTAATTAACAGTGCGATATACCGTTAATTGTGACCTTTATCGTACCCGAATCATGAATTGAAATATTTTTGCAACATTAATCGCGAACAAAATCAATATTGACCTATATTAAAGACAATCAGTGTATGTAAAAACCAACAATTTCATTTTCCGTCGACCTATAACATTGACATCAGGAGCGTCCATGCACCACTTCTTGCCCAAAACCATTAAGGCACAGCTAGCCAGTGTTGCTGTTCTCATTCTTTTCTCTGTCGTTGTTTTTGCCGCCACGTTTCACACCTCATTTTCGCAGTTGAATAAACTCGATACGGCGTCGATGGACATATTGAAAAGCCAAACTTCCGTGTTAATGCTTCGTCGCCATGAAAAAGACTTTATGGCGAGAAACGACACCAAATATAAAGGGAAATTTGAACAGGAATTCTCTGCACTGACCAACAGACTATCGTCGGCTAGTGCAATATTGAATTCGCTTCAAATGGAGAAAAAATCTGATGTCCAAGCAATGCTTGATAAATTAAATAAGTATAAATATGACTTTGATGCCTTAATCGAACAACGTCTTACTGTTGGCGTATCACATGACAAAGGTCTGCAAGGGGCTGCAAGAGATGCTTCACATCGCATTGAAAAAGAAATACAGCGCATCGAAGATGACGGTATTTACAAACAATTGTTGATGCTAAGAAGGCATGAAAAAGACTTTTTGCTGCGTTCAGACGAAAAATACATCAACGCATTTAATGCGCAATTGGCAGGGGTAGAATCTTCCATTGCTAGCAGCGATATGCCCGCGAGTAATCGCCTCATTATGGAATCCGCATTAAAAGATTACCAATTAGCATTCAATGCGTTAGCTCAAGGCCTATCCGATATTGGTCTAACACCTCAAGATGGTCTTCACGGAAGCTTGCGGGCATCCGTGCGCGAAACCGAAGCGCAGATGAAAACATTGAGTCAAGATCTTGTGGCATCGATAAAAGCACGAGAATCCAGCGTCACGACACAGCTGATTTTGGTTGGAGCCATCTTAGCCACAATCCTCTGTTTTACTATCCTGCTGATTTCACACCACGTGACAAAAAAAGTCTCGACTGCCAATCAGTTAATGCACAAAATCGCCAGTGGCAACACGTCTCTTGATGTCCGCATGAATTTGCCCGGTAACGATGAGCTTTCTCAGCTCGCACTTCATTTCAACACCTTCATCAGTAACCTACAGTCCACAATGGAGAAAATCGGCAGCATCTCTAGTGAACTAACAAGTAATGCGCACCACAGTTATTCATTGGCACAAAAAACTGCTGAAAATGCAGAGAAGCAACGTGCCGAATCAGAATCAGTTGCAACAGCAATGAATGAAATGACAGCAACGAGTAAAGACATTGCACAAAGCGTTGCACAGGCTGCCAGTGTTGCTAACGAACTGCAGCAATCTGCACAAACAGGACGAAACGTAAACACTGAAACATCCACCCAAGCAAACGAACTCTCCGAAAGCATGCAATCGGCCAGTCAAAACATGCAGCAGTTAAATAGTGACAGTGAGGAGATCGGCTCCGTCATTGATGTTATTCGCTCCATTACCGAGCAAACAAACTTACTCGCACTCAATGCAGCAATAGAAGCGGCGCGAGCAGGCGATCAAGGCCGAGGGTTTGCTGTTGTTGCAGATCAAGTGCGCGAACTCGCCATGAAAACACACCAATCTACCGATGAAATTACCAATATTATTGAACAGCTCCAGCAAGGGATTAAGCGGAGTGTTGAGGTCATGACGCAAAGCAGCGAGATGGCCTCTCGCAGCGTAAATCAAGCCCTCGAAGGCGCATCAGTCATAGTGCGCATGGTCGATCAAATCGAAAACATTGCAGGGCAAAACATGCAGATTGCCACCGCATCTGAAGAACAAACTGTTGTGACAGAAAGTGTGGATAGAAACATCATTGTTATCGCCGATTTGGCTGGAGAAACCGCCGATGCGGCGAGAAACTCACATCAGTCTGCCAATACCATCGAAGCTCTCTCTAAAGAATTAGATGCATTGGTCAAAACATTTGCGGGTAACAATACCTCGAGCAAAGCAGGTGCAAGCGGCCTTAGCAACTTCGCGGCTCAACAGGCTACGCCTCAGGCATTGTAATAATCTGACAGCGCAAACCTATCAGATGGGGTGTCCCTACGCCCCATCGCTCCAAGCTCCAAGCTCCAAGCTCCAAGCTCCAAGCAAAATTGTCTCTTTCTGCAAACCCTTACACCTACCGCTATAGTAATAACAGCAGCTGATTAAATTGGAATAAGTATGAAATCGCCCTTGTTTCCGCCCAATGAAGAGATAAGACTAAAAGCGTTAAAACACTTAAATATCCTCGATACCAGTGAAGAAGAGCGTTTTGACCGTCTCACGCGTTTGGCTCGGCAAATGTTTGCGACTAAATTCGCACTCATCAGCTTTATTGACAAAAATCGCCAGTGGGTAAAATCATCCTCAGGTGATAATTGGGCAGAAAACATCCCCAGGGACTTATCTTTTTGCGGACACACGATACTCAACGACAGCCCATTGATCGTCGCAAATGCAGATAAAGATCCGCGATTTTTTGACAACCCTTATGTCACAGGCTTACCCAACATTAAGTTCTATGCTGGTTATCCGCTGCATCATGCTAATGGGTCTGTATTGGGCACGCTTAGCCTGATTGATGATCAACCGCGTACCTTTGACGACGACGACATTAGCAGCTTAAAAGATATTGCGGATTTAGCAGAACGAGAACTCATGGCAATGCAGTTCACCACACAGGACCAACTTACAGGCCTGCTAAACGAACAAGGGTTTTGGGTGTTGTCTCAAAACAGCCTGAATATGTGTGAGAGATTAAATGCACCCGCAACAATCGCCTACTTTGACGTCCGTGGCCTAAAAAGCATTAACCAGTTGTATGGATTAAAAGAAGGGGACAATGCACTGATTTTCTTTGCTGAGTTGCTTAGGTTTGGATTTAGAGAATCTGACGTAATAGCCCGTCTTGATTGTGATCGGTTTGCAGTCTTACTCAACAACACACCCATCTCGAACACACAAGAGATCTTAAAACGATTTAAAGAAAGAGTCGAAAGGTACTCTTCGGAAAAACGCCTTCCCTATATGCTCAATTACCATGTTGGGGTGTCGGGCGTTGAATTAGACGGAGATTATGACTACCACTCTCTACTGAACCTGGCTAAATCCCTTGCGTCCCAATCGAAAAATTAGCGTTTTAAATAGCGAAAGGACGCAATGATTTTGCACACTACGCGCTTTCTCGCATCAGTGCATGACTGACGAGAAGAGGTTGATCACCACGACGCCAGCAACAATTAGCGACATGCCCAAAATCGCAGGGATATCCAACTGCTGCCCGTGCCATAGCCATGCAACCAGAGAAACAAGCACAATACCCGCCGCACTCCATATCGCGTATGCGATACCAAGAGGCATTTGTCTCACCGTTATAGACAGTAAATAGAAAGAGATTGCATAACAGCCGAGAACGGTCGTTGTCGCGAGTGGATTGGTGAATGAATTTGTTTTTGGCATTGTCGACGTCGCGATAATTTCGAACAAAATAGCAACTGACAACGTAACGAACGGTGGCAATGTGTAGAGCAATTTAAACATCTCACGCACTCCTACATAGAGAAATGGTGCATCCAATCCACGAAACCGCCTAGTCAAATCCCGAACGGCGGTATAAACGACAGAGCCCTACTAATAAGCAGGGCTCAACGTTGGAAAACTGAATTAAACGCGGTTTGCTGCGTATTCGTTCAGTTCTGCAACTGCCACTGATGTGATGAATTCGTCGTCCAGGTAAAAGTTAACCATCTCGCCGTCTTTCTCACCACGAAGAGTTTGCACTTTACCATCAGCGTAAGCAACTGACATTTCCAGTGATTTGTCATTCAGTTGTTTAACATCAGCTGAAGAAATCTTAATTGGAGCAGTAGTCAGATCGCTGTTCAGGTTCTGGTTGATCTTGATAACAGCGTTCATTGGCGTATCTGCCAGTGCTGGAGATTTACCAGAGATTGGGTTAGTACCGGTCCAGAATTCAATGGTGTTGAAAATGAACAGGTCAGCAGTCGCTGCAACACCATAAACTGGAGACATTAGAACGTACAGACCTGCACGTGCGTAACGGTTGTCTACAGCAGACAGGTTAAGTTTCATCACGGCACCAGAAGTTGCCATTTGACCAATACAGCCAGTCAGAGACACAGTCAGGACAGCAGCTGCAACAGCTTTGATCGCAAATTTTTTCATCGTTTTTCACACTGTGAACATAAAAAAGTCGACGAAGTATACATTGAAAATCAAAACTTAAAAGAGGGAGAAATATGCAGTGAAATGTAATTGAGTAACACGTGAGCAACAGCACCACGCAGGCTCTTTGCCTACGAGGTTACATCAAGGTTAACGAGGCAACACAGCGCACTGAATTCATTAAATTTTATTGGATACACATTGATGGAGAAAATAGACACCACTAAAATAATCACAAAATCTGATTGCTGAATTAATGAGCATTCAATTTTATTCGTCTTCAATGCATTCTTATCTCGCTTGAGCTATTGTCTCAACACACCTACAATCGCCAACCCCAGAACTATTGGTGTTTCTTATGAACAGAAAGAAAAAGATCATTTCAACGCTGAAGAAAAAAGAAAAGAAGAAAAACGCGAAGCTTAACCCAAGCAATAAGCCACGTTACATCTCTAAAGCAGAACGTGCGAAAATGGCTGAGCAAGAAAATGTCGACGTGCAAGAGACCGTAAGCACAGACGTTGAAGTGAGCGAGCAAGACACATCGGCTCAACAGTAAGCAAACGTTTTATAGCGTAAACGAATTGACAGCATTGGTGGTGCTAACCTGCCCTTCGCGCACAACTGTGCAACGGCACCGCCAAGGTTGGTTTCTCCACTACCGCCTCCAATAGCTATCGCCGTTTTATTCCCACGAACACTCATTACAATCGGCGTATCAATCACGTGATACGTAGCAGCGAGGCGAAAGCAACAGGCCGTTTAGGTTAACGTGCCGTTTCAGACCACACGGCAAACTCGTTACCGCTCGGTTCTAGAAAATGAAAACGGCAGCCACCAGGAAACTCGAATATTGGGCGGACAATTTCCCCTCCGAATTGAATGACCTTGTCTAACGTAGCTTCAATGTCTGAACTATAAAAAACCAGAAGTGCTCCACCTGTATGAGTCTGACTACAAGAATCGGATTGAAAGAATCCGCCATCTAACCCTTGATTTGAAAAAGCCGTATATTCAGGCCCATAGTCAACAAACTCCCATCCAAACACCGACGAGAAAAATGACTTAGTCAACGCTAACTCTTTTGCGCCAAACTCAACATAATTGAGTTTTTCATGCTGATTCATTTCCCCGCTCCTCATTGATTATCAAAGTATCGACAATGCACACTAACCCTCAATCGTCTTGCGACCGCAGTTTTCACAGATTGTATGGCGAGAAAACTCATCCATTGAGGCTAAAAATGGACCTACAGCCCACCCTTTGATTAAACCCGCGATAAACTCTTTGCGCTTTTGATCTTTTGCGCCTTGAAAAGGACTGGGGTTCCTAATCAAAACCGTAATATGCTTGGACGTAATGTGACAAGCCGTACATGGGTAACTCTCTATCTGGTGCAGCACCACTTTTCCCCGAATACTAACCACTCTACAGGCAGTAACTTGCCCCCTCAATCCAATATCGGACATTGCAGCCCTGACAGTGCGCTATTTTTTCTTTGCGAATCTATCTGTGACGTTATACAGCCAATTGATTGGTGACATGTGAAGCATAAACGAGGCTATCCCCCACTCGACAAACTGTCATTTTTCCTTCGAAATACGTTAAGGTATTGAGAGCGTTAAACAGTTTGGAGAACCGTATGTCCGCACCGAGTTGGGATTTTTCTTTCGTTTATATCAGCCTTCAAGATCCAGCTTTACTTGAAGACATACAAAAAGCAGAGCAACTCATTGCTTCTTTAGGTGAATTATCGTCTGACAATGTCGAGCAGTGTCAGCAGGCACTGACGCGCTTTGATGACATCAAAATCTTACTACTTTCCGCCTCAAACTATGCTGCATGTCTTTCTTCCGTTGATGCCACCAACGCCGAGGCAAAATCCCTTGTGGTGAAAACCGATGTGCTTTTGTCATCCCTCGCTCAAGCCTTTAGCCCGTTTGAAAGCGAGCTAGCGAGTTGTAACGCAGACATTTTCCAGTCGGTAATGCAAGGCAGCGACGAGCATGGCCTGTTTAGCCGTCATCAGTTCCGTTTGGAGCAAATCAGAAAGCAGCGTGTTTACCGATTGTCTGTAGCGGAAGAGCAATTACTGTCTGCAATGCAAGTTGATGGTAAGAATGCTTGGGGTCGCCTTTATGACAACATCACAGGCGATATGAACGTTACCCTTACGCTCGCTGACGGCACGCTGGAAACCATTGGCCTGTCACAAGCGGCAAGTATTCTATATGGCAGTGATGCATCGCGCAGAGAGCCTGCTTGGCGTGCCATATATGAAGGTATGGAAAAGCAGGAAATCACCTTCGCAGCGATTCTTAACGCGCTTGCAGGTAATCGACTGACAGAATACAAAAAGCGCAGTCACACAGAGACTCTCACTTTCCTTCAACCTGCACTGAATGGCAGTCGCATAGAGCAATCAACGCTAGATGCAATGATGCAAACGGCAAGGGAAAGCCAACCTATTTCCCGTGGCGCAGCGCAATCTATGGCGAAGCTATTTAATACCAATGCTCTAACGCCGTGGGATGAATTGGCCGCGATGCCTCCTTTATCCGAGGCGAGCAGTGAAACCCTTTCCTTTGAGGAAGGCATTGCGATCATTAAGCAGGCATTTGGCGAGGTTGACCCAGAAATGGCGGACTTCGTCGATATGATGGTTGAGAACCGACTTATTGATGCAGCACCACAACCAAATAAGGTCATGGGTGCATACTGCACAAAAATCCCGAAAACGCGCACGCCTCTGGTGTTTATGAGTTATGGCGGCAGCATGTCAGATGTGCTGACACTGGCGCATGAGCTTGGCCATGCATTCCATAACTGGGTAATGCGCGATATGCCGTATGTCGAAACCACGTACCCAATGACGCTCGCTGAAACCGCCTCTATCTTCGCTGAAAACGTGGTGCGAGACGCGCTGTTGGCGCGAGCAAAAAGCGACAACGACAAAATGTTGATGCTATGGGAAGAGGCGCAATCTGCCGTGGCTTTGCTGCTCAATATTCCTGTGCGCTTTCAGTTTGAAAAAGCGTTTTACGAGCAACGTGAAAATGGCGAGCTTTCACCGGCGGATTTGAAAGCACTGATGGCGTCAACGTGGAAAGATTGGTACGGCGAGGCGTCGTCCGAGCCAAATGACTTGTTCTGGGCGAGTAAGCTGCATTTCAGCATCGCAGAGATCAGTTTCTACAACTACCCCTACCTGTTTGGGTATCTCTTCAGTACAGGCGTCTACGCGCAGCGACAACACAAAGGTGAACGCTTCTATGAAGACTATAAAGCCTTGTTGCGCGATACAGGACGTATGACAGCTTCAGACGTCGCCGAGAAGCACTTGGGTGTGAATTTGCGTGCCGGGGACTTTTGGGCGCAAAGCGTTGCCATAGTGGGGACACGCATCGAGGCATTCCAAAAACTGGTCGATGACTTTTAACTGATAGATTTTCATGAAAAAAAACGCCGCTCAATGAGCGGCGTTTTCAATGCATGTCAGCAGCAATTAATGCTCGATACCACGAGACTTCAGGAACTCAGCGTAAGTGCCTTTGAAATCAGTGATTTTGCCATCACGAATTTCAAGGATACGGGTTGCCAGTGAGTCTACGAATACGCGGTCGTGAGATACGAAGAACAACGTACCTTTGTATTGCTCTAGCGCGGTGTTCAACGACTCAATAGATTCCATATCCATGTGGTTTGTTGGTTCATCCATCAGCAGCATGTTTGGCTTGTGCATCATAAGCTTACCAAGCAACATACGGCCTTGCTCACCACCGGACAGCACTTTCACAGACTTTTTGATGTCGTCTTGAGAGAACAACATACGGCCAAGGAAGCCACGAACAACTTGCTCGTCTTCGCCTTCTTGACGCCATTGGCTCATCCAATCCATCAGGTTCATGTCTTCTTCGAAGTCATGCGCATGGTCTTGTGCGTAGTAACCGATGTTCGCGTTTTCTGACCACTTGAACATACCAGTACGTGGTTCAAGAACGCCAGCCAGTGTGTTCAACAGAGTCGTTTTACCCACGCCGTTCTCACCGATGATTGCAATGCGCTCGCCAACTTCGAAGATACCGCCGAAACCAGCGAACAGATCGTCTTCAAAGCCTTGGCTCAGGTTTTCAACTTCCAGCGCGTTACGGAACAATTCTTTTGATTGCTCGAAACGAATGAATGGGTTTTGGCGGCTTGACGCTTTCACCTCAGTCAATTGGATCTTATCAATTTGTTTCGCACGAGACGTCGCCTGCTTCGCTTTAGATGCGTTTGCAGAGAAACGTGCTACGAAGGTTTGAAGCTCAGCGATCTGTGCTTTTTTCTTCGCATTGTCAGACAGCAGACGCTCACGCGCTTGTGTCGCTGCTGTCATGTATTCGTCGTAGTTACCAGGGTAAACGCGCAGCTCACCGTAATCCAAGTCAGCCATGTGAGTACATACTGAGTTCAGGAAGTGACGGTCGTGCGAGATGATAATCATGGTGCAGTTACGCTCGTTCAGCGTATCTTCCAACCAACGAATCGCATCGATGTCCAAGTTGTTCGTTGGTTCGTCAAGCAACATGATGTCTGGGTCAGCAAACAGAACCTGTGCCAGAAGCACACGCAGTTTCCAGCCCGGTGCTACCGCGCTCATCAGACCGTAGTGCTGTTCAACCGGAATACCTACTGCCAGCAACAGTTCACCCGCTTTGGACTCTGCCATGTAGCCGTCCATTTCAGCGAATTCAACTTCCAAGTCTGCAACGCGCATGCCGTCGTCTTCGCTCATTTCTGGCAGAGAATAGATACGGTCACGCTCTTGTTTCACTTCCCACAGTTCTTTGTGGCCCATGATAACAGTGTCGATAACGGTGAAGCTTTCGTAAGCAAACTGATCCTGATTCAGCTTGGCAACACGTTCGTTAGGGTCAACGCTGACGTTACCGCTGGTTGGTTCCAGTTCACGGCTCAGGATTTTCATGAAGGTTGACTTACCGCAGCCGTTCGCACCGATTAGGCCGTAACGGTTACCTTCGCCAAACTTGACGCTGATGTTTTCGAAAAGCGGCTTGGCGCCAAATTGCTGTGTGATATTAGCTGTACTAAGCAAGGTGATAATCCTGAACATAGAATGGAAAACGCCGCAAGGGTACAGAGAATACCCTCTTACTTCAAGCAAACTGCGTATTGAGTCACAGACATAACGCCAAATTTATTGCAGCCAGAATGCTATAACACGCCCATTGATCGCCTGTTAACGAGAGAGAATACGCGGGATCATGCCCATTGTTACCCTCTTCAATACCGCCCAAATCACCTTTTACTTGGCGAGGTTGTTAGCAAACCGTTTCCGACCAGTTATGAACAGACGTCGCAATTTAACCTAATCTGTTGAGATATATCGCGAAACTCTATCTACACTTATTCTTCACTGTGAGATGGATTTCATATCCCCTTCTGGGGAAACGGAGTGCTGGGATAATGATGAACAACTATATAAAAGCGGGGCTTTCTTCCCTGCGCCAACACACCAAGTTTATACACGTTATTTTTATGTGTGCCATTGCACTGCCGATGAATGCCAGTGTGTCAGCGTCCCAATTTATCAATTCGGATTCTAACGCTCACCATATTCTGTATATCAACTCCTTCCATCGCGGCTATGGCTGGAGCGACGAGTTGGAAAGTGGATTACGAGAGACATTCGCAACATCAGCAACACCCGTTGAGTTGTCTGTAGTCTATCTCGATAGTCGACGGTTTGATCCAGCTGAAATTAATAATAAAGTGGCTGATATCCTCGCATTAAAAAATGTCTCCAGCACCATCGACCTCGTCGTAACGTCTGATGCTGACGCAATAGCATTTGCGCTAGAGAATCAAAAGACACTATTCCCAACGCAACCCATTGTCTTCAGCTCAATCAATGGACAGTCATCAAGCCAACTACAAGACCGAGCGAATGTAACGGGTATTTCCGAGTACAAAGACTACCTTCAATCGCTTGAACTTGCTTTGTCACTTCATCCGCAAACTCAGGCAATCGCCTTCATTGGCTCCTCAAAAGAATCTTATGACCGAAATGTTTTGGATATCGTCAAAGAAAATGTGACGTCATCTTTAGATGCGCAGTTTGACATCGAATTTTTGATTGATATGTCCGTCGACGAGGTAGATGCAGCATTATCAGAACTACCCGTAAATACAATAGTATTTATGCTCGCCAGTACGCTACCAAAGCAGGAAGGCGGACAATATAGCTCCGCTGAAACAGCACGAATTTTGTCTTCAATTACTCCTCACCCAATCTATACCTATTGGCATTCGCATATTGGTCACGGTGCGTTAGGTGGTCAGATTGTCACAGGTCACAGTCAAGGTAAGGCTGCCGCACTTCTTGCGTTGGAAATACTTGATTCCCCTGAAAAAGCATTGCCTGAATTGCGCCCAGCACCTTCTTCGTTCTTTTTTGACCTTGAAGAGATGAAAAAACGGGATATTGGAGAAGAAGCCCTCCCTACGGGTACACGATTCATTAACTACCAAGCACCTATTTGGCAAGAGTACAAAACAGAAGCACTGACCACGCTTGTTATTATCTTTGGGTTGATTTCTATCGTTTTGGCGTTTTTCCTGCTTACAAAGCGACAAACGGAAACTATCCATCAAATCAGCGATGAAAACATTGAGCTCAATAATGCCCTTGAGCACAACCAAGAAGTGTTGGAGGACGTTACCCACCAATTGGAAGAGATTACTATTGTCGACGAACTCACAGGCCTAATGAATGAGCGACATTTTGCCAATATGCTCGACAAAGAGCTTCGCCGCGCTAGTCGCTATAAGACACCAATTAGCCTTCTTCTTATCTCTTTAGATGATTTCGAAAACTACACAAGAAACTATGGTGAAGAAAAAGCCAATAAGGCAATCGCCCAAATAGGCCATGTGTTCTCAAACACTTGTCAGCGCTCTTCTGATGTATTGGCCTATCTTACACACTCACAGTACGCCATTATTTTGCCGCACACATCAAGGGACAATGCACTTGTTGTGGGTGAAAAACTTCACTCCACGCTTAGAGATACGAATATTCCATTTGTCGCATCAAAGACAGGAGCTCTGACATTGAGTATTGGGCTGGCATCGCTCGAAGGAACCGACGAAAGAGTCAATCCGCAACACATGTTTAATACCAGTGAAGTCTTAAGAGCCAGTGCCGAAAAAGCGGGGGGTAACACCACTAAAGCGGATGTTATTGCCACTAAATGGGGCTCAGATTCTTCAGCGGGTAGTTAACTACCCGCATTTCATAGCGTCGTTTTTTCCACTCACGCCGGAAATACACCATTCATCTCTAGATACTGACATTTATCTCAACTCAGTAGAATCCAAATCCTCATTTGTTATTGTTCGCTCTGTTGGTTGTTTTTCCGAATTTTGTGCGTTGAGCGCTAGGAAAAGCTACTGTGCATCCGAAATACCTTATCGAAAGGCGCACAAGTTTTTTGATGCGCCATTTTTTTCTTTTTAACTGTGGTAATGAAATAGCCAATGCGTGACAGCGTACATAGTTAATTTCTATTTCTTACATTCCCCAGTTGTTTTTTAGCGCATTTTCTCGACCATAATCACAGCCATTCATAATGTATAAAAATAATAAATTCATATAATTGTGGGGGCTAAACTGTGCGTAGGTAGAAAACAATGATTCAAAGTTACCGATATTTAGAACCAGTTCCAGTAATGCTTGTTGTTGCCGTAGGATTCATCATCGCTTACTTTACAGAAACATTTCTAGGCGGCGGCTATCTTTTTCACCTCCTCATCTCCCTTGGATATGGCGGCACATTCCTTTTCTTCAACATTACGTTTCTCAATCAATTCCCAGATTGGTCTCCACGAAGGAGTGTCGTTTTAGCAACCGTCCTTGGCGTGACTATTGGCACGCTAAACATGTTGATTTGGATATACATCAAAAGAGGCGTTTGGCGCTTCGAGTTAGTCACACCTTTTTTAATTGCCACAACCGCAATTGCTTTCTTTGTCGCCTATCTCATAATAAACAGGCAAAGGGCGATGACCGCTGAATCAGAATTAAAAGATATTCAAATTCGGCAAACCGAACAAGAAAAAGCCCTGATCAATAGCCAATTAAGAAATCTTCAAGGGCAAATGGAACCACATTTTCTTTTCAATACGCTTGCCAACATTCAAATATTAATTGATACCGATAAAGATAAAGCAAAGAAGCTTTTAACACGTATCACCGATCTCCTAAGAGCGAGCCTTAAACAACAACGTAAAGACAAAATTACCATCGCGGAGGAAGTAAAGCTGCTTGATAGCTACCTCGCCATTCAGCAAATTCGGTTATCTGAACGCATGGAATACAGCATTGTTTTAGACGATAATGTCTCACCTCAGGCACTTATTCCTCCTTTCCTTATTCAGCCCGCCGTTGAAAATGCGGTTGTACATGGTATTGAGCCGTCCGTGAAAGGTGGACATATTCAAATCAAGTTCTGCATCGTCGAACATCAACTGATGATTGAAATCAGCGACAACGGTATTGGCTTTAATGATGCATCCAAAGGCAACGGGTTAAGCATGAAGAACGTCAAAGAGCGACTGTCTGCGTTATTTGATGGCCGAGGAAAATTGGACCTAATTACTCAAGAGGGTGGCGGCTTTATTACAAGGATGGCAATTCCATGCGCATAATCATCGCGGATGACGAACCATTATTACGTCATCATCTGGGTAAGTTACTGGAAGATATATCGCCAGAACTTCACATTGTCGCCAGTGTTGGCGATGGCACCCAAGCGTTAGAAAAAATCCAATCACTACAGCCAGATGTGGTTTTTCTCGATATTAGAATGCCAGGCCTTGACGGTCTTCAAGTTGCCTCAGCACTTAACAAGCAGAACATACAGACCAATATTGTTTTTGTGACCGCTTATGATGACCATGCGATTGAGGCCTTTGAAGAGGGGGCCATTGATTACTTGGTCAAGCCCATCGATGAAACTCGACTATTAAAGACAACGAAACGTTTGCAGTCAGCCCAACACCGCTCTACCCCTAACGACGATTTACTCGACCTAATTCGCCAAACGCAATCCCCACAATTTGATTCGCTAACTTGGCTTAGGGTTGCAAAGGGAGAAGATATCCATCTGATACATGTTGATGAGGTCGTGCTTTTTAAGGCTGAAGACAAGTACGTCACTGTCGTAACAGATGACGCCGAATATATCATTCGCACCCCCTTGCGCCTCCTCGCTCAACAGCTTTGCGGCAACACTTTCTGGCAAATTCACCGCTCTGTTATCGTTCGCGTCTCTGCAATATCACGGGTTTCAAAAGACGATATGGGAAAAATGTTTGTTGAAACAGTAGCAGGAAATACTCGTCTGCCTGTCAGCCGCAGTGCGCATTCGCTTTTCAAACAGATGTGACCAGTTGACTAGATGACGGCCTCTTCTCGCTGCTAAATAACTGGTCTTCGAATTTTTCCATTTATCTCGCTATTCAGCAGTTCGTCTCAATACCCTGTACACAAATTGCAATATTAGTAAAGTAGCATCCGAACTCGTCAAAGCTAACTTGCAAAGCCGGAGAGAAATATCATGCGCGCTACTGACAAAACGCTGTACACCGCGATGGGAGCCATAACGCTTCTTTTCGTGAGCATTTTATCAGTAAACTTTCAAAGTGCTTATGCCAGCCCAGTTGGTATGACATTGCAAGATAGTTACGCCGAAGCCGCCTATGGTGATACAGGTTCAAATGATCAAGTATTGAAAGCGGTGGAAAATTTGTTACTTCAATACCCAAAAGATCCGCTGCTAACCGCTTACTATGGCAGCACATTGGCCATTAAAGCACGAGACTCATGGGCACCTTGGAATCGCAGCAAATATACGAAAGAAGGGCTCAATTATCTAAATAAAGCCCTGCGGTTGTTAGATGAAGACAGTTATTCAAAACCCTACTCTGGCCTTAACGAAGGATTATTCATCCAGTCGCTTGCCGCCATTACCTTTGTAAGTATGCCTGATTTTCTTCAACAAGAAGAAAAGGGATACGATATGCTGCAAGGCATCTTGGATTCTGAGAACTTTCAATATTACCCATTTGAGCCAAGAGCTTGGATACACCGAGCGGCAGTTAAAGCCGCCCTTAGTAAAGGCGATAAACAACAAGCTCTAGAATGGGCAATAGAAATGTACCGCCTTGCTCCCACTCACCCGTACACACTCGAAGCAATGGAGCTTGTTGAAGCATAGATTTACACTGATACGTCCACATGATGCGCCAGAGCACCTTCGCTTGCTGCCCTTGGATGAATAGTGTTGAAATGATGGACGTTATCAGTTTCCTTCTGTGGGAGTTCAAATCACCAACGGAAACGCCTTACACTTACACCTAATCATCAAAACCACGAAAAATCAGACACCCTAGCTATAAAAAACACCACCTTAAAGCAACTTTCATACGTTCTTAGCGGTCTACGTAATTACCACGTACTTCTTGTGGCGACTTCCAGAGCGTCAAATGAAAGGTAAATCTTATGCGAAAGTTCATCCTCCTATTTCTCGCGGTTGTTTTGGCTGGGTGTGCCAACAATGTCTATACCGATTTAAATCAACAGTATCCATTTTCTCAAATCAAAACTTATGACGTATCCCTTCCTCCTTCTTCAAAACCAATCTCTCTCGACGATGAGCGGGTTAAAAACGCATTAATTCAGTCGATTGAAGCCAGAGGGCTTACTGAGACCACAAGTAATCCAAATGTGATATTTAGATACTATATTGCGACTAAAACAGAGCAAATCGCTTATGGGCCATCTTTTAGCTTCGGTTATGGATACCGCAATTTTGGCTTCGGCTACGACACTCCGGTAAGAATTGATGAGCGAGACTATGGTCAACTTGTCATTGAAATGATTGATCCTAAAAACAATACTGTTATTTGGAAGTCCGTTTCTAGGCAAAAGCTGACCGAAAACATGTCAAGTACCAAAAAGCAGCAACTGATCATCGAACAAGTGGGTGACATGATAAAAACCCTGCCTAAATCCTTAGGTAGCAGCCAAGATAACCCATAATTAACGTCAATTAGCCTAAATTTTGTATCCTAGCTGCCATTTATCTTAATCATTACCAGTAAATTGGCAGCTCTTTTCACACCAGACTGCCAAAATTGACGAAAAAGGACATTTGTCCTTTTTTCGCAACAGGAAAACATCTCTTTTCGCGAACCTAAGCCTCAAGCCTTCGATTCAAGAAGAATTTCAACAATAAATCTAAAGACGTAACCGATTACACCGCCATTTACTGAAACTATAACCGTAGAAACTAAAATTTATTTTTAATTAAAAACAAATACATATATAGCATTACCTCTATAGATCTTAGAAAATCATCATTTCTCAATTGACTTCACACTTTTAGTCGATAGAATACCGCGCCGTTTACCTAGCACTTACGTTTGCGTAAGTGAATCAGTCTTTTCTTTAAGGGTGTAAAATGGCAGCGGATAATAACTACAGCTTGGGACCGGTTCCTCAATCAGCGCGCAAAGGCGTTCTCTCACTCACCATGGTGATGCTGGGATTGACGTTTTTTTCAGCGAGCATGTGGACGGGAGGAACCCTTGGCACTGGCCTTTCATTTGATGACTTCTTCCTCGCTGTTCTTATTGGTAATCTTCTCCTCGGTATTTACACTTCTGTTCTCGGTTATATTGGTGCCTCATCTGGCCTTTCTACTCACCTTCTAGCGCGCTTCTCTTTCGGTATTAAAGGCTCCTGGCTTCCATCTCTTCTTCTCGGCGGTACACAAGTTGGCTGGTTTGGTGTTGGCGTTGCAATGTTTGCCTTCCCTGTACACAAAGCCACAGGCATTGACACCAATATCCTTATCGCTGTCGCTGGCCTTGCAATGACTGCCACCGTTTACTTCGGTATGGCCGCCCTCATGATTCTTTCCGCTATCGCAGTGCCTGCTATTGCCCTTCTTGGCGGTTTCTCTGTGATTGAAGCCATTGACAGTGTTGGCGGTCTTGAACAACTCCAGTTGATTTCTCCTGAAAACCCAATGAATTTCTCAACCGCGCTGGTACTGGTTGTTGGCTCGTTCATCTCCGCAGGTACATTAACTGCTGACTTTGTTCGCTTCGGCAAGAGCGCGCGCGGTGCAGTTGTCGTCACCATGGTTGCCTTCTTCATTGGTAACAGCTTGATGTTTATCTTCGGAGCTGCGGGCGCAGCAGCAACGGGGCTGTCTGATATCTCTGATGTGATGATGGCACAAGGTCTGCTTATTCCAGCCATCATCGTCTTGGGCTTGAACATCTGGACAACCAACGACAACGCGCTGTATGCATCAGGTCTTGGATTTTCAAACATCACTGGCTTACCAAGTAAGTACCTATCAGTCATCAACGGCATTATCGGTACGCTATGTGCACTGTGGCTATACAACAACTTTGTTGGCTGGCTGACATTCCTGTCTGCTGCGATTCCGCCAATCGGTGGTATCATCATCGCCGACTTTATTAAGCATCGTGAGCGTTACAAAGACTTCACGAACGCTACGTTCAAAACCGTAAACTGGGCAGCCATTGGTGGTGTCGCGGTAGGTGTTGCAGCCGGTCATTTGCTGCCAGGTATCGTGCCTATCAACGCCGTACTCGGCGGTGCACTCAGCTACCTGGTTTTGGACATGCTAAACACAAATAAGAACACTGAATCGGCTCGCGCCTAAGAGGAATACCTTAATGTCAGCAACCATGCTCATTAAAAACGTTGTCATTCGCGGTGAAACTGCACCTTCTCAAATCTTGATTGAGAATGGTCTCATCAAAGCAATCGAAGACAACAACGCTGAGTTGAAAACAGACGCACAAATTATCGACGCCGAAGGCGGTATGGCATTGCCACCTTTCTGTGAGCCACACATCCATTTGGACACCACGCAAACTGCGGGCGAACCAAGCTGGAATATCTCTGGCACCTTGTTTGAAGGTATTGAGCGCTGGGCTGAACGCAAAGCAATGCTGTCAGTGGAAGACGTGAAAAAGCGCGCCAAGCAAACGCTAAAATGGCAAATCGCGAACGGTGTTCAACATGTTCGTACCCACGTTGATGTTTCTGACCCTACTCTGATTGCACTGAAAGCCATGCTGGAAGTGAAAGAAGAGATGAAAGAGTGGGTCGACATTCAAATCGTTGCGTTCCCACAAGAAGGCATTCTTTCTTACCCTAACGGCAAAGAGTTACTGGAAGAAGCGGTGAAACTGGGCGCAGATGTTGTTGGTGCGATTCCTCACTTCGAATTCACACGTGAGTATGGTGTGGAATCTCTGCATTACGCGTTCGAATTGGCACGCAAATACGACCGTCTGATCGACGTTCACTGTGATGAAATCGACGACGAACAATCACGTTTCGTGGAAACTGTCGCGGCACTCGCGCACAAATACGAAATGGGTCACAAGGTCACCGCCAGCCACACGACTGCGATGCACTCCTACAACGGTGCTTATGCGTCTCGCTTGTTCCGTTTGCTGCGCATGTCAGGTATCAGCTTTGTTGCCAACCCATTGGTGAACATTCACCTTCAAGGCCGTTTTGATGACTATCCGAAACGTCGTGGTATCACCCGCGTGAAGGAAATGCTGGCATCGGACATCAACGTTTGTTTCGGTCATGACGATGTGTTCGACCCATGGTATCCACTGGGTACAGCGAATATGCTGCAAGTTCTGCACATGGGTCTGCATGTTTGCCAAATCATGGGTTACGACCAGTTGAACTCATCACTGGATCTGATCAGCCACAAGTCAGCACGTACCTTGAATATTCAAGACAACTACGGTGTGGAAGTCGGCAAGCCGGGTAACCTGCTTATCCTTCCAGCGGAAAACGACTTTGACGCTCTGCGCCGTCAAGTGCCTGTTCGTTACTCGATCCGTAACGGCAAAGTGATTGCAGAAACACAACCTGCGCAAACATCACTGCATCTTGAAACAACCGAGAACGTAACGTTTAAGCGTTAATTCTGATTTGGTGTATTACTCCCAAAAGCCCTGCTCATTTGAGCGGGGCTTTTTATTCCTTCGCGAAACACTGAGTTAATTCAATTCATCGAAACCGTTGACGGTTAATGGCGCACCGCCATTTTGCGCATCTTGGGCAATCGCCCCGTAGAGTTTTCCACCTTCAAAGGTAACGTTCAGAGGGCCAATTGCGACCGTTTTGCTGCCCGCAGGCGTCACTGAAACTACCGCAGAGCCTGGCGCAATCGCCACTCCGGTGACAGACTGTTTGTATTCAAACCCAGCGATTGCAGGCGTAGCTGAAGAGATATCGGTGGTTGGCGTCACATACACATCGACCGTACCCGCGGACACAGAGCCATGTACCAAAGACAGTTTTGCTTCTGTCGCGACTTTCCTTCTGTCTTCTTCAACGGCTAACAATTCAATATCGAATGCATCGCTGTTATCAACGGAGCCTAACGCAATGGCATTGTAGAAAACACCCTTGTCGATACTCACTGCTTTGTTTTGTATAACAGGTTGGTTATTACTCTGCACTGAAACTGTGACCGTTTGTTCTCCCTCAGGCAATATCACAAAATCAGTTTCATTAAGATAGACAAGACCCGTCACCGCAGGCGTCGCTGAGTTATTCAACGTCACGTTCACAGCAGGTGCATCTGCCACTGCATGCACGACACGCACGTCACCACCCGTTCCTTGGTCAAGGATGACAGATGCGCCTGTCCCTGATGCGGCAAGTAACGCAACGGGAGCACGACTGTTGCCAGCATATACATTGGGAATAGCAACAAATAGAGAGTCTGAGCCGGATGCTAATGTTGCAGTTCCACTGTCATAGACCACCGTTTGCGAACCTGCTGGAGTAATACGGATTTGATAGTCACCAGCAGGCACAGAAATTTGGTCACTAAATTGGCGGTAGCTGAGCGTAGAAGCTGGGTTGACAAGTGACCCTCCGGGCGCAGTGACATAGACATCCACCTTGGGCGCGGCAGGTGTACCATGCAACACCTGAACGCGGGCATATCCACTTGCAACCGGTTCATCGGCGTTTTCTAAGACCACAATTTCTAGCGTGCTGTCCGCGACACTGCCAACAGCAACCGCGGAATAGTTTTTCTCTGCCCCTAATGTATAGTTCTCCTGCAATACCGTGGATGTTTTATTCTCTGGAAGCACCGCGTTGACGTCGACCGCATAAGATTGTGCGTTGACTGTCGCGAAGCCACTGCTTTTTCCGTAATCTAGCCCACTAACAAGCTCAGTGCCGTTTGCTGCCACATTCACTTTCGGCGCATCCGAGCCTGCGTGAATCACTCTCAATTTCGCCTGTGTGTGCGGAGTATTGCTACTTTCTCCGCCGCCACATCCGACTAAAGCTAAACCCAAAACCACCAGCACCGTTGAATACAATTTCTTCATGTCAATTACCTCTTTTTGTTTAACAGAGGCTTGAAAGTACCGGCGTCAACTGAAGTTCGATCATGGGGTAAATAACGGGAAACAATCTGGTATTTTTTTAGTCAAATGTTTATTCAAGGACATAGTTACGGGCCGAGTGATCTTTTCAGTTTATTAACCCTTCATTGTATCTCTCTGATTAATCGCTGTTTCCTCAGGAACTATAAAGATAACGATGAAAAAACGTCCGAAATAGACCGTATATGTCATGAAACGTTAATATTGACTTTTCTTGAATTTGAGAGGCTAACTGCAAAAAAAGTCATTGAAATCTGTGAGTAATACGCCAATTCCCCATATACGCACTGTACATAATTCCGTCATACGAATTTAATTGCATAAATCTCATTTTTAGGGAGTTCGCGATGTTGCCACAGATAATTCTTCTCAATGGCACAGGTAGCGCAGGAAAAACGAGTCTTGCAAAAGAACTGATTGAAATGCTTAACGTTCAGTATTTGAACTTCAGCATTGATAGTGTGCTTTATTCACTCCCAAACTCTGATCTTCAAAAAATGCAGGAAGGTAAAGCGATCACTCGTGAAGGTTACCACTATCCAACGCTCGTCGAAGGCTATCATCAAGCTGCCAAAGGCCTTGCCAATGCGGGTTGTAACCTCATCTTGGACAACGCCTGGAGTACTGATAAAGAAAAGCTAGATATCCTAAATACACTCAAAGACTTTGAGGTATGTCTAGTCGGCGTTAAGTGCCACCTTCTTGTCGCTGCACTCAGGGAGAAAGAACGCGGTGACAGAGCACTTGGGTTAGCAGAAAGTGAGTACAATCTCGTCCATCAAAACCTTCGTTATGACATTGAGATAGATACCACTCAGCTAACCCCCACTGCAGTTGCTAAACAACTACTGACTTATTTAAAAGGCCAGCCATCTTTAACCGGTGCAAAAGAGAGCCACGCTATACTCAATGTTCTCTCTCGGGCAACTGTCGCCTAATCCATCGGTTTGCACTGAAAGGTAGCATGAGCAGAAGAAGATAAAACATGCTGCCGCCTCCGCCACCAGAGGCTGTTGCTTCGTCAGATGACGAGGAACTGTTCATCGATAACGTCGCACCTTCAAACGCCTGAGCACCGTATATCATCACGTAGTAAACACCTTCTGATAAGTTCGTCAGAGAACACGCTTCTTGATTAGACGACGAGATAGAGCGACAGTCATATATGGCAGTCGTTGGAGCTTGCCCTGCCCTCACATACAAGTCTGCGTCTCCTAGCCCTCCAGACAGCACGATAGTGATGTTATCGCTATTGAGCGGTGCGGCCGACAAGGTAGATACATTTCCGCTAGAGAGAACGCCAGCACTCGTCACTGTAAATGAATAATAGATCGCCTCTCCCGCATTTCCTTGTAGGTTAGAGGCGGGTGTTGAAGGGTCAATTGGATCCGCGCGGTCTTCTGGTTGCTGGCTATCTTCCGGCTCCAAAGACAGCGTGATTGAAGTATTTGAAAAAGACGAATAACCATGGAGCATGACATAAAATACGTCGCCCGGAGAACCCGATGCTGTGCAGGTTTCTTCATTGCCCCAATAATACGGGCGGCAATCATATTCTGTTAGAGTTGGGGTGGCCCCTTTTCTGATATACAAATCAGCATCACCGGTGCCGCCTGATAACGCGACACGGAGATTTTTACCACTGTCTGGAATTGCAAAACGGTAAAACAGTGTGTCACCTCTTGCTCCAGATAAACCCGAGACTGTCTGCCCAACACTAATCTCTTGTGGCGGAGCTTCAACAAGGTCCATCTGTATGGTTGCGCCGCTATAATCAGACTCTGCAATCAGCAGCACATTGTATTCTCCGCTGCCTTGGAAGGTCACATCACAATATTCGTCGTTGTTGTTTCCGGTCGACGCGCAGTCGTAGTCTGACGTTGTCGGCCAGCCATTAAATTTCAGATATAAGTCAGCATTTCCTGTGCCACCAGAAAGCGTGATGCTTGCTGAGTCTGTATTCGCAGGCAGTCCAAAATAAAAATACGATTCATTTGTCGCGCTATCACTGAGGTTCGAAACCGGAACCCCACTCGTCAGCTCTGTCGCATCGAGGCAAGCGTAAACCCCAACCTGACTGAACGCGTTTATCACGTCTGTTGTGTTATAACCCAAGTCACCCGCAGCCTGAACAACGCCGCACCCGCCGTCATCAAAGTTGGAGTCTGCCTGCCAATATAATTTGTTCGCGAAGGCGAAAGACTCAAAGGCTTTTTTGACATCCCACCCTGCAGTATTCGCCAGTAAGTAGAAGGCGCGATTGAACACGCCACTCGAATAGTGGACATCCATTCCACTGTAGTACTGACTAGCATGATTTATTGAGATGCCATCATCGGAAGGCGTCTCAAAGTAGCGCAATGCACCGCTATTTTTGTAAATATCTCGACCGACCTGCCAATCAACCGAGCCTTTCCAGTAAAACTCAGCCGCTTCACCCGCAATATCAGAAAACGCTTCGTTAATGCCGCCGGACATCCCTGAATAAATAAGATCCGAGTTTTGGTCGGTAAACCCATGGCTCACTTCGTGCGCGGAAACATTCACATCCACCAAGGGATAGAAACGGCTGTACCCATCACCAAACGTCATTGAGGAACCATTCCAGAACGCGTTTTCATAGTTGCTGCCGTAATGCACACGCATGACGAGTTGGAAAGAAAGCGGAGAAAGATCCAGCCAATCCTTGTACATATCAAACACAAGCTGGCCAAAGAAGTGGGCATCATTCAGCGGAGAATATGCACCATTAATGGTTTTGAACGTGTTTGTATTACTGCTGTCGCTGCAACCATAAGAAAACGCTGTCGACCCCGACGTCCCGTGGGCCAAATTGACTGTTTTAACATTGGCGGTTTCTAACGTACATGTTGACCCTGTTTTGTCTATGGTGAACGCAGAATAGTCGGTCCCATAGTTGTATTGACCTGTCTTTTCGTTGCCTCCGGGTCCACGACCCAAATCCTCAATATTTGTTAAACCTTCCCAGATTTTTAAAATCTCACCGGTTTTCGCATCCACCAGCGCGTGAGGCCGAGTAGGTTTTTTAGACGGTAGGAAAAAGCTAACTTCATAAACCAACTTTGCTTCACCGTTAACATCCAGCCAAACATATAGCGTGCTTTCCTCATTCTCCGGTTCAACAATATCTGCAATTGGCACACCAAAGTGATACTGAGCTTTAAGGCGTTGTAGTGCTCCTTGCGTACTGATCGAGGGAGAAATAGAAGGAACAACACTGCTCAATCCAACCACTCGCTTGCCATAAACCTCTTTGATTTGGCCATTCGTGGTGCTTGAAACGGCAAAGCCCTTACGCACCGGCACGCCATCATAGAATTGTCGATACTTAGTTTTCACTTTGCCATTAGGGAGAGACACCGTTTCGACAGGAACAAAGCCGTTGACCTTGCTGTTTGAGCTTAACGCTGCCCTTACGGGAGATTGAGACAGAATCGATGCATCATTGAAGGGCTCTACATCTACTGCATGTACCTGATTTATTATTACTACTGACGCAAACATGACTCCGATGCTCGCTTTACCAAGGCTTCCCATGCCCCCTCCTAATCACTCTTACTACGCATTAATGAAACTCCTGTCTCATTTATAAAAGCGTGGCAGTAGTTATAGAATTGTTAAAGTGACCATGGTTTTTTTTCGAGATTATGACTCACAAAAGAGAAGCCCATCATCTTACGAATGTAAGCACACTGGATATTCATTTCTACACTAACGACTTTTAGAGCAAAGTGTCCCGCTCGCTTACAAAGGACCCAGCGAAAAGAAATATGCCTTATGAATGAATGCGTTCAAAACACACTAAAGAATCAATGTGTGGGCTATTGTTTTACTAATTACGTTCTTTTCGCCTTGCGAGACGCAACGTTAAACTTTACTGTACTTAGCATATTATCTATGCGTTATGGTGATGTTTAGGCATTTAGACCTATCACTTCATTTTTGTAACCATGAACAACTAAGTTTTCCAAAAGCAAACAGGATTGAGTAGTGGAGCATCTTGGACCAATCATCGTGTTCTTTAGCGAACACAAATTTCTTTTCACCCTTGTCGTTCTCTCAATATTCTGGGTAATTCGACGGATATTGATCAAATGGATATGGGGCGACGCCAACTTCCTCAGTGAAGATCAGCGTAAGTGGATTTCCAGAACCAAAAACGGCACCTTTACCCTTTTTCTCATTGTCCTTTTTATACTCTGGCGCTCTGAAGTCAACGAATTTGCATTGTCATTAACCGCAATTGCAGTAGCTGTCGTCGTCGCATCCAAAGAAATCATCCTTTGCTTTACAGGCTCCATTCAGCGCGCAAGTTCGCGTTCATTTCAAATTGGGGAGTGGATTGAGGTCGGTAATCTTTGTGGTGAGGTGATCGAACACAATCTTATGGCGACCAAGATCCAAGAAATCGATCTGCACCATGGTACTTATGCGTATACAGGGAAAACAGTGACGTTTCCAAACAGCCTGTTTTTTACAACCCCCGTGAAAAATCTCAATTTCATGAAGCGTTACGTCTATCATGAGTTTCACATTACGGTCAAAGAAACCGCTAATCTCTATCCCTTGGTACCTAGCTTACTTGCGAGAATCGATGACCACTGTGAAGACTTCTACGAGGTGGCAACACGCTATAACCATGTGATAGAGCGCCATGCTGGTGTCGATCTTCCGGGTGCAGATCCGCATATTCATGTTACTTCAACCAGCTTGGGGGACCCCCAAGTCCACGTGCGTTTATTCTGCCCAACAGAGCGAGCAACCGATCTGGAACAGCTAATCCGCGAGGATTTCATGACCCTATACTGTGAGCGTATATTGAAACAAGATCCCATCGCCATCGCCGATGACGACCTCCTATCTGAATTGGAATCTAAAGCGCTACACTGCTGATATGCGCCTTCATGCAAAGGGTGTCTGATTTCAATGACACCCTCTTTAAAACACCGCCTACATTTCTTAACGCAACAACCTCCTCAAAGTAAAAATTTCATCTTCCACTTTCATAAAAGTACTTTTCTTTACCGTTTTCGTTCACCTTTGCCTTTTTTTGTACTTTCATTGTTGCATGAATGTTAACGAAAAGCCGTTACACATCATCCGACAGTGAGGAATTAATAATGTTGTCAAAAAGGAAAACGCTTACAGCTCTTGCTACTTGGTGCACTGCACTATCACTGCCTACCTTTGCCGCGACGGAACTAACCATTGCAACGGTAAATAATGGTCACATGATCGAAATGCAAAAGCTGAGTGAAGAGTTCGAAAAGCAGAACCCTGATATCAAGTTAAATTGGGTAACGCTGGAAGAAGGCGTACTTCGTCAGCGTGTTACCACTGACATCGCGACCAAAGGTGGTCAATTTGATGTCATGACAATCGGAATGTACGAAACCCCGATTTGGGGCGAGAAAGGTTGGTTGAAAGAAGTTGAGACTGACGAAGCGTATGACGTTGATGACCTCCTTCCGGCGATGCGAGCTGGCCTTTCTTATGACGACAAACTTTACGCCGTCCCTTTTTACGGTGAGAGTTCAATGGTGATGTACCGTAAAGACTTGGTGGATAAAGCAGGAATGACGGTACCAGACCGCGCAACGTGGGGACATATTCGTGATGTTGCCGCTGCCATTCACGACCCAGATAACGGGGTATATGGCATTTGTTTACGCGGAAAGCCAGGCTGGGGTGACAACGCAGCCTACATCACCACAATGGCAAACTCATTTGGTGCGCGTTGGTTTGATGAAGATTGGAAACCTCAGCTAAACACGCCAGAGTGGCAACACGCAGTAAGCTTCTATGTAGACCTTTTGAAAAACTACGGCCCTCCAGGCTCTAGCTCGAATAGCTTTAACGAAATTCTCGCTCTGTTCAACGAAGGGAAATGCGGCATGTGGATTGATGCCACGATTGCAGCATCGTTCATCTCTGATCCTAATCAAAGTAAAGTGGCTGATAAAGTAGCCTTCGCACAAGCCCCCGTCGCCGTGACTGATCGTGGAGCTAACTGGCTTTGGGCATGGGCACTAGCGGTACCTGCTGCAACCAAAAACGCAGAAGAAGCTCAAAAATTCATTACTTGGGCAACATCGAAGGATTACATCAATCTCGTTGCCAAAGAAAATGGCTGGGCGAATGTACCGACGGGCACCCGTCAATCAACTTATGACAATCCAAACTTCCAAGAAGCCGCTGTTTTTGCTGAAGCAGAATTGGCAGCGATCAACTCCGCTGACCCAGCAAACAGCACCTTGAAGCCAACCCCTTATGTGGGTGTTCAGTTCGCAGCTATCCCTGAGTTCCAAGCAATTGGTATCGCGGCTGGACAGCAATTTACATCGGCACTTGCAGGGAAGGTTTCGGTGGAAGATGCACTGAAAAACGCCAACAAGTCTGCTGACCGAGAAATGCGCAAATCAGGCTACTACAAGTAACCATCTCATTGCCGGGCGGCTTTCTGCCCGGCCTCTCACTCAGCTTTACTGGTAATTACTAATGCAAAAATGGTTGCCTCGGCTGTTGGTTGCTCCCTCCTTTGTCAGCTTGCTGCTCTGGATGATCGTCCCGCTTTCTATGACGATCTATTTTTCAACCATCAGATATAACTTACTTTATCCCGGAGACAACGAGTTCATTGGCTCGATGAACTTCGAATTTTTCTACACGGACGAAGCTTTCTGGCCCGCTATCTTCAACACGCTGACATTGGTTGGGATGGTTTTGGTCGTGACAGTCATTGGTGCGCTCATCATTGCTATCGCCTTAGACAAACCTTTTTTTGGTCGCGGTGTTGCTCGTGTCTTACTGATTTCTCCTTTTTTCATCATGCCAACCGTCAACGCACTAATTTGGAAGAACATGATGATGCACCCCGTTTACGGTGTACTTGCTGCGCTCTGGGAAAGTGTCGGGCTAGAGCCTATTGACTGGCTCGCCCAATTCCCGCTGGGTTCAATCATTGCCATGATCAGTTGGCAATGGATGCCCTTTGCGCTGCTGATTTTTATCACGTCTTTGCAATCGATGGACCACGAACAAAAAGAAGCCGCATTGCTCGATGGTGCCACCGGATGGCAGGTTTTTCGTTATCTCACCTTGCCACACCTCGCAAGGCCTATTGCCGTTGTCATGATGATAGAAACCATTTTTATGCTTTCTATCTTTGCCGAAATATTCGTGACGACAGGTGGTGGCCCGGGTTATGAATCCACCAACCTTGCCTTCCTCATATTCGGGCAAGCGTTGATGCAATTTGATGTCGGCGTAGCATCAGCTGGCGGTTTGATTGCGGTCATTCTGGCCAATATCGTGGCGTTTTTCCTGATCCGCGCGATCGGCAAAAACTTAGTGACTTAGGGGGCGTTATGGCTAAAAACGTATCACTCATTGACCAAACTGGATGGCTTCGCCCCATCATATGCTGGGCGTTAGCACTTCTGGTGTTCTTTCCGATCCTTATGATGTTGATCACCGCATTCAAAACCGAACAACAAGCCATTGAAATACCACCGAGCTTCATTTTTGAACCGACGGTAGAGAATTTTGGTTTGGTTCAGGAGCGAAGTGATTATCTAAAGTTTGCAATTAATTCGGTTATCACGGCATTTGGATCTACCATTCTGGCCTTGATCATAGCGATCCCAGCTGCGTATTCCATGGCGTTTTATCCGAAAAAGCACACCAAAGACATGCTGCTTTGGATGCTATCGACAAAAATGTTGCCGGCCGTTGGCGTATTGGTGCCGATTTACATTTTGTGCCAGAAAGCGGGCTTACTCGATACCACATTGGCACTCACCATCATCTACACCTTGGTTAACCTGCCGATTGTAGTTTGGATGCTGTTTTCTTACTTCAAGGACATCCCAAGAGACATTCTTGAAGCCGTCAGACTTGATGGCGCCGACACACTAGGCGAAATTCGCCATGTGCTTCTGCCACTATCTTTAGGTGGAATTGCCTCCACGGCATTGCTTTCCATTGTGTTGAGTTGGAACGAAGCGTTCTGGTCGATCAATTTAACCTCCGCAAATGCAGGCACACTGGCCACCATGATCTCCACCTATTCAAGTCCTGAAGGGCTGTTCTGGGCGAAGCTATCTGCCGCATCTACACTGGCCTGTGCGCCGATCGTCATTCTCGGTTGGTTCTGTCAGAAACAACTGGTTCAAGGATTAACCTTTGGGGCTGTCAAATGAGTTACTTACAAGTCAAACATCTCTATAAAAAATACGGCGAAACACTCGCGCTAAAAGATATCGATTTTGAAATTAAAAAAGGCGAATTTGTGGTTTTTGTGGGCCCTTCAGGTTGCGGCAAATCCACCCTACTTCGAACTATAGCAGGGCTCGAACAATCGTCTGGCGGCGATATTCATCTGGATGGACAATCGATCATTGAAACACACCCGTCCAAACGCGACGTTGCGATGGTGTTTCAAAGCTATGCGCTCTACCCCCATATGTCCGTGAAAAACAACATGTCTTTCGCATTGAAACTGGCCAAACGTCCTCCAGAAGAGATCGAAACCAAAGTCACCAAGGTGGCCAAAGCGTTGAAATTAGAAGCCCTCTTAGACAGGAAACCTAAGGCATTGTCTGGCGGACAACGTCAGCGCGTTGCCATTGGTCGCGCGATTGTGCGTAATCCAAAGGTCTTCTTATTTGACGAGCCTCTTTCCAACCTTGATGCTGCACTTAGAGTAGAAATGCGTATTGAGCTCTCCCGCCTTCATCAAGAACTTGAAAGCACCATGATTTACGTTACTCACGATCAAATTGAAGCCATGACATTGGCTGACAAAGTGGTGATCATGAGCCAAGGTGAAGTGGCACAAATAGGCTCTCCCCTAGAGCTATACCACCAGCCTGCCAATCGATTTGTTGCGACCTTTATAGGTACACCAAAAATGAACGTGTTGCCGGTCGACCATGTTTCAGCAAACGATGACGTAGTACATGTTCAATTTGGGACTGATGCGCGCATTAACCTTGATAAGTCCCTCTATCAAGAGGATGCAGAGTCAGCAAAATACATCGGCTTTAGACCTGAATCTCTTTCCATCTGTGATGCCCACCAAGGTGATTTAACAGGTGACGTTGAAGTGATTGAGCAACTCGGCTCTGAAACACTAACCTACATTCGCACCCTTAGCGGAGAAACCGTTGTTGTCAGAGCAGATCCGAAGTACACACCAACCCTGCGTGCAACGGTCGGCATCAAACTCGATCCTAGCCGTGTGTATCTGTTTGATGGCGAGGACAAAGCACTCAATGTTTATGGCGAGGTCAGCCATGTCTGATCACAAGCGTCTTGTACACTTTGGTATTGGAGCCTTCCATCGAGGGCACCAAGCTTATTATCTACAAAAGCTTAACGAGCAACTTCCGGATGAAGATCGCTGGTATTACACCGGCATCAATCTACGCGCCGAAACATCCGAACTCCCAAGCATGTTAAAGAGACAAAATGGTGCGTACTACTTCAAACGGATCGCGCCCAACGGCGATGCGGAATACATACAGATCAACAGCATAGATAGTATTGAAGATGCATCGTCAGACGTGTCCGTAATCAGGCGGGTATTTAGCTGCCCAAATGTAAAAGCATTGACAATCACGGTGACTGAAGGTGGCTACTACCTGAACGATAATGATGAGTTGAATTCAGAACACCCCGAGATCCAACACGATATTGAGGTTATTCGTCAGCAGTCCGGACAACCGGCCACCTTGTACGGCTACCTTGCTATTGCCCTGTTAGCACGTCAGAAATTAGCAAGCGGCTCCGGCTCTTTAACGGTCGCAACCTGTGACAACCTAAGGAACAATGGCAACCGACTCGACAATGCATTTAAGCAGTTTGTTTCACAAGCAGGGAATGACATATTGCTCAAATGGACATGTGACAACGTCACCTTTCCATGCTCCATGGTGGACAGAATAACGCCTGTCCCTCCCGCCAATTTGGTTGAAGATGTTCGACAGGCAACTGGCGTATCCGATGCCTGCCCAATCATGGGGGAAGATTTTGAACAATGGGTTATTCAAGATTCATTTGCGAACGAATTCCCCCCTCTTGAAAAAGTAGGCGTCACCTTCACCCAAAATGTGCATGCCTATGAAGAGGCTAAAATCAGAATACTCAATGGTGCGCATTTCCTCCTTTCCTATGTAGGCGCACTCCGTGGTTATGTCACTTATGACCAAAATGTTCGCGATCCCGAGTTGAACGAGTGGTTACGTCGCTATCATCAAAATGAAGTTATCCCGACGATTTATGATCGCCCGTTCGACATGGAAGACTACCGTTCAACCATTTTGTCCCGTTTTGGCAATGCCTATATTGCCGACAGTATTGAGCGTATTGCGATGGACAGCATCAGTAAGTTTCCACAATTCGTGCTGCCTACCGTCAGGCTGAACCTCGAACGGGGATACATGCCGGAAGCTGCCACAAAACTTATCGCACATTGGTTTGCTTTCCTCTCTTTGTTGGTCGAAAAGCGTTTTAGGTTTAATTACAGAGACCCTTATCTCTACGTGGCTGAAAAGTGGATGGTACAAGAGGATCCCGTCACCGCCTTTACAAAGGACCCTGACATCTGGCAGGGGCTCAATAAGCGATTTCCTTTGTACAGTGAAACGCTTGCCAAAGAGATACGCTTAACGCTAGAGAGTTATCAGGAGCGTTACCCATGACATTATCACTGGCCCAAAATGGAAAGCCGTTACTCGAGGGGAAAGTTACCTTACTGACTGGCGCGAATGGTGGGATAGGACTGGCTGTAGCTTATGCGTACCTTGCAAGCGGGGCACAATGTGTCATCACTGACTTGCCGCAAGAGCCCTCACCCGGCGTTGCAGCATTGCTTGGCCGCTTCGGTGACGACGTGGAATATATTCATGGCGACATTACAGATTCTGCGACCAGACAGCACCTCATCACATCGACGCTTTCACGATTCGGGAAAATTGATGTGCTTTTCAATAACGCCGCCATTTTCGACATGGGCCCATTGCTAGAAGCAACAGAAGCGCAGTTTGACAAGCTGTTTAACGTCAACGTAAAAGCCATGTTCTTTCTGATGCAAGACGTCGCCAACGTTATGGTAGACGCCAAAGCAAACGGGAAAATCATCAACATGGCCTCGCAAGCAGGTCGTCGAGGAGAGGCGTTAGTCGCCCATTACTGTGCGACGAAAGCAGCAGTGATCAGCTACACCCAATCCGCAGCACTGGCCCTTGCAGACAAAGGGATTACCGTCAATGCTATTGCGCCCGGTGTTATTGACACACCGATGTGGACACATGTCGATGCACTTTTTGCTAAATATGAACATCGTCCATTAGGCGAAAAGAAAAAGCTTGTGGGCGAAGAGGTCCCTCTCGGACGAATGGGTATGCCCAATGACATTGCAGGTACAGCACTATTTTTAGCATCACCACTGTCAGACTACATTACAGCGCAAACCTATAATGTTGATGGTGGGAATGTGATGAGCTAGAAATCAGGGAGGGAGTGATCACCTCCCCCTCTGCGGACCACACGAATATTAGGGGAAAGATGCTATGTCTGTCGCCAAAGACCCAGTTTGGGAGTTTATTCAAATTGATGATGAATCCGTCCGGTACGTTGAGCACGGCGTCCCGCACGAGCGCATTCATTGGCATGTTCATGAAGAATATGAACTTCACCTAATCGTCAAAACCCACGGAAAGGTCATGATTGGGAATTATCTCGGGCCTTTTTCACCGGGAAACTTAACACTTGTCGGCCCATGGCTTCCGCATAATTGGGAAAGCCAGTTAGCACCGGGGGAAACTCACCAACTCAGAGATATGGTCGTTGTTTTCAAACCCGATCTGTTCAATGGCGCATCTCTGGTATTTCCAGAATTACTTCAGTTCACTCGCCTGTTAGAACAAGCCAAGATGGGCATTGAATTTTTGGATGTACCATTCGACAAAGCAGAAGAAAACTTCAAGAAAATAAGAGAAAGTACGGGCGTGACGCGACTAGTCAATTTCCTGTCTTTTATCAATTATTTGAATTCACGCAGCACACGGGTTCTGTCCAATATGCCTGCGTCAGAAACCAAAGATGCTGGTACGGTTCAAAGTAAAGTCAGCGATGTTGTTAACTTTGTCATGCAAAACTATCAATCTCCGATCCGGCTAAAAACAGTGGCAGACATGCTAGGAATGACCGAGTCTTATTTTTCCCGCTTCTTTCACCAAGCTTCTGGGCACAGATTTACTGATTTCGTCAATCGCGTAAGGGTCCAGCGAGCCTGCGTGCTGTTGAGAGATAGCGAAGACACGATAGCAAACATTAGTCAGATTGTTGGTTTTCATAATCTGGCTAATTTCAGCCGACAGTTTCGCCGAATTAAGGGGGTCAGTCCGCTGGTTTATCGGAAAAAACATCCGTCACTTGCGCGACAAACCTAACGTCATTCTGTGGAAGCAAAGGTCCTGACTTCTCCTTCTTTCGCCGTTTTAGACACGTTGTGGTCTTTCAGATCCAAGCGTTTTTCTAACACCAAATACGCATCGCAATAGCTTTGTTTTTCTAAATACGCAGCTCTGGCTTCATCAATACTCTCTTCAGCGAACCGACGTTCTTCAGGAGAATTGTTGCTGTTGCTAAACGCAATTTGTTGCTCCAGTAACTTTTGACGAAGGCTTGAACGGCACACAGTCTCACTGGGAACAATTTGGTGGTAGTCGTAGAGCGATTCAGGCTCTTCGGCAGGATCTTGTATTACGGCGTCGCTCGCCGCGACACTCGAGCACCAAACCACCAGAAATGCTAGCAGCCAACGTTTACGGATAATCATCAACGGTTTGAATTCAACTAAAATGAGCTCTAAACATTGGTGTATTATTCCATAGAGACAGAAAGATGTTTAGCCGTTGATTTCAGCTATCTGCAAAAAAAGGCAACAAGATCAAAATTTAACCAACAATTACAGTACTGATGGTTATCACACCCCTCCAGTCACATCAACGATACCACCCGTCACAAATGACGCCCCTTCAGACACCAAAAACGCAATGACTGACGCGACTTCCTCCGGTGTTCCTCCACGTCCTAATGGAATGTTTGTCGCTAGCCTATCCACCCTGCCTGGCTCTCCACCATCCGCATGAATGTCTGTGTAAATTAAACCAGGACGTACACCGTTCACTCGTATACCCTTTTCCGCCACTTCTTTTGCTAAGCCAACCGTGAAGGTATCTATTGCACCTTTACTCGCGGCATAGTCAAGATATTCATTGGGAGACCCCGTTCTTGACGCACCAGAGGAGACATTAACAATAACGCCTCCTTTTCCTCCACGCTCAAGTGACATACGTCGAACAGCTTCCCTTGCACACAGAAAAGACCCAGTCACATTCGCCGTCAATACATCATTGATTCGTGCTGCTGTCATGTCTTCTAAGCGACACTGTTTAAACAGAATTCCTGCGTTGTTCACTAAGCAGGTTAAAGGCAGTTTTTTAGCATCGATAGCAGAAAACAACGAAGCCACAGACGCCTCATCCGAAACGTCGGCCTGTATAGCGAACGCATCACCACCAGCGCGCTGAATGCTCTGAACCAATTCGATAGCTTCCGCCTTTCTCGAGCGATAATTAACACACACGGTATACCCACACTCAGCCAACTTGACAGAGGTCGCTGCGCCAATTCCTCTGCTGCCGCCGGTGACCAGCGCAATGTGCCGTTTGATCTCACTCATCATCCAACCTCTTTTCGGTAGGATCGACGATGGCTTCGATATCAACCAATTGCCAAGGCCGACCTTCGTTTCGGAAGATCCGCTTGTTTTTGTTTGGGTAGTCAGCTTCATCGTGCGCAAGCCGTTGCCCAACGACGATGCAGCGAAGCGTGCTTTTCCCCACGTTTTTCATAACGTGAGGCAATGCGTTGGCGGGGTAGCCAATGAAATCCCCTTCATTGACCGTATAAACATCCTCTCCAATCGTGACTTCGGCTTCCCCTTCTAGGATATACACACATTCATCTTCAAAATAATGGACATGGTATTCTGTCGATTCAAAGCCTGGCTCAATGTCTACAAGGTGGAAACCAAAGCCAGTGATCCCTACCAAATCACCTAATGACTTTGCTTTTCTAACCGCATTAGGGTTGAGGAAATGGGTCTTCATTGTCCCTTCCATTTCTTCAACATCTTTCTTTGAAACAATGTATTTGCTCATGATGGCTACCTCTTACGCGGCGCGAAGTCTTGCTAATTTCACGCATTCATTGCTGAGATTTAACATATTGCCAACATTGAAGAAAGAATAAGGAAAGTACAACATCTATATGTGTCGAGTACGCCCAATTTATGGATGAGGAAGGATGAATAGGCTTACCATCAGACAACCTTCGCTTTAAAAAGCCGTTGCCTGATGCGTGGATTGGGGAAGCTAGTGAAACTTAGGCACCATTGAGGGATCTAGGATTAAGCGCTCGCCATCGAGGCACACAGGGTTCATGACATCGTCAAACCTTGGGTCTGACAACATCCTCTCCATTCCACGGTCTCGAATCTCTCTCGATGGCCAAATAATCCATGAAAAAACGACAACACCTTTTTCAGTCTTATATCCTTCAGGCTTCACTGCTTTGTTTGTCGGTTTGTCACTGCAATGCACCACCTTAATCGCACCATAAGCCTGTATTAAAGGCACCGCATCGTTGACTAACTGTTGGTATGTGTCTTTATTTTTGGCAGGCAAAGCTGTCACCAGCCCATCGACATACAGCATGATCGTTTCCTCTGCTTTGCGTGTTTTCAACAAACACACGGGCTAAATGATCAAGCCACTGACTTTATGAAATTTTTTGTCGTACTCAGATTGCAACGTCTAATGTCGCAACTAAATCTCTTATGAAGGAATAGTAACCGCGGAAAATTAGTAAGTTTGACTCATCTACAAGACATGCAAAATGTTTCTTATGAAGGAAGAGTAAGCCACTGAATATAAGAATTTTTATAACAGAGGCCGTATAAAACACCGACACAAAAGAAAAACGTTTATACCGTTCAACGCCCCTTCAGATAAAGAGCAATTCACGAATGAAAGGCATCGAAAATTGACACGGTGTGACCATGAAAAATCAGCGAAATGTCCGACTACCTGCTACCACGTTCGTTTGAACTGCTCAATGAGATACACAATTTCAGCACCCATCTCACCGAAGTCTTTTTCTGACAGTGAGTTGTCTAAAAACGTGTTATAGCCACGGATTGCACTTCCATCAAAGGTTTCCAGATTTTTAAATCCCATCGACCAATCTGCGAATGCACGCGCCTCTATCTCACTTCGGTCAATAACAACGACCGATGTATGTCTTTCGTCTTGCTCAATTTTGCTAAACAGAGCATCTACCGTCTGTGTTTCTCCCTCTAGTACTTGGAAAAAGTTACCTTTTGCATACAAGAGTAAGCCGCTGACGTTTTCGTTTTCATTATTCGCCCTTGCTTGACCAAGCACTTTCATCAATTTGCTTTCAGAAAACTCAATGGTTGCAGAACTTGCGTAGATTAGACGAATCATATTATCCCTTAACTAAGCGCGTAGTTTTTTGTTTTTATAAATTATAGCGGCTCAATCAGATTGCACGTCGAATGCACTAAGGTATAGGGGAATGGAAGATAGAGACTGGGAGCAGTGAATCTTTGCCGGACTCAAGATAAAGTTGATACGCCGCTGAGATACGGTGTCCACCGTCTTGAAGAATGTACGTTTTTCCGCAAGCACAGTTAATCAGCAAGATAGCTTCACGAATGCCGTCTCCTTTACGGAGGCTTTTTAGGAGGGTTGTAAAACGCACATCCTTTCCTCTTACCCAATGCAGGTCGAGTTCAACCAACTTCGTTACAGGCATATATTGCATCCACACACCTCCTCTGACTGAAAGTATGACCTAAGCAGTATGAGGAGGGAGACGCAGGTCTAAGACACTACTCACTGGCAACTAGCCATTTTTTCAGCAAAGAGGCTAATTGGGTCTGTTCTTCCAAAGATAGGGGAGAAAGGATTTCTCGCTCGTTTGCAACGTGTGCATTAACCGCGTTGTCAATGAGCGCAACACCGTCGGACGTTAATGTAATCGTGCAACTTCTTCTATCTATTTCGCTAGCTTGGCGCTCAACCAGTCCTCTTTTGACTAATCCATCAATGCGAGTGCTCATCGCCCCAGAAGACAGCATGAGGGTTTGATAAAGATCGGTTGGTGTCACAGGTGCCCCAGCTCGTCGCAAAGACGCCAAAATGTCGAACTCAACGCTACTGATTCCAAAAGACTTAAAAACCGTGTCTAGCTTTGGATTAATGATTTGTTTTGCGCGCCCCAAACGTCCAATGACCGCCATTGGCGAACAATCCAAATCGGGTCGTTGCGCCTTCCATTGCGCCAAAATGGTGTCTACATGATCCGCCACGAATCCATACTCCTTATTTATCTTTCGAAAAAGATACTTGAAAAAAAGAGACAAAGCGAATAATTTATCTTTCTAGAAAGATACTTTCACCTAAGATAATAACAGGCGCACAATTTCGCTGACCAACGGGAGAAAAATGTGAAGAACTACCTACTCGCAGCATTGGTACCCATACTGTGGGGAAGCACATATGCTGCAGTAAGCATTTATCTTCAGGATCTGTCACCATTTTGGGTAGCGGTCTGGCGTGCTTTACCCGCAGGGTTGGTCTTGTTGCTGTTGAAACCCGGTAGGCCGCCGCTACCGTGGTCAAAGTTAACCTTACTCAGCGTATTTAACATTGCTGCATTTTTCCCACTACTATTCATAGCCGCGTACCGCTTGCCCGGTTCCGTTGCAGGCACGTTAGGTGCGACGCTTCCGCTACAACTTATGTTTATGCAGTGGCTTGTGGAAGGTAAAAAGCCTGAGCTTAAAATGCTGATGTTGGCATTGGTCGGGCTATTAGGGGTTATCTTGATCCTTAACCCTTCGGCAAATATCGACCCAATTGGTGCAATAGCAGCATTAACAGCAACCGCACTGGTTGCCCGAGCGTCACTCTGGTTAAAAAGCTGGCCTGTCACAGACATTTTCAGATTGACTGCATGGCAACTGACACTAGGCGGGCTTATCCTTGTGCCCATCGCCTTTTTAGTGGAAGGCCCGCCCAAGGCCATCACTATGCATGAAATGCCCGGCCTCATCTGGGTGAGTCTGCTGAACAGCTCCTTCGCATATTGGGCGTTTGCTCGTTCGATTAAACGCCTAGGACCAGATTCAATGGCCATGATAAGCATGTTGAATCCCGTTGCTGCGGTAACACTCGGTATCTTGTTGGTTGGCGAAGTCCTTGGCCCCTACCAATGGCTGGGCATCGGATTCGTATTGTTGAGCCTTGGATTAATGATAAAGATTAAACAAACTGCGACCCGGAAAAGCCAAATTTCTGTCGCCAGACACCAATCCCATAACGAATAACGATTAGCCTCTTCGGAGGCTACTCCTCATATAAAGACAAGATAGCCAAAACAACACCCACTCTGACTTCAGGCTCTCACAGAATAAAATCGTGATTTCAGTCAAGAATCACTGAAAATCACAGAGATAGACATCATTCATCTTCTCCCACCTATAACGCCACAAAACAACCAAAACTCAATTGATTCATCTATAAAACTCTTAGTTTTCAGAGTAATCCACACACAGCTATCGAACTGGATACTGGCTGTGTAAGAACAGAACCCTTTGGACAACACCTGTCAGTCGTGGTAAATCCATCTATGTCAAAAAGTTGGGAGAAAATGACATGGAAATTCGTATCGATGACCTTTCTGGCAAGGAAATTCAACAACTTCTCTTTGATCATCTTAAAAACATGCATGAAATCAGCCCCCCAGAAAGCGTCCATGCCTTAGACCTTAGTGCCCTTCAGCATCCAGACGTCACGCTTTGGAGTGCTTGGATTGATGGCGAACTGGCTGGATGCGGTGCATTAAAAAAGATTGGTCCTTCTCATGGAGAAATAAAATCCATGCGCACGTCACCGAAGTTTATTCGCCGAGGTGTTGCTGCGAACCTTCTCGCACATATTATTCAAGAGTCACGCACGCTTGCGTTTTCACGCCTAAGTTTAGAAACAGGTACTGAACCTGAATTTGAACCCGCACGCCGTCTATATCAGCGTTTTGGATTTGAAGAATGCGAGCCGTTTGCCGACTACACCACAGATCCAAACAGCACATTTTTCACTCAAGTCATTTAGCCGTTCAGTAATGTTGTTTAGCCTAGAAAGCTATAAGCTGGTTGATACACGTTAATATGAATCGAGAAATCGTTATTGTTGATTACCATCCCCGTTACACCGAACAGACAATCGCGGTGTGGCGCAGGAGCAAAGAAACCGCGCTTGGAATACCTGAGATGCATTCTCTTGAATCCCATCGCTATTATCTAAACCGTATTCTCGCTCCATCACACAGAATTTTTGTTGCTGTTGAAAAAACAAGTGACACGGTACTGGGGATGATGGCCATGGACAGTAAGCACATTTCTCAACTCTATATTCATCCTGATCATCAATGCCGAGGTATTGGCTCTGCATTAGTAGAGCTCGCGCAAGAGAATGCTGAACGTTTGCAACTCTATACATTTGAAATCAATCTACCAGCCAGAGCATTTTGGGAAAAACATGGCTTTATAGAACAAGAAATTGGGCAGCATGATAATGAGGAAGGGTTATCCGACATTCTTTGTGAATGGAAACGCGAACCTGCTTCTATTGCCATGCAATTTGCCATGTAGCAAAACATAAAGGTGCGGCAGAGGCTTTCCCCTGCCGCATTCCTCCCGTAAACCAGCATTCCCCTCACAAGGTTTTTATTAAAAGCCCCCAGTGCATACCGTTACCAACATTGGTAATTCCTCGGCAGTCTCACTACTTGTCTCTATAAAGCGTCCCCTCTCTTTTATGATCAAAAGAGAGCAAGGTTTCTGGAAGCTACCATGACACTGATTCGTACCAATACAAGGATTGGACAGCAAAAGCTCGGAGACGCACTTTTTAAAGGGGACATCGTCGTATTTTCAATCCCTGAGGTTCTCTCTCCCTTCATCCACCACACCAGATCATTGATTGAGCGTGATTTTCAACTGCAAGACCCTGAACATGCGCATAACTATTTAGACGTGAAGACTTACCTAGCACGTGCAGAGTTAGCAAAGAAACGTTTTGAGAACGACGATAAAGCCAAACGCTTATTTTTTAGGGCACTGTCTCATTGTGGCATTAGAGAAGATACAAATTACTATGATCGGCTGGTACTTCGAATCGTACCCTGTGAGGCTGAATATGATAATGGCAGGCAAGCTAGCGTAAAACACCATCGAGATACCTGGGGAAGCAATATCGATTGCCAGATTAACTGGTGGTTGCCTATTTATCCTTTAACAAAAGGACGCTCGATCGCTATTTATCCTGAATACTGGCAGCAGAAAGTGAACAACACGACATCCAGTTGGTCATTTTCTCAGTACCTAGAAGAAAAAAATGCCACGCCTGATGAAGAAAAAATTCACTATCCCAGTGCGCCGCAAGCATTGGAAGGCATTGATGAAAATGCGTCTTACACGCCTGAAATCCAACCCGGCGACATTCTCAGCTTCTCCTCCGCTCATCTACATGGCAGCAAAACTAATCAAACCAGCAAGTTTCGCTTTAGTGTGGAGATACGCACCGTCGCGATGAGTGACCTGTATAACAAAAAAGGGGCACCAAATATCGACAATGCTTTGCAGACCCCAATGTATCAATGGTTTAAACGAATAAAAGATGACGAAAAACTCGTTTTCGAGCCAAAGTAACTGTCTGTACTTGCGGATGAAAAATCCCCATTCATACTCTCTTCATACGAAAAGTCACCTCGAGAACCAGCACCAAATACCCGCCCAATAAGGCAATAAAGCTAATTATGTGATTTTCTGGCGATTAGTATTTTTTACGATGAGAATATTTGATTGTCACGAATCATAAATTGACTTGTCGCTAGCATTGCAAAGCTGTACCTTGCGCGCTCTTTGGTGCGGTGCTGATAAAGTGGATGATGAAGTGCGCCGCCGGAGTTAAATACATACGTGGCCCGAAACGCCGCAGTATTTAGTCATTCGATAGTGTTGATTATTCAATCAGTTCTTAGAAATGTGAGCGGAACAATCCCGCAAACCCGCTATCGTTTACTTGAGTAAGTCAAAGATTGATGCGCTCACTCCATTCGTACGAAATTCACTACCTGGGGCATTGACAGCAATGACTGACAAAAACACAGCTCGACCAGCAGTCGAGGACACTAACCAAGCAAACTCAAACGACAGAATGCTGGTTGGCTGGCGAGAATGGGTGGCCTTACCAGATTTAGGTATCTCCGCGATTAAAGCGAAAGTAGACACTGGCGCACGCACTTCTTGCCTTCATACTTTCGGAATCGAAGAGTACGAAAAAGACAACGAGAAATGGGTGAAGTTTATGATCCACCCAATTCAAGACGACAACGTGACCGAAAAAGAATGTCACGCAAAAGTAAAAGATATGCGAACTGTACGCGATTCAGGTGGTCACGAGACGTTCCGTTACGTTATCGAAACCCCAATGGTGATTGGTGATCTTACTTACCCAATTGAGATGACGCTAACAGCTCGCGACACTATGGTATTTAGAATGCTATTGGGCCGCACGGCTATGGAAAATCGACTACTCGTCGACCCAGTTCAATCATTTATCGTTCAGGCGCCTTAAGGTTAAATTATATGAAAATTGGAATTCTATCTCGTAACGAAAACCTGTATTCAACCCGTCGTCTGATCGAAGCATGTGAACAGCGCGGTCACGAATACAAAATCATCGATGCATTGCGCTGTTATATGAACATCAACTCTACCCAACCTTCTGTTCACCAAAATGGTGAAGATCTGGTGGGTTTTGATGCCATCATTCCACGCATCGGTGCGTCAGTAACGTTTTACGGCTGTGCTGTACTTCGCCAATTTGAAATGCTCGGTATTTACACCGTGAATGATTCAGTAGCGATTCAGCGTTCTCGTGACAAACTGCGTTCACTGCAACTGCTGTCTCGTAAGAATATTGGTATGCCGATCACAGGCTTTGCGAGCAAACCGGGTGATATTAAAGACTTACTGAGCATGGTGGGTGGTACACCGGTTGTTATCAAACTGCTGGAAGGCACTCAAGGTATCGGTGTTGTATTGGCAGAAACCCGTAAAGCGGCTGAAAGCGTTATCGAAGCCTTTATGGGCTTGAAAGCCAACATCATGGTTCAGGAATACATCAAAGAAGCGGGCGGCGCAGACATTCGCTGTTTCGTTATCGGCGACAAAGTAATTGCAGCCATGAAGCGCCAAGCGTTGCCAGGTGAGTTTCGTTCTAACCTGCACCGCGGTGGCAGTGCATCATTGGTGCGTATTACTCCAACTGAGCGTAAGACTGCAGTTGCAGCGGCAAAGGCAATGGGCCTTCACGTTGCAGGTGTAGATCTTCTTCGCTCTGAGCGCGGACCTCTAGTGATGGAAGTGAACTCCTCACCAGGTCTGGAAGGGATCGAAGCCGCTACTGGTAAAGATGTAGCAGGGATGATCATTGACCATATTGAGAAAATAGTCTCAACTCCGAGGACAAGGACACGTGTCAAAAGCAAATAATAAAAATAATGCTTTCGAAATAGGCGGGATGACCATCCCGCCTGGTCAACGCGCCAGCGTTGAGTTTGAAGTTGCGAAACTCTATACGCACTCCCCATTGTCAGTAACCGCAGAAGTGTTACATGGCAAGAAGCCCGGCCCAGTGTTAATGATTAACGCCGCCATCCATGGTGATGAGCTAAACGGTGTTGAAGTGGTACGTCAGGTTCTTGAACGTATTAACCCTGCAACGTTGAAAGGCACAATCATCGCCATTCCTGTGGTGAACGTGTTTGGCTTCATCCATAAATCACGCTATCTGCCCGATCGCCGTGACCTGAACCGTTGTTTCCCTGGTTCTGAGCGTGGCTCTATCGCGGGTCGTATGGCCTACCAGATTTTCGAGCAGATCGTTCGTCGCTGTACCCATATCCTTGACCTTCATACTGCCGCGATTTACCGCACTAACCTGCCACAAATTCGCGCGAACCTGTCTAACGAACAAACGTATGATATGGCCTTGGCTTTTGGTACCCCAGTGGTTATTGATGCAGCCCTTCGTGAAGGTTCGTTGCGTTCAGAAGCGGAAAAAATCGGTATCCCTGTTTTGACTTATGAAGCAGGTGAAGCACTTCGATTTGAACCCTACGCAATCACAGCGGGTGTGAAAGGCGTTAAGCGCGTCATGCAATACCTTGGCATGATTCGTAAGAGCAGCAAGCGCAAAACGGTTGTTGAGCCTGTTATTGCCCGCGCTACCCGTTGGGTTCGCGCAGAAGCAGACGGTATTTTGCGTTCACACGTTTCTCTTGGACAACGCGTAAGTAAAGGCCAATCACTGGCGTCGATCAGTGCACCGACAGGCAGCGAAGAGATCCAAATTTACGCGCCAGCGGGTGGTATTATCATTGGTCAGCAGACTTTGCCACTGGTTAATGAAGGCGACGCGATTTACCACATTGCGTTCTTCGAAGAACCTGATCGTCTGGTAGAACAACAAGTAGAAAACTACTTGGATGAAGTAACCGACGACATCAGCAATGAGATCAAGTTTGGTATTGGTGTGCAGTAAGACAGCACCAAATTAAAACAAACCTATTGAGAAAGGAGCGCAGTGCGCTCCTTTTTTTTGATCTCAACCTCATTACCCCTGCATAACGTCACATTAATTTAACATTCCCATTATTTCTTATTCGCGAGACAAAATTCACGCCTGAGATGCGGCTAATATTTACTCGACATCAGAGGACTGACCAGAGGAATTTATTGTGAAAGGACTGCTCTTCTCCCTTGTAATGATCTTGGTATCATCACCTGCATTGGCGGGTGCTAGCGCATCCGGCTCATCAACGACAGGCTACACACAAACGAAGTATCCCATCGTGCTCGTACACGGCTTGTTTGGCTTTGATAACATCGCCGGTGTCGAATATTTCCACGCGATTCCACAAGCACTTACACGCAGTGGGGCGAAAGTGTTCGTGGCACAAGTCTCCGCCACTAACAGCTCTGAAAAACGCGGTGAGCAACTACTCCGCCAAGTAAAATGGGTTTTAGCCGTGACGAACGCCAAGAAGGTCAATTTGATTGGCCATAGCCACGGTAGTCCGACTGCACGCTATGTTGCCTCTGTTGCACCCCAACACGTGGCATCGGTCACCAGTGTCGGCGGTGTCAACAAAGGCTCAGAATTTGCTGATGTCGTTAGGAAAGCATTTAAGCCCGGCTCTGCTGGTGAAGGCGTCGCAGTCGGAGCCGCGAAAGCGCTCTCGGGACTGATTAGCTTTCTTTCTGGAGGCAGCCACCTTCCTCAAGATCCCCTCGCCTCTCTTCATTCTCTAACCACCAAAGGATCACTCGCGTTCAATGCAAAATATCCTGAAGGTATCCCACGGTCTCGATGTGGCGAAGGCACGTATCGTGCATCGAACGGGGTGTACTACTACTCGTGGTCTGGCACCAGTACAGTCACAAACCTTCTTGATCTCAGTGATCCCGTTCTATTCGCAACCGGCCTTTTCTTCTCAGAGCCGAATGACGGTCTGGTAGGGCGTTGTGCAACACACCTTGGCCGTGTCATTCGCAGCAATTACCGCATGAACCACTTGGACGAGGTGAACGGCTTCTTCGGGTTACACCATTGGTTTGAAACAGACCCTGTGACCGTGTATCGCCAACATGCCAATCGATTAAAGCAACAAGGCTTGTAATGGCTTAGTTTGTCACAGAGATAAGGAGCCTGTGTATGAGGATTTCATTTACTGCTTACAAAATCGCGCTCATTTTAGTCGTGGGAGTTTTGTTTGCCGCCGTTCTGTATCTGATGTTGAACGGCGAAGAGAAACCTATCTCGCAGGCTCACTCTCACCAAGGAACAACCGTTGATACCTCCTCCCATAGAGATACCTTCGAATACTTTCTTTCAACCTTGGGGGAACAAAGCCTCAATGACGTTCAGCACGCCTACAACACATTTGCAGACAGCGTCAGCTATGGTGAAAACCAAAAACCTTTGTTCGAAAAATACCAAGCTTATCGACGCGCATTGGATACCCTCAACGCACCCGACTCACTGACTGGGCTCGACTATCTCCATTTCGTTCAAACACAAGTCACCCAACTGCAAGCAGAATTGTTTGATGACCAAGAGAGAGCCCAACTGTTTTACGAAGAAAACTTAGCAAGGGAAATGGCAATAAAGCGCATGGAGTTAGAGGCGTTAAATATTGACGACAACGCGATGCAGCAACAATGGCAAGACGAGCTGGATAAGCTAACACCTGACATGAAAGAGAGTTATCAAAACGCCGCGTTGATTGAACAAATTGGGTCCGTGATGAACCTTGATGGTGATGACAATGCCCACGCATTGAATGAACTTGTTGGCGAAGAAGCCGCAGCCCGTATAAAAGCCTTTGAGCAAGAAGAGGCTCAATTTAAAAAAAACCTCTCAGCCTACTTTGCAGAGAAAAGCCTGCTTGCGAACAACGCAAGTGATCACAGCCTCCAGTCCCTTAAAGAGAAGTACTTTTCCAGCGAACAACAGCGACGTGTTGATGCTTTGGAAAGCATACGTGCTGACAGCCAATAACTGCCTGTACCCAAACTACCTAAAGGTGCCGGATTCAGCGAGTTTAGGTATATAAGCGTCGACAAAACAATAAGAAAACAGCCATTTTCGAATTGCATCCCTTCATAAGCCTGTTAAGGTAGATAAACATCATGTTTTGACCGGACGAAAAACAACGGGTTTATCCAACCTCTGTGTTAACGTCATACTTTTATTGATGTTTTAGGGATTAAATTTGCATTCCAAATGACAGGAGTCACTGGTTTTTAATGCTGTTAGAAAAAATTAAAGCCCGCGAAGGCGGCATTGTCCTTTATGGATTAGTTCCCCCTAAGAAAGGGACGGACACGGAAAAAGTCAGCGAAATCGCAGCTCGCCAAGTTGCCAGACTTCAAGACCAAGCTATCGATGGGCTGATTGTTTACGACATCCAAGATGAAGCGTCGAGAACAGATGAAGAACGCCCTTTTCCGTTTATGGAAACGCTGGATGGTGTGGAATATAGCCGCGATTACTTATCAGATTTAACGCTTCCTCGCGTTATCTACCGCTCGGTAGGTAAATACTCTGAAGCGTCCCTTTCTCGTTTTCTCGAAGACTCTCACCCTGCTGATGAGCTGTCGGTCTTTGTCGGGGCCTCATCCGCCGACCAAGCGGTTACCATGCCAATGTCCGAAGCCTATGCGCTTAAAAAACGCGTGAACAAAGACATGCTGTTAGGCGGCGTTACTATCCCAGAACGTCACCTCGTCAAAGGTGACGAACATTTGCGGGTATTCAAGAAAATTGAAGCTGGCTGTTCGTTTTTTGTGTCTCAAGGCGTTTATGATGTGCATGCATCAAAAGACTTCTTGTCTGATTACTACTATTACGGCAAGAAACACGGCATTCCGCTCGTGCCTATTATTTTCACACTGACACCTTGTGGTTCCCAAAAAACACTTCAGTTTATGAAGTGGTTAGGCATTAATGTTCCGCGCTGGCTTGAGAATGATCTGATTCATTCCGACGATATTCTCCAGCAGTCTGTTGAGCACTCCGCACAAAGTTGGCGTGAACTGAAGGAATTTGCCGACGAGAAAGGCATTCCAATAGGTTGCAACATCGAAAGTGTTGCGGTGAGAAAAGTCGAAGTCGATGCATCCATTGAATTGTTGAATCGCATCAATTCAATGTAAAAGCAGAACAATTTAAAAACCGTGCGATATAAAAAGGAGCCTCGGCTCCTTTTTTCAACAGTGTTGTATTCTCAATCGACCAACGCGCCTTCATTCGTGCCCCATCGGAGCACTGGCCATTGGTACTCCTTCGCTTTCGCTAGCAACTTTGAGCAAGGGTTAACAACATTCACGCTGTCTGCAAAAAAACACATAGGCAGGTCGTTGATGGAGTCAGTGTAAAAACTAATGTGCTCGAAGTCATGCTCCAAGCTATAAATCCATTCGGTTAATTTGAACACTTTGCCTTCTCGGAACGTCGGCTCGCCGTCTGGCTCAGGGATGTACTTACCCTCTCTTGTTTTTAATTCAATGCCCATCGCGTTATCGACACCCAACATCCTTGCTATCGGCTTAACCAGAAACGCCAACGATGCAGAAACAATGATAATGGTAGTACCGCTCTCTTTGAGTACCGCTAAGGTCGCTCGCGCTTCGTCATACACGTACTTCGGCATGATTTCTTCAGCAAACTGGGTTGCCAGTGCGTCCACCTCTTCTGTTGTCTGCAAAGAAAGAGGGGAAAGGCTAAATGCCAGATAATCAGCCAGGTTTAACGTGCCTGCGCTGTAATCGCGCATAAAGTCCTCATCTTTCGCCATGAAATTGGGGTCTTGGGTGAAGTTTTTATCCAGCAAGTATTGGTGCCACAGTGCCATAGAGTCGGCATAAACCAAGGTTTCATCTAAATCGAAAACTGCGAGATGTGAGGCCATAATGATAATCCAAGCGATGTTGTTGCTTTCTACTGTGTCACGTCTTAGCAAGAAAGCTATCGTCGTAGATTGATAGCGATGTATAGATCAACTATCAGTGAAAATTGCTCTCAGGAGCCAGCAAGGAGACGCGAAACCGGGCATGATCCATGGTGCGCTTCCTAAGTTCGCGTTGCACCTTTCTCGACTCATCCAACACCTCGAACGAAACAATTTGGTCAAACTGATCAACGTAAAGCCGCAAGTGACCAATATAGACAACACGATCATCTACTCGAACCAAAAAAGCGAAGTTTTCAGGCAAAGGGAGCGCAAAAAAGTTTGGGGTATCATCAGCATCTACCGTTGCGCGCTCCAACCCTGTTAGCCTAACGTTTCGTTTGGGAACCACATAGGCAAACATCTCACCCCAATCTGCGGTCAATCCCAGTAAATCCTCATGACCGGCAACGCTGTTGTACAGACTCGCATCCAGCCATAGAAGTACTCGCTCACCCGCGAAGAGATCTAACGTATCGGTTTCATTTGACGAAAATGTTGAGGGAATGGGAACAACTGAAAGCTCACCTATGAGCAGGATTTCATCATCTTCGATTTGAGAAACCCCCTCCAATGCGACTGGGCTAGCTTTATCGTTAGCGCATGACGCCGTTAACAAAAAAAGAACAACGACAGAAATCACCCGAAGGTGCGCCATCGGCAACAGAGATGTAGAAACCACAGAAGGAAAAACAGTCATGGGATCCCGATTTTAAATCCATGCGTAAACCATAGTACAAATCCAAAATCGTTAGCGGCTGAAATCTTTCTCTACAGTATTCGGTCTGTTAGACACCTCCCTTTCAAGACACGGGGGAGCGCAATCAGTATCAAGGGGGCAGTATGCTTAACTGGGAATCAGTAATCGACACCGCAAAGAATGGAAACCCTGTAGCACCACGTCGCGTAGAAAAGGCTGAACATGAGTGGCAAACCCTTCTCACTGACGAACAATTCTATGTAACCCGACAACACGGTACTGAACGTCCGTTTAGTTCGCAAATGTGCGCACTATTTGAACCAGGGATTTATGCGTGTGTTTGCTGTAAAACATCGTTGTTTAACGCAGAAGAAAAGTTCGACTCAGGAACAGGGTGGCCATCGTTTTCAGCACCGTTACACGACAACGTCGTCGCATATAACATGGATATTTCGCATGGCATGACCCGCGTTGAAGTCACCTGCAATATCTGCGATGCGCACTTAGGCCACGTGTTCCCTGATGGGCCGTTACCCACTCGCCTGCGCTTTTGTATCAACGCGATTGCTTTGGAAAAAGAGCAAAGCGCATAACGCCAATTCCCACGCAGCATTGCATGCGTGGGTTCCCTTCTCCCAGTGTCTCAAATACAAACTCACCTATACTCAAAGAGCGGAAAACAAATGTCTCGTGGAAACACTCACCGCCAAAAATTAAAACAATAGCCGATTAACGTCAGATACGCTGCGGCAACACAAGCCGCTCCACGAGTAAGCTGTATTGGAAGTGTGTTTTACATGACTCGTGGTTCTAACGCTTGGATAGTTGTTGGTTCGCTTCTCTATTTTCTTGCTTCATACTTTGGAGCAACGCCGCTTAGCCTGCATAACGCCAATATTGTTCAACTAAACATCGCGTCGGGCATTGGCATGATCATGTGTCTACACGGCGGCATAAAGGCCCTTTTTATTCTTGCTTTGGCTGCGCCACTTTCCCATTCGCTAGCAATCTTTCATTGGGATCCCAATGCTGCACTTTTCCCCGCTATCCTATCCGGCTTACTCGCTCCAGTTGCTTGTTTTCTTTCCGCAAAGGCGTGGGATAAACACTTTAGTTATGAAGGTTTGCGGTTCGAAACACTGCTCCCTTACCTGATACGTGTTTGTCTGTTACCCGGCCTACTCCTCGGTTCGCTGACATCCATGGATAGCCTTTACGGTGGCTATACGGGGCAAGGTGGGTATTTTTACGATCTTTACGAGATCACTTCCGCATATGCGCTCGGTATTTTGCTAGTCGCACCGCTCTATTACATTTGGACGCACACTTCTAATCCCGTCGCCCACTTAACACAAGCAAATGTGCTCTATATTCTTGGCTATCTCATGTTAACGCTGGGGGCCTTTGTTTTATCTCCCGGACTGATTTTTATTGCCCCAGTTGTTCCCATTATTCTGGCCTTTAAAGGCGAAGAGTTGGCTGCCCTTCTGGGTTTATTCGGAATGGGAATTATTGTTGCAGCTATTGCTCCCTATGGCCTTGGCCCCTTTGATCTCCCAGACAAGGTCGAAGGCCACATGGCATTACTGACATTTGTATTGGTCAGCATGATCACCCCAATCGCGATTGGTCTGCACGCAAGAAGACTCCAGAGCGTATCCAAGTCTCGCGACCGTTGGCAAACCAAGGCGCAGACAGACCAACTCACGGGCTTACCTAATCGCTATGCCTTTTTCCCCGAATTAGAACGCAGTTGTGAAGGCGCGAAGAATGCGGATGAAACCTTGGTCGTTGCGGTACTAGATGTGGACCATTTTAAAATGGTGAACGACTCCTATGGCCACGCAACTGGTGACAAAGTTCTCGCTCAAATCGCGGAGCTAATACGCGATCAAATGCGAGAATCTGACGTTGTCGCGCGTATTGGAGGGGAGGAGTTTGCCATTTTGCTTCACGGCCCCACTGTTTCGCAGGCTAAGCGAGCGTTAGATCGCCTCAGACAACGATGTGAAAGTCATCAAATGACGCTGCCTGACGGAAGCCTGTCAGTCACTGTCAGCATTGGCGCAGTCGTGTATCAACGATCAGAATCTAAAGAAGACGTCATGGCACGCGCAGACGCGCAGCTCTATAAGGCGAAACGTGAAGGTAGAAACCGAGTGATCATTGAATAAACCCGCCTAACAGAATAAAAACCACTGTCTCGTAACGAAATCTTCCCGTACCATAAGCGCACAAAAACATGCTCTCCGACACTCGCTTAAAGCAAGGCTTTGATTTTATGAAAGATGACGACATTCTCACCAGCGAAAACCTCATTGAAATCGTTGAAAACCAACTGGCAGACAACAATCCAAAGAAAGTAAAAGAAACGCTGATGCGCCTTCGTATGACGGGTTCAACCCAAGAAGAGGCCATGGAATACATCGCGTGTGCACTGATGGTTGAAATTTATGATGTGGCGAAATGCGACGGTGAGTTCAATCTCAAACGCTATGAAGAGCATTTAGATCTATTGCCAGAAATGCCGTGGCAAGCAGATTTGGAAGATTAAAAAAGCGCCGAAAGGCGCTTTTTTTATGCCGTTCCCATTGAGACAACATCGTTATAAATATCACCGAGCCAATACAAGAGGAATAGGTGACAAATCACCACGATTGCCGTCAAAATCGCACGCATCAAGGTATACCAGAAAGGGTAAATGCCCTTAAACATCAGCCCCACTTCGAGCGCGAATAAAATCACATAAGAGGCGATGAGTAGATAAATAGAATACGGAAATGGCATCAGCAAGGCACCGACCGCCACCAGCGAGAATACAATACCGACCGTCAATCCATTGGTTGGCTTTTCCTCTTTTGCGCCACTGATTGTCATCCCCCATACGGCACCAGAAAGAAAAGCAAGGATGATGGCACTGTAATTATTGAAGGTATGAACCAAGGCAGCTTGCCAATCTAATGGCCAAATAGGTAAAAGAATACCAAACGCAATAAAAGGGATTAGACCTAGCGCCCCATACGCAAGTGCTGTTTTTTTCATCGTGTATTTCTCCCCGTCTTGCCGTTTACCCTTCGTTCAACACATCACCCTTTTTATCGGCTCCTTATCAATCAGCAAGCAGTGGATGATCTGCAGGCAATTGTTTATGAATCCACAACACAAGTTTATGTTTCATATTAGGGCCATCTTCCTTATCCGTCGCCAACGGCGTGAGTACCTTGTCATCCACCAATAAGCGGTAAATGCACTCTATTTTTACCTTATTGGATGTTCCTTCATCAAAGTTTGCGTATCCCCTTTTGCGCGCATACTGCTCGCCAATTTGAAGTGCCTTTTTGAGAAGTTGAGCCTCGTGTTTGATCTTTTTCATATCATTACTCCAAAAGCACTATTTTCAGCCAGCATAGCAGAGCCCTTTAAAAACGGATGTGATCATTCCCGAGAGACGCAGAGAGATTCTTACAATCTTCGCGTTTACTTCGCTACTATGCAGACTTTACATACCAGAGACTTAAACATGGATAGCCGCTCACAGACCCTACTTAACGAGTACCTAGCGAGCCTTACTCCTGAACATCGTCGAACATATACGTCTTTTTCTTCCGATTACTTTTGCGCCGACGAACACAACGCTCAAGTCTGCGCAGAACTGATTATGAAAGGTGAAAAGCGCGCTTCCTGCAGCATGGACATTTGGTATAGCCAAGAGGGCGAGCCTTACCCTCAAGTAGGTCACCTTCAAGTCGTCACTGACTTCCATGGCAATCCTAAGTGCATCATTGAGATCACAGAGGTTACAACATGCCCTTTTAATCAGGTCACTGAAGAGTTTGCGGCCGCCGAAGGTGAAGGCGACAAAAGCCATGCTTGGTGGAGAAATGCGCATTGGGCCTTTTTTTCCGCTGAGTGTAAGGAATTGGGTATTGAGATGACGGAAGATACCCTGCTTGTTCTTGAGCGTTTTCAAACTGTTTATAAAGCCGATATCGAAATTTAGACGTGAATCTAATTCAGCGTTCATAAATCGTCGTAGATTAGTTTCTAACTACCCGCGCTATGGATGAGCCTGCAATGCGAAAACTCAGAATTGAAACCTTCACACTGGATACAAACGAAAAAAAAGAAGCCATCATGCTCCCGCTTATGATCGTGAAATCCGTTTTGACTTTTCTACCCAAAGGGATTTTAGAACGCCTAAAGGATGATGACACCTTGCTAGAAACGCTTATGGTGGCAATCGACGATTCGCACTACTCGGGCATGATTATCGAGACTGAAGACAGCAATGAGAACGAACGTGTCATTTTATCCATCGTAACGTGAGGTAAAAATTCTTCTCAGGCTTTTACCCACTCTGTGGTTTAATGCGCGGCTTAATACTGTCACAGCTAAGTAGGTAATCTCTGTGAACCAAGTGCCAACTAAAATCACCTTCTTTGAGTGGCTGACACCGCTTGTGGCGTCAGGCAAAAAGACCATCACCATCCGTGATGAATCAGAAAGCCACTACGTACCGGGTACCCGTGTTGACGTACATACGCTAGAAAAAGACGAGTATGTTTGTCAGATCGATATTCTGAAGGTTGAGCAAATTTCGTTTGATGACATCAACGAAGAGCATGCTGCGCAGGAGTTCCTGCCGCTTGATGAACTGAAGCCGCTGATCAGGAAGATCTATCCAGACGATAACGTATTCTACGTGATCAGTTACAAACTGGTGGATTAAGCAAAAAGCCGACTGATAGTCGGCTTTTTTATATGAGCCATCGTAAAAAGCACCGCAGGTGCGACACTCTTTAAGCGAGGATCTGCTGAAGAGCTACAAAGAAAGTGTCTATCTCCTCTTTCGTGTTGTAGTGCATCAAGCCGACACGGAGTATGCCTCCCTTCTCTGTCACGCCGAAGGCGTCGGTCAATCGATCTGCATAGAGGTGTCCGCTCCAGACGTAGATTTGACGCTGTCCAAGTGCTTCAGCAATTTCTGCGGGATCTTTCTCGCCAAATCGAAGTGCAAATGTCGCAGTGCGCCCTTCCACAGAGTCCAATCCATAAAGCTCAGCACCCTCGACGTCTTTTAGCTTCTGAAGAAAATAATCTGCAAGTGCATTTTCATAGCCATGGATGTTGTCGTAGGCCGACTCTAAGCGCGCCCTTAGCGAATCACCATCCCCTAGGGATGCTAAATAATCGATGGTCGCCACCACACCGCTTAATGCTTCAAAGTTCAACGTGCCCGTTTCCCAGCGTTTCGGGGCAATGTCAGGTGCGGGAGCCACTTTGTAGGGTGTAAGGGAAGCCAACCACTCAGCTTTGCCATACATGATCCCCAGATGCGGGCCATAAAATTTGTAGGCTGAGCAGGCGAGAAAATCCACATCTAACGCTTTTACATCCACCAGCTGGTGCGGCAGCAAATGCACAGCGTCAACAAACACCTTAGTGCCCACCTTGCGGCATTTTTCGATAACTGTTTCTAAATCTGTTTTGTTTCCCGTGATATTACTCGCGGCGGTAATCGCCACTAAGCGCGTACGCTTGCTTAACAGGCTGTCCAATTTGTCCAGATCAAGACTTCCCTGCTGATCGACGATCGGAAGATGATGAACCGTTACGCCACGATCCTTTGCAGCCAAGATCCAACTCGATCGATTCGCACCATGATCTGCGTCCGTGACGATCACTTCATCACCCGGCTGCCATTCTTTGCAAAGGGCACGACTCAAGGCAAACGTCACCGACGTCATATTTGCGCCAAAAAACACTTCGTTTTTTGACGCACCCAACAAGGCAGCCACACCTTCTCTTGCCTTTGCTACGATCGCTTCAGTTTCTTGGCTGACAAGAAAGCGTCCACCAAGGTTTGAATTGCCCCCACGCAAATAATCACTAATGGCAAGGATCACTGACTCGGGCGACTGGGTGCCACCAGGGCCATCAAGGTAAATCGGAGAGTCACCTTCAATTTTTCGCTGAAGCGCAGGAAACTGACTGCGAATGACTTCGACATTTTCTGAAGTTAGCGGAAAACACTTTGCCATAAACGCTCCTTTTCTCTGGGAATGACGTCAGAGCAAACTTGAACTGGCGCGGAAAGAGGGACCAAGCAGCCCATTGCAAATAGTGTTAATCCCCTGTTAATAATCTTATGGTAGGGTTTACAGTGCTTTCAACCAACTAAGTGCAATAAAGCCAGTCATGTTGGAATTTAATACTCCTCTCATCGCCAGTCAGAATTAATGGACTGCATTTCATTGCACACACAGAACTAACGACTAGTCGTTTTCTTCAAAATACACGCTTATACCGACATTATTCCATTGAATTTGAATATCCCTCGTTTCTGTAGGTTGAAATTCGCCCCCTGATCTCTTTGACTATACCTATGTACTTTCAGCTGAACTGTTCAGCATGGCGTAGGAAAACATTGAAGAAAACATGACTAAAGACGAGGAATTACAGTGCCAAACCATCACAAGTATCGGAGACGTTACACCGGACGATTGGCATGCATTGGTGAATTCTCACTACCCTTTTCTGCGACATGAATTCCTGCTCGCCTTGGAGCAAACCAATGCGGTTGGCACCAAATCAGGCTGGGTTCCTCAATATCTCGTTGTATACCGCGGTGATACGCTGATTGCGGCTGCGCCTTGTTTCATCAAGACACACCCTTATGGAGAATATGTGTTTGATTGGGCGTGGGCAGAGGCCTATGAAGATGCAGGGTTGGAATACTACCCTAAACTTATCTGTGCTGTTCCCTTCACACCCGCAACTGGGCCTCGCTTGCTTTGCCGACAAGATGAAGATTGGCACCAAATGAGCCTATTTCTGGCAAATGCAATGAAATCGGTCGTTGAACAAACCGCCTGTTCGGGCACCCATATATTGTTTCCTGAGCGCACTGTTTGTGGACAATTGGCTCCTCTTGGCTATCTGGAACGGCGCGCCGTGCAGTTTCACTGGCGGAACAAAAACTATGATTCGTTTGAGGACTTTCTCGCTCAGATGACGGCGAGAAAGCGCAAAAATATTCGTAAAGAACGCCAACGAATTGACCAGCAACAGATCCAAGTAGACGTATTAGAAGGTGAAGAGATAACGAGCACGCACTGGGGCGTGTTTTCGCGCTTCTACACCAATACTTACCTTAAACGATCTGGCCATACGGGCTACTTGAATGCAGACCTGTTTCATCAGATCGGAGAAACCATGCGTGATGCTTTGGTCATGGTACTCGCCCGACAACACGACCAGTACATTGCTGGTGCACTCTATTTCAAGTCAGACGATACTCTATATGGGCGATACTGGGGGTGCACGCAGGAGTTTGACAATCTTCACTTCGAACTCTGTTATTACCGGGGTATCGACTACTGTATCCAACATGGTTTGAAGACGTTTGACGCAGGCGCACAAGGCGAACACAAACTCCTTCGAGGTTTTGAACCCGTTATTACCTATTCTGCGCACTATCTTCAGCATCAGGGCTTTCATCAGGCGATTGCCGATTACCTTCAACGGGAACACAAGCTTATTGAGGGGTATGTTGAAGATGCCATTGCGCACTTGCCTTACCGCCAGAGCATCAACACTTAGGTACAATCAGTCAATAACAGGAGCGACACCATGACAGACCTTGCCTTCCAATGTGAATGTGGCGAACTCACTGGTACAGTGATCAATGCTTCTCCGAAACTGGGCAATCATATGATCTGTTATTGCGATGATTGCCAGCGGTTTGCTCGCTACTTAGGTCACGAAGAAAAATGGTTGGATGAATGGGGAGGCACTGACATATATCAAGTTCCACCTGCGAACATTCGTATTGATAAAGGGGCAGAAAACCTCCGTTGCGTGCGGGTAAAACCGAAAGGCATCTATCGATTTTACGCAAGCTGTTGCCGAACGCCCATTGCGAATAGCCCAAGCTACAAGATGCCACTAGCGGGAATACCCACACCTATATTGCAGCGAAAAAACAAGAAAGAACTGATTGGCCCAGTCACACATACCGTGATGGGCAGCTTTGCGAAAGGATCACCGCCTAGCAAACCTCATCCTAAGTTTTCCTTTGGATCTGTGGTGAAAGTCTTGACCTTTTTGCTGCGGAATACGTTGAAAGGGACAAACACGCCAACGCCCTTTTTTACCCCCGATGGTAAAGCAGTGTCACCACCAGAGAAAATCGCAGATAAACGCTAGGAAGCGGAAGCCATGCGTTGCCACTCTTCCTTAGTCAACGCATATAGACAATGAATTGAACATCGGTGGTCAGCCTCAATCAAAGGATGAGCGAACTGATTGCCCGTATTCGTCATCCCTAAACTCTGCATGACACGTTGCGAAGGAATATTGTCCAAAATAGTGAATGACATAACCTTCTCAAGGTTCATCTCATCAAACGCGATGCGCAAAGCCTCTTGTGCGGCCTCTTTTGCATAGCCTTTGCGCTGATGTGTTGGACAAATACGCCAGCCAATCTCATACACATACTCACCAACAACGAGGTAATCAGTAAAGTTGATGCCTATCGTACCGACAAATTCTCCCGTGCTTTTTAACCGAATCGCCCAATAGGAGATTCCATACTCTTGCCACTTTCTCGCAATTCGTAGCAGGACATCGTCACTTTCTGCGTGGCTAAGCGGTGCTGGGAAATGGCGCATCACGTCAGGATCAGCATTCAATTGTGCAAACGGTTCGCGATCTTCTTCAATAAAGGGACGCAGGATTAATCGTTCGGTTTGTCTATCCATCGTTAAACCCAAAAAACAAAAAAGGCGGCTATTCAGCCACCTTTATAACACGACAAATTCGTTCAACAAACCAGCAGATTACGTCGTTTGTAAACGCGCTTTAACTGCTTCAAGACGTTTGTGCCAGAACTCGCGGTACTTGAAGTACACAAACGTCGAGACTAAAGAGAAGAACAGGTATGACAGTGCAAAGACAAAAGGAGACGTGATCAACTCACGCTCAAGGCTCCACATGACACCAAATACAGTAATACCCATTTTCACTGCAAAACCCGAGAGCAGCAGAAGTAATGCAAGTTGAGGGTATTTCGTGTGACGAAAGCTCAACCAATAGCAACATCCCACTGCGATAGTCGCTAATGAGAAGCCAACCATAAATGAGTGGAAATGGTCACCGGCGAGGATGCCACCAACAACTGAAAGAAAAACAACCACGAAAAAGGCCATTTAAGCTCCAACAACCAAGATTAATGAATATTTGACTAAATTTTGTTCAATCAGTGCGTATTTTTACACATCCTTCGTTAATAATCCAAAAACCTTAAGTTTACATATTTTTTACATATATCCACGATAATAGTGTGTTATTGACAACGAATCGCCAGAAAATCTGATAGTTAAGTAACACTTCACTCGTTAATAGATTGTTTATTTGTTGCAATTGGAAACATTTAATTACATTTTAAAGGGGATATTTTTGCGAGTTAATGCGGTTTTTTGTCTGTATAAGCCAATTTTATGATAACCACTATCGCTCTTTATGCATAAGGAAAGGCGGATTCGTGGTGCTGTTCGTCACTGACATACTAGAAGACAGATGTATTTCAGAAGGTTGTCGGTAAGAGATTTACGGGTCTATTGCTATGCGGTACTAGTGAGATCTGTTTAGGGACACAAATAAAAAAGACAAAAAAGCCGAGTCTCAACTCGGCATTTTTCTAACTTGTATTTAGGCAACGGAGCAGAAAGGTTGTGTCGCTGAATGTTTGTCTACATATGCCTTGTTTAGCGCGCTAACGTTAACGACTGGCCCCAACATTTTTACTCGCATCATGGCACCATGTGATGACACTTCGGCAATGCGTCCTTCTGAATAATCGTTCTCGTAGGAGAAGGTTTCCACAGCTAAGTGCAGCAGGTTGAAATCTTGGCGACGAACAGAGAGATAGGAACGCCACATTAATGCATCCAATACCTCAGTCGTATTGTGAGCTCTGATCACAAACCGCCATCCTCGATCTTCTCCATAGAAGTCCAATGGGAAAAACTTGCGGATTCGTTTCTTTATTTTCAATGTCGTATCTCTTTTCTCTTGCGAAAACCGATGCACACGAGATCTGAGTATAGAAGCTGATTTCATAACCGCCATAAATTGAACACAAATAACTGCTTGTTTTTATTACAGTCCTTTCTTTATCTTTACGGGATTTCGGTCTAAAGAACCAGTGAGAAATGCTGCTATGTTTCATGAAAAGCTAATGACTCATCATGATTGTGGTTCAATGGTGAACTCCGGCTAAAAATCCTCCAGCACCTGTCGCTCAAGGTTTATACTTATGTAGGCCAAAAGCTGGGGGTCAGATATCTATAACTCACCTCAGTCATCGCGAGGGGCAGGCAGTTTACATGAAACTAAAAGTTTTCCGATGGATAATCGTTGTTGTTTTGGTAATTGGTGCTTTTGTGCTCGGAATAGAATATGAGAAGTTTACAAATTTGAATTCCTGCTTAGATATGGGGGAAAAAACCGCCCAAGGCAGTCACCGCATTTGCCTCACTCAAGAATCGCTTTCGCACCAATGAATGATTATACCTGCCATCATTGTCGATTTTCCGTTCAATCAGCACACTAAAACCCCTTTTTAGCGTGTTTTTTTCAGGCTTTTTGACCGTTTTAAAGTAACATATCGACATATGCTATCTGCGATAGCCTATGAGTATTGGGCTTTTCGCGATATAAGATAAGTCGTGATGTCTTTCTCATAGCGAAAAGCTAATCAAAGCTCGCGATAGGAAATTGGCTTGATGCAACATTGCCACGAAAAGTGGCCTTGTTGAACGTTCTTAAATATGGCAGCGACAACGTTCCTTACTTCAGAAAGTAGCTTCGTTTTTATCCATCAAAAGTGACGAACCAGACATGCTGAAAAAACTACTCAAGTCACGCCGGAGCATACAGACTCGCGTATCTGTGCTGGTTCTCGGGGTAAGTTTACTGTTTGCGGTTGTATCAGTAAGCGTACAAATGGGCTTGAACTACACCCATACCGTAGAGTGGACGACCCAGTCGTTGGAGAAACGCACAGCAAGTGCCGTTTCCGTAATCACATACTCGCTAGAACAGGGCGATTCAGATCTACTCGTTCAGCAATTGCAGGACCTTGCAAGCACACCTTATGTCAGTAACATTCACTTAATCACAAAAAGTGGTGAAGAGTTCTGGGCCGATAATCTCACTAAGCAAAAAAGAGCAAGTCAGCACCTAAAATATGATTTGGTGACAAAAGGTGAGGCAATTGGTGACCTCGATATCTACCTCAACTTGAGTGCCGTAGAAGCGGATGCGCTTAAAAATGCAATCCCTGCAGGCATCATCTACCTGTTTGAGGCCCTGTGCGTTGCTATTTTGTTGCTTCTTGTCTTAAAACGCACCGTTACTAACCGAATCAGAGCTCTTGTTGAAAGTGTGGATCGTATCGACCTCGCGCATGTTAGCCGTCTGACTATTCCTCAAACGTTAACAGACAGTAAAGACGAGATCGGGCAGGTTGCGCGTTCTATACAAAAGCTACACGCCCGTATTCGTGCAGATGTCATCGAAAAGAAACTAAAAGAACGCACGCTAAAACAACACAAATCACTGTTGGTCGATGAAGTTAATGCTCGCTCATCAGAACTAAAGTGGCAGAGTCAATCAAACAAATTGTTGGCAGATCTCTCTTTGCGTTTGTTGCAATGGCATAAAGCGGACGTCGAACACGATGTGCGATTGGCCTTTCATCAAATGAGCGCACTGTTGGAAACTGAGCAATTGTTTTGGCTTTCTTTCGACAATGACACGGTCCGGTACCGAGCCAGTTACCCTCAGCAGATTCCGCTGCCAGATGTTGAACTCGGCGATATGTACAAAATGAAACGCTGGCTATTGAGCTCGCAAGATGTCGCTCTGGTCGATACCTGCACGCTAGATGCCCATGCGCAAACAGAGCGCGAGTTACTTGAAAACGCAGGGATTCGGAGTATTGCTATTTTTCCGTTGACGGACGGAAGAAAAAGCTTTGGTATGATTGCTGCTGCTAACTCAGAGAATCCACTGAATTGGAATGATAACAAACAGCTTCTATTCAAACGCTTTGCAGCCATGCTGAGCGAACTGACCATTCGTGAACGCGACCACCAAGCAATGACCGAGCTTCAGGAAGAGCTCATTCTGGCAAATGAGCGGCTACGTGTTGAAGCGGAAACCGATGAGTTAACCCGACTGTTAAATCGTCGACCATTCAGTCGCCTGCTTAGCGCATCCCTGTATGACGCTGTCGATGATCATTCATCCCTCACTGTGATGATGATAGATATCGACCATTTCAAAGCCTACAACGATATCTACGGCCATCTGCAAGGTGATAAGGCGTTGTTGTATGTTTCGAAGGCGATGAGCTTAGTGAGTAAAGAGTGGAACGCCCCACTTGCACGTTTTGGGGGCGAAGAGTTTGCATTGCTGATACGCGGTAACAATCAAGCTCAAGCTGAACGTATTGCTTGGCAACTGTGCCAGAATGTGAGGGATTTGTGTATCCCACATCAAGGCAGCACCAACAGTGGCATCATTACAATCAGTATTGGCGGGATCATTTGCTACCCCGATGAAAGCACCAACTCAAACCAACTCTTGGAAATGGCAGATCAATGCCTTTACAAAGCGAAGCGAGCAGGCCGCAATCGCGCTGAATTAAAACATCATCAAGTCTCAGAACTAAGCTGCTAGTGTCTTTTTACTGTAATTGCCCCTAATTTTAGGGGCTTACGGTGCCACTGTATTTCCTCTAATCAGACCATCTCCGTTAAGCACGTATTTGTCTCTAATTTCAGAAATTGCCCTTCAAGCAATTGTGCGACTATGACGTCGTACAACTTTGTTCATTGGTCGTGTCCTTTGAGTAACCAAGAGCTTGGAGTGGTAATTCATGTCGGCTGCATCTACGACGCACATCTGCCATATAGTAAGTACTTACACGGATGATGTGTTAAATCGCCAATTATTGGGCAATCTCTCTTGCTCACTGTCAAAGAACTTTGAACACACCCTCGTGGTGCTAAGTAAGCCCACACGAGAGCGACTAAATCTCCCCAATGGCGTCAGTTGCATTGAGCTCAAGAATACCCGTCCACTTAGTTGGCGTGCGTTTCGTGAATGTGGAAGGGTTCTATCAATTTTAAAACCAGATGTGTGCCATACCTACGGCAATACACCGCTAGCTATCCAATGGATGGCCCGTCGTGCTGGTGTTCCTGTCAAATTACACCAAGTGTCACCATTACAAGCTAGTTCTCATTCGAGTTGGCTGGTAAAAACATTTCTATCCACGCTCTCACACTCTACTGATGTTTTTATTACCGCTTCCTCAGAGACCAAGCGTTGGTTAGAACAAGGCGTCCGTATTCCGCCAGAACAATGTGAAATCATTCGCCCCGCGATTGATGCCAAACATTTTTGTCCAACGCTCCAAGAAGTAAACCCACTCAAAACCAATTCATTTTTGGGCCAAATTGCAATTCCTACAAACAAGTTCGTGGTTGGAACGGACATATCGGAACAATGCATTGAGAACCTGATTACGTTGATTGATGAATTCGCGGTCGCCAGCAAACTTTCTCCGGAATTCAAAACGAACGCAATGTTATTGATCGCAGGTAACGCACGCTATATTCCATTGCTGCGAAAAGAAGTGCAGGCGAGGAATCTCGATGAAGACAATGTGCGAATTTTAGGAAGAATTTCCAATATGCGCCTTTTTTACAAAACGATTGATGCGCTGGCCATCCCCGAAGAAATTGATAAGAATGGCACGCAACCGATAGAAGCGATGTCCATGGCAATTCCAATTATCTCCCTTCGCCCCAGAGCACTGACTAGGCGAAGTGAACACCCTCTAAAATGGACAAACAAAAACGGTCATTGCCGCATTCAACATCAGCTACTCGATATTTTTTCCGACATGGGAAAACGGCTGAGACTTGGAAGAGAAGCGCGACTGTATGTGCAGGAAAAACACTGTATAAAAGAGTTCGAATCCCGATTGCTAGCCCTTTACTTACGGGGCAATCCTTCCGCCAACTCCAACTCGGCAAACACACTACGTTTCGCTTCCCCATCGTCACGGAATGAATAACCAGACTCACTAAAGGTGCTGGTTGCATCGACACTGGGTAAGTGTGAGTTTATCAATAGCAGACAAGCATCACGCGAAATTGCTTACCCTGATAAATAACACTCAATTGATGAACTATATTTTAGTCATGTATCTCTTAATTGAGGCGTTCACTCCATGAAAATACTCGTCGTTGATGATATGACATCAATGCGGCACGTCATGCTAAATCTGTTGCGCAGCATCGGTTACCTTGATTTGGAAGAAGCAACAAATGGATGGCAAGCATTTCAAATGCTAAAGAAGAATCCCTACGACCTTTTAATCACCGATTTAAATATGCCTAAGATGGATGGGAAAGAACTGCTTAAAGAAGTACGTGCCGACAAAAAAATTGCCAATTTGCCGGTTCTGGTCGTCTCATGCGAACAGGATAAAAGCCAGATTCAAAAGCTAATCGATTACCGCGTAAACGGGTTTGTCGTGAAGCCCTTCAATGGTGCCACCCTGCAAAAACAGCTTCAACGCATTGAAAAACAGAATCAACAAAGACGGTCAAAACAAGCCGCGGAGAGATAGGTTCAGGAGGCACAATCAGTTCCAGCGCACCCCTGCTAATTGAATGATTTCCATCCGTTCCAACTCATGAATTAAACGTCTAGCATATTCAGGTTCACAAACGGACAGTGCTGATAACGCTGCCCCTAAAGGCAAGTTTTTCTCAATCAACGAGAGAAATACACTGGTTGCACTATCACAAACCATGACATCCCCCGTTACAGGGCTAAAAACGACGAGTTGGTCGCCTTTTTCATAACAGCAAACATCTAAAGAAAAATCGTCCGCCAGGCACACTTCAACATCCGCTTTCAGCACCAAATTGTTATCTATCAGCTCACACATTCTCATTGTACTACTCCACATGAAGGTGCTGAACTTGGGGATTTCCTGCACGCATTTTTGGTATTAACTGACTGCCTGACAAAATAACGCTGCGGAAATTCACCGCCTTTTAATAACTCTATACGCTCCTATCACTTATCCTCGCCAAATTTAAGGTTACTTACTGCCGAGTCGCACCCTCAAGACGCGTGGAGTAGATGCGCGTTATCGCTGCAGTGAATATTTCTCGATTAGCGTGTACAACGTAGGACGCGAAACACCTAATAGCGTCGCGGTTTGAGACATATTGCCTTGAGCCCGAGCAAGTGCTCTTGTCACCGCATGCTTTTCTGCTTCCTCCCTCACCTGGCGGATATTTAACGGCAAACCACTGTCTTTCTTATGATCTTTCGATAAAGAAAGATCAACAGCCGTTATCTTATTGCCGTCGGCCATAATCAGTGCCGATTTAATCTTGTTTTGCAATTCGCGTACGTTTCCCGGCCAACTATGACTAAGCAGAGCATCAATCGCATCATCGGCAAAACCAGAGATATTTCGGTGCATGGTTTGATTGAATTGAAGCAGAAATGTGCGAGCGAGTAGTAAGATATCCTCTCCCCGCTCTCTCAAAGGCGGTATAGATATCATAACATCACTGACTTGCTGCAGAAGGTCCTCTCGAAAGCGCCGTTCTGACACTCGTTGATTGAGATCTTGATGGCTGACACTCACCACACGCACATCAATAGGGATTTCTTTTACCGTCCCTATCCGCGTAACAGTTCTCTCTTTTAAACATTTCAAAACAGCGGCTTGAAGGCTAACGGGCATATCCCCAATTTCATCCAGAAATAAAGTGCCACCATTTGCCGCCTCTATCCTGCCGCGTCGAACATGATGGCTATCTTCCCCTTGTGTTTCCTGCCCAAACAATTCCGGGCCAAGCCGATGTTCAGGCACTGATGCACAATTCACCGTTACAAACGGTCCCTCACTGCGTGAACTTCTGTCATGTATTGCGCGAGCCAACAAAGCTTTGCCAGTGCCACTGTCTCCGGTAATTAATGTATCTACGCCCGATGCTGCTATGCGCTCGACCATACGCATAAGTTGCACCATTTGAGGACTGCTACCAACAATTGATTCCTCACGTCGTTCAAACGTTTTCAAACGCTCTACGTCGTTCTCTAACCGCACGATGTGTTGCGCACGTCGCACCATAAGCCGAAGGAACTCATCACTAAAAGGCCGGTGAATGACATCAAATGCGCCCGATTGCAGTGCCAGAACCCCATCACCATCGGCCTCATTATCAACAATAACCAGCACTTTAGTGCGTGGCGAAATAGCATTAAGCTCTTTGACAAGAGAAAGAGCTGACGCATCACATTTACCCACCACCACAATCGACGTTAATAGCTCATGCAATGCCTGAGATATATTTGTAAATTGGGCCGTGACTACCGTCGCCTCGCTGTCTAACGCCTGACTCAAGCGTCGTTGTGCCTCCGGATCATCCTCAATGATGAGCAATGGCCCCAGAATTGAGGGTGCATTGCTCCTTTGGGTTTCAAACATTTTTCCCCCCTTATATTGGGTAAGCCACCTGATAGTGAAGCCGTCTCAGGCCAGTTGTGTCTTGTTGTACACAACGGGAAGCAACATGAATGCATCATGTTATTTGCCGTTTTAACGTCAAATCTGTGCGTGGAGACGACAAAGAAAGCTCGGCACCTCTGAGCTGTCATTTTCTTTACCCACACCAAGATTTTTGAGTCACAGGTGTATTTTCTCTTTGGCAAGCATTTCATCGATTGCCAAACAACAATTTTGCTTAATCGATCAATGAAGGAATTTGTCAAAACAGACGTTGTCACCGAATTGGGGTTATCCCCCCTCTCCTTCATCAAAAGCCAGCAATACGAAATTTAACCAAACGCTGCCCCTATTCGTATCTGCGTTACGACAGTTACCTTAGGTGTCGTTCTTATCATTGCAGTGCATGAGGGCTATCCTGCTTAACTTGCCTGCATCGTCATTAAAATAGCAGGGGCATTAGGCGCGAGGTTGGAGCAAAGAAAGGAAATGTGGTCAATTCTTACTTTGTAGGCACATTCTCTCTATCAAACGTACCTAACGATGGCGCAGTTGTTTGTTGTCCTTACACGAACCCGCATTCAGAACGCACTCAGGTTTCTCTCTAGCAAAATGTCTCTTACATCCATCAATATTTGACCTAACTGGTTCACGCCCTCTCCATTTTCTCCATCTCCCCAAAATGCATCATATTTTGAGTGTTCCACCAGCAAAGCATCATCCGTAGAAATCAGTGATGACCTCAATACATCGTGTTGTTGAAACTTTTGCTCGACCACATACCGCATAACGTCACAACGGATATCTATCCAATGGCTATCCATATGCTGCATAAAGTCACGGCTGAGTTTAAACGCTTCATCGGGCGTAGGAGCGTGTCTGATACGTGCTTGAAGAGTAGGAGAACAAAACTTTTGCGCTTGATAGTAATGTTCCGACGTTAACCAAGTCTCACCATCAATCACTAGCGGCGCAATAAAGAAATTAGACAAGAACCCGAAGGGCTCATTGGGTTCGTAAAAATGTATTGTTCTTTTAATCATACGCATACGACCTCAATTCACTAAGGCTGTCTCTCCTTAATCATATACCGAAACCACCAGTTTGATGCTGAATGTCGCTTCCTACTCTGTGCAACTCGCTGTACGCTATTGCAATCATCCAAAGAATGAAGCTAATGGCGAAAAGGAATACAGTGAATAAGATTGAAAATGGAATGCAGTATTATGATGAGGTCTTTTCAAAGCTGACACTTCCAGACAGCCATTTCACTGACATCGAATTTGAAGAGTGTGAATTTAATGACTGTCAGTTTTCCAGCACGCAATTTCGACAGTGTAAGTTTATCAACTGTACATTCCGCCGTTGCAACTTCAGCATGGCCAAATTTTCTCACACAAGGATGACTGAGCTTGATTTCGATGCGTGCAAATTAGTAGGCATTGATTGGACGCTAGCGGATTGGCCGACCTACAGAAAGGATGCGGAAATGACGTTCAAGAACTGTATCTTGACCGATGCGAGCTTCTTCGGATTAACCCTGAATGAGCTCCATTGTACAGATTGCAAGCTTCACGATGTCGATTTTCGTGATGGCGACTTCGCAAACTCCACACTGACAAACTGTGATTTTACGAATAGCTTGTTTATGCGCACCAATTTAGCGGAAACAGACTTTACTGAGTCTCACAGCTTTTCCATCAATGTATTAGAAAACAACGTAAAAGGTGCGACCTTCTCTCGTTATGAAGCTCTTGCGCTTCTAGAAAGCCTGAACATTTCGTTGGTCGACTAACATCACGTCCATCAACATCCCTTTTCAAGAATGTCATTGAGAGCTGATAACCCCGCTTCGATATCTTCAAGAGAACTGTTCCCAATGCCAGCCACCAAACACCGGTGTATCCAATCTGGCATCTGGGACAACGTATTGTCATCGCAATAATAATCCAAAGTACGGATGGTAAACCCCTTCTCAGCGAGTGATTTTTTAACATGGTAGGCATCGGGCCCTCCTTCCCATCGAAAGGTTACATGCAGCCCAGCCGCTTGGCTGATCACTTCAACACCACCGTGATACACATGAGAAAGGCACGCGACGAACGCAGCATGCTTTTGTTGGTAAAGATTCCGCATTTTCTTGATATGACGAAGGTAATCACCTTGCGCAATAACGTCAGCCAACGCCTCTTCAATATGAATGGGCGAACAGCCACTGGTCGCATCTTTTAACGACAGACATTGGTCAACCAAGGCATCTGGAACCACCATATAGCCGACGCGAAGACTCGGTACAAACGCCTTTCCGAATGTACCAATATAAATCACGTTAGCCTGATCACCGTGAAGTTTTGCCGCTAATCCCTGCAACGAGGGATATGGGCGATTCGCAAACTGGAATTCACTGTCATAGTCGTCTTCGATTATCCAACCATCTGATTTTATTGACCATTCAATACAGCGCATTCGCGCTTGCGTATCGAGACTATGACCCATCGGGTATTGGTTACTCGGCGTCAAATACAGAGCCTTTCCTGCAAAGTCACCAAGCACCGACAAATCACTGTCAAACTGCGTCGCCAAAGAGAAATAGGTAACATTGGCACCCACTTGCTGCATGACTTTACGCATCTGGCTGTAACCTGGGTTCTCCATCAGCACTGGATCGCCACGCTTAACAACGGCATTCAACGCAATAAATAACGCCTGCTGTGCTCCGGTTGTAATAATAATGCGATGCGCCGGTGCAACCACGGAGCGACTTGTCAGTAAGTATTCGCTCAACGCTTTCCGCAATGCCAAGCTGCCTTGAATATCACTCTGCCCCGCCAATATTGCCCTTTGCATGTGAATCTGCACCAACCGTGCCCATTTCTTATAGGGAAAATGCACGAGATCTGGCACACCGGGAGAGAACGGCCTATTCCGTATTCCCGGCATTTTAAAGGGAGCAGCGATGTCTTCTTCCTTTGTACTTTTAGGTCCTGATTTGTGCGTATGAAGGTAATGTTCTGGATGCAGCAAAACAAAGTACCCGGAACCACGTTTGCTGGCGATATACCCTTCAGCCCTTAACTGCTCGTATACCGCCACCACAGTGTTTCGACTCACGCTCACTTCATTAGCCAAAACGCGGGTTGCGGGCAACCTCGCTTGTGTCGGCCAATCTCCACGTAAAATTTTGGATTGAATCGCGACATAAAGCGCATGCTGTTTGGATGGATGGCACCCATCTAGCTCTAAGACACCCACATCGATAGGCTGCATATTGGACCCATAAACTTTTTAAAATTGGTTCTATTTAAGGTGCCACTCTTTTCGTAAATTGCAAGAAACAGGAAAACAAAGACAAGGAATGTGCGATGTCTATCAGCCAAACTGCGCGAACTAAACTCAACAAAGCCGCCCACAAAGGTGTCAATGACCAAGAAACGCTGTACGCAATCATTGATGAGTCCAAGATGGCTCACGTTGCAATCCACGATCATCGAGGACCAACGGTCATCCCTATGCTGGTATGGCGCATTGACGACAATCTGTATATTCATGGCGCGAAAAACAGCCCGTTAATGAAACACCTACGAAAAGGCGAGGACTGTTGTCTGACATTCACACTGTTTGATGGTTGGGTGCTTGCACGTTCTGCATTCCATCACAGCGCGCACTATCGTTGTGCCATGGTATTTGGTTGTTTTGAACGCATTGAAAGCAATCAACAGAAATCGGATGCACTGGATGCTTTCCTCGAACAAATTGCCCCCGGACGAAGCCTTGAAGCAAGGCCTGGCAACGAAAAAGAGCTCACTGCGACCGAATTACTCGTTATGCCTATTCAAGAGACATCCGTCAAAGTAGGTCGCCACGGTGTGAATGATGATTTGGCTGACATGAAGTTGGATGTGTGGGCCGGTGTGTTGCCGTATCGAACCGTCGTAGGCCCGCTGATCGATGCGCCGGACTTAGAAACCACAACCAAACCCGATTATTCGAGCGCTTATGGAAAGCGGTGGTCAGACGAATAAAATTTATGCATTCCTCATGTTGTTTTAAGCACTTGGGGAATGCTTACCTCCCTGATATATTGAGCCTTCGTCTATCAGGAGAGGACAAGGATGAAAACATTTAATCGGGTAGCCATTGTCGGCGGTACTCATGGGAACGAATTTAGTGGTGTTTACTTATTAAAGAAATGGCAATCATCACCTGCAACTATTCGCCGCGCTACCTTTGAAACTGAAACCCTTTTTGGCAATCCTAATGCGCACCGAGATAACAAACGTTACCTTGATTGCGATCTAAACCGTCAGTTTCTCCTTCACGATCTCGCTGACCCAGAACTGGGCAATTACGAGCAAAGCCGCGCAAAAGCCATTAACTTACAGTTGGGCCCGAAAGGCAATGCACGTACCGATCTGATCATCGATCTCCATAACACCACCAGCAATATGGGTCCAACACTGATATTGCTAAAAGCCGATGCATTCAATACTCAACTCGCCGCTTACGTCGCAGAGCGTATGGAAGATGCGGTGATCTTGTTTGAAGACCACTGCACGGTTGAAGAACACTTTTTCCTCTGCTCAATTGCAGACCAAGGCATCATCATTGAAGTTGGCCCTCAGCCGCAGTCAGTCATCCGCCAAGACGTATTAGATTGGATGGAAGACATGACCTCCCATATTCTCGATTTTGTCGAACTGTTTAATAACAACGAAGTACCTGAACTGCCTGATACCATTTCAGCATATCGTTACACAGAAACACTCAAATTGCCTGAAGATGAAAATGGCGAACGTATCGGTATGGTGCATAAAAACGTCCAAGACGCCGACTTCACCCCCTTACGAAATGGTGACCCGATTTATACGTTGTTTTCTGGCGAAGAAATATGCTGGGACGGTGATTACGAAGCCTACCCACACTTCATCAATGAGGCCGCTTACTACGACAACAACCTCGCCATGTCGCTAGGTAAAAAAGTAGAAATAGCGGTTATTAAAAATTAAGACTCGTCGCGCAACAGCAAGACAAGCAAAAAAGTGCCGCTATAAATAGCGGCACTTTTTGTTTTGCAAACTGAGGCGAACTATTGCGTTTCACCAGCAATCACTGAAGGATCACCCTCAACAATTGGCATGTCACCAATATCTGCATCACCCACGATTGAGGTCGGCACGTCGACCGCTGGGTCTGACAATGTCAGCGTGGTGCACTGGCCTGCAGCGGCTTGCATCGTTTGCTCAATCTCTCTTGCCTTGATGGCATATTGATTGGCTGGCCCCATAAGTACACCATCATTTAAGGAAAAACTCGGCAGATATCTGTCGCCGTCCTGTGCCATCGGGACTCCCCAAAAATCGCCATTCCCGCCATAGTTAATCAAGTAGGTTTGCCCAGCATAAACGCCCGCAGAACCAGACCTGTCATTGGCGTTGTTGTGCGTGTAAGCAAACTGAAGCGGCTTTTCAAAACTAACAATGTTGTCACTAGCATCTTTCACGGCAGTGAGTTGATTCCAGTTTTGTAAGCCCGTCTCCCAAACGTAGTACTCCGTGGTGATCGCGGGATCATACACGTCATAGCTATTGCTAACGGTAGACAACACCATGGGCCCGCTGCGAACGCCCCAACTATGGGGTGTGGAATTGATGTTACTTTGAGTCAATGATGCGTTGTATCTGACAGGCTCACTGCTGTTCACACTCACCAATGTCAGCGCATTGCCGCCCGACGTACTGAATGTATATTGGTGTGGGCCACTGGCTGTTTCAAATGGGCTGTTTGAGCCAGTCCAGTTCGTTAAATCACTGAGATCAAACGTCCCGATTGGACAATTATCGTAACAATAGAGCGTTACCGACCCGCCATTAAGCAACTCTCCACTGCCTGTCTCGCTGCCATTAATGAAGGTCTGTTCGTAATATGTCAGAGAAGCATTCCCTTCCAGAAACTTCACTTCTCCGCCCAGTTGCTCTGAGTACATGTAAAGTGAGTCATTGGTAGAAAGAGATATAAGCGTCGGCCCAAATGCGGTGATAGTCGGTCCATTCTGGCCCCAACTTAGCTTGCCTGTCTTATAAAAGCCGTCTGACCCCACACCATCCTGCGCCGCGGTATAATACTTCACAACCCATTGATCGAAGCTGGAATCACTAAATACACTGCTGTCCCAATACGAGAAGCTGATGCCTCGGGCATTCGACAATGCGAGCGTATTCACCGTGTTTTTTATTAGGCGGCCAGGCGCCGTCATCACGGTGTATTGTCGAACGACCCCATTATCATCTCTCACAATCGTCTCGCCATTTGTTACGGCTCCCTCGACCTCCGTCCAGATTCCCCAATATCCGACATACCCGTAACTGTCGTAGGTGCCATTGTTCGCACTGGAATATTTCATCGGGAAACCAGCATTTACGTCAATTTGAGCTCCCGTAGACGCGTTGTAAAGATCATACCGATACACAAAGCTATTAAACTGTGTTCGGCTTAAACACGTGCCGCTGTTGTTACCTGACTTATAGGGAAGCGCATCAAAGTTAGCGGCATTTTGAAGTAGTACATTGCCTGAATTAAATGTCAGTGCATACGCTCCACTTTGACTGGACGAGGTCAAGGCCGTCCCTTCTGAGCGATCAGAAGACATCACCACGCTCGCGCTTTGCGTATAGGTAGAGACCCCGTGTTGACTACTTTCATAAAGCGTAAATCCAATCGAATCTTCTAGCCCACTCAACGTAATGACTTCCCCACCACCTTTGGGGGTGAGATTGGTAAAGTTATCAAAGAACGAAAAGTTAAACGTGAATTGACCAAAAGGATTGGTATCTGATGCGCCCTCGGTGATAACCGCTTTGAATTTTATCGCTTGTTCGTCATCGCCAGTCGCCATCTCAGGTAACCAAACATTCACGATCAAGGGGGCCGAGTCAGAGGCTCTGGTTACCTCAGCAACCGCTTTCAAGTAAGAGGGGGTGTTTGCAGCACCTGATGATTGACCCGTTGACCCATCATTAGAATCGTCAAAACAACTTGCTTCATCTGCCAGTACCAAATAAGGCCCGGCATTCGCGAATTCAGTGACATTAAATTGTGCCGTAAAGCAAAGGATGCTGTTCACAAGTTCAATGGGTTCCAATGCTTCATTCCAAACATACGTTTTTTGGCTAGCATTTGTGTATTCTGTACCCACATCATTAAATGCCGCATGCCCAACAACTGGCAATGATGATGCTACGATGCCCAACCATTTCGCATTAATCGTTTTCATTGGTCACTACCTCCAGTTGTTGAGGCAACTGCAAGCTGGATGTTGACGTTGATGCCGAATCGCTATCGCTACAGCCCGACACCAGCCCCACAAACAGGTAAAAAAATGCGAATTTCAGATAGTTAAGCTTGCTCATACTTCCCCCTTGCATAAGGCATTTCATATTAGAGACAAGTGATCATTAATAGAGACGCCGTTTAAGCTTAGTTTTAGTGGGGATAATTAAAAGCGGAGAAAAACCTGATTTACTAGACATGCAAAAAAACGCATATCCTTATGACAAACAGGGAAAATAAATCACAATCAGAAAAGATCGCCTGTTTTTTCCTGTCTAGATATTAACAAGTTAGGCGAATGACACGACTGAAAAATACTGTGCATCCTCTTCCAATAAGAAGATCTATATCACCTTATAAACACAAATGGTAAACTATGGCCATTTGGAACACCTAAATAGTAACGTTTGTGATCATGATCCGCTGAATGAGGGTTGCCCTTCCATAGACTGTTCATTCCGGTATCGACGTTGCCTTCAAAAAACGAAAGCGTTCTCGCCGATCAACAACCAACAGACATTGATTAAATTTTATCTTTGGGTGGAATTTAAGGTGCAAATAATTGAGGAGGATTGGTGTCGCCAGGCAAACTACCGTCGACAGCAGATGGATCAGAACTCAACGGTTGCAAGCTTATGCCGACCCAGCAAACCCAAATTGAGAGTGTGGAGACGCTTCTCCAACCTATCGATTTCGGGGGTGCTATCGGTTTCGCTTCAATGAATCATTGTAAAACATTGGCGTGTCGAAACTTTGGTTTGAGTGATAAGAAGTATTACCTTCTTCAAGTAACTGATCCCTCTCGTCCCGAATTAGTTTGTCGAGAGTGTGGTGCCTTTCCTCCTCTCCTCAATAACAGTGCATTGCTTGAAGAACTGAATCGGTCAAAAGAACAAGATTCGGCGAGCCTTGCTGCATGTTCAAACCAAGCATGTCCGTCATGCAATAAACCCGTATTAACACACCGAGAGCTATACCATGCTTTTGGATATAGCGGTGAAAGGCAGCGATATCGCTGCAAGCATTGCCAGTCGACCTTCGTTGATAAGTGGTCCAATGCGAACCCAAAACTCGATATACAACAAAAGCTATTGGGTCTTGTGTTTACAGGGCATGCAGTCAGAGAAATTTGTCGAAAGCTCGCCATCAATCCAAAAACCTTCTATGACCATTTGGATCAAATCGCCCTACGTTGTCGAAACAAGTTGGCAACGGTTGATGCCCGCTTCGTGCAAATGTGCAATTCAACACCAATGGCTTCTACCCTTGCCCCCTTGCAACCGAGTAGTAAAAATGGCGTTAACTGGCTGGCAACGGGTGACGCAAAACATGGATACGTTTTTCAGCAAAGCCTGAATTATGCCGCAGACGAGATGCCGCCCGATGACAGCAATGACACTATCGCGAAGCGCAGCCGACTCATGCCCAACGCTTTTGACACACAGATTGAGGCTAACGTAGCGACACCTAAGGATTTACTTGAGCGCGTAAACACAAAATACAGTGAAGTGTTGTCACGAAAAAATGTCGAAGACCCCTACACCAAACCTATTGATGTTACATACCCTTCAACAGGCAGCTTAATAAGGCCTCAATACACGACATACGCACATTTTCTGCGTATCGCAGAGAGCACTATTGATTGGGATTCCATCACTCTGTATTTGCCGCAAGAACCTTTGTTACGTTCCGCAATTGTTTCCGTGTTTAAAGACAGAATGGAAGAACGAACGTGCCATCCTATCTACGTGGAACAAAACGCAAATTGGATAGAACCAAACTCTTCTGAAACCGTTGATATCGTTTTGTTGAGTTGGTGGAGAGATCGATGGGCGTTCACTAAAATAGGTGTTGGTAGCAAAGGTATTTGCCACTTAGGAAGGGAAACAAACAACGAACGTTATTGGCTGGAAAAAGCATCAACTGAACAATTGGAAGACTACCAGTCACGCTTTCATCTGTGTTTTAAAAGCGTTATAGACGAACCGAGGCGTCGCCGTCGCCCAGGAGGCTTGCTACCTCTGCTCGACATTTATCGTGCATGGAACAACCTCTGCCATCAAAACAGTGACGGATTTACGCCAGCTCAGGCTCTCGGACTCGCGAGAAAACCCTATTCACTCGCCGATTTATTGAGCTAAATCCAGCCATTTAATTAGACCAATAATAAAAAAAGCGAACACAATGTTCGCTTTTTTTCAGCCTACTCGATGACTATTCGTCCGCTTCTGCTTCTGAGTAATCTTCAGCTGCGCCGTTACGAGACGTAGAACACAGGTTGTATACCACGTGTTTATGGTTGATTTCTTTCAAATATTTCAACCAGCAATGTGCATATTGTGACTCTGCGGCACGACGACCGTTCACTTCATCAACAAATTTCTGCTGTTCTGCATCTTGTGGAACCATCGTACCTTCAAACAAGGCTTTCATAGTACGGCCACTGGTTTCCAAAAGTTGCGATTCCTTGATAGTAAAATAGCCGGATCGAGCGAAACCTTTTGGAAAATGCCTGTCATCAAAAAACTTTTGACCACTAAACATTATTGAGCTCCTTAACCAATTTGCGCAATATTTTTCATTAAACCATTAAGGTGTAAAGCAAAATATTGTTAATCTGACGATAAAGAAAATTAATGCTTCATTCGCTTTATAGCGACGTTTTTCCATTCTGTCGAGCTTTTGAACACCTATTTCTTATCTCATTTATAAGCCAAAATAGTCAATAAATTCGTGCAGGTCGAGTACACAATGAGTAAATCATTGTAACAATGTGAAAAGCGTCATTATTCAATAATTCGTTGCGCTTCAGATCTCAAATTTTCGGGCTGAAGCCCATACTGGCTTACAATGCAGCAACATTTTCATATCCAAACGAATGTAAAAATGGAACTGTCTGGCTTTTTTTGTTCTTCATCTATTTTTCTAATCACAATGGACGAATTTTTTCGTTTTATTTAATCTGCATGCTGAGCTTATGCTTGAAACGCATGTGGCGTCACAATGATGAAAATATAAATTCATTAAATTGTCATCGCGCTTACGCTATATTTCCCTTGAAGTAATTTGGTGAAATATACGCAATAGAAACACCTAACAGTTTTCTTTACACAACAGTTAAATGGACAGGGTAAATAAGATGGCCAAGTGGGATCAGTGGCTGAAAAGTGACTCGAACAAAAAAGAAAAGTTTCATTCTAAATTCAATGATGACTTTGACGACAAACCTCAACGAGACAAGAAGCGTCGCAAGCCGCGTTCTAGTCGTCCTACCCACGAGGAATACCCATTCGATTGATAAAGCCACGTCTACGTTGATAATCAGTACTGACAAAACGTAAACCAAACGCTCAGTCATACATAGAATGTACCTTAGAAAAACGTCACATTCTTTGTATCCTGAGCGTTTTTGATTCGATGCCCTTACCCCCAACCCATTGATGACCCGCCGTCTACATTTTCTCTAGTGACCATACTCATAGTTAGTTACTTCTGGTAATATCGAAATGTTCACCAACAGAGACCCAAAAAATGGACATTGAATCAGCCGCGAAGGCTTTAAAAGAACTCGGACATCCCACCCGTCTAACCATATTTAAACGCTTGGTAAAAGCTGGGCACAACGGCATTGCTGTGGGTGTGGTTCAAGAGGAGCTGGCGATCCCCGGCTCGACGCTTTCACACCACTTATCAGGCTTGATGTCCGCAGGCTTAATCACGCAGCGTAGAGAAGGCCGAGTGCTCTATTGCACGCCTGAATACGACAAACTCGAAGGCGTGCTTACCTTTCTTCGCGACGAATGCTGCCGCGATGAGAGCCACGCATAAAAAAGGCAAGGTTAAACCTTGCCTTTCATTTTAAATTCGCAGCACCTAACTAACCCTGACGCGATAGCCACTCCGCGTTATATGCCTCAATTCGCTTACTAACACCTTTCCATTTCTGAGTCGCTTTTAATTCTTTTACAGAAAAAGATTGCTGCTTCATAAGAGTTGCTGCTTGGGGTACATCTGAAATCGGTAAGCCATCAATCGCTTCGATGGTTGATTGTCGGTTATTGCACATAAGCAACATATCACAGCCAGCCGCTAATGCTTGGCGACATCTCTCAGCCGGCCCACCCATCACGGTTGCACCTTCCATACTCAAATCATCAGAGAAGATAATACCTTTAAAGCCCAGCTTCTCACGCAAAATGGATTTTAGCCAATAAGAAGAACCACTCGCAGGCAACGAGTCAAAATGTGGATAAATGACATGAGCTGGCATCATCGCATCTAGCGTTCCCGCATCTATTTGCGCTTTAAAGATAGCCATGTCTTCTTCGAACAACGTTGTTCTATCATCGATCGGGCTTTCAAAGTGAGAATCTGCCAGTACAGCACCGTGTCCGGGGAAATGCTTGCCTGTTGTCGACATGCCAGCATCTTTCATGCCCATCATATAGGCACTCGAATAACGGAGAACCGTGTCGGTGTCGTCACCAAAAGCACGGCTACCGATTGCCTTACAATCAAAACCGCGATCGAGCACTGGCGCAAAGCTTAAATCAATATTGTGTGCTATCAGTTCGGCTGCCATCAACCAACCGGATTCACGCGCTATTTGCTCTCCGTTGTCCATCAATGCGTATGATTGCGCAGGTGGGATCAAACTGAATTGTTCACGGAACCTCTGAACCCTGCCGCCCTCCTGATCAACACCAATTAGAATTGGGCGTTTAGCCGCTTTTCTCACGGAGTCATTCAGCGCAGTCAGTTGCGAACTGTCGTGATAATTGCGAGCGAACAAAATGACGCCCCCAACGAGTGGGTGTTCAAGCAGTTCTCGCTCTTCCGCATCCAGCTCACAGCCTTCAAGATCAAGCCACAATGGCCCCATGGTGCTCTCCTGTCATTTTCGAAATCTGTGCGACATATTACGTTGAGTCGCACACTCTAGAAAGAGCACTTTATAAATTGATATTGGAATTGCTAATCCTATGAGAAACTTACGCGTATATAGACGCCAACTCTGAGGTGAAATTGTGAGCATTTATATCGGCATAATGTCGGGAACAAGTCTTGATGGTATTGATATGGTCGCCGCCGAATTTACCAATAATGATATCCGTGTACTTAACCAGTCTATGTACCCTTTCCCCTCAGAGCTCGTAGAGAAACTGATTGCGCTCAGCCAAGGTGCTTCGGTGACGCTAGAAGAAGTAGGTACTATCGACCATTTCCTTGGCGTGACCTACGCGAAGGCAGTCAATCGCTTCTTAGATGAGCACAACCTATCCGCAGACGCCATCACAGCTATTGGGTGCCATGGCCAAACCGTTTTCCATAAGCCTGATGGTGACATGCGATTCACCATGCAGCTGGGAGATGCCAATATCATTGCTGCTCAAACAGGGATTACAACGGTTGCAGATTTCCGACGTAAAGACATGGCCTTGGGTGGTCAAGGTGCCCCTCTAGTCCCCGCCTTTCATAAAGGCCTCTTTTCCAATCCAAATCTCTGTCGTGTCATACTCAACATTGGCGGTATAGCTAACATTTCCGTGCTCGAACCTGGCAAGCCTGTTATTGGCTATGATACGGGCCCTGGCAATATGCTCATGGACAGCTGGATTAAGCAGCACAAGGGGCAACCCTACGACCATGACGGCTTGTGGGCGGCGTCAGGTGAGGTGGATGAAACACTGCTCAAGCAAATGTTGTCCGAGCACTATTTTGAGCGTTTAGCCCCTAAAAGTACGGGCAGAGAACTATTCCACGCAGGTTGGCTGAAACAGCAACTACGCAAATTCGACACAGAAATTAGCATTGAGAGCGTTCAAGCGACACTGCTGGCTCTTACCGCCCAATCTATAACAAATGATGTTTCTAAGTACCCGGCAGGCGAGTTATTAGTCTGTGGAGGCGGAGCAAAGAATAAGGCGTTGATGACAATGCTTCAGCGTTTACTTCCTGCATGGCAGGTAATGACCACTGACGACAGAGGTGTCGACGGTGACTCCATGGAAGCACTGGCATTTGCTTGGTTAGCCAAACAAGCCGTCGAAGCAAAGCCAGGAAATCTCACCGAAGTAACAGGCGCGAGCCGACAATGTCGACTCGGTGCAATTTACTACCCAGATTGAGAATCTCGACGCATACGATTCGTCGGCGTGGGCAACTGACTGCTGGTCCGTTTTAAATATATCAAATACTGACTGAAGCTAAGGGGTCGAGAGTAATGGTAGCCTTGAGCGATATCGACCCCATATCTTTTCAAAATGGACACTGTTTCCAAATCTTCTACACCTTCAGCAACCACCATCAAACCCAATGATTTCGCCATTTCAGTGGTTGCCCTAACGATGTTTTGCTGGCGAGGACTACTGATTAACGATTGAATGAAACCACGGTCTATCTTCAACTCAGTAAATTGGAGCTGAGAAAGGTAGTTTAATGATGAGTATCCTGTTCCATAATCATCGATAGACACCTCAATATCGAATTCAGACAACTTCTCAATGACTTCATGCAAGCGGTCATAATCGGATACCAACGTCGACTCGGTAAGTTCGAGAGACAATAGCCCCGTAGGAACGCGATAGTTATTCGCTAATTCACATATTCTGTCTACCAAGTTCGGAATCGCAATATCTGAGGCGCTGACATTAATTGACAGACGACGGCTATACCCCATTTCGATAAGCTTACTTTGCTGGAAGAACGCGCGTCTAATAACCCACATAGTCAGGTCATTGATTAGTCCGACTTCTTCAGCAAGCTTTACAAACACATCAGGAGAAATATGGCCGTACTTGGGGTGCTCCCATCGCAACAGCACTTCTGACCCGTGGATTGCGCCAGTTCTTAGGTCAATTTGAGGCTGGTGAAAAAGTGATAACTCATCGTTCTCAATGGCTTTTTTCAAATCCGCCACCAGTGACATATTGAGAGTATGATTAAAGTTATCCAGGCAGTCATAAGCATTGACTTTCTTCTCAATGAGCGATGTTTCCGTCACCGCCTGCAACGCTTTATTCACCAGTAAATCTGCCTGATTTCCATCCTTAGGAAAGATACTCATACCCGCAGTGCCCTGCGCCCGAATGCTATAGTTGTTTAGCTCAATATAGCCATCCACCTCATCAATAATACTGGACACAAACAGAGAGACTTCTTCTTCCTTCGCGGACAGAACGATAAAACCAAAGCTCCCCTCCTTCAGACACGCCACGCGATGGGTAATTTTACTGGTCCGTTCAAGAATCTGAATATCATCACTGTCCAGAGCAAGCGTCAGTCGATCACATATCGCTTTGACAAATTTCGCTTTTTCTTCAGCTGACATATACGGCGATAGGCTGGCAAATCTGTCGACTTGAAAACAACACAGCGTAAACGCTTTCCCCCTGCCCATCAGCCTAGCGATAACCTGATTAAGCACATTCAAATTTGGCAACATTGATACGGCATCATGAGTGAGTTGGAAAACAGAATCCTGTCGTTGTTGTCTCACTCGCTCCGCTAACGCAAGAGCCATAAAAATAACGGCAAGTACCGTACCCATCATGAAGGCGTATCGCGTTATTAAGGTGTATTCAATTGTGCCCGTCACCAATAAAGGGGGGAAAACGCCAGATATAATCAGAGGGACCCATGACAAAATAAACATTTTTCCCCAATTCTTTCCTAGCTTCCATCTACGCCAGACCAGCGTTCCGATCAGGCCATAGAATAGAGGCTGGACAGCAATCAGAAAGGTTCCAGATATGTGTTCGGGTAAGAAGAGCGACATGAACATTAAACTGCCCAATATCATCAACCCATAATGCACAACTTGCCTCAATAAACTGGGAGACTTATGAACGCGAAAGTATAGATGCGCAAAAAGAAGAGAAAGAATGAATAGTCCATATGTCAGCGTGACAAGGTTGTTGCTGAAGAATGCCTGTGCTTTTTCAGGAAAGAGGTAGGTACCGAAACCGTGCAGAGCACCCAACTGGATTAAGGCGGTGACCACATACAGCGCATAAACGAGATATACGCGCTCCTTCAGCGAAACAAAAACAGCAAAGGTGTAAATAGCGACAATCCCTAAAATCGCGACAACACCTCCCCACACTAGATGTAAAAGTTGCGTAACTTTGTGAAAGTCATGCTCATCTAACAACCAGATTGGCATCACTGGAACACCCGTCGAACTTACCTTTAGGTAAAGAGTAATTTGTTCCTGCGGGTCAAGTTGGAAATGCACCGCTGGGGGCATGTCTCCAACTTTATATCCTCTTTGTTCGCTGTCACCCAGCTTCCACTGCTCCTTCAATACGCCATCATTGGAGTACATATAGATATCTAGTCTGTCAATTAAAGGCGTATCAAAATAGAGCACTTGGTGCCTATGCTGATCAACATTACTTTTCAGTGCCAGCTTTACCCAATAAGACTTGTAACCAACGTGCCAAGGGATTTCAGACGGATCATCAATTTGGCGGAAAATCGCGGATTCAAGCACATATGAAAGGATATGGCTGTTGCTATTGTCGACAAAATAGCTGTACTTGGCCTCCAGTCCTTCACTTTGAGAGGTTAACTCAGGAAAAAATGAAGAAAATCTGACGGCAGTAAGCCCAAATAACATTGCCAACAGAACGACTGCTGCAATCCAGAGCTTTCGGTTAGGCACCAACATTACATTCCTCACGCATCATGCCTCTTAACATGACGCTCGGAATCTATTTGTGTGCTGAAAAACACATGAATTTGCAAAAAATCCCCTTACAAGAAAATTTAAACAGAACGCGTTAGAAAGAAATCCAAGAAAAAACGCGTTAACACCTTCTCTTTAACCATTATCAACTTAGTTACGTGTGGACACTTTTTCAAACAAACGACGCGTTTATTCGCCAAAAATTCATACTCCATCAACACGCGATAAGTGAACAAATGTTTTCACTCCAAACATTTGTTCACGCATCAGAAAGAACGTAAACTGTTCATGCCTCCAAACGAACGAGAAACATAAATGATTACTTCGCGGACCTTGAGCAGCAATTTTGAAAGCTTGCTGGATGACACTAACTTATTGACAGAAATCGCCATTCTCTATTACCAGCAAAACACGACGCAGGAAGAAATCTCAAAGAAGTTTGGCATTAGCCGTGCAAAGGTCAGCAGGTTGCTTCGCCGAGCTCGAGAAGAAGGGATTGTAGAGATATCGGTAAAGTTTCACCCCGTACACAGTGCCCAGCTGGAACAAAGACTGATGGAGCGATTCAATTTAAAACGCGCCCTCATTGCCCTAGATCAACCTAGCGTCCAAGAGCAACGCACCCAAGTCGCCACGCTGGTTTCCTCGTTTTTGGATGGTAGTTTACAGGACGGTATGGTGGTCGCCGTTGGCCAAGGTCAAAACGTCGCTGCTATCGCGGATCACCCTGGCTTGGTCTCTCACCGAAACGCCCGATTTGTCTGCGCAATTGGTGGTACGCACCGAAGCGGTGACATCATCAATGCCGATCACATCTGTCGCCGTCTTGCTAAAAAGTTTGGCGGTTCAAGTGAGACACTGTATGCCCCTGCATACGTCAACACGCCCGCCATTAGAGATGTCTTTATCCACCACCCTAATATTGCAGAAACGCTCAGCCAAGCGCGAAAGGCAGAGTTTGCACTTGTAGGCATTGGTGACATGGACGAAAACAGTCACATGGTCAAATTGGGGTGCTTTTCGGCAAAAGAATTTGTTGAAGCGAGAATCAACGACGGCATCGTTGGCGACATTGGTGGTTTCGATTTTTTCAAACTTGATGGAAGTCGAGCTAACACCTTAATGAGAGACCGCGTTGTGGGGTTGGAAATGGTTGATTTATCAAGAATTCCCAATGTCATTGCAATGGCGAGTGAAAGCAGGAAAGCCTTATCCATTTTGGGAGCGCTTAAAACGGGCACCATTGATGTACTCGCCACCAGTGCAAGTTGCGCCATGGCACTTCTCAATATGGTAGACGCTGAACAATAGTTTAACTGACTGAACATTTGTAACGGCAAAATGCGCGTTTCATCACGTTCAACAGGATTTGTAAATATGGCCAACGGCGGTGAGATCTAGGGAAAAATTCTTGGATCCAGCCGTTGACTTTATGTCTAAAAAACACAAACATGACCATATCATTTGCTCAGGTATGTCGCATTTGTTCAACGCCCGTCACGTTACTGGTGTAGAGGAAAGTTCAATATCGGAGCAGCATCAGGTTGCCTCGCGACCAAAGTGAAACACTCGACAAAAGGTTATGAAGATGAGCACTAAACTTGAACAACTACGCAAGCTCACAACTGTTGTTGCAGATACTGGCGATATCGATGCTATCGCAAAGTACCAACCTCAAGATGCAACCACTAACCCTTCTTTGATTCTTAAAGCTGCCCAAATTCCTGAATATGCACCGTTAATTGACGATGCTATCGCATACGCAAAATCAAAAAGTGACGATATTGAACTCCAAATCGCCGACGCAGGCGATCGTCTGGCAGTCAATATCGGTAAAGAAATTCTTAACGTTATCCCAGGTCGAATTTCGACAGAAGTCGACGCACGTCTTTCTTACGATTTCGAAAACAGTGTGGCGAAAGCACGCAAGCTAATCAGCATGTACAACGAAGCGGGTATCAGCAACGACCGTATCCTGATTAAATTGGCTTCCACTTGGGAAGGCATTCGTGCAGCAGAAGTGCTGGAAAAAGAAGGTATCAACTGTAACCTGACACTGCTGTTCTCATTTGCTCAGGCTCGTGCTTGTGCAGAAGCAGGTGTTTACCTGATTTCTCCTTTCGTTGGCCGCATCATGGACTGGTACAAAGCGCAAGAAGGCCGTGACTTTGAACCAACTGAAGACCCAGGTGTTATCTCTGTCTCAACTATCTATAACTACTACAAAGAGCACGGCTATAACACCGTTGTTATGGGCGCAAGCTTCCGCAACATCGGTGAAATTCTTGAACTCGCAGGTTGTGACCGCCTGACTATCAGCCCACAGCTACTGCAAGAATTGTCTGATGCTGACGGTGAGGTTGTTCAAAAACTTCATGATGACGTAGAAGTTAAAGATCGCCCTGCTCCTATGTCTCACGCTGAATTCCTGTGGGAACATAATTCGGACGCGATGGCTGTCGAGAAGCTGGCTGAAGGTATCCGCAACTTTGCGGTTGACCAAGGCAAACTGGAAGTCATGATCCGCGAGCGTCTGTAAGCGCAAATCACTTTTCTGAAAGCGGCACTATTGCCGCTTTCTCATTTCTTATATGATCCGGCTGAAAAATTCCGGTCCAATAACTCTGATTTAACAAGGTAAGCCCAAGATGGAACGTAAAACTCTTGCCAATGCGATCCGTGCTCTT
>NZ_JAJUBB010000010.1 GCF_028683135.1 Enterovibrio qingdaonensis
CCCAGTTGGGTGGCTTTCTTTTCTATCTTACGCTTACAGGCCTGCGTTTTTAAATACGTCGCTGACGATTTGTTTTGCTTCTTCCTGAATTTGACGAAGATGCTCATCGCCTTTGAAGCTTTCGCAGTAAATCTTGTAAATGTCTTCCGTGCCTGACGGACGCGCAGCAAACCAACCAAATTCAGTCACGACTTTCAAGCCACCGATCGCTTGACCGTTACCTGGTGCATGCGTCAGTTTAGCGATAATTTCGTCACCCGCCATGGTAGTCGCTGTCACCATCTCTGCTGACAATTTGCTCAGTACTGCTTTTTGCTCGCCGTTTGCAACGGCTTGCAGGCGCGCATAGCTAGACTCGCCAAACTTTTCTGCCAGCTCATTGTAATACTGTTGCGGGTTCTTGCCGGTAACAGCCGTAATTTCTGCAGCTAAAAGACACAGAAGGATGCCATCTTTGTCGGTCGCCCAAGGTGTTCCATCTTTACGCAAGAAAGATGCACCCGCGCTTTCTTCGCCGCCAAAGCCCAGCTCACCGGAATAAAGGCCGTCTACAAACCATTTAAAACCGACTGGTACTTCACAAAGATTGCGGCCCAAGTTTGCAACCACTTTGTCAATGATTGCGCTTGATACCAACGTCTTACCTACACCGACTTCACTGCCCCATTGTGGACGGTGTTGGTAAAGGTAATCGATGCACACGGCCAAGTAATGGTTCGGGTTCATCAAACCGCTTGGCGTCACAATGCCATGACGGTCAAAGTCTGGGTCGTTGCCGAAAGCCAGATCGAACTGATCTTTGTATTCCAGAAGACCTGCCATTGCAGACGGTGACGAGCAGTCCATACGGATCACGCCGTCTTTATCCAAAGACATGAAGCGGAAAGACGGATCAATCGCGTCGTTAACCAGTGTGATGTCTAGTTCAAAGTGCGCAGCGATCGCTTTCCAATAATCGATGCCTGATCCGCCCAATGGATCCACACCCAGCTTCAAGCCCGCATTTTTGATTGCGGCCATATCGACAACCTGATCCAGCTCTTTCACATAAGGCATCACTAGGTCGGTTTCAACGAACAGCTCGCTTGCTGTCGCTTCCGCGAAAGAAATGCGGCGGACGCCTTCAAGACTTGCTGCAATCAGCGCATTCGCGCGAGACTCGATCGCTTTGGTTAGCTCGCCTTCTGCTGGACCACCGTGAGGCGGATTGTATTTAATACCGCCATCTTGTGGTGGGTTATGAGATGGTGTAATTACAATACCATCAGCATGGTCAGCATTTGCTTTGTTGTAAGCCAAAATTGCGTGAGAGATACCCGGGGTTGGCGTGTAACCACCCTTTTCCTGTGCAATCACTTTAACGCCGTTTGCAACGAGTACTTCTACTACCGAGCAAAATGCTGGCTCTGACAACGCGTGAGTATCCTTACCGACAAACAAAGGACCTGTGATGCCTTGTTCCGCACGTACGTCCGCAATTGCTTGTGCAATTGCCAAAATGTGGTGCTGGTTGAATGTTGATTTGTCGGCACATCCTCGGTGACCCGACGTACCAAACTCAACGTTATGCGCTGGGTTTGTTGGATCTGGCGTTAATTGGAAATAGTTGGATACCAACAGAGGAATATTGTGCAAATCGATTTGCAGCGCGCGTTGACCTGCGCGTTCACTACTAGCCATGACTTCGCATCCTTTCAGGAACTTGAAAAACAAAAACAAGTAGAGGCCCGTCAATGACAAAGCCTCTATAAATTCTATCTATTTGAACAGCAACCAAACGTTCACAGAGCTTATCGACCGGACGTTAAATTTCGCCAGCCACTTTTTCAGTGATGTCGTTAGTGAATCCCATTTTCGTCATTAGTTGTTCTACCATCTGACGTTTACGACCCGTATTGGTATTTGTGATCACCCAAAATGGTGTACCTGGAATATGTTTAGGCTTGGTTGTTTTGCCACTTTCGAGCAATGTCTGTTCGTTATCTGCGAAATAGACGCGAGTGCGACCTTTCAATGCCGTTGCTTCAGAAAAAGCGAGGTCATCAATGCGGTACAAGGTTGCAAGAACCAGCATAAAGCGGCCAATTGCTCTCTCTTGTACTGCGAATTCATCTGAGATCAACAAGGAGCGCATTTCTTTCACGCGATCAACTGTGTCGCTCTTACCCGCATCTTTACTGACAACAATTCCCTTCGTTTTCTGAGCAGGGATCAATGTTGCAACGGGTTGTTGCTCCATCTGCGGTGCCATAAGAAGTCTGCGCAGGATGTCCGATGCACTTTCGCCAATGTGCTGTGTCTGACTGGCGATGTACCGGTATAGCTCTTCATCAACCTCAATTGTCTTCATCGTTCGATCATCGTGTCCTAATTTCAATTCAACGGGGCGATTATACAGAGTTAGACAGGTATACTCTACGGCAAACGATTCATATTGAGAGAAAACATCGGTGTTTTTGAACTTTAAGATCCAAGGCGAAGGCGAACCATTGCTCCTGATCCACGGGCTTTTTGGCAGTTTAGATAACCTAGGTGGTTTAGCGCGTGTTTTGGCTGAACATTACAAGGTATATCAGATTGATCTTCCTAATCATGGCTTGTCTCCAAGAAGCCTCAATGTCGACTATGCGTCGCAAGCCGATGCCGTACTCGCATTTCTCGATCAACAAGATCTCAACTGCATATCCGTTGTGGGTCACTCTATGGGCGGAAAAGTGGCCATGATGATGGCAACCCGATACCCAGAACGTATTAAGCAATTAGTTGTCATGGATATTGCTCCCGTAAGATATCAAGTGCGTCGTCACGACAACGTATTTTCTGGGCTTAACGCCTCCATGCAACAACCAATTAATAGCCGTAAAGACGCAGAAGCAAAACTGGCAGATCACATCGTTGACCCCGGTGTGCGTCAGTTTCTATTGAAATCTCTAGCTCGCCAAGAAGACGGTACGTTTGACTGGCGGTTCAATGTCGACGCCTTAGAGGCGAATTACGAAGACATTACAGGCTGGACAAACGTTGGTCAGTATCCGGGTAACACGTTGTTTTTGAAAGGCGGTGAATCTGACTACATTTCTGCCGAACATCGCGATGAAATTGAAGCTCAGTTTCCCAACGCAAAGGCACATGTTGTTGCTAACACCGGTCACTGGCTACATGCAGAAAAGCCCGAAACTGTCGCTCGTGTGATCACCCGCTTTTTAACAAAGTCTGAGCGTTAACAGACAGATGGCAGTTATGCTATAGTTCGCGCGATTAAAGATCCGACAGGGAGACGGACATGCTGTATGAGCACTTTGAACTGCTCGAAAAGATAGGCCTGGATTTACTCTTTGCCAGCATCTTCTTTTTTATCGGTATGGCAATCAAGGACGTGCTTAACGAAGGAAACGTTCCGCCTTTTGGGCGTCGCATCGTCTGGTTGGTTCTTTTCCTCGGATGTGCAGGATTTATTACCAAAGGCGTGATTCAAATATTCTGGGAAGGTGTTGGCATTGGCTAACAACTTTCTACATATTTAAGGAAGAGAGAAGACATCACCTTCTCCTACACTTTACTTTGCGAGATGTGTATATTGCATCTCAATAAACAGAACATAGGTATTCTCGATTATGGCAAGCGTAGGTCTCTTCTTTGGCAGCGATACAGGTAACACTGAAGCCATTGCCAAGATGATTCAAAAACAACTGAGCAAAGAAATGGTCCACGTTCAGGACATCGCAAAGAGCAGCAAAGAAGACATCGATAATTTCGATCTGCTGCTACTGGGTATCCCTACTTGGTACTACGGCGAAGCACAATGTGACTGGGATGACTTTTTCCCAGAGCTAGAGCAAATTGATTTTTCAACGAAGCTGGTAGCGATTTTCGGTTGTGGTGACCAAGAAGACTACGCGGAATACTTCTGTGACGCGATGGGCACCATCCGTGACATCGTAGAGTCTAAAGGCGGTACCATTATTGGTAACACCTCAACCGATGGCTATGAGTTTGAAGCATCAAAAGCGTTGGTAGACGACAATAACTTCGTTGGTCTGTGTATCGACGAAGACCGTCAACCAGAATTGACTGCACAGCGCGTTGAAAACTGGGTTAAACAAATCCACGAAGAAATGTGCCTGTCTGAGCTGGAAGACTAATCTTCCAACAGTCATGAAAAACGCGCCTGTGGCGCGTTTTTTTATGCTTATAGCAAACCCCATCATTGATTTACGTGGCTTTCATCTGCTCACTATCCCGATATCTCGGTTTTTTCCTCACGTACAACACTCTCTTGACCTGACTAACCACCTCTCCGTCAGCATCAACCACGTTTACCACAAACTCCGGAAAGACTTTGTCGCCATTTTCTGTACCATGACGAATTGACGCGATTGCGTCTTCAGAGATCACAAAATCTGCAAAGAGATCCGTGTTTCCAGGCTTAATGAAATTGATGTCTGCCTCTTTATCCCAGACAAAATAACGCTCGCGAAGAATACCCATCAGCATCAAAGCATAGACCGGGTCCGTCATTGAAAAAATGCTGCCGCCATATTGGGTACGGTTGGCATTCTTATTCCACCAGCGAAGCTTCAATTTCACTTTAACCTCTCGAAAATCATCTGAGATTGAGAGTATTTTGATGCCAGCCCCCCAAAATGGTGGCCAACTGTTAAGCGCAAACTTCACGACCTTAGGTTTATAGAATTTGTACACTTGAAATCCTTTTCTGGTCAAACCAGTTTTATCGTGCCACTTTTCTATTCCAGCGACAAGCCGCAAAACCAACCAAACAACTCAGATATTTGTACTATGCTACTGGCGGCGGCTTATCACATTTGTTACGCTAGTTATCAATTTTTCCCGTTCTCAATACATTCTAGGGAAAAGCAATTACGTAGGAAGAACCGGATGTCAGATAACAATAAGGCATTGAAAGACGCAGGGCTTAAAGTCACTCTGCCTCGATTGAAAATCTTAGAAGTCTTGCAAGAGCCGGACTGTCAGCACATCAGCGCAGAAGATCTTTATAAAAAGCTGATCGACATCGGTGAAGAAATCGGTCTTGCGACTGTATACCGTGTTTTGAACCAGTTTGACGATGCAGGGATAGTGACTCGTCACCATTTCGAAGGCGGCAAGTCAGTATTTGAATTGGCAACCCAGCATCACCATGATCATTTAGTTTGTCTTGATTGCGGTAAAGTGATCGAGTTCACCGATAATGTGATCGAACAGCGACAACGCGAAATCGCAAATAAGTTTAATGTCCGTCTGACAAACCACAGCTTGTACCTTTACGGTCACTGCTTGGAAGGCGATTGCAAAGCTGATCCTAGCTTGCACGACGCATAATAAAATATCGACATAAAAAAACCGGAGCAATCGCTCCGGTTTTTTTCGTATCAAATTGCAAATTATTGCGCTTCGATTTTCGCCCAAGTATCGCGAAGGCCAACAGTACGGTTAAATACCAATGCATCTTCTTTGCTGTCTTTACGATCTGCACAGAAGTAACCCATTCGCTCAAACTGGAAACCTTGCTCAGCAGACGCCGCTTTCAGGCTTGGTTCAACGTAACCACGAACCACTTGCAATGACTCAGGGTTAATCGTTGCTGCAAAATCATCTGCTGCACCTGGGTTTGGCACAGTGAATAGACGGTCGTACAGACGGAATTCAGCGTCAATACCTGCGTCTGCAGATACCCAGTGAATCACACCTTTCGCCTTGCGGCCATCAGCAGGATCTTTACCCAGTGTCTCAGGGTCGTAAGTACAGTAAACGGTCGTTACGTTGCCGTTTTCGTCTTTTTCACAACGCTCTGCTTTCACATAGTAAGCGTTACGAAGACGCACTTCTTTGCCCAGAACCAGACGCTTATACTTCTTGTTCGCTTCTTCGCGGAAATCTTCAGCTTCAATCCAGATTTCGCGGCTGAACGGAACTTCACGCTCGCCCATCTCTGGTTTGTTCGGGTGATTTGACGCCTTTAACGTTTCAATCTCACCTTCTGGGAAGTTCTCGATTACCAGCTTGATTGGATCCAGAACAGCCATTGCACGCGGTGCATTGTCATTCAGATCATCACGAACACAAGACTCCAGTGAGCTCATCTCGATGGTGTTGTCTTGCTTAGTAACACCGATGCGCTTACAGAATTCACGGATAGCTGCAGGCGTATAACCACGGCGACGCAAGCCAGAAATGGTTGGCATACGTGGGTCATCCCAACCGTTTACCAAATTCTCGCTCACTAGTTGGCTCAGCTTACGCTTAGACATCACGGTGTATTCAAGATTCAAACGGCTGAATTCGTACTGACGTGGCTGACATTCAATCGTGATGTTATCCAGCACCCAATCGTACAGACGACGGTTGTCTTGGAATTCCAGCGTACACAGGCTGTGTGTAATGCCTTCAATCGCATCAGAAATACAGTGTGTAAAGTCGTACATTGGGTAAATGCACCACTTGTCACCTGTTTGATGGTGATGGGCAAAACGCACACGGTACAGAACAGGGTCACGCATCACCATAAACGGTGACGCCATGTCGATTTTCGCGCGCAGACACACTTTACCTTCTGCGAACTCACCGTTCTTCATCTTCGCGAACAGCTCAAGGTTTTCCTCAACGCTACGATCACGGTATGGGCTGTGCTTACCTGGCGCAGTCAGTGTACCGCGGTATTCGCGAATCTCATCTGGGCTCAGGTCTTCAACGTAAGCCAAACCTTTTTCGATCAGCTCAACGGCGTAGCCATGTAGACGATCAAAATAGTCAGATGAGTAGCAAACCTGGCCATCCCACTGGAAGCCCAACCAGTTCACATCGTCTTTGATCGACTCAACAAACTCGATGTCTTCTTTTTCTGGGTTGGTGTCGTCAAAACGCAGGTTACATTGACCCTGGTAATCTTTCGCGATGCCAAAGTTCAGACAGATCGATTTTGCGTGTCCAATGTGCAGATAGCCATTTGGCTCTGGTGGAAAACGCGTGTGGACTGTGGTGTGTGCACCACTCGCCAAATCTTTATCAATGATTTGACGGATGAAATTGGTTGGACGAGCCTCAGACTCACTCATCAAATTTACCTCGTAGGAAGATCCGGATACGAAATTTTTAAAATTAACGCCCAATGATCCACGATCACGACGGTTTACTCAACCACTACTGAACGTAGAAGCACCAATTGAACAAAAAAAAGCCCGCTAAGTGCGGGCTTTGAGTGGATGAGGACGAAATTACAGAGAAACTGCGCGGCCTTCGCGTTGTTTATCCGCGCTCAGTGCGCGTACTTGCACTTTGCTTGCGTCTTCAATTGCAACTGGCGCAGCGTAATCAGTCCAAGACTTACCGCCGTCTACAGAGTACTGAAGAGGCAGGCCTGGTAGGCTGATGTTCATGTGCAGTTTGCCTTCTTGCATCACCGCACCTGGAACAGGAATGCGGTAGTTGATGCCAGATGCATCCAGTTTCGCCATTTCACGCTGACCCATTACGTTTGCAAAGCGTGTCCAGTCTTGTAGCTGTGCATCTTTGTCAACGTGAGTGGTTTGCTGGTTGAACTGCTTACCTGCTTGGTAATCCAGTTCCCAGTCAGCTTTGTGCCATGCACGCTCAGCCGCTGCGATAACGCGCGGGAATACCATGTACTCGTACTGCTCGTCAGTACGTACCGTTTCACTCCATAGCTGTGCAGACAGACCGTAGAAACCTTCGTTGTGGTCTACAGTGCCTTTACCGTTAAAGCCGTTACCGTCACGGTCAACAGAGGTTTCCGCGTTCTGAGGCAGGTTCTCTGGTGCGAAACCGAACATCTTGCGAGTGTCGGTTGCACGCGTTGCCCAGTAGTAACCGCGCTCTTTCGGGTCAACTTCGTATGGCATGTCCATGTACACGTAGTCTGGGTTAGATACGATCAAGTCGTAGCCTTTTGCTGCCCAGTCGTACGCTGACGCGTCACCGCCCCAGTACAGAACGTCCCAGAAGTTTACACGGGTGTTTTCGGTTTCGAATGCTGACGCATCTTTCGAATACTTCAGGCCATCCTGCCATGCTTGGAAGTTTTCAATGCCGTTTTCAGAAACTACACCACTGACTTTCTCAGCAAAGTAGCTTGGCAGGTGACCGAAATCAGACACTACGCCTTCTTCAATCAGCTTCTGACACATTGGCGACTTCGCAAATGGCTTGTCTTGCTGGCTCAGGTCGATAGACCCTTTCCATGCAACAGGCTCAGAAGCATTGATGTCTTGGAAACCTGCATTCAGCTTGATGTTCTTCGCTTCGTCACCACCGAAGTGCCAGGTGCTCAATGGCATACCTGCTTCTTCGTGCATCGCTTTCACTTCGGTGATTACTTTGGTCACGAAGTTCAGCGAAGAATCCATACAAGGGTTTACAAAGCTGCGCTTGTCGTAAAACTGAACGGTCGTTACGTTAGACGTATCCATTGGATCCATCAGACGAAACTCTTCTGCTTTCGCCAGATCGCCCTGCTCTGCGTATTTCTTGTAACGCGCTTCCATAGAAACCACTGCTGCACGTGAGTGTGCAGGCATGTCGATTTCTGGGATCACTTCGATACCACGCGCTTTCGCGTGCTCAAGAATTTCGATGTAATCCGCTTTCGAGAAGAAGCCTGAACCAAAGTTGTCGCTGTCTGGACCTGAGCCCAGTTGTGGCAGTAGACATGACGTCTCTGACAGGTCGTGACAACGCTCTGCACCCACGTCAGTCAGTTCTGGCAGACCCGGGATTTCCAAACGCCAGCCTTCATCGTCAGTCAGGTGAAGGTGCAGTTTGTTCAGCTTGTACGCCGCCATTTGGTCAACGGTGCGCAGGATAGCGTCTTTTGAGTGGAAGTTACGCGCTACGTCTACCATTACACCACGGTATTGGAAGCGTGGCGCATCTTCAATTGCTACCCAAGGCAGAACCTCAGTGTCACCTTTGCTCATCAGAGCCAGCATAGATTGCAGACCGTAGAACGCACCTACACTGTCGTAGCCCAGCACCTCAACACCCGCTGCATTGATTGCCAGTTTGTATGCGCCAGAAACGGCTTCTTCGCCTTCAAATGCCTTAGCATCTACGTTGATGTTAAGTGCGACGTCGCCCTTAACGTTCACATCCAACAACTCTGCACGCTCTTCAAACGCTGCTAGTTGAGCGGCATCCAGAGCGTTGTTAGTGATAGCAAAACCGCCAGCAACGTTCAGCTCACCGCGCATTTGACGTGCTTTCAATGGTGTTGGGATGATAGCTGCTTCGATCGCACCTTCAGCCAGTGCTTCTACATCGCTGTTTTTCGCAAAACGTGAAGCTGCAGTCGCCAGGATGTTGTTGTCTTCTGGAACACGCTTGTATTCGTTACCTTCGATTTCTGACACAAACGCATCCACGTTTTCAGTGTTCAGAGACTCGATAGCTTTTGGTGTTGCGTCGCCTGATACCACGTATGCGCGAGGCATAAAGTCAGTTTCAAACAATGTCCAGTATTCTTGGATTAGGGGGATTTCAATCGTTTCGCCAGCCGCGAAGCCTTTGAAAGATTCGGTAGGTGTCAGGACATACAGGTCACCAGTGATGTGCTCGATGGTGAAGTCTTTGTTGGCAACTTCTAGGATAACGCGAATGCTGTGCAGGTAGATTTTCCAATCGTTGCTTTCAACAGCGTCACCGTCGTTCACCACAGTCATGGTGATTTCGTTACAAGATGCCCACTCTGCACCCATTTCCTGACACGCCATACCTTCTTGCGCACCGTGGTTAGTCACGATGTCGTAGCTGATGTTTAGCTGAGAAGACAATGCGTCAACGATGTGTTGTTGCTCTGAGCCTAACTGCAGAGTACCGCAACCAGTCAGGCCTGCAGCAATAGCCGCAGATAGCATTCCAAGCTTAAATGTTTGTTTCATATATCTATTTCCCTACGAATATGGCCGAAAAAGGCCCAAAAAAAGCCGACCCCGTAAAAGGCCGGCTATATTGACTGTTTAGTCAGTATTTATTAATTAAGGCAGTTTTACGTCAGACAGGTCTTCAGTAGTGCCGACTTTCTTCATTTCGCCAGCAACGATTTCTGCCAAAGGACCCAAGATAACTTGCAGGTTATTGGTGCCCAGTTTAACAACGCCCATTGCACCCAGTGCTTTCAGCGTTTTCTCGTCGATTTGGCTGCCGTCTTTAACAGTCAGACGCAGACGAGTAATACATGCATCGATGTTGGTCAGGTTGTCGTGACCACCCAGTGCTTTCAGGTACTGACGAGCTAGGATACCAGTCTCTTTAGAACCTGTTACGCCGTTCGCTGGTGCTTCTTCGTCCAGATCTTCACGACCAGGAGTCGCCAGATTGAACTTAACGATTGCAGTGCGGAATACCACGTAGTAAACGCTTGCAAATACCAGACCTTGGATGATCAGCATGTACCAGTCTTTCGCCAGTGGGTTACGCGTAGACAGAACCATATCTACTAAACCTGCTGAGAAGCCGAAGCCTGCAATCCACTGCATAGATGCTGCGATGTATACAGAGATACCAGTCAGCAATGCGTGAAGAACGTATAGGCCAGGTGCTAGGAACATGAATGAGAATTCAAGAGGCTCAGTTACACCAGTAAAGAATGATGCGAATGCAGCAGCAACCATGATGCCCGCTACTTTCTCTTTGTTTTCTGGCTTAGCAGTGTGGTAGATAGCCAGAGCCGCACCAGGCAGACCGAACATCATGATTGGGAAGAAGCCCGCTTGGTACATACCTGTTACACCAACAGTCGCAGTACCTTCAGCGATAGATTTCGCGCCACCCAGGAAGTTAGGGATGTCGTTGATACCCGCTACGTCAAACCAGAATACTGAGTTCAGAGCGTGGTGCAGACCTACAGGGATCAGAAGACGGTTGAAGAACGCGTATACACCCGCACCCACTTCGCCCATACCTTGGATGCCTTCACCAAAGCTTACCAGACCACCGTAAACAGTAGGCCATACGTACATCAGTACGAAAGCAATGAAGATACCCGCGATAGAAGTCAGGATAGGAACCAGACGCTTGCCCGAGAAGAACGCCAGTGCTTTGTGCAGTTCAACAGAAGAGAAACGGTTGTACAGCTCAGCAGAAACGATACCAACCAGGATACCTACGAATTGGTTGTTGATCTTACCAAACGCTGCAGGAACAGCACTTGGGTCGATACCTTGAATCTGAGCAACCGCACCCGGTGCAAGCAGAGTGGTAACAACCAAGAAACCAACGAAACCAGACAGTGCAGCCGCACCATCTTTATCTTTAGACATACCGTACGCAACACCAACTGCGAACAGTACAGACATATTGTCGATGATTGCCGCACCAGCTTTGATCAAGAATGCAGCAAGTGCGCTGTTCGCACCCCAGCCATTCGGGTCAATCCAGTAACCGACACCCATAAGAATTGCAGCTGCAGGAAGCACGGCAACTGGTACCATTAGTGCTTTACCTACTTTTTGAAAGTAACCGAGAATATTCACCTTTGTTCCCCCTATGTGGTTATTTCTCAGAGTTGTAATGACAACATGGGATTTTTTTTACTATCCAATGTGAGTCAGTGGCAGTGTATTCCATTAATTTCGCCCCGCAAATTAAAACGAATGCAATTGTGATTTTTGTCACTCAAAACACTATGAGATCCAGTTTTTTGCTAGCACGCTCATAAAACTTATTTTATGATGAAAAGTAAGATACGAATCGATTACCATTGAATCAGATTTTGAATTAACTATTGAGGTGTCCCTGTGAGACTTATCCCGCTACAAACTGCACATGAAGTAGGCCTTTGGTCAGCACGTTATATCGTTGATGCAATTAACAAATTTGCACCAACCGAAGATCGCCCGTTTGTTCTGGGTTTGCCTACTGGCGGCACCCCTTTGAACACTTACAAGCAACTGATTCACCTTCATAAGCAAGGCGAAGTAAGCTTCAAACACGTGGTAACTTTCAACATGGACGAATACTGTGGTATCCCTGCGGATCACCCAGAATCGTACCGCAGCTTCATGTTCAACAACTTCTTCAATCATATTGATATTCAAGAAGAAAACATCAACCTGTTGAACGGCAATGCTGAAGACCACATCGTAGAGTGCAAACGCTACGAAGACAAAATCAAGTCTTACGGTAAAATCAACCTGTTCATGGGTGGCATTGGTAACGACGGTCACATTGCATTTAACGAGCCTGCATCGTCTCTGTCTTCACGTACTCGCATCAAAACACTGACTGAAGACACGCGTATTGCGAACTCTCGTTTCTTCGACAACGATATCAACCAAGTACCAAAACACGCACTGACTATCGGTGTTGGTACACTGCTTGACGCAGAAGAAGTAATGATCCTGATCACCGGTCATAACAAAGCATTGGCTCTGCAAGCGGCGGTAGAAGGTTCAGTAAATCACCTTTGGACTGTTTCTGCTCTTCAGCTACACCCTAAAGCACTGATGGTTTGTGACGATCCTTCAACTGCAGAGCTGAAAGTGAAGACTGTTAAGTACTTCCAAGAGCTAGAAGCTCAAAACATCAAGAACCTGTAAGGTAAGGAAGTTTTCATGTACGCACTGATTAACTGCCGTATTTTTACCGGCAGCGACGTGCTGGACAATCAAGCCGTCATCATTGATGGCGGCCTGATCCAGAACATTTGCCAAGAAAATGAATTGCCAGAAGGCATTGAGACCCGTTCTCTGGACGGTGCTTACCTGACTCCTGGCTTTATCGACCTTCAGCTAAATGGCTGTGGTGGCGTGATGTTTAACGACCAAGTAACGGCCGAAACAATCCGCACTATGCATTTGGCGAACTTGAAGTCTGGCTGTACCAGCTTCCTGCCAACGCTGATCACGTCTTCTGACGAAGACATGAAGGCGTCGGTTGAAGCGATTCGTGACTACCAAGCTCAATACGCAAACGAGGCACTGGGTCTGCACCTTGAAGGTCCATACCTGAATGTTGCGAAAAAAGGCATTCACAGCGTTGACTACATCCGTCGCTCTGACGATGCGATGATCGACTTTATCGCTGCGAACGCAGATGTTGTTACGAAAGTAACACTGGCACCTGAGCTAACCCCAGCGGGACACATTGAAAAACTGGCTGAAGCTGGGATCGTTGTTTCGGCGGGTCACACTAACGCTAGCTACGTAGAAGCACGTGAAGGCTTTAAAGCCGGCATTACATTTGCGACTCACCTGTTTAACGCGATGACACCAATCGCAGGTCGTGAACCTGGCATGGTTGGCGCAATCTACGATACGCCAGAAGTCTACACCGGCGTTATCGCCGACGGATTCCACGTTGATTACGCGAACATCCGTATTGCCCACAAACTGAAAGGTGAAAAACTGGTTCTGGTTACCGATGCAGCAGCGCCTGCAGGAGCCGACATGGATCACTTTATTTTTGTTGGTAAGAAAGTATATTACCGTGATGGTAAGTGTGTTGATGAAAACGGCACGCTTGGCGGTTCGGCATTGACCATGATTGAAGCAGTACAGAACTCTGTCGAACATGTAGGTATCGCTTTGGATGAAGCGGTTCGCATGGCAACACTGTACCCTGCATGTGCTATCGGTATGGATAACAAGCTTGGCCGTATCAAAAAAGGATACGTAGCTAACTTGGCTGTGTTTGACCGTGATTTCAATGTCAAAGCGACGATCGTTAACGGCGAATACACATTGAATTAGGACATTTATGACTGGCGGACAAATCGGTAACGTAGATCTGGTTAAACAGCTAAACGGTGCCGCCGTTTATAGACTCATCGACCAGCAAGGTCCGATTTCTCGAATACAAATTGCTGATGTGAGTAGCCTTGCTCCCGCAAGTGTGACTAAAATTACCCGCCAGTTGCTTGAGCGCGGCCTTATTAAAGAGGTTGCGCAACAAGCGTCCACCGGAGGTCGACGAGCTATCTCGTTGACCACCGAGTGCGCCCCCTTCCATTCCCTTGCAGTAAGACTCGGCCGAGAGCGCATTGAATTAGCGCTATTTGACCTATCAGGGAAACCTTTGGCGGTTCACGAGGAGTCTTTCCACTATCCAAGTCAGGAAGCGTTGATAGAAGGACTACTTCATCACCTACATAGCTTTCTTGCTGCGAAACAAGACATCCTAAAAGAGTTGATTGCGGTATCTATCTCCTTACCAGGCCTTGTCGATGCCGAGACCGGTATTGTCGAATATATGCCACATATTTCGATCGATAAATTACCGTTGAGTGACTTAATTCGCGACGAATTTGGTGTGCAATGTTTCATCGGTAATGACACTCGTGGTCAGGCTCTAGCGGAACATTATTTCGGGGTGAGTAAAAATTACCACGACACACTTCTTGTCAGTGTTCACAACGGTGCAGGCGCAGGTATCATCGTCAACGGGCAAGTATTTTTGGGTTATAACCGCAACGTCGGCGAGATCGGACATATCCAAATAGACCCACTGGGTAAAAAGTGTCAGTGTGGCAACTTTGGGTGTCTAGAAACTGTCGCGTCTAACCCTGCCATTATCGAACACGCGCAACAGCTTTTGGCACAAGGCCATGAAAGTATGTTGCAAGGTAAACAAGAGCTGGATGTGTCAGATATTTGCCGCGCCGCCGTAGCAGGTGACGAATTGGCTCGACAAGTACTGGTAAAAGTCGGGAATCATTTAGGCAAAGCGATTGCCATGACAATCAACTTGTTCAATCCACAACAGGTCGTTATTTCTGGTGAGATAACCGAAGCCAATAGCGTTGTGTTCCCTGCGATTCAACGATGCGTAGAAAACCAATCTTTACGTACTTTCCATCAGAATCTACCTATTGTCGCAGCTGGGCTATCTGCCACACCAACACTTGGTGCATTTGCTTTGGTTAAGCGAGCCATGCTTAATGGCGCGCTATTGCAAAAGCTACTGGAAGACTGATTTTTCGGTCCCTAGTAACATCTCGTTTCAAAGGCGGCACTGGTTAATGGTGCCGCCTTTGTTTTATTATACTGTTACAAAATTCTTTTAATTCTGTTGGTTAGCTAATTTGTCGCTGATCGACACATTCATTCAGGACGAATCACGCACTTATGGATCTCGTTATAATTGCCGTTGCCTTTCTCAGCGGTTTTCTTATGCTACGTTGCCACATGCCGCCTTTGGTCGGCTTTTTAATCGCAGGCTTTGCACTTCATGCTGCAGGGTTTACGTCAACGCCAATCATTCAATCACTCGCCGATCTTGGTGTAACACTTCTTCTGTTTACTATTGGCCTTAAGTTAGATGTACGCTCCCTGCTCAACAAAGAAATCTGGTTTGGAGCCTCGCTGCATAACGTCATGACGACGGCACTGTTCTCGCTTTGTCTTTTCGGCTTCAAAGCAATCGGCATTTCAGCGTTTCAAGATCTTGCTACAAATGAACTGGTACTGTTCGCCTTTGCCTTATCATTCTCAAGTACCGTTTTTGCCATTAAAGCACTGCAAGAAAAAGGGGAAATGAACGCCACGTATGGCACATTGGCGATTGGTGTCCTGATCATGCAGGATATCTTTGCGGTTGTTTTCTTAACGATTGCATCAGGCAAAACACCCGGTATAGAAGCACTTATCCTCTTCGCCCTGCCCTTGCTACGTCCCTTGCTATTCCGCTTACTCGACAAAGCCGGGCATGGCGAGGTTCTCGTACTGTTCGGCGTATTTCTTGCGCTCGTATTAGGCGCAGGCCTGTTTGATGCCGTCGGAATGAAAGCGGATTTAGGCGCGCTTATTGTCGGGATGCTGATGGCGGGACACCCTCGCGCTTCCGAAATGGCAAAATCTCTTTTTAACGTCAAAGAACTGTTTTTGGTCTGCTTCTTCCTCAATATTGGCTTATCAGAGCAGCCCACGATGCAAGGCTTAATGATTGCACTGCTTCTCATGCTGCTACTTCCGATAAAAGGTCTTTTGTACTACCTTGTTTTCAACGGCTTTAAATTTCGCGTTCGCACGTCACTGTTTGCATCGCTCACACTCTTTAACTACAGCGAATTCGGCCTAATTGTAGGCGGTATTGCCTATCAATTAGGTATGTTACCCGGCAGCATACTGGTAGCAATCGCCATTGCCGTGTCTCTATCCTTTATGATTTCTGCACCCATAAATACCTTTAGCCATCGAATTTATAGCTCTGTCGCTAAACACTTCCACGATCCCGAACCTGAGCGCATAAACCATGGTGACCAATTGATCGATTTAGGCAACGCCAGCGTGGTAGTCCTTGGAATGGGCCGTATCGGAAGTGGTGCCTATGACGAAATGAGTGCGACCTATCCTGACGGTGTCCTAGGTATTGAGGCTCGTGAAGATTCAGTCGAAAAGCACATTGGCGAAGGACGACACGTTATCCATGGTGACGCAACTGACCCTGACTTTTGGTCCAGAGTAATCTCCTCAAAGCATATCGAACTGATACTCCTTGCTATGCCAAATAGCCAAGCAAACACCATTGCGATGGAGCAAATACAACAACTTGAATTTAAGGGTAAAGTGGCGGCTATTGCCCGCTATGCTGACGAACTGGAACAGTTGCAGGAACTGGGTGTAGATGCAGCATTCAATATTTACCGAGAAGCTGGCTCTGGTTTCGCGCGGCACGTAAAAGAGCAGTTGCGATAATAGATGTTACGGCCACTAACTATATTGATCGCAAAAGTGGCCTCTTTTTAACCTCACTGTGAACCTGATTCATTAGAAGACCTGCATTTCTGAATGAAATCTATCTACATGTCGAGTTTATTACTTTATTTTCCACAACAGGTTGCATTTTTTGTTCAGATTGGCAAATTGAGGTCAATACAAATTAAAAATACGTTAATACAGCGTAGTAAAGGAAGTTTGAGAGGGATTTATGTGTTCTGTATTTGGCATCTTAGATATTAAGTCCGATGCGACGCCATTGCGTCAAACAGCATTAGAAATGTCAAAATTGCTCCGCCATCGCGGCCCTGACTGGTCAGGTATTTACGCCTCAGACCGAGCAATTCTTGCCCACGAGCGTTTAGCGATTGTTGGCCTAAACAGTGGTGCTCAACCACTTTATAGCCCAGATCGTAAGCTCATCCTTGCCGTGAATGGTGAGATCTATAACCACAAAGAGATTCGTGCTCGCTACGAAGGCAAGTATGAATTTCAAACCGATTCTGACTGCGAAGTTATTTTGGCTCTTTATCAAGATAAAGGCGCAGAACTGCTGGAAGAGCTGAACGGTATCTTTGCCTTTGTTCTTTATGATGAAGAGAAAGATGAATACCTCGTAGGTCGTGACCACATTGGCATCATTCCGCTTTATCAAGGCTATGATGCACTGGGTAACTACTATGTTGCCTCTGAGATGAAAGCACTGGTACCAGTTTGTAGCAGTATCAGCGAATTCCCACCGGGTTCTTCTTATGGCTCAGGTGATGCAGAGCCTCAGCGTTACTACATTCGTGATTGGAACGAATTTGCTGCCGTTGAAAACAACGCAACGAGCAAAGAAGAACTGACAGAAGCACTTGAAGCTGCCGTTAAACGCCAGTTGATGACCGACGTACCTTATGGCGTTCTCCTTTCTGGTGGCTTGGATTCCTCTATTACTTCTGCAGTCGCGAAGCGCTTTGCCGCAATGCGTATTGAGGATGACGAGAAATCTGCAGCATGGTGGCCACAATTGCACTCTTTTGCTGTCGGACTAGAAGGTGCACCCGATCTAAAAGCAGCACGTGAAGTGGCCGATCAAATTGGTACTGTTCACCATGAAATGACTTACACCATTCAAGAAGGTTTGGATGCGATTCGTGACGTTATTTACCATATTGAAACGTATGACGTCACCACCATTCGTGCGTCCACCCCGATGTACCTGATGGGCCGAAAAATCAAAGCCATGGGTATCAAGATGGTGCTATCTGGCGAAGGTGCAGACGAGATCTTTGGCGGTTATCTGTATTTCCATAAAGCACCTAACGCGAAAGAATTCCACGAAGAGACAGTGCGTAAGCTACTTGCATTGAACATGTTCGACTGTGCACGTGCAAACAAGTCGTTAGCTGCATGGGGTGTGGAAGGCCGTGTACCTTTCCTCGACAAAGAGTTTATCGATGTCGCTATGCGCCTAAACCCGAAAGACAAGATGTGTGGCAACGGGAAGATGGAGAAGCACATTCTTCGCGAATGCTTTGAGCATTACTTACCAGAAGCCATCGCATGGCGCCAAAAAGAACAGTTCTCTGATGGTGTTGGCTATAGCTGGATTGACACCTTAAAGGCTGTAGCAGAAGAGAAAGTGACAGACCAGCAAATGGAGACTGCACAATTTCGCTTCCCATATAACACACCAACAACCAAAGAAGGTTATGCGTACCGTGAAATCTTTGAAGAGTTGTTCCCACTAGCAAGTGCCGCTGAATGTGTGCCTGGTGGCCCTTCAATCGCCTGCTCAAGTGCGAAAGCCATCGAATGGGATGAAAGCTTTAAGAATGCAGCAGACCCTTCAGGTCGTGCAGTAGCAGCCGTACACAATGAGGCTTACGCGCAAAGCAAGTAATTAGGCCGTCCCACAAAAACAAGCCGATGAATCCGTTCATCGGCTTTTTCGTTTCCTGCTCTCGCAACACTCAAACGACACCACGGCAAACACTGCCTACGACCAAGCTTTAAGCGCATAGATTTAAGCATACAAGCGATTTCTAACACTTCAATCCCTCTCTAGTGAGTCTAGTCATCATTTCAGACGTGGCCTCATCTTTCCCCGAAGAGACAAAACGCTCCTTGTTCTGTTTTCTTGCAGTACCTTACGCAAACGACAAGAATGAACTATTTACCCCCTAACCGTCCCGCGAGTTTAATCTGACAATCCCTCGCTCCTTCGTCGCTGAACATCCGACAAAACATCCAAATCTTAAGAGAGCCTTGTATATCAAGGTTCAATGACTCTGAGCACAGATATGCGGGATATTTAACATAGTTAGATTCTTGAACAAGAATCTACTTTATATATTCGACATTTCATTGGTCACAAAGATTGAGAGAAATAAGTCGCAAACTTGGTTTATACCCACAAATATAATGCGCCATTGAATTGACTTGCCTCGCATATATTCCACTGAGCAACAACTCACTTTCATACTATTGCGCGGTATCACGGAGTATTTATTTATTGTTCGAACTAAAAGTTAATAAGCATACTGTCTACCACTTCACAATGTTAATATCCCGCCATTCTTGAGGTTCTATAAATTATAGTCTACAGCCTCTTTTTAATAGCAAATCTATCAATAATAATCCTGGTCTAAATCGTATTTTGGGAACGACACTCAAGGGCGGTAGCGTCGAAACAATGTGCTAACAGTCAGCCATAGGTAATTTATCTAGGGATAGAACATCATGGACACAACGCTAAAACTACATAGTAACTATGGCACTCTGCATGTTTTCTACAGAGTTATAGATTGCATCATTATTGCACTGGCACTTTATATAATCTCGATCGCCTATATTGGACATTTCGATAGAAACAGCGCACTACTGACTAGCTACTCAATATTAGTGTATTTGCTGATCGCTGAAAAAAATGACCTTTATCGTTCTTGGCGTGTATTTAAATTCAAAGATGAAGCAATAAGTATTAGCAAAGCCTGGTTGCTTACTATTAGCCTGCTTATCGCACTCGCATTTTTCACCAAGACGAGTACCAGCTACTCAAGGGTTGTAACGGGGACATGGTTAATATCCACACCAATTCTATTGATTACATGGCGGTTTATTGCAAAGCAGACCCTTAGAAAACTGCGTGATTATGGTTACAACAGAAAAGAGGCCGTAATAGTAGGTGTTACCGAGAATGGAATTAGGCTGGCTAATGAGATAAAGAACAACCCGGAGCTTGGTATTAAAGTGGTTGGTTTTTATGATGACCGCGAATTGAATCGCCTTAACATAGACACCTTACCCGCACCATTCAAAGGAAGTGTGCCTTCTGCACTTGAAATGGCAAAAAAAGGTGCGATCCAACATATTTATATTTCAATGCCATTAAAAGCAAATGAACGAATCACCAAATACCTGAATGCTTTTTCTGACACGACAGCAAATACGTATCTTATCCCCGACTTTTTTGTCTATAACCTTATCCAATCTCGCTTAAGTGCCATCGGGAATATACCAACCATCAGTATACATGACACGCCTTTTTATGGCACCGACGGTTGGTTTAAAAGGGCTCAAGATATCGTACTGGCTTCTCTTATTATTTTATTGATTAGCCCTGTACTCATTGGTGTTGCACTTGGTGTGAAGCTTTCGTCACCTGGACCCGTGATTTTTAAACAATTTCGTTATGGATTAGATGGCCGCCCCATCAAAGTGTGGAAGTTTCGTTCCATGAGCACCATGGATAATGGTGCGGTAGTCAAGCAAGCCACCAAGAATGACCCAAGAATTACACCATTTGGCGCATTTATTCGCAAGACGTCTCTGGACGAGTTACCACAGTTTTTCAACGTACTGCAAGGTCGCATGTCAATCGTTGGGCCCCGCCCTCATGCGGTCGCACACAACGAAGAGTATCGCACGATCGTTGACCGCTACATGCTGAGACACAAAGTTAAGCCCGGTATTACAGGACTCGCTCAAGTCAACGGCTACCGCGGTGAAACGGATACCTTAGAGAAAATGCAAAAACGTGTCGAATTTGACCTGAAATACATACAGTCCTGGTCAACATGGCTGGATTTGAAAATTATTTTTAAAACCATTTTCAAAGGCTTTACAGGCAAGACTGCCTACTAAAGGAATAGTAATGAATAGCCCCAAAAAATCACTCATTGCAATAGCATTGCTGAGTACCAGCGGTGTTGTATTTGCAGACGAAGACTATGGATACACCACTGAGTCAGGCATCAAAATTACTCCTCTTCTTGAAGCATTTTTAGAATACAACGACAACGTGGGCCGTTATTCTGCGTCAGAGAATCCTGAGTCATCCAACGGCTTAATTGTTAAGCCCGGCATCATGTTTGAATCTGACCGCAATGGTAACGAGTATCAAATTGCCTACCAACTCGCTTCAGGAACCTACTTTGATAGTGATGATGACGATTTCTTAGACCACGCGTTCACGACAAATAACTTTATACAAGTCAGTCAGCGAAGCGGTTTCGGTATCAATTACACCTACCTCAAATCTCACGAGGCCCGAGGAACAGGCATTCTCGCCGGTGATCAATTAACTACCGTCGCCACAGAGCCGGTCAAATATTCTCTGCACAACGCAAACATAACGCACGTTTACGGTTCTGAAGACTCAACAGGTCGTATCGAGTCCAACATAAGGTACGAAAACAAGACCTACGACAACTACCGTGACCTTACCGTGCCGGGGTTTGTTGCTCTGAGCACAAAGTATAAAGACTATGGCGAACTTGCTGGTGCATTGGCGTTTTACTATCAGGTATTTCCGGCTACTGAACTGCTCTTAGAGATTGACTTAGCCGACCGTCAGTACAAACTCGGCAACCCAACCAGCGGTCAATCGCAAAACAACCTAGATAGCTACTATTTAGTCGGCGCGAAATGGGACATCACCGGGAAAACGACCGGAAAGCTCAGATTGGGTTTACAAGATAAAGATTACGAAGATGAAGCCAGAGAAGACTTTAGCGGCTTTAGTTGGGATTTAGATTTGGTCTGGGAGCCATTAACCCACTCGACAATCTCTGTATCTGCGGCTCAAGTTGCTATAGACCCAGATCAAGGCAACAACTATATCAATCAAACCAGTTTTGGTGCTGGCTGGAAGCATTTCTGGCTAGAGCGAGTTTATAGCGATATAGCACTAAATCTGATAAACGATGATTACTCGTTAAGTAGCCGAAAAGATGACTTGCTACAAACCTCCTTTTACGTGGGCTATGAGTTCAGAGCAGATACCGAAATTACTGTTGGCTGGCGTTATGAAGACAATGATTCTTCGATGATTACAAATCAATACAGCCAAAACGTTTGGTATCTCGGTACGAATCTGATCTTCTGATTATTAAAGGGTTGCATTTCACATGACACGAATTTGTCGATTAATAGCTTTATTGGTACTCGCCTTCCCAATCAGTTCATTCGCGAGCGGTAACGACTATAACATTGGTGCAGGGGATAAAATCCAAATAGTAGTCTACGGAGAAGAAGAGCTCACTATTGAAGAACTGTATATCGATAGCAGCGGTGAATTCGACTACCCCTATCTTGGTCAATTATTAGCGATAGGAAAAACGACCGAGCAACTTAAGGCCGAAATTATCGATGGACTAAAAGGAGATTATCTCGTGTCCCCTAAAGTTCGCGTCGGTATCGTTGAATTCCGCAGTATATTCGTAAACGGTGAAATCAAAAAGCCTGGTGGCTATGAATACCAACCAGGCCTTACCGTTGACAAAGCTATTGCGCTCGCAGGAGGCTTCACGGAACGCGCAGCCAGAAAAAGCATTTATGTTACTCGCGAAGATAAGAATGAGCCTAAGAATAAAGTGAGTCTTTCACACATGGTGTCCCCAGGAGACATCATCGTTATTGAGCAAAGCTTTTTCTAATAACCAATTACTTATATAAACTTTCAATTTTACACACTGCACATCAATTTTCTGAAAGGCGTGGCGTAACGCCAAAAGTTTCCTTTTAATCAGTGGAAAACATAATGTTTGTTAACTCTAGCAAAGATAGTACTAAGCAGGAGCAACTTATCGATTTCGGATACTTTGTTCATTTGATTAAAAAGCACTGGCTTTCAATTTCACTTTTCGCATTCCTTTGCACTGCCATTTCTGTTCTTTTTGCACTATCTATTACATCTACTTATCGTGCAACCGCCACATTATTAATTGAGTCTCAACAAGTAAAAGCTATATCTATCGAAGAAGTCGTTGGCATTGATACAAGAGCTAATGAATACTACCTTACCCAATTCGAAATACTTAAATCCAACCAGGTGTCTCAACGAGTTATTGATGAATTACAACTAGATAAGGTTCCTGAGTTTAATTCAAATTTAAAATCATCAAACGAGCCCACTTATCGTAAGCAATTCTCAGACTGGCTTCGTTCACACCCTGTTTTAGATTCTTTGCTTCCGAAAAATAAAGATACTCTAAAAGACGAAGAATCTGAAAGAGAGGCGACTAAGTTAAGGGTTCTCAGGAAGTTTAAATCTAGATTGACAATATCACCAATCAGAAAAACTCAACTTGTTAGAATCTCATTTGAATCAGAAGATCCTAAGTTAGCAGCAAAGATCGCCAATGCAGTTGGTGACGCATTTATCGAAAGCAATTTAGAGTCAAAGCTAATCGCCACTGACAAAGCTAACGAATGGCTTAATGAGCGTCTTTCAGGACTTAAGCAGAATCTTAACGCTTCAGAGCAAGCATTATTGGAGTTTCTTCAACACCAGAAGCTGATTGACGACAGTGGCATTTCTGCTTTGACAAGCAATGAGCTGCAAAACCTTACTGGTCGAATTGCTGAAGCAACTGACAGAAGAACGAAGACACAGGCCTTATACAATGCTCTGAAAAGCAATCCCAATGCCGATATCGCTGCACTTGGTGCGAACACGCTTATATCTAATCATCCTCAGGTTCGCGATGTCAGAATGGCGGAAGCAGAAGCGGAAAAGGAAGTCAGTCAACTATCCAAACGTTATGGACCAAAACATGACAGAATGATCCAAGCCAATGCGCGTTTAAAATCAATACAGAGACGAGCAGAAAAATTAATTTACAAGCTTATCGACGGTATCGAAAAAGAGCTTTCAAGTGCTATCGAGCAAGAGCAACTTTTAAAACAAGAACTACTTAACAAAAAAGAAGAATTCCAAGAACTAAGCGTAATAAAGAGCGAATATGATGCATTGAAGCGAGAAGTCGATAGCAACTCCAAACTATATAATCTATTTCTAACTCGACAAAAAGAAACGTCTGCAGCCAGCAATTTTAGTGCAGCAAATGCTCGCTTCAGTGATTATGCGTTGGTGCCAGAAAATCCATTTAAACCTAATCGAAAATTGATCGTTCTTTTTGCATTTACTGTTAGCTTAAGCTTTGCCGTTGTGGTCGTTATTTGTCTTGATGCCTTTAACAACACCATCACATCCGCGAGAGATTTTGAAAGTAAACTGGGCTTGCTACCAACGGGAACAATTCCAATGGTGCGTGCACGAGAATACAAGAATAGTCCAATTGATCACTTGGTTTTCACTAATAGTAAATTCTCTGCTTTCCAAGAATCCATAGACTCTATTAGAACCTCTCTTTATTTAAGCATGCCAAAATCAGATAGGAAATTTATTGCGATTTCTTCATCTGTACCGGGAGAGGGTAAAACCACAACAGCCATCAATCTAGCGCAGTCTTTTTCAAGTATAGAGAAAGTACTACTTATAGATTGTGACTTAAGAAAACCAACTATCGGAAAGCGTTTTGGCTTACCTAAGAGTCAGTATGGCTTATCAAATATTCTCGTAATGAACGTATCTCCCAAAGAGAGTATTACAACAGTACCCGGCACTAACTTAGATATATTACCGGCAGGAATGCTAGTCGCAAATCCACAAGAACTGCTTAGTGGTGATTCGTTTACAACGCTGGTCAACGAGCTTTCAAAAAAATATGACCGGGTCATATTTGATACACCACCGATACTCCCGGTAAAAGACGCCTTTATTATCGGAAAACTCACGAAAGGTATTGTATTGGTGCTGAAAGCAAACAGTACTACCAAGTCAGTGTACAACCATACGATGACTCTTTTCACCAAACACAAAATATCTATTGATGGCGTAGTAATAAATCAAGTTACGCAGCCCAAGAAGGGTAAGCATACTTATTCAGAGTATTCGAAGTACGCGTACGGCAACGCAGACAGCTAAGGACAGCATAATGACGAAGCCCATAAAAATACTTTCTATATTCGGTACCCGACCAGAGGCCATCAAGATGGCACCACTGGTTGATAAACTCCGCAGTACTGATGGCATAGAGGCAAAGGTTTGTGTAACAGCCCAACACAGGGAGATGCTAGATCAAGTCTTGGACTTGTTTGAGATAACACCAGACTATGACTTAAACGTTATGAAACCCGGTCAATCTCTCTACGACGTTACTGGAAATATTCTGTCCGGATTAAAACCTGTTTTTGAAGCCTTTCAGCCAGATATGGTGCTAGTTCACGGCGATACAGCGACCACATTGTCGACTAGCCTCGCTGCGTATTATCAACAAATTGCTGTTGGGCACGTTGAGGCGGGTCTACGGACGGGGAATATTTATTCTCCATGGCCCGAAGAAGGAAACCGCAAACTCACTGGTGCAATAACCACGCTTCATTTTGCTCCTACCGCCACGTCAGAAGAAAACCTTCTAAGAGAAAATGTAGAACCAAATAATATTGCTGTGACTGGAAATACAGTGATTGACGCGTTGCTACTTGTGAAGGAAAAGCTTGCTGGGGACCAAGACCTTAATCAGACAATGCAGGCACTATTTCCTGAAATTGACCTGTCGAAGAAGCTCATTTTGGTAACTGGCCACCGCCGCGAAAGTTTTGGTGGCGGGTTTGAACGTATCTGCGAAGCTATCGCAGAGATCGCAACTAAGCACTCTGACACTCAAATTGTTTACCCTGTTCATCTCAATCCTAACGTACGAGAGCCTGTGAACCGTCTTCTACGTGGATTAAACAATGTCTGTCTTATCGAACCACAAGAATATCTGCCTTTCGTTTATTTAATGGATAAGTCACACATTATCCTCACCGACTCCGGTGGTATCCAGGAAGAGGCGCCATCTTTAGGCAAACCTGTCCTTGTCATGCGGGACACAACTGAACGTCCGGAAGCGGTTAATGCTGGCACAGTACAACTAGTGGGGACTGAAAAGCAAACCATTATCACCGCGGTAGAAAACCTCCTAACCAATCCAGATAACTACGAGCAAATGAGTCGGGCACATAATCCTTATGGCGACGGAAAAGCTTGTGACCGGATTATTGAAAAAATCAAAGCGTATTTTGCGAAGGAAAAGCAAACAGATGTTTAGCGACATCTGCATTTCCCCTCCGTCATTTTAAAGAATTATGCACTCTCACAATTTTGATGGGTGTTTTTAAACTCCCCTATCATTAAGGAACTATCATGGCTTTTAAGAAGGTTTCTGTCGTCGGCTTAGGTTATATCGGACTACCTACCGCTGCCGTTGTGGCTTCACGCGGAATAGAAGTAATAGGCGTAGATGTAAATCCCCAAGCTGTAGAAACAATCAATCAAGGAAAGATTCATATAGTAGAGCCAGACCTTGATATCGTTGTTCGTGGTGTTGTCGCAACAGGAAATTTGCGCGCAACAACTACCCCTGAAGCTGCAGAAGTCTTTATGATTGCAGTGCCCACCCCCTTCAAGGAAGAGTTCACTCCCGACCTTAGTTACATTGAATCGGCAGCGAACGCAATCGCGCCCGTTTTGGAAAAAGGTAACCTCGTCATTCTCGAATCAACGTCTCCTGTGGGAGCCACAGAGAAACTAGCAGGATGGCTTAGTGCCGCGCGACCAGATTTGAGCTTTCCCCAAGACGCTGGCGACAGTGCGGATATTAAAGTGGCTCATTGCCCAGAACGTGTATTGCCAGGTTATGTTCTTCAAGAATTGGTCTCGAATGACAGGGTTATTGGCGGGATGTCAAAGGCTTGTAGTGAGAAAGCCGTCGAGCTATACCAAACGTTTGTCCGCGGTGAATGTGTGATTACCAACGCAAGAACCGCTGAGATGGCTAAACTGACAGAAAATTCATTTCGTGACGTCAACATCGCATTCGCAAATGAATTATCCGTCATCAGCGACAAATTAAAAATCAATGTCTGGGAACTTATCAAACTAGCAAACAGGCATCCTCGCGTGAACATTCTAAATCCAGGACCAGGCGTGGGTGGTCACTGCATCGCTGTCGATCCTTGGTTTATCGTAGACAGTTGTCCTGATGAAGCCAAAATTATCCGTCAAGCTCGTTTAACAAATGATTCGAAACCACACTACGTCGTAGACCAAATTGAAAAGGCAGCGGATCAATTCAAAAAACCAGTAATTGCTTGCTTAGGCCTCGCATTTAAAGCCGACATCGACGACCTCCGCGAAAGTCCAGCCCTGCAAATCGTCGAAGAACTGACGAAGAAAAATCTCGGACAGATATTTGCCGTAGAACCAAACGTTTCCGCGATTCCGGAAAACCTCGTACATGCGGGTGTAGAGCAAACGACGTTAGAAGTCGCACTTGAGAAGGCAAATATCATTGTTGTTCTCGTCGACCACAAACAGTTTAAAGCAGCAGACAAAACGTTATTCATGACCAAGTTCGTCATTGATACACGTGGGATAGTGAATTAAGGCATGAGTATGTACCAAGAAAATGTAAAGATCGGAATTATCGGCTTAGGTTATGTTGGTTTGCCTTTAGCGGCTGAGTTTGGCAAAAAATATACAACTATCGGTTTTGATATCAATTCCAAAAGGATCCAAGAATTAGTTAATGGTCACGACTCTACGCTTGAGGTATCTGATCGCGAACTAAAAGAGTCAACTCATCTTTCTTACACATGCACATCTGGTGATCTTAAAGCATGTAATGTTTATATCGTCACTGTCCCAACACCTATAGATGAACACAAACAACCCGATCTTACGCCCCTAATTAAAGCAAGTGAAATGCTGGGTCAGGTAATACGTAAAGATGATGTTGTTATTTATGAGTCAACAGTATATCCAGGCGCAACCGAAGAAGTATGCATACCTGTATTAGAAGACGTATCAGGACTTAAATACAATGCCGACTTTTATGCTGGTTACTCACCTGAAAGAATAAACCCTGGTGATAAAGAGCATCGTGTTACGAACATTCTGAAAGTGACTAGTGGTTCTACACCAGAAATTGCGACTAAAGTAGATGAGCTATATAAGTCAATTATTACTGCAGGTACTCATAAGGCATCATCTATAAAGGTAGCTGAAGCTGCAAAAGTGATTGAAAATACGCAACGTGATGTCAATATCGCGCTTATCAATGAGCTATCTATTATATTTAGCAAGTTGGAAATCGATACGCTGGAAGTTCTAGAGGCTGCGGGAACCAAATGGAACTTTCTTCCATTCCGCCCGGGATTAGTAGGTGGACATTGTATTGGTGTTGACCCGTATTACCTAACGCATAAAGCTCAAAGCATTGGTTATCATCCTGAAATGATACTGGCTGGCCGAAGATTGAACGATGGAATGAGCGCGTATGTCGTTTCTCAGTTAGTCAAAAAAATGCTAATGAAACGAATCCATGTCGAAGACTCAAACGTTCTCGTGATGGGGCTAACCTTTAAAGAAAACTGTCCAGACTTAAGAAACACTAAAGTTGTAGACATCGTAAGCGAGCTCAAAGAATACAACGTTAATGTCGATATCGCCGACCCTTGGTGTTCATCGAGCGAAGCACAACACGAGTATGGACTCACACTCGTTGAGGACATCAAGAAAAACCATTATGACGCAATTATTTTAGCTGTTGGACACGCTGAGTTTAAAGAAATAGGTGCGAACGAGCTCCACTCATATGGGAAAGAAAAACACGTAATCTATGATTTAAAGTATATCCTCGACAAGCAAGATGTAGATATTCGTCTTTAATGCTTAGAGTTTATATTTTCTAGGACATAATTCTTCCCGAATCGACGGAACACAATTTTTCATGACAAAATTTGAACGCATAAAAAACGAACTAAGGTCAGAACCAAAGGTTTGGCTTATCACTGGGGTAGCTGGGTTTATTGGATCCAATCTGTTAGAAACATTACTTAAGCTGAATCAAAAAGTCATAGGATTAGACAATTTCGCGACAGGACATCAAAAAAACCTGGACGAAGTTAAAAGCCTAGTCTCGGACTCGCAATGGTCTCTTTTTACTTTCTATGAAGGTGACATTCGCAACTACGATGATTGCGAGCGTGCAACAAAAGACGTTGACTATGTGCTCCATCAAGCAGCACTAGGCTCAGTTCCCCGCTCAATCAATGATCCCATTACAACAAACGCCGCGAATATCACCGGATTCCTGAACATGTTGAATGCGGCAAAAGAGCAAAACGTCAAAAGTTTTACTTATGCAGCCAGTAGTTCTACATATGGAGATCATCCGGCACTACCAAAAGTAGAAGAAAACATAGGCAACCCTCTGTCTCCTTACGCCGTTACGAAATATGTCAATGAACTATACGCGGCAGTATTCGCAAAAACATATGGGTTTAAGTCTATCGGTCTACGATACTTCAACGTATTCGGCCCTCGACAAGATCCCAACGGTGCTTATGCTGCTGTCATTCCTAAGTGGACATCTGCAATGCTGAATGGCTTAGACGTCTTTGTAAATGGCGATGGTGAGACAAGCCGTGACTTTTGCTTTATCGAAAATACGGTTCAAATGAACATACTCGCAGCGACCGCATCCGACGACGCAAAAGACGCCGTGTATAACGTTGCGCTAGGTGACAGAACAACATTGAATGACTTATATGCAACGATTAAAGAAGCTCTACTGACACACGGAATAGATGTCAAAGGAAGTCTACAATATCGCAATTTCAGAGAAGGCGACGTGCGTCACTCACAAGCGAATATATCAAAGGCTAAAGAGCGTTTAGGGTACGAACCTATTTATCGCATAAAAAATGGAATTGAAAAGTCTATGAATTGGTATATCACGAGATAATAGCGAGCTTTTAATAACGACTTACTTAGAACTTCGCGTTGATCAAGGGAAATTGATGTCTAAAGAACAACCGCTTTCAAGAATGCCAGAGTTAGATGCACTAAGAGGAATTAGTGCACTGATGGTGGTTGCTTATCACTATCTCTATAGATATATAGAGTTATACTCGACAGAGGCCGAAGCAATAAGCTTGATGAGCCTAGGGAAGTATGGCGTTCAACTTTTTTTCTGTATTAGTGGCTTTGTTATCTATTGGTCCGTTCAAAACTCAAAAATGGGAATGGACTTCATAGTAGCCCGAGTTGCAAGGCTTTATCCTGCATATATTTGTGCCATTGTATTCACTTACACCATGATTACTTTCTTTGGGCTAGAAGGTAGGGAGCATGACTTTATTACACTAATTAAAAATATAGTCATTTTTCACAATTTCCTTGGCATATCATCCATTGACGGCGTTTATTGGACACTTTCGTATGAAGTTGTATTTTACATGTGGGTGTTTATTATATGCACGATTTTCGGAAAAGAACATGTTCTCCTTTTACTGTCCGCTTCTTACCTTTTAATAACTGGCGGAAATTTTTTTATAGACACTCCCATTTTAAAGTCAATATCAGAGAAAGTGTTCTTATATAAATACATTCCATTCTTCATTATAGGAATACTTTCTTTTAAAGCGTGGGAATTTAAGCATATAAGAAACACTGATACATTATTGGCCTTTATGGTTATTCTAATCTCTACATATATCAACGCAAATGACATCTACATTTATATTCTCTGTATCGGAGTGTTTTATCTACTAGTCAACGGTAAACTTGGATTCTTAAATGTAAAGCCACTAACGTACTTGGGAATGATTTCTTACTCGCTCTATCTTATACATCAAAACTTTGGATACATAATACTTGGAAGATTAGAAAGCATTGGGGTAAATATATACCTAGGGGCATTTATAGCTTTCTCACTATCCGTTCTGGTTTCAACTATCTTTTACTATGCCGTTGAAGGTCCCACCAAAAACTTTTTACTAAACTCATACAGAAAGAAAATAAACAGATCTGAGCCCTACACTATAAAAAAAAGCGAAACAATATAGTCTAAAACTTATCGGTAACGCCTCAACTTTTAACGTATTTTTTGAGGTTCAAGCATGATATAACAAGATTGTAGCGCATTAACTTGTGAATGCTATGCCTCCTGGGCCAAACAATATGAAAATTCGATTTTAATGAGTAATTAAAATGTTAGAGTTAGAGCAATAAATGGAAAAAAGTCTCATAAGAAGCATTATGACACTGGCAACTGGCTCGATAGCTGCTAGTATTGTAATGGCCATATCAATACCTGTTCTATCTCGATTTTTTTCCCCAGAAGAGTTTGGTGTTTTTGGTGTATATTTATCTATAGTTGGGCTTATCTCTTTATTCGCAAGTGCCAATATTGAATCAGCTCTGATGCTAACTTCCCGTAAAAATGAGCGTGCAATAATACTTAAAACTTGTACTATAATTACCATTGCATCCTCAATAGTAACAACACTAGCTTTATCTATATTTAGCAATCAAGCAAAGATTTATTTTGGCACGGAAAGCATAATTCCAATTCTTCTCGTCATCCCTGGAGTAATTGCTTTTTGCGGCCACAAACTTATTACTATTAATGCAAACAGTAACAAAGAATATGGCTATGTCTCTAAGGCAACATTCTACCGGTCTGTTTCCATAGTAGTGTGTCAACTTGCTCTTAGTTTTGTTTTAGCGGGAACATATGGCCTTATATTAGGCAGTATCTTAAGCTATGTGCTCTACATTCAATATTTCTGTTTCAATAGTAACTTTAAACGTGATTTTAAATCCAGCAAGATAACATCAAAAAAGGCAAAGTATATACTACAAAAATACAGAAGAACATATATACACTTATTTCCTCAAAGCCTATTGAATTATGCATCTCAACAACTACCATACCTCATTTTCCCATTGTATTATTCAACCAGTGTAATAGGTGGATTATTTATAGCGCAACGGTTATTGAAAATGCCAGCTGGAATATTGACCATGGCTCTTCGTAACGTTTTTTACCCTTATTTTAGGGAGCAAAATAGTGAAGGTATTTACCATACGTACATCAAATTAACATCCGGTCTTTTCTTTGTTGGGTTTCCAATATGTATTATCATGTATTACTACATTTCTGATTTGGTAGTTCTAGTACTTGGGGACAACTGGAGGGAAGCAGGTGAGTACTCGAAATATATGCTTTTTTGGGTATTCATGAGCATTGTCAATGTCGCGACCACACCAGCATTGACTATCATTTCTGAAAATAAACTGCTGTTAAAATTTGAGATAATCGATTTTACAATAAAGACCGTAATTCTACTTTACTGCTTGAATTCCAAAATGACAGCCAAGCACACAATTATGTACTACTCATTGACATGTGGCATCTCTTACATCGCTATTTGTCTTATATGTACGTATCGTTTACATCTGAACAAGCATGTGGAGATTAATGCATGAATATTATTCATCTAACCGGCATGCGTTCAAATAAATATGGAGGACTTGAGACTGAATTTATTGAGTTGGCAAAAAATTGCAAACGAAATGGAAATACATTAAGTCTCGTTTACGAAGAATTACCGACATCTCGTAGATACCTAGAAGACCTAAAGATGAACAACGTAAAGTTATTGGTTATTCCCGCAAGAGGAAAGCCTATATATTTTATGCTCTCATTGTTTTCATTGTTTTTGAAAGAAAGTCCAGATATTGTCCATTACCATTTCAATCCGGCAGCGAAATATGGAGCAACAATTTCATACTTTCTCGGTATTCCCGCGATTCAATCATTCCGTTCTATGCCGGGTAAAAGCACCCTTTCAAAGTTTTCAACCAGATTAAGATGTCGACTTTCGTCAGAAGTACTTGCTGTGTCCAACGCGGTTGCTGAACAGTTAAGAGCCATTTCACGGGTAAAGAATGTAAGCACCCTTTACAATGGTATCAATCTATCTCTTTCAGATAAAAAAGCAAGCATAAGCCGAAGTGATTTAAATATACCAAAAGAAAACATCATAATTTCTAATGTGGCTTTTCATGCTGACATAAAAGGCATTGATATACTTTTAAAGTCAATTTCAATACTACTTAAAAAACACAAAAATATTACCCTAGTTCAAATTGGAACAGAAAACGTCAATGGCTCTACTCTTAAATTGATGCAAATGGCAACAAGCCTGAGTATAGATAAAAATATTATATGGGTCGGTGCTACAGACAAAGTACATGATTACTTAAGCATGTCCGACATTTACTGTCACACCTCCCGCTCGGAGGGGTTTGGAAGAGCGATTATTGAAGCGATGAGCCACAAACTCCCGGTCGTCGCAACGCAGGTGGGCGGTATCTCAGAGATCGTTAATAGCAACGAGCTGGGATTTCTTTCTGCTAACGAAGACGCTAAATCTATCGCAAATAACCTATCCACACTTGTGAGCAATAGTTCATTAAGACTGCAAGTAGGTTCTTATGCATATAAGTATGTAAAGAATAAATACTGTGTAAGAAAACAAGTGGAATGTTTGCAGGAAAAATATTTGACGTTAGCAAATAACAATAGGAGTCAATGATTTGGAATTTTCTAGAATGCTCTCCTATTACATGGGACTTGGAGTTCTTTTTTTTAGTGGATTCTTTCTATTTTTTTTTGACGCAGAGAATCCATCAGCCACTTACTCCATCATATCTGCACAGTTCTACTTTGTATCCGGTGTATTGATATTTTTATATAGAAAAGAAGCCGTAAAATATATAGTGCACTCTCCATACCCTCTATTAATTTGCTTACTATCAATCGCATCAATACTATGGAGTTTCGAACCTAGCCAAGCAATTATGAGAAGTATTGCATTAACTGGTACATTTTGTTTCGCTTTATGTCTAATATTAGTTTTTGATTGGGACGAGTTACTAAAAGTTCTTATTCTTCCGCTCATCTTTGCCGCGATAGCTTCAATATTCGTATCAATACTTGTACCCAGTATCGGTGTGGATGATGGTAGCAATGTAGCTGAACACGCTGGATTATGGCATGGCACATTTGGATTTAAGAATCGACTAGGTCGCGTGATGGGACTTTTTGCCGTAATCTTAGTAGCACAGAATGTCCTTTTGAGAAACTATCGAAATTCCATGTTAGCTATTGTACTCTTTGTTCTTCTAATGACAGGGTCGTCCACACCTATTCTTGCTGTTTCATTCATAGTGTTATTGAAGCTATATTTCGCAATCTCACACAGAATTACAACTCACATCAAAATTATTATTGCAATCTTGTCTATATATTGCCTGGCATTGGTTCCTATTGCTATTGAATTTGTCATCATTGACTTAATGGGAAAGGACCTGTCTGGTTCTGGTAGGGTGGATATGTGGGTAGATATATTACTGAGTATCGACTCTCCTATACTAGGTTATGGTTTTGGAGGAGGCTTTTGGGGTGAGTTCGGCTACGCCAATGGCTTGATTGACCCAAGGTATATCTTACTCGGTCATGCCCACAATGGATTTGTAGACACTCTTATCGAGTTGGGGATATTTGGCGTATTTTTCTATTTCATGCTGCTTTTAAAGTGTCTTATAGACAGCTTGAGAAACTATCGAACTCAAGGTGAATATTTTCTGCTCCCCCTTTTTCTTTCAGTATTTTTTATTATCTATTCTGTTACAGGAAGTGCATATATAAAACAAAATAATATCTTGTTCATCCTTGCATGTTTAGCTGCTTTCCTACCCTACAAGAAGGTTAAATAGAGTGAAGTTACTATTTGTCATTTCTGCATTCTCAGTTGGCGGAACCGAAGTTAAAATTAAAAATATAGCGAATTATCTGGTTGAAAACTCGCTTGCTGAAGTGGATATTCTTTGTTTATCTAACGTAACAAAACTTAAAAAAGAACTTTCACCAAAAGTACGATTTGTAACCATAGATGGTACAGGTGGTTTTAGAGAATGGTTAACCTGTAGAAAACAGATAAACTCTTTCCTTCTAAAAAACCCAAGCTACGACAAAACATTTTGGCTGAATTATTACCCAATTCTAATGGCACCAAAATCTGAGCAACGAAAAATTGCCATGTTAAATACAAGCACTGTTTATGGATTATCTCAAAAAATAAAGAAACACCTAGCAGAAAGAAACTTACAGCATTTTGATAAGATTGTTTTAGGAAATAAATCTTTGAGTAAGGCGTTGGCCACTAGGCATCCACAGACCACAAGCAAAATTTTAGAAATTTATAATGGCGTTGATATTAATCGATATACTTATCACCCTAAGCAAATAAACACCTCCAAGGCTATGACCCTTTGCATGGTTGCTAAACTCAGACCCGAAAAACGACACTTCGATGTTTTGCAGTCGGTTACAAAGTTAAATGAACAAGGGGTAGATATAAAGTTACTTATAGTTGGGGGGGCACATAACAGTTTTGTTGAACATGCCGCGTCTCTCGAAAAATACTGTAAGGATAATGCCATCGAACATCTCGTCGATTTTATTGGTGACACCAACTCTGTTAATAGTTACCTCCTCAAAGCAGATCTTTTTTTAATACCCTCTCACGAAACTTTTTCTAACGCAGTTTTAGAGGCGATGGCATGTGGCACCCCAGTACTTGGCGCAAATATCGGTGGAAATGCCGAATTGATTGAAGATAACAAAACGGGCTATTTTCACACTTATCGCGATGTCTCTAGTATTACCGAAAGAATTTTAGAAATTCACAGTAACTTAGAGCAATTATCTCTTGTATCCCAAAATGCACGCCAACTTATTGAAAGTAAATTTAGCTTTGAAAAAATGGTCGGCAATTATCTACAAGCTTGATATCGGAGTATAATGATGTTTAAAGACTTCTTATGGCTGATTTTAAAAGAAAATGTAGTCATAAATCTTATTTATAAATATTTGGCCCCAAGATTTTTTTGTGGGAACGTATTCTTCGATGTCAGAAACCTCCCAATAATAAACAAAGACCAAATTCTAAAAATTGGTAATAAGCCTAACACTAAATTTAGTGTTAAGGGTTATACTAGCGGAACAACCAATAAACCTATGACAGTTTATCGGAGCTTACAATCTATTTTTCTTGAAGAATACATTATTAAATCATACATGTATGAGAATGGCGTAGGCATCTCTCCACGGATTGCAGTGTTAAGAGGTGAGCACCTTTTCCCTGCCAATCATACTGGTCCAACGTTTTGGGTTAAAACGTTGTTCACGAGGCGTTTATTTCTTTCTTCTTATCATATTTCTCAGGCCAACGCGCATTTATATCTTGAGGCACTCGAAAACTTTAAGCCAGAAGTGATCATGGCATATCCGAGTTCGATATCACTCCTTGCTAAATTTGCTCAGAAACTTGATTGGAAACCCAACTGGGATCTCGCCTGTGTATTGACTTCCAGTGAGTTGTTCTCAAAGGAAAATCAACAAACGGTGGCCGGAGTTTTTGGTAAGGTTCTCGACCATTATGGTCAGGCCGAGCGTGTCGCTGCATTGCAACTTTGTGAGCAGGGAAACTATCATATTCGTCCCGATTACTCGCATGTAGAAGTGCTTCATAATGAACATGGGCAACATATCGTCGGCACTAATATTTATAACTCGGCAATGCCACTTAGACGATACGACACAAACGACTACGTAGAAGGATTCGATTCACACTCAAAGTGTTCATGCGGTAATCACTCGCCTTTCGTGGAAAAAATACTAGGAAGAGATGATGATTACCTGATTCTTCCAAATGGGACCTATGTTGGCAGAATGGATGTAGCATTTAAAGGTGTAACAACCATTGTCGAAAGCCAAATAGAACAAGTAGAACGAGACCGAATAATTATTCGATTCGTACCTAAAGAACTAGATAACATTAAAGCTATTGAGCATGAACTATCGAATAAAATTCAAGAACGGCTTGGAGACTCCATTAGGATAGAGTTTATTGCCATGGAAAAGGTCCCTAGAACACGCTCTGGAAAATTCCGTTCCGTATTACGCTCTGCAGATATCTCTATTAATATTTAACATTCAATCATAAAACACACTAACCACTGCAAGCTGAAATCAAAAAAAACTTGAAACCTAACAATTATGTTTAGTATTAAGCAACCAAAAATCGTCAAGAATAAAATCAGCAAAAATATTCATACAAAATGATATTTTTACTCCATATGTTATAAAGCCTAGTTTCCACTCCTCACTGCGACGCTATTACAATATGAGAAAGAAAATAAACATCACCCTATCAACTGGTCTAAGTGAGATGGGTGGGATATCGACAGTAATTAATTCATTAGATAATGGTCATTTCCAGAAATGGAACGTCAAACATATTGCTACACATACCAATGATGGTTCTCTTTTCGGCTTAAAAAAAATTCTTCTATTTATATCTGCCATATTAAAACTGATTTACTTTATAGCATCACGCGAAGTTGGGCTGGTACATATCCATATGGCATCCCGAGGCAGTTATTACCGGAAATCTTTTATTGTTCGCTTAGTGAGAGCATTTCGAGTAAAAGTAGTACTTCACTTGCATGGTGCTGAGTTTCAACACTTTTATTATAACGAGTGCTCGAACAAAACCCAATTGCACATTCGGCAGACGTTTAACTATGCAGATGCAGTTATTGTCTTGTCTTCTCAATGGCACTCTTGGGTAACAACAATTCTCAAGGACCCATCAAAAGCCCACATCGTATATAACGCTGTAGAAACACTAGACCTAGATCGCTCTCAAACCGAGCAAGGACGAATTTTGTTTCTAGGAAGGCTTGGGGAGCGTAAAGGTGTTAGAGATTTGATTGATGCTTTCTCGATCGTCGTTAGACAATTGCCAAATGCACGCCTCGCATTAGGGGGCGACGGAGATATAGATACCTTCAAACAGCAAGCCGAAAATCTCGGAATTCTTGACAACATCGACTTCTTAGGCTGGGTATCAGGCTCTGACAAAATAGCCTGGCTAAGTAAGTCTGATGTCTATTGCCTACCTAGTTATAACGAGGGCTTTCCCATGGGCATACTCGAAGCAATGTCGGCAAACGTGCCTGTCGTCGCTTCTACTGTGGGGGGGATTCCAGATGCTATTGAGTCAGGCGTGGATGGGTTGTTAATCGAAGCCGGTGATGTAGAAAAACTCGCCGAACATATTACCGCATTGATCATTGATAGAGAGATGAATGATCGGCTTTCCTCTCAAGCAAAACGAAAGTTTACGAACCATTTCAGTCAGCAAGCCGTTTTCCCAAAACTTGACCTTATCTATTCAGATTTAACAGGTGAATAATGCGCTTTTACGAAAGCATTAAAGCTATTTCAGAGAATACATTAAAAACCGCAAAGCAAGATAGTTTTGCAGGCTATGACCCTTTTGATGGCCTAAATAGCACTTTTTTTAGTGTGTTTCCTCGACTTAAAAAAGGACTTTTTGGCTTATGTTGGATTCAATTCAACAAACGCTCCCTCATTAATTTTCGGCCGATGTTAGGCGTTCCCAAAAAGCGTAATCCCAAAGGCATTGCACTTTTTATTTTAGGGTTGATAGAACAATACAGATACAACAAGGACGACGCTTATCTACAGCAGGCGATTCAGCTTGGTGATTGGTTGCTCCATCAACAGTGCAGTAAGGAGGAGTGGGGGAATGCTTGTTGGGGGTACCATTTTGACTGGAATGCTCGGGCTTTTTATGTACCCAAAGGAAAGCCAAATGTCATCACCACTATCTACGTGTCACAAGCTCTATTTGCCTTGTCCGAGGTTACGCACAACCGTAAATACTCAGAACCTGCGTTAGATGCTGCCGCTTTTATCGTGAATATTCTCTATAACGACAAAGAGGGTCAAAAGTACTTTTCCTACATCCCTGGTGAAAAAGCGTTCGTACACAATGCGAGCCTATGGGGAGCCGCTTGGGTTGCAAAGGTTGCTAACTTGACTGGAAACGACGATTACAAGCAGCTAGCTATAGATGTCGCTCTCCAATCCGTAAAAGCCCAGCGAGACGATGGCTCTTGGGTTTATGGAACTCGACATCATCATCAGTTTGTTGATGGTTTTCATACAGGTTACAACCTCGAAGCACTGCAAATGATTAAAGAATCATTGGGGGTTGATATATTCGACTCGGCAATATCCAAAGGATTAACGTACTACAAGACACATTTATTCGAAGAAGACGGAACGGCGAAATACTACAACAACAACCGATATCCGTTAGACATGCATAGTGTTTCTCAAGCGGTGTTCACATTGCTTCGAGTAGGTAAAACGGATGAAGACATTGAACTCGCAAAAAAAATAGTTGAAACATCAGTCCGACAATTATATCGCCAGAGTTCAGGTCTTTTCTCTTATCAAAAGTACCGACATATAAAAAACAACACTAACTATATTCGCTGGACACAAGCATGGGTTTATTACTCATTTTTGTTTCTTTTAAATTATGGGACATATCATGAAAAGGATTAATTTTCTTGGCTCGCCTATGGATGTGGCGACAATGGAAGAAACTGTTATACATATTGAGAAAAATTTATCAGAAGGCAACTTTCTTCAACACGTGGTTGTTAACGTCGCCAAAATAGTCAACATGCGAAAAGACCCCTCTCTGGCTGATTCGGTAAAAGCTTGTGATGTAATTAATATCGATGGTATGGGGGTAGTCTTTGGCGCGCGATTTCTGGGACATGACGTCACTGAGAGAGTCGCGGGTGTAGATCTCTTTCATGAGTTATTAAAAATGAGCGCAGAAAAAGACTTCCCTGTTTTTCTTCTTGGCGCAACAAGTGAAACCGTAAAAAAGACGACAGAAACTGTCCAACACCTTTACCCCAAACTCACAATAGCTGGATACAACGACGGTTATTTTTGGGACGATGAAGAAACTGTAGTGCGTAAAATACGAGAGTCTGGCGCAAAACTGTTATTCGTCGCTATTACGTCTCCCAAAAAAGAGAATTTCATCAACAAATGGCGTGATCAGTTAGGGGTCGACTTCGTAATGGGTGTTGGAGGTACTTTTGACGTGGTTGCTGGGAAAGTCAATCGAGCCCCCATTTGGATGCAAAAGAACGGACTAGAATGGCTTTATCGCGTTATACAAGAACCCCGCAGAATGTGGAAAAGGTATTTAGTAACAAATACAACTTTTGCTTGGTTACTCCTTAAAGAAAAAAGAAAAATCAAATAACAAATCCCCTCTCCATCGAAGTTATATCTATTATCGGTGGGAAAATTCATACGATTAAATAAAGGTAACATTATGCGAAATATATTTTGCACCATGTTTATGCTTTTTAGCACTCAAACCTTCGCACTAAATACCAGTTACAGTGCGTTAGTATTCGGTGATTTTACATCGCCGCATTCTGGAAGTAATGGCCCACTGGCGATCGGCGAAGATGCTGATTTAAACGGCTACAGTATATTTAACGATTTTTCAGACTTCCCAAATAGCGAATATTCTTTGACTGTAGGTGGTGACCTTACTTACAAAAGCGGTCGTGTCTATAGAGGTAACGTTATAGTCAATGGTGACATTGAGGACGTTAATCATACCGTTTTCCTCGGTATGGCTGAAACTAGCACTATCACAGGATCCGCAGACCTACCTATTGATTTTGATAATCTAGAAGAAGATATAATCAATTACTCCACCACACTTAGTAAATTGGAGAATGTTGGAACAGTCGAAGCACTTTGGGGCGGCCTTTATCTGAAAGGTGATTGCACCAGCGACATGCAAGTTTTTAATCTCGATGGTTATAAACTCGAAAAATCACATACGATCGCTCTTAGCTGTATACCTGAGAATGCGACGGTGATAGTGAATATTAGTGGCGATAAATCTGGATTTAGCCCACTAAGCAATAAAAGCCTACAAGACTTCGTGCCACACCGCTCCAAAACAATATTTAATCTTTTTGAAGCGACGTCACTGAAATTGTCCGGTGTATCAATAGAAGGATTGGTCCTCGCACCTCATGCTGATGTTTCCGCTCCATCAGGCACCTCCAACGTCGGCATCATCGCCGACAGTTTTGAAGGCTCAATGTTTTTGGGCTATCAACCTTTCGACGGACAAATTCTGACTTCCCCGCTTGAGGCTGATTTAAAATGGCACTGGGAGAGTAGCACATTCATGCCTGAGTACGATCAGGTGATGATGACGCCAGTTACCGGCCAACTTAATGATGACAACGGTGACGGCGTGATAGATAACCGAGATGTCGCAGACGTTGTTTTTGTGAGCTTTCAAGGCAGCAAGTATTCGAGTGCTGGTGTCCTAAGGGCAGTTAGTGGAAAAGATGGCTCTGATTTGTGGACTTACAACGACGGTCCGGTTTGGGCAGATCCTCGCTATTCTCCTGCAATTGCAGATATGGATAACGATGGCATTGTGGAAATTATTGTAGGCCACAGAGAGGCCCGCTCCGTTTACGTCGTAGACAATGTTGGTTCAATTCAAGATTCCATTAAATACGCAGGATACAGAAACATCGCAATCGCCGATATCAACTCGGATTCAAACCCTGAAATACTTCTCGCAGATGGCGTCTATTCGTATAACAACGGTTATCTCTATCGATTCGCGACATGGGGGCCAGACCCAATTGCGGTTGATGTCGATCTCGATGGCAGCATGGAAGTATTTGCTAACGCATCTCTCTACAATCAATTTGGCGACATTGTATGGTCAGACACTTCAAAGCATGACTTTTTTTGGTTTTCCGCCGTTGCAAACCTAGACTCAGATCCTGAGCCCGAGTTTGTTACGTCTATCCCTGGAGCAGATGCTAACTCATATCAACTGTTGGCCGTCTATGAACACGACGGACAGTTGAAATGGCAAGTGGAAGATCAGTCCAAGCAGGGAGGCGGCGTTCAAGCTATCTCGAGCTTCCTTGGTAACAATGAATTAGGCATCGTTTCAGCTTCCATGGATAAGGTTTCCATGTATGACACAAACGGGAATCTCGTTTGGTCTTACACCATCGATGATGTTTCCAGCTATAAAGTTGGAGTATCAGCTTACGACTTTGACGCAGACGGTCGAGATGAGGTGATCGTTCAGGACCAATTCCAGATAGCGGTTTTAGATGGTAAAACTGGTCAGGAGCGCTTGGTTATCGAGAACTCCAGTGCGACGCTTTATGAATACCCAATTGTCGTCGATCTTGAGGGCGACAACAATGCAGAGCTCATTGTTGTTTCAAACAATTTCGACCCAAGATACAACACACATTCCGGCGTGCGAGCCTTTGAATCGGAAGACGGTGATTGGAAAAACGCTACTCGCATTTGGAACCAGCACTCTTACCATCAAACCAACATTACACAAGATGGTAAAATTCCACAGTACGAAATGCCTAGCTGGCTTCTCAACAACACCTATCGTTCTAGCACCTTAAAATAACGTAGGTTCTCGGGACTTGGGGCAATTAAGCACCAAGTCCCTTTTATTTATAGAAGTACTGGAATTGTAATTTTGTTATCTCTTTGGGTACGAAGCAATCTATGAAAGTCAGTTATGTTTCTGCAGTATTACTCTTATTCTCATTACTCTTGCTCATCTTCAGCCAACTCACGTTACAAAATGCCCTCACATCCAAAGCGATGGTATCTAGAATTACACATTTTTCTGAACACGCTAATTTGGATATTCGCCAAAACGATCAACATCTCGGAGCATCAGAGTTAGCCACCGTTGTTGTCACAGCACACCAACTCAATAGTGCGTCTATGTTCAACCAGTGGCTTTCGTATCTTGGTCATGATGCTCGAACGAATGACTACTCAAGTTCTCTGCTGTTGACCAGTTCTTATTTGCGCCCTACTTGGGCAAATACCTATGTTGAATTGGCAAAGCTTGCTGAATCACCTAAGGATGCGGAAGCGTTTCGCTCTCTCGCGTCTCTCTTTGGGCCCTATTCACTATCAAGCCGTCTTATGTTGGTTGACAGTGCTTTTTCTAACTGGGAATCCATGCAGGTGGAGAATAGAGTTTATGCCTCTCAGCACCTCGTTTCTCTAGCCAGCAGTTGGCGACATCGCAACGCACTAAACACCATGATCACCTATTCAGGCGGTAAACAGCGCATCTGTAATCTTTTGGCGTTTAATAAAGTAAAGGTGCAGGCTTGTGTCTAATGTTTCTAAAGGCCCTTTATTTGCACTGGTCGTTTTTGTCACCCTTTTGGGCTGCGCATCTGTTCTTAAGTCTGCTGGGATTTTGGCCGAACAAATTCGGGCAACGGAAGTCCTGATGGGTGGCGACATTTATCTCCACCTTTGTGGCTCTTTTATCCTCGGCATGCTTTGTCGGCTAACTACACAAAGAAAAATCTGCTTTGGGTTACCACCCGCGACTCTCTTCGTTTTGGTGTTGGTCGTGTTAGATGAGTCATTACAGTCGCTCATTCCTTCAAGACAATTCTCTTGGTTAGATATGGCGGTCAACGTTGTTGGCGTGTTGTTTGGTACATATTTTTGCAGTGTTATTGCGATAGCGTGGTCAAAAAACAAAGCGACTCACTGATCGACCATCCCGTGTCTTTCGTTGACATTTTATATCATCTCAAATCTGATATAGTTTCTTTAATCAAAGTGTTGAAACCACTTTCAAGGAAGAATTATGAAATTTGCCGCTACTCTTTTAGGCGCGACTACCTTAGCGTTTTCTTCATTTACGTTTGCGTTCGAAAGCGATGAACAGCGTGATGCGATATTGCTTCAGCTTGGCGATGCGCCAACGGAAGAAACGTATCAAAGCGTTTTGATCGAAAATGCCGAGCATGCTGTCGATATTTTGGCGTTGCTACTTGGCATGGACGGAGTTGACCCTCAACTCGCTGTTCAAGCCGCTATGACAGCAGCCCCAGATAGTGCACTGGAAATCGCGCAGATTGCTCGTGATGCTGGTGTTGCGAGTGAGAACATTACAACAGCAGCCCTGTTGGCTGGGGTCGATCCGACGCAAATCGCAGAGGCAACCGCCGCGGGTATTCAAACTGCCGCAGTAGGGCCTGCTCCACCAGCAGCTCCTGCAGTTGGCGGCCAAGGTGGTGGTGGCACGGATGTTATCTCGCCTAATTAAGAGATGTCGTCACACCATTAGCCTTTAGAAGCCCAGCGTTCGTTGGGCTTTTTGTTGTACTCTCATCAAGAGATTTTGTATGGCTTCCTTAGAGCGATTTTCTTTTTATTCCCTTCTTTTACTGATTATCTGGCTCCCCATTCCATTAGGCAGCAACCGAGATTGGGCCTGGGCAATCGCAGAAATTTGGATAGCCCTTCAATCGATCCTACTCATCCTCGCCTATCGCGGTAACTTACCTTCTGAGCCCATCAAGCGTTATAAATGCCTGCTGTTTGGCCTAGCCTTCTTTCAGGTATGGGTGTTATTTCAAGCACTTCCCCTTCCTTGGGACATGCTCTCGTTCTTTTCACAAAAAAGCGCGGATATCTATCAACTTGTTGGCGCACCAACGGGGTTTATCTCCCTTGATTCTCGAATGACACTCACCTCACTGTTTAAAGGTGTGGCCTATACGCTTTTCGTGCTTAACGCTATTTTCTTGGTGAATTCGAGTCAACGGCTTAAACAAGTCGTCCTAGCAATCGTCATAAGTGGTACGTTTCAGGCGTTTTACGCGGCAATGGTTGTATTGCTTGATATGACAGAAAGCCCGGTATTTGGCTTCACTGAAAAAGGAATCGCCACGGGTTCATTTGTCTATAAAAACCATCTCGCCAATTATCTTATGATGACGTTGTGTATGGGGCTGGGTCTGATTGTTGCACAGCTTCACACAAGCCCTTCAGACTCACGTTTTGTGTTCATCAAAAGGCTGTTAGAAGGCATTCTGAGCCGGAAAATGTACATCCGCTTATGTCTTATTATCATGGTTATCGCGCTTGTCATGACGCGATCTCGCATGGGAAATACCGCCTTTTTTGCAGCAACGGCCATCGGCGGGATCATCGCGCTGATTTTTTATAAGAACAAACCCCGAGCGTTGACGGCATTGGTTGGTAGTGTGATTGCGATAGATACTATCGTAGTCGGCGCATTATTTGGCCTGGACAAAGTGAAGCAACGCCTCGTCGAAACATCACTCGGCGCGGAATCTCGAGACCAAGTGGTGATTTGGTCACTCGATATCATTCGCGATTTCCCGTTTACCGGGACAGGCATGGCGAGTTTTTACACGATCTTTCCGATGTATTCTAAAGCAGACATAGGGTTCTATGACCATGCACACAATGACTACGTGCAGTTTCTCGTAGAAGCGGGAATTCCTGCGACACTGCTGTTGGGTTTTGTTGTCCTCTATGCATTTTGGCGGGCTTTTTCTACCATCAGGACTCGACATAGCAAAACAATGAAAGGCATCGCGCTAGGTTGCATCATGTCCATCATAGGGATGCTCATTCACATCAGCGTCGACTTTAACCTTCAGCCGATGGCGAATGCCCTCACCTTTATATTGATTCTATTCCTTGCGAACGCGAGTGCTGTATTGCCAGCAATGGGAGAGCTCGTCTCTCCTTCGGCTCAGAACGATACAAAAGAGGTCGCGCATGTTTGACCGAATTCTCGTCGTTTGCACCGCCAATATCTGCCGATCTCCCGTAGCTGAAGTATTACTAAAGGAGATACTCCCTAATCATACGGTAGAATCAGCGGGAACCATGGTATCTGCCAGTAAGTTAACCAACGCCAGTGCCCATCACTACTCTCTGCAGGTGTGTGCGGAACACGGCTTTGATCTATCTTGTCATGCGGCGCGCCAACTCAGTCCCGAGCTGTGTGCCCAGTTTGACCTGATATTAGTCATGTCGCATGACCACATTGAGGAAGTCGCCCAGCTTTCGCCAGGCTCAAGAAGCAAAACAATGTTGCTCGGGCAATGGATAGGACAAGGAGATATTGATGATCCTGTCCACCAGCCCAAAGAGGCCTTTGATTCTCTGTTTCGCACCTTGGTGCGCGCAACCGACGCTTGGGTACAGAAGCTCACATAAGCGAGGTAACTAAGACTGCACCGGCAATTGCATTGAAAATAGATAAAAAAAATCCGCCCTCGTGGCGGATTTTTTCTTTCCAAGAACAAAACTCAACGTCGTTGATTTGAATCTCAAATCATTGGCTCTGAGGCTAGGTAGCAATTGAGCGAGTCACTGGGCGCTTAGTTTACTAAGTGACGAGTGCGAGTTCATGCAGCTAACGCAGAATCAGAACCAAGGATGACGAAATTAGCGTTCCCAGTAAGCCTCTTCCAAGCTATCTTCCTTCTCAGGAAGCGCTCGTGACAAGCGCGGAGAGTGCTGTGCAAGCACTTCGTAGCTTACACGGTTTGCGTACTTACAAACCTGAGAGAACGAGCTATATGTCAGGAACGGATAGGAGTGCTTACTTGAATTCGGCACATTTTCACGGTGATAGCGGTTTGCTGACATATCGTGCAGCACAGCTGACAGCGCGCCATCACCCGCACCGTTAGTATTCTTAATGCGCTCTGGACCACCCATGTAAGGTGCGATGTGTGAATACACCTTAATCGGGTCTTCACAGTATTTCTTCACCATCGGGCGGCTAAATTCGTAACGGTTAAACTCCGCAACAGCACCAGATAACAACGGCAGCGAGGTTTCACGCTTCGCGTCATTTTCGGTATAGCCTGCCATGTACAGACCGACTGGACCGGCAGTGCATAGCACCATGTCTACCCACTCCAGAGCCTTGTCGGCTGCGCTTAGCGGATCTGCTTCACCGGTCAGTGCTTCACCTTCCTCTTCGTTCATCGCAACAACAGTCACGTGTTCAGATAGGAAGTCGCGCCACCACTGAGGATTCTGCTGAATCACATACTTAGTACCCAGCGTCATCACGACAGGCACATCGTATTTCTTCGCGTACTCTATCGCTTTCATCGTCGCTTCAGGCATTGGGTCGCCTTCTTTACAACGAACAAGGTACGCGGTCAAAACCAACGCCGATGCATTCTTGAATACATGCTCAGGAATGGAATCTGGGTGAAGTTGGTTCATTAGGCCTTCACTGATTGCAAAGGTACGCTCGCCATCTTCACTGATCAGCGCGTAACAACGACCAATTGGTCCCTGAACCGCTTGAAGATAGTTCATATCCATACGGCTAGACGTGTTACACAAATAGCGGTAAGCGTAACTACCAATAGTGATATCACGGCTCATCACACCCAACAGGATGGATTTGTCATCTGCCAGTGTGGAGTAGTTATGAAGGGTATTGCCAATCGTGCCACCCGCAAACTCGTGGCTGATCATGTTGTTTTCTTTTAGTTCTTGATACAAAGCTTCTGCGCGCTTGTCATCAATCACTAAAGAGTGGCCTTTACTCAACTCGTATTTCTTCACGAAGTCATCACTGACTTTCGCTTCGATATCTACCAACGTTTGGTCGATACCGATAACACAAGGGCTTTTAAGCCTACGTTGCTCACTTGCCTGAACAAGTAATGGATCGCGCGCGTGCACAGGGAAATAATGCTTAGACTTGCGTTGGCCTGGGAATTTCATGATTCTATGCGTCGTTGTAGTGGCGTAAAAATGCGAATTCTATCACACAAATTTGTAGGATAAAGATACCCATTACAAATATACCCAAGTGACAACCATTTCACTTGGGTATTTTCAGTATAGAAAGCCGCTATTTTCTCGCTTAAGACTTACCAGTCTTTGGTATGTCTTTCTACAAGATGACACATCATCTCAATGTGGGCAGGAGAATCGTTAAGGCATGGAATGTAATTGTAGGCTTTACCTCCCGCCTCCATAAATATGTCACGGTTTTGCTCAGCAATCTCTTCCAAGGTCTCAAGACAATCAACAGAGAACGCAGGCGTGATGATATCAATACGTTCGATACCTTCAGAAGGCAGGGTTTCCAGTGTTTTATCGGTATACGGCTGAAGCCACTCTTCACGCCCAAACCTTGATTGATACGTCATCTTCACAGGCACATCGCTATTCAATCGCGCCGCGAGCTTGTTGGTTGTCTGCTTACAATGCTGCGCATACGGATCGCCATTGTCCGCGAAACGTTTTGGAATACCGTGGTAAGAGCACACTAACATGTCCGGTTTACCATTGGCTTCCCATTGCGATTCAACAGACTGCGCCAACGCTTCAATGTAAGTATCTTCACTGAAATAGTGATTAATAAAGCGAAGCTCGGGTAAGGCTGGATGCTGCTTTAAAGATTTCGCAATTTTATCGAAAATCGCCGCAGTGGTCGTTCTTGAATACTGAGGATAAAGCGGAAAAACGAAAATCTTTTCGCACCCGCGCGCCGTCAATGCGTCAATACCAGAGACAAGGCTTGGGGAGCCATATGTCATACCCAACTCAACGGGCATATTCAGTGCTGCTTCAAGGGCCGCTTTTTGACGTTTTGAGTACACCATCAATGGTGAACCTTCATCCATCCATACACTGGCATAGAGCTTCGCAACCTTAGGAGCCCTAACGGGAAGAATGACACCATGCAGCAACGGGCACCAAAGCCACCGCGTCATATCAACAACGCGTTTGTCATGAAGAAATTCGCCTAAAAAGGCTTTCACTGCTTTAGCGGTCGGTGCGTCAGGCGTTCCCAAGTTTGCTAACAACACCCCTACTTTGTTTTGATTATTTTCCATTTCAACCTGCTTCAACAGTTAGTTACGAGAGAAGAATAACATACCCGCCGAGACAGTACTCTTTTCAGCCTCGTTAAGATCAAAAAAGGGCAACCTTTCGGCTACCCTTTTTGCAAATCACAGCAAATGTCTTACGACAGTGCTTTTTCGATTTCTGCACTAACTTCGTCAACAAGCTTGGTACCGTCAAATTTCAGGTACTGAGTGTTGCCCGCTTCCGCTTCTTTCGAGTAGTAAGCGATAAGTGGTGCTGTTTGATCGTGGTATACACCCAGACGCGCACGTACGGTTTCTTCTTTGTCGTCATCACGAACAACCAAGTCTTCACCCGTTACGTCGTCTTTGCCTTCAACTTTAGGCGGGTTGTAAACAACGTGGTAAGTGCGGCCAGATGCGATGTGTGCACGGCGACCCGCCATACGCTCAACGATCACACTGTCAGCAACGTCGAATTCCAACACGTAGTCAACAGAAACACCGATTTCTTTCAGGCCGTCAGCTTGAGGAATGGTACGTGGGAAGCCATCCAGCAGGAAACCTTTTGCACAGTCTTCTTGCGCAATGCGCTCTTTAACCAGACCAAGAATGATATCGTCAGACACCAACTGGCCAGCATCGATAACTGCTTTCGCCTGTTTGCCCATCTCAGTGCCAGCTTTGATTGCTGCACGCAGCATGTCACCTGTAGAGATTTGTGGAATCCCGTATTTGTCCATGATGAACTGCGCTTGAGTTCCTTTACCTGCACCTGGAGCGCCCAGAAGAATGATGCGCATAGTTATCCCCTTTCTTTACTTTGGAGTGTTCGCAAAAAAATGCAAAATACACGGTTATGTAAACGCTATCAAGCCCAGCGATCCTGCTGGGCTTGATAGTTAATGGTTATCTATTCAAAGCTGTGATGCAATTAGCCTTTAGTCAGAAGTTGATTTACGGCTGTCAGGAATTGAGACGGATCGTCCATTGCACCACGTTCGGCCAACATTGCTTGCCCAAGTAGCATCTCAACCCAACGTCCAAACACCAATTCGTCAGCCTCATCAGACATCTGCTTCACCAAGGTGTGTTCAGGGTTCAGCTCGAAGATATACTTCACTTCAGGTGCCTGCTGACCAGCCGCTTCAAGCAGCTTAGCCATCTGTGTGCCCATTTCAAATTGGTCGGTCACAACAACAGCAGGTGTACCCGACAGTTTGAATGTTGGTCTCACATCTTTAACGCGATCGCCCAAATAGCTCTTCGCACGCTCAACCACAGACTCAAACGCTTTTTCGGTTTCCTCACGCTTTTCTTTCTCAGCGTCATCTTCAAACTTACTCAAGTCGAGATCCGCTTTGGTAATCGCTTGGAACTGCTTACCGTCAAATTCTGGCAAATAACTCATCAGCCATTCATCAATACGGTCATACATCAGAATAACTTCGATACCTTTTGCTTTAAATTGCTCAAGGTGCGGGCTGTTCTTCGCTGCCTGATAGCTGTCTGCCGTCAGGTAGTAAATCTTGTCCTGCTGTTCTTTCATGCGTGACACGTAGTCACCCAGCGACACCGTTTGCTCACTGCTGTCTATGTTCGTCGAGGCAAAACGCAGCAGACCTGCAACTTTCTCACGGTTAGCAAAATCTTCAGCTGGGCCTTCTTTCAGCACCAAGCCAAACTCTTTCCAGAAGCTCAGGTACTTGTCAGCGTCATTGTTCGACATACGCTCCAGCATAGTGAGCACGCGCTTGGTACATGCATTGCGCAGTGCTTGTGTCACTTTGTTATCTTGCAGAATTTCACGCGACACGTTCAACGGCAAATCGTTGGAGTCAATCAAGCCACGAACAAAACGTAGGTAGCTCGGCATAAACTGCGCCGCATCATCCATGATAAATACACGTTGGACATAAAGCTTCAGGCCGTGCTTGTGCTCACGGTTGAACAAATCCCAAGGTGCTTTGGAAGGAATGTAGAGAAGGCTCGTATAATCATTTTTCCCTTCGACACGGTTATGGCTCCACTGCAGTGGATCGGCAAAATCGTGTGAAAGGTGCTTATAAAATTCTTTGTATTCGTCATCTGAGACATCAGACTTAGAGCGTGTCCATAAGGCTTGAGCTTTATTTATCTTTTCCCATTTGCCTTGGTCAGTCTCGTTTCCTTCTTCATCGCGCTCTTTGGTCCACATTTCAACGGGGATACCAATGTGATCGGAGTATTTTCCAATCACTTCGCGCAGACGCCAATCATCCAGAAACTCTTTGTCTTCTTCGCGAAGATGTAACGTGATCACCGTACCGCGAGATGCTTTTTCAATGTTCTCGAGGGTGTATTCACCTTCACCCGTCGACTCCCAGCAAACCGCGTCTGACGCGTCAGTACCCGCTGCTCGGGTTTCTACCGTTACTTTATCCGCAACAATAAAGGCAGAATAAAAGCCTACGCCAAACTGGCCGATAAGCTGGCTGTCTTTCGTTTGGTCTTCTGAAAGCTGCTTGAAAAAGTCAGCCGTACCAGATTTCGCAATGGTGCCGAGGTTATCAATCACCTCGTCACGGGTCATACCGATGCCATTGTCTTCAATGGTCAAGGTTCCCGCGTCTTTATTCACACTCAGGCGAACACGTAAGTCACCATCGTTCTCATACAGGGCGACATCTGAAAGTGCCTTAAAGCGCAATTTGTCAGATGCATCCGATGCATTTGAAATCAATTCACGCAGAAAAATCTCTTTGTTCGAATAGAGAGAATGGATCATCAAGTGAAGAAGTTGCTTCACTTCAGATTGGAAACCACGTGTTTCCTTACTTTGTAGAGTTGCTTGATCGCTCATTTAAACCCCAACCAAATGTGATTTTATTAACTGTTCCTTTTTAGATAGGGTCGCATGTTTACTTTTCAAGGTTCTTTAGGCATTTTTTCATTTGTTGAGGTCTTTTTCGCAATTCGAGTATAATCCTCTTTAATTACGCCTATAAATCGGCCTTTTCCTCTAAAATTGCCCAAAATTCGTGCAGGTTAGAATTACGAATGTTAAATAAATCGAACCGATACCTACTGGGAGAGCGTTTTGTTTTCTCTCCCAGCGATAGCTCTCTGGTCGATCTTCATGAGAATGACGATTTAGTCCGATTAGGGAGCAATGAATGCCGCGTTTTGATGGTTCTTATTGAAGAGCCTCATGCGATTGTTACGCGGAACCGAATCCATGACTTTGTTTGGCGCAAACAAGGCTTCGAAGTTGACGACTCCAGTCTGACGCAATCAATTTCCACGCTAAGGAAAGCGTTAAAGGAGTCGACTAAGAACCCGATGTTCGTCAAAACCGTACCCAAACGTGGGTATCAGGTTGTTTGCTCTGTCGAAGTCTACAACGACCAACCGGTTGATATACCAACGCCCAAGCCCGTTATTCAGGAAGATCCATTGCCAGAACCCGTAGAAACGGTATCCGAAGATATCGTGGACACGCCTGATCCTATTGAAGAGGTAATGAGTGCGCCTTTAACGCCGCCAGAATACACGCAACCAGACCCGATCCCGGAAACCACGACAGCACCACCCACCTACCCTAAAACGCCACTAAGCTCTTGGGTTGCTTTTCTATTAGCACTTCTTCTTCCTGTTGCCTTTTTTGTCGCTTCAACCCCGAAATCCGAAGCGTTTCGTGAAATTTTAAAGGTTCAAGATGTGCCCGTGTATATTCCCGTCACCAATGCACGCATCGTGAAATGGAAGCCGATGGTTGAAAGATGTGTTGATAGGTATATCAGCCACTATAGCGAGGGAGCTCCTCTTGAAGAAGTGATCGTCACAGGCGGCCAAGACAATCAAATCTCGCTCAATTACATACACAGTGCTGATGACGCAGATGACAACGTGACATATGTTGTTCTGACCAGTGAAGAGGAGAGCCATTCATTATGTCGATAACGCAAGAAATTCGTCGACGTGACCAATTTAAACGCTGGGCACCTTTTGTCTTGCTATTCCTTTCGCTGCTTGGCAGTAGCTGGGTATTTTTAGGCGAAGATGTTCGCACCGCGAGTTTACTCAAATCACGAGAATGGAAGTCAAAAACGTATAACTACTTTCAAGAATCTGCGTACCGTGATGCCAGTGGGCTTACTATGTCTGAACAACAGAGTAATATGGTTTTTCTGCCCGACAACACCTACTCAAGAGATACACAAATCATCTTAAAGAATCAGAATGAGAACGTTCAGATAATGATGTCCGTCTCTGAATCTGGCGAGTGGGAAGTGAGCGGTGGTTACTTGAAACTGAACTTGGTCGAATTAAAAGATGTTACCACTGGGGATACCACAGAGTTCTCCAAAGAAGACCTGACGTTTGTTCGCTCTATTTATCGGATGGGCGCAGAGAAAGTCAGACGCATTGACGTTTTGGGCGATGGCTCATTGTTACTCACAAGCCTAAACCACGGGTCTATGGTGCTTTATAGCAAGTATTAAGTACCCCATGTGGCCCCCCTTATTACGCCGACATCTGTCGGCGTTTTCTTCCCTCTAGCACCATCACACTCAGTCTTACGCCTTTCACTAAGAATCAACAAATTAGCACTGTGCCGCCTATTTTAAGAAATTTTTAGATTCTTACCGGGTTTGACCGGATATTTGACGAAATCTTGCACTATCTTTTAGAACGTTTTGAGCGAATTACTCTGTTGTGATTCATGGTCACTCCTCATATTGTTTAGTTGTTGCTCAAGAAGCACACCAAAAAGGAGATACGATTATGAAAACGACAATTATCGCTCTAGCTATGGTTTTTGGTGCATCTGCTGCAGTAGCGATGCCTTCCCACAACCTAGACCTTGATGTCACTCCGGCAAACGGTGGCGCATGGGTTAAATTGACTCAAAATGGCCAGCCAGTATCTGGTGCCAGTGTTAACGACAAATTCATGACTGCAGACAATGGCCGGGTCTTTGTCTATGTGGACAGTGAGCCAGCAAGAAGCGTCGAGATCATCGCAATTACGCCTGATGGCGAATCTGCCACCACGCGAGCATTAATACCTCGTCAATAAACCGAAAACGTAAAAACTAACAGGTAAAAAAAAGGCCGCTAAGCGGCCTTTTCTATCTGAGACGATGTCGTCCTATGATGGAATGAGACAAGGTTGTCCCATCGACAAGTTCTAGCTCGCCGCCCATCGGGACACCGTGGGCAATTCGGCTGGCAACAACATCATGCTCGGCACAAAGCTCACTGATATAGTGAGCCGTCGCTTCGCCTTCCACGGTCGGATTGGTCGCAAGAATCAGTTCTGCAATCGACTCTGACGCCAAACGTTTTTCCAATACATCCAAACCAATGTCTGAAGGGCCAATACCATCTAGTGGTGATAAGTGACCCATCAAGACAAAATAACGTCCAGAATATTGGCCTGTCGCTTCAATCGCCGCGATATCTGCAGGGCTTTCTACCACACAAATCTGGCCATTTTCCTGACGACGAGGGTTGGCACAAATGGCGCAAACCTCTTCTTCAGTAAAGGTTCGACATTTATCGCAATGACCAATGTCTGTCATTGCCGCAAGCAATGACTCAGAAAGCTTTACACCACCTTGGCGGTTACGCTGAAGGAGATGAAAAGCCATACGCTGCGCGCTTTTCGGGCCAACGCCCGGCAGGCAACGCAACGCTTCCATTAATTGTTCAAGCAGTTGGCTGGTACGCATTCTTAGAATGGCATTTTCATGCCTGGTGGTAGTTGCATACCGCCAGTCACAGAAGCCATTTTTTCTTTCTGCGCTTCTTCAATACGGCGTGCTGCATCATTGAAAGCTGCCGCAATCAGATCTTCCAGCATGTCTTTTTCGTCTTCCATCAGGCTTTCGTCGATATCAACACGGCGAACGCTGTGACTGCCCGTTAGGGTAACTTTCACAAGGCCAGCACCCGATTCACCGGTCACTTCCATGTTTGCAATCTCTTCCTGCATTTTCTGCATGCGCTCTTGCATCTGCTGCGCTTGCTTCATCAGGTTGCCCATTCCGCCTTTACCAAACATATCAATCTCTCTTTTATAGTCTGGAACTGCTCACGCTATGACGTAAACAGCATCACGTGGTTTATATCGGTCTAATGCTCTCTTCATCTATTTCAGCGGCAAAACGCTGACAGATAAAGCGAACATGTGGATCTTCGTTCAGGCTATGACTGGCCTGCGTCAACTTTTCTGTGTACAGCTTATCTCGCCATTCTAGTGGCGTTACACCTTCATCACCAAGCACAACAGACAAGGTGATAGCTTGTCCTAATTGGTGGCTCAATGCGTCTCGCAGTTTGCCTTGTGCTTGATCCGTATTTAGGTGTTTCTGCGCGGATCGCAGCGTTAGCGTCATCGAAGAGCCATCACTCTCCATCGATGCATTCAGTGCCATCTGTTTTACCAAACGAGGCGCATCTAACGCATTGGCAATTCGGCACCATTCATCTTTATCAATCGATTCACGCTCAAGCTTTTCACGCATTTCCGGCGTTCGCTCGTGCTCCAGTGCCTTTTTAATTTTTTCTGGCGTTACGGTTACCGTCTTAACTTCAGCAACATGTTGAGTAGGTGTCCAACGATACGCATCATCTTTCACCGTAGCAGCCTGTGTCGGCAAGGATTGAAAAGTTGCCGGATCAGCAGGCTTATGTTTTGCCGCAATACGATCAATTACTGACAGCGGCTTGCTGCCAGCCGATACCGGACTACCCTTTTTTGGCGGTTGGCCCTCTTGCTTGGCGCGGCTTCTCAGCATATTACGCGCAGCGAGAATACTGCCAGACGCCGTTCCTTGCGAAGGCGAGCCCTGCGATGGTTGTGTAGGCTGTTGAGCAGCCTGTTGCGCTGGAGCGGGTTGATATTGCTGCTCATCATGAGGTGCGTGGTCGTATTCACGCATCGCCTCTTGTTCCATTGCCGCCATGTGCGAAGACATTTGAGGGTCTTCTTGCATTGGCTGAGATGGCTGAACAGCTTGTCTTTGTGCAGTGCTTTGCTGCTGCGGCGCATACTGCTGTTGCTTGGCAGCTGGCACATTTTGCGAGGCTATCTGGCTCGGCGCAGTATGTGGATTAGATGCCACATGCTGGTTAGGTATAGCATTACTCGGCGCATTGTGGCTCGAGCGTACTGATGCTACCTGCGCTTTCAGTGATGCCAACTTGTCCTGTGAATGCTGAGACGGCTGACTGGCTTGCGGCTCCGATAGCGGTACATTGATTACAGATGGCTCATAGTGCGCCGACGTAACCGGTTTGAATGCCAGAATACGCAGCAGCACCATTTCTAGTCCTGCTCGTCCATCTGGCGCAAATGGCAAGTCCTGACGACCTTGAAGCGCAATTTGGTAGTAAAGCTGAACATCTTGAGGCGAAAGTGTCTGAGCTAAATGACTGACGCGTTCAGCATCTGGCTGCGTGTTGTCAAGTGCATCCGGTAACGCCTGTGCCATTGCAATACGATGCAATTGGGACGCGATTTCCTTAAGAAGGCCATCCCACTCAACACCAACCTCTGCAAGCTGAGAAAGCACCTGCATAACAAGATCAGCCTGACCTTCTGCCAATGCCTCAAGCAAGAGTAGAGCCTGATCGGTACTCAAGGTACCAAGCATCTCAGTCACTTGCTGTTCAACAACAGCACCATTACCCAGCGCAATCGCTTGGTCAGTCAAAGACAGAGCATCACGCATACTGCCTTCCGCCGCACGAGCAATCAATGAAAGTGCGCGTGAATCCGCAGCCACGTGTTCCTGTTCAAGAACATGGTGCAACTGATCTTTAATTTGGGTGACATCGAGATGCTTCAGGTGGAACTGAAGACAACGAGACAAAATCGTGACGGGCAGTTTTTGCGGATCTGTCGTCGCGAGCAAAAACTTCACATATTCTGGCGGCTCTTCCAGCGTTTTAAGCAACGCATTGAAGCTGTGCCGCGACAGCATATGAACTTCATCTATGAGATAGACTTTAAAGCGACCGCGTGCAGGCTTGTACTGGACATTATCCAGCAAGTCTCGCGTGTCCTCGACTTTTGTTCGAGAAGCCGCATCGATCTCTAGCAAATCGACAAAGCGTCCTTGATCAATTTCTTGGCACGTCGCGCAAACACCACAGGGTGTAGACGTAATACCTTGCTCACAGTTCAGGCCTTTGGCAAATATACGCGCGATGGTCGTTTTACCCACGCCTCGCGTGCCACTGAACAAGTAAGCATGATGGAGTCTGTTGTGATCCAGCGCGTTGGCCAGTGCAGTAAGTACGTGCGATTGACCGACGACATCACTGAACTGGTGCGGGCGCCATTTTCTGGCTAATACCTGATAACTCATGCGTTATAAAATCTATTCTTCTATTGTCGCCATCCTAGCACACAGACAAAAAGAGCGCGATCTTGACGATCACGCTCTTTTAGAGATTCTGGGCTAAACGAACAATTAGTGTCCGTCGAACTCACACAGGCAGTATACATTGATGCCCTGCGCAGTCAGACGCGCCTCACCGCCAATTTCTGGCAGGTTGATGATAAATGCAGCGTGTTCAACTTCACCGCCAAGACGACGGATAAGTTTCGTGGTCGCTTCAATCGTGCCGCCAGTCGCTAGCAGGTCGTCGACAACCAACACTTTATCGCCTTCAACAATTGCGTCGGTATGGATTTCAAGCGTATCTTCGCCATATTCCAGCGAGTAGCTTTCACTGATCACTTCACGAGGCAATTTACCCGGTTTACGCACAGGAATGAAACCTACACCCAACTCCAGTGCCAGTGGCGCACCAAAAAGAAAGCCACGAGATTCAGTGCCAACAACTTTTGTGAAACCTTGGCCTTGGTATTTCTCAACCAGCAAGTCAATCGTTGCTTTGTAAGCCGCTGGATTTTCCATCAGGCTTGTGATGTCGCGGAACATAATGCCTGGTTTAGGATAATCAGGAACGGTCTTAATGTTGTCTTTGATAAATGCGATTTTGTCTTGGCTCATAATGTCTCACCACCTACGTGGCTTCCAATGAAACTACAGGAATAAAGATAGAGCCTGAGCAAACAATACCGCCGAGACTCCAAAGAGCACATGTTATGTATTTTCGGGGGCGTGGGCAACCGCTTCTATTTCACGCAAACGGTTAAACCAGATTAAAAGTATGGTTGCCATCGTCAATAGCATCACTTTCTGCCAAATTGCGGGAACAATCGCAATCGATAAACAGAAGCTCGCAACGATACACACATTTGCACGCCGCTTTATCCGACGGTCAATCGCACGGTGTTGATGCCAATTGTTAAGCGCGGGGCCAAATTTGGGGTGTTCATGAAGCCATTTTGCAATTCGAGGTGAACCTCGCATGAAGCAGGCACTCGCCAACAACATGAATGGCGTCGTCGGCAACAGCGGGAGAAAGATACCAATAACGCCAAGTGCAACGCATATCCAGCCAACACTTAACAAAACGATTCTTTTAAATGATAGGTGCACCCTTCCTCCCGTTGTCCATATTTATCGGCTTAGCATTGCAATCCAAGTCAAAGTGGCCGGCAGTGTCGGTATGAGTATCACCGCAACCATACCAATGAAATACATCACGTTGAATGGGTCTTTGTAATTCGTATCCATCGTTAACTTCCTTCTTCTACGTTGGCAATTCAGCGACTCACTATACCCGTTTAGCCTGAGCCTAAATACGGACAAAACTCAGGGTTTATCCCGTTAGTCTTGATATAAATCAGTGTGCAACAAACCAGAAACACTACACTGTCCCACTTGATAAGCGCACAAAGGCATTCACCATGCTTGATATTAAAAAGGTAGCACAGCTACACCAAAACCTTGAAAATGAGAAAGAAGAGGTTCGTAGCAGGCTTGAAGATGCGCTAATTCGTTTAACGGGTTTGGACGCTTCCTACGTTCCAACTGCGCATTTGATTAAGCTTTGCCGCCACGAAAATGAAAAGCTCCATGAAGATGGGCTTCGTTTGGAAAAAATTGATGCTGCAATCTGCGCCGTCCACACAGGCCTTTTTGGTCTCTGTGCAGATTGCGAAGAAGAAATTGCAGAAGCTGATTTAGAGATTGATGCCGCAGAGCCTCGCTGCGTCAGCTGCCGAGAACACAGTCTCTACGTCCACGATAGATAGGCCTCAATAGAGGCCATCACAATCACCCGCTTGAATGACATCCGTCACAAAACCACCACTGCCTGCATACCAAGTTCTCACGCCCAGTCCCATATCGATTGCTGGGCCAAGTTGTTCGCAAGTAAACACCCGAACGTCATCGGATATATCCGATTTATTCATGTCCCAATTCCATCTGGCACTACGAAGCTTCCTCACTATGGTTAGAAGTGCTTTATCTTCTTCATAGATATAGTGAATAGTCTCGCCTCGTAGCGACTGAATGGGCACATCATTGAACGTTAAGAGTTCTTGGTTAAGCTTGTCGGGGACATGACCTTGATAATTGGAGACGGGCAATTTATCAACCAGTGAGCTTTGACAACCAACGATTCCTAAACACAGCAGCACTGCAGCAGCACTTCTCATACACACCCTCCAACATGGCAACAAACCAACGCTTAAAAGTCTTGGTCGATCATCCAGCGTTTAAACGCCTTTTTTTCTTCCGTCGTAGCTTTGGTATACCACAGCTTAAGTTGGGTAAGTGTGTCGCCTTTGATATCAACATTGCCTTTCTCATCAATGGCAACAACCACTTCTTCAAGATCTTGTGGTGAGCCACCTTCAAAGATAATGCCGTTCTCTTGGTTGTATTTCGCAACGGCTTTTTCCATGTTGTTATAAGACCCAAAGCCACTGCCGGTTAGTTGAACACCGTCTATTTTATTCGTATTACCCGAAGAAAGGTTTTCTACTTCCCACTCTGGATTTCTAAAAAATGCTGCAGCTTGGCTCTCGAATTTCAACTTAGGGATTGTTAATGCAATATCATCATTCGCAACAGTAATGTCGAACACGAACGGCTTAGAGGTGAACATGCTCGTTTTCGAACCGCGCTTTACTTCATCATCAAAACGCGCGACCAGTTGGTAATTACCAGGCTCAAGCTCAAGACGTTTGTCACCTTCGCTGCTTAGGTTTTTTACGTTTTTTCCGTTGATAACCAAAAATTCCAGACCATTGTCAGCGGATAACTCTGCGGCCACCGCGGTTCCTTGCATGGCTAACAATCCGGCGGCAATTAGCATTCTCATCTTCTACTCTCCCTGAAACAAAAAGCCGCCCTATCAGGCGGCTTCACTACGTTAAATTCGCGATTGCTTAGAATTTAACTTCCATACCCAGTACGTAACCGGTATCAGTATCTACATCTGCGCCATTTACTTCGTCATCATTTACACCGACTTCAGCATACACTTTTGCGTTGCTGTGCAGTTTGTAAGTGATGTTTGCGTACAAGCTAGTAGATTCTTCTTTGCTGTAGCTACCGCCAGCAGAAGGATCAGTATCGATGATGTCATAACCTACTGCGATGTAAGTCTTCTCATCAGCTTGATAGCCTGCAGAGATACCAAACACATCTACGTCTTGCTTGTCAGAAGTATTTGCGTGTTTCTTGTACTCAAGCTGACCGTAGCTTACCGATACGTCAAACGCATCAATCGCGTAATCAAGCTCAGCGTTGAAGCCGCTTACGTCATCACCAGAAATATCTTCTGCATCGTACAGGTAAACGCGGCCATCAAAGCCTTCAAAACGCGCACCGATACGACCACCAACGATTTGGCGACCGTCTGTGGTTTCTGATTTGTCTTGATCCAAGTCTACGTTAGCACCTGCATAGAAAGTACCGTTGTCGTAAACCCACTTGATTACTTGGCTACCTTCAGTTTGAACAAAGCTGATTTGCTCAGTACCCAGTTCATAATCTTTTTGGTTACCGGCATCATCAGAAATCAAAAGTTGACGACCAAAAGTGATGGTACCGAAGTCATCGCTTGCAAAACCAACCCACAGCTCATCATTCTTCACTGTGCCATTGTCGTTTGCTAGCGTACCGTTGAACTGATCTTCGTATTTGAAGCCCATACCTGCAACAGCATCTAGGCTATCAGAAACAGCAATAGAGGTAGTTACAATCAGATCTGCATCATCAATGCGCAGGTTTGCATCTTCAGTTTTCTTGTAGCCTTTGAAGTATTGAATTTCAGCTGCACCGCTAAGGTCCACTACTACGCCGTCTGCGTCGTAAAGGTTAACGCTTGCTTGTGCTGCACCAGCAGTCAGCAGAGCTGGAACTGCCATAGCTAGAACTGTCTTTTTCATGTTAATCCACTGCCTTTTCTTTATTAGATTGGAATTCCTGTTCCAGGATCCCTTTTATAATTGCACCCGTTACAAAGCCTAAACGACGTCACAACAAGTACGCTTTAACTTCGAAACTTAGAGTGCAGAGAAATCTAAAATCTGTCAAATCAACAAAAAACAACATCAAAAAAACAAAAATGCGTTACACCACAGCAACATAGAAGCATTCACTCGAGTTGGGTCACAGTTACGAAATCCCATTGTCAAATTTCTGCAAACTTACACGCAAAACCACCCCAGAACATTTAACCAATCATGGCCACATAAATACACATTTACAGCATAAAAAACTACAAATACTCAACATAAGCAGTGAATGGCATTCCCCTTGGATTTCATAGTGATAGCTAATATTAGTTCAAACAATATTCGTGACCCCGATCTCAAAAAATAAAATAAATACTCGAATACTTGAACTCTTTCACATTCTGCAAGCGTGATATACTGCGGTTCCCAACACTACCTTGTGCCAAACATGCTTAGCCAATCAGTAAAGAAAGACATTCGTTGCAGCTACGAGAATTTGAAAGCGCAATTGCAGAATTTTATACCAAGGAAGGCGCAAAACTATTTGGTAGCGGAAATTGCCAAAACGCTTGCGGGTGAATACAACCCCAAGCGTCGAATTATTGTCGCGGAGGCTGGTACTGGCATTGGTAAATCAATGGCTTACTTGATGGGGGCTATTCCATTTGCGTTAAATAACAACAAGAAAGTTGTGGTATCTACTGCGACTGTCGCCCTTCAAGAACAGCTATTTGAGAAAGATCTCCCCCTGTTTCGGCGTGTGGTGCCAAGAGAGTTCAGTTTTGTTTTGGCGAAGGGGCGTCAACGCTATTGCTGTGCCGAGAAACTTGCCTCTGCCGCAGGTGCTGAAGGTGCCGGTCAGCAGACACTTTTTGAGCAAAAACCTAAAAAATCCGAGATTGAGCTTATCAATACCATGCTCAGTGCGCTGTCTCGAGGAAAGTGGGATGGCGATAGAGACGCTTGGCCAAAACCCATTCCTAACCATATCTGGCAAACGATTGTGTCAGATAAGCACACGTGTCATTCCGGACTCAGCGCGCACAGACAGTGCCCATTTGCAAAAGCGCGAGAGCACCTTGATAAGGCCGATGTTGTTGTCGCTAATCACAGCTTATTGATGGCGGATCTCGAACTAGGCGGTGGAGTCATTCTTCCCGAGCCAGAGCAATCGCTATATATGATTGACGAAGCGCATCACCTGCCTATCGTCGCGCGTGATTTTTCCTCCGCCGCAGCTAGCTTGCTCGGTGCATCCGCGTGGTTAGAAAAGCTCAACCAGTCAGCATCTAAAATCGCCAACGCTGGCGATATAAAAAGAAGTAATCGGTTTTTAGACAGCCTGCAGTCAGGCATTCAAGTGCTCATTCCTTCGTTACGCTCTGTCAGAGATATGCTGCGTCAGTTGCCGCTAAGCAAAGATGGCACGTATCGATTTGAAAATGGCGAACTACCTGATGCGCTTGTGACCGAAGCTAAAGAACTGCAAAAAGCGGCCAAAAAAGCGACGCAGTCTTTAGGTAAGTTGCACGATCTGATTGCCGAACGTGTAAAAGACGGGGAAATCCGAAGTAGTCTCGCAGACCCTATCATGGCCGAATCCGCGTTCTTTCTTCAGCGTCTCGAAAATCTCGAAAAGGTTTGGACACTGATGGCACAACCGAATTCAGACAAAGGCGCACCGCTTGCCCGCTGGATTGAGCAATGCCCTGAGAGAGAAAGTGACCTCATCGTTCATGTGTCACCCTTAGAAATCGGCTGGCGACTTGATCAACTTCTTTGGTCAAAAGCTGCTGGCGTCGCGTTGTTGTCTGCGACCTTGCGTGCCTTAAACAGCTTTAGTTACTTTTGTCGTCAAGTGGGTCTCGATGAGAATGACGGTACACGTTTTCTTGCCTTGCCATCGCCGTTTAACTATCAAGAAAATGCGCGATTGGTCGTTCCTTCCATTCCCTGCGAGCCACAAGAAGAGAAATTTACCGAAATCTTGCCAGACGTACTGTTCGAGTACCTTGAAGGTCAAACATCTAGCTTGGTGTTATTTTCTTCGTACTGGCAAATGAACCAAGTCGCGGACAAAATGCGCGCGCAAATGAAAAAGAATGGTTGGGAACTGCACGTGCAGGGCGAGTCTTCACGCTCCGTGATTTTGGATGCTCATCGTAAGTGTTGCGACAAAGGAAAAGTCAGTGTGCTTTTTGGTACAGGCAGTTTCTCGGAGGGTCTCGATTTACCCGGCGATCAGCTTACAAACCTCATTATTACCAAGATCCCGTTCGCGGTACCTACGTCTCCGGTCGAAGAGGCACACGCAGAATACATAGAAAGCAAAGGTGGCAACCCATTTCTGCAAATTGCAGTACCGGAAGCCAGTAAAAAGCTAGTACAATCAGCGGGTAGATTACTACGAAAAGAACATGATTCGGGAAGAGTCGTGCTGCTTGACCGGCGCATCATAAGCCGACGCTATGGAAAAGCCCTGCTGGATTCCTTACCTCCGTTTCAACGTATTATCGAATATACATAAGAATATATTAATGCTTGAGCTACTGGACCCTACCGCCATCGCCATTTTGGCTGTGGTGGCTTTTTCTGCTGGTTTTATCGACGCGGTGGCGGGTGGAGGTGGCATGCTCACCGTCCCTGCATTGCTTTCTATTGGCCTTCCTCCTCACGTTGCATTGGGAACGAATAAGCTATCCGCTACGTTTGCATCTTCAACGGCTGCGATTACGTATTACCGAAAAAAACTTTTCTCTCCTGAGTTTTGGAAACACGCCTTTATTGCCACCTTAATTGGTGCGATTTTCGGCACACTACTGGTTGATTACATCAGCACCGATTGGCTCGAAAAAGCCCTTCCTCTGGTTATTCTCGCCACGGCGGTCTACACAATTTGGCATCCGCAACCTAAAGCTGATAATCATTTTTTGCCGAAAGACGACCCAAACCTAAACAAAAAGCAATGGGGACAGGGCCTAACACTCGGCTTCTATGACGGTGTCATCGGACCGGGTACTGGCGCATTTTGGACCGTCTCATCGATGTCGCTGTATAAAATGAACATTCTGCTGTCATCCGGCCTCGCCAAAGCCATGAACTTCACCAGTAACATTACCTCACTCGTCACCTTTATCGTTCTTGGCCATGTTAACTGGGCCATAGGATTGACCATGGGTGTATGCTTAATGTTTGGTGCATATTTAGGCGCAAACTCGGCGATTAAGTTTGGAGCGAAGTTTATTCGTCCCGTCTTTGTTACCGTCGTAGTCGTACTCGCGGTCAAACTCGCTTATAGTGCGTGGTTTTAACACCATTTCCGAGACCTCATGGATTTAACCCAATTAAAGGCCGAGTTGCAGTCACTGGCAACCAAGGCAGCAGACATTGACAGACGACGTGGCGAAGGCGCAAAGCCTTTGTTTGACGAGCGTCTTTTCTCTTGCTTGTCGCGCTTATTAAGTCCATGTGTGGCTGAGGCAAAAGGCGTAGTAGACACGCTCGAGCGTGAAAAGGAGAGCGGAAGGCTCTCCAATCTACGTGCTGCGCACCTTTGTGACAAATTGATCAATCAATTGAGTGCGCTTCAACGAGAAGTGGCAACCGTGTCAGTCCGCGCCAAGGAAAAAACGTTTGTCCCCAAAACACGTTCGTCAATCAGTCAGCTTTATCAAGATTTGGCACAGCATCAGGATTGGGAACGACGTTTATCTGATATGGTTCGGGATGCGGAATCGAAACTCGGTCGCTGTGAAACACTTGCTGAACAGCAGGCTGCTCAAAAACATTTGCTGACCACAGAAAAACGCCTTTCTCGCTGCCGAGAAGCAAAGAAAAACATTGAATCTCGCATCGCGTTTAGGGAAAAGAAAGGCTGATGCTACCTGTCGTTTATCACCCGATTTACTCAGATTTCCCAATTCCTGATGGCCACCGCTACCCCCTTTCAAAGTACCGGTTGTTGAAGGACTACATTACTGACAATCTTTGGCCTGTAACCACGCATGTCCCTTCAATGCTTAATAGCGTTGAGCTCAAAGAGATCCATGCACCAGAGTACGTCGATGCACTCCTTACAGGAGCCATCCCGTTAGTCAAAATGCGGCGTATCGGATTTCCTTGGAGTGATGCACTGCTTACACGAAGCCTGACATCTCTCGGAGGCACCACATTAACGGTGGATCTCGCCCTAGAACAAGGCGTCGCAATTCACCTTACTGGTGGTTACCATCACGCTCACTATGATTTTGGTAGCGGGTTTTGCTTGTTTAATGATCTCGTGTTGGCAGCCAACCATGCCTTAAAGAGTGAAGGCATTGATAAAGTGCTTATCGTAGATTGTGATGTTCACCACGGTGATGGCACCGCCAGTCTGACGGCAAACCGTTCTGACATCATTACGCTGTCGGTCCACTGCGAGAAAAACTTTCCCTCTCGTAAACCAGACTCAGATATCGATCTGCCGCTTCAGATAGACACAGGTTCCGACGACTATTTAGATGCCTTTTTACCGTGCTTGCGCCTTGCACTCGCACAGCATCAACCTGACATGGTGATCTATGATGCCGGTGTCGACATCCACCGTGATGATGAGTTGGGCTATCTGGCGGTTTGTCACGAAGGCATTGCCAAACGAGATACTGCCGTTTTTGAGGCCTGTTTGGACCATCAGATCCCTGTTGCTGCCGTGATCGGCGGAGGCTACCGCTCCGACCATGCCCAGTTGGTTCCGTTACATGCGGAACTCATTCGCGCGGCGATCAACACTTACTACCCTACAACCTGGAAAATAGACAATGAGTAACAACGGACTTGAAAACGCCCCAGAGGATGTAAAACTCGCAGTGGATTTAATCTATTTGCTGGAGAGCAATGAGATTGATCCACGCACTGCACTGAGTGCCTTGAACATGGTGAAACAGGATCTCGAGCGAAAAATCCGTGAAGATAGCCCAAATTCCGACTCCTCGTCAGAATAAGCTAACAAAAGCGCGCCGCAATCGTTTTCCTCTTTAAAATCATTTCGTTCATGTTAATTTGACTGGCATTTTCTGTTGCCTTGAATTGCTTTTTATATTTCATTCGTCTAATAAATAGCCAATCAGACAAATTATAAGATGCCCATTCCACATTTTTGAAGTATTATCCTGCCGTTTTTCTTAGTCTGGCTCTTCGCCAATTAAGAAACTGGCCGTAGGAGAAAACTCAAATGGAATTGGAGACAGCGAGGAGAAATCCTTGCACGCATACTGGCCATTGATCTCTGCACGGAAGCGTCGCCAGGGTGGTTTTCACCCAAGGCAGAGAGCTGAATAAGGAAGTTTCAGATCGTTTGTCGCCTCCTTACTCGCTCAACTGCTTCTTTTATTTTGACGACAGTAGAGTTTGTTATGACGGAACTAAAAGAACTATTTGTTTCCTTTGTCGATGCCGGGAATGGCTTATTGTGGGGAAGCGTACTTGTTTATCTTTTGATCGGCGCGGGTCTGTATTTCACTTTTCGTACCGGTTTCCTGCAATTCCGCTCGTTTGGGCACATGTTTCAACTCATCAAAGGTAGCCGTGAAGGTGCCGATGGTGGTATCTCTTCTTTCCAAGCATTTAGTACCAGCCTAGCAGCACGCGTAGGTACCGGTAACATGGCCGGTGTGGCAGTGGCAATCTATCTAGGTGGCCCAGGTGCCGTATTCTGGATGTGGGTAACCGCCCTTGTTGGTATGTCCACCAGCTTTGCAGAGTCAACGCTCGCACAGGCGTACAAAATCAATCACAAAGACAACACCTTCCGTGGTGGTCCGGCTTACTACATCGAAAAAGGCTTGGGTCAACGTTGGTTAGGTATCGCGTTTGCAATCTGTTTGATCGTCGCGTTTGGTCTGGCCTTCAACGGTGTTCAATCAAACTCTATTGCAGCAGCAATGAACACAGCCTTTGGCACAGATAACACCTGGGTAGGTATCATCCTTGCTCTTGCAACGGCTCCAATTATCTTTGGCGGCATGCGTTCTGTTGCGCGTGCGGCAGAACTAATCGTGCCATTTATGGCGATTGGTTACTTGCTGGTTGCGCTTTACGTTATCGCTATCAACATCACTTTGTTACCAGATGTCTTCGCGACCATTATTGGCAGCGCGCTAGGCTTCGAACAAGCGGCGGGTGGTGCACTGGGTGCGGCAATGATGCAAGGTATCAAGCGCGGTCTGTTCTCGAATGAAGCAGGTATGGGTTCTGCGCCTAACGCAGCAGCAACTGCAACAACTAGCCCTAACCACCCAGTGGCTCAAGGTTACGTTCAGATGCTGGGTGTGTTCATTGACACCATCGTAATCTGTACTGCTACAGCTGCGATTATCCTGCTGTCAGGTATGCTGGATCCAAACAGCGAATTAACCGGTATTGCACTGACGCAGGCAGCACTGGTTCAGGAAGTAGGCCCTTGGGGTGCAGGCTTTATCGCCATTGCTATCTTGTTGTTCGCATTCACCTCGCTGATTGCTAATTACTCGTACGGTGAGTCGAACATCGAATACATCTTCAAGAGCAAAGTCGCTATCAACATCTACCGTGCCGCTGTACTGGCAATGGTCGTTATCGGTGCGGTTGTTGACCTACCAACAGTTTGGGCATTTGCAGACCTGTCGATGGGTATGATGGCCATCATCAACCTTATCGCGGTACTCGCCCTGTCAGGTATCGTTATTGCGCTACTCAAAGACTACGAGTCGCAAGTTAAAGCGGGTAAAGAACCAACATTCGACCGTAAGAAGTTCCCTAAACTCGACCGCGATATCGACAAAGATGTCTGGTAATCAAAAATAAAAACACAACATCAAAAAAGGGAGCCTTAGGCTCCCTTTTCTTTGTCCGTAATAATCAATGTGTGGATTTCAGAATCCTCAATGCTTCCTTGGCATGCTCCACGGCATCACGACCAATCGCAGTCAAATACCCGCCGTCTTTCGCCGTCACAAGCTTTTTGTCATACAAGCGTTCAGTAGCAGCAACAAGTAGTGGATCTGCATCGCTATGAACCTTAATGCCCGTCAATTCCGATGACAAAGAAAACTTTACCAACACGTTCATTTCATCAATCAATTCAGAAGTAAATGGCATATTGCCTCCGCTGTTTCTTTCTGTTTGATAAGAATATAGCCCTTCAGGCGTACGGTAATCTGTGCCGAGATCAAGAACAGGTTAATACGTGCTAGAAAAACAGCAAGTTATGACTGGAAATTTGATTTAGCCCACATCCTCAGTCGGCTTAGATCCCCAGCGTTCTACTTCATTGCCCGCCTCTGGCGTAAGCGGGACCATTCTCGCCAGTGTTAACGAGCTCAGAGCAAGCGCAGTCCCGAAAAGGAAGACTGCACTTGGTGAGTGTAGCCAAACCAAACCCATCACCGCGGGTATGACAACAGCAGCGATATGATTGATGGTGAAGCTTACACCAGCGGTCGAGGCGATATCCTCGGGATCGGCAATTTTTTGGAAATAGGTTTTAATGGCAATCGCCATCGCGAAAAACAGGTGATCGACAACATACAATACGCCCGCCATTGTCGCATTCTCCACAAACGCGTAGCCCGTAAACACGGCTGCCAAACCTATGTATTCGACCGTTAACGCCCGTTTTTCTCCAACGCGGCCAATCCATGCACCAATTCGGGAGGCAAACAGCATGTTGAAGAAATAATTGATGATGAACAGCAGGCTCACTTCTCCTACTGAATAGCCGAACTTTTCCACCATCATAAAACCCGCGAACACAATGAAAATCTGCCTGCGGGCACCGCTTAAAAACGTAAGCCCGTAGTACAACCAGTAGCGTTTACGCAAGATCAGGGTCTTGGCTTGAGTATGAGGAGAAATAAAAGAGGGAAAGCTGCTCCAAAGAACCACGACAGCCACCAGCCCAACCAAACCGAATAACATGTACACGGCATTGTAGCGGGTATCGAGAAACTCCATCATTACCCAAACGGTCCCGTAAGCCACGAGGCTCGCAGCCCCTTTCCAAGCAAGCACTTGTCCCATAAAGTGCGCGCTCTTGTCTTTATCTACCCATTGCAGCGTCAGTGATTGATTGACCGTTTCAAAGTAGTGAAAACCAACGGACATTAAGATCGTTGTGAGATAAAGGCCGTACTCGGTAGGAAACCAACCAGTAATGGCAACACCAAAACACATAATGAACAAAGAAAGGATCGCGAAGCGTTGCTCTTTGATAAACAGAAGCAAATAAATAGCGGTAAAGGCAAGAAAGCCCGGCACTTCCCGAAGGCTTTGTAGAATACCAATCTCGCGTCCTGTAAATGCCGCACGCTCAACGACAAAATTATTCAGCAGTACATTCCAAACAGAAAATGTCATCGCCATGATAAACGCCATAGCGATAAGAAATGTAGTGGGTGTGCGAAGTGTTGACACAGCAGATCTCCATTAATAGCCTTCCCTAGCAAGGCATTTAATACTGTACCTGTAAACAGCAGACGAAACTAATCAACAGAAAGAAACGGTATGTTCAGTGTGATTGAACAAAAAAAGCGGCTGATAATAATCAGCCGCTTTTGAATGTTGAGTTAGCCTCGTCGATTACGCTTGAATACCCGCAATCAGCCACGGTGCGTTTGGACGTGTCATATCACGCTCAAGGTGCCAGATATCAGTAATATCTTCTTCAACACCTTCTTGACGGTCACAGTAGCGACCACTGAACTGAAGGCTCAGTTGCGCACGCTTACCATCGTAGTCAGCACGAACAATCTCCGCATCCACATACATCACTTCTGTATGCTGCTCGCCGTCCAACTTACGACGCTCTTCCGCCAAATCATTGTATAGCTCGGGTGTCACGTACTCTTGGATCGTTTCAAGTTGGTTATGGTTCCACGCACCTTGAAGGATTCGGTAGTGTTCACGTGCACCGTTTACAAACGCTGACATGTCAAAGTTTGGTGGGAAGTTAAACGGCACATCATTGTTTACGGCACCAAAACCACCCGCTGAAGACGTTGCAGTCGCGGATTCACGGAACTGTGGCTGCTCGTGGTAGTAGCCTTTCTGCTCAGGCTGTTGCTGCTGACCACCTGCATACGCTTGTTTGTTATGCTGGCTTATCGCACCATTTTTGGCTGCCATAAGGCTTTTAAAAATCTTAAACAGAACGAAAGCAATCACCGCGATGATGAGGAAATCCATCATCTGGAAGCCGTCAAACGCGCCGCCGAACATAGCTGCAATCAAGCCACCAGCCAGCAAGCCACCCAACAGACCGCCCATCAGTCCCTTCTTAGAAGAAGACTTTGCCGCAGACGCAGGATCGTTTTGTTTGTTAATCGTGTTTGTATTTGTAGGTTGAGATTTCGGCGCAGGTGCGGTCTTAAAGCTCTTACCAAAAGACTTACCACCGCCAAATTTCTTCGCTTCTGCGTGAGGAGCCGATACGACCATCACAAACATCAGCGCGAATAGAGAGAAAAAGCGTTTCATTCTGAACCTTTTAAAGTCATTCCATTACTGCACTCTAGCTCAAGACGAATACTGAGTACAAGGTAGTATCATGCTAGACTGACGCACTTGAATGTCAAACCATGTTTGACGGGAAAATGTTACGAATCATTTTGTTTTGCCCTATCCTCTTTCTTTTTTTAGCGACAACTTAGTAAAAAACGTAAGGAAATCTTCTTCTAGGGGCGAATTTAGCAAATGATTTGCTTTACACTCTAGCTGTTTCATCTGTTTTAGGGTCTGCGCATGAATGATACACACAGTAAAGTAATCGGCTATATCTTGTGGATTTTTGGTTTCCTCGGAGCCCACCGTTTCTACTATGGTAAGCCTGTAACGGGAACCATTTGGTTATTTACCTTTGGACTTCTAGGTATTGGCTGGCTCATCGACCTCTTCCTCATCCCATCCATGGACAGAGAAGCAGATCTTCGCTTCCACAGTGGACAATGTGATTATTCTGTCGCTTGGATTCTACTCACCTTTTTAGGTGTATTTGGTGTACATCGGATGTACATGGGTAAATGGCTCTCAGGTATTCTTTACCTGTTCACCTTCGGCTTTTTCTTCATCGGCGTCATTTATGACTTCTGGACGCTGAATGAACAGGTTTCTATTAAGAACGCCCAGCGTTTCTCTTAATTGTCCCTACCGCTGCGCCTCTTTTTCCGATATTCACGGTGAGAAGAGGCGCGTTGCTCGTTATGAGACCCGCATTGCTTGCCCTTTTATGTACCCACTTCTAGAATATCGAACAATGTTCACTATTCTAGGTTGTACTTTTCAATGGCCCGCAGGAACGACCATAGTCGCGAAGAATTGGTAGAATTGACGCTAACTTGCGTTGAGGATTACCTCAAGACTCAACCCTACCACTCTCTCAGTCTTCGAAAAATCGCAGCGATGATAGGCTATGTCCCGAGTACCTTGGTCAATGTGTTTGGCAGCTATAACATCTTGCTATTGCACATTGTCGCGAGAGCCCTTGATGAATTGCGCAGTCAAGCAGAGCGCAATCTGGCAACCACCTCAGATCCAAAAGCCTCACTGTCAGCCCTTGCTCATCTCTATCTCGACTTTGCTGCGGAGAATCGTTACCGCTGGCAGCTGATTTTTGAGCACAGCATGGACGGGGACAAACTCCCAGACTGGCAAAACGATCGTATCCATAGCATGACAGGGTTGCTGGAAGCCCTTCTTAGAAGGCTTTCGCCAAATAAATCCGATGAAGAGGTGGTTCAGGCAAGCCGCGTACTTTGGGCGGGGGTTCACGGTATCACCCTGCTCAGCGTCGATGACAAACTGTTCACAGATGCGCCCGTTAATGGTGGCGAGCTTATCGACAACCTGATATCGGCGTATCTTTCGAGTTGGGTGGGTAGCACGTATACCCAAACAACCTGAAGATGCTCGAATTCAGAGGTCATCAATGCGCTCAATTCGAGGCAAATTTTGCGTGGAATAGTCATTCTATTTCCGAGGAATTTAACGAAGAAGTGGGTGCATTGAAGCCCTCCCTTTGGGCGAGTTGGCGGGCGTCGTGCTCTTTGTTGTCCCTTTTTGAAGGAGATGGCTACAACTGCAAAGGGACGCCGCGATCACAACACCCGTCAAACTCGCTGAATCCTGCATCTTCAGGTTGTTTGGGTATTAATACAAATATGACGATGGAACCCAACATCGTCATTTTTATCTCCTATCATCACGCAGCAGTTTACAGACGATGAGCAATTCATAGGACGATCTCATGGCAACACAATCTGGCCTTTTGACGCAGCGTCGCTTTCTCCCTTATTTTGTCACTCAGGCACTCGGCGCGTTTAACGACAACGTTTATAAAAACGTATTGCTCATTCTCGTCGCCTTCGCGGCACCTGGCGCACTTGGAGTAAGCACTAACTTATTTATCAACCTTGCCGCTGGGCTTTTCATTCTCCCTTTTTTCCTTTTCTCCGCGTTCGCCGGAGAGTTGGCCGACAAATACGAAAAGTCGCAGTTTATTCGCGCCGTCAAACTCATTGAAATTGCCATTATGAGCCTTGCTGCCATCGCATTTATCTATGAAAGCTACATGGTGCTGCTATTTCTGCTGTTCTTGATGGGAACGCAATCGGCATTCTTTGGGCCTGTAAAATACGCCCTACTGCCACAAATTCTCACATCAAAAGAGCTCGTCCCCGGCAATGCCTTAGTGGAAACGGGAACATTCTTAGCCATTTTGATCGGCACCATGGTCGCAGGCCTCATTGCAAACCAACAAGATGCCAAAGAGCTTGCCGCTTTCGCTGTTGTTTTCTTTGCGGTGCTTGGCTACCTGAGTGCAAGGAAAATTCCGCCAGCCACTGCCGGAAACCCTACACTGACGATTCGCTTCTCGCCAATCCGACAAATGAAAACCACACTGGGTATCGCACATCACGACAAGGTTGTGCTTCAAGCCATCATGGGGATCAGTTGGTTTTGGTTTTTAGGGGCAAGCTATCTCACCCAGTTTCCTAACTACGCCAAACTCTACCTTGGCGGCAATGAAGCCTCTGTTTCTTTTTTGCTGACCCTCTTTTCCTTTGGCATCGCGACTGGCTCGCTTCTTTGCGACAAATTGTCCGGCCACCGCATCGAACCCGGTATTGTGCCCATTGGCGCACTAGGGTTAACCATTTTCGGCGCACGGCTACTTTTCTCCACGCCGGACACGGCCCCTGTATCCGATAGTTTTATAGCATTCCTTAGTCAGTCATCGCTTTGGTGGGTGTTTGCTGATTTGTTTTTTATCGGCGTTTTTGGCGGTATTTTTATCGTCCCCCTCTACGCCGTCATGCAGGCGAGAGCGAAAGACAGTGAACGTTCACAGGTGATCGCAGCCAATAATATCTACAACGCGTTGTTTATGGTGGTCAGTGCCGTGCTCGCCATTGTTCTGCTGAGCGTGGTGGGCATCAGCATTCCAGTCTTTTTCTTTGTTCTGGCACTGCTAAACCTGTTGGTTGCCCTGTATGTGGGTAAACAAGTTCCCGTGTTTGTCATCCGCTTTATGATTTGGATGCTAAGCCATACCTTCTATCGCGTTAAACATAAGAACTTGCAGAACATTCCTGAAAGCGGCGGGGCATTATTGGTCTGTAACCATGTCAGTTACGTTGATGCGCTGCTACTCGCAGGCGCGTGCCCTCGCCCTATAAGGTTTGTGATGGATGAGGATTACTTTAACCTGCCTCTGCTGAATTACTTTTTCCGCGCCAGTCGCGCCATCCCCATTACGCTGAGCAGCGGCTCAATTCGTCATGCGCTGACAAACGTCAAATCCCAATTGGAAGCAGGTGAAGTCGTGTGCATTTTCCCTGAAGGGCAACTGACCTCAGACGGCGAAATGATCCCCTTTAAGCGCGGCATCGACTTAATCATTAAACAAACGCCAGTACCTGTGATTCCAATGGCGTTACAGGGATTGTGGGGAAGCTATTTCAGCCGAAAAGGTGGCAGAGCATTGTTGAAGTTACCATGCAGATTCTGGTCGCGCATTGTCATATCCGCAGGCTCGCCTATATTGCCGGGAGACGCTACCTCTGAGCGTTTGTTCAAGGAAGTGAAACAGCTAAGAGGTGATGTTTGCTAGCCAGTGTTGAAGGGCACGGCGGGACACTTTGATTCCGCCATTTAACACGTCGTGGGGAAAGGAGAAAATACGCGTTGGGCATTGGTGAGGAGAAACGGTCTCTTTTGCCCAAGCAAGGAGCGCCTTTGCATCAACGTCGCCATCAACAATCGCAACCGGCACCTGCCCCCATTTTGCATCAGACACAGGCAAGATAAAGATCTGGTGAATACCGTCGTATTTTCCCAATACACGTTCAACCATTTCCGGCTGCACATTCTCGCCACCGCAAATAAACATGTTATCCAAACGGCCCAGAATCTTCAGTTCGCCATTTTCCCAATCACCCTTGTCTTTCGTTGCAAACCAGTCATGGGTAATAGGATCCAATTGTCCGTTCTTCACATAACCCGGTGAAAGTGTTTCACCGCGAACCAGCACCTCGGCGCAATCAGAAAGCATCAACTCACGATACTGCATCGGCTTACCCACCGAAAATGCGCCATTAGCGCGCTTGGCTGTAATGGTTGATGCCATTTCTGTCATACCATAGCCACACCAGCACTGAATGCCCGCTTGTTCGGCCCTGTCCACCAGACCCTGCGGGATCACCGCGCCCCCCAAGAGCACCGAATGCAACGTCGATGAACGTTCACTGTCGAGCAACCGCTGTAATTGCGTCGGCACTAAAGACGCATGCGTTGCCCCTTCCAGTGCTTGAGACAGTGCATCTCCCTGAGTATTGGCAATCTTCAGCACCGCGCCTTTGGATAACCAACGCCATACGATGGCAAGACCAGATACATGAAACAGCGGTAAGGAAAGCAACCAGCAATCTTCCCGCTCAAACGGCATCAGCTCGAACAACCCCTGCGCACTGGCTAAGTGGTTTTTCACAGTGTGGGCAACTGCCTTGGGTAATCCCGTAGACCCTGATGTGAGTGTCAATGACACGACGCGTGAGGTATCAAACTCAGCACTTGGCAGCACGTCACCTTGTTGCTCGGGCAAATTGTCGGGAGATAAATAGGCTTCGATGCCAATATTCGCAAGTAACTCGTCGCGCAAGAATTCGCCCAATGCAGGGTTTAGCATCAGCGTTTGAATACCCGCTTGCCATGCCGCCAGCATTGTTACTAGCGTCTGGTAGGTATTTTGACTTTCGACAGCAAGGTATGTCGGGAAAGGCGTTGGGAGTTTTGAGCGAGCCTCGTCTATATCGGCACAAAGCTCTGCCCAGCTTTTGGCATGATTGTCGATTAGGATGGCCGTTTGCTGCGAACACTTTAGATTCCAGTGCAGCCACGGCCATTCTTTGAACGGATTTAGTTTGTGCGGACTTAGCACGACGCTTCCCAAGCTTTATCGCATTCGGTCAGCGGCATCACTGACAGTTCGCAGCCCGGCCACGCGTTCTCAAGTTGCACACCAAACATGTCCACCGTGTCCAATCCTGGAATGGAATCTGGCGTCAGCCAGTGAGCAATTCGCGCCAACTGCATCAAGCCGAAACTTGATTCCAGACTTGAGCTAATCACCACCTCTAATCCCATTTGATGCGCTTGCGCTGTCAGTGCTTTCACCTTGTCCAGCGATCCCACCAGCGTAGGTTTGATGACAATTGCCTTCAAGCCGTCTTGCATCTCTAGCGAAAAGCCATCATCACGCACCGTTTCATCCCACGCCAATGCAATGCCCGATTCCTGCGCAAAGGCAAGACTGTCGACAGGTGATTGGCAAGGCTCTTCAAGAAAAGCGATACGCGAGCGATACGCGGGATGCACATACTTCGCAAACTGCGCGGCTTTTGCGGCCGTCCATTGACGATTCGCATCCAATCGAAGCATCAAGTCTGGGATAACTTCAAGGAACATGTTCACGACCATGCCATCGCGAATGGCTTCGTACATGCCCACTTTAATCTTGGCGACTTTCTGCCCCGGCATGTCTGCCAGTTTTTGCACCAAATCATCGGGGTCGCCATTACAAAGCGGCGCGGCCTGATAGTTACCCTCTGATGGCACCTCGCCATCCAGTTCAGCCATTGCCATTGAAAGACCAAACGCAACGGACGGATACAGCGAATCTACGTCGATAGCATCGCCACGTAGCCAGAGAGTGAGAGCGTGTTCTGCCTGCTCACCCGCTTGCTCCGCGTTCTCGCGACTAAACTCTGGCAGCGGCGCAATCTCACCACGTCCAATCTTATCGCCGTCACGCAGCTCAACGATAAATCCCTCTCTGTTCACCAAACGGGTGTGACGTAAAATCACACCACTGTCCATCGGCAAACAATAGCGATATAAAACAGCCTGTTTCATATCTGGTGTCTTTAAGGGTTACGAAGGAATTTGTTGAAGTCTGGACGACGACGCTCGTTAAACGCGTTACGACCTTCCTGACCTTCTTCTGTCATGTAGAACAGCATGGTTGCGTTACCCGCCAGTTCTTGCAAGCCAGCTTGACCATCACAGTCCGCGTTCAACGCCGCTTTCAAACAGCGAAGTGCCATTGGGCTGTGTTGCAGCACTTCACGACACCAGCGAACGGTTTCGCGCTCAAGCTCGGCGTAAGGCACTACATGGTTAACCAAGCCCATATCCAACGCTTCTTGCGCATCATAGAAGCGACACAGGAACCAAATCTCACGTGCTTTCTTCTGACCCACGATGCGTGCCATGTACGACGCGCCCCAACCACCATCAAACGAGCCAACTTTCGGGCCTGTCTGGCCAAACTGCGCATTGTCAGCGGCAATTGTCAGGTCACACATCATATGAAGAACATGACCACCACCCACGGCATAACCCGCAACCGAAGCGATAACAGGTTTCGGACAAGTACGAATTTGGCGTTGGAAGTCCAACACGTTCAAGTGGTGAGTACCTTCGTCATCACGGTAGCCGCCGTAGTCGCCGCGAATCTTTTGGTCGCCGCCAGAACAGAATGCGTGTTCACCTTGTCCTGTCAGCACGATTACACCCACGCTTTCATCGTAACGCGCGTCAGCCAGTGCGTTGATCATCTCTTTGACCGTCTGAGGGCGGAATGCATTACGCACTTCAGGGCGGTTAATGGTGATACGCGCAATACCGTCTACAGACTTTTGATAGATAATGTCTTCGTAACCGCTTGAGCAATCATTCCACTCTACAGGTGCATAGAGCTCTTGTTCGGTTAAACCTGTTGTTCTGGCCATAGTGATTCCATTAAATCGTCAGTTAAATTGCTTCTATCAGTTGTTTCACCAACTGGCTAAACAGCTTGGGCTGTTCAGCGTGAATATTGTGTCCGGCGTTTGGGACAATTTGAAAATCAAATCCCGAATGCGACGCCAACGCAGAAAATTTGCTGTCACTTTCACCACAGATAAAGTGAACAGGAATACCGCTTTCACACAGCGGCTCGCCAAGCAACGGCTGTTTTGATAACGATGTGGCACGCAGCATGCTGGCTACTTTGCTTCCGAGGTTACCACCACGAACTGCAACCAAACTTTGTTTTTGCTCATGATTTAGTGAGGAAAATACCGGTTGTTCGTACCAAACTTGAAGCACGTCACCCATGGGTTCCTGCTCGAATCTTTTCGCCCATTTATCATCATGTTGCCATCTCGCTGGCCGATCTTGTGGTGACAAGCCCGTATGACCACTTTCCACCACCAAGGCCTCCACCTTGAATGCGGCGGTCGGCAACAAGCGCGCATGAAATGACGAAAGGTACATCGCAAGACGCGCCCCGAGGCTGTAACCAATCAACCAAATCGGTCCATTTATATGCAGATTTATACTCTGGAGAATCAATTGGCAGGTAGTATCAAAGTCAACGCCGTCAACGTCTGTGCTCTCGCCATGGCCGGGAAGATCGAGGGTTAAACACGAATAGTGACAAGAGAGTTGATCAACCACAGGCTGCCAATCTTTTTGCGAGCCCAGCAATCCATGAAGAAAAACCAGCGTCGGTGCGCTGGCGTCCTCATGTTTTTGCAGCGTAGCGGCGAGCATGTCAGAACAGGCTGGCATGCGTGATCTCTGCAAACAACGCCTTCAAATCCTTCCCGCACTCACCCGCTGGCACACGGATTTCCATTAGCGTGGTGCCACAGTGCTCTTGCGCCTCTAAACAGGCGGCTCTTGCTTCCAACAAATCAGTCGGGGCAATGTAGTTCAGGGCAAACATTTGTGCGGCATGCTCAAAAGAAAAGCCGTGCGGCATGCGGTAGTAGTTGTCTTTGTTCGCATCTGGCACAGGCAACATGTCGAAAATGCCGCCACCATCGTTATTAATAACAATCAGCACCAGCGGCAACGTGCTGCGTGCTAGCAATGCCAAGCTGTTTAAATCATACAAAGCAGAAGTATCGCCAACGAGGCACACCATTCGGCGACGGCGCGCGCGCTGCACACCACTTGCTGTTGCAATCAGTCCATCAATTCCCGACGCACCACGATTGGCAAAAACAGCCACATCAGGCAATGAACAACACATATCCAAGAGACGAATGGCCATGCTGTTGCCGATAAACAGATCGGAGTCAGGCCCCAACCAGTTTACAAAATCGGTTGCCAGCGTTTTTTCCGTCAAGGCAGCAGGTGCACGGCATTGCTTTTGAATAATCGAAAAATACGTGCTTCTCGCAATATAAAGCGATACCGCCCAATCCGCACTGTCAGAGTCCTGCGTGTGCGAGAGCAGAGTGTGAGCAACTTGCTCACCGCGAGCACTAAGACGTAATGATTGTATGTTGCTGGGGTCTAAACGGCCTGGATGTTCATCTATCAACCAATAGGTGCCGCTGAACTGTCCAAGAAATTGCCCCAAACGCTTGGATACCAAACGCGCTCCAAACTGCAGAATAACGTCTGCCTGGCTTAATACCTCGGCACAAGCTGGGTTTTGCAGCCATACATCAAAGCCCGCGTAGTCGGACCCTTGCCCCGCTTGAGGGTCACAGAGTAATGGCCAGCCTAGCTTCTCCGCTAACGCCCCCACAGCAACGCGCGTTTTTCTATCTGTTCGACCAACAATCAACACGCCTTTTTGGTGCTTTAATGCTGACCACGCTAAAAGCGCAGGTTCAAGATTCGGTAGAGTCTGCGTGAACGTTAAGTAACGCGCATCACTTTCCAACCATGTTGATACTGGAGAAAGGTAAGCGGATGCATCTTCCATCTCACCATACAAAGGCTCAGGATAAGGGCAGTTAATGTGCAAGCTACCGCCGATTTGAGCCTGATGATGGCATTTTTCATCGACGCTACTTAGCAGCCAAGAGGGAGAAATAGAAGCAGTTGGCGACGGTAAATGCAGGGCAGCTGAAACGTGCTCACCAAAAATATGGTGTTGCTGAATCGCTTGATTTGCGCCGTTTTGAATCAATTCAGGCGGTCTATCCGCGGTCAGCAATACCAGCTTTTCGCGGGTTAATCCGCTTTCAGCGACGGCAGGAAGAAGGTTTGCTACAGCAGTGCCAGATGTCACGATAACAGCAACAGCCTCATCACTGGCTTTCGCGAGGCCCAGCGCGAGAAAACCCAGCCCTCGCTCATCAAAATGCGTGTGCAAAGTGATATCAGAATGCGTTTGGCTGAGAGCTTCAGCTTCTAACGTCAGAGGCGTTGAACGCGATCCCGGCGCGATACAGATATGACGAACACCTGACCGATATAAACAGATCAGCGTTAGCCGCGCCCATATACGATTCAAGGTGGATTGTTTTAAGATGAATCGGCTCATCCGAATTTTTTCTCCGCCGTCTTCTCTGGAACGGGTTTTAGCAAACTCATTAACGTCGATACTTTGCGGTCTAGCTCTTTCCATTCACTCTCAGGCTGTGAGCCCGGCACAATGCCTGCACCGGCAAACAAATGCAGCACATTGTCCATCACCAGTGCACTGCGTATCGCGACGCAAAACTCACTTTTCTTCGCACTAAGGTAACCCACTGAGCCGCTGTACCAACCACGAGCAAACGGTTCGTTATCAACGATAAAATCGACCGCAAGGTGCCTTGGTAGCCCTGCTACCGCCGCTGTCGGTTGCAGCATATCCAGCAAAGCCGCGCTAGGTACACCTTCATGCAGTGCCGCAGAAATGTCGCGCTTTAAATGCTGCACTTTGCGCAATTGAACAAGGTGCGGTGTCTGCTCCACCTCAAGGCTTTCAGTACAACCTTTCAAGCGCGAAGTAATGTCATCAACCACCAAACGGTTTTCGTACACGTTTTTTTGATCGTTTAACAGCCAGTGAGCAAGCTCTTCGTCATGTTGTTCATCATTGCCTCGCCCAATCGTGCCCGCAAGTGCCTCGGTTTGCATTTCACACTCATGTCGTTCAAACAGACGCTCCGGCGTGGAACCTACAAAGCAATGCTTTTCGTCCAGAGCCAGTAAGAAGTGAAAATTCGACACATTCTGATCGCGACTGGCTTTCATTAGCTGCGCAGCAGATAACGAGCGGTCAAGCGTCAGGGAGGTTTTTCGTGCCAACACCACTTTTTGCAATTCAGTGGCATCGATAGCAGTTAGCGCACGATCGATCATGTTCGACCATTCAGGGAAAGCCGGTGAGTGCTCCGATGAAAGAATATTGCACTCAGGGCCAGCAAGGTGCTGAGGTTTATGCGTGACTTTTGACAGCGCAGCCTGCGCCCTCAAAGGCTCTTCATTTAAATTGATCGCAACAGACCAATTCTCGCCTTGTCGGGATAATTCAATGCATGGCAGGAAGAAAAACGATTGCAAGCAACGTTGATTACGTTCGGTTCTACCGTCAAACGAACGACCACCCCACACACGTTGGTCAGGTGCCAAATAGCGTTCGGCGGTATCGGGATCTGAAAAGGTTTTGACCTGACCGAGTGCGATAACTTCTTCGTTACCGTCACGCGTCTGCCAGTAAAACTTGGGAAAGATAGGTTGTGCGTCCAACCAAGCAATAGGATCGAGTTCAGCAGGCCACGTAAATGGCAAAGACAGACGATTCTTGATTGGTGCCGCTGTTGATAGGGTCTCAATGAACCGAGCTATCGCTTGGCTTAAATCGGTCAAAATAACCTCGCTTAAAACTAACAACCAGTTAGCAAAACTTCCGACTCCTTGGAGATATGCCTGCTTCGCTAAGCCCTGCGACAGCAACTGAAGTCCCACGCTAAGATTAATGACTGACTAAAGTGACCAAAACGCAACCGATTTGATGAAATTTGCATCAGCAGACATTAATTCGCGACAAACTCGATAATATTTCCTGTTGGAAAGGCATTCTACAACCTTATTGATTCTGATGAAAATCGAATGTTCTAGCATAATGTTCCAGTGAAACAGGATTAAATCACTAACTTTCTGCTTTTTGGCTCTATTTTACTATTAGATACTTATAAATGCCGTTTCGTTAGTGTAATTTACTGCAAATACGAAAAATTCACGCTCGGGAATCATGATGCAAGAAATCGGGATGTCGACAAAGCTGGATAACGTCTGTTACGACATTCGTGGTCCGGTAATGAAGCAGGCAAAGCGCCTTGAAGAAGAAGGCCATAAAATTCTAAAACTGAACATCGGCAACCCAGCCCCATTTGGCTTCGATGCGCCAGATGAGATTCTGGTAGATGTGATCCGCAACCTGCCTACCTCTCAAGGGTATTGCGATTCCAAGGGTATTTACTCAGCGCGTAAAGCGGTCGTTCAGCACTACCAAAAACGCGGCATGCTAGATCTGGACGTGGAAGACGTTTATCTGGGTAACGGCGTATCTGAACTGATCGTGATGTCGATGCAAGCACTGCTTAACAGCGGTGACGAACTGCTAGTGCCTTCTCCAGACTACCCACTGTGGACAGCGGCAGTATCGCTGTCAGGCGGTAATCCCGTTCACTACATGTGTGATGAAGAGTCAGATTGGTACCCAGATCTGAACGACATCAAGGCGAAGATCACCTCGAAGACCAAGGGTATTGTTCTGATCAACCCGAACAACCCAACTGGTGCGGTTTATAGCCGTGATTTCCTGCTGGAGATCGTTGAGATTGCACGCCAACACAACCTGATCATTTTTGCCGACGAGATTTACGACAAAATTCTGTATGACGGCGCACAGCATCACTCTATTGCCTCACTGGCACCTGATGTCTTCTGTGTTACCTTCAGCGGCTTGTCTAAGTCATACCGCGTATGTGGTTTCCGCTCAGGCTGGATGATCCTGTCTGGTCCGAAGCAAATCGCGAAAGGCTACATTGCAGGTTTGGAGATGTTGGCCTCTATGCGTTTGTGCGCAAACGTACCTATGCAGCATGCTATCCAGACAGCACTGGGCGGATACCAAAGTATCAATGAACTGATCTTGCCGGGTGGTCGTCTGCTTGAGCAGCGTGACAAAGCGTGGGAACTGTTGAACCAAATTCCGGGCGTAAGCTGTGTGAAGCCAAAAGGCGCACTGTATTTATTCCCGAAAATTGATATCAAAAAATACAGCATTCATGACGATGAGAAGATGATGTTCGATTTCTTGATGCAAGAAAAAGTGTTGATGGTTCACGGTACTGGCTTTAACTGGCATAAACCAGACCACTTCCGCATCGTGACACTGCCGCGTGTGGACGACCTAGAAACCGCCATTGGTCGCTTCGAACGCTTCCTGACGACCTACCGTCAGTAACCGTTTCGGTCATCGAAAAAGAGAAAAGCTTGGCTCAGCCAAGCTTTTTTTGTTTTACCTCAAGCGCATCACCTGACGGTTTCCACAGCAACGCAAACAGCAGTCCCACTATCGCCCCCGCCCAGTGCGCCTGATAAGCAACCCCTGCTTCTATCATCTGTGCTGTAACAGAATCGCCCCCGCTATAAGCTTCGTAGCTCATTTTGGCAAATCCCCCCACCAGTAACGGCCAGCCTAACGGGACTTTGTATTGAATGTCGCGCACCACGCCCCACACAAACAAGCCATGCAGTACACCGGAAAGACCGGCATACCAGTCAAACGGACTGAGAAACATAACCAATCCAATCACTACCATCATGCACCACACCATGATCACCATGGAGCGCATTTGATAATATTGACGGTGAAGAAACGTCAGTGCCGCGAGTGCTGCAAGGTTCATCGCGATATGGGCAAGATTGGTATGGATGAGATTTCCTGTTACGATGCGCCACCACTGCCCCGATAAGATATCTGCACGCTCCCAAACCAGACGTTGTTGGATCTCAGGGATTTGAGCAATCAGGGTGGCAATCACAATCAAACAGAGAATGCGAATAGCGGACAAGCGTGTCTCCAAACATCGTATTTTCATTTAGTTATAGCGTACCGTGGGAATGAATAAGAAAGCCAGTCGATATTGCGAACAATGCGGAAAAGCAAAAAAAGCCTGCATTTGCGGTCTCATCACGCGCATTGATAGCGACCTCCGCGTTGTGGTTCTACAGCACCCTTCTGAAGTGAATCAGCCCATTGGCACCGCCCGCATTTTGTCGTTATCACTGCCTAACTGTACCTTGATTGTCGGTGAGGATTTTTCTGACAATACGCAACTCAATGCGCTGCTAAGCTGCGGTGACGTTGACTATGCCCTGCTCTATCCAGCAGATACCGCGCACCCAATTAGCGATTGGCAGTCAGGTGTCCAAAAACGTCGCGGGGTCATTCTGCTCGATGGCACGTGGCGCAAAGCCTTCAAGATGTACCAGCTTTCTAAAAACCTTCAACGCTTGCCGTGTGTCATGCTCGATGAAGGCGCAATTGGCAATTATCGCATCCGTAAATCACCGAAAGAAGGCGGTCTCTCAACCGTCGAAGCCGGATTCCATGCCCTTGCAGCATTATCAGGTGATGCGGAACGCTTCACCCCGCTGCTTGACGCCTTTAATGGCATGATTGAGTTTCAGATAAAACACATGCCGCCCGGGGTATTCGAGCGGCATTATGGCAAAGAAGACTGAGACTTCAGGTTAACGAATCGGGTACCAAGGCCCTTGGCTGGTGCCTGTGAACATGGTGGCATGAAGGCGTTGTGCATAGCCGTCAGTCATTGCTGAGATATAATCCGCAATCACGCGGCGGCCACTTTTTCCCTCTGCAATGTCTTTGTGCCAAACGTCTCGGGTTGCCACAGGCAATAAACGTGTCGGGTCAGCATCAAAGGCATCAAACAGCTCCATCACCAATTGCTGACCTTTGTACTCAATCACCTGAAGCTCTGGCTTTTGCACTACGTACTCACTGACGAAGCGTTTTAATATATCCAATACGCGATGCATGGTATCGGACAGCATGGCATTCCATTGCAGTAATGGGTCATCAAATCGATTCACCCCGTCTTGTACCGAAGGTTCTATCTGAATGGCAGTCAGTAAGGTGTTCACCAAGGCACCAATGGCATCTTTGCGCTCGTAATGCGGCCCAAACATTTGCTCACTCAAATGGCCTATATTCGCTTCAAGCCAAGGGTCGCCACATTCTGCAATCTGACTTGCCACGGCTTCCTGCCATTGGTCACGGTTCACAATCCCCATCACAATGGCATCTTCTAAATCATGCACACCATACGCAATATCATCAGCCAGCTCCATGATGGAGCAATCCAAGGATTTGCATGCCGTTCTACCGTGAAAATGATCTGTCGGCTCAGACTTTAACGATATAAATAGCGCGTTATCGTTATCTGACAAGGGCTCCAATACCCAATCAAACCGTGTCAGGTCATCGTCATAGATACCTTTAGCAGGGTGCCACTGTGAAGCCTTCAAATGACGAAAATCACAGACAGCACTCCCTGCAAGGCGTTTATGTGTATCAGCAATCCTCGCCGGATACTTGAGCAGCCCCAGCAAGGTTCGACGCGCCAAATTCATCCCATCATGCTGCGTGTAAGGCTCAAGAAGCGTCAGTATACGAAATGTCTGTGCATTGCCCTCAAAACCACCGTCGTTTCGCATCATGTAATTCAATGCGATTTCACCGCCATGTCCATAAGGCGGGTGACCAATGTCATGAGCAAGGCACAAGCTTTCCATCAAACTGGTGGACGGTAACAAAGGGCGAAACTCCGGCTGCTTCTCTTTTAACTGCGCCAGAATACCGGTACCAATTTGGGACACTTCCAGAGAGTGCGTCAGTCTCGTGCGATAAAACTCGCTGTGTTCCGCACCCAAGACTTGGGTTTTAGCCTGCAGGCGACGAAACGCAGCAGAATGAAGGATCCGCGCGCGGTCTCGTTGGAACACAGAACGTTTATCATTTCTACGCTGCTTGTGTTCATCCGCAAGGCGCGCTTCCCACGCCATATCGACAGAAAAATCACTCATCGCTGATTTCATCCAACGTCAGGCTAAAACTCTTCGCAAAGGTTTCCATAAAGTAGGCCGTGGCTTCGCTGCCTCGGTCTTCCATGGTTTGTTCCAAGCGGCGTTTGGCTTGTTCGAATTCGTGATTGCCCGCGGAGAGCTCCTCCAAACACTTAAGGTAAGCGCAAATCGCATCCGCCTGCTTAACCAGCCTGTAGTCGTCTGGGTCAATCACGTCACTGTCTATTAGCGGGCGATAATCATCGCGAAACTCTTCAGGCAGCATTGAGACCAATTTGTCTTCTGCAATCTGCTCTATCTTCTTATACTCATCGGCAATCGCCGGGTTGAAGTACTTAATCGGCGTAGGCAGGTCGCCCGTTAGCACTTCGCTACAGTCATGAAACATCGCAAGCAGTGCAACGCGTTCAGGCGAATACGTGCCACCAAACTTCTTGTTTTCAATTAAGGCCAGCGCGTGTGCGACGAAAGCGACTTGAAGGCTATGCTCGGAGATATTTTCATTGGAGACATTGCGCATTAACGGCCAGCGATAGATAAGTTTCATTCTGGCGAGGTAAGCGAAAAAGTGGCTGGTTTTGTTACTCATAACGTCCTTGGCACCCAGATAACGGTTTGTCTACTTCCATTCTGTTGCCGATACGTCTAATTCTCAAGCCTAGACGCCGAGTTTTGCCGGACAATTTTCCGTACTTAGGGGTCACGCGATAAAGATAGACGTACAAAGGAACCCTAAAAGCTAGACGGGGAGAGCGTGCTCCCCAGCACACGGCTTCATCGTTACAATCACATGGCGTGGTTTAAAGCGTTATGCGATCGCGATTCTTCTCTACGATGGCAGAGCCAATACCTTTGACATCAGACAGGGAGTCAACACTCTCAAATGCGCCATTTTCCGCTCTGAAATCAACGATAGCCTGCGCTTTGCTCTTACCAATACCATCCAGATACTTATCCAGCTCTTCTGCATCCGCCGTATTAATGTTCACCGCAACCTCATGCTCCGTTGCCGAAACAAAGTTAATAGGTGCAAAGGCGAGGACAACGGCTACAAAGGCCGCAGATAGAAATGATTTCATGGTTTTACTTTCCTTGTTTAATTATGCATCCGATATGTTGTTAGAGACGCGCTCCAACGGAAAACAAGGGTAATGAGTCAGGTAAGGAAAACCATTTGAGGGAATAAAAAAACGACGGGGCGCGAAATGCGCCCCGTCGGTGTGACTTATCAATTACAACTAAGTGCGTTTTGGACTGACAGTAGCTCTTATTGCTCTGCTTGATCCAATGAGTAGGTCACTTCAGTGTTAGCTTTCAGTTGCTCAATCAAAGACGCCAGATCGGTATTCGCCAAGGTGCGAGATACGCGGTCAGCCAGTTGGCTCTCAAGGCTAATCTCAGCAACTTCTGGGTCTTTCACGCTATCCAGCGCAACCACAACCACATCACCATTTAGCGCACGAGTGAAACCAAACTCACTCTTACCTTCAGCAGGTGTCGCCATGGTAAATGCCAATTCTGCCACTTCACGCTCAGTGGACGCGCGATTGATTTCAGTGTCAGTGCCGAATTCATAGCCTGATGCTTTCAGACCTGAATCGTTGCCTTCACCCAACTCAGTGACCAGCGTGTTAGCCAGTGCTTCAGCCGCTTTCTCGCCTTCTTGACGTTTCAGCAGTGACGTCACTTGCGCTTCAACGTCTTCGTAAGGCAATACCATTTCTGGACGAGAGTCATCGACACGGACAACAATCACATGCTCTGGCGCAATTTCAATGATGTCTGAGTTCAAACCATCTTCACGGACTTCAGGCTGCTGCAGTGCTTGCTGCACCACTGGCGTTGCCAGAGAGCCTTGCAAGTCAGCCAGCGACACAAAGTCAGTTTTTTCAACTTTCGCGTTTACAGACTCAGCCGCTTCATCCAGGTTATCTGGCATTTCAAATGCTTTTTCCGCCAGCTCGTTTGACAAAGAATAGAACTTCTCTGCCGCGTGCTGTTGCTTCAGCGTAACCAGAATCTCGTCTTTCACTTCTGCAAATGGCTTCGCATCAGACGGCTTAACGTCGTCCAGCTTGATGATATGGAAACCGAAGTCAGACTGAACAACACCAGACACATCGCCTTTGGTCTTCAGCGCGAACGCCGCGTCTTCAAACGCTGGGTCCATCACGCCTTTGTCGAACCAATCCAGTTGACCGCCCTGCTCTGCACTGAACGTATCGTCAGACTCAGTTTTCGCCAATTCCGCGAAGTCTGCACCTGCATTCAGTTGCGCCAGTACGCTTTCAGCTTTCTCTTTCGCTGCTGAATCGTCACCTTGGATCATGATATGGCTAACTTTGCGTTTTTCCGCCGTACCGTAAGAGGCTTTATTTGCTTCGTAGTAAGCTTTTGCTTCTTCTTCGGTGACATCTGCAACGTCAGCAATGCTATTGCCCGTTAGCTCAACATAAGAAATCTTGAATTGCTCTGGACGCACAAACTGAGAAGAATTCTGCTCGTAGTATGCTTTCTTCTGCTCATCAGTGACGTCAGCTTTATCAGCAAACTCTGAAAGCGGCAGCGTAACAGTGCGAACCATACGCGTTTGGCCTTCCAGCTTGTAGATTGATTGCAGTTCGTTTTCCAGTGCAAATTCACTGTTCGTCAGTGCTGAAATCAGCTGCTCACGAACCAAATCTTGACGAACATACTCCGCGAATTGATCGGGTGTCAGACCGGTACGACGCAGTGCAGCAAGGTATTGATCGTTGTTAAAGATACCGTTGCTTGCAAACGCAGGCATTGAACGGATTTCTTGTTTTACCTGCTCATCACTGACGCGAAGGCCCAGCTTGGTTGCCTGTTGATCCAGCAACGCTTGGTTCACCATACGGTCAAGTACATTGCGGCGGAATTGAGCCAGGTAGGTAGGGTCGCTCAAAAGTGTTGAGAAGAAGTCCCCTGCCTGAGCTTGCATCTGCTGACGCTCGTTCTGGTAGGCCTGCTCAAACTGATTGCGGCTAATTTCTTGATCACCCACTTTTGCTGCTGGTTCTACAGAGCCGGTGGCTAAATAGCCGCCTACACCCGCAAAAACAAAAGAAAAGATAATAAGGCTTAAGATGATCTTAACGGCGAGGCTGTTAACGCCTTCGCGTAGTCGCTCCATCATAACGTGCCGTCTCTCCTGCTAATTCTAACGTTCGTTTCTTAAAACTAAAAAAGCGCATCTCGAGATGCGCCTTTACACTCTGATTTGACCTGATTATACGCCTATGTCGCAGACATTACAGCCTCAAAAATGGGCTCTTCGCGACAAAGAGCAAAACGGCAAGTTAGATTTAGTTAACCGCGTCTTTCAGAGCTTTACCAGCTTTAAAGCCTGGGACTTTAGCAGCTGGGATTTTGATTTCCGCGCCAGTTTGTGGGTTACGGCCAGTACGTGCTGAACGCTCACGAACAGAAAAAGTACCAAAACCTACAAGTGCCACTTGGTCACCGTCTTTCAGGCTGTCTGAAACTGCTTCAATCAGAGCATCCAGCGCGCGACCTGCAGACGCTTTAGAAAGATCAGCATTTTGTGCAATTTTATCGATTAACTGCGACTTGTTCACTATTTATCCCCTTTACAAACGAACCACAAATCCCATTTTTTGCGGCGGCGAACAGCAAATTGTCCACCTAAGTTATCAAACAAGACCTACAAACGCTGTAGCTGTTAATAATTAAGGGCTTGCAGCGTTTCCATTAACTTAGCCCTCAAAAAAAACGCTGACAAGCCTTTTACCGACTGTCAGCGCTTTACGTTGCTTAATTTTGCTGCGCGTCACTCTTTTGGGGCGTCACAAGCTCGATTCCAAGCGGATTGTTCTGAAGTGCTAACGTCAAAACATCATCAATCCAGCGTACGGCATGGATGTCTAGATCGGCTTTCACGTTATCAGGAATCTCTTCCAGATCACGTTCGTTCTCTTTTGGAATGATCACGGTTTTGATACCGCCACGGTGAGCAGCCAGCAGTTTTTCTTTCAAACCACCAATTGGCAATACTTCACCACGCAGGGTAATCTCACCGGTCATCGCCACATCAGCACGCACAGGGTTACCTGTTAAGCTCGATACCAGCGCAGTACACATTGCGATACCCGCACTTGGGCCATCTTTCGGTGTCGCACCTTCAGGCACGTGAACGTGAATGTCACGCTTCTCGTAGAAATCGTTATTGATACCCAGCTTTTCAGCACGAGTACGGACAACGGTCATCGCAGCCTGAATCGATTCCTGCATCACGTCACCCAGCGAACCGGTTTGTGTCAGTTTGCCTTTGCCCGGCATAGATTCGGTTTCGATAGTCAGCAAATCACCGCCTACCGATGTCCATGCAAGACCCGTTACCTGACCAACACGGTTACTCTCGTCAGCTTTGCCGTAGTCAAAACGCTGAACACCCAGATAGTTCTTCAGGTTTTCCTGACTGATCGTGATGGTCTTCAACTCTTTGTTCAGCAGAATCTCTTTCACTGCTTTACGACACAGTTTAGAAATTTCACGCTCAAGGCCACGTACACCCGCTTCACGTGTGTAGTAACGGATAATACCGATGATCGCTGAATCTTCGATGGTCACTTCATGCGGTTTCAAGCCATTACGCTGAACCTGTTTTTCCACCAAGTGTTGCTTCGCAATATTCAGTTTTTCGTCTTCGGTGTAACCCGACAGGCGAATCACTTCCATACGGTCAAGCAATGGGCCTGGGATGTTCATCGAGTTCGACGTCGCCACAAACATCACATCCGACAGATCGTAATCCACTTCCAGATAGTGATCGTTGAACGCATTGTTTTGTTCCGGATCCAGCACTTCCAGCAGTGCTGAAGATGGGTCACCACGCATGTCTGATGACATCTTGTCGATCTCATCAAGCAGGAACAATGGGTTTTTCACGCCCACTTTTGCCATCTTCTGAACCAGTTTGCCCGGCAAAGAACCAATGTAGGTACGACGGTGACCACGGATTTCCGCTTCATCACGTACGCCACCCAGAGCCATACGGGTGTACTTACGACCCGTTGCTTTCGCAATAGACTGACCCAGTGAGGTTTTACCTACACCTGGAGGACCAACCAAACACAGGATTGGACCTTTCAGCTTATTAATACGGTTTTGTACGGCTAAATACTCAAGGATGCGTTCTTTCACACGCTCCAAACCGAAATGGTCTGCATTCAGAATTTCTTCCGCTTTGGCCAGATCTTTCTTCACTTTTGAACGCTTCGACCATGGCACACTCACCATCCAATCGATATAGCTGCGCACAACGGTGGCTTCTGCAGACATCGGCGACATCATCTTAAGCTTCTGAAGCTCTTGTTCTGTCTTTTCTTTTGCTTCCTGAGGCATTTTAGATTCTTCAATCTTCATCTTCAGGCTTTCAAATTCGTCTGGCGCGTCATCCAGCTCACCCAGTTCTTTCTGGATAGCCTTCATCTGCTCATTCAGATAGTACTCGCGCTGGCTCTTTTCCATCTGCTTCTTAACACGGCTGCGAATACGCTTCTCAACCTGCAGCAGATCGATTTCTGATTCCATCATGGTCATCAGAAACTCAAGACGCTCGGCAATGTCGATGATTTCCAGCACTTGTTGCTTGTCATGCAGCTTCAGCGGCATGTGCGCAGCAATGGTATCGGCCAAACGCGCCGCTTCATCGATACCGTTAAGTGATGTCAGAACTTCAGGCGGGATTTTTTTGTTTAGCTTGATAAAACCTTCAAACTGACTGATGGCCGTACGTACCAGTACTTCCTGCTCACGCTCGTCCATTTCTGGGGTCACGAGATACTCAGCTTCAGCCGTAAAGAAATCATCTTCGCGGAATTTTTTAATATCAGCGCGCTGTAAGCCTTCTACAAGAACCTTCACTGTGCCATCAGGCAGTTTCAGCAGCTGCAAAATTGACGCGACTGTACCTACTTCATAGAGGTCAGAGATGGATGGGTCGTCGGTCGCTGCGTCACGCTGAGCAACCAATAGAATCTGCTTATCATTGTCCATCGCTGCTTCAAGGCAACGAATCGATTTATCCCTTCCCACAAACAGCGGAATAACCATATGAGGATAAACGACCACGTCACGCAAAGGCAGGACCGGAATTTCAATGCGCTCGGAACGCTCCAAGTTCATATTTTTCTCTCTTCCGTTTTTGATATTAAAGAGTATATGGGGATAGTTTGTCAGGATTCAACGGCGTAGCCAGCAGAAAGTAAAAAAGGGGGCTCAAGCCCCCTTTTTTCTGTACTCTGCTAGCACAAATGATTAATTTTGCAGCAGAATAACCGCACAAATAGACGTATTACTCAGCACCCGCTGCCTGATTTTCCGCCGCTTCGTAAATTAGCAGTGGATCAGACTCGCCTTTGATGACCGATTCATCGATAACCACTTTGGTGACGTCTTTGTTTGACGGCAGGTCGTACATGGTGTCCAAAAGTACCGCTTCAACGATAGAACGAAGGCCACGTGCACCGGTTTTACGGTCCATTGCTTTCTTCGCAATCGCTGTCAACGCGTCATCTCGGAACTCAAGCTCTACGCCGTCAATTTCCAGCAATGCTGCGTACTGTTTGGTCAGTGCGTTTTTCGGCTCACGCAGAATTTGCACCAGCGCATCTTCGTCCAGCTCACTCAGAATCGCGGTCACTGGTAGACGACCAATAAATTCTGGGATCAAACCGTATTTCACCAAATCTTCTGGTTCAACTTGGCTGAACAAATCGCTCAACGTTGCTTCTTGGTCTTTAGAACGCACTTCCGCGCCAAAACCAATACCGCTACCTTTTGCTACGCGCTGATCGACCACTTTGTCGAGGCCAGCAAATGCACCACCACACACAAACAGAATCTTAGAGGTATCTACCTGCAAGAACTCCTGCTGAGGGTGTTTACGGCCACCTTGAGGTGGAACGGATGCAATTGTACCTTCAACCAGTTTCAACAATGCTTGCTGAACACCTTCACCGGAAACGTCACGGGTGATAGATGGGTTATCAGATTTGCGTGAGATTTTATCGATCTCATCGATATAAACGATGCCACGTTCTGCTTTAGCGACGTCATAATCACACTTCTGCAGCAGTTTTTGGATGATGTTTTCTACATCTTCACCCACATAACCTGCTTCCGTCAGCGTGGTTGCATCCGCCATTGTGAACGGTACATCCAAGAAACGCGCTAGGGTTTCTGCCAGTAGCGTTTTACCGCTACCCGTAGGACCGATCAGCAAAATGTTACTTTTGCCCAGCTCTACGCCGTCTGCATTGGTGTCGCCATTTTTCAGTCGTTTGTAGTGGTTATATACCGCTACGGAAAGCACTTTTTTCGCTCTTTCCTGACCGATAACATAGTCGTCAAGGTGCGCACGAATTTCCTGTGGAGTAGGAAGTTCGTTACTGTCGCGCTTCGGCATGACCTCTTTTATTTCTTCACGAATGATGTCGTTACATAGGTCAACACACTCATCGCAGATATAAACAGAAGGTCCAGCAATTAACTTGCGTACTTCATGCTGGCTTTTGCCGCAGAAAGAGCAGTACAGCAGTTTGCCGCTGCCACCGTCTTTTCGCTTGTCTGTCATTCGCTAACCTCTTTAGGCTCTCGCCCATGTTTGCCATGATCTGAGTCTATAACATCTCAGCAGAAATAACAGAATGCTGAGAGACTCAATTCCGAATCAGTTAGCGTCACAGACCCTAACTGTCTCAGAATTAAAAATTAATCACGTTTTGCCAAAACTGCATCTACCAGACCATATTCCGCTGCATCAGACGCAGCCATGAAATTGTCACGGTCAGTATCGCGCTCGATCACTTCTAACGGTTGGCCTGTGTGCTCAGCTAGCAGGGTATTCAGTTTTTGTTTGATGGTCAGGATTTCCTGCGCATGGATCTGAATGTCTGAAGCTTGGCCTTGGAAGCCGCCCAGTGGTTGGTGAATCATTACACGAGAGTTTGGCAGACAGAAGCGTTTACCTTTCGCACCACCAGCAAGCAAGAACGCGCCCATTGAACACGCCTGGCCCATACACACAGTGCTCACATCTGGTTTAATGTACTGCATGGTGTCGTAAATCGACATACCCGCAGTTACGGAACCGCCTGGTGAGTTGATGTAAAGGTAAATGTCTTTGTCTGGATTTTCTGATTCGAGAAACAGCAACTGCGCCACAACCAGATTTGCCATATGATCTTCGACCTGACCGGTCAGAAAGATCACACGCTCTTTCAGCAAGCGGGAATAAATGTCATAAGAGCGTTCGCCGCGGGAAGTCTGTTCAACAACCATCGGTACCAACGCATCCATGATAGAAGGCATTCCGTTATTATTTTGAAAGCTCATAGTCTTATTTCCCTAAAATAAATGGCCCGGATGAAATTACTTCATTCGGACCATTGTTATCAGAAGAGTGAATTCTAAGTCAATTGTCCACTCAACAATTCTAGCACTTACGCTTGAACTGGGTTCATCAGTTCGTTAAAGCTTTGCTCTTTTTCAGAAACTTGTGCTTTAGCTAGCAGAGCGTCGATTGCTTGCTCTTCCAGTGCGATGTTGCGCATGTTTTCCATCAGACGCTGGTCTTTCTCGTAGTATGCTACTACTTCAGTTGGATCTTCGTAAGCTGAAGCCATATCTGCGATCAGTGCTTTAACGCGCTCTTCGTCAGCTTTCAGTTCTTCAGACTTGATCACTTCACCCAGAAGCAGACCAACAACTACGCGACGACGTGCTTGTTCTTCGAACAGTTCACGTGGCAGTTCAGGAGCGTTCTCCATTTGGCCACCGAAACGTTGAACAGCTTGCTGACGCAGAACGTTGATTTCTTGGTCGATCAGAGCAGCTGGTACGTCGATGTTGTTTTGCTCAACCATACCGTCGATTACTTGCTCTTTGATCTTGTTCTTAACCGCTTGCTTCAGTTCGCGTTCCATGTTTTTACGAACTTCTGCTTTCAGGCCTTCAACGCTACCGTCTTCAACGCCGAAACGTGCAACGAACTCTTCAGTCAGTTCTGGCAGTTCTTGCGCTTCAACTTTGCTCAGTTTGATGTCGAACTTCGCTGCTTTACCTTTCAGGTTCTCAGCGTGGTAGTCTTCTGGGAAAGTCACGTCGATAGTGAACTCTTCGCCCGCTTTCTTACCAGAAATACCGTCTTCGAAACCTGGGATCATGCGGCCTTGGCCCATAACCAGTGCGAAACCTTCAGCTTTACCGCCTTCGAATTCTTCGCCGTCGATAGAACCAGTGAAGTCCATAGTTACACGGCTGTTTTCTTCAGCAGCTGCGTCAACTTCAGACCAAGAAGCCTGCTGCTTGCGCAGAGTCTCGATCATTTCAGCAACGTCTTCTTCTTTAACGTCAGCTTGTGGCTTAACCACTTCTACTTTGTCCAGATCTTTCAGCGCGATTTCTGGGTAAACTTCGAAAGAAGCTTTAAATACCAGATCTTTGCCCGCTTCAGTGTCAACTGGAGTGAAAGTTGGTGCACCCGCTGGGTTGATTTTCTCTTTGATGATTGCTTCGATGAAATGACGCTGCATCACTTCACCCATCACGTCGTTACGTACAGCTTGGCCGTACATACGTGAAACCATCTTCAAAGGCACTTTACCTTTACGGAAACCATCGAAACGACGATTTTTAGCAATGTTGCGTAGTTCAGCAGTAACTGCGTCTTCGATGTTTGCTGCTGGAACAGTGATAGTCAGGTGGCGCTCTAGGCCTTCTGTGGTTTCAACGGTAACTTGCATTGTATATTTAACCTCAAAACTTACTCAGGTTTGCTGAGTGATGTTGCACGGCTCCTGCCGTTAGCATCCTTTCGTGCTACAACGAATCTATCGCCATAGCGCCTGTGAATCGGGATACTTAGCGTCAATACGCCAGCATCGATAAACCTCAAAACACGAGGCGTGATTTTTAAGACGCGCCATTATAGCGGCATGGCCCGAATGAGTCGAGACGGGCTGTATCCATCGTCGTGTTTCTGTGAGATTGGGGCGGTAAAATCAAATTCAAGGGGAAAACTGAAGAAAATACGCAGAGATTCGCGGAAAAACGTCAAATTGAGGCAGTAAAAACTGAATACGCGAAAAACCACCATAAAGCGGTGTTGATTCAAAAAGATAAATAAAGGGAGACTTTCAGAAGGAAGAAGTGGCGCGCCCTACAGGATTCGAACCTGTGACCCACGACTTAGAAGGTCGTTGCTCTATCCAGCTGAGCTAAGGGCGCACTTCATTCACACTCAGTGAGAGTGCAAGGCCGGATTATAAAGCCCAATACACTGTCGTCAACGGTTTTCCTTATAAAAGCCTGTTAAGTGTCTAGAAAACAAACATTCAACTCACTATTGCATTAAAACCGCCTCCAACCACAAAACAACGAAATCATAATGACGATTCCCGCGATTACGTGACTGGCATTTTGCAAGGTCAAGCCCACCAGCATCCCTCGCTGTCGGCTGTTTAGGTAGATGAACAAACTCTGACGTAAACACAAAAACATTTCATCATCTTTGCCCTTGAGCTTTTTCACCCTCAAGAGGATAGTGCACCACACTTTTTTCGTGCCTTATTTTTCCGTTTATATAGAGGAGACACCGTCAGTGGCCGAGTTTTGGGATATTTCTCCATTCAGTTGGGAAGGCGTATTAACCTGCGCGGCCTGCGGTTGGATTCTAGGTTTGGAACGTCAGCTTCGTGGCAAACCCGTTGGCATTCGTACTGCCATTCTTATTGTGTTAGGCACTTACGTCTTTATGCGTCTGGCTACTTCGCTTTCCGAAAACTCTCTCGACCATGCACGGGTGCTAGGGCAAATCGTTACCGGCGTTGGCTTTTTAGGTGCTGGCGTGATGATGTCGCGTGATGGACAAATTCAGGGCGTTACATCCGCAGCAGTCGTTTGGTTAATGGCAGGCCTAGGCATGATCATCGCGTTTGACTATGGTCGTCAGGCTCTCCTTTTATGTGGATTTGTACTTTTTGTTTTGGTCGGTATAGATAAAGTAGAAACCACCTTTTCATCTTTAACAAAAGGCGTGCATAAAAGCTGGGAAAAGAAGCGAAAAAAGACCGATAAATCAATCAATTGCACAGACTAGCCAAACATAATTATGCAGTTGATTTTTAATCAATTAATTTAATCGTCACGACAAATTTATCTCTCTTTACGTTTATCCTTGGCGAAAGAATAATCGCACCAGATCACATAATTCTATGTGTTATACCCCGCACCTCCTGTGCGGGTTTTTTCGTCCTAAATTCAATTTGATAAGAGAAAAGCATTGCAACAGAACCCTGTTATTCAGGCTGATCGCAACAGCCCACTTGTGCCTGTTATCAGCCTAAGCCTTTTTGCAGTTGCCTCAGGATTCCTGATGAGCCTCATTCCACTTGCACTTGATGCAAGAGGTATGTCGCACGATCTTGCATCTTGGTTAGCAAGCGTATTTTACGCTGGCCTCTTGGGCGGTTCGCTGATCAGCGCGCGCATTGTAGGTAAAGCAGGTCACCGTAAATCTCTGGTTGCTTTCCTTATTGCGATTGTCGGTACTGTCGGTTTGATGGCAACCATTGCCTCACCTGCGGTATGGCTAGCCGCGCGTTTTACCGCCGGTGTTGCGGTTGCCGGTGTATTTGTCGTTATCGAATCTTGGCTGCTAATGGCTGACACCGAAAAAGCACGCGCCAAACGTTTGGGTCTCTACATGGCGTCACTATACGGTGGTTCGGCGTTAGGACAGCTTGGCATCGGTATGTTTGGTACCGAAGGTGCACTGCCACTGATGGTTGTTGCTGCGCTGTTCTCTGCGGCAATGTTCCCACCACTGGTGATCCGCAAAGGCCAACCACAATCTGTTGCACACACCAGCATTCATTTTAATGAAATGAAAAGCCTGCCAGCGGCAGCCTACATTGGTTGTATCGTATCAGGCCTGATTCTGGGTGCGATTTACGGACTGTTGCCATTGGAGTTAGAAGCCAAATACAGCCATGACCAAGTAGGCGCATTGATGGCAATCGTGATTTTGGGCGGTATGGCTGTACAGCCATTGGTAAGCTGGCTGAATTCACGCGTAGAAAAATCGCTGCTGATGGCACTCTTCTGCCTGGTTGGATTGCTTTCTATCGCGATGTACGAAATTGCCACCGTGGCAGCGGGCATGATGGCAGGCCTGTTTATTATGGGTGCAGCGGCATTTGCGCTTTACCCTGTAGCTATCACGTTGGCCTGTCGCGATCTTAGTGCATCAAAAATCGTTGCAGCAGCAGAACTTATGTTGCTGAGCTACAGTGTCGGCTCTGTTATCGGCCCTGTGATTGCGGGTGAAGCCATGAGCGTAGAGGGTGGCCTGATGTTCTATCTGGTTATCTGCTTTGCAGCCACATTGATGTATATGCTGGTATCAACCAAGCGTAATCGCTCTCGCGGTGCAAACGGTGTCGATGCAGCATTGCCAGTGGATATGTAAGCCACCGAACTAGGCGTTTTACTCCCTCCTGATTTCACTGGCGAGCGTCAACCTGACGCTCGCCAGTTTTATTCCCTTTTTCCTTTCCCTTTTTCCTTTCCCTTTTCCCTTTTCCCTTTTCCCTTAGCATTACAACACGCTAAACCGTATATTTTTGGCACTTCAGACTCCCGCCCAAACCAAGCGTTTTCTATCGTTTTATATCTAATTTAAAACACGCATATTTACTTAATTTTCGTCGCGATAAATGTAACCGTACAGCCGACGCTTAACTCCCTACTCTCACCCATTTCTTTCACGAATTGACTAGACACTCGTCATTAACCAATAAAAAGCGCACAAAAGAATGGTCAACGGTAAAAATTTGACACTCTGCCTAACTTTACCTACCCACAATCTTTATAGGGACTAAAATTTAATTCAATGTTTACATGCAGTTATTAATTAACTGATAAAAATATCATTAGTAATTTGTACGTTTCAGTTTTGAGACCCTACGCTCAAATTAAGCGACCTGGGAATGCGACTCAAGTCACAACGCCGAGGAGGTACTCAGATGTTTCGGATAGATTGCCGCACCATTGTTACCACACTTTCTTTATTTGCGCTTCAAGGCTGTATTCTGGTAAATGGCCCATTAGAGGTTGTCGAAGAAACCAACGCTCCTGCTGTAAAATATCTTCCTGTTGGAATTCCTTTATTACTCGGAGGACATGGCACCAGTGTCCCCATCACTGACGAACTCAGTCTTACTGCCAAACATGTGGCAAAAATCGATTTTAGCGACGTTGTTGCCTTTCACCCTGATTGTGACGTCGCATTAATCAAGCAAGACAACACCAATGTGTCCTTCCCTCCCTTAGCCAAGCTTAATGAAAAAGATGCGCTTATCACCGTAGGCAAAGGACTGGGCGGCGAGATATTGAAAGGCGTCGGCATCTACTATTTGGATGTGCGGTTTGTAGATAGCGACATGTTCGCCAATTGTGATGCCAGTATTACCGATGCTCCCGTCCAGTCTGGCATGAGCGGTGGTGGCGTATTTAAAACCAACGGCGAGCTCGTCGGTATCATTTCCGGCATATCGGGTTCCGGCTTCCGATTATTGGATGGTCGAGAGTTGGGTAACGAGCGCACATCAGTGTTTGTTTCTATGCAAAACATAGAATCATGGTTAGCAACGTCGATTGAAGCGCATTATGACAAGCGTATTGATGAACTTGTTGCGCAAGAACCCGCATTCACAGAGCAGTTTTTCTCGCAATTCATTGAATCTTCTCCAACGTCTGAATAAACCACATAGCAATAACCCCAAACCACATGAAGGTGCTCGCTAATCCCTGCATCTTCAGGTTGTTTGGGGATAGCGCAAAAGGCAAACGTTTGCGCTATAGCCATGTCACACTTTTTTTGTCAAAATAAGGCCTGTTCACCATCCCTTTCATTTCCAAAGGAAAACCATGGCCGCTCAAATCATTGATGGAAAAATTATCTCTCAAACCGTTAGACAGGAAGTCGCCGCACGTGTTGAAGCAAGGAAAGCAGCTGGATTGAGAGTGCCGGGGCTGGCCGTCGTTTTGGTAGGGGATGATCCCGCCTCGCAAGTGTATGTAGGTAGCAAGCGTCGCGTTTGTGAAGAAGTCGGTTTTATTTCAAAGTCATTCGATTTGCCGTCAACCACCAGCGAGACAGAATTACTTTCGTTGATTGATGAACTGAATGCAGACGCCGAAATTGATGGCATCCTCGTTCAGCTACCTCTTCCTGCACAAATGGACACCACCAATGTGCTTGAGCGCATCCACCCTGAGAAAGACGTCGATGGCTTCCATCCCTACAACGTAGGCCGTTTGTGCCAGCGCATTCCAAAGCTGCGCTCATGCACACCAAAAGGGATTGTTACCTTGCTGGAACGCTACAACGTCCCATTACGAGGCAAGCATGCCGTTATCGTCGGTGCCTCAAACATCGTTGGCCGCCCAATGACCATGGAACTGTTGCTTTCTGGTTGTACAACAACCACCTGCCACCGTTTCACTAAAGATCTTGAATCGCATGTGCGCCAAGCAGACCTACTCGTGGTTGCCGTGGGTAAACCCAACTTCATTCCAGGCGATTGGATCAAAGAAGGTGCCGTAGTGATTGATGTCGGTATCAACCGCCTCGATAACGGCAAACTGGTTGGCGACATCGAATATAACGTGGCGAAAGAAAAAGCCAGCCACATTACGCCAGTGCCGGGTGGCGTTGGCCCAATGACAGTCGCCACCTTGATTGAGAATACCTTGCTCGCCTGTGAGCAGTTTCATTCCTAATTAGCATCAACAAAAAAAACCGCCTGGCAAAGGCGGTTTTTTTTGCCATTTCCAGTGACTGTCACAACATCAATGATCAATCCACACCAAACAAATCTCGCGTGTAAACGCGCGCTGCAACATCCTCTAAGTCATCATCCATGCGGTTAGACACAATCACATCCACGCGGTCTTTAAATGCCGCCAAATCGGTAATGACTTCAGAATTAAACAATGTCGCCTCTTTATAGACTGGCTCATACACCACAACTTCAATGCCTTTCGCCTTGAGCCTTTTCATCACACCCAATATCGAAGAAGCACGGAAATTATCAGAGCCCGATTTCATGATCAGGCGATATATCCCAACCACCTTCGGGTTTCTTTCTAAAATCGCGTTGGCAATAAAATCTTTGCGGGTTCTATTCGCATCAACAATCGCCGCGATGATGTTATTCGGCACCTTCTGGTAGTTCGCAAGCAGTTGCTTGGTATCTTTCGGTAAGCAATACCCACCATAGCCAAAAGATGGATTGTTGTAGTGGTTTCCAATACGCGGGTCCAAACACACACCTTGAATGATCTCTTTCGTACTCATCCCCAATGATTCCGCATACGAATCAAGCTCGTTAAAAAACGCGATACGCATAGCAAGGTAAGTATTAGAGAAAAGCTTGATCGCCTCAGCTTCGGTGGCATGGGTATAAAGAATGGGAATATCTTCTTTCGCCGCGCCTTCAACCAATAAGCCCGCAAATTGGCATGCTCGAGGGGTGTTTGCCCCAATGATAATACGAGAAGGGTGAAGGTTATCGTAAAGTGCGCGCCCTTCTCTTAAAAACTCGGGGGAGAAAATAATGTCTTCGGACGAATGCTTTTGCTGCATAGCTGACGTAAACCCCACTGGCACCGTCGATTTAATGACGACTAACGCTCCGGGATTAACATGTGTAACCTCTTCAATGACCTTTTCCACCGAAGATGTGTCAAAAAAATCCGTTTCAGGATCGTAATTCGTCGGCGTCGCAACAATCACCATATCTGCCCACGAGTACGCTTCTCGGCTATCAAGTGTGGCGTAAAATCGAATATCGTCCCGAGATAAAAACGCCTCAATCTCTTTATCCGCAATGGGTGAACGCCCATTATTAAGCTGTGTCACTTTCTCTTTAACAATATCAACCGCGACCACATGATTGTGTTGCGCAAGTAGCATTGCATTCGACAAACCTACATAACCCGTTCCTGCCACGGCAATCTTCATTCACGGTCCTTTTCGGTTTCAGCAGTTAGCGTCGCTTAGTCTTACAGCGTAGTGCCTTATCAGAGACACTCAGGCGGAATAACAAGACATACCTTAAATGTAGAACATGACGCTTTTTCGATAAAAAAGAGGCAAGGAAATGATGATGCGATGTCAGTAAGATGACTCGTTCAATGACAGTCTAAAACGCAAAAAGCCAGTGCTGGAAGGCACTGGCTTTAACATGGGCAAAGAGCGGAGGCAGGAATTAGATCTTAATCTTTGCCCCAATGAATGAAACCGCCTCACACTGAGGACATTTAACTTTTTGATAATGCCTTTTCGTGAGAGAGCGTTCCATAAGGTTACGTCTCATACGAAGAAAGCCACCCGTTTCTTTGCAATTTGGGCATGGCGTATTGCTAAACGTCAGCATGTCTCATACATCCATAAAAATAATGGCTGCAATTTTATGCCGATAAAAAGAGCACGCAAGCCAGATTTTTGGATAATTGGCATTCTGATAGATAGATCACATTATGTGACACCGATTCCATTTTTATTCGTTATATATTCCGGCTAACTTTGAAAGTTGTGAGCATGATTTGTTGCAAGATCATAAAAATCAGGCATTTACTGCAAACAACAGGACAATCCCAGAGTGAGAGGTTTATTAGTGAAAATAAAAAGGGAGCCATCGCTCCCTTCATTTTTGTCTAGATTGTTATCCAGTTGTTTCTTCTTCATAGGGCTGTTTACCTAGCCAGATTCGAATGCGTGATGTGATTCTGAAGATATGGCTGATCACATAGAAATAAATCGCAAACAAAACGAGAAAGAGCATAAACATCGCAGTTTCATTAACCTTATATACCTCGCCTAGAATGCCAATAGCAGCTAAGCAAAACGACAAGATGCAAATCACCACTAAGGTCATGCTTGAAGAAAGACCGATGCGCTGACAAATATGATGGAAATGCTCGCGATCAGGCTTAAACGGCGATTGTCCCTTACGGACGCGCCGCGTCATGATAGTCGCCATATCCATTAAAGGTAATGCGATAAACCAAAGTGCCGCTACAGGGCGAATCGCATCGCTGTGTTCAGCTTGGGAGGCTCGGATTAAAAACCACACCACCGAAAAACCAATCAACATACTCCCCGCATCACCCATAAAGATTTTAAAGCGAGGGCCCAGCGGAATACCCAAATTGAGCAAAATATAAGGTACAAGTGCAGCGATCATCATTGCGCAGTTGGTCGCCAGTTCTATATCACCATTGATTAAGAACATCACACCTAAGGCAGCGAAAGAGACCGACGCCAAACCACCAAGAAGCCCATCAATGCCATCGACCATATTAAAGGCATTAATTGCCCCAATGACCGCCAGCACTGTAACTAAATAGCTTACCCATGCAGGCAGATAAACGGGCACATTCCCCGCAATACTTCCCAAGCTGTCTAGGCTCAAACCCGCGGCAAAAATCATGGCGAGCGAAATTCCTGCTTGTACCAGCAGGCGCACCTTAAAACTGATATCAAACTTGTCATCAAGAACGCCGATGATGATCAATACGGCACCACAAAATAGGTAAAGCCAATCATCAGGATAGGTATCCACGTACAGCAGTGAGGAAATTAAAATCGACACATAAATTGATACACCGCCAATAAGTGGGATTGCCCCTTTGTGATGTTTTCTTTCATTGGGTTTATCGACAAGATTGATTTTCTTTGCCAACTTTCGAAAGGCAAAAAGCAATACGAAAGAGAGAAGAAACGTTGTAAGTACGGCTAAAGACATAGATAACTCGTTTCGCTTTTTAAAATTATCAGCGCAAGAAGATCATTCCTTCCAAATGGATAAAAAACAAGTGCGTATTCAGCGAGTATTGAGGCGGAGTTCAAATATTTAGACTGTATGTCTAACTTATTTTCTGTTGTGGGTTGTAGGCAAAATAAATACTCTCAAAGCGCAACAAAATACCATAATCAGCAGAGAGAAAAAGACTGCCTGTTATAGGCAGTCTTTGTCTTTATTGGTGATACGAAATGAACGTCACGAATTGGGATTTAAAAAATGAGTATTACGAACCAGACTTACACCCACATTTCCCCTCGTTGGGACAGATATCCTGTTCATCCCTTTCTCGGTTGTCTTTCCAAGCTTTTGAGCCTCCAATCATCAACGCGAGATGCGCCAGCGCACTGATGATTTTGGTGCCATTCACTTCTTTACTCACTTGGTGAAACATGACATCCCAAGGTCCTCGCTTAGTGCAAACGAGCGATTTTTTGTAACCGCATTCTGCGGTGTCATCGACTTCCCAAAGGTAGGTGAATCGATAGCCAAAGTCATGAATAAGACCAGGAATAAACAACAACCCAGTCGGTGATAAAAGGAACCACAAGGGCCTGGGGATCGATGCCCCGTCAAACACAAACCCTTTTGGGATCACGTACTCGTGGCCGTTATAGTTGTAGTGCCAGTTCTCCACTACCTTCCAAGAACGAATCGCCGTGATCCAACGCCACAGTTGAATGTGAAAAGGGTGTCCTTTCGTCTTGATCGGAATTGGCTCAAGTATTGGCATACTCATTGTGCGTCTCCCTTCTTCATTGTTTGTTTTGTGCATTGCAACTCACTGGCTTCCCAGCACTTCCTGCGCGCGGTCTTGCCAGGCTTTCACTTCGGTTTTCTTGTCTTCGAACAATTTGAGTAAATCCACAGTAACGAAATACCCCACATCGCCATCTCGCGTCGTCGCACCAAATGAATAGCTATTGTCGATATGAAGCATCAGACCGTGGCCAACATCATCCACGCCCGCCCTGTCAGAGTAAGTACTTACTAAAGATGCGCCACATGCAAAATCGCTTCCAAAACAGCTTTGCCAAGAGTTAATACCGAACCATTCCACCGCCAATGCCGCTTCGAACTGATTCCCATCCGCCGCCTTATCGACGTACTCCATCAGCACACTTGGATGCAGAAAAAAGTATTGGTACTTCGGTGGTAGCACGAATTCATTCGATTTCAGCGCATCACGGTTAAATCGGGCGGTCACCATTCTGTCGAGAAACGTTTGTGAACGCGCTTCGTCAAAATAAGTGTCCCATGCGTTGCCGTAGGCCACCGCTAATCCGTAGATAATCTTTGATTTGCCATTAAACACGGCATCTTTATAGGCATTCACCGCAGACACCCAATCATCAACGTACACTCGACAGGCATTCACCTTTTCAGCACCACATGCCATTACAGCAGCACATTGTTCGCTATAGGCTTGGGTGTCGAGCTCTACCGGTATTGAACCGCCATCAAGGTACAATTCATCCGGCAGGCCACTGCGGCGGCGAGCCTCGTCAAAACCAAATCCAAACAGTTTTTCAGAATCCGCAATCCAAGCACCTGCCGTTGTGTTTTGAAAGGTGAATGACTCAACCAGTGCTGATGCACTGTTAGCACCTGAAAGCCCGAAAACCTGATCAATCTGCTGTGCCGACGCTAGTGTCTCTTTCAGCCATTTCTCCGCTTGCAGTTGCTCGCTCACGGTTAACTCTCTACCCTGCGCCTCAAGCAATATATTGCCAAACGCGTTTGAGGTTTTTGTTAATGATGCCCAATGTGCATTCCCACTGTCTGCATTACACTCTGCGCCCCATGCAACACCATGACTCAAACCAACAATGACGCATAGAATGGTTGATATCCGCTTCATCTCACGCTCCTCTCTTTATTTTCATCAAGGTCTTAGTCATCATCAGGGTCTTGGCCCAGCAGGCCCTCAATGAATTCGCCGTATGCTTTTATCATCGAGACCAAACCTTTCAGATCATCGAAGGAGTCAATCGCAGAGACATAATCCTTAATCGCTTTCACGCCGCTATGCACATCTTGCACGTCACGGTGCGCTTCATCGACTTCCGCATCGCTAACGTTAAACGTGCCTGTCGGCATCACCCTGTCTAAAAACTCAATCGCCACGTTGGGGTTCGTTAAGTAGCCAACCAAATCATGCGGATTAGCCGAATAGGTAAACCTTTCCGTTTCAATACGCACGTAGTTACGCTGAAAGACCCTTGCACTCACCCACTCTTCATCAAATTTCGGGTCAAAACGACCGAAGAGCGTAAAGGGGTCAAACTCATGAAAAACATTAAAGAAGTATTCCGCACACCCTGAGTCATCCGTCGCGGGTTTCACCTTACTTAGTAGCGGGTTCAGGCTCGTGCCTAATACATTCCGGTTCACCGAATACAGCAACTGGCTGACATTCGATATCATCCAAAGGGAGTCAATTCTCAGTTCACCCGGTGTATAGGCATGTCGCTTTCCGTTCTCGTCTTCTATGCCTTTGTCATAAAGCTTCGCCAGCATGTCGTGCATTGCTGCGGTTCCTAACGAATGCGCCATCACATGCACCGCTTGGTCGCTTGTCCGCGTTGACATCGCCTCAGCAAATTTCTCTGCGAGTCGCAACCTTACGCGAGGGCCATGGAGACCAGCATACAAGAGCACATCCAAAATATGGGTGGTGAAAAAGGTGTCTTTATCAATGCGTGATTCAAGGGAGACAATTTGCTGAATAAACGAGGCAGGAAGATTGCTGTGCGTTTTAAAATAGGCACTGATAGGCTCATTCGCGGCTTTAATACGCTTTCTTTCTGCCTCGAAGATATCGTCATAGCCAATGGAGACGATTTCAACGTGGTCTTCAAACTTTGTATCTTTAGAGGAGGGATAGCGACTCAACGCTATGTTTGCGGCTTTAATTACCTTCTTTTTTGTCGCTTCTGCAGTGTGTTCACCCATGCCATGGGTTACGACAAGAATAGATTTTCCCATACTTACCTCGGCCAAATGCCAGACAACAAGACAGGCTTTTAATATTTGTATAATTGCGTCATACGCGGTGTATTGATTTTGGTAATACACGCTTACAGACGTGATTACCTCAATCTCTTATGTGATTGCTCTTATGCGACTGCTCTTAGGCGACAGAGCTTATGCCGCTGCTCTAATTCAACAAAAGAAAAGGGAACGTAACGAAAGCCAACAGCAAAACGAAGGAGTGAAAAGCAAAACTACGAAAGAGATAACAGAGAAGGAAGCAAGTTAAGAAAGAGAAAGGAGAAAAAAGAGAAGAGAAGAGAAGAGAAGAGAAGAGAAGAAAATATAAAAGCGATTCATGGGTAAATTAGCGAATAACATTTACGCACATCTATCACCAGACACTATTGATTAGTTTTTACCGTAAATAACGCCCTCAGCCAAAGCGCACTTACCTTTATGCTCGCCTCGCTTTCCAAAACAGATAGCTCTGTTGGAAAATCACAACAAGCAACACCGCCACCACATTGGCCATGGCATCATTCACACTGCCGTCTCTGTTGGCAATAAAAGCATCCTGAGCCCATTCTGAAAAGACACCCAGCGCAAGTAAGCCGATATAGACATAAGGCTGCACCTTACGGCCAAGCGGCACTACCAACCAAGCAGCAAAATGAAATAACGCAAAGTGCAAAAGGAGATCGCCATGACCAAAGAAAAATGCCTTCCGGTCGACATTTAGCTCCGACAAGCCAAGTGGACTAAACAGAGAGATGAATGCAACCAGCACCAACAAGGCTGACATGACATGCAGCATGCCCTGTTTTGATAATGTATTAGCCATATACGATGCGTATTCCAAGTCCGAATAGAAAAACTAAAACAAAAAGCCAGAAGCTTTCACTTCTGGCTTTATTAATCCTAGCAATATCAATCCGCTTCGCTCAAGTTTTAAACTCGTCACATCACAGCGAGGCTTCTTCCGCCAATGGTGATTTACCCATCCACTGCCTGATTTTCGCGGTGATGCGGAAAATATGGCTGATCACGTAGAAGTACACCGAGAACAACAGCAAAAATGCAATAAACATGATGGTTTCGCTGATCAGCAATATTTCACCGATAATACCGATACCTGCAAACTTCGCCGCCAAGGCACAAATCACCGCCAAGGTCATGCGTGAAGACAATCCGATACGCTGGCAAATATGGTGCAAATGCTCACGATCCGGTTTAAATGGCGAATGCCCTTTTCGGATACGGCGCGTCATGATGGTTGCCATGTCCATCAACGGCAACGCAATAAACCATAACGCCGCAACGGGGCGAATCGCATCGGTATGGATGTTCTGTGAACCACGGATAAGAAACCACACCACGGTAAAGCCAATCAGCATGCTGCCAGCATCACCCATAAAGACTTTAAAACGTGGACCTAGCGGAATACCAAGGTTCAACAAAATATAAGGAATGAGCGCGGCAATAAACATCAAACAGCTTATGGCGAGTGCGGTATCGCCACTTAACCAGAACATGATGGCGAGCGCACCGAAAGAGACAGAGGCCAACCCGCCGAGCAGCCCATCAATGCCGTCTACCATATTGAACGCATTGATCGCGCCAATGACCGCAATAATGGTGACAAAGTAGCTCACCCAATCTGGCAAAAACAAAGGCACATTGCCGGCAATGCTGCCCAAGCTAGCGAGGTTCAGGTCTGCTGCGAAAATCATCGCAAGCGAAATGCCCGCCTGCACAAACAGACGCACCTTGAAACTGATGTCGAACTTGTCGTCCAGCACACCAATACCAATCAGTACTGCACCACAAGCCAGATAGAGCCAATCATCATTGGTCATATCCACGTAGAGCACAGAAGTCAGCGCAATCGCGCAGTAAATGGACACGCCACCGACAAGAGGAATGGCACCAGTGTGCAGTTTACGCGCGTTAGGTTTGTCGACGAGGTTGATTCTCTTTGCCACTTTTCGAAAGCAAAAAAGTAAAACGAACGACAACAGGAAAGTTGTTAATAAAGCCAATGACATGATGGAATAATTATACGTTATGTTGAATGGTGGTCGGCGCGAAGCGAAAGAAAGGGAGTGAATGGTCACTCCCTGTTAGTTCTAGCCTTTATAGACATGTTCAAAGCAGTAATTGGTCGCCTCAATGAAGCCCTCCACACTGCCGCAATCAAAGCGTTTACCTTTGAACTTATACGCCAGCACACAACCACTTTGGGCTTGTTGCAACAGCGCGTCGGTAATTTGAATTTCCCCGCCTTTACCTGGTTCGGTATTTTCAAGAATGTCGAAAATATCAGGTGTCAGGATATAGCGGCCGATAATGGCAAGGTTACTTGGCTCTGTGCCAGGAACTGGCTTTTCAACCATGTCCGTGACACGAATCAAGTTATCCGTTAGAGCTTCACCGGCAATGACACCGTATTTATGGGTGTCTTCCGCAGGCACTTCTTCAACGGCAACAATGGAGCAACGGAACTGCTTATACAGCGCGACCATTTGCGCCAGCACACCTTCTTCAAGGTTAATGCAAAGGTCATCTGCTAACACAACCGCGAAAGGTTCATCGCCCACCAATTCTCGCCCGGTCAAAATGGCATGGCCGAGCCCTTTCATTTCGCGTTGGCGGATATAAGTGAAGTTGGCGGAGTCAATCACTTCCCGAATATCCGTCAGCAAAGCTTCTTTGCTGGTGCCAGAGATTTGATGTTCCAGTTCGTAGTTTTTATCGAAGTGATCCATCAAAGAGTGTTTACCGCGACCAGTCACAATGCACATGCTTTTCATGCCCGCCTGAATGGCTTCGTCAACACCGTACTCAATGAGCGGTTTATTCACGATAGGCATCATTTCTTTAGGCATAGATTTGGTAGCAGGTAAAAAGCGGGTCCCGTAGCCAGCTGCAGGGAAAAGGCATTTTTTAATCATAATATTTTTTCTAAATTTTACGGATTATTAGTCGCTACCAAACAGATCGCGTGTGTATACCTTGTCTGCAACATCAGCGAGCTCTTCCGCCATTCGGTTAGAGACAATGACATCTGACTTCGTTATAAACGCTTCAAAATCTGTCATCACTTCTGAATGGAAGAACTCTTTTTCGTTAAGAACCGGCTCGTAAACCACCACTTCGATGCCTTTGGCCTTAATACGTTTCATAATGCCTTGAATTGAAGAAGCACGGAAATTGTCAGAGCCCGACTTCATAATCAAACGATAGATACCCACTACTTTCGGATTCTTGCGCAGAATCGATTCCGCAACAAAGTCCTTACGGGTGGTATTCGCATCCACAATCGCTTGGATGATGTTATTCGGTACATCCGCATAATTAGCGCGTAGTTGCTTTGTATCTTTAGGCAAACAGTAGCCACCGTAGCCAAAAGATGGATTGTTGTAATGATTGCCAATGCGTGGATCTAAACCGACACCTTCGATAATCTGACGCGCATCTAAACCATGCGCTTCTGCGTATGAATCAAGTTCATTAAAGTACGCTACGCGCATAGCAAGATAGGTGTTTGAAAATAGTTTTACCGCTTCCGCTTCCGTTGAATTCGTGAACAGCACTTCGATATCTTTTTTCTCTGCACCTTCGACTAACAAGTTAGCGAATGTTTCTGCGCGTTCACTTCGCTCACCAACAATGATACGAGAAGGATTAAGATTGTCATACAAAGCTTTGCCTTCTCGAAGAAATTCAGGTGAGAAAATAATATTCTCACAGCCGAACTCTTCTTTAATGCGTTTGGTATAACCAACCGGCACCGTTGACTTGATAACCATGACCGCGAGAGGGTTAATCGCCATTACATCTTTAATCACTGCTTCTACAGAAGATGTATTAAAGTAGTTGGTTTTTGCATCATAGTCAGTAGGGGTTGCGATAATAACAAAAGATGCGTCTTTATATGCTTCTTCTTTATCTAGAGTAGCAATAAAATTTAGATTTTTATTTATTAGAAAATCTGTAATTTCCGCATCAACAATAGGAGATATACGATCATTTAATAATTGGACTTTTTCTTCAATGATATCGACGGCAACAACCTCGTGGTTTTGCGCCAAAAGCATAGCATTAGACAAGCCAACATAGCCTGTCCCAGCAATAGCAATTTTCATTTTTATCTCAGCAGTTAAAATAAGTTGGAGGTTTGAATATTGGTAAGTGCCTGACAGACCAATCTTTGCGCTTGCTCTTCAGTATTCGACTCGGCGTAACAACGAAGCTCAGGCGCATTACCTGATGGCCTAAAGTGAATCACATCGCCATTGACGAGAATAATACGCAACCCATCAGTTAGGTCCGTATTTTCAACTCGCACACTGTCAAAGCCCAAAGTCGCGAGAAAATATTCCGGTTGTGCTTTGGCTACTTCCAAAATCGTAACGCTTTTTTCAGTCGCAAAGTTTTGAATGCGATCACTGTGCGTGAAGCGTTGAGGTAGTTGCTCTACCAGCTTCGAAATGGAGATACGCTTTGAAGCTGAGAGCAACATTAGGGCTGGGAGTACCGCATCTCGTGTTGGCAGGGCTTTAATCGTCGTTCCGTTATACACCACATCTGAACCGAGCAAAAAGCCCCCATTCGCTTCAAAGCCAGCAATATTCCGATAGCTCTTCGCTAGATTATCAAACTCAGCAATCACATACGGTGAGCCAATCTTAGTGCGAGAAGCATGTGGAAATTCGCCGGAGAGCTCTACTCCTGTATTGCAGCTGACAGGTAACGCCAACGCTTCAATACCCAACTCTTTTGCACACAACAATCCGAGAATATCACCTCTTAGCCAGTTACCATTTTCGTCTGATACCAATGGCCTGTCTCCGTCGCCATCCGTCGAAAAGATAAAATCCAGTTCGTGCTCTTGTGACCATTTGCGGGCTTTTTCTTTGTCTGAATCTGATACAGCTTCGGTATCGATTGGGACAAACTGGTCACTTCGTTCTAACGAAACAACGTCTGCTCCCAAGCTCTCAAACATCTTTGAATACAGATCGCGTCCTGCACTTGAGTGTTCATAAATACCAATGCGGCGACCGCAGAGAAAATTGCTATTGAAGAGAGAAACGTTACGTTCAACGTAAGCAACAGCCGCTTTGGGAGATACGACTAATTCGGGTTCTTCGGCTGAGAGGGTAAACTCAATACTCGCATTCAGAATGGCTTGCTCATCGCTTTTCGTAATTTCGCCGTCTGGGCGATAGAACTTTAGGCCGTTACGGTCAAACGGGATATGGCTGCCCGTTACCATAATAGAAGGCATTCCATCTTGCATCGCGACATATGCCAAAGCAGGTGTTGGGACAACGCCATAGTAAATTGGGGTTAGGCCCATTTCTTTTACGGCACTGATAATGGCTTTGGCCATTTGAGGGCTACTAGGTCGATTATCTATCGCGATGGCAACCGAATCAAACTCAAACTCACTTCGGATGGAAGAAATAAATGCATGAGCAAAAGCGGCACACGCTTCCTGAGTGAATTGCTCTACCAAACCTCTGGCACCACTTGTACCAAATTGTATGCCAGATTTTTTTATAATATTTGAACTAGCCAACAACATTTTCTACCCCTTAGTAACCTTCACCTTCACAACCAATTCGCTCGATGTCATCCTCCCCGAGATAAGTCCCCGTGCGGACCTCGATAATTTCCAAATCAACGACACCTGGATTTTCAAATGAATGAGGATTACCTATCGGGATATATGTTGATTCGTTCTCTGAAATTAAATAAACATCTTTGCCGTTGGTAACTTTTGCGGTACCAGAAACAACTATCCAATGCTCTGCACGATGGTAATGAACTTGAGTCGCTGTTTTTTCTCCGGGGCGAACAGTCACTTTCTTTACATGGTACCGAGAACCCTCTGCAATATGATCGTGATTACCCCAAGGGCGATAAACGACGCGATGGTGTAAAAACTCTGAGCGGTCATCTGCTTTAAGTTTATTAACGACGCTTTTAACATCTTGGACAGAATCTCTATGAGCAACGAGAATAGAGTCTTTAGTATCAACAATGATTAAGTCTTCTAGCCCAACCGCCGCCACAAGTCGTTCTGGCGCATTGATGTAACAACGTTTGCTCTTTTCTGCAATAACATCGCCACGAACAACATTCTGATCAGCGTCTTTGTCTGAAACTTCCCAGAGCGATGACCAAGCACCAATATCGCTCCAACCAGCACTCATTGGGACAACTACCGCAGAATCTGTCTTCTCCATAACCGCATAGTCAACCGAATCATCGGGGCAATCATGGAAAGCCTTTTCGCCGATTCGTGTAAAGTACAAGTCATTAGACGCAGTTGATAACGCCTTTTCGACGGACGAAAGAATGTCAGGACGGTATTTCTTGAGCTCTTCCAAATAACGAGATGCTTTGAACATGAACATCCCACTATTCCAGTAGTAGTTACCCGTTGCTAAATAGCTTTGAGCAGTTTCGAGATTAGGCTTTTCAACAAAAGAGTCTACTACGTAAGCTTCAAGTTCATCGCGAAAGCCTTCTACGGGGCTACCTCTATGTATGTATCCGTAGCCAGTTTCTGGAGCAGTTGGAACAATGCCGAACGTCACAAGTTGGCCCAGTTCAGCAAGTGACTTCGCGGACTGAACAGAAGCAGAAAAAGTATCAACATCCTTTATCAGATGATCTGCAGCCAATACTAAAAGTATTGGGTCGGAATTTTCCTTTAATGCACTTAATGCGGACAATGCAATGGCTGGGGCCGTATTTCGTCCGAAAGGTTCTAAAATGATATTGCTAAATGGAAGATTTCCGCTTCTAAGTTGTTCTGCTACCAGAAACCTATGCTCTTCATTACAAATAATAGACGCAGGAAGGTGTTCAATATCGTTAAGTCGGTAAAGCGTCTCTAGAAGCATTGAATTTTTGCTATTCAATGATAGGAACGGCTTTGGATAATGGTTTCGAGACATTGGCCACAAACGCGAACCAGATCCGCCGGCCATAATAACAGGGAGTATTGAGGACATAATTCTAACTTAATAACTCACTAATTCTTTCGTTCAATGGGCGCAATTTACCTGCCCAAGAATGGTGTTCCTTGACGTACTGGTTAGCACTATTTGCGATTCTTTCTGCTAGTTGATTATCACTTTTTAAGCGGAGTATACCCCCGACAATTTCGGGCGGCGTGTCAGCGACCAATATATCTAAGTCTGGCTTAGCTTCTAATCCTTCTAAACCAGTAGTTGTTGTTATTGTAGGAAGACCCAAAGCCATATATTCGAGGATTTTATTCTGCACACCTGCAGCAAGTCTGACGGGGCAAACACCCGCAATTGCGCCTCTGGCATGCTCTACAATATCATCAACAGCTCCAGTAACGATAACACCTTCGTAGCTTTTGAGTTTTCTTTCATTTTCTGGCTTTATTCGCCCAATTACTTTGAAGGTAAAATCACCATTCTCTCTTAGCAATGGCATTGCCTCACTGGCGAACCATAGTGCTGCATCCATGTTTTGGGCAGAATACATATTGCCAATAAACACAACAAAGTTTCCGCTGGGTGAAAAATCGAAAGTCAACTTTTCAACGTCTACGCCATTTGAGCAAACCAATGATTTATCAAATAGTACTTTGTCACACTTGAATAAGAACTCTCGGTCGAATTTGGAAACGAGGACATTACAATCGAAAGATTTTGCAATAAGCTTTTCATAATGGTTTAATCGATTTTTTTCAACATTATAAATTAAACCTTTTATACCAGTGTGGTTCTTTGTTTCAGAGACCCTAAAATAATTCATAGAAATTGCATCTGTCATTTCGAGAACTTTTCGTGTTTCGAGATCTTTTGCGTAATCTGCGGTTCGGATTAAGTGCGGCAATACTAAATTATTATCTTTAGACAGGTTTTTTACTAGCTTAGCGAATTTTGATGAAGAGTAATATGCCACTTGCAACGGAGTTTGAGTAGGCAATGCTCTTAAACAGTTTAAATAAGACTTCCACTTAGGTAGATAAACTCTATGAACAGAACTAAAAACGCTATCGTCAGGAACGAGATAATCTATTTCGGATTGACTTTCACAAAGTGAAGCTAGAGTTAATTCATATGTTTTAGATAGCTCTCTGCATATTTCAAATATCCTTAGCCTGTCACCACCAATAACTGGATAAGGGAATCTAGGAGTAATAACTAGTATTTTCTTTCTTGACATTTTAAATCTCGCAAAAAGAGCAAAAAAGCATAAGTAAATGGATATAAGAAAAAATAGAAGGTAGAAAACTGCATCATGACGCCAAAAGATAAAGATAGCAGTAAGGCGGGAAGTAGTGATGTTTCAAATAAACTTTTAGCTAGCCTTATTTGGTGAGAAAAAACGAACAAAAAAAGAAACAGACCAGCAATACCGAAATCCACACCGATTCTGATAATAAAGTTCCTTGGATCCGCGTTTAAATCCCTTAAATGCCTAGTTAATTCAGATTCGTACATTATAGGAGAGTGGACAAGGTCTGTATAATTGTGCAAGTTATATGAAAAACCAGATATTCCATAACCATAAGGATAGTCAACAATCATGTTCAAACCAACAACTGGATAACCTATCCTAATGAGAAGAGAATTATCAATTGCTATTATCATATAGTACATATCGTATATGTTATCTGTGTTAATCATTGCTAAGTTGCTAATTCTTGAGAATGTGTACCCTCCTTGATTAAAAAAAGAATAAACAATAGAAACTGCAAAAAAAGACATTAAAATACATATTGAATACTTAAATAAACTTCCAAGTGAAACTTTACTAAAAACTATAAAATAAAAACTTAGCGATACCACCAAAACAATAAATCCAGTCATTGAAAAAACAAGCATGAATATAGTTGCGTTAGTGAATAGCAAAAAAACATCAAATCTATTTTTGTTTTCCAAATAGTTTAAAAAAATAAAAACACTAATAAATAATAGTAATTGAACGGCCCAAGAAGGTTCGTTAGTTGTTAATACAAAGCCTGCTTTATCTGAACCTGTAATAAAGCTAGTAATAGCAATTTTCAAAGGGTGAAGCATAGAAGTCTTTGATAAAAAGAACTCAACTATAGCCACTATTGAAAATAGCCTGGATAGCTTTAATAAACAGTTAAATAAATGCTCCCTACCTATAAGGTTAAATGCATAATAAAAACCCGGAAAGCATAGAAAACCAACAAAATACGCTAAAGTGTATGCAAAATTAAACTGTTGAATATAGTATGAGTAAAATGAATATATAATGAGAAGGAACAAGAAATATATTGAAACTAAAGCACTTGTATAAGAAAAACTTCTAACTTTAGATATGATGAATATAGCACCTAACAACGCTCCAAAATAAGGAGTGACAGCAGAATACGTTCCAGGTATCAGAGGCAAACTCCAAAATGGTGTTGAGCATATTAATATATATGCCAGAGTTCTCATGTCCTATATTCACTCTTTGGTTGAGTTATTACAAAATGAAAATAGACCACATATTTTCTCATCGAGATGAATAACATCAAAGTCAAGAGATCTATTTAGGCTTCTAGATTTATAGTCCATATAAATATCAATGTCATCCAACAATTTTACTTTTTCGCAAATAGTATCCACATCCATGCTTGATATTATTTTATGGTTTTCATTAACACGCCCTAAAGATAAGCCAAACTTACCATTTCCGATTATATATCCAGGTCCACTTTCACATTCTGTAGAAATAACAGGAATTCCAAGTGCCATTGCTTCAACAAGGGAATTACCAAAAGACTCCCAAATGGACGGAAAAATAAATGCATGCGATTTAGATATATACTTATGTGGGTTAGATACATTACCAAAAAAGTGAACAGTATTTGATAATCCGTTATCGCTTACTCGCACTTCAAGGAAGTCACGCATTTCTCCGTCACCTAAAATAACCAAGTGATACAATTCTTTGTTACTGTTAATTCTATTCATGAAATCTATTAAGTGCCATTGACCTTTCTGCCTTGACAGTCGCCCAGATGTAATTAGCACTTTATTTCTTTTGAACATATCTTCTAATTCAGTTTCAAGCTTTTCCTCACTCAAAATTTTAATCTCGTCGAGACAAAAGAAATTGTCTAAATGATATATCTTTTCTAAAGGTAAATCATAAAAATTTTTAATAGCAGTAATCATCTCAAATGAATTTGCATGAACTCTATCACAATAAGGATAAAGCCATTTAACGATCATGCTTATTAGACTACCATCCTTAAGATCCTTACTAGGATCTTGACGCTCTGACAAAATTATCTTGGTTTTGTTTGAAGTGAAGAAGGATGATAATACATTCACGATATTTGGTATATACGTCATTGAATAAACGATTTCAGGTTTATTCTTTTTAACATATGCAACTAACTTTATAATCGCGATTAATAATGCTGGGTACCTAAAAATCTTCTTATATATATAATGGAACTTTGAATTACAAAAGTTAGCGGATAGAGGCAAATTAAAGTGAATTATTCTTGAGCAGTTAACCTTATGATTAACAGGCGTAGAGTCGTAAACTATTAAATCAACATCATGATTTTCCATTAGAAAGTTAGATAACTTTCTTGTACTCTCTGCCACACCACCTTGATATAAATCTGTAGTAAAGATGGTAATTCTTTTTTTATTCATTATTAGGTTATCTTTCCTTTAAATCGTATGTAGGGTAACTATATAAGTCAATATAATTCATAATTTTTGATGCATCGTAGTCATCACAAGAAACCATCACAACTAGGATTGCCAACAATTCACTCTCGTAACCCTGCCAGCTTGTTGAAAATGTTGAACTGTAGTTTCTAATGGCTAATTTTTTTTCGTCACCATTCATATTTTTGGATTTAAATAAAATCAAGGCTTCAGACACACTCCCAACACTTGGGCATAAACCATTTTTAACAAAGCCATAATAATCATTGTAATCGCAGCTATTTGAAAGGTTAAAATAACAACTGAAAATACCTAAAAGAGCAGCTTCTAAATGAATACCTGTATTACTAGCAATCACAAACGATACGGACGAAAAAAAATCATGAATACTTTCCGTACTAGGATTAGTTATGCAGACTAAAGCACTTCCCCCGTATATCCTCTCAATGAATCTTCTATAATTATAAAATTGACTCGGATGAAGCCTTACACGAACAAAAATATTTTTTGATATACAATCGTCAATAATTTTTTTCACTAAATGAATATTATCTAGATTATTAAGAGCCAAACCCACTGATAATATATTTGGCTTATTTTGAATACGTGGTAGTAATTTTTTCTGGCCAGTTAAAAAAACAGTTGTTTTGTGTGTGCTTTTCCGATTTGAAATAGACTCATAGATCATTAATGAGTGATAACCATCAAGGAAAGCATAATCAAATTCCAATTCTGGAAAGTATGTAGAAACACTTGCATGCTGTACGTACATGGTTTTAATTGAATGCTTCTTCGCGACCATCAAAAAAGCTCGATTAGAAACATTATGATCATTAGATGTTAATATGTTATCTATACAGCCGTTACTGAGTAATTCTTCAAAGTAATTAAGATAAAAGTGACTTTTTAGAAAAAAATCAAAGCAATTCCAAAAACCAGTTATATTACTTTTCTTCCCAAGAATATATCTAGACCTAACCAGATTAAGCCCTAGTGAATTCATGGTAACTTTAGTAGGAAAGCCAACAACACCAAAATTAACATTATAATCTTTACACAATTTTATTAGATTTGGCTCAACCAACAAAAATGGTTTACGTTCAAGTTTTATTAGTTCTCTATAAACCCCAATAACTGAGTTTAATTGATTAGTTGTCCCAGCATATATTAAAGTATCACATCTAATATTATTATTTTTCTTCAGCTTTAACCTTCTGGCAATGAAGTATATATAGTTAAGAATTCTAAATAAAAATTTAGATTTCTCATTTTTGACAAGATAATTAAGAGTACTAGTGTGGTTGCCATACAGATAGGATAAATTGAATTCATCCACCTCACTTAGGATTTTTAAACTTTCTTTAAGCAATCGCATCTTTTATCCGAAAAATGAAAAAATCTTATTTTTAATCTTCTCTTTATAATATATCAGGTTGGTATTTCCGTTCTTCGTACTAACGTTAATTATTACTGCAAGTTCATCCGCCAACTGTTTATATATATTTCTTTTATAATGGCGTATATTATCAGTCAAATCATCTTGATTTTTAACATATTTGCGAACATCTAGTAATTTCACCCTATCTTTGTTTTTTTCGCAAAACTCATCTACGGCCTTATTAAATAACACATGCCTCTCTACACAACCTTTCTCATAGGATTTTGAAGGTTCTACTTCAGCTCCATTGATCAAAATAATTTTCACTCCAGATGGAATTCTACATAGTATTTCATTTAGATTAGACATAAAGTCTTCAACTTTTATATGACCAATATTTTCATATTCTTTGTAGAATTTCGACATTTTTTCTTGTACAAAGTGTTCCTTATCAACTAATTCTATTTTTTTTCCATAACCACCAAAAGGAATTATATCTCCGTTAGTGTTTACATATATATCTTGGGTATAATCCATTAATACACTATAAACAATATAGTCGAAATCAGGATCGAAAAATTTTGTTTCGAAAGATTCTTTAGGTAAATATGGAAATTCTGGAGAAAAATCAGTTTTGCCTAACAGAATACTTGTGTGTTCAGAATGAATAGATAGATTGGACTCAGTAACAAAATTTGTCTCTTCATGGATATTATTATCAGAGTTAAGATAAAAATTCATCTGAGATAAGTCACACCCGCCTTTGAACAAGATTTTATTTAGCCTATTTCCATTTTTTTCTTTTTTCTCTGTATCTACAATCGGATTGTCTATAACTTTTATCCAATCCGGTTTGAAATCACTCTCTAAGTTAACTGCAACTTCACCAACTAATTCTAATTCAGGTTCTCCTAGCTTATTATAGAGAAACTGTTCAATACCAAGATTTATTGTTCTACAAGAGAAAAGGAAATGATCTAACTTTCTTCTGTTTTCACTTAGAGAGTAAAAGCCAACCACACCATAATCGCCATAATCATCAAGTGCTGAAACCTTGTAGCTATCGCATTTTTTAACCAACTCTTGCAAGTCGCTATATGATATTCTTTTCTTAGTAAAATTCAGTTGATTAGTTCTATTTATTAGTTCATGAATCCTCTCAATATCAGTAATACTTACCTTTTCGACTAATATCTTAATATTACATGACCTAAGGAATTCTATATCAGTTTCATAGTGCTTTCGTTGCGTACATTTTTCTTCTATGAGTTGATACTGCTTCAATCTGCTATGTGAAACGTCATTTTTACCCTCCACATCAAACATTAAGCTTAGATCTTTCAGCATTTTAGGGTGAATGCAATTTATTCCTTTAACTACTTTTTCTACCTCTGTAAGATTAAGATGATTATCATCAATGAATAAAACATTTTCAGCTCTTAACCCCATTTGTTTCACTGTTTCATCAATAGCATTTCCCTTCGAATACCAACCGATTTTTGGAAAGACGAAATAATTCCATATGCCTATTTTTTCTAATTCAAATTTAACCTTATCAAAATCATTTTTTGATGAAATGGAATTTATAATTCCTCGGTTTGTTAATTCTTTTACAAGTTCTACTTTTTGGCTATCTATAGTTATGCCTTCTTCGGATAGAGTTCCATCCCAAAAGGTTTCATCAAGATCCCATACTATCAATTTAATTTGTTTCATATTCTCTTCTTTTATAGAATTTCAACCAGGGCATTGGATAAGAACTATGGGCTGCAAGCCACACTAAAATAAATCTAAAAAACATCGATATGCAAAATGCATATGCGGCACCGCTCAGTGAAAATCGCTCAAGTAGCACAATAAGGAGGAAAACATTAACACCTCCTGATGTGAGAGTAACAATCGATAGAATTGATGTGCTTTTCACATAGAAAATGTAATTTGTCACCATCAAATACATACCAACAAATATTTGCCCTATCACTAACCACGGTAGTAAAAATGCTGATTCACTATAATTTTGACCAACAATTAAATTCACAATCAACGGTGACAAATGAAACATCAACACAGCCACAACCAATAAAAGTGCAAAATAGCAGTATGTCAACCTAACAATTTTCACTTTGTCGCTATAGTTATCGAGCGTAAGCGTTTTAAATAACCATGGGCTATAAGCCTTATTTATTGCATGGAAAACAATTGCGAAAACGCTGCTTAACTGGGCAGCAACCATATAAATTCCGGCTTCAGAAAGACCAAACTTCTGGCTAATAACATATCGATCTATCATCGTTAGTAATAGACCACCAACTACAGTTGGAATAAATGGAACCCCAAAGCTTATTTTCTCACTTAATGTCTCGATTGATATTTTACTAAAGGCTAATAACCCATTTACTTTAAGGCTATGAAGTGACCATATTGATAATATTATTGAAATTATAGCTTGTGTATAGACTCTCCCATCAAGGCCTTCCTCCATTATCACAACAGCTATAATTGTGATAATAAGGTTGGCCAATCCTTGTAATGCCACAAATAAAAAGTAGCTGAATGGATTTTCTCTTATCTGCCATTGGGTCAATCTTAATTGGATCAGGAAGGAGCATGATGAAATCAATATGCTCATATATATATAATCGACATCTATTCCAATTAATGGTCGAATTTCATTTTGGAACAAAAAAAATATAAGCGTAATGATGAGAGAGCTTATAAGCAGTATAACAATTGCACCACCATTATAGTTAGCTAGTTTCTCTTCTTCATCTTTAATTTCAAAGTACTTTCTTGAAACTGATCCGATAACACTTAGCCCAGCGAAAGCACTCACAAAAGATATAAGTGTTTGGAATATTGCTAATTGACCATAGTCCTCTTGGCTTAAATATCTTGTCAATATAGGTAATAAAATAAATGGAACAAGAGAAGTTAGTATACTCCCAGAAACATAAATTAAACTCCCTTTGAATAAATTACTTTTCATACATTGGATTTCAATATTTTAAACAGTAAAGACTCTATTTATAGTCCCTTGTTATAAATAGAGCATATCTTAACTTCCTAATAGGAATTAGATGAAATCATCACTAACAATCAATTACCATTTCTCGCTTTAAAGCTGTACCTCTAAATATTTTTTTATTTGCTTTTTTTCCTATTACTTTTGAGTACTCTTTTGGTAACATCCCAAACCCTGGACGGATACTACGAACATTCTCTGAGGTGAATATTTCTCCTTCATTTACATCTTTGACGACGTAAAGTGAACGGCGAAATTTCACATTGCCTTTTTCAGCTTCTGTTCTTTCATAATTTACATTCCCCAAAGCCTGCCAAGCTGTTTTTGTATCTTGGCAAAGTGCTTTTAACTCTGAAGGCTCTAGAGAAAAACTATCGTCAGCACCACCACCATTGCGATCCATGGTTACATGCTTCTCAATCAAGCAAGCCCCTAGTGCCACTGACGTTACTGCCGTGGCATTATCTATAGTGTGATCAGAGAGTCCCGATAGAACATCGAAACGCTCAGCTATATCTGCAATTGTTTTCAAATTATATTGGTCAGCAGGTGCTGGGTAACCACTAACACAATGAAGTACGACTAATTCCTGACAACCATTATCTTTTGCTGTTCTGATGGCTTCAGCAATCTCTTCTTCATTAGCCATGCCTGTTGAAATAATCATCGGCTTACCAGTTTGAGCAACGCGCTTGATAAGAGGTAAGTCAATAACTTCAAATGAAGCTATCTTATAGGCTGGCGCATTGAGCTCTTCTAAAAGGTCTACTGCGCTAAAATCGAAGGGTGAACTAAAAATAGTTATACCTAACTCTCGAGCTTTTTCGAATAACGGCTTATGCCAATCCCATGGCATGTGAGCCCCTTTGTAAAGTTCATACAAAGTTTGACCATCCCACAAGCCACCATGGATTTGGAACTCCTCAGAGTCACAATCCATTGTGATTGTCTCATGGGTATAAGTTTGTAACTTGATCGCATCTGCACCCGCTTTTTTTGCTTCTTCCATAATTTGGTAAGCACGGTTGATATCACCATTATGGTTAGCGGAAAGCTCTGCAATAATATAAGGAGGATGTTCCAGTCCGATTTTGCGGCCGTCAATGGTTATATATGGCTTCATTTTTGCCTCAATCAATTGGTTGTCGGATATAGCTTTCTTCATCAACTTGTTGATAACGAGCTTTTTGGAATAGTCGTTGAGATGCCACATTTGCTTTCAATACTGTTGCATGTAACGTGACATCAGGGTGAATATCATCGATCGCATTGAGAGCTTGAAATGCAATTCCTCTTCCATAACTATTAGGATCTACAAATATAGAAAGAAGGTAATGTCCAGCTCCCAGTCTATCTAAACGTACAGCACCGACTTTACTTCGATCCTCTCTATTAATGACCATATAAAAATAATCGGAAGTGGATTGCAGCTTTTTCGACATCCAATTCTGATGCTCATTCCATTTTGGTACATTAGGTGTAAGCGCATATTTTCTAGTATCTGGATGACTTTGCCATTCATATATTAGTGCGATATCTTCTTGAGATGCATATTGCAAAAATACCCCATCGCGCTTTTTGCTGGCTAATTGCTCCATTTCAATGACAACTCGCCGAACTCCTCGTCCATCACAAAGAGCAAGATTAGCCTCTTTAAACTGAGACCACCGTTCGATCACTCTCATATAAGTGCCGTGCAACGTCGATGTAATATCTTTGATATCAACACAGACAGCCGCATCATGCTTAACCAGTTGCTTACAAATAAGTTGTTGGTTTTCGGCAAGGGGAACAATAATATTCGGCAGGCCAAGACAAGCCCTTTCCCAACTGGTGGTTCCTGGTGCTCCGATCGCAATATCATGTTCTAGCATTAAACTCGCCATATCAGACACAAATTCTTGATGCCGAACATTGGGTTGCGTAAAACACCACTCATTAACCTGCTGAAAATGAGGCGCTCTAGGAGACAATAAAACAGTAATGTCCGCGTTAACGTGACAACAGAGGTTCTTTAAAACTTTCAGTGTCGCGTTTGGGGCATCAATTCCTCCCATAGAGACAAGAACTCTAAGCGGACCATCCGATAATTGCCTTGAAATGGCTGCTTCTCGTTTATTAGAGAAATCCATTCGCAACAGCGCATACTCAGTACCTACGAGAACTTTGGTATTGGATGAAGCGTATTCAACTTCACTCCGTCCTAAAGTTTGATCTAACACTAAATCAGCTCTATGGCATCGTCCTAAATCATCGACAGCAAGCAAGCAACAATCCACCACTGCAAGGATTTTTTCTTGCCATTCAGCATCAATTGCGTAATGGTCCGTTACAACAAGATCTGCTGTATTGACTGCTGCCAAGAAGTCTTGTGCATCTTCTGTAACGCTCTTTTGAAGCCAAGCCTCATAATCAGCGTCATGCTGTGGTTCAATGACACGCTGAGGCGCAGCAAGTGTGATTACATTGAAGCCACGCTCTCGAATAAACGTTCGCATATCTCCTTTCAGTGGAGAACAGGCGAATTCAACTTGGTGTCCTTTTTTACGCAAAGCCTCAGCAAGTACTAAGCAGCGCATAACGTGTCCACTGCCTATCAACAAAGAGGCGTCAACCCGAAAAATAACCTTCATCGCATACCCTATTTGTTATTTAACGAGCTTATGGACGAAAATAAGGACTCAGCCAACTCCCAATCTTCAGGAGTATCAATATCTTGAACTCGATTACGAGGTAAAAGAACAACTTTTGAATGTGAGGAAAAAATAGAGAGTTTTGTTAAAAATGCACTCGATTTCCCCCAATAAAACTGTCCTGCATCATGATAAGCTTCTTCAAGATCTTGCGATCTTACTTGTTCATTTTCCGGCGAAAACATCGAAACTGAGCCAAAGTCGTCGAGTTTTATCGCTCGTTGAATTGGGAATGGAAATGAGGTTGCACTAAAGGCAAATTGCACGTCAGAAACTTGCAAAAGGGCATACCCCTGCTGCAAGTCCTCTGGCAATACAAACGGTGCAGTTGCATATAAACAGCAAACCGTCTCTACATCCCAACCTTCACTTTGGCACCAACGGATAGCATGAGCCATAACATCCATTGTTGTTGCATAGTCATCAGAAATTTCTGCTGGGCGTAAAAATGGAACTTCTGCACCATTAGCTACAGCCACGGCTGCGATTTCCGTATCATCAGTTGAAACTATCACTTTATCAAAGCAGCCAGAGGCGATGGCTGCTTCGATAGAGTATGCGATCATCGGCTTACCATGAAACGCTTTGATGTTTTTTCTCGGTATGCGCTTACTACCACCTCGAGCTGGAATAATCGCAACTATCATTAGTGCCCCTGCAAAATTTCAGTCAGTACCTTAACAACCGTATCTTGCTCTTCTTCCGTCATCGCATGAAACATTGGAAGAGAAATCGCTTCACGGTAATAGCGCTCAGACTCAGGGAAGTCCCCTGCGTTAAAGCCCATTTTTTTGTAATATGGTTGAGTGTGAACAGGAATGTAGTGCAAATTCACCCCGATCCCTTTATCTCTTAAAGCATCAAACACTTCTTTGTGTGTCAACGAAAGCTTATCTAACTGCAACCTGATAACATAAAGATGAAGACCAGAGTATGTATTCTCTAATTGAAACGGCAATACCACAGGTAGCGTCTTCAATAGTTCATTATAGCGATCAGCAAGGTGGTGACGTACCGTAATAAAATCGTCCAAACGGTTCATCTGAGAAACACCCAGCGCAGCTTGAAGTTCTGTCATACGATAGTTAAAGCCTAAATCGACCTGTTGATAGTACCAACCACCGTGACTTTCACCTTCCATTTTCTCTGAGTCTCGAGTAATACCATGACTGCGAAGCAAGGCCATCTTATCAGATAAAGCTTGTTGGTTGGTCAGTACAGCACCGCCTTCCGCTGTTGTGATAATTTTAACAGGATGGAAACTAAAGACCGTAATATCAGAATAGTCACAATTCCCTATCGGTAATCCTTGATATTTGCCACCAATAGCATGAGAAGCATCTTCAATTACCTTGAAGTTATATTCCTTTGCCAACTTAGCAATCGCTTCCATATCGCATGGTTGACCACATAAATGAACTGGTACAACAACTTTTGGAAGCTTCCCTTCCGCTTGCGCTTTGATTAATTTTTCCTCAAGGCGACGAGGACACATATTATAGGTATCAGGGTCGATATCGACAAAATCGACCTTCGCACCGCAGTACAAACCACAGTTTGCGGATGCAACAAAGGTTATAGGTGACGTCCAAAGCCAATCACCCTCGCCTAAGTCCAAAGCAAGACAAGCAATGTGCAATGCCGATGTTGCACTATTCACAGCTAGGGCATAACTGGCACCTGTATGTTCAATAAGTGCCTGCTCAAAAGCAGGAACTTGAGGCCCCTGAGTTAGAAAGTCTGAGTTCAAAACGTCAACAACACTATCAATGTCTTGTTGATTAATATCTTGCTTACCGTAAGGAATCACTACTATTCTCACACTGTAAAGTTTGGATCAACGTGCTCTTTAATTAGCTCACGAAGGCTTTCAATGCTTTCCCACTCTGTGTTTGTACCTGAGTTATATTTGAAACCAAACGGTACTTTTTCAGCTTTGTGGTGATATAGATACTCTTGCTCTGTGTAAGTGAACGATACAGAAGGCAAAATGGCGTAGTACTTACCAAGGTCGATCGTGTTTAGAGAGTCTGTGTCTGTGATCATTTCCTCATGCAATTTTTCACCAGGGCGAATACCTACGACCTCTGTCTTACATTCAGGTGCAATTGCGGTAGCAATATCTAAGATTTTGTAAGATGGGATCTTTGGCACAAAAATTTCACCACCAAGGTGGTGTTCAAGCGCATACATCACCATGTTCACGCCGTCTTGCAGCGAGATATTAAAACGAGTCATTTCGTCATGAGTGATCGGTAAAACACCTTCTGCGCGTTTTTTCAAGAAGAATGGTATTACTGAACCACGAGAGCCCATTACGTTGCCGTAACGCACAACACTGAAACGGATATCTTTCGAACCTTTGATATTGTTTGCTGCAGCAAACAATTTATCTGAAGCAAGCTTAGTTGCACCGTAGAGGTTAATTGGCGCACATGCTTTATCAGTCGATAAAGCTACAACGTTTTTAACGCCGCACTGCAGTGCTGCATGAATTACATTCTCTGCACCATCAACGTTAGTTCGTATACATTCCGTCGGGTTGTATTCAGCTGTATCCACTTGCTTTATAGCTGCTGCATGAATAATAACATCAACACCTTCACATGCCTGCACCATGCGTGATTGATCACGAACGTCACCTATGAAGAAACGCAACTGAGGGAATTCGTTGTAGGGATATTTTTGTTTGATCTCAAATTGTTTAAGTTCATCCCTTGAGTAAATAATGATTTTCTTTACATTTGGATATCTATTTAAGATGGTTTTAATGAATTGCTTACCAAAAGAACCCGTACCACCAGTTATAAGCACAGTTTTATTATTTAGCATTTTTTATTCCGAAAGTTTTCAAATTAATGAATAACCACTTTTAAAAAAGTGGCTTTTAACACCCCAAAAAAGAGGTCCAAACAGTGTAGTATCGATACCGTTAACACACTCGAAGCATGCTTGCATTTACTCAATTTATATCTTCTTCCACTTACCAAAGAATAGAGAATCCGCTGAGCATCATTAATAGTAAAATAAGCAAGGCCTATCTAGGTAGATTGACACCTATTTAAAACAAGTAGTTTGGCTAAAAAATTATGTAAAGAAACACATTTTTATGCTCATAAATTTTTAGTGCTTATAGAAAAAATTCAACAACTATAATAAACAAAAGACCTTGCCTCCCTCTTTAACCTTTGTTTGTCATTGAATTTAAAGCCTAGATGCCATCGACGGACCCAGACATTTACCTGTTGGCTAATGTCGAGCGTCTTTTCGACACCCTTTTAATTACTTGTAGCTGTAATTGTAGTAGCCGTAATTTCCACCATAGGCGTTGCTCGCCTTGCGCTCTACGGCATTGAGAATAAAGCCTTTCACTTCAATACCTGCTTTCGCAAAGCGCTCATTCGCGACTTCAATTTCTTTGACTGGGTTTTTACCAAAGCGGCCCACCATTAAGGTGGTGCCAGCATGAGTACCAATAATGGCAGGGTCGGTGACCGCAAGCACTGGGGGGGTATCAATAATCACCAAATCGTAATTTTGTGATGCCCACTCCGCAAACTCGTTAAATCGTTTATGCATTAAAAGCTCTGCTGGGTTCGGTGGAATTTTCCCGCGCGTAATCACGTCTAGGTTTTCCACACCCGAGCTTTTTAACACATCCTCTCTGCCTGCTTGACCAGAAAGCATGTCTGACAATCCATTCTCCCACTTCAAGCCAAAGTGTTTTTGCATATAGCCTTTGCGCATATCTGCATCCACCAGCAAAACTTTTTGGCCGGTTTTGGCAATTACCGCCGCAAGGTTCGATGATACAAAGGATTTACCAATGCCTGGGCTTGGGCCAGAAATCATCAAAATGTTGTTTTTCGCTTCCATCATCGCGAAATGCAGGCTGGTTCTCAGGCTGCGCAGTGCCTCAATAGAAAGGTCTGCTGGATTCGCTTCAGCAAGCAGTGCCTCTTTCGCGCTGAGGTTTCTCGCCTTTTTGGTTTTCTTTTCTATCTGAATTTGTAAATCAGACAGGGGCAAACTTGCGTATACTGGCAAACCAATCGCTTCAATTTCATCGGGGTTTTCAACACCACGGTGGAAAGCCGCTTTAAGCAGGGCAATTGCCACACCCAACATGCCACCGAGTAACGTTGCTAGTACCGCAATCAAAGGCTTCTTCGGTTTCACTGGGTGAGTGTACGATGCCGCTTTGTCCAGAATGCGCACATTGCCCACGGTGCTGGCTTTAACAATGCGCAGCTCTTGCACCTTGTTCAGCAGTTGCACGTAAATTTGCTGGTTAACTTCTACATCACGCGTTAAGCGCAAAATCTCACGTTGGGTTTTCGGTAACTTCTGTGTTTGTTTTGACAGACGCTCGCGTTCACCCAATAGAATTTGGCGTTTGTCGAGCAGTGCGGTGTAAACAGGGTGCTCTGTGGTGTATCGCTGACTTATCTCACTTTCTTTAAACGTCAATTGGTTAAGCTGCTCTTCCAGCTTCACCATCACATCCAGTGTTGCTTTGGCTTCTAAACTCAAATCGACGGATTCATTCGCTTGGCGGAACGCATTCAAGCGGTCTTCCGCTTCCGTAAGCTTAATTTGAATATCTGGCAGGCTTTTGTCTAAAAAGACGAGGCTTTTTTCCGCTTCGGCGGCATTGCGTTCCACATTTTGCAAAAAGTAGTTGGTCGCAATGTCATTCAGAAGCGCTTCAATCAAGGCTTTGTTTTCGCCTTCCATAGAAAGTTGCAACACACCGCTTTGCTTACCGCGCTCACTAACACCTAAGTTCAGTTGTAACCACTGAATCGCATCTAGTCGGCTGCGTTTCGCAATGGTGAGTTCGTCGCCCACGTTTGCGTGTAAGGCCTGTACATTGATTTCAATGCCATTTTCTGAATTCAGCTCCCCTACTGTCCCTTTTAATAGGACTTTGCCGTTTTGGTCTGTGAGCTCGTACTCTGTGGCATTCTCATTCAGTACAGTTAACGTTAAAGACTCACCCACGAGGTAATTTGGCATGGTGAAGCGTGATACCGCGGCAGACATTTCTTCGCCTGTGAGCCTTGCAATCCCTTTGCCTACAACGGGGATGTATTGCGGTGATACCACAGTGGTCAGGTTGAATTTATCAACCGTTTCGCCCAACACCATGCGTGATTTGATGATCTCTATTTCGGTGTTTGATGACGATTCACCCGAAAACATTTCTCCCATGTCGCCTAATGCTGGCATACCACTGCTTTTTTTCTCAACTTGTAGCAGGGCATCGGCTTTGTAAATGGGCGTTGAGAGCATTGCAAACGCAACACCTAGAACAGCAAATAACGCAGTGATCGAGAGGATCATCCAGCGCGCATCAATGAGTATGCCAAACAGCTTACCCAAATCGATTTCGTCTGAAGCAGACGTCGATGATGAAGACGTGTGAGAGACAGTCATAAGGAATTCAAATTTCTCGATGTTGGTTTAAGGGGGAATGTTATTGTGTGAAGGGGTCCGTTCAATTTACTGCTCGCGCCTCACAGCTTTTTGGCCCAAGCGGCGGCAGACTCTTCCAGTATCGACCACGCAAAATCAAACGCTTCGCGACTTTGGCGGTACGGGTCAGGGATCTCTTTTTGACCTACCCACTGCCCAAACAGCATGGTTTTTCCTCTTGCTGCTGGCGCAATGCTGCACACGGCATCAATATGACCTTTCTCCATCACCAGAATCAGGTCGTACTCTGCCGCCATCGCTTCTGTCAGTTGACGAGAGCCGTGCGGGGTAAGGTCTATGCCATGTTCCGCCGCCACCGTTGTCGCCATGCTGTCCGCTGGCTTACCCACCAATTTACTGATTTCTGAGGCAATGCCCGCCGAGTCGACTTGTTTGTTTGGCAGGAGGTTTTTTAGCAGGTATTCACCGGTCGGCGAACGGCAAATGTTGCCTACACAGACAACCAGAATTTTTTGAAACATAGTTAACTCACGTTTGTTTTGCTTCCTTGCCACCAAGAGTTTCTTCGTGGCAAGGGTTTGTAATCCATCTGTGGAAATTGCTTGTTGCTGATAGCTTATGGCTTAAAGCTCTTGGCTTATCGCGTATAGCTTATAGCTTGCGGCTTAAGGCCAATTACGCACGCGAAGAACACCTTCGGTTAGCTCATTAAACCCGGTAATAGTTGGCAACAATTGGCGGATCACGCGGTTCCAACGGGTAATTGGCGCAGCAGTCACGTAAACCACATCATAAGGCTGCAGCGCAAATTCGGTACCAAGTACCAGTGCCGAGGCATCTTTGATATCAAGCTGATAAATGTCTGCAATTTTTTGCGGGGCTTGTTCGGCATTCGCATCAGAAGTGGTTTCTGTTGCGGCTAAACGGTCACGCGCTGGCACGCCGCGGATCACAAATACGCCCGTGGCATCTGCTTCCAGTTCGTTAATTCCGCCGACGCTGCTCAGTGCTTCAGTCAGGCTCATGCCGGTGCGATCCATTTTTAGCAATTGCGGGTCGTTCACTTCGCCCATCACAAACACTTTTTGTGCGTCGTTACTTGGCACGTGCACAATGTCACCGGCTTGCAGTAAACGGTTTTGTGTTAGGTCACCACGTTGCATCAAGGCATACAGGGAAATCGCTTGCGCTTCGCCGTTTCGTGTCAGGCTCACATTTCGCCAATCGGCATTTTCAGACAGGCCACCGGCTTTGTTAATGGCATCGAGCAGCGTAAGGGGAATGTTAGTAATTGCCTGTTGACCAGGCTTAGACACTTCGCCAGTGATGTAGGATTTTTGCGAGCGGAACGCGGCAATGTTTACATCTACCTGAGGCTGTTCAATAAAACGGGCGAGGCGTTTAGAAATGTCATCACGAATTTCCATCGCGGTTTTGCCCTGCACATGCACGGTACCAATATACGGGTAGAAAATGGTGCCGTCCGCATGAACCCAGTTGCCCGACTCGCTTGAGCTTCGGTACGAACCCGCTGGAATGGTTAATTCTGGGTGGTCCCAAATGGTCACGTTTAGGATATCACCGGGACCAACACGGTATTCATAGCGCGCAATAATACTGTCCAACGCGGGGTTAGCTTGAGCCGTGTATGCATCCGGTGTGAAGGTGGAGATATTGGCGGGGGTTAACGCATGTACATTGACCAATTGCTCAATGGCGTGTTCATTGCTTTCCGTTGACGCTTGCTTACCATCTAAAGAAAGATGGCTTCCTGGCATGGCACAACCTGAAAGCGTGGCAACAAGGAGCACGCTCAATGCGATTTTTTTCTTTAGATACATATTGAAATACTACGCGGTATGTCTGAAATAGAGAGTGACGACCTTGTCAACTCAACGTGCTAGCAAAAACGCAGTGATTTTGCCAGATAAAGAAAATTCGTCCCAAAGGGATGACGGACTTTTTATTGTAATTGCGATCTTGCTTCTAAGTTCACGACTAAAATTAAGTCACGCTACCGCCCTTTGGTGTCGTTCCAAAAGCCCGCTCGCATAAACTCACCACCAGCAAGATTGCACACTGAGAGCATTTCAACATGAAATGCTCTGGGCTACTTATTGGAACGAAAGTCTCAAATATTGTCTTATTAGCTCAATTTTAAGAGCGCGAAGTTTAGCATTAGATATGCGGGAGTGAGTAGTCAAATACGCATTTTTTCTGGACATCAGGTCTGAATTTAGAGACGTAGTTAACAAAAAACAAAATTAAAATCGTGGTATTTGCAAGGGAATATAGTTGGCATTTGAGAGTGTATTGTTGCGCGCCGTATGCCCTCGAAAAATAGCACTTCGCTACGCGTTAAATTTCGGCACGCCTTAAGATTCAAATACGGCTAATTTTCCGACATTGATGGTTTGCCCTCGGTCGAGTAATTCCACATTCCCATCACCACAAATGGTTAAGCGAATAAGCGGCATGGGTTCATTCACGTAGTATTCGCAATCCGGCGTGCCTGCACCAATAATTCGGCTGTATATAACGACGCCTTTACTCAAAAACGAGGGCTCTACAAAGACCAAGTGTTCATTTGCCGCGGCAACGTGCACCGCTTCATTTACGCCACTTGCCCACTGAATACTTCCATTCGCTTCGACATGCGGTGCGGCAGTTTGCACGCACCCGGTCAACACCGTCACACCCAGTAAAATTATCCCCTGCAAATAGCACTTCATATTTTTTCTCTACCGCCTTTTGAAAAATGAAACCCGTGCAAAAATGTAAAAATCAACATTAAAAGAAAGTCGTCTGTCACAAAATAAAACAAAGCGATCTCGCAATCGCCGTCAATTAATCACTTTGTTTGTTTACTTAGGCAATGTATATGTTTAGCATTTGAAACGCATGCCTTTTTAATAAGATTTGCATGCTTTACACAATATTGGAGTAAAACATGAAAAAAACAGCAATTGCAGCATTGGCTGCAATGATGATGGCTGCGCCAGCAATGGCCGCTGAAGAAGCTGCTGCAACAACTGGTGGCTCAACTGGCGGTGCGGGTGCGGGTGCAGCAGCAGCAGCAGGCGGTGTAACCGCAACTACCGTAGCCGTTGGTGCTGCCGTTGTTGCTGCGACCGTTGTTGCCGTTGATTCATCTGACAACGACAACACCACCACAACGTCTGTATCAGCTCAAGGCTAACAACGTGTGGTAATTAAAACCGAACAGCCAAAGCTGTTCGGTTTTCTTTATCTTTAATTCTTGTTTTTTCTTTGTAGCAGTATTAACCATGTCAGTAATCCCCTCTGTTTTTAAATCTTCGGCAACAATACTGGCAGCCTTGGTGCTCGCGGGTTGTAGCCAAAAATTCCAAACCGTACAAGACACTTTTTCCTTGGCCCTATTTGGCCCAGAGGCGTTGGAAATAGACCCGTCTTACGTTGAAAACCTGCCTTACGCCAGTATGTATGTGAAAAATGAAAATGGCGGCACGGCATTAATGGTGTTGGGGTATGCGGATCCCTTGGTTATAACAAACAATACTGCAGTTACGGCAACTGTTGCAGAAACAGCGATGGCCTCCTCCAAGGGGTATCGGTTGAAATGGCTGTCGGCAAACCAAGAAATGCTCATTACGGAATTTGGCCGAATCGTTAAAACAGTTAATTTTGGTGATGGTAATATCACCGACAGTTATTCAATGCATGCAGACCCGATTGCTTTAGGGCTATTAAAGCCTACAACGCCAAAAACATGGACACGCACCCTTGACTGGCAACCCGGTAACCATATTGGGTATACGCTCACGTCAACGTTCGAATTTATTGGCGAGGCTCTTATTGTGGTGAATGACAAACCGGTTCCCGCACTGTCCTATATTGAACAGGTGAATGCGCCGGAATTAGACATGACGTTTACCAATACGTTTTGGCTTGAGCCCGTCACTGGCCGCGTTATTGCTAGTGAACAAATTCCCGCCCCTGGCTTTCCTCGCTATGAGCTTACCGAATTAAAAAGATTTTCCGGGGTAGATAACTAACATGACTGCTCACTACTCGTTTACTCAACAAATTAAAAGTTTTTGTCCGTCAATGCCATTCAGTTATTTAACGCGCATTGTCACTTTCTTATTTATTAGTGTTGTAACCAGTGCTCACGCAGAAAATAACAACCTGACCGTGATTACCGCAATCGACAGTCCTTCTGAGTTTAAAATTCGCTTCGACGGCGTTCCACGCGCATCACAAATAGCGTCTCAAGGGACTCAATTAGTTAGGTCGCAAACAGACAACACGCTTGCCCATGGCACTGATGCGATTTATTGGTTAGGGGCCGGCCTTTTTGATAATGACACAGGCAATGCCGAACAATTGCTTTCATCTGTAAACAAAATGCTTTCCCACGTCACGCAAATTTGGCAAAACGATGATGAAAAGCTAGAGGCGGTAAAACAACTGCAAGACTTTATCCATGCATCCCTTTTTAAGACACGTATTCCCGTCACGCTTGATGAAGATTTTTACCTTGCAGGTTCGCGAATCAACCCCTTGGTTGACGGAAACCTTACGTTGTTACTGCCTAAGCGATCGGACTCAGTACAAGTAATTGGCGCGGTATTGCATCCTCAAACTGTACCATTTTCAGTAACGCATTCGGCAGACGATTACCTGTCTGTCGCCACGCCACTTCATTCCTTTGGCAATAGCACGGCGTTTGTTGTGCAACCTAACGGGGAGATAGAAGAACACCCTATCGCCTATTGGAATGCGCAGCCGAAGAACATAGCACCGGGTGCCATTGTTTATATGCCGTTTCAGCGATTGCCTTCAGCACTGTCTTCGCTAAATACGGATATTGTTCAACTTCTTCAGCACCGGGTTATGTAGTCATGCATCATCGTTTGTTTACCTTGTCTTCACTGTCTCTGGCGATGATGACCGCACTCCCTGTGAGTGCCAATGACCAACACATTACGCCTTTCACACCGACACAAAGTGATTTTGGTGGTGTAGGTTTGATGCAAGTGCCAACGGGCCGTGTCGCGCCAGAAGGGGAATTTTCCCTCGGTGTGACCATGAATGGCGATTACCACCACTACCACACTTCTTTGCAACTGATGCCTTGGATGGAAGCAACCATTCGCTATACCCAAGTGCCAGAACGACGCTATAGCAACGATGAGAGTTTTAGTGGTGACACCTACTACACCGATAAAGGCATCGATGTAAAACTGCGTTTGTGGGAAGAAAGCTACTGGTTACCGGAAACCTCCGTGGGTATTCGGGATATGGGCGGTACCGGCTTGTTTGATGGCGAGTACATTGCTGCTAGTAAACATATGGGGCCGTTGGATTTCACCCTTGGCGTAGGCTGGGGATACTTGGGTAACCGTGCAAACCTTGCCGGTGATAAAACGCAAGGCACGGATTGTGGCCGTGACACCAGTTTTAAAGGAAAAGGCGGCAGCTTTGACTACAGCCGCTGGTTTACGGGTTGTATGTCTGTGTTTGGCGGTGTGGAGTACCAAACGCCGTATGCGCCACTTTCGTTGAAGTTGGAATACGAAGGCAACGATTACCGCTCTGAATTCGCGCCGAATATTGTACAGGACTCGCCGTTTAACCTCGGTGCGGTTTACCGCTTAGGTGATTGGGGTGACATTCGCGCCAGCTATGAACGCGGAAATACCTGGACGCTAGGCTTCACGCTGAAAACCAACTTCAATACCCTCAAGCAAAACTGGGTCGACACCCCTACTCCTGCATATCAAAACACGGTAACCAAAAACGTTGACGACATTGATTGGGACAAGGTTGCTGTCGATTTAAAAACCATTGCGGGTTACAGCCAAACCAAAGTGTATGCGGATAACAACACCGTGACCGTGGTGGGCAGCCAGTCTAAATACCGTGACCGCGATTTCGCCCATGAAAAAGCGGCCATGATTTTGGCGAACACTGGCTCGACGGCGAAAGAATTTGTGTTGATTGAAGAACAAGCCAACCAGCCAACGACGCAGACCACGATTGATACGGTCACTTATCGCAAAGTGGCGAATCAAGAATACGTGGGCGCACATGTGTCTGATGCAGTAACCGTTGTCGACCCAAGCTCACCGCGCGGTATGCTGCAAGCGGACACATCAAAACCTTGGTCTGTCAGCGTGTCACCGACCTTGCAACAGTCGATTGGTGGCTCTGAAGACTTCTACATGTTTAACCTTGGGGTGTCCGGTGGTGCCAGTTATTGGCTTACCGATAACTTCGAAGTCGGTGGCGGCGTTTACGTAAACCTTGTCGATAACTACGACAAGTTCCTTTACGACGTGCCGCCTGATGGCACGGATTTGAAACGCGTTCGCACGCTGGTTCGTCGTTACATTTCTGACAACACGGTTCGCGTGAACAACCTTCAGGCGACCTTGTTTAACCAATTCGGCGACAACGTTTATACGCAAGCTTACGGTGGCTACCTCGAGAGCATGTTTGCCGGTGTGGGTGGTGAGGTGCTTTACCGACCGCTTAACAGCAACTGGGCATTTGGGTTGGACTTAAATTATGTGGTTCAGCGCGACCCTGATACTCAGTTTGGTATTTTCACCGAAGAGCAACACTACGACCCAACAACAGGTCGTTATTACCGCGTGCAAACGGGCGCGCCAACGGGCCACTTTACGACCTATTATCGCCCTGAGTGGAGTTGGTTCGATGATTTGCTGATCAAGGCAAGTGTGGGGCAGTATTTGGCGGAAGATAAAGGTGTGACGCTGGATGTTTCCAAGCAGTTCGACAGCGGCGTGATTGCGGGTGCGTATCTGGCGAAAACAAACCTTTCTGCGGAAGAGTTCGGTGAAGGGAGTTTCAATAAGGGCTTCTATATCTCGATCCCGTTCGACATTTTCACGGTGAAACCAAGTGCTAGTCGCGCGGTGATCGGCTGGACGCCACTGTCTCGCGACGGTGGTCAGATGTTGGCACGTAAGTACAGCTTGTACAGCATGACCAATGCGAGATATCCGAATAGCGAATTTACCAATCGCTAGCAGGGAACCGATAACAGCAAGCCGATTGCTGCAAATCGCGCGTTGCAGGTTCTAATCATGCGATAAAAATAAAGGGGCTTGGTATTGGATACCAAGCCCCTTTTTTCATTCTAACCCGCACGGCTGTTCTTCTTTTCTTTTGTTCTTTTGTTCTTTTGTTTTTTTGTTCTGTTTTTCTGTTTTTCTGTTTAGGTCATCGCGTTGGCTTAGGTCTCCGCGCCCAAAACGGCTCGTTCGGCGAGCTTTCGCTTTTCTATTTGTTTGGCGAGGGCCTGTTGCGCCTGTTTATCGCCATGCACGATGCGCACTTCTTTGGGTGCGTTGGGGGTTCCTGCGATAAAGCGCAGCAGATCCGTTTGATCAGCATGGGCGGAATAACCAGACATGGTATGGATGTGCGCATTCACTTCGACAGATTCGTTGCCAATCTCAACCCTTTCCGCGCCACGCTGAAGGCGGCGGCCCAAGGTGCCCTTTGCTTGATACCCCGCCAATATCACATCGGTGCGCGAGTCGGGCAATAACGCCTCAAGGTAATTCAGAATACGGCCGCCATTGCACATTCCACTTGCTGCGACGACGATCGCAGGCTCGCCAGTCTGCTTTAGGCGGTTAACCAGCGCTTGGTGGTCACGGTGCGAGTCTATGGTTATGCATTGATCAAACGCCAACGGATGCCGACCCTCTTCCAATCGGGTTTTGGCTTCGCTCCCCCAAAGTGCTTTAAAGGTTCGATAGTGATCGGTCACTTTGGCTGCCATTGGCGAGTCCAGAATCACAGGGATGGTTGACCATGCCCGTTTTTCAAAGTCATTAAGCTGTGTAGCAATAATTGCTTCTATATCAAACAATAATTCTTGGGTGCGGCCAACGCTGAACGCGGGAATAAGTATGACGCCGCCATCACGCAGTGAACGGTTAATCAACGTTTTTAGCCTGTCGGCACGTTGTTCTATCGCCTCATGAGTTCCGTCGCCATAGGTGCTTTCAATCACTAATATATCGGCCCTTTCAGGCGGCGTTGGATCGGGTAATAGTGGTGTGTTGTAGGGGCCAAGATCGCCCGAGAAAACAATCGTTTCATCGGAGGGCAGTTTGATTTCGACATAAGCGGAGCCGAGGATATGACCGGCGGGTTGAAAGCGGATATCTGCCACTAACGCAGATTGGTGATTCACGCTGTGCCAGGTGCCGTAATTGACGGGAATGGTCAGGGATTCGATGAGTTTGAGAATACGCTGGCGATCTTTTCGGTTTAGACCAAGCTGAAGGCGTAATGCATCGTCTAGCATCATGGGTACAAGCTTGGCAGTGGCATACGTGCAATAGATGGGGGAACTGAAACCCGCGGCAAGCAGCCAAGGAAGCCGGCCTATATGGTCAATGTGCGCGTGCGTCAATATGAGGGCATCGATGTCATGTACATCAAATTCAATATCAAGAGGACGGACTTCATCGCCTTGGAACAAGCCGCAGTCTACTAGCAGCTTTCCATTTTCGGTGGTGAGTTGGTGGCAAGAGCCCGTGACGCCTGTTTTGGCACCGTGGTGGATGATGTGCAAAACCGCCCCCTTTCAATCGTTAGAGGCTTCATTTTTGTCAAAAAGTTGACTGAGTAGCCACTTCTTCGGCAGGTCTTATAGCGCGCTTCAACGCTTGGCTTTTAACCTAAGAGATATACATTTTCTAATGCGATGCATGTCGTTGTTCAAGGCCATGCAAACCCAAAAGCCAGAGTGTAATCTCTGGCTTTTAACGGGTTCGAATAGACTCAATCTTTACCAAACAGATCGCGCGTATACACTTTCTCTTCGACATCATTTAATTGCGGGTCGCATCGATTTGAAATGATAACGTCTGACATAGATTTAAACACATCGAGATCTTTTACCACTTCTGAACCTATAAATGTTTCTTCTGCTAATTCTGGCTCATACACCACAACTTTAATGCCATCTGCAAGCAATCTCCTCATCACGCCCTGGATAGAGGAAGACCTGAAGTTGTCCGACCCCGATTTCATGATCAGTCGGTATATCCCAACAACTTTCGGCCCGCGCTTCATCACTGCCTCAGCAACAAACGCTTTTCGCGTTGCGTTTGCATCTACAATCGCACGAATCATGTTGTTTGGTACATTCTGGTAATTAGCCAATAGTTGTTTGGTATCTTTTGGCAAACAGTATCCACCATAACCAAACGATGGATTATTGTAGTGATCACCAATTCGAGGATCCAAGCATACACCTTCGATAATCTGGCGCGAATTTAAGCCATGCGCTTCTGCATACGAATCCAATTCATTGAAATAGGCAACACGCATAGCAAGATAGGTATTTGAAAACAGCTTGACCGCTTCTGCTTCTGTGGATTCGGTGAACAACACTGAGATATCCTCTTTGCGTGCCCCCTCCACCAGCAATGCGGCGAAACGCTCGGCCCTCTCGCTTTTTTCACCAACAATAATTCTTGATGGATATAAATTGTCATAGAGAGCTCTTCCTTCGCGCAGAAACTCTGGTGAAAACAGAATGTTCTCAAATCCCAGCTCTTGTTTGATTCTTGCGGTATACCCAACTGGAACGGTGGATTTAATAATCACAACGGTATTTGGATTTAGAGTTATGACGTCTTTAATAACTGCTTCGACAGAACTGGTGTTAAAAACATTTGTTTCTGCGTCGTAGTCTGTTGGGGTTGCAACAATGACAAAATCGGCATTTTCATACGCACTTTTTTTATCTAACGTCGCGGTGAAGTTGAGTTCATCGTTCAGCAAGAACTGTTCTATTTCTTTATCCGAAATAGGGGATTTTCTCTCGTTGAGTAGCTTTATCTTGTCCTCAAGAATGTCTAACGCAACGACTTCGTGATTTTGAGCCAGTAGCAGCGAATTTGAAAGGCCAACATACCCTGTGCCGACCACTACGATTTTCATGACAAACCCTTAATAGAATTACTTTTTATACTGTGTCTTTACGAACGCGATCACCCGAGCCTTTGCCACTCACTGTTTGCACTATGTACAAAAAATAGTTTTTCAAAGACATTCCAAGGATCATCTTCTGATCCCACTCAGCAAGCTTTTCTGGGGTCGACATATCAATTTCATTAATCTGTGCCAATCCTGTAATACCTGGCAACACATCAAAGACATTCTTATTGTCTCGTGCAGCAATGAGTTCTTTTTGGTTGAACAAACAAGGGCGAGGGCCAACTAAACTCATTTCACCTTTAAGCACGTTGAATAACTGTGGCAATTCATCCAGTTTTGTTTTGCGCAGGAAACCTCCCAGTTTAGTCACTGACGACTCACTGGCTAAGTGCGTTGCAACGGATTTGGTGTCTACCGACATAGTACGAAACTTCATCAAGGTAAACGGCTGTTTATTTTTCCCCACGCGTGTTTGAAAAAATAATGGCGATCGCGTGTCCATGTAACCAATACAGTAGACGACTGCCATGACAGGCCAAAGGAAAAAGATTCCCAAAAAAGACAGTAAAAGATCTAAAAAACGCAGCATTAGATTACCTAGTTTTGCTCTGATAGTTTTTAACAGTTTCACGAAGCCCTTGCTCAACGCTGTGTGGCGGATGCCAGCCTAGCAGCTGTTTTGCTTTCGTTATGTCCACTTGCAAATTCCCCGCGAGTCTTTCTGAGATAGCTTCTTTGCCCAACGCCTTTGCTACTAGGGTAATTAGCGACACAGGAAATGGGAACACACGGGAGTTGATGTTCATACAGCGTGCGACACTTTGTAGAAGCTTTGACACTGAAAGGTCTTCATCATCCGATATAACAAACACTTCACCAGATGCCTTAGGGTGGGTCATACACATGCCAATGAAGTCTACCAAGTTCCCAACATATACCAAGCTTCGCGCATTATTGATGCTTCCCAGTGGCAGAGGGATACCTCGCTTCACCCAGTTAATCATTGAGAGGAAATTAGCTTTTACATCAGGTCCGTAAACCAATGGAGGTCTTATGATAACCACCTCTAAACCCGTTCTCTCTGAAATTTCCATCAGCCCTTGCTCTGCGAGGTATTTGGATAACCCATACGGGTCTTCAGGCGGCTGCAATACTTGCTCGGTAAATGCTGTTCCCGCCTTCGTACTCTCACCATTCACTTTGATAGAGCTGAGAAAAATAAAGCGTTTAACACCAGCAGCCGACGCTTGCTCAGCAAGTCGCAGAGTTCCTGCCACATTGATCGCTTCATAATCAGAAAGTGCTGTCACGCCAGGCTGATGTACAAGTGCCGCACAATGAACAACGCAATCAACACCGCAAAGAGCCTCTTCCCAATTTGAGGTGGTGCTTAATTCCATTGAAACAAGGCGTTTATCTTCTGTTGTCCAATGCCTTGCTTGCTTTTTACTGGTATGACCGTTCAGGTCTGCCCATTCAGCAACCCGTTTTCCAACGAAGCCTGTTGCTCCGGTAACAAGGATTTGCAACCTGATGTTCCTTACTAAAATGCTGCCAACCGAGTACCTATGATTTTTTAGAAGTGATTCTTGCTCACAGGTTAGCCAGTAGTTTTTAACCTAATCAGCTAGCATAACATTTCTGTCTTTAAGCGTCTTCGCTTGGTCAAAACATTCTACTCACCCTCACCCACTTCTTTATGTGCCTAAAAATAAAGCCAGGGAACTCACTTTCACTTTAATTGCTCTTTGTCGTATTTGACGGGGTTGGTTACACTATGAAGATTAGTTGGGTGGTTATATTGTTACGCATGCTTAATGCTGCTTCTTTTTTGGGCAGCACTTCGTTTAACTCTCAGTCATTCTTCAACACTTTTTATTCATTAGTGACCAAAATATATGATAAATCCTATTGGCACACTCCTAGGTGCGGAAAGACATAACAAACGCATGTTTACTATGTTTTATGATGCCCTAGCCATTTCCTTTTCGCTCTATGCTGCTTTCGCTTTAAGAATGGACACTCTCTACCCGCCAATTGGGGCTCAAGAGATAGCGTCCTTTGCAGTTACGACTGTAGTAACTTTACTGATCTTCATCCGTTTTGGTCTATATCGCGCTGTTTTGCGTTATATCCTCGTACCCGCTCTAGGCAATATCTTCTTTGCGGTTTTTGCCTCTGCCGTGGTGCTCGCCCTCTCCAGCTTCATCCTTCAGTCTTTCTTGCCCAGAAGTGTCCCTTTCATTTATGCGGGCGTTGCTATTTTATCCCTTGGCGGACCGCGCATACTGATTCGCACCATTTACTACCACCTAATGAAGCGTAAAAAGCCGAATGTATTGATCTATGGTGCAGGCTCAACAGGCCGTGATTTAGCGTTTGCTTTACAACAAGGAAGTGACTACCACCCTGTCGCATTTATTGATGATGATCTTGCCAAGAAATCAAACATTATGCTGGGGCTGAAAGTGTATAGTTATGACGATTTCGACAAGTTAAAAGGACTCTATAAGCCCGTAAAATTACTACTGGCGATCAACAACATCGACGGAAACAAACGTCTTACTCTTGTTGATAAGCTAGCGGAGCTGCCCATTAAAGTGCAATCTGTTCCCTCAATGGAGGACTTGGCAACAGGAAAAGCCAGTATCGAACAAGTTCGAGATTTGGATATTGCAGAGCTCCTAGGACGCGAGCAAGTTGCTCCTATTGGGTCTTTGCTTTCTCGATGTATTTCTGACAAGTCTGTCATGGTTACTGGTGCGGGAGGCTCTATTGGTTCCGAATTGTGTAGACAAATACTTAAGCAAAAACCGCATACATTGGTTCTTTTTGAGCTCAACGAGTACAACCTTTATCAAATCGAGCGGGAGCTTTGTCAACTCAAAGCGACTGTTAGCCCAGACACGCAAATCATTGCCGCATTAGGCTCCGTTCAACGTCAGAATCGCCTAGAGAAAATGATGTCTGCTTTCAACGTTGAAACCATCTACCACGCTGCCGCGTACAAACACGTTCCTATCGTCGAGCAGAATATCGTAGAAGGGATCAGAAACAACGTTTTTGGTACCTGGTATTGTGCTGAAGCAGCAGTGAAGTGTGGCGTAAAAGACTTTGTATTAATTTCTACAGACAAAGCCGTTCGACCAACCAATGTGATGGGAGCAAGTAAGCGCCTCTCGGAACTCGTGCTTCAAGCTCTTTCAGACAGAGAATCAAACACTAACTTTACGATGGTGCGCTTTGGAAACGTGCTAGGTAGCTCTGGCTCTGTGGTGCCACTTTTTAGAGAACAAATTCAAGCCGGAGGACCCGTAACCGTTACGCACCCAAATATCACGCGCTACTTCATGCTTATCCCCGAGGCCGCCGAATTGGTGATCCAAGCCGGTGCTTTGGGTAACAGCGGTCAAGTTTTTGTGCTAGATATGGGAGATCCCGTAAAGATACTCGACCTAGCCAAACGCATGATCAACCTTATGGGTTATAAAGAACGTATCTCACCAGAGGACTCTTTGGGCTCAGACTATTTCGACGACGAAGATATCGAGATTCAATTTACGGGTTTGAGGGCAGGCGAAAAACTATATGAAGAGCTTCTTATAGGAGACAACGTTTCCGGCACCGAGCACCCCAAAATTCTGACTGCTCTTGAGCTGAAGCTCCATTGGGATGAAATTGAACCATTATTGAAAGAGCTTGATGTTTACTGTCATGATTTTGAGTTCCATAAGATTATTCAATTATTAACACTCTCTCCATTGGGCTACACACCAGAGAAAAGCGTTAAAGATCTCCTTCATGATGGCAACTTGTCCAGGTCTGCTTTTCATAACACCGAAAGTGAAACTTCTCGAAATAACACGAACTAGGATTAAAGTGACCTGTTAATGAAAAAAATCAAAGTACTTTCTATCTTCGGTACGCGACCCGAAGCGATAAAAATGGCCCCTGTGGTCAAACAGTTGGAAGCTGACGAACGCTTTGAAAGTAAAGTTTGCGTGACAGGTCAGCATAGAGAAATGCTAGATCAGGTGCTTAAGCTCTTCAGCATAACCCCAGATTTTGATTTGGATATAATGAGTGCCAATCAGGGGCTGTCTCAAATTACATCTGCTGTCGTTTTGGGGCTAGAGCAGACATTTAAATCTTTCCATCCCGACTATGTGCTTGTTCATGGTGATACATCCACGACCAGTGCCGCATCTTTGTCTGCCTATTATCACCAGATTAAAATAGGTCATGTGGAAGCAGGATTACGCACCGGAAACCTTTACTCTCCTTGGCCAGAAGAGGGCAATAGACGAATTACAGGTGCTATTACGGACCTTCATTTTGCGCCAACAGAAGAGGCAAAGGAGAATCTTCTTCGCGAAAATATAAGCGAAAAACAGTGCTTTGTAACAGGCAATACTGTTATTGATGCTTTGCTAATGACAAAGCAAAGCATTGAAAGCGATATCTCCGAATATCAAACACTTACTCGACAATTTTCTGAGATACTAGGAGAAAAAACGGTTTTAATCACTGGCCATAGACGGGAAAATTTTGGCCAAGGCTTCATCAATATTTGCGCAGCGATTGCAGAGTTGGCGCATGAATTTCCTAACGTCCATTTTGTCTACCCGGTACACCTAAATCCTAATGTCCGTGACGTTGTAAACTCACATTTATCGGGCATAAATAACGTCTTCTTAATTGAACCTCAGGACTATCGACCATTTGTTTACCTCATGGACAAATCAACCGTTATCCTGACAGATTCCGGCGGCATTCAAGAAGAAGCACCTTCTCTTGGTAAACCCGTACTTGTGATGCGAGATACGACAGAAAGACCTGAAGCGGTGAAAGCGGGAACGGTGAAGCTAGTCGGAACAAGCAAAGCGTCAATCGTTGAGAACGTATCTTTACTGTTAAGCGATGAAAATGCATATGCTGGTATGAGCGATGCTCACAATCCTTATGGGGATGGGGCTGCTGCAAAGCGTATATCAGAAATACTTGCTCAACACGTTTGACGTTTATCCAGGGCGATCAAACATTCCAGCCTCTAACGAAAAACTCCCCCTTCATTTACGTCCAACTTAAATGTTAAATGAAAGGGGAGTTCAGTCACATTGAAAATCCAAACCCTAGCAGATTAACCCAATACGGTGTTCAATTCTGCTTGGGTTGATTTCCTATGAGGAATTCTAGAAAAACACTAGACCATACCTGATATTTTTTGTTCAATTTTCCTTTCAAAATAATCTTCACCAAAGGAAAAATCCAAACTGTTATCCTTCACAAATTCGTCCATCGCCGACAAATTCAAAATGTATGAGTCGTTTTTATCGACCAAGTTGTAACTTGCTGTAGTTTTGAGAACTTTCTCAAAAGATCTTACAAGATCCAAAACGCTGTATCTGTAAGGGTTCGCGAAGTCTATTACTATATTAGGTTCGGAAATCGCTATAAACTTACAAACAAGCTCTTTTAAATCTTCGATTTCAATTACGTATCTAAAGGCACCGTTATAAACATTGAATTTATGGTTATGTACTATAGCCTTATAAATAAAATTCACTATTGTTTTATGTAAAATCAAATCACCGAACAGTTGAGGAATTCTGAAAATATAGTAATTGTCACTATTCTCCTTTATCAACAACTCCATCTTACTTTTATGCTCATAGTAAGCATTGAGCATATAATCGTCAGGTGATAACGCACAACTACTAAAGTAAACGAACTTTTTATTCCTGCTGTTATGAAGATTTTCTAGCAATAGTGCTTTTTCTCTTTCAAACTCCGACTCCAGTAGGCAAGCGGAGTTTGAAACTCCACTTGCGAAAATACAAACGCTATCGTCGTGTGAAAAGTTAGCAAATACCTTTGCTAACTGACCGCCTCCCACTACCATTTTAGTGCCTTTTCCAATGTTTCTTTAAAGTACTCAATGGGATTAGCCGGATATAAGGACACTACATCTTTCCGCGCGTTTTGTCCCATTACTTTCCAACTGCCACGCATGTCCCATGCTCTTTCTAACGCTGCATCTATACTTTCTACAGTAGGAGATTCAGCAATAAAGCCTGTTAGATTATCTTTTAGCATTTCCTTGTTACCACCGACGTCAGTGACAATTGCGGTACGACCCGCAAACATGGCTCCGAGCAATACAATTGGAATACCTTCCATATGTGAAGTGAGGATAAATGCGTGATTATATTCCCATATTTTCCTAACATCACTTAAGTATCCACAGAAGTTGACATTACTAAGGTTATACTCATCAGCTAATGCCTTTAAACTTAATTCATCAGGACCTATTCCGTAGAAATTAACGACTAAGTTCCTGTCTTTCCATTTTTTATCAGACAAAACTTTAAGAAGCAGATCTTGTCCTTTGTGGATTGTCAGAAGCCGACCAGGAAAAGCCAAGTGGTAATCTTTTACCACTTCAGGATAGTCTACATAGTCATCTCTTTTTATAGATATAGGATTAAAATGCACTTCCGAATTGGTAAGCTTTTCACCCATTTTTGCGTTAAAAATGTCTATGTTATTATTGCAGGTAAAGAAGGTTTTTTTTGCATTCTTATAGCCATCAAATATAAGTTTTAACTGAGAACTGTCAGTTATCCACATGTCTTCTTTAACTAATTGGTTTATTATTACATAGTCTATTTTATTATCTTTACAATACTCGAAATATTCGCCCCCGTCATTGTGGTCACCTATTGAAAACAAGACGTAAGTTGGGCAAAGGCTTGCTAGATCCTCAACAGACAAAGAGTTAGTTTCGAGGACTTCTACTCCCTTACTCCTTAAAGTATGCTTTTTCCTGCTATCAAGCAATCCATATGGACATAGCACGGAAAGACTCAAGCTGCTGCTTTCGAGCGAGCAAGCTAAATCGTACCACATAACTTCGCTACCGCCGAATTCCTTATTGAAAGTTACTAGCGATAGCGTTTTTGTCATTTGTTTTTCCAAATCAGATAACTCTCTATCAATGTTATGCTTAATATCATTCTTGTTTGGATTGGCGTTCACAAAATCAGTTTCAAAAATATTTTTCATTTTATCGTGCATACGCTTAGAAACGGTTGCAATAGAGTATATGTAATTCTTAATGTTAAGTACTTCATTAAGATATTCTGCTCGGTATGTATTTGTAGTGGTGACATTACTACTATGCTTACGGAAGTGGTTTAGACTTCTATGGCAAAAGCCAATATTTGATTTGTTCAATATATAGCTATATAAGTACCAATCGCCGCAGTATTTATACTTCAGTAACTCAACATCAATTCCCTCCAGATAGTTCTTGTTTATCAGACACGAACTCACATTAGGTATAGTGTTTCTGTAAACAAGTGCGCTTTCTATCTCTCGTGAACCTTCATTGACGTAGCTAACGTTCCACTTATCTTCGTCGATCGCGTCTGTATGGAATCGTACGTTTTCTGAAACGATCTTACCACTCTCATCAACTATCGTTGATTGAGAATAAGCCAATCCTAGTTTTTCATGTGTATCGAACATGAAAACTAGGCTTTCTAAAAAGTCATCATCCGCAAAGTCATCTGCTTCTGCAATCCATACTAGGTCATTTTTCGCTAATTTAAGACCTCGAAGCCACTGACGGTATACACCAGTGTTAACTTGGTTTTCTACTATTTGATAACTGATGCCGGAGCTTGACAAGATCTGCTTGGCGACTTCAACACTATCATCAGTAGAACAATCATCCAAGAATATGATCTCATTTACTTTATGTTTCTGATTGATTATGGAATTTAGTCTTTCAGGTAAGTACTGCTCATAATTGTAATTTGGTACAACCACAGATACTTTTGTGCTAGATTCATATCCTATTGTAGTCATTACTTTGTCAAAATACTCTTCATTGGTATTAATGTCAGTATTGGAAACAATATCTAGACCATTATCAATGATTTGAATTACAGTGTTAGCCATCTGAGTGGTGTCAAACTTATCTATGAGTTTCCCATTATCTATAGTTATATATTCTTGAATCCCGCCAGTTCCTTCAAACATAACCAATGGCAATTTATTTTTAAGCGAAATAAGCCCAACTCCGGGTAAGGGATCTTCTCTTGACGTAAGTAGGAAGACATCACTTACACCAAAAAACTTTGACGGGTCACTAATAAAGTCTATGAAATGAAGATGTTCTTTGTGTTCTAGGCTAGGGTAAATATCATCGTACCAATCAGTATATTTTTTATCTTTGTTTCCCAACCAAATAAACTCAATATCGTCTCTTTCTTTACAACAAGCTTCGGCGACTTCAATAAATAAATCAGTTCCCTTTCTATCCTGTGCCAAACCTGCAGCGAGGACAATTTTAGCATTAGGATTTGTACATCCTATCGCTGTCAAAATATCACTTTTAGCTTCTACTATATCACCTTTGAAGATCATGCTATTAGAAACGCCTTGAGGGAACACTTCGTAGCCTCTTTGTTTCTTTGCATAGTTTCGGCAGAAAAGCTCACCCGCTAAGTTCGTGGAAAAGATAAGTCCACAGTTTGAATTCGCAATATTATTCGCTGCTTCAGTAAAGTTAAAATCATCAATGAGCTCTGGCATTTCGTGTACTAAATAAGTCGTATTTATACAATTAACTGATAGAAACTCATGCAAAAAGCCACTTAGAACACTATTAGCAATACACTGATTATAACCTTTGGATGCTAAATCACTAAAAAGTGTCATAACTTCAATTGGAACATACACATCTTTATTGAATAGGGGTATATCCAAATTTATTACTGGAGCTAATTTTTCGAAATCCGCCTGCAACTCTCCGCCAGCCATCAAAACAACTACAAACTCTTCACCTTTCTTAGCGTACTCCTTGCACAAGTCTAATACTACAAGAGGGGCACCAGTTTTAGTCGCGTCATGAGAAATAAATATCATGCCGTCGTTTTTTCTTGGCACATGAGAGGAGTCAGGAACAAAAACTGTCCTATTACACCGTCTCCCCTCTGCTTTTCCATGGAGTATATAGTGAGCTAGAGGATTCATTCCGGTCTGGATTACATCTGGGTATTCACTTACGTAATAGCTCGTGCTAAAACCTTCTGAGGGATCTAGAAATTTTGATGCACCAGACTCAACATAATGTACCAATTGGTTTTCAGAAACATCATATTTAGAAGAGTAGAATTCCGAATCAAATAATCCACTTTCATCTATAATCATCTCTTCAATAACTTTTCGTATTTTACTACCACAAGTCATGAAGTTGTAATTTGTCAGTATTACTTCACGTGCTAACTTAGCTTTTTCTTTCGCTATTTCCTGGTTATTGTAAACAAATTGCATCTTTTCGCTTGCATCGGTAACACTGGGCTCAAACCAATTATTCCCTTGATATAAGTGATAATCACCTTCGAATAGTGGAACCATTTCACCTTGTACTAGAAACGAATTTTCATCTGAATTGTAATCAGTATTTCCAGAATAATCTGACACTATTACTGGTTTTTCTAAAAGCATGGACTCCGCAATTATCCGACCAAAACCCTCACTTCTATGTAAAGAAACAACACAATCTATATTCTCAACTAGAGTCATATAGTCTTGTTTGGATAGCATCTTATCAATTATTGTTATGCGCTTATCGATGCTAGCTTTTCTTAAGCACTCATTCCACAAGTCTCCACAAGTGCTATTCATAACTTTTATGACTAACTCTACATTTTCATTACTTGTGAAAGCATTTTGAAAAGAAGTGATTACAGATAACGGATTTTTTCGTGATATAAAAGAGTTCCCATCAAACGCAAAATAAAATGTGTATGGGGAACACTTATTGACTGATGGTATTGGCTTAATTTCAGTGTTGAAAGGTAATGGAATAACACTTACATTTTCTTTTAGCGTTCTACCAATTGCATCTGCAGCAAACGTGGAAATAGAGCATACTCGATCCATCAAATATTTAATTATTTCATATTCCTTCGGGAAATATTCAAGCTCCCATTGAACAACACAAATATTATATTTTGCGCCATAGAATGGCTCTAACCCAAATCTCATTAGAATATCTATGATGTCATTTGCAGGAATAGGGAATAAATTAACATAGTATCCTTTTTCATATTCACCTAATATACCCACATTATTAACGTTATCTTCTTTAGAAAAATTAGCGTTGCTATTTGATGAGTATAATTTATTGGGAATACCTACTGATTCTAAACTTTTCGATATTAGTCTAGCATCTTCACCTAGCCCTAACACTCCCGTTGCATGTCCAATAATGGCTACATTCTTGTCTACTTTTAGTGGTACTTCTGCATTTTTAGCTGTTATCGTAGCGTTATCATAGGAAATATTAAAAACTTTTTCATAGCAACTAGACCCATGTTCACTCCACCAGTTAACATAATCTTTCTTACTTGAAAAATAGATATCTTCAAATTGTCTATTTAGGTCACCTCTTGCCTTCCAAAGAAGAATCATGAACGGTGTGAGACTCTCATTATCTCTACGGAAATTAACATGCAAAGACTCATAAATCTTTTCAAGGTAACATTGGTTTAAATAGTTGTATATTTTAATCGAATCAAAAAAATCAACGATATCCGCAATAGCCAAATTTTCATCAAAACTATCAAATGGACTATCAAACCCATATTCTTTAAAACCATGCTCGATCCACCATGCCCAAAACCTCGGAGCATCCTCTCCCGTAACTTTTGGAAATACACTTTTCAAGTCTTCTCTTTGATTGAAAATCATCAATTGGAGCGGTGTTATTTTTTGTCGCAAAACCTGCGCGTCAATCTTGTGATTTAATGTGTATAAGGTGTGTTTTATTTCATTTCCATAAAACACACCAGTATTACTTATATTGACTAAAGCCCAATGCAGAAAGTAATGCTTACTTTCATCATTTTCAATTGGGAACGCATTTTTGAAATTAACATCATAAATCGACCATAATAGGTGCAAAATACAAGGTGCTTTAATATTATTTGTTGAAACCTCTTCAGAAATACTAAATAAGTATTCTTTGATTTCATTATGCTTTAGTCGCACTCCAACCACCTTTTACAAAAATTACTTGCTCGTCTTTAACTTCACTTGACTCCCTTCCATAAACATATGGGCAGCCTGCCGTACTGCACTCGAAGGGAATCTCATTATTTTCTAACATTTCCATTACTTTCCTAGCTCTTGGGTTTTTGCTCGGATCGACATTATTTGTTTTTTTCCAGTCAAAAACAGGGCTAGTTTGCCAAACACAAAACATAAATTTGCCATCTGCCTGAAGGCATCTTCCATTTGATTTGTAGTGGCACTCTTTTACTTCACGTTTCTCACCGATATATTCTTCACTCTCGGCCTCATCTTCAGAAGTGACTGAACCGCTAAAATAAACTTCTACTCCTTTTTCTTTTGCGTACTCCAGTGATTCATTTAAGGTTTTTTTGTAATCTTTAAGATTGTGTTTAACCTTTTCATTTTCATACATGAAATCACTATTGTCGTCATCCATCTTTTCCAAGTCATACAAATGAATCAGTTCAAGCTTATTGTCCAGAGTGCTTGCTAGATCTATAAAGTCTCTTATTTCTTTATAGTTGGAGTTCAGGATTATCATATTGGGTATAATAATAGGGAACCTTTGCCCCCTTTCTTGTCTTGCTTCCTTCAATAACTTAACATTATCCAAAACTACCGATAACTTTCCGCCTTTCCTTAGAACTGGATATAAATCATCTGATAAAGAGTCAATACTTACTATAATTTGTCTGAGAGGTAATGAGTTATCTAGTATCAAATCAATTCTCTTATTAAGCAACATTCCATTAGTATGGAATTTTAGATCTTTACTATATGGTATTTTTGAAAATGCATACTCCAGATCCTCTTCTTTTGTTAAGAGAACTTCTCCGAAACCATCAAAACATATATTCCTTGCCTGTTGAAAAAGTGGCTCTATTAAATCAAGATCATTTTTGGATAGTATCTTATTATGAAAACCATTCATTACTGCAGGGCACTGTGGACATCTTAAGTTGCACTTTCCACTTATTTCAACCTGAGAAAGAAAACCGTTGAATTTATTTAATTGATAGAGGAAATCATCTGACTCCACAAATATTTCCAAATAATCCAACTTATCTTTGAAACTGTTGTCTATTTCAATAGTAAAACCGCAGTTCAATGGAGCTTCAGGATGTGCAACTTTCACATCATCTCGGTTGACATTAAATTCTTCGCTAGTCGCAATAACTTCGTTATTAAATAGTATGTATATTTTCTTAGGAATACTATTTCCTTCAGTGAATAACACACTCCAACCACCAATTGTCAAAACGTCATCATCGAGTTCATGATGGTCAAAAAAACCCGCATATGCCAAGTTTACATTTTCAAAAAATTCTTTTGTGATTTCCATACCTTATTTCCTTTTATTTATTACTTGACACTGCAAACTTTTTATTGATATCAACTAGCTTTAAGTAGCGACAAAAGTACTTTCGTTTTACTATCCATCAAATCACGATCACCCCTAGACTCAACATTTAGTCTAACTAATGGTTCAGTATTTGAGCAACGTAAGTTAAATCTCCAATCTTCAAACTCCATGCTTAAACCATCAGTTTTGTCGATTAAAGTAGCTTGTGATTCAAAATGCTTAAACACTCGCTCGATAGCAACCTCAGGTTCGTCTATCCTTGAATTAATCTCACCAGAAGAAGGGTATGCACAGATTCTTTCTGACACGGCTTCTGATAATTTAAGATGTTTAACTGATAGCAACTCGGCTATAAGCAACCATGGAATCATTCCACTATCACAATACGCAAAATCACGGAAGTAATGGTGCGCGCTCATTTCGCCACCATAAACCGCATCTTCTTCCCGCATACGCTCTTTGATAAAAGCATGGCCCGTTTTCGACATTATTGGTTCACCACCTGCGGAACGAACAACATCCACAGTATTCCACGTTAGTCGCGGATCATGGATAATCTTGCCTCCAGGTGTCTTCTTGAGGAACGCTTCTGCCAGTAAGCCGACAATATAGTAACCCTCTATAAACTGGCCTTTTTCATCGAATAGAAAACAGCGGTCAAAGTCCCCATCCCATGCAATTCCCATCGCGGCGTTGCTCGCGATAACTGCATTAGACGTGTCTTCGCGACATTCAGGTAACAGTGGGTTCGGAATCCCATTAGGGAAGTGTCCATCCGGAGCGTGGTGAACTTTAACAAACTCAATCGGGACATTTTTTGCTAAAAAATGTTTTTCGATTTCATCTATGATATGCCCTGCAGCACCATTTCCTGAATTAACAACGAGCTTCATTGGTTTCATGTTGGATAAGTTGACATATGTCAGTATATGCTCAACATATGCTTCGAGGTTCGAAACTTTGGTTAAGCTACCTATCCTCTCTGGAGGCGAAAAATCGTTGGCTTCAGCTAGTTTCTGTATGCTTCTTAAACCAGTGTCACCACTGATCGGCTTAGCATCCTCTCGAACAAGCTTCATTCCATTGTAATCAAGAGGATTGTGGCTAGCAGTAACTTCAACACCACCATCAACACCCAGATACTTCGTAGCAAAGTAGACTTCTTCAGTGCCCGTCATACCTATATCGATGACATCTGTTCCCGCGTCCATTAGACCTTTTGAAAGAGCTGCTTTTAGACTCTCAGAGGTCAAACGTACGTCTCCACCGACTACAACTTTCTTTGGTTTTAAAAACTCTCCAAAGGCTCTACCAACACGATAAGCAATGTCTTCATTTAGCTCAGTACCTAGCTGCCCACGAATATCGTAAGCCTTGAAACACGTTAGTTGGTTCATTAATACCCCTCACCAACTGGATCGATTCGAATAATATCATCTTCGCCTAAGTAAGAACCGGTGCGTACCTCAATAAGTACGAGTGGCACTCTACCTGGATTTTCGAAAGAGTGCTCTGCACCAACGGGGATGTAAGTTGACTCGTTCTCGCTTATCACGTAACTCTTATCTCCATTACGAACTTTAGCCGTACCCGAGACTACGACCCAGTGCTCTGCACGATGATAATGCATCTGGACTGCAGTTTTCTCACCAGGTTTAACGGTTACCTTTTTTACATGGTATCGCTCACCGCTCGCGATTTCGTCATGCACTCCCCAAGGACGATACACCTCTTGATGCTGGCTCTGCTCTTTTCGGTTTTCTTTCTTTAAACGATTTACGATTTCTTTTACGTCTTGAACCTTATTTTTATCCGCAATTAGCACAGCGTCTTTTGTCTCGACAACGACAAGGTCGTTGACGCCAACTGTCGCCACCAGTCGATTTTCTGCATATATATAGCTGTTTAACGTGCTCTCAGCGATAACATCACCGCGTATAGCATTACCATTCTGCGTTTTTTCATTGACGTCCCAAAGGGCAGACCATGACCCAACATCACTCCAACCTGCTGACATTGGCACAACAACAGCCGATTTGGTTTTCTCCATAACTGCATAGTCAATTGAATCATCAGGACATTTGGAAAATACATCTTTTTGTAGGCGTATAAAATCGAGATCTTTTGTTGACGAAGATAATGAGAGTTTACAGCTTTCCAAGATATCCGGTCGGAACTCTGCTAATTCTGACAAGTATTTTGAAGCCTTGATCAGGAACATGCCGCTGTTCCAATAGTAGTTTCCATCATCAAGATATGATTGCGCTACATCTAACGAAGGCTTTTCAACAAACTCTTCTACTACAAATCCCGAACCCTTTACTATTTCACCTCTCTTAATATACCCATAGCCCGTCTCTGGCGCATCAGGTACAATTCCAAAAGTAACAAGATTACCCTTAGATGCAGCGGAAACCGCTTTATCGATTGACTGATAAAATTTGGAAAGATCTTTAATAACATGATCGGCCGCTAAAACTAATAGCAAAGGATCATCCCCACCTTCAATGGCTTTTAGTGCCGAGATAGCCAGAGCTGGAGCTGTGTTTCGTCCCATTGGCTCCAAGATAATTCCACTAGGCACGCATTCTATTTGCCGTAATTGTTCGGCAACAAGAAAACGATGCTCTTCATTGCAAATAATGAGCGGATCTAGATGTTTTATACCATCCAAGCGAGAAATAGTATTCTGCAACATTGTTTGGTTATCAATAAGCGAAAGAAACTGCTTTGGGTACTTTGTCCTAGAAAGTGGCCAAAGCCTAGAACCAGATCCACCGGCTAAAATGATAGGTAGTATGTTTTTATTATGCATAGCATCTCAAATAACTAATTTTTAACTTTTAGCAAATAGTAAGAACAGCCTTCTGACAACGTTTTCTATTCTAAGATTGCCAGAAGCCCTGTCGTCGTCTCACTTGCAAAGCCGTTAAGTCTTTAGGATAGAATGATAGATATTCATGTATTGTTGTGACACTGCTTGGCTTGAAAAAAAGTTCTCGTACCTTTTTCTTGCACTGCTTTGATATTCACACAACATGTCCATATCGCTAACTATACTGTTAATGGCCTGAGCCAAGGCTTTTGGATTCTCCGGCTCCACGACTAACCCTGTCTCTTGATGTTTATTTACAAATGATGTGCCAGTACCTATATCGCATGTCACTAATGGTTTAGAATGCATTAGAGCTTCGATGAGTACAACGCCAAACGCCTCTGAACGTAAATGTGAGGGTAGTGTAAGCAATATAGAATTTTGAATTAGCACATGCTTTTCGTCTTCTTCAACCTGACCTGTAAACACAACATTACTTAATTTTAGTTTTTCAACTTGTAACCTAAGTGTTTCCGATTCTGGCCCGGAACCAGCGATAACAATGGTTGTATTTAAGTACTTTGCTGCCTCAATTAACGTATGAAAGCCTTTGTAATATCGAAGAACACCTAAAGCTAAAACGTAATTATTTTCCTCTAATCCATATTTAGCCAAGACTTCATGTTTTCCAGAACCACCTTCAGTTATAACTCTATCCTTTAGGCATAATGGAGCAACTTTTGTTTTCGACCTAAACTCTTCTCTACTTAGCACTGGGCTAGAGTCGACATAGTTTTGAGATGTAGCCACTATACAATCAACACTTCTTAACGTGCGGTTCATTAATGGATTGTATAGTTTTCCTAGAAATTTCTGACGCACAATATCAGAATGGTATGTCATTAAAGTAGGCTTTCCCTTCGGGATAAGGAAATTTAGAATATCTGCAAATGGCCAAGGAAAATGCAACTGTACAATATCACACCATTCAACTAGCTCTCGAAATTTTTGAAAGCTTCGAAATCCACCTATGTCACATGAAGCAATATTGATGATTGATTTCTCACGTATTACCTCGCCTTCCTCCAACTTGATAGACCTAGGGTTAGGCTCAGGAGACAATGTGAAAATCTTTGATTCCACACCAAAATTCTCTACACTTAAGCATATTTGCTTAATCGCTTCCTGAAGACCACCAGGTGGATCTGGGAAATATGTTCTGTATACATGCAGAACCTTAATTCTATTCTCAGTATTCATTTTGATTCTTTAGAATGTTCAGCAATGCCTTCGCACTGAAACGAATATGATAATTATTCATCACATCTTCATAAGCATTTTCACGAATTAGATCTCGCAACTTATGATTATTGGCGAGAGTATTGAGGGCATCTAGCCATGATTTATAATCGTTATCTATGAGCAAGCCATTCACGTTATCCTCTATACAATTTTTGTAAATTGTTGAAGATGAATATATACCTGGCACTCGGGCAGCACCATAATTAAGATATTTAAATGGGTTCTTGCACTCATTAAAAGCCAGTGAATCCTGGTCTTCTTCAGCACCAAGAGGTGAAATTGAAAAGCTATACCTTCCACGAATCAGTGCTCGCATATACGAATCATATGGCATGCGATTTGTATAGTGGAGAAATGGGAGTGACGGTATTTCTGGAAAAGGATCCCCATAGAAGTCTAACACAAAGTGTTTATTTTTAGAGAAAAACACCTGCAGAGCTGAAAACAATGAGTCCTTCGCTGACTCCATTTTTATGAGGTCAGCATTAGTAAAAACAATTTTCGGTCGTCGATCTTCTCGGCTATTAGGTTTAACAACAGATTTGGTATACTTCTCAACCCACATTCCATTAGGAACCAAGTAGATCTTTTTATATTTATCTTTCAATCTATCGAAAAGTATCGCATTAGCTACTGTTATGCTATCAGACAATTCAATAAGCTCTGAAATGTTACCTAATTTATCATTCTGTGCTCCACCACCACTATAGTTTGGAAAAGAGAAGATCCAATCATCTATATCGTAGACAACTTTAACTCCAAGACGTTTGGCCGTTTTTGCAATGGTAATCGCTTCTGTTGAGCTATGCTTACTTAGAATAAGAACGTCAGCCCAGTTTAAGGCAGAAAGGCATAGAGGATCATCTTCGGCTAATGAAATAAACGTGAAGTTTTGTTCATTTTCTTGTAAGTATTCTAATACTTCAGTAACACGCGCCGATACTGACAATGACGCTACACCTTGTGCTACATGAGATTGTCTTTGTAACGCAAATACTTTCATATTTAACAATTATCACTAAGTACTTTGTTGGGACAAGCTGAGAAGTATTTTAATCTAGAATTCAACGCGCCGTAAGAGTCTAACGAATAATCGACTCTGGATACCGAACAGTTCATTGGTAAGAACGCTGGGAAATGTGACATATCAACGTTACAAACTTCTTGTAAAATACAACTAATGGGACCTGAATGAACAACAGCCACGACTGTTTTCCCCTGGTAGCCTTCGACGAGGTCTTTTAGCCAATCTATAACACGAACATTAAGCTGTGCATGGCTCTCCCCATCAGGGTATTTGTTATCATTCGAATGATAAAACCTAGGATTCAGATCAATAAATTCACTCAATGGCAGATTTTTTACTGAGCCTGCATTTGTTTCACCTAAAGCTGGATCCACAACCCAAGTAGCTTCTGGGAAAAGGATCTGTGCCGTTTGATTTGCCCTTCTCCAATCACTCGTCACAAAGAGATCTACCTTCTCTGATGGAATGACATTTTTAATCCATTCAGATACTTCTGCCGCTTGAGATAACCCTATTTGATGCAGTGGATCAGTCTTGTCTCCTGTAACCAATTTGGCATTATTTGCTACGGAGTAACCATGTCGAATTAAATATAGTCTCATACTGTATCCTCCAACATTTCCAATAATGGAGAAATAGAATCGGGCAAGCAATACTTTCTAAGACTAGATACCAAATCGCTAGTTTCACGCTCGCATGTTAGTGCTCTTTCAATTCCATTCTTTATGGAGGTGATATCGTTTGGGTCTACTAGGATAGCTTGATAGCCGAAATGCTCTCTGGACCAAGATGAATCACTTAGGACCAAGTTACACCCACTAAGCCCTGCTTCTATCGCTGACAGACCTGGAGGTTCATGCCCTACTTCAATATAGAACTTTGCACCAGATAAGGCAGAGCGAACTAATTGAGAACGATAAGGAAGGCTTGGTAGTACGATTAAATCATCTCCGCCTTCATCTACACAACGATCAAGATACTCTTGATCCCTGCAATTACCAACTAAAACCAGCTTCGTTCCTGTGCCTTTCATAGCGCGAACAACATTTAGCTGGTTTTTGTTAGGTTCAATTATTCCGAACCAAATAGCGTAGTTATTTTGTCCCTGTAAGGATGAAAATAAGTCAGGCGTAGAGTACTGTAGATACGACGGATCTGCACCAACACTAATTCGATAACACTTATCACTAACTTCCGGAAAATATGTGCAAAAGTTATCCATCTCTGACTGAGACTTGAACAGTAACCTATGTGATATCTCTACGAAGCGGGCTATCATGTCTAAGGAACCGAGGTCTTTTTCTGTCAGCCAAACATTTGGCCAAAGAAAAATAGGTTTATTATACTTATTCGCATATTCGAGAAGCTCTAAACCTCCCCCATGAACAGAGAAGTGAAGAATTGCATCATAATTTTCGATAGAACGACTATACGGACCATATATATCAGCAATCAAACCCTGCTCTTTCAATGCACCTGCTATCGAGAACATTTCATGCTCACCGCCACCTTTTACCAAAAATGCTTGGTGGTAGGTAGTAATTAAGACTCTAGGATAAGACATATGAGACTACCTATTATATTATTCTGCGTTATAAAAAATTTTGGCCCAATGATTATCATTAGTTCGCTCTAAAACTAAGCTAGCTTGTTTAGTTAATTCGGTAAACCCTTCAAGTCTATTATTGTTCTCTAAGTATAAAAGTACCGCATCAACCGCACCTTTCACATCGGTAACATTCATAGCTACGTTTGATGCGAATTCGTCTGCTGCGGTGCCTTTTTTAAGTATTATTTGCTTCCCAAGATACATAGCTTCGAGGATTGGGATACAAAACCCCTCGTGATCACTCATAGATATCAGCACTTGAGAACTTATAAAAAGATTGTCTAAATCAACTTGAGAAACCATACCGCAAAAAGTGACATATTGTAATACGTCAAGCTTTCTGGCATGACTGATTAGAAACTTGAAATAGTCTTTATTTGGAATACTGCCAACTACTCTTAGTCGGTACCTTCCTTTGTCTAAAACTGACAGTTTTGAAAGTACGGAAATGCTATCTTCAATACGCTTATGTGGCACTACCCTACCGACAGAAAGTAAACTGACCGTTTCTACATTATTTTCATTTATTTTTTCAACCTTCCTATTAAATAGGAAAGAATCTCCAAACACAGGAGGTATTATATTCACCTGGTCTTTTATTCCGGCCGATTCTAATAGTCTAGCTGATTGTTCTGAGTTGGAGATGAATACATCAAATTCAGATAGGATTGATATTTGCTTAAGTGCTTTTTCACAGAGTATAGCTGTGGCCGGATCATAGCCACGCAATAAGTTTGGTGGAGTAACATCATGAAAGTAACATATCTTTCTATTGGGTAATCTAAGGATATGCTCTAAGGAAGGATCAAAAATGGAGTAGCTTACGAAAATTAGCTCTTCCGGACCCACCTCTTTTATTAAGCTCTCGACTGATTTTATTGTAATATTTTGACTGTCATAACTATAGTTTTTAGCGTATAGCTTGACACTATAACCCAATCTACGAGCAAGCTTCGCTAAACCAATACAATGGTTGCCTACAGCATCTCCTTCATGAATATCTGGCGCATAGATTGTTAACTTTTTGTTATCCATTTAGGATACTCCGTATATTCTCTAGTCGCTGCACATATGCATGTGTAACTGCTGCATTAGAGTAATTTTCGATAATATACTGTTGCGCCTTTATACCTACCCGTTGCGATTCTTGCCGATTATTATAAATATAACGAATCTTTTGAGCTGCTTGTTCAACATCAGCCTCAAACCAATACTGACCTTCACCAAATATATTATCTCCAACGTCCAATGGCACCAGGTCACCATCGACTAAATAAGCTGTATCTTCCGAACAAAAATCCACATTGCCAGAATAGTTGCTTACGATAACAGGTTGCTGAAGTAACATCGCCTCTGCAATAGTATTTCCAAAGGCCACACTACGATGGAGTGATATAAAACAATCACAAGAAGCCATAAAGTTAATGTCGTCTTGTCTGCTCATAGTCTCTGTGATTATTCTTATCTTTGGATGATGACCAACCAAAGCCTCGATTTCTCTCCAGATAGGCTCTGAAAGATTGATGTTCTTAGCCTTGATGACAAGAACAACATCGCTGTCACGATAAGCGTCAACAAAAGCAAGCTTGAACGCCTTTACGCCTGCAATAGTATTTCTGCGTTTGGGGCAAGAGTTCCCATCAAACACCAAATAGAAAACATATTCATCATCGCCAATTCCTAGGGTGCTTCTCAGCCGCGCAGTTACAGGAGGGATAGCTACGTTATGCGGCATCAGATAAACTGGAACATTACCTTCTTTTAAAAAACACTGCCTCACATAATCACTCTGAACCCATATCTCATCTACAAAATCTCTCGCTTTCGCTAACGCAGTAGGCCACTGAGGAAGGTTCCAACTCCAAGCACCTATTTTGTAATCGCCACCGTCAATTAAATGTCTAGCACCTTTAAGAGATATTTTTAACAACTCTATAGGAGGTAAGCAATACATCGATACAGGGTATTCAATAGTAGGCTTATAATCACCATATTCAGATATTAGTGTTTCTGACCAAAGAATAGAGGAATCACTCAAACGGGTCTGCACGTCTTGAATTGATAGATAATCATCAGCGGTATCTTCGAAATTGTCAGCTAATAAACCGAAATCATTATGTGAAAAACCTACAATATTAACTCCAAACGCCTGGTCAAAAGGTTGGTTAGTAATCTGAATCTTGCCTTCTTTCTCTTGGAAAATGAGTCCATCTGCTATTTTGTAATGCTTAGTGCCAAATTCATTCCACCAAGAAATATAGGAATCAATATGTAACTCCCCCTGAATTATAAAGGCATTTTGTAGGTCTGAACGCTCTCCCAAAACACCCATCATTAATTCTGGTACATATTTATTCAAGCTTTCTACAAAAACAGATTGAAGTAGTTGCCCGCGCAATTTTTCGCTTTGCCAGGTTACTCCAGACCAATTCTCTCCTTCGTTCAGCCACCAACTATTGAAGTCTAAAAGGCCGCAAACAGTATTTAGATCAAATGCTGCTTGTAGATCAGGGCGACTTTCGTAATAGAATTTAACTAAAGTTGGAAGATAGAATCCAGTATCCTGTAGAATCTCACAAACCGCTTGTTCTGAGCAGAAGGAAATAGGAACCCTCAAGCTGGGATATCTTTGGTATCCCTCTGTATGCCACCAATATAAAAGAGGCATCTCTCCAAACTTATCCGTGTGTTTAAACTTAGACTGTAAATCTTTTCTAGCACGATAAACAAATAAGTATATAGGGCTCTTCTCGTCGCCATTATCACTTAGTTCAAATCGCTCGTAACTATTTAGGACTGCACATTCGATATTTTTAATGTATAAAGCATTCGACTTTAAGTACTCGTGGACGCCTTCGAAATAGGTTTCAGTCCACTGTTCCGGAGTAATTTCACTTAAAAAGGCTTTTTCTTCATCAGATATTTTCCAATCAATATCGGGATACTCACGAGAAACTTCGTTTTCCCAAAAAATATACAGTGCTATACGATGGGCAATAGATTTAGTCGAGTACTCTATATCAGCTCGAATCTTAACTATAAACTCAACTCCTTTAGGAAGAGAAAATAGCTCTTGAGCATTTGTCAACTCGCTCAGCCAATGCGTTCTATTTCTAACTGACATACGCTTAATTATCTCCCGGTTCAATATTCCTGCACAATCTCATGCCATTTTTAAACCAGAGCGAAAAACGTTATGTGATCTTGGTTTTAAAGCATAGACGAGTGCCAAGATATTTAATTTCAATCACCAAACGTCGTGCTGTTCTCACGAATGGATTTATATAGGCACATAAACAACCTAATTGCTTTTTTTGACTTTTTCATATATTTCAATAAGCGCATTCGTTGCTACAGCCCAAGACTTAACCGCACTAACAGACTGATAATTAACATTATTTTTTTCGGAGATTCTGCCAATACACGCCGATATACTTTCTATGTCATCATGTTGGCAATATAGAGCATGGTCTCCAAAATACTCTTTGGTAGAACCTTCTGAAGTGACTATGCATTTGCAGCCACTAGCCATTGCTTCTAGTGCGGCTAAGCCTGGCGTTTCTAAAGTACTAGGCAAACAAAATACAGAGGCGCCACTATAAGCCGATCTAAGTAAGATAGAGTCATGTTTTAAAGGCCCAAGATAGACTAGTTGTCCTTCGGTAGCTACGTTCTTGATTTTTTCAAAATATTCGGCATCTCTTATATGCCCAATCAGTACTAACTTTTTATCTGGATAATTTTTCATCGCTTGAACAAGGTTCAATTGATTTTTTCTTGGCTCAATATTCCCTACATTGAGCACAAACTCTTCATATATTTTAAACTCATCCCTGAAATAGCATTCATCGACATTTTTAAAGAAATCGTCTTCTACACCATTATAAACCGTGTGGAACACTTCTCGTTGAAGACCGAAAACTCTAGCCAGTTCGTCACCTTCCATATCCGAGTTAGCGACTATTGCGTCCGCCAATGATAGTTGGTGTCTAATTTCGTCCACAGGATATAAATGTTTAGTTTCTTCTGTCACCCAAAGACTAGATGTAATAACTAGTGGAATCTCTAAATTCCGAATGAAATTACATATATGTACTGAACCACCCACACAAGAAAAGTAGTGAACGAGATCATAGTCTAGAAAGTTAGGTTTCCACGGATTGAAAAGATCAACCCTAACTCCCTTATTTTCAAGAGCTTTCTTATAGGCCAGCAATTGAATTTCACCACCACCAGGTGTATGGAAAGCCATTGGATAGGTTATAAATAGAACCTTCATTACGCTTTACTCTCTATAATGCTCAACATCTTTTTCGTTCGTCCCATCCATGTATTTTCACCTACAATTACTCTAGATGTCGAAGGGTCTAGCTTTCCTTTACCTATGTGAAAAAGAATTTTATTTAGAAACTCTTCTGGACTAGAAGCCACACTCAACGCCTCATTTTTAGTATATTCTGTAAAATTGAGTGCTGTAGATACAACTGGTAAACCTGCAGCAACATATTCATAATACTTCATAGGAAACATAGAGTAGGTATACTCATTCAAGAGAGTCGGCAACATACCAACATCCATATATCTCAGGAAATCTGGTAAATCTGAATATGGAATATACCCCAGATGGTGTACATTTTTTAATGACTGCAAAGCTAAAAAATCAGTATTTCTTTGACCTTCTCTTTCTTGTCCGATGATATAAAAATCAATATCATCACAGCTTTTAGCCACTTCAAATAGAAGTTTAAAGTCGACTTTAAAGTCTGAAAGAACCCCGTGATAGACAACTTTATTCGCAACGTTGTTCTTTACCCTGTCTAATAAATTGTTTACCGATGAACTTGGTTTTGAAAAGTGATCAAAATCAACCACATTGGAATGATAATGAACAGAATCATTCAGCTTAGAACATCTATGTTCCAAACTTTTTGTTGTCACAAATACATGGTCGCATAGGGATAATAGTTTTTCCTCATGCTTTTTAAAATTAGACTCACAAATTCCTGGAACTTGTGAAAGATCGTCAACACAATGATAAATTAACTTTTCACTTTTTATTTTCCCAATTAGACCAAGGATAAATGGGTGATATGTCCATGTGATTAATTTACCCAATGAGAACTTTTTTATTTCTCTTTTTACAAGAAAATTCAATAAAAAATCATTAAGCTTTTTTAGGACCTTATGGTTTTTAGGATTTGGGACAACCAAAGGAGACAATACCACTAGGTTATTTGTTTTCTTTTCTGCTCCAAATATTAGAGTTTTCATACCTGTAGCGACGCGATTTATAATTCGCTTTAGATCTTTTGCACTACCTACTTTCGGGGCTCTCAACCCTATACTCTCAACATAGACGATGGAGTAACCTAACTTCGAAAGCAGTTGAGCCGTGTGTTGCTTGTTCGTCCAATAGGGTTCGTTCCAATCTGCGGTAGAGAACAGTACAATCGTAGTATCGTTACTCACTGATTAAAACCTCTTGAACTTGCCCATTTAGAAGTACTTTGGGTACATAAGAACTTAAACGTTTATACCCTTCAGCTAACTTAAGAACCGGGAGTCCATTTTCAAGCTTAACTAGGTAATTTGCCTTATCTTGAATAAAGTCCATAGCTTCTATTTCATTCATAAAGCATGGACTGTTAGAATTAGTACGAATATAGTTAATCAGTTCTAAGTGGACGTTTTTCCTTTGCTCTTCTGTTAACCATCCATATTGATATCTTTCAGAGAATGGATGATCTAAATAACCAAATATTGTGTTACTTTGTTTGGCAATATCGAACGACTCTTTATAAACTCTTAACGAGTCACCACTATCATTTAGTATACAATCGCCATGAAGCATAACTTGCTGACTATGCCCAATGAAACTTTTCGGCAATTCAGCTAGATTTCCCCCGTTGAAGGTCAAGAACTCTGGATCATTCTTAATTATTCCTCCAATGCACCCCTTATAACCAGCATCACTTAAAGCCTTTAGAGCGTACAACGGTGTATGGTGAAATGGAGATACGGCATACTTCACTCGCTTGTTGATTACCTTTTCTATTAAGTTTGCCGAAGTATTCGCCTCATATAATGCCGATTCATATGACCCGCCCCAATTAGGAGCATGAGTTGCGGTATGTGAAAGTATCGCATCTCCCGCTTCTTCCAATTCTCGCATGATAGGGAAGTGGCGTTCATCAGTTAAATTCATCGTGTGAATAGCAAGTGAGAAAGGAATATTTTCAATCTTATATGCATTCCAAAGATAACGGCTAGACTCAATATCCTCATCACAATCTAGTCTCATCGTAATCGCGCAATCAAACCCATTCGGCACTTCAACCAATACTGGGTAGACCGTATTTCCACCCATTAGATTGGAAGATAGATAAGCCTCCACAATCTGCCATTCATAAGAGTCTACAGGGCCTACTTCTCTGTTAAACCAAAGAAAAGATTTCTCATCAATATCAATCAACGAAGAGAATGAGCAAATCAAATCTCCATCATTTGTTACATTTGACAAGGCGTTTTCATCAAAAATGATTGGTGTTGAAAGAGACCAAATATCCCCTTCTGTTTTAACAGCTCCATATCCAAGATTGTTCCATTCGTCCATAAAATCGAACCGCTCCATTGGTCGATTTTTGATACTACCGAAGCAGACATTAGCAAATTCTGTATACTCAATCAGTTCAGCACTTTCAGAGAAACTATACGTTTCCGCACTTGGAGCCTTTCCCCATTCACCTTCTGGCCAACTGCTAACTCTAAATTTTAAAGCTTCTGCATGGCTTGGAGGGATGCAACCAAAAATTATTACTTTATAAACACCATCTGAGTTTAAAGTAGCATTCAGTTCTTCCTCGGATGGTGATACAAGGACCAGAGCATCTACATTTTCTGATTTAAACGTACAAAGATCGGATAACTCAACTATTTGAGAATCCGTAAATGACCTTTTAAATGCACTAAGCACATATTTATAAGCACTCGAACCAGTGTTTAGGATACCAATCATTTATCAACCACATGTCTAAATTTAGAACGATGGCCTACACGAACGAAGTCATCGTGACCAACAAACTGTACCGAGAATGCACCCGGCCAATAATGTTCAATTTTCGAACTTATATCTGTTTCGTTAGCATGAACTTCAAGAACAAGTTTAAGCACCGGTTGTCCATATCTTGTGTCTATCTGAAACTCTTGAATCCCACCCACTCTATGATCTAATACATCTTGGATGTGATGTGTTGGAAACTCCGTTCCGTTCAAAGTCACTACATCATGAATACGACCAGTAACATCTGTGATGTAAAATCCATCATTTCTCTTTTCTACTGTTGCAACATCGCCCGTCCTGTAGCGAATTAACGGCATCAATTTGTTTCGAAAACCTGTGAATACAAGTTCTTTTCTTCCATCTTCTTGAGTGAAGTTCTCTGGATATCCTTCCGAGTCATACACAAACATATCTTCTCGGTTCTGATATTGATATGCCATAACACCAAGCTCAGCTAAACCATAACGGTTAATCACTCGACATCTCAAAACTAATTCAATTTTTTCACGCATGTAGCTTTCTAGTAATTCGCCACTTGATTCAAAGACTTCAAAAAGCTTTAAATTTCCGTATTTTTTTTCCACATAACATGCGAGAGCAAAAATTGTAGATGGGTGAGCATGAATTAAATGAGGTCGTCTCGTTCTCAAAGTATCAATAATTTCCTCAAGTCCCGCATCGTCTAGAGCAGAGAAAAAAATATTACTTCGATTCATCGCGAAACACTTAAAATCCTCACGATTCGGCCAATTAGGTTGCTCTTCACCTTTGAATCTGCAGGCAAAATGTAGTTCTGATTTATACTTTTTATTGCCTACACTGTCTCTTGATATCAACGTAACAGCTGATGAGTAATCTGCTGCCTCTTGGTCGTAATAAATAAAGCAAGATAGCCCAGTAGAGCCACCAGTTTTACATACATGATGTCGAGTGCTCTCTAGGCTTGAAGAAAGAAGTCTTACTCCTTGCTCTCTTATAATATCTTTCGTTAGCGGAGGAATGTCATGAAGATAATTAATATCTTTTTTTATTTTCTCTGGATCAAAATTGATTCCAGAAAAAAGTTCTCTGTAGTAGGGTACATTTTCATTAGCAAAACTCAGAGTCTCATATAACTTTTGCTTTACTATTTCTTCCCTTTCCTTGAATGGAAGTTTGTAGTAATCATTAATTTCTCTGAATTTACCGGAAACATTCCGACGCTCTAACTTTTCAGCTATTGGGTATGCAATATAAGCACTTGTCATACCCTTTGCATAATTCAATGGGGGTCTTGAAAATCCATACTCAGCAGCTTTTAGTATCACACTATCTCTTTTAAGCATATAAGACCTTTGATTGAGGATAATTAAATTTACAATTTTTCATCGGAAATTATTTTACCATGCTCCATATGGATTTTTCTATTACATACATTTTCAATCAAATTTGGATCATGAGATGCAACCACCAAAATAGAAGACTTATCGATAAGGGAGCTTAATCGTTCAGATGCCTTTTGGTTAAATGCGGCGTCACCAACGCTTAACCATTCATCCATAATGATAATATCAGCTTCTACACTCGTAGATATTGAAAAAGCCAACCTTAACATCATACCACTCGAATATGTTTTTACAGGTAGATTCAGATATTCTCCGAGCTCTGTAAAGTCTGCAATTTCGTCGACTTTCTTTTTAATTACTTCAGGTGGCAAACCATCCATTAATCCCTTTATAAATATATTTTCGAATCCTGTTGCATCGGGATCTAGCCCCATAGACACATCAAGTAGTGAAGCAATCCTTCCATTCGCCTTTAGGGAGCCAGAAACCGGCGAGTACACACCAGTAAGCACTCTTAATAGAGTAGTTTTTCCCGAACCATTGTGGCCAATTAGACCTACTCGCTCACCTTTTTGTATGTCAAAACTTAGAGTATCAAGAGCTCTAACTACCGGATGTTTACCCGCATCACTTCCAATCCTGCCACCTGTCGTCATATTTATGACTTTCTTCTTCAGCGACCGGTGTGAGTTTTCATATATCGGAAATTCTACAGTCAAATTTTCCGCTAAAAGTCTTACTTCCATAGTTATTCCCCTTACAGCCAATACGGAACACGGTCGCGACATTTAACCATTAGAAAGTGTGCAAATATAAAGCCAATTACAGTCAATGCACATGAAAAAATCCATGATAGCGGTTCTATATCAGCGCCCAATATAGGTGCTCTCACAACTTCTATCATGTGATGAAATGGATTTATATCCGCAGCCCAAGCTCTATCTTTCAATAATTCTTTTGACCACATTATTGGCGTAAAAAAGAAGGCGACTTGGATTATATTCGTGACAATAGGAAGGATATCTCTAAATCTTGTACATAGAATACTCAGCACTATGCTAATCCATATGGTATTTAGAAATATTATAGTTAAACCGGGTATTACCCATAGAAACTTCAACGTAACATTATGACCAAAGGCAAGCATTAGAATAATAACCACTGGGAGGCTATGCAGTAATATTATAAAATTCCTCCAGACAACCCTCATCACATGTGTGGTTATAGGCATTCTTGCTTGTTTCATTATGTAACCGTAAGAAATAAACGTATTACTACCTTCATTAATACAGGTACTTATATATTGCCAGAGTACTAATCCAATACCTAGATATGGAAGGTAGTCTTCAATGTTTTGATTGAGAAGTTCTGAGTATAAAATACCCAAAACACCAACCAGTATTAAAGTACTGAGTGTAAACCAAAAAGGTCCAAGCACTGATCTTCTATATCGTTGCTTTATATCATGCCAACCTAGTGTCGACCAAACATGATATGAGAATATACCAACTTGGATATCATTTTCACCAGTGTGAGAATGCCACTTGCTAGTATATCTACTAATAAAAGAGTTTTTCGCTTTCTCTGATTCTGTAGAAATATGTTCGTTCATCGTTCAGCCTTATTACAGGGAAATAGCACTTGAGAATGCACAACCATTTTTGTCCTTTTCTGACAAGCTTGGCTGCTCTCCTTTAATTAAAGGCCATTTAATATCTATTCCTTGGTCTTCCCACTTAATGGAAACTTCGGCACTCGGGTTATAGTAATCTGTACATTTGTATACAAATTCCGCCTCATCACTAGTCACATAAAATCCATGCGCAAAGCCTTCAGGTATCCAAAGTTGACGCTTGTTCTCTGCTGAGAGATACACACCTACCCATTTGCCAAATGTCGGCGAGTCTTTTCGAATGTCTACGGCCACATCAAACACTTCACCCGATACCACGCGAACCAACTTTCCTTGCGTGTTTTCCGTCTGGTAATGCAGACCACGCAAAATCCCTTTATTAGACTTTGAATGGTTGTCCTGCACAAAAGGCGTTGGCTTACCGGTTACCAATTCTTCGAACTTCTGTTGGTTCCATGTTTCCATAAAGAAACCACGTTCATCACCAAACACGGCTGGTTCAATGATTTTTACGTCAGGAATATCTGTATCAATTACGTTCATGCTTAACTCGCGTAGTCTTTCAAATTCTTTAATGCCAACTGCCAATCACTTGGATGAATGCCAAACTGTGCGTGAATTTTGTCGTTGTTCAGCTTTGAGTTTGCAGGGCGTTTTGCCGGTGTCGGATAGTCTGCCGTGGAAATCGGGTTGACCGTCATTGCGGTGGTCAGCACACCCTGTTGCTTCGCCTCTGCAAAAATGGTGTTGGCAAAGTCATACCAGCTCACATGTGGCATACCTGAGTAGTGGTAAATGCCAAAACCTGTGTGGTTCTCTTTGGTGATGGCCACGGCGATGTGAAGCAATGCACTGGCGATGTCTCCGGCATAGGTTGGTCCACCAAATTGGTCAGCAACAATGCCTAAGGTGTCGCGGCTTTGGGCCAAACGCAGCATGGATTTCACAAAGTTACCGCCATGCTCGCTAAATACCCATGCGGTTCTTAAGATGATATGACGCTCACATGCCTGAGCCACGGCGATTTCACCGGCGAGCTTACTCTCGCCATACACGCCTTGCGGACCTGTTTCGTCACTCTCTACATATTCACCGTCTTTGTTGCCCGCAAACACATAGTCAGTCGAAATGTGCAGCATGGCCGCACCAACCTTATCGGCCGCTTTGGCAAGGTTCGCGGGCCCATCTCGGTTTATCGCATAGGAAAGCGCGATTTCTTCTTCCGCTTTATCTACCGCGGTATGCGCCGCCGCATTGATGATGACATCTGGAGAAAACGAGGTAACCACCGCAGATACCGCAGTCTCATCGGTGATATCCAGCTCTTCACGGTCTAACGCCAAGAACTCGACATCCGTCATGCTGTTCAGTTGCTCAACCAAACAACGGCCAACTTGACCGAGACTGCCTGTAATGAGTAACTTCATTATTTCGATTTCTCTTCGTGAATAAGGCGCATTAGGTATTGGCCGTATTCGTTTTTCATCATCGGCTTGGCAATCTGTTCAACCTGCTCTGCGGTTAACCAGCCATTGCGCCATGCGATTTCTTCCAAACACGCCACTTTCAGCCCTTGAACATGCTCTATTGTTTGGACGAAAGATGATGCTTCATGCAGGCTTTCGTGGGTTCCTGTATCAAGCCAGGCAAAACCACGCCCCAACAATTCAACGTTAAGTGAGCCATCGTTCAAATACATTTCATTCAAGGTGGTGATTTCGAGTTCACCGCGGTCAGACGGTTTCACATCTTTGGCTAGGCTCACCACGCGGTTGTCATAGAAGTACAAGCCCGTGACGGCATAGTTCGACTTGGGTTGCGCTGGCTTTTCTTCAATCGAGACGGCGCGCATCTGGTCATCAAATTCCACCACACCAAAACGCTCTGGGTCTTTAACTTGATAACCAAACACGGTCGCACCGGATTCACGCGACGCGGTGTTTCTTAGTGTCTTGCTGAACGACTGACCGTAGAAGATGTTGTCTCCCAACACCAAACATACGCTGTCATCACCAATAAACTCTTCACCAATAATGAATGCTTGCGCCAGACCGTCTGGACTTGGCTGCACGGCATAGTCGAGGTGGATGCCAAAATCACTACCGTCACCCAGTAAACGCTTAAAGCTCTCGTTGTCTTCAGGGGTGGTGATAATAAGAATGTCGCGAATACCCGCCAACATCAGCGTCGACAACGGGTAATAAATCATCGGTTTGTCGTAGATAGGAAGCAATTGCTTCGACACACCGCGAGTAATAGGGTAAAGACGCGTGCCTGAGCCGCCCGCAAGAATGATGCCTTTCATGAAAATGCTTACTCGATTGAGATTTCATGCCGCAGACAGGCATGAAATCGATGGGAAGATTTAAGATAGGTTAGTTGTTGCCCAAACGCTCTAGACTGTATGAGCCGTCCAACACGCGTGACCACCACGCCTTGTTGTCCAAATACCACATCACGGTTTTTCGTATGCCAGACTCAAAGGTTTCTTCCGGCTTCCAACCCAACTCGCGCTCGATTTTTGAGGCATCGATAGCGTAGCGTACATCGTGACCTGGGCGGTCTTTTACGTAGGTGATGAGGTCTTGATACTGCGCCACACCTTCGGGTTTATTCGGCACCAGCTCTTCTAGCAACGCACAGATGGTTTTCACCACCTCGATATTGGCTTTTTCGTTATGACCACCAATGTTGTAGGTCTCACCTATCTCACCTTCGGTCGCCACTTTGTAGAGCGCGCGTGCGTGGTCTTCCACAAACAACCAATCACGGATTTGCATGCCATCGCCATAAACAGGCAAGGCTTTACCATCCAGTGCATTCAAAATCATCAACGGAATAAGTTTTTCTGGGAAGTGGTACGGACCGTAGTTGTTTGAGCAGTTGGTCACAATGGTTGGCAAGCCGTAGGTACGGAGCCAAGCGCGAACCAAGTGGTCACTTGAGGCCTTTGATGCTGAGTAAGGACTTGAAGGCTCGTACGACGTTTCTTCGGTGAACAAATCGGTTGTGCCTTCAAGGTCACCGTACACTTCATCGGTAGAGATATGATGGAAGCGGAAGCCGGCTTTTTTATCGCCGTCCAGCGTATTCCAATACTGACGCGCCGCTTCTAAAAGCGCGTAAGTACCAATGATGTTGGTTTCGATAAAGGCCGCTGGACCGTCAATAGAGCGGTCTACATGAGATTCTGCTGCCAAATGCATGACAACATCTGGCTTATGCGTTGCAAACACACGATCTAGCTCTGCGCGGTCACAGATATCGACTTGCTCAAAGGCATACCGTTCGCTATCAGAGACCAACGACAAAGACTCAAGGTTACCCGCGTAAGTGAGTTTATCGAGATTAACGACGTTATCTTGCGTATTTTCAATAATGTGGCGAACAACGGCTGAGCCAATGAATCCAGCACCACCTGTGACGAGTATTTTCATCTAGATATCCAATTAAATTCTTAAAAACGACATTATACAGCTATTCCAGACACGCTACCGCCCTTGAGTGTCGCCCTCAAAAAGCGCATCCAGCTTAAATTTCTAGGCAATTTACGCCTTTTCTATTTCTCTGTTTTCAGTTGATACTTCAATTTGCTTCGCAATAACGTTGATCAACAAAATAGAACGCTTTTCACCATCGGGTTCTTTGTAAATCGCTTCACACCCTTGAAATTGACCACTCACGACATGCACAGCATCACCCGCATTAATAACGTCCTTTAGAGCATCTCTTTGAGCGTCACTGTCTTCGTGAGCCATAAGTTCTACAATCAGTTCAAACGGTACATTTTGGGGAATGCTTCCCCGTCTTACAAAATCAACTATGCCTCTGGTCGATCGGATCGTGGTGAAGCTAATAATCTCAGGGTCGAATGAAGCAAAAATGTAGTTCGGGAACAACGGTTCACTCTGGGACGAACGCTTACCGCGGCGGATTTTCTCAACCAAAACTTGCGGGTAATAGCAATCGACACCTTGACGTTTCAGGTGCTGCTCTGCGCGTTGTTGCTCGCTGCGTTTACAATAGAGCAGATACCATGGATTCATTTCATTCTCGTCGATTTCAAAGCTAGGGAAATTCTTGCATCGGGTTTGCGAAGCAACTCAAGAGTATATTAGGCTGGATACCTTGCAGCAAGGGCTGTGCAGGTAACTGAACAATTTGTCTGCACTTCATCAAGTTTTATTTATTTAAGGTTGCTTTGTTGCAAAAAATAAAAAGGCCGCCAAATATTGGCGGCCTATGCAGTTATGTATTCAGATTAGGCAGACAGACGCTGGATATCTAAGCTGAAGCTGGTTAATCCTATCTCACTAAGTGAAACACGGACGCTCCCGCTTGAAAGATCAATGGTTTGGAATCGGGTTGACGCTGCGTCGATGCCGAGAAGGTGGTCATTTTTGACGATAATGGCATTGCCTGAGCCATCAACGACTGCGTTCAGGCCTGTCGATAAAACATCTAACTGGTTGTCCGCCGCGTTGAGAATCCCAAACATGGCCCGTATCGGACTCGCATAAGTTGATTTTTTAATCGCGTGTTCAATTTGGTGTACGAGGTGTATAAACCCTCTTTCATCCGCGTCTTGTGTGCGGATGTATTCGTTAAAGAAGGCGCGAATCATCAATGTTGTTGCTGTACCGTTTTGACCCGCGGAGGCACTGTCAACCATATAAAACGCCATTTTCCCGTCCATCATCCACATGTAGTCAAGAACGACGGGGTTGGAGTCTGCTGACTGCAGGGAATGATAAGACAAACGCCAATCGCCCTGACGAGAGTCTTGCTCTGGCATTAAGCCCATTAGCAAATCTCGCGCATTGCCTGGGTTATCAAGTAAGTCATCGAGGTGCCAACGGAGTTCATCCGTTAGTGGTTGCTCACTTCCTTGGGATACTTTAAACCACTGTTGAGTGAAATCATTGTCGTTACAGGTTTCTGATTCAGACTCTTCGAGCACGGAGATAATGGCTGAACGCACGACCATAATGTCGTCGATGGGTTTAATCAGAAAATCTTTGACACCGAAGCGTAACGCTTGAGCGACGTCTGACATTCCGCCCGTTCCCGATATAACGATCACGGGCAGCATAGGGTATTCAAGACTAACTTCCTGGACAAACTCTAAACCCGTCATAATGGGCATTGATAAGTCGCTTATCAGTAGGTCAGGAATGCCTTCTCTCAATGCTTTTAATCCATCAAGCCCATTTTCAGCCTCACGGACAGTGCATCCTTCCTTACGAAGAAAACCAGCAATGATACGGATAAACACCGGATCATCTTCAACAATGAGAACTTCTTTTCCTGCTAACACTGTCTTGCACTCCCATTTGCATTGCTAGTTGGACAACTGACTTTGACTCCACAATGCGTTTCAACTCTGTATAGGATAGTTGGCTTTGCTACTAATCGTGGTACTCTGAACCACTTTTCCATATTGCAAGGCTCTAACCGTCTGTATCACGTCATTTTTTAAATTGTGTAAGCTAAGCTATTAGGATGTTAGTCCACATCAGTTGCACACTTTCTTGATATGAGACAACGAAAACGAGTCCTTGTTAATTTGAAATACACAATTACTGGTCTTTTAGTGAAGGCCCTCGCATGAAACTGAAATTTTATGAAACTAGATGATTTAAATCTGTTCAGGCTTATTGTTGAGCATGGCAGCTACACACTAGCCTCAAAAAAAACAGGCATTCCAGTCGCTACCCTCACGCGCAGAATTCAAGCACTTGAGGAAGACATTCAAATTCGGCTACTGCACCGCGACGCGAGAAAGCTGTCTGTTACAGAAGCTGGCCAATCATTTTTCGAACGCTGTAAACCACTGTTAGAGCAACTCATCGATACAGCTGACGATCTAACTGAAAGCTGCAAGGGTACTTCAGGTGTACTTCGCATCAGTGCGCCATCAAACATTGCGATGAAGCTGTTGCAGCCAATGTTCTCTGAGTTCCTAAAAAAGTACCCAGATATTCGCCTCGACTTAGCGTTATCAAATGATATCGACCAACAAAACAATGATGACCGCCACGCATTCATTCGTATTGGTCCACAGCGGGACTCTTCGCTGATCGCTCGAAAGCTTCATTCAGTGAGAGATATTCTTGTCGCAAGCCCTTGCTACCTAAAAAATCGCCCGCCGCTGAGAGATGCAGCCGACCTGCCACATCACGACTTGCTGAAAGGCTGGCCATTGATGCGTTGGCGTCTAAACGATGACAAAGGGCAACAGCTTTGCGTATCCCAACAGGGACGTTTTGAAGCCTCTGAGCTTCGTGTTATTCGTGTTGCCGCTAAAGATGGTCTGGGTGTTGCACTCATTCCGGATGTATTGGTTCAGCAAGACTTGGAAAACGGCGAGCTTGAGCATGTTTTACAAGATTGGACGTCAAACCCACGAGATATTTACCTGATGTACCGAGACAAAACACATCAACCAGAAAAACTTCGTGCGTTTATCGAGTTTTCGCTGGCTTTTTTTCAGTCGAGATCATCAAATTCGTGACTAAGATCTCAAGTGTCCCAGTTTCGATAAGTGATTAAAAAATAGACGAAGTTTTGCTCATTAAAACTTGCTAAGCGCTCCTTCAACAGCTAGTTGTTATAGGTATGTAAACGCAAATCTAACTCTGGTTAAACAAGAGTTTTTCTCGCGATACGTATCAAGCTGCCTGAAGGAGCGACTATGATTCTGGGACATTTGTGGGGCCTTTACACCCACCCAAAAGAAGAATGGAAGAACATCTACGATCGTCATGAAGGGACGGTTGAAAGCCTCGGTCATGCCGCCATAATGGCTCTTATCCCACCAATCTGTGCCTACTACTCGAGTGTACATATTGGGTGGAGCATTGGTGTTGGTGACCCTATTTTCCTTACCGAGCAAAGCGCACTGATCATCGCTTTTGCTATGTATTTTGCATTGATCACCGGCGTAATGGCTCTCGCCTATCTAACACTTTGGATGAGCCGAACGTTTGGTTCAGAACCCACATACACACAAGCACTTGAGCTGGCAGCTTACACCGCAACGCCGATATTTATGGTCGGGCTTGCAGCGCTCTATCCTGTCGTTTGGTTTGTCATGCTCGTTGGTTTGGCGGGCATCGCTTATTCCATCTATCTGCTGTACACCGGCGTCCCTATCATCATGCATATTCCCGAAGAACGCGGGTTCATCTATGCGAGCTCAGTGGTAACCTGTGGATTGGTGTTACTGGTTGCGATACTGGCAAGTACGGTGATTATGTGGAACGTTGGCTTTGGTCCTATGTTCGTTCATTAGCGATGACTGCCCGAAAAGAAAAAGCGCGGCTATTGCCGCGCTTTTTAGTTCTATTTTTTGAGAGCTCTTTTAGTTTTCTTCGTTGTAGATTTCGAGGTTCGCCAACTCTTGTTGCTGCTCTCTCACGGCTTTCGTTTCATCATTCCGTAAGCTGGCAATATAGTCGAGGTAGGCTTGATCGATATCGGTGGTCACATATTGTCCACTGAACACCGAGCTTTCAAATTGTTGAATATCTGGATTGCCTTCTCTCACTGCTTCTTCTAGATCAGCAAGGTCTTGGAATATCAAGCCATCAGCACCAATGATGTTGTTGATTTCATCCACTTCACGTCCGTGAGCAATCAGTTCATTGGCACTTGGCATATCAATCCCATAGACGTTCGGGAAACGAATCTCTGGTGCTGCTGATGCCATGTAAACGCGTTTTGCACCCGCTTCGCGTGCCATCTCAATGATTTGCTCAGACGTGGTTCCGCGTACAATGGAATCGTCCACAAGAAGAACAGATTTACCTTTGAACTCCGAACGGATGGCGTTCAATTTGCGGCGTACTGACTTACGACGTTGCTGTTGACCTGGCATGATGAAGGTTCGGCCAACATAACGGTTTTTTACAAATCCTTGTCGATACGGCTTTTCTAGTACCTGAGCAATCTCAAGTGCAATATCACAAGATGTCTCTGGGATTGGGATTACCACATCGATATCTAAGTCTTCCCATTCACGTTTGATTTTCGCGCCCAACATCTTGCCCATGTTGATTCGCGCAGCATAGACAGAAATCTTATCGATAAATGAATCTGGACGCGCAAAATAAACAAATTCGAAAATACATGGTGACAAAGATGGGGAGTCTGAACACTGACGCGTAAACAATTCACCTTCAAACGTAATATATACGGCCTCACCCGGCGCAACATCGCGCATAAAGTCAAAACCAACAGCGTCAAGTGCGACGGATTCTGAGGCGACCATATATTCCGTACGTCCATTGACGGTGCGCTTTCCTAAGCACAATGGACGAATACCATCTGGGTCGCGGAATGCAATAAGACCATGCCCGATGATCATCGCGACTACCGCATAAGCACCTGACACTTGGCTATGCACTTCACGAACCGCATTGAACACGTCGTCTTGATGCAGCGGATGTGAAGTCGCTTTATCAATCTGGTGAGCCAAAACGTTCAGCAGGATTTCAGAATCAGACGTGGTGTTTAGGTGACGGCGGTCGTGTGCAAATAAAGAGTCACGCAGTTGGTTAGCATTGGTCAGGTTGCCGTTATGCGCCAATGTGATGCCATAAGGTGAGTTAACGTAAAAAGGCTGCGCTTCAGAGGCACTGGAGCTTCCTGCCGTTGGATAGCGAACATGGCCTACACCAACGGTTCCTTGCAGACGTTGCATGTGCTTTAGTTGGAAAACATCTTTTACCAACCCGTTTGCTTTTCTCAAGCGAAAGCGGTTGTTATCAATAGTCACGATTCCCGCGGCATCTTGTCCTCGATGCTGAAGCACTGTCAACGCATCGTAAATCGACTGATTAACCGGGGTTTCACCCACAATCCCAACAATCCCACACATGTATGCTGTTCCTTGTAAAGCCAGAGTGTTCCCGAGGGACAGCGAGCCGGTTTCAGGTGCTGCGTCGACAGCACCTGACCGTCGTTATATCACCTTGGGTAAGAAGCTGGAGCTCTGCTCCAAATACGAGAAAAACCATTCAATCACTACCCCAAATCTAGGGATTAATTGTGATTGTTTCCACTCGGTGCTGCTGGCAAAACCAGTAAACGCATCCAGAAAGAACAATACGGCGGCAACAATCAGCACCCCACGAATTCCTCCGAATACGATACCCAGTACGCGGTCCGTACCCGATAATCCGGTCTTTTGAACCAATTGTCCGATGACGTAGTTCACCACAGCACCAACGATCAAAGTCGCTATAAATAGCACGGCTATCGCCGCACCGTTTCGAATCATTTCGTCCTGAATATTGGTGAAGTAAGCCGCTAACTGCGGGTAAAAATTGCTGGCAACGAAAAACGCACCAAACCATATCACCAGCGACAGTGCTTCTTTCACAAATCCACGGACCAAGCTAATCACAGCAGAGAAGCTGATCACTCCAATAATGACGTAATCTATCCAATTCATCTTTTATTCATCTGAGCGATTCGCGCGCATTTTAACAGAAAAAATGACGACGCAAACGTTTTCTTATGGGTTTAATGGGTTAAATCTAAGCAGTTGGCCTTTTAATCCGGTCAAAGACTCTAAATCTGCAGTCATCGACGCAAGCTTATCTTTGGACACGTCCGGACCAACTTCAACGCGGGCAAGTTCACCCTCTTTTACATCTCGGGGTAAAAGTTGAGCGGGATAACCTTTACTGCGTAGCGTCGCTACGAGGTTCTTTGCATTGTCTAAGTTACGGAATGTACCTAAACGAATGACCCATGCGGAATCTTGATATCCTTCCTTTGGAGCCTGAGTGTCAGCCTCAATAGGTTCCGAAACCTCTGCATCATCATTCGTCACGGTGACCATGACAGGGTCTTGTGGCATGAATGACTCTGACGTTTCAGGCTTTTCAACAGGTTCATTTAAGACACTTTCATCAAACTCTTCATGAAGCGGGATCGCTTCAAAGTTCTCCTGATAGTGTGCTTTTTTGCCGTCAAACACATCGGGTATAAAAATGATGCCCAACGAGACCAAAATTAGCGTCCCAACTAGGCGGTTTTGAAATTGAGTGGCCACAATTACTCCGACTGAGAGAAATGGTCGGCGATTTCGCCTACTGTATAAAATGAACCAAACACGATGATCATATCGCCTTCCCATGCTACCGCTGCTTTTGCGGTCTCATATGCGTCACTTGGCGTCGTGTAGCCTTGTAACCCTTCAGGGAGTGACTTTGCCAAGGTCTGCCAGTCCGCCGCACGAGGGCCCTTTAACGAGGCCGGATACCAATAGTCCACTACGCCTTTCATTTCTTCAAGCGTGGCGGTGATATCTTTGTCATGGAGCATGGCTACGACGGCATGAACCTTGGCGTCGGTGTTCGCTTTAATACGCGCGATCTGCGCTGCTAAATACGCGGCAGAATGTGGGTTATGCGCAACATCAAGCAAGATATGCGGCGCGTCCGACAAGGTTTCCATACGACCTGCGAGTTTAACCGTCGCTAACCCGTCAACAATGTTCTCGTCGGTAACGTCGAGTTCAGACAGCCCCAATGCCATCAATGCCGTCGCTGCATTAGGCAGTGGAAGGCTAGGTACTGGCAGATCCCTTAAGTCAAAGGCTCCACATTGCCAATGCCAGACGTCCCCATCTTGCTGGTAATTAAACTGATACCCGACTTGGTGAAGGTCAGCACCAATTTCGTCTGCGTGTGCAGCAACACTTGCTGGCGGCTCAGGCTGGCCACATACCGCAGGTTTGCCCGAGCGGAAAATACCCGCTTTTTCGAACCCAATCACTTCAATGTCATCACCCAGCCAATCAACATGGTCAACAGCCAGGCTGGTAATCACTGAAACATCATGTTCCGCAATATTGGTGGCATCTAAACGCCCACCTAAGCCCACTTCCAAAATCGCAACGTCGACCTGATTGTCGATAAACAACCAAAGTGCCGCTAACGTCCCGAACTCAAAGAGACTGAGGCTGGTGTCGCCACGTAACGCTTCAATAGCAGCAAACGCTTCTGAATGACGTTCATCGTCCAACTCTTTGCCGTTGACTCTGACGCGCTCGTTGTAGCGAATAAGATGCGGAGAGCTATACACACCCGTCTTGTAGCCTGCTTTTTGCAATATGGCTTCAATCATGGCGCAAGTGGAGCCCTTCCCGTTGGTGCCAGCAACGGTGATCACTTTCGGTGCAGGTTTGGTTAACCGACCTTTTTGAGCAACATGAGAAATACGATCTAAACCGAGATCAATGGCACTTGTGTGAAGAATTTCAAGGTAGCTCAACCATTCGGATAAAGGCGATTGAGCTGTAGGTAGAATTTGTTCTGACATCAGTCGTCTACTGTAGCGAGTAATGCTTTAATCATATCAGCTAAAAGACAAAGAGCGCCATAAGGCGCTCTTTTACTGTGACGAGATGGAATCAATTACTCGTTGCCATCTACAGGCTCAGCTTCAATGACTTCGCCTTCAAGTGGTTTATCAACCGATACCACCAGCGGTGACTCGTGATTGGTCATCTTCGCCAGCAATCCACCCAAACGCTGACGCATTTCGCGGCGGTCTACAATCATATCGATGGCACCATGCTCAAGCAAAAACTCACTGCGTTGGAAACCTTCTGGCAGCTTCTCACGCACGGTTTGCTCGATAACACGTTGGCCAGCAAAACCGATCAGGGCTTTTGGCTCACCCACATTGATGTCACCCAGCATTGCGAAGCTCGCTGTTACACCACCAAATGTTGGATCTGTCATTACAGAAATGAACGGTAAACCTTTTTCAGACAAACGCTCAAGCGCCGCACTGGTTTTTGCCATTTGCATCAGAGACATCAATGCCTCTTGCATACGTGCGCCGCCACTGGCTGAGAAACAAACCAATCCACAGTTGTTTTCCATTGCCGCTTCAACAGCTTTCACGAAACGCGCGCCTACAACAGCACCCATTGAGCCACCCATGAAGGAGAACTCAAACGCACACGCAATCACTGGCATGCCTAACAGCTCGCCTTTCATAACAACTAGCGCGTCTTTCTCACCACTTGCTTTCTGAGCAGAAGACAGACGGTCTTTGTATTTTTTAGAATCGCGGAATTTGAGCAAATCTTTTGGCTCAAGCTCTCCAGCCAGTTCAACGCGATCACCTTCATCCAGGAAGGTTTCAAGACGCTTGCGCGCGCTCATGCGCATATGATGGTCACACTTAGGACACACATGCAGGTTACGCTCAACTTCAGCGTGGTAAAGCACCTGTTCACAGGACGAACACTTCGTCCACACACCTTCAGGAATGGAGGCTTTACGTGAAGAACCGATGTTGCTTTTTGTCAGAATTTTTTCAAGCCAGCTCATGAACGACCTTTTCTATTGGAGCACTTGCCATTTTTTCGTGCTGCACCGAATACTTCGGTAACTTTGCAAAGGCAAGTGGCCTAAATATCTACGAATTCAACCGAGGATTAAAACACAACTGGTCAAGACTTTGGACAAAAAACTGGTACTACCTATTGTCTGCCGCATTTACTTCACAAGTTATGCCTTCAAACCGCTCTAACTATCTTAGAGTTGCTCATCCGGAAGGAACAGCGGTCCAACCGGTGATGAAGGCAAATCAAACTCAGCCGGATAATCGACTTCCACCAAGTACAAACCTTCTGCTTTGGCAGTCGCTGCCGCCAGATTGCGGTCTTTTACATCAAGCAACCACTTCACCCACTCAGGTTTTTGCTCTTTACTGCCAACGGCAATTAAGCTTCCCGTGATATTTCTTACCATGTGATGCACAAACGCATTGGCTTTAATATCAATGATCACAAAACGCCCTTGTCGAGTCACATTTAAGTGATGGATATTTCGCCAAGGTGTGTTTGACTGGCACTGCGCTGCGCGGAATGAGGTAAAGTCATTTTCGCCCAGTAGGTACTGTCCTGCTTCATGCATCAGGGTTTCATCAAGGTCACAATGGTAATGACTCACGCCGTGACGCAAGATACCCGGACGCAGGTTGTTATTGTAAATCACGTAGCGGTAGCGACGGGCTGTTGCAGAGAAACGTGCGTGGAACTCGTCAGGCACTTCTTTTGCCCAACGCACCGCAATGTTGTCAGGTAAGTGTGTATTTACACCCATGGTCCATGCGCGCAATGGACGCGAACCTTCCACATCAAAGTGAACTACCTGCCCCGTCCCGTGAACACCCGCATCGGTGCGGCCTGCACACTGCACTTCTATTGGCTGATTCGCAATTTTTGACAGGGCTTTCTCGAGATGTTCCTGCACACTGGGCACTTCGCGCTGTCTTTGCCAGCCGTAATACTTCGAGCCATCATATTCAACACCCAGGGCAATTCTCATTTTCTCGTCTCTGTTTTGTACTTACGCGATTGTATAAAGCGGCGCATTATATACGCAAACGACGCGAAGGTGCAGGTTTCCACACCACCTCTCTTTTCTACGGCCGATTAACGGTCAAAAAAATGGCGGGATAAACCCGCCATTTTCTATGCTGCATACTAATTTAGATTTTCTATCAGTTTTCGCGCTTCATCTTTTAGTTTCACGTCATCGCCTTGCATGACTTTCTCTAGCAGTTGCAACGCGCCATCGACATCATTCATTTCCAGGTAGGCTTTTGCCAAGTCCATCTGCATTGCCGTTTGGCCACTGCTGTCGACATCTGCATGCTGAATATCGCTTAATACGTCAGGGAAGTCTTCCAGGCCAACATCCAAGTCCATTTTCAACGAGTCTGGGTCTTCTTGCAGCGTCCCGTCGTCTTTCATTAACTCTTCAATGCTGATGTAGTTTCTATCCGATGTAGACTCTTCAACTAGCTCGCTTTCTGCGTCTTCAAGTAGTCCTTCAAGATCCGCTTCAAGCTCCATGGATTTCACATCATCGCCAAGCACTTCAGGCTGTTCAGACCAATCTTCGCTTTCAAGTTCGGGTTCTGGCTCTGCTTCAGCATTCCAAATTCCGCTCTCGTCTTCTGGAATGTCCAACTCTTCAGTTTCGAAATCGCCCAAGCCGAACTGATCGTCGTCATAGTCTTCTGACAGCAACGCATCCATGTTGAGACCCGCAACCTGATGCGCGTCATCTTCCAACTCGGCGATGTCATCTAATTCCGCTGCGCGATAGCCTGCTGAATGTGGCGGTGACTCCTGCGTAAATCGCGAACGCTCACTTTCAGGTATGCCTTCTTCGAGTTCGCGCTGCTCTTCCATCGCGGCGTCAAGCGCGTGGGCCTCATCGAACTCGCCAAGATCATCTAGGCTGATTTCGTCCACTTTTGGGAATGCTAACGTGTTCGGCTCGGTCGCTGTGAACACATCCTCAGGCGTATCCTGCTCAGGCGTATCCTGCTCAGGCTCTTCGTCAAGGGCATTGACGACGTCTTCCGCTGCAACGTCCTCCTCTGCAAAGTCTTCTAAATCAGTAGGTTCATCTGCTACTGCAAACTCTTCAGTTGCCGATTCTTCAGTTGCCGTTTCTTCAGAAGCTGTGTCAGCTTGCGTATTCTCTGTCTCTAACGGACTCTCAGGTTGAACATCGAATTCAGCCGCAGCATCTTCCTCTGTGTACTCTGGAAGATTGTTGAAGTCGATTGGCTCATCATCATCTTCGTAGTCATCCGACTCTTCGATAGGCGCAGGTTCAAGATCGATATCTGCCAACGCCGCTTCTTCGTCGTACTCAGGGAGCGACGATAGGTCGAAATTGTCCTCTTCCTCAACCTCGTCATGAATATCTTCTTCGGCGTCAGCTTCCGTAACAGTCTCGGCATCTGCGCCGAGATCGTCTGATGCTTCTAGCGCAGACTCATCAAAAACAGGTGGCTCAAGTTCGTCTGTTTCTGACGATTCATCCAGCAACAGTTCATCATCTTCAGGAGAAAGAGCTTCTGCTTCTAAAGTATCAGTCTCAAACCCAGCATCTGCGCTATCGGCTGCAACGGGGTTTGTCTCTTCATCATTCGGTTCATCATCAACAAACGCTGACAATTCTTCAGCAAGTTCAGGCTCAGCATCTTGCGCAGACGACTCAGGGTCGTCTGCCACCTCAAATTCTGGCTCTTCTGTGTCGAGCTCTGGGCCCTGCTCGCTTTCTGACGCGACCGACTCCTCTGCTTCCTCGTCAAGAAGACTATCAAGCAGCTCCATCTCTTCATTGGAGGCATCGATTTCCTCTTCTGGGATGGTTTCATCCGCGACAATGTCTTCTTCTGGATCAACTGCTTGCTCAGATACGGCATCAGGGTCGTCATGCAGATTGGTATCAAGAGCAGATTCTTCATCACTTTCGAGTGCTTCATCCAGCAACGCCATATCGTCATCAGAAGCGTCTGGTATCTCTTCCTCGTCAAGCGGCTGGTCGTCAATCAGTGACTCTAATTCAGCCATATCCTGAACGGTGCTGTCGTCACTGAGAACGTCAACGTCATCTGACAACACGTCTGAGTTTAAACCTAGGTCTAAGTCTTGCTCAGCTTCATTGTCAGCCGCTTCGTCTAGCAGTCCCTCAAGCTCATCCAATTCCGATTGCTGCGCTTTTTCGTCTAGTAAGTCGTCGAAGTCAGCATCATCGCTTTGTGGCAATTCTTCCGTTAGTTGGTCATCATCGAGTGACAACAAGTCGTCACCGAGAAGATCTTCGTCGTCGACATCATTGAGAAGAGCGGCTTCGTCATCTTCATCATCGTCGCCAAGCAAATCATCCAACAACGCATCCGTTTCACCTAGGTCAACTTCACTGTCATCTTCTGGTTGCCCGAGGACATCTTCCAGCAAATCATCGTCATCAATTGCTTCATCTAGCAACGCTGACTCATCAAGCGGATCGCCATCGTCTTCGCTTAAGAACTCATCGAGCAACGCATCGGTATCAGAAAGATCATCATCTTGCTGAGTATCGAGAGACAGCTCGTCAAGGTCATCTTTTGCAACGGGTTCAACGGGATTTCCATCTTCATCAAGGTCTTCGCCATCAAACAGTTCATCCAACAGCGCGTCGGTTTCCCCAATATTCGCGTCTTCCTCATTGAGGTTTAGGAAGTCATCATCATTGAGGTCAATGTCTTCGCCAAGCAACTCATCTAACATGTCCGCAGTGTCATCTGATGCAGCGTCAGCGGAAACGTCTGGTGAGCTTTCTTCTCCATCCATGCCAGACAAGAGATCGTCATCATCTGACAAGTCGATGTCTTGCGTCAGGTCAACTTCAGGCTCATCCTCAAGCACTCGGTCAAACAATGCTTCATTCGTATCGGGCTCTGTCTCTTCAACAGGCTCCTCAGGGAGTGGCTCCTTTTCGTCTGCCTCTCCCCCTTGCTCAGCATTTAGCAGCGCATCAATATCATCAACTTCGTCGTCACCACCAGCAAGAGATTGCTCCCACATCGCGGCCAGTGCTTCATCCGGGCTTAGCTCAGACTCTTCGGGCGATGATGACATTTCATCAAGCGCACGTTCCATGTCTTCAAGGCCAATAGCACCGTCTGTGCTCGGTTCAACATTGAAGTCTGTCGATGTATCAAAGTCATCATCAAGTGACGCGGTGAGATCGGTATCTGCGCCAAAGTCGGTGTCTGCATCCAGATCTAAGCCAGAGTCTTCAGGTTCTTCTGAGAGCTCCAGTGAATCAGACAGGTTGATGTCATCCAGCTCGGAATCGAAAATACTATCATCACCAAAGAGATCATCAGCGTCTGTGTCTTCAGTTACTTCGAGCTCATCATCTTCAAGAATCAACTCATCCGTGTCGTCGCCCGGTTCCGGAACCATAATGACAGGCATATCATCTGGCATTTCTCCGTCGAGACCTTCTGGCTCCTCAACATTGTTGTCATCTTTACGGCGGCGCATGATAAAGAACGCAGCAGCACCAATGATCAACAGTGCTGGAATAATAGCGACTGTCGCAAGCATCAAGGGGCTCGCAACGAGAGATTCCAAGAATGTCGGTTCTTTCATCTCCATCTGTGCTTGACGCGCACGTTGTATCTCTAGGAACTCTCGAATTTCTTCTGTGAGTTCCTCATCGCCCGTCATTTGATCTTTAAGGGCTGCCAGTTCGTTCTGGACTTCTGCCAATCGGATTTTGAGGATATGGTTGCTCTCAACCAGTTTCCCCATTTGAAGATCCGATTCATTGATCTGATTTTGCACCGCCGTCATGTCAGGTTTCGGAGGCGTCATTTCCGTGCCGCTTTCTGCCATTTCTTGTTTTGGCGTCATCGCGGTTTCTGCAGCCATTTCTCCTTGAGCGTCGGTTTTCACCGTATCTGTCACGGATTCAGGCATCGCCTCTTTTTCTGCCGCAGGTGCTGTGGCGACTGATAGTGCCGGCTTAGCTGGTTGCACTGGTTGCGGAGCTGGCGTCGCAGTTGGGGCGGTCACTTGTTGGCTCAGCGGTCTGTTGTCCACCAGCCTTTGTGCATCTTTTCTTGCCTGATCGATTTGCAAACGTTGCGCGACGTCGTCTGTGCGCTCACGTCGAATTTCTGACAGTGTTGGCAGTAACAATGTGCTGCCGGGAACAAGACCATGAATATTGTTATTTTCAAACGCTGCTGGGTTTAAGCGATAAATCGCCCCCAATGTTTGATAAACCGTGACAGCATTGCTGGGTTTGTAATCGCTAGCAATGGACCAAAGGGTGTCGGTGTCTCGTGTTGGCCCAACAGCTTGGCGACGGTTTTCCGTCGATCGCGGTTGAGTCGTCTGAGACAAAGGCTCGACGGCATTTGGAGACGGTGATTCATCTTGAGGCCCAAGAATACGAATGGCTGATTGCGCGGCGAAAGGTGCGGCAAGGCTCAGCAATAATGCAGAGGCGGCAAGCGTTTTGCCGATACGACGGCCGGAAAATGATGAAAAGAGATGTCGCGTCATGGTGTTGTCAAAATCTGGGTCAGACACTGCCCGCATTCCCCTATGGCAGAAATAGGCTTTTCTCAATCGCAGCAATTTTTAGACCAAAAATGTACTGAAATTGATAATACTGGTTATTTCCCTAACTATATCGGAAGGCCAGCCGAAAACTGTAGTGTGAAGAGATAAAACTGTGTTTTGTGATCAAAGAACCGGCACCACGTCACGCGGTACCGGTTTTTTCGGAGGATTTTCTTACAGATAATCGCGGATTAGTACTTCTGCGATTTGAACAGAGTTAGTTGCAGCACCCTTACGAACGTTGTCTGCCACGATCCACATGTTCAGACCATTTGGATGGCTGATGTCGTTACGCACACGACCGACCATAACATGATCTTTACCTGTCCCTTCTTTCACTTGTGTTGGGTAGTCTTCACCGTAGTAGACTTCAACACCTTCGGTTCGAGACAAGATGTCCATCGCTTCAGTTGCATCAAGTGGTTGCTGACACTCGATATGTACCGCTTCTGCGTGACCATAGAAAACAGGAACGCGAACACACGTCGGGTTTACCGCCACGTTCTCGTCAGCCAGAATTTTCTGGGTTTCCCACACCATTTTCATTTCTTCTTTGGTGTAGCCGTTGTCCATGAATTCATCGATATGCGGCAGACAGTTGAATGCAATCTGCTTTTTGTACGCGCTTGGCTCCGCTTCTTGGCTGTTCAGCAATTTCACGGTTTGACCCGCCAACTCATCGATACCTTTTTTACCGGTACCAGACACAGATTGGTAAGTCGCAACGTTAATACGCTCGATACCTGCTGCGTCATAGATTGGCTTCAACGCAACCAGCATTTGGATGGTTGAACAGTTAGGGTTTGCGATGATATTGCGGTTGCGGAAGTCAGCAATCGCTTCTGGGTTCACTTCTGGGACGACAAGAGGAACGTCGTAGTCGTAACGGAAGCGAGAGGTATTGTCGATAACCACAACACCTTCATCAGCTGCAATTGGCGCCCAACGATCTGATGCCTCTGAACCTGCAGAGAACAGCGCAATCTGTACTTGGCTCCAATCGAAATCTTCTACGTTTTTAACGCGCACACTTTTGCCGTTAAAACGAACGGTTTCACCGGCACTGCGCTCACTCGCCAGTAAATGCAGATTGCGCACTGGGAATTTACGCTCTTCCAACACCTCGATAATGGTGCGGCCAACAGTGCCAGTTGCACCTAAAACAGCGACATCGTAAGCCACATCAAATTCTTGTGTCATGATTGTTCCTCTACGGTAAAACCTAATTTAGCGAGCGACTCTACCCCAAAGTCAGTCTTTCCCGCTACTGTAATCGCACTGTACTCGCGTCTGTCCCAATAATTCTTACGCAAGCGGTCAAAGGTTGCGCGTTGATTATTGAGATCAGCCATCTCGCGACGAAACTCTGCGTCATCACGACGAATGTCATAGATTAGCTGACAAAGTGCCATCAAGTCTGCCGTGTCCCACTTCTTGCTCAGTGACACATGCGGAATAGGAGCAGTGGGTAGCAGTGAAGCGGCTTCGACATGTGCCTCGCCGTTCTTTAAAAAGTCACAGTACGCGTTGTAGATCATGGTGGAGCCACGCGCTTTGCCCTCAAGGCCATAACCCGCCACATGCGGCGTGGCAAATGCCAACAACGGCAGCAGCTCTAGATCCACTTCCGGCTCAAACTCGAACACGTCCAACACAGCGGTTAACTGTTGCGTCGGTAACGCTGCTTTCAGTGCATCGTTATCCACCACAGGGCCACGCGCGGCGTTGATAAGAATGGCATTTGGCTTTAAAACCGCCAACTCTTTATCGCCAATAAGGTGGTGCGTAGGATGCTCGCCACTTTTCGTCAGTGGTGTATGAAGTGATATCACATCACATTCAGCGAGTAACTCACTTAGAGGATGGAAATCACGGCTATCCCCTTCAGCTTCTTTCAACGGGTCGCAAAGCAAATGTGGAACGTTAAGTGCCGACAGACATTTTGAAAGATAAGACCCTACCTGCCCAACGCCAACAATGCCGACTTTACGATCTGTCAGTTCAAAGCCTTGTTGCTGACCCAGCACAAGCAGCGCACTGATAACGTATTCAGCCACGCCCACTTTGTTACAGCCGGGTGCCGCCGTAAAGTAAATGCCCTTGCTCGCAAGGAGATCAGCATCAACATGGTCTGTTCCCGCCGTAGCGGTACCTACAAACTTAAGCCGATTCGCTTTGGCGAGCAAAGCGTCGTTCACTTTGGTCACGGAGCGAATCATCAAGGCATCAACATCAACCAGGTCATCTGCGGTTAAATCTCGGCCTGACTTGGCTGTCACAGTACCTAAGCGACTGAACAGGTCAGCGGCATACGGCATATTTTCATCAATCAGAATATTCACGCTGTCTTCTCTGCACGTAGAACGATACGCCTATTGTGACGCTTTTTGGGGTGGCTGAAAACGAAAAAACCCGGCCGAAGCCGGGTAAAATCCAGGATCTGAAAGGTAGAGATCGGCTCTCATCGATCTAAACCCGCGTCTGTTGTAGGCATAGAGCCAACGTCCCGGAAAACTCAGGGGACGCGTCGTGGCTATTTGCCCTGACGCTTATCCCTCGTATTTTTTGATCACCAATGTCGCATTGGTACCACCAAAGCCGAAGCTGTTAGACATCACTGTCTTAAGCTCAACCTCGCGGGTTTCCGTTACGATATCCAACCCTTCTGCAGCTGCATCTAGGTTTTCAATGTTGATGCTCGGCGCAACGAAGTTGTTTTCCAGCATAATGGTGGAATAAATGGCTTCGTGAACACCAGCCGCACCCAATGCGTGACCTGTCATCGCTTTGGTTGCTGAAATAGCTGGGCTGTTGTGACCAAACACTTCTTGGATTGCACCCAACTCTTTCACGTCACCAACTGGCGTAGAAGTACCGTGCGTGTTGATGTAATCAATGCTATCAACATCTTGCATTGCCATCTTCATACAACGGATTGCGCCTTCGCCTGATGGTGCAACCATGTCGTAACCGTCAGAGGTTGCGCCATAACCCACGATTTCACCGTAAATTTTCGCGCCGCGAGCCAAAGCATGCTCAAGCTCTTCGATAACCATCATGCCGCCACCACCAGAGATAACAAAACCGTCACGGTCTGCATCATAGGTACGAGAGGCTTTCTCAGGGTTGTCGTTGTATTTGGTAGATAGTGCGCCCATGGCATCAAACATCATGGTCAATGACCAATCTAGCTCTTCACCACCACCCGCAAATACCACGTCTTGCTTGCCTAATTGAATAAGCTCTACTGCGTGACCGATACAGTGTGCTGACGTCGCACACGCAGAACTCATGGTGTAGTTAACGCCACGAATTTTGAACGGTGTCGCCAGACATGCAGAAACGGTTGAAGACATTGTACGTGGCACCATGTAAGGGCCCACTCGCTTCACACCCTTCTCACGCAAGGTGTCAGTGGCTGCTACTTGGTTGATAGACGATGCACCACCCGAACCTGCAACCAGGCCAGTGCGATCGTTTGAAACTTGGTCTTCGGTCAGGCCAGCGTCTGCAATTGCCTGCTCCATTGACAAATAAGCGAAGCCTGCTGCATCGCCCATAAAACGAAATTTTTTGCGATCGATATGATCGGCTGGATTTAGCTTCAAATCACCCCAGACATTACTGCGAAGCTTCATGTCTGCGAATTGCTGGGAAAAGCTAATCCCTGATTTACCCGACTTTAACGACTCCAGCACTTCTTTAACGTTGTTACCGATGCTGGAAACAATTCCCATACCTGTGATTACGGCTCGTTTCATCTTTTGTTCCTACAATTCGAGTTCGCCACGATAATAACGGTTTTAAAACAGCAAAGTGGTCAGCTTTCCTGTGTACACTTGTACGCTGAGATTTGCATCACGTATCTCTATTGTGCGCGATTCTGTATCTCAACGATATTTGACGTTAGAATCCGCGCCAATAGACAGACGTTAACACTTGAAGGTAAGGCCCGTGACCACTCCTCGCATTGAACACGCTCAAATACATTGGAATGATGTCGGTACGCCAGTATCGGACAACTTTGACGACGTGTATTTTTCAAACGCTAACGGTTTAGAGGAAACGCGATACGTATTCCTCGCGCAAAATCAACTGCCTGTCCGTTGGCACGAGTTCGAGCGTGACCGCTTTGTTATTGCTGAAACCGGGTTTGGTACGGGTCTTAATTTCCTTGCCGTGTGGCAATGGTTTGCCGCTTTTCGTGCCGAAAATCCAGACGCCAAGGCGAAACAGCTTCATTTCATCAGCTTCGAGAAGTTTCCTGTTACGGCCGTTGATTTAGAAAAGGCCCATGCAGCTTGGCCTGAATTGGCCGATCTCGCTGCGCAATTCAGACAACACTATCCTGCCGCAGTTTCCGGCTGTCACCGCATCATTCTGGCTGAGGGTATGATCACTCTCGACCTTTGGTTTGGCGATATTAAGGACAGCATGCCGCAAGTGTGGACCTCAGATGAAGGTATCGTTGACTGTTGGTTCCTTGACGGTTTTGCACCGAGTAAAAACCCAGAGATGTGGAGCCAGGATTTGTTTAACGGCATGGCGCGTCTCGCAAGAACAGATTGTACTGTCGCAACATTCACTGCTGCGGGTTTCGTGCGTCGCGGTCTGATTGACGCTGGCTTTGACATGAAAAAAGCCAAGGGCTTCGGCACCAAGCGAGATATGATCGTCGGCACCATCACACAGCGTAACCAACCCTTGCAACAAGCACCTTGGTATAAACGCAAGCCATCTGGAAATGCAGATGATATCGCCATTGTTGGCGGTGGTGTTGCGAGTGCGACGTTAGCATTGTCTTTAGTGCGCAGAGGGAAACACGTTAATCTGTACTGCGAACATGATAAGCCGGGACTTGCCGCGTCAGGTAACCGTCAAGGTGCGGTTTATCCTCTTCTCAATGGCAGTAATGACGCGTTATCGCGTTTCTTCGCACCTGCGTTTATTTTCTCGCGACAGTTTGTTGAGCAAGCCGCCGAACACATAGACTTCGACCATGACTGGTGCGGTGTCACGCAACTTGGTTGGGATGAAAAAAGTGCGGACAAACTTGCGAAAATGCTATCAGGAGGATTCCCTGATGAGGTCATTAAAGGCTTAACCGCTGAACAAACCGCTGAAACCACGAACATTGAAACCGGCCACGGTGGTGTTTCTTACCCGATGGGTGGCTGGCTTTGCCCACAGCAATTAACCCAAGGTTTGATTGCGCTAGCGGAAAAAACGGGATTACTCACCTGTCACTACAATACCGAAATCACCGCCATCGAACGCGTGGGCGATTCGTGGCAATTGCGTTCAGATAGCGATTCGTTCGAACACGCAACGGTGGTGGTGGCAAATGGACATAAGTTCACTGCGTTTGAACAGACTGCGCCTATCCCTGCCTATGCGGTACGTGGTCAGGTCAGTCATATCAATACAACCACGGAACTTAAAACGCTCAAAACCGTGCTGTGCTATGACGGGTACTTGACGCCTGTTAATTCGAAGAATGACACCCATTGCATTGGTGCTACCTACAGCCGTAATGACGTTTCGTTGGATTTTCGCATGGACGATCAGGTCGAAAACAGACAACGTCTGATTGACTGTATTCCCGCCGATTGGCCAAAAGAGATTGATACCGACCACGGTGCTGGGCGTGTAGGGATTCGTTGTGCAAGCCGAGACCATTTGCCGTATGTCGGCGATGTGTGTCGTTACGATGCATTGACGACAGTTTACGCTGATCTAAAAAATGGCCAAGACGATGCGGAGGATGTTCCCGTGTACCCAAATCTTTATAGCTTACTGGCTTTGGGATCGCGTGGTTTAACATCGGCACCGATTCTGGGCGAGCTGATGGCATCACAACTTTGTGGCGATCCGCTACCTCTGCCTGTCGATGTGCTGAATGCGCTTCACCCTGGACGCATGTGGGTAAGAAAACTGCTGAAAGGAAAAGCCTTATAACTGGCGGCCCACACTAAGAAAAAGGCACTGATGTTCAG
>NZ_JAJUBB010000011.1 GCF_028683135.1 Enterovibrio qingdaonensis
GTCGTTATGACGGCTTTTTTGATCCGCTAGCTCGGCAGGAATTCTTCTGACCACCCCTCGCTCACCACACCTATGTCGATAAGACGCTGAATGTCTGATTCGCCCATCCCCAATTCGGTCAAGATAAGCCGACTTGAACTGCCAAAACGCTCTGTTTGCGCAGCCGAAATAATGCCCGCTTTTTTGGGACGAATCGAATAATGGTCGACCATGGTTGTGACGTAACCACTAGGGTGCGCATCGTAGGTAGAAAACGCGTAGCTTCCAGAGTCAAAACCCACTTCACCATCTTGAGGGCGACTGTAACGTTTTCTCAACCATTCAATGCTTCGCGTCTGCGCGGCAGCGATATCCAATTCAGACAACTTATTCAGCCAAACATCATTGGGTTTACGTTTAAACTGACTGGCAAACAGGGCTTTTCTGCCCGCTTCATCAAGGTTGGAGAGGCCGGAGAATGCATCCAACGATTCCAATTTCGGCAAATCGCTCTCCGAGGCATCTAGGTACAACCAACCATCATGGGTTTGATAGAAATGAGACAGCGCGTTGTATCCCAAAGTGTCACGCCCTGATGGTTCATTACATGGCGGGCGTCCTTCATAATCGTGGCTGTATTTGATTTGCGCGAGGTTAGTCGTGGAAGATAGCGATGTTCTCGGTCTCAACACTTCCCCTGTTTTTGCCCGCACATACAAGGCTACAGACATCGCAAGTCCCGCCGCAAACCCGCAGTTTACGTCCAATGTACCGAGATGCGCATGCTCTTCTGGCGTATCCATCCCTCCAAATCGGCTCATAATGCCGCTGTTCGCCTGAATAATATCGTCATAGCCAATGTAATCTGTTTTCTCGCCATGCTTAGGCCCGCCTAAGCAATCCAAACGACAGAAAATAACATCTGGGTTGATCGCTTTCAGTCGATCTTCTGTCAATCCTAGTGGCGCAACTTGTCGAGAAGGAGCATTGATAACGACGATATCGCAGTGCTTCACCAATGCTTCAAAGATCGGCCTGCCTTCATCCGTCAGCATGTCCATCAACAAGCTCTTCTTTCCAATGTTTGACAGGTAACTGAAAAACACACCAATCAGCGGATCATACATAGGTTTGGTTGGGTCGAGCTTGATCACTTCAGCCCCGAAGCGAGAGAGAAATGCAGTAGAGTGCGGTCCCGCAATAACATTGGTAAGGTCCAGAACCTTTATGCCGTTAAGCCAGTGTCGCTGAGCTTCCCCGCTGTGTGTTGGCTCACACCTCGCAGGTTTTGTTGTCACGCTGAAAAGGCGTTCTGCATCAGCATATTCACCAAACTTACGCGGATGAATATCGCATAGCTGCTCTCCCAACTCCTCGAACCATACCAGTGGTCCCGGCTGCTTCATCGGGCCAAATTCAGGGTCGTTAACCTCCACGATAAGCCCGCTTTCAAGCGAGTAAGAATCATTGACCCATTCTTGCGTTGTTCTGTGTGGAGCCCCTGGAATACCGCCCTCTCCAAACAGTTTTCCCCATTCATCGGATGAACGAGTCAGAAAAACACGTTTCATCTTTTCGGCTATTTTTGCTGCCCAATCCGCTGGCAGAGGATAAACACCAATTGACGTGTCCGCTTCCCATTCAGATTTCGGCAAATAGAGGTCTTCGACATCTGGCAGTCCTTCCGCCAACAACTCATCGTAAAGACCCGTCAATTGAAGGCAACGTTTTGCGTGTGTGCGGTGAGATGGACACACAACATAGAAGTATCGACCGTCTTTGCATTCATAAGTCCGATAGAAAGGATCTAAGTATTCCTGAAGCTCTTCGTAGGTCACGTCCATGGCTAAACCCGCTTCTCGACGGCGGCTAATTTCCATCTCGCGCATCGTCAGGTAGCGCTGTGGCATCCCTTCAATTTTAATGGAGTTATAAGACAACCCCTCCATCAATGCTGCGGTAACAGGCACTTCAATGTGATCACCAGCTCCACTTTTTTCACGTTCAAATAAGGCAAGCGACACCGCACTCGCCGCCAGCATGGTTGCATACGCAGAACCAAGCGTGAGCGGAGAAAAGCTTGGGTCACACCCCATCAACACACGGTTGTAGCCCATATCCGTAAATGCACCGGATGATGCTGCTATCACGGCTTCCGTCGCCTTCCATTGCTTACGGAGTTGGTCATTCGAGGCAAAGCCAGGGACGGAGAGTGTGATTAATCTTGGGTCTGCAGCACGCAGCATGTCCAAGTCCACGCCCAGACGTTTCATTGTGCCTGGTCGGAAATTTTCTATGATGATGTCTGCTTGTGCGCAAAGAGACAAAGCCCTGTCTAAATCGCCCCCGGATTTCAAGTCGAGCCGGATATTGGTTTTGTTTCGATTTAACACCGCATTGGCAGAATGATTCCACAATGGACCGTTTGGCGGGTCAATGTGCACAACATTGGCACCTAAATCGGCAAGGATCATAGCGACAGCTGGACCGGTCACGTACTGGCCAAAGTCGACAACATTTAATCCCGATAGCGGCAATGTATTTCTCATCTATCTCGCTCCTTGCTAAGAGACTTCAACGTAAAATGAGAACCACCTAATAGGTGAATTCATTGCCGGATAGTAATTACTTTATTTTTTATCGACCACTAATATAAATTTAGTCTCAGCATAAATATTTTAATACACAACAAACCACTAGTTATATAAATGTCTGTTTTCAATATTTATATCATCATTGTTAACTTCTTCAATCACCCAAGATATAAATGCTTCAGCATGAGGATGTAGAAAACGAGATTTATGGTTGACCAAGTAGAAAGCTTCTGTCGTCAAAACCTTTTGTTCAAATAAAGAAATGAGCTTTCCTTCTTCAAAGTACCGTTGTAACAAACTGCTCCTGCCTAAAACAATCCCACCATCGTTAGCTGCCACTTCAAAGGCATTGACTAAGGTGTCGAATTGACTCCCTAGCTTAAAGTCCGTATACGCCATGCCAATGGATTGGAACCAGTGATTCCAGCCATCTTCATAGCCAATCACATGAATGAGGTTTTCATTCACGATGTGTAAAGGAGAAAGCTCCCGCTGAAACCGAGAGGCATAATTTGGGCTACAAACTGGTTGCAGAAGATCCCATGTCAGCCTTCTTGCTTCAAACTGATGCCAACGACCGTTTCCATAGATCACCTCCAAATCACAATCGGAAGATTTCTCCTGGCTGTTAACCCATATATTGCTTGTGATTTTTAAATTAATGTCCGGATACTTTTCATAAAACTGCGATAGACGCGGTGCAAGCCAGTTGACAAAAAAGACCAGATTAACCTTAACGTTCAGTAGCTTATTTCTGCCTTTACCGAACAACTCCTCCGTCACTTCATTCATTCTTTCTATTGATTCATGAAGCACTGGCAGGTAAGCCGCCCCCGCCTCTGTCAGCTCTAACCCTCTAGGTAAACGCACAAAGAGCATTGTGCCAAGTTGACTCTCCAACGCTTTAATTTGTTGGCTGATCGCCGCTTGAGTGATGTGCAGTTCCTGAGAAGCGTGGGTGAAGCTCAGGTGCCTCGCAGCTGCCTCAAATGACCGAAGCCAATTAAGTGGGGGGAGTCGTTTTTTCATGGTGTTACTTCCTTGCTATCACGATAGAAAACGATGCAGCTTCCTGCAGACAATGAGAACGTCAAGAACGGCTTGGTCAGTCTTTTTTATTTGTTATTCAACCTCAATCTACACCTAAGCATTTCGAAATGATGTCAAATAAATGAAACATAACAGCTACGCATAATTATTTTTATACCAAAGGCTAAAAATTTATTAATTGCCGAAAGACGGTAAAACATGAAAGTTTACTAACACGCTTTAAAAGGCAGAAAATTTATCAAAATGCGACATTGATAAGTCGCAATAAAGTAAATATTAACGAGAGATAACCAGCCTAGAAAAACATAATCATTTATTTCAGTCGGAATATTAAAAGGAGTATCGCAATGGGGAAGGATGTTAACGCGAAAGAAGGAGGAGGGCTATTCGCGGGTGTAAACCCGTTTATGGCTATCGGATCTTCCGTTCTCGTCATTTTGTTTGTTTTGTACACCGTGTTATTGCCTGAACAAGCGAACAGCGTATACACGTTCTGCAAAAATTATATCGCGACTAATCTGTCGTGGTATTACGTAGGACTCATGAGTGTTTATCTTTTCATTGCGTTTTATCTCATCCTCAGCCGGTATGGGAGTATCAAGCTCGGCAAAGACGATGAAAAGCCTGAGTTTGGTTTCTTTTCATGGTTTTCCATGCTCTTTGGCGCAGGCATCGGTATTGGTATTCTGTTCTGGAGTATTGCCGAGCCCATGTACCACTTCCAAAACAATCCTTTTGTCACTGAGGACAAAGCGCAAACCATTTTCGCTGGGCAAGTTGCAATGCGTATTGCCATTTTCCATTGGGGACTGCATGGCTGGGGGTTGTTTGCGATTTGTGGCCTTTCTCTCGCTTACTTCTCTTATCGTAAAGGCCTGCCGCTCTCTATCCGCTCGGGTCTCTACCCTCTTCTTGGGGAGCGTATTTATGGCCCACTAGGGCATGCCGCTGACTTACTTGCTGTTTTCGGTACGGTATTTGGTATCGCCACCTCGCTGGGGCTTGGAGCCCAGCAAATGAATGCCGGACTGAACTACCTGCTGGATGTTGAAATCAGCACGTCTGTTCAGATCATATTGATCATCAGCATCTCCATATTAGCAACGGTGTCAGTGCTGACCGGTGTAAACAAAGGTATTCGGATCCTCAGTGAGCTCAACATGCAACTCACTGTTGTTATGCTGGCTTTCTTCATCATTCTTGGCCCAACCGCCTATGTAATTGGCTCCTTTTTTACCAATCTTGGCGATTACATGCTTAACGTGGTCAAGCTGGGGCTCTGGGTCGACCCTAATCCTGAAAATACATGGCAAGGTGCTTGGACCATCTTCTACTGGGGATGGTGGATCGCATGGGCACCTTTCTGTGGCATTTTTATCGCCCGCATTTCTCGCGGTCGCACTATTCGTGAATTCACGTTAGGTGTGTTGCTGGCTCCCACTGTGTTAGCGACATTCTGGATCACCATATTCGGCAATACCGCGATGTATATCGAGCTCTTCGGTAACGGAGGCGTCGTTGAAGCCGTTAATGAAGACCTGACCCTCGCCTTATTCAAAACGATTGAACTCATGGACATCGGCGTCATCCTCACCACACTCGGGGCAACCATTTGTACCGTCATGCTTGTCACGTATTTCGTGACATCAGCCGACTCCGCAACGCTCGTCATTTGTACCTTGATCTCTATGGGAGATGAGCATCCACCCGCTCGTTATCGCGTATTTTGGGGACTCTCTATTGGCCTTGTCGCCGCCGTACTTTTGTTAGCAGGTGGTCTTGGCGCACTGCAAACCGCGTCAATCATTGCCGCGCTCCCCTATTCCATTGTTGTTATCGCAACCACAGTCGGTCTTTATCGGTCACTGCGCAGAGAAACCCTTCATGGAAAACCAGATACAGTAGGAGCTATAAAATGAGTAATTCCGTCGCTATGCCACGTATATTGGAGTTTGGCGAAGATGCTACTGCGCGCTTGCCAGACATCGTCAAAGGATTCAATGCGTCGCGTGTACTTGTTTTAACTGACAAGACCATGGTTCAAATGGGCTATGTCGCTATGGTCACTGAGCTACTGTCTAACGCAGGTATCAATAGCCGAGTCTATTCAAACACGATTCCTGAGCCAACGTCTCAGTCAATTGAAGAAGCAGTGGCTGTCACTCGCGACAATCAAATTGACTGTATCGTCGCGTTAGGCGGTGGTAGTGCAATCGACAGTGCAAAAGCCATCAGTATGCTTGCGAGCTATGGCGGCTTTATGCGCGATTACAAAGCACCACGTATCGTCAATGAAACCAGTATCCCCGTTATTGCAATTCCTACAACCGCGGGGACGGGTTCTGAGGTTACCAAGTTCACCATCATTACCGATTCTGACACTGACGAGAAGATGCTATGTATTGGTCTCGGCTTCCTGCCCGTTGCCGCCTTGATCGACTACAAACTGACCATGTCACTGCCCCCCCGAATTACTGCCGACACTGGGATTGACGCATTGACGCATGCCATTGAAGCCTATGTCAGCAAAAAAGGTAACCCGTTCAGTGACTACAACGCCTTAGAAGCCATGCGCCTGATTGCACCTAACCTTCGCAAGGTATTCCATGATGGGAATGATATCGAAGCGAGAAAGCAAATGATGATGGGCTCTACCTTAGCAGGCATTGCCTTCTCTAATGCATCAGTCGCTCTGGTTCATGGTATGAGCCGACCTATCGGGGCTTCCTTCCACGTTCCACATGGGCTTTCAAACGCCATGCTTCTTCCAAGCATTACAGCCTTTTCCATTCCAGCATGCGAAGAGCGTTACGCTCAATGTGCCAAAGCCATGGGAATAGTCGGCGAACATGTCAGAACAGAAGACGCCAACACGCGCCTGAAGCAAGAATTACTGGCTTTGAATGAAGAGCTCAACGTACCTACACTTGCTGAGTTCGGTGTCGAAAAGGATGACTTTGACGCAGTGCTAGACATCATGATCCAACAAGCATTTGCGTCAGGTTCGCCGGGAAACAACCCAAGGGTTCCCACAGAAGAAGAAATGAGATCGCTGTACCAACGGCTTTGGAAATAACCACCTAATCACAAGCGATCTAAACAGGACGACGAAAAAGAGCTGCCATCGCAGCTCTTTTTCTCTTACATGGCGACAGATTTCACCGCTCGCTTGTTGAGCACAATGAGTATCACCACAGGTATGTTCATCAGCACGCCGTACAATAAAGGCGTCAAAGCAAGTTCCGGCTGCTTTAGCTGCACCACGGCTACAAATATCGCGGTACCCGCATTTTGAATCCCTACCTCGATGGCAAACGTCTTCGACAGTTTTGCGTCACCACGAAACAGTTTAGATACAGCCACACCAAGCCCCATGCCCAGCAAACACAAGGTTAGAACCGCCACTGATGCTTGTGAAAACAACTGGTTGAACACAGAGGTGTTTGCGGCAAGTGTTACGGCAACCGTAAAAAACAGTGCCCACAATGCGGACTTACCGGCGAACTCGGTGAACACATCAAAACGCTTTGAGTGAACAAAGTGGTTTAGTGCCATACCCAATAACACGGGGACTAACGTCACCGCGATAAGCTGCATGATCGCCGTTTTTACGGGGATCGCGGCTGACACTTGGGGATAAAGCAGCGGCAACAGCAAGGGTAAGCTAAACGGGATAATTAAGCTGCTGATCGCTGTCATGGTGATTGATAGTGCCGCATCTCCGCCAGCAAGATGGCTAATTGCGTTTGATGATGCACCACCAGGGGCTAATGCCAGAATCCATAGACCTATTGCGACCACTTCAGGCAAATTAAAGACATAAACGAGAACAAAGGCAATTGCAGGCAAGCCGAGTAATTGCGCGCAAAGACCAACAAACACAATGCCAGGATATTGCCCAACACGTTTGAAATCTGCCAACGTGAGTGTCAATCCTACACAAAACATCATCCACGCAAGGGCCAAAGGTAATCCAATGGTCAACATAGCCTGGCTCATACACTTTCCTTATACACTCAGTTTAAACGGCAAAACGATCAAAAAAGGCGAACATAATGCCCGCCTTTTAATATACCCAAACAACGTGAAGATGCTGGACTCAGCGAGCTTGTTTGGTGTTGTGATCGCGACGTCCCTTTGTAGGTGTAGTCACCTCCATCAAAAAGGGACAACAAAGAGCACGACATCATACAACTCTCCCGAAGGGAGGCCATCAATACGGTCACTTCTTCGTTAAATCCCACGGAAATAGAATGACTATTCCTCGCGAAATTTGCCTCGAATTGAACGTATTGATGACCTCTGAGTTCGAGCATTTTCAGGTTGTTTGGGTATTAGTTTCTTTGACCTTAAGCGTTACCTTTGACCTGCATCTGCAATTCCGCTGCGAAATCCAACATACGGTTCAAAGGAATAAGTGACTTAACGCGAATAGCTTCATCAACGTGAATTTCATGCTCTTCGCCACCGTCGCGTAGAGCAATATCAATTGCTTTTAGGCCGTTCATCGCCATCCAAGGACAGTGCGCACAACTACGACACGTTGCGCCTGCGCCTGCTGTCGGGGCTTCGATAAGCTCTTTATCTGGCACCATTTGCTGCATCTTAAAGAAGATGCCTTTGTCAGTCGCGACAACCAATTGCTTGTTAGGCAGCTCTTTCGCTGCTTTGATTAGCTGACTGGTTGAGCCGACAGCGTCAGCCAACTCTACCACACTTGCTGGTGACTCAGGGTGAACCAAAATGGCTGCATCTGGATACACTGCTTTCATGTCTCTCAGTGCTTTGGCAGAGAACTCGTCATGAACGACACACTCGCCTTGCCACAGCAACATTTCAGCCCCGGTTTTGTTTGCGATATACGAGCCTAAGTGACGGTCAGGACCCCAGATAATCTTTGCGCCTTCGTCATCCAAATGCTCAACAATCTCCAACGCAATTGAAGAGGTCACTACCCAGTCAGCGCGCGCTTTCACTGCGGCAGAGGTATTGGCATAAACGACGACAGTATGGTCTGGGTGGGCATCACAAAAGGCTGTAAAACGGTCTTCAGGACAACCAAGATCCAACGAGCACTCTGCTTCCAGAGTCGGCATTAATACCGTTTTTTCTGGTGTAAGAATTTTCGCGCTTTCGCCCATAAATCGGACGCCAGCGACAAGAAGTGTTTTTGCAGGGTGCTTGTTACCGAACTTCGCCATTTCCAGCGAGTCACCAACGAAACCGCCAGTCTCTTCAGCCAACGCCTGAATTTCAGGATCGGTGTAATAGTGGGCAATCATGACAGCATCTTTGTCTTTCAGTTGCTGTTTGATACTGGCGATATAGTCTGCTTTCTGTTGCTCAGACAACACCTCCGGTTTTGGAGGGAAGGGATATACCGTCTCTGCGGTATTGATAATCTGGCTCATCGACATACTCAGATTTGCTTGCAATCCGGCCATTATAGCGACCTTAAAGGCGAATGTTTACCCTTTATGAAGATGATGTGAACTCTAGATAAGAAATAAATGAAAAACAAAAAGCCGACAATTTTGTCGGCTTTTTGTATGGGGATTTTCTAGTTGTTCAGCTGCTTTTCGGCTTGGTTTGCCGTTGTTGTTCCCGGGTATTCTTTAATCACACTCTGGAACAGTGCATTCGCACCAGCCGTGTCGCCCTGACGCTGAGCAATGATACCCAGTTTCAGCAAGGCATCAGCACGCTTGCTAGACTTCGCGAACTGACTAACCGCAGTAAAGTGTTTCTTCGCTGCATCTAAATCACTCTTAGAGAAGTAGAGTTGTCCCAACCAGTAATGCGCGTTAGGCGTATAAATAGATTCTGGGTATTTTGCGAGGAAAGCGTTGAACGCTTCTGTCGCACCAGTATAGTTTTTCTCTTTTAGAATCAGATTTACCGCTGCATCATACTCAGCGTTTTCTGTTTGATCCGTAGAGTATTTCTCGGTTGAGTCAGGCGTTTCCGGCTTTGCTTCCGGAGCAGGTGCTGGTTTCGCATTTCTCAACGTGTCAATTTCACGGTAGAGATCACGTTGGCGTTCCAACATCTGATTTAATTCGTAGCTGTTTCTTTCTACTGTGCCACGCAGATTATCTAGCTCACCCGCCATTTGGTCGAGTTGACGCTGCATATCAAGTTGCATTTGATTTCGAGCTTCAAGCATTCGCTCCAAGCGCTCAACGGAGCTGCCGCCGCTACTACCACCCAATTCAGTCACCGGAGCAGGTGCGGCAGCCACAGGGGCTGCCGCACTCACCAGTAACGCCAGCGAAAGACAACGCAAAGTGTTACTGTTCATAGGATTTACCTTAAATTAGTAAACCAGAACCGCACGACGGTTCTTCGCATAAGCTTCGTCGCTTTGGCCTAGCACCAAAGGTTTCTCTTCGCCGTAGCTTACGATTGAAATTTGAGACGCAGGTACGCCCAGTGCTTGCAGGTATTTAGCAACTGCGTTTGCACGACGCTCGCCCAGCGCGATGTTGTACTCTGGCGTACCACGCTCATCCGCGTGACCTTCTACAACAACTTTGATGTCTGCGTTGTCACGCAGGAAGTCAGCGTGCGCGTCCAGCATGTCTTCAAACTGTGGCAGAACTGAGTAATCGTCAAAGTTAAAGTAAACAGTTTGAGACTGACGAAGTTCGTTGTTACGAATTTCTTGTTCAGTCAATGCGCCTTGGCCGCCATCTACTGGAGTTACGATAGTAGTTTCAGAACCTTGATTAGTTTGAGAACCCGCTGTGCTGTCAGTTGAGCTGTCGCTTGAGCTACAAGCAGCCAGTGTGAACATAGGCAGCGCAATTGCCAAACCCTTAAGTACTTTATTAACTTGCATCTTGTTTTCCTTATATCAAATAAGCGCAAATATTATTGGAACGGGGACCATGCTGGGGCTCTCACTCGCCCATTAGTCGCAGGTAAACGTGCTTTGAATCGTCCATCAATAGAAACCAACGAAAGTACGTTATCACGCCCATAAACTGAGCTGTAAATTACCATGCTACCATTCGGCGCGAGACTTGGAGATTCATCCAACATAGTTTTCGTTAGAATCTCAACAGCACCGGTTTGCAAATCTTGTTTTGCAATGTTGTAGCCTGAGTCCGAGCGGTGAACCATCACCAGGTATCTACCGTCGGGTGTAATTTGACCACCGAGATTCTGGCTGCCCTGCCATGTAATCCGACTAGTAGAACCGTCGGCTAAATTTACTCGATAAATCTGTGGTTTACCACCCCGGTCTGACGTAAAGATTAAAGACTTCCCGTCTGGATCCCAGAATGGCTCGGTGTTATTCGCCCGACCTTTGGTAATTTGCTCCATTTTTCGGGTTTTCAAATCTAATACATTGACTTGCAAACTGCCGGTCTTAGAGAGTACCAACGCCAACTTACTGCCGTCCGGCGAGAAGCGGGGTGAACCGTTGTGACGCGGGAATGACGAGATCATTTCGCGGTCACCAGTATAAATGTTCATCAGGAAAACTTGAGCCTGACCGTTTTCAAAGCTCACATAAGCGAGTTGCTTACCATCTGGTGACCATGCAGGTGACATCAACGGTTGCTTAGAACGAAGCACAAGCAATTCGTTGTAGCCATCATAATCCGCGATACGCAGTTGGTACGGGTAGTCCGCTTTGTCATCAATAACGACATAGGCGATACGCGTCAGAAACGCTCCTCTTTCGCCCGTTAGCTTTTCATACACCAAATCCGAGATACGGTGAGCGTATTGACGAAGCTGCTTACCCGACACCACTTTGCGGTTATTCAGCAACAGGTGGTCTTTTGTCAGTACGAGGTCACCATTTGCGGACAGGCCTTTGCTTTTACCGCCTGTTAACTGGCCACGAACCACGTCAATCAGTTGGTATTCAATTAAGTATTTGCCGTCAGCCGTCTGGCTGATTTTACCGGTAACCAGTGCGTCAACACCCAGTGCGGTCCAATCGTTAAAGTCGACGCTCTCATCGCTATAAGGCGTTTGGGGCATTTTATCCGTTGGGATTGGACTGAACTTCCCGCTGCGCTGCAAATCAGACGCAATCACCGCGGACACATCCGTCGGCAGTTTCCCTGGACCATCCCATTTGAAAGGGACGATAGCGATAGGTCGGGCTGAGTTAACCCCTTCGGTGATAACGAGTTTCAGTTCTGCATGGGCAGGCTGTATAGCCGCCAACATCAGCGTAATCACACCAAAGAATACGCGTTTCAACATCAAGAATCCCTCTTACTCTGGTTTCACAGTCAACTCAATATCTTGTAGTTGCGCTGCGACATCTTGGTCTTCCGGCATCGGGAAGGAAGACACTTTCAATACTGCAGTTTTTGTTGCTCGACACAAAGAGGCATTACCGCCTGCTTCGGCCACATCCAAAAGCAAACCGGTGCCCGAGAGGCGCATTTTCACCACACACTCTTGCCCCAGAAAACTGTCATCAACTAACAGATTTTGGCGAATCATTTGGGTGTAAATAGCACCATAACGCGCTTTCTCGTCGCTAATGAAACGCCCTCGAGCCGTGTCGCGATTAGCGGACTCCGACTCGAGACCGCTAAAAAGCTCGTTAAGGGCAGCCTCCTGCTCTACCTGCTTGCGTTTGGCTTCAGCAGCCTTACGCTCGGCTTCCTTACGTGCTTCTTCTGCTTTCCGCGCAGCTTCTTCCGCTTTTTTCTTCTCTGCTAGCTTACGCTTGCGTTCTTCATCCGCTTTGCGAGCCTCTTCTTCTGCCTTTTTCTTTTCAGCAATCTGGCGCTTACGCTCTTCTTCTGCTTTTAAACGTTCTTGTTCGGCGCGCTGACGATCGGCTTCCGCTTTCTTCGCGGCTTCTTCCGCTTTACGTTGCTGTTCAACACGGCGAACACGTTCAGCTTCCGCTGCCGCAGCTTTCTCGTTCGCTACACGCGCAGCATCTTCTGCTTTACGCTGCTCTTCAGCGGCTTTCTTTTTGGCTTCCGAGATACGCTTACGTTCGGTTTCTGCTTCGCGAGCGGCTTTTTCTGCAGCAAGCTTTTCCGTTCTCAACTCGCGTAAGCGTTTCTCTTCTTGCTCACGTTGTTTTTCGAGTTGCTCAGCTTGTTGTTCCAATCGCTTGAGGCGGTCGCTTTCTTGTCGCTTCGCTTCATCGCGTTGTTCTCGAATTTTCTTTGCCTGAGCACTGACTACACTTGGGTCGATAACGACTGCTTCGATGCTTTGCCCCACGGGTTGGTGAACAGCCTTGCTAAAATCCGCCCCCCAAAGCAAACCACCAATTAACGCACCATGAAGCACGAAAGATATGACCGTGGCACCCGTGTAATTATTGTTGTCTTTATTCTTCATTCACTTTCTCATTCTATGAATCAAGCGGTTCGGTCATCAGTCCCACTGAGGAGACTCCCGCCTGGTTCAATGCATCCAGGGTAAGAATGATTTCGGAATAAGGCACTCGCCCATCACCACCGACTAAAACTGGCGATTTCGGATTGATTTCCAGCTCAGCGCGCACTCGGATCAGCATATCTTGCAACGTCAGTCCACGAACCATGTCACCATTGTTCACGCTCAGACCCAAGCCACCATTTTGATCCACTTCGACGATAATAAACGCGCCGCTGTCTTCTTCTTTCGCTAATTCAGCCGCTGTTTTCGCATTCGAGGTTTGAGGAAGGTCAACGTCCACACCTTGTGTAACAAAAGGTGCTGTCACCATAAAGATGATAAGCAGCACAAGCATTACATCGATATAGGGAACGACGTTGATCTCTGCCGTCATTTTCCGTCGCTTAGGTTGATAAGCCATGGCTTACTCCTTCGGTGCGGCAAATGCCTGGCGGTGCAAAATGCTTGAGAACTCTTCCATAAAGTTCACGTAATTGTTTTCTAGCTTGCCAACCTTCGATGTCAATCGGTTGTAGGCCATAACCGCAGGAATCGCAGCGAACAAGCCCATCGCTGTTGCAACCAGTGCTTCCGCGATACCCGGCGCAACCATTGCCAGTGTCGCCTGCTTCACCGCACCCAGTGCGATAAAGGCATGCATTATGCCCCACACGGTACCAAATAGACCGATGTACGGGCTAATTGAACCCACTGTCGCAAGGAACGGAAGGTTCGTTTCCAAAGACTCTACTTCTTTGGACAAGGACACACGCATCGCGCGCGATGTACCTTCCATCACCGCTTCCGGTACTTTGCCATTGCTGCGGTGAAGTCGAGCAAACTCTTTAAAGCCTGAATAGAATATCTGCTCGCTGCCCGTTAGGCTGTCTTTACGAGCTTGAACTTCTTGATAGAGTTGAGATAAGTCCATTCCTGACCAGAATCGGTCTTCGAAGCGTTCCGCTTTTGCCGACGCTTGTGAAAGTACTTGCGAACGTTTGATGATCATCGCCCAAGACACAACTGACATGCCAAGCAGAACCAACATCACTGCTTTTACCAGCAGACTCGCCTGCAAAAACAGATCAAGAATTGAAAGTTCAGCGTTCACTAAAAATCTCCGATTGAATCGATGTAGGAATGGATTTTGGTTTCATTTTCTCAGAGTCGACACAGGCTACCTTAACTATGGCCCGGCACAACACATCGCCTTGTGAATTAACTAAATCCTGACAGAACGTTAGGGTAACGCGACGAAGTTCTGACACCGTTGTTTGAACAGTGAGCGATTCGTCTAACGTGGCACCTTTAAAAAAGTCAATGTCCATATGACGGACAACGAATGCAGTGTGCTCTTCAAAGAGCACGTGTTGATTGACACCTATACTACGCAATAGTTCGGTGCGTGCGCGCTCGAAGTATTTGAGATAGTTCGCATGATAGACAATACCGCCGGTATCCGTGTCTTCGTAATACACGCGAATTGGCCAACAAAATGGATGGAGATGACTCATCCGAATAATTACCTGAAATCCATAATAAGGTTTAGCGAAATACTATAACTGACTTACTCAACATATTGAAACCTCGAAGCAACGAAGCAGGTCACGAATGGCGCAAAATAAAACAGCTCGGGGGTTGCCCGAGCTGTTTGAAGTACCGATATCTGCATTTATCAGGTGAAAGCCTGAACCAGCATGGCTGTCATGATGACCCACGAAAAGGGTGGGAAAAAGACAAGTTGCCAAAACCAGCGACGAGGTTTGAACGCCATACCGTGAATTAACCCAGTACACGTTGCCCAAATCAATGGCAAACCATTGGCTACCGTAAATCCTCCCAGTTTGGCAGCAAATGCTTGCGGATCCCACATAACGAGACCACCGCAAACCAGAGCCAAAACAAGAGACAGCAACATCAATACGCGCTTATGTAGACGGTCATGCAGACCGTCTAACAAAGCGATAAGCTTATTCTTCACTGTCGTGATCCATGGCTTCAGTATGTTCTAACCAAAGCGCATTGATAATACCGAACGAGCACGCCAGCAATACACCTAGAATCCAAGCGAAATACCACATGGTTTACTCCTTCTCTTAGTACAGTGAGTTCTTGTTTTCTTCGATGAACTTGTCATCCAAGCGGCCAAACATCTTGTAGTAACACCAAGTGGTGTAACCCAGAATGATTGGAACCATAACAAACGCAACGCCAGTCATGATGTTCAGCGTCAATTCACTTGACGTTGAATCCCACATGGTCAGGCTCTGTGATGGGAACAGGCTTGATGGCATCACGAATGGGAACAGCGCAAAGCCAGCAGTCAAAATCACACCTGCAATCGCTAGGCTCGAGAACAAGAACGCAAAGCCACAACGCTCAAAACGAGACGCTGCTGCTGCCAACAGTGGCATGATCACAGCCAGTGCAGGCGCAATCCACAAGAGTGGGTAGTCGTTGTAGTTGTTGAACAACGCACCTGTCATTGTGGTCACTTCTTTCGTCAATGGGTTCGACGTCGCATTGGTAATGATTTCACTCGTGATCACATAACCTTCAATGCTCTGTGCCCAGAAGCCAGCAATCGCAAAACACACTGCAGTTAACACTGATGTCAGTTGCGCCACGTTACGAGAACGTGTGTGCAAGTCGCCAGTGGTTTTCATTTGCAGCCAGGTTGCGCCCTGAGTCACGATCATGAACAAGCTAACCAGACCACACAGAATCGCAAATGGATTCAGCAGACCGAAGAAGTTACCACGGTAAGTTGGGATTAGCAGTTCGCTTAGCTCAAACGGTACGCCTTGCAGCAAGTTACCGAATGCGACACCGAAGATAATTGGTGGAACAAAACCGCCAATAAAGATTGCTGCGTCCCAAGCTTTACGCCAGCGTGGATCTTCAATCTTAGAGCGGTAGTCGAAACCAATTGGACGGAACCACAGTGCAGCCAGGGTAACAATCATCGCCAGGTAGAAACCTGAGAACGACACGGCGTAAACCAGTGGCCATGCTGCGAACAGCGCACCACCTGCTGTGATCAACCAAACTTGGTTACCATCCCAGTGCGGTGCAATCGAGTTAATCATGACACGGCGTTCGTTATCGGTTTTGCCAATAACAGGTACAAGCGCACCTACGCCCATGTCGAAGCCATCGGTGACGGCGAAGCCGATCAGTAGAACACCGATCAGAACCCACCAAATCAATCGTAGGATTTCGTAATCAAACATCGCTCAAGCTCTCCTTATGCTTCAACCTGACGCGCCAGATCCGATTCCGGAGTCTTTTGCTGTTCAAAGTGGTAACGGCCAGTCTTCAGGCTGCTTGGGCCTTTACGAGCAAACTTAACCATCAGGTAAACTTCAGCGATCAGGAACACGGTGTACAGTGCAACGATAGCAACCAATGAAGTAATGATTTCGTACGCTGGCAGGTTCGACGCCGCCATGTGTACCGGCAGGATTTCACCCACAGCCCAAGGCTGACGGCCATATTCCGCAACAAACCAACCTGCTTCAGACGCAATCCAAGGCAATGGAATCGCGAACAGAGCCAGTTTCAGAACCCAAGGTTTCTCGTCGATCTTCTGACGACAAGTCTGGTAGAACGCCATGCCGAAGATGAACAGCATTGCGAAACCACACGCAACCATGATGCGGAAGCTCCAGAACAGCGGTGCTACCTGAGGAATAGAATCTTTAGCAGCTTGTTTGATTTGCGCTTCCGTTGCATCAACAACGTTTGGCGTGTGCTCTTTCAGCAGCAGACCGTAACCCAAATCTTTCTTCACTTCGTCAAACGCTGCCAAGTTTTCAGGGGTCTTGTCACCGTCACGTAGTTTTTCAAGCAGACCGTAAGCAATCATACCGTTACGGATACGCACTTCGTGCTCGTCGACCAGATCACGCAGACCCGTAACCTCTTTGTCGAATGAACGCGTCGCGATGATACCCATTACGTAAGGGATCTTGATGGCGTAGTCGGTTTCCATGGTTTCTTGATTCGGGAAACCGAACAGCGTAAATGCGGCAGGTGCTGGCTCGGTGTGCCACTCTGCTTCAATTGCAGCCAGTTTTACTTTCTGAACGTCGCCCAGCTCATAGCCAGATTCGTCACCCAGAACGATAGTAGACAGGATGCCCGCAATACCGAAAGATGCAGCAATCGCAAATGAACGGCGAGCAAACGCCACGTCACGGCCTTTCAGTAGGTAGTATGCACTGATACCCAAGACGAACATTGCGCCTGTGGTGTAGCCTGCAGCAACAGTGTGAACGAATTTCACCTGAGCTACTGGGTTAAGTACAACTTCAGCAAAGCTCACCATTTCCATTCGCATGCTTTCGAAGTTGAACTCTGCACCCACTGGGTTTTGCATCCAACCGTTAGCAACTAGAATCCAAAGCGCTGAAAAGTTAGAACCGATAGCTGTCAGCCAAGTAACAGCAAGGTGTTGACGCTTGGACAGGCGATCCCAACCGAAGAAGAACATACCCACAAGGGTAGACTCAAGGAAGAATGCCATGAGAGCTTCGATTGCCAATGGCGCACCGAAGATATCACCAACATAGTGAGAGTAGTATGCCCAGTTTGTACCAAACTGGAACTCCATCGTCAGGCCAGTCGCAACGCCTAGCGCGAAGTTAATACCGAAAAGCTTACCCCAGAACTTGGTCATGTCCTTGTAGATTTGCTTGTCGGTCATCACATATAAAGACTCCATAATAGCCAACAAAAAGGCCATACCCAGAGTCAATGGGACAAACAGGAAGTGATACATCGCGGTGAGAGCAAATTGGAACCGCGATAGATCCACAATATCAGTTAACATGGTAACTCCTTCATCGTCAGGCTGACTGACGCACGACACTTTCATGTCGTTAAGTAAATGCTTAAACACATGCGAGGCTTGCCAGCCGCGCTTTACCGAGCTTCCTTACGGGAGCTGTGTGAACAACTCTCCTTTATTATGTTGCACTTTTGTGCTGCACTGGTTAGGATTTTGTTAAGCAACTCCTAATATAGTGACAGCTAATACTAAACATTCTGGCAACCGTCTTCAAAGCATTTGGCCCTCTGGGACATTGACTGCTGTCAAAATAATCAATTTCCACAGCTTCTTATTTTATCTGTCCTTGAGCACCATCATCTTTTGAGTCGATTTAAAGAGCTAGACGAAGCGTAGGAAACAAGACTAGGGCAAGGAGAAAAGATGATGGCCATAACAGAGTTGCAACACTGCAGATGTAAAAAAGGCCAACACAATGTGTTGGCCTTTCCAATCTTAGGTTCTTTATGACTTATTGGGTAAATCAAAGCCAAAGTGCAGATAGGCACGCTGACTGGCGATACGACCACGAGGCGTACGCTGCAAGTACCCCTGTTGAATGAGATAGGGCTCGATAACGTCTTCAATGGTGTCTTTGGCTTCACCAATCGCGGCAGCAAGGTTATCTAACCCTACTGGGCCACCATCAAATTTCTCAATGATTGCAGTAAGCAGTTTACGGTCCATGTAATCGAAGCCTTGATTGTCGACATCCAGCATGTCCAGTGCTTTCGATGCAACATCCGCATTGATATGACCGTCCCCCTTCACCTCTGCATAGTCACGTACACGGCGCAGAAGGCGGTTTGCAATACGTGGAGTGCCTCGTGCACGGCGCGCAATTTCAAATGCGCCCTCTTCCACCATATCCAAATTCAAACATCGCGCTGAACGTTGAACGATGCCTTTCAGGTCGGCGACATTGTAGTACTCAAGACGCTGAGTGATACCAAAGCGATCACGCAGTGGTGATGTCAGTGAACCCGCACGGGTTGTTGCACCAATCAAAGTAAACGGGGGTAAATCGATTTTGATAGAGCGCGCAGCTGGACCTTCACCAATCATGATATCAAGCTGGTAGTCCTCCATCGCAGGATAAAGCACTTCCTCCACAACAGGACTCAAACGGTGGATCTCATCAATAAAGAGTACGTCGTGAGGTTCAAGGTTGGTCAGCAGTGCTGCCAAATCGCCCGCTTTTTCCAGAACAGGTCCAGAGGTAGTGCGAATATTGACATCCATTTCATTGGCTACAATATTCGCCAATGTGGTTTTACCCAAACCCGGAGGGCCAAAAATCAATAAGTGATCCAGTGCTTCCTCGCGTTTGCGCGCAGCATGGATAAAAATCTCCATCTGGTTGCGAACATGATCCTGCCCTTGATAGTCCGACAACAATTTTGGTCGAATTGCGCGGTCAATGACATCGTCTTCACGGCTCGGTGGCACAGAGCCCATCAGGCGGTCGGCTTCAATCATCTATATTGCTCCATTACACCATCGAACGCAGTGCATCGCGGATAATGGCTTCACTCTTCATGCCATCCTGAGCAACTTGCTTAACCACTTTCTCAGCTTGCGCTGCTTTATAACCCAACGCGATAAGCGCACTGATTGCCTCATCCTTTGGATTGGTTGATGCCGCGACAACCGTATCCGTGCTAGAAGCGCGGCGCGCTGCTGCGTCGGCATGCGGCGTAAACAGATCAAAGGCGTGCCAGTTTTTCAAGCGATCACGCATCTCAATAACCAGTCGTTCTGCGGTTTTCTTACCAACACCAGGGATTTTCACTAACGTTGATACGTCTTCACGTTCCACACTGTCAACGAACTGTGTGGCAGTCATCCCAGACAGAATCGCAAGACCCAGTTTTGGCCCTACGCCATTTGCCTTAATCACTTCACGAAATAGCGCACGTTCCACCGTGGTATTAAAGCCATAAAGCAGTTGCGCATCTTCACGCACAACAAAGTGCGTATAAATAATCGCTTCTTCACCAACTTCAGGGAGTTCATAGAAACAGCTCATTGGCATACTGACTTCATAGCCAACGCCGTTTACTTCGAGAAGGATTTCAGGTGGTTGCTTTTCAAGCAAAATTCCGCGTAGTCGGCCAATCACAATAGAAACTCGGTATTCTGGTTACAATTGCCGTTAGGATAATAAACAACTGGATAGATATCCAGTTTTAATCCGGATTACGTCCTAGAATTGGGCAAGTGATCAGATAAGATTTACCCACTTCATAGTGAGTTTTATGAAGAGAGCCAGCACACTGACCGCACCCACCCCAATAAGCCAAAGACCGATAAACCAAAGGCCAGACTTCATCGCTTTATTCATGGTAGCCCTCGTCCGCTCTAACCTTGCCACGAAACACCCAATACGAATACGCCGAGTAAGCAATAATGATTGGCAATAAGAAGGCTGCCCCGGCGAACAAGAACTTAAGGCTGTTCTCAGGTGCAGCCGCCTCCCATAGGGTAATGGCTCGTGGCACCATGTAAGGGAAAATGCTGATGGCGAATCCTGCAAACGCCATCAGGTAAATAACCAACGTCCACATGTAGGCAGCAAGTGCTTTTTGCGCACTCAACGAGTGCCAAAGCTTATAAGCAGCGCAAGCTGAAATAATGGGTATCAGGAAGAAGGCGGCCGCGTTCGGAAACGTAAACCAACGCGCCGCAATTTCCGGCGAAATAAAAGGGAGCCATATACTGACTACACCAATGGCTGCGAGGAACATGAGTGTCAAACGCTTACACTTGGGGAACAACTTAGCCTCAATCGACCCCGAAGTTTTGATCAGCAGCCAGCATCCGCCAAGTAAGGTATAACCCATCGTCACAGCAATCCCGCAGAAAATAGAAAACGGTGTCAGCCAATCAAACCACCCACCTGCATATTGGCGGTCTGCAACCTCAATTCCCTGAAGTAATGTGCCGAGAATCATCCCTTGTGAAAACGTGGCAACGAACGACCCTCCCGCAAAAGACCAATCCCACAGATATCGCCCCTTTTTCGTTCGGTAACGATATTCAAACGCTACGCCTCGGAAGATAAGCCCGATAAGCATGGCAATGATAGGGGCGTACACGGCAGGCATGATCACAGAGTAGGCTAATGGAAACACTGCAAACAGCCCACCACCGCCTAACACCAACCAGGTTTCGTTTCCATCCCAAATGGGGGCAATGGAATTCATTGCCGCATCTTTTTCGTCATCATTTAATGATGGGAATAAAATCCCTACACCTAAGTCGAACCCATCCAAGATAACGTAAGCAAGTACCGCTATGGCAATGATGACCGCCCAAATCAATGCGTAATCCATTACGATTCTCCTTGTCTTGGTGAAGCGTCATCCACAATATCGTGACTCGCATTACCATGAGAAAGACGTGTGACCACACGGCTGTCCAAATCCTGTTCATATTTCGTCGGTGATTTACGCATGAGCTTGAGAAGGTAATAAATACCTGCTCCAAAAATCGCAAAGTAGACGACAACAAACACAGCGAGCGACGTACCCACCGCCGCAGCATCAATGGGAGACACCGAGTCAACGGTTCGCAAGTGTCCGTAAACGGTATAAGGCTGACGACCAACTTCCGTGGTTACCCAACCCGCCAAAATCGCAACAAAACCACATGGGGCACTCCAAGTGCAGATTTTGAGAAACCAAGGCGTTTCGTAAAGAGCCTTCTTTCGCCTTAGCCAAAGGGATGTCAAACCAATTGCGAGCATCAAGAAGCCGACGGCGACCATGATGCGGAAACTCCAAAACACAATCGCGACAGGTGGCCTATCTTCGGGGGGAACGCTTTTCAGCCCTTTGATCTCACCGTCGACGGAGTGGGTCAGTATGATGCTACCAAGGTAAGGGATCTCGACTTTGTAATCGACCGTTTCGGTTTCCTCGTTTGGTATTCCAAACAAGATCAGTGGTGCGCCTTTGCGGGTTTCAAAATGCCCCTCCATCGCTGCCACTTTCATTGGCTGATGCTCAAGGGTATTAAGCCCGTGCATGTCTCCCGCCACAATTTGAATGGGAGTCACAAGCAGAGCCATCCACATTCCCATGGATAAACTGATCCGCGCAAGCTCATTGTGTGGCGCACGCAGTAGGTGCCAAGCTCCCACGCCTGCCACCATGAAAGCGGTGGTCAGGTAGGCAGCAATGACCATGTGAACAAGGCGATATAGAAAAGAAGGATTGAACACCACCTCGAACCAATCGGTCACAATAAACTGCCCTTGCTCGTTATAAGAGAAGCCAGCCGGCGTCTGCATCCAACTGTTGACCGAGAGAATCCACGTTGCAGACAGCAGCGTGCCAAATGCCACTACTGCCACCGCAAGGAAATGCAGCCGTTCCCCAACCCGCTCCCGACCAAACAACATGATACCGAGAAAGCCCGCTTCTAAGAAAAAGGCCGTCAGCACTTCATAACCCATCAAAGGGCCGAGCACCGGACCTGTCTTGTCAGAAAACACACCCCAATTTGTGCCGAATTGGTAACTCATGACAATGCCACTCACTACGCCCATGCCGAACGTCACTGCAAAAATCTTGGTCCAATACTTTGAAAGCTCTAAGAACTGATGTTGGCGGGTTTTCAAATGCAGGGCCTCCAGCACCGTAATGTAGCTGGCGAGTCCGATAGAAAACGCAGGAAAAATGATGTGGAATGAAACTGTAAAAGCAAACTGGATTCGAGCGAGATCCACTGCAAGTTCTGACATTCTTGCCTCCGCATGGCACAACAGATTCGATGTGTATCAAGTGATTTCTCACTGTATCAACGCTGTATAGACGCAATGCGATCACATATAACAAACATCTAGCACGAGTAATTCTAGGCGTTCATTAGTTCAGTTTTACTATCTCAATGAATATAAAAAGAAAAGCGGGCTCAAGGCCCGCTCTCTGAATTCTCATTTGTTTCCAGTGTTACATGATGCTGCCGAGAGACACCAGCAAGCCAGCAATCGTTCCGCTCATCAAGTTAGCAAGGATAGCTGCCAGAAGTGCTCGTACACCAATCTTGTTGAACTCTTTACGACGCGCTGGAGACATTGCACTCAAACCACCGATAACCATCGCCAATGAGCCGATGTTAGCAAAGCCACACAGTGCAAAAATGATGATTGCCTGAGTTTTCTCTGACAGCGCATCAGCCACATCTAGGAAGCTCACGTATGCCACGAATTCGTTGATAACAATCTTCTGACCAATTAAAGATGCTGCAGTAACCGCTTCATCCCAAGGCACACCCAGCAAGAACGCCAGTGGTGACAGCAAGTAGCCCAGAATCAACTGAACAGTGATACCTTCAAAGCCAATCAAGCCAGCCAGTGCACCCACGATGCCATTTAGCAATGCCGTTAGTGCAACAAATGAAATCAGCAGTGCGGTAACACATGCGACTTGCTGAAGACCAATCATCGAACCTTGAGTGATTGCATCCAACAAGGTTTCTGGCTCGTCGCCATTTTCTTCAACGGTCGCTTCGATGGTTTTCTTCGGCTCATCCACTTCAGGACAAAGCAGTTTCGCGAACAGTAGACCCGCAGGTGCAGTCATGAAACACGCAGTCAGGATGTATTTCACATCAATACCCAGATTGATGTAACCAATCATGGTGCCACCAGCCACCGATGCTAAACCACCGGCCATCACAGCGAACAACTCAGAGCGCGTCATGCTATGAACGAAAGGACGTACCAACGACGGTGCTTCAATTGGGCCAACAAAAATGTTTGCTGTCGCTGACATGGATTCTGCGTGGCTGGTACCCAGTACTTTTTTCAATGCACCGCCGATGACAGCAATCACTTTCTGCATAATTTTCAGATAGTAAAGCACAGAGATCAGCGCAGAAATGAAGATAACAACACACAAAACATTAATGACGAAAACAAAACCAACTTTGTATTTCGCCAAATCGCCAAAGGTGAATGCCAAGCCATCGTTTGCATAATTAATGACACTACCAACACCATCTGCGACGGTTTGGAGCATAGCTTGACCAAAAGGAACGTACATAACGAACGCACCAAACGCGACCTGAATAGCAAGTGCGCCACCAACAGTGCGAACGTTAATTTTCTTACGGTTATCGGATAGTAATACGGCGATAGCAATCAGGGATGCCATGCCGATAAGGCTCATGATGATACTCATAAACGGGATGATCTCTAGTGGGCAAAAAGCGTTAATCTAGCGAGTTTGTCGCTGCCGAGCGTGTTGTAACGTCGGCAGGATTTGAAAAGAAGGACACTTGTCCCTTTCGGTCAGTTTGCGAACAGATCGGACCAAATAAAGTGAGAAAGTGAGAGGATCATCATTAAAAACGAAACCGTTTGCGATCAGCAGTCTTCCAGCTCGTTTTTGAGGGCATCCAGGTTTGCTATACGGTAGGTGCTGCGTTTTTTATCCACCACGCCTTCGTCCACCAAGTCTTTAACCACGCGGCGAAACGCGCGAGTTGTCGCACCCAACTCACTGGCATGTTGGTCTGTTTTAAACTCAAACCAACCGTCATTCGCCTCCGCGGATTTATTCAGCATCACACGGATAATATTGAATCTCAGTGTATACAGAATATTGCTCAATGTATGACCAATGGATTCTTCATATCTTCCCGTCACTAACTGCAGGAAATTGAGGGCCATATCGGGCTGTTGAGCAACCGCCTCCAATAATTTTGCACGACTGATTTGATAACCATTTGCATCATTCAGCGCAGTCACGCTGAACACATACCGCCCCTCTGGCCGAAAGACTTCCATTTCACCTAACACTCCCGTGAACCCACGTTGAGAGTTCACTATATAGCGTTTCCCAGCGGGTGTTAGATAAGACACGGAAAAGTCACAGTTATTTATTAAAAACAACTGGTTAGCACTCTCACCTTGAACCACAAAGGTATCACCTTTATGAATTTTAAAAGGGCGACAAAAAGGTTGATTTAATAACGATTGGAAAAGCGAAGTTTGAGCCTGAAGAGACATACCATCACGTCTTAGTAAAACCATGAAAGACTCGTTTCCGTGAGTCGCCTAAAGGCAAAGCTCCGTTTTGTGGCATGGATAAGGTTGTTAACGGACAAGTGTCCTTTTTTCGAGTTGCACAACACCCTAGAGTAAGCGCGTCACAACATTATCCTTTAGGAGCTAAAATGGCAACTCCACATATCAATGCTAACCCAGGTGATTTTGCAGAAACGATTCTGATGCCGGGTGACCCGCAACGCGCTAAATACATTGCTGAGAACTTTTTAGAAGACGCAGTTCAAGTGACTGACGTTCGCGGCATGCTGGGCTTCACTGGTTTCTATAAAGGCAAAAAACTGTCTGTTATGGGCCATGGCATGGGTGCGCCATCTGCTTCTATCTACGTTCACGAGCTGATCAACCACTACGGCATCAAAAACCTTATCCGTATTGGCAGCTGTGGTGCAATCCATGATGATGTTAAGTTGATGGATTTGGTTATCGCAATGGGCGCATCAACGGATTCAAAAATGAACCGCACCCGCCTACGTGACCACGACTTCGCAGCAATCGCTAACTACGACATGCTGCGCACCGCAGTAGACGTAGCAAAAGAAAAAGAACTGTCTGTAAAGGTTGGTAACGTGTTCTCTTCTGACATGTTCTACCGTCCAGACGAAGACTTCTACCCACTTCTGGCAAAATACGGCGTGTACGGCGTTGAAATGGAAGTAAGTGCATTCTACAGCTTGGCGGCTGAGTTCGGTGTTCGCGCACTGGCAATCTGCACCGTGACTGACCACATTATCCGTCACGAAGGCCTAAGTGCCGAAGACCGTGTTACGACTCTGAATGACATGATCGGTCTGGCTCTGGATACAGCAGTTTCTCTATAAAAGTACACAAACATAGTATTTGGGTACAAACACAACAATACGTTAAAGGCAGGGTCTCCCCTGCCTTTTTGTTGTATCTAGGCAACTCAAGTGTTTTAGAAGATACAGTGCTTAGCGAAATCACCCGCTTCGCTGGCTGTCCAATCCCCTTTCGGTTTTTCTTTAAGATCATTACACCATTCTTTACTGCCTACTTCTGGCGAACAACCCGCCACAAACAGCATCACGAACACTGCTGCAATAAGTTTTTTCATCGTACTTCCTTGTTTCTTCTCATTCGATAGACCCGATATTCGCAAAAGTATCAGGTAACAGACTCCGCGACTGATCTCAAAGCCACAAAAAAATCCTAATCTGCAGGATTAATTACCGACAGCATCATCAAGATGCGCGGCATCAGACGCCACCAGTTGAAGTGATGCAAACTCACGGTACAAAGGGCTAGTATCCATCAACTCGCGATGCGTGCCGGTCGCCACTATATTGCCTTTATCAAGTACCAGTATGCGATCGGCATTCACGACTGTTGCGAGCCTGTGCGCAATCACCAGCGATGTTTTATTCTGCATTAAGGCATCGAGTGCGTGTTTCACATGGTGCTCACTGACTGCATCTAAGGCACTTGTTGCTTCATCAAGTAACAACACGGGACGGTCTGCCAAAATGGCGCGCGCAATCGAGATCCGTTGTTTCTGACCGCCCGACAAGCGCACACCACGCTCTCCCAGCTCAGTATGATAACCCTCAGGGAATTCAGAAATGAAACCATGGGCCGACGCTGCCTGGCAAGCACGCATCACTTCTTCAATTGATGCTTCCGGTTTGCCGTACCTGACGTTTTCAAACACGCTGGTTGCAAAGATCACTGACTCTTGCGGCACCAAAGCAAATTGCTCACGCAGACGCTTCAATGTTAGCTGCTTTATCGGCGAATCATCGATTCGAATGGTGCCGCTTTGCACGTCGAAGAAACGTTGAAGAAGCGCAAAAACGGAACTTTTCCCCGCCCCACTCGGCCCGACTAGCGCAACACGCTCGCCGGCCTTAATAGAAAAAGACAAAGATTGGAAAACGTTCTGGTTGCCCTTTCCTGGGTAGGCAAAGGTCACATCTTCAAATACCAAGTCGCCTTTGCCATGCTGAGGAAACACAATGGGTGAGGACGTTTCAACAATGTCTGGCTGCATGTCTGACAGCTCAATCAAACGCTCCGTTGCGCCAGCCGCGCGCTGAATGTCACCGATAACCTCACTGATTGTCGCGACACCACCCGCGACCAAAAGGGCATAAAACATAAAGGCCGACAGTTCACCAGCAGACAACGAGCCATCCAACACATTCAATGCGCCCACCCATGTCACGAGAATAATGGCGACAATACTTAACAGAACGACAGATGCCATTAACGTCGCGCGGTATCGAATGCGTAGTTTGGCTGCATCCATCACCGTTTCCACACGTGACTGGAATACCGAGGCCTCTGTTTGTTCGTGGTTATAAGACTGCACTGTGCGGATCTCATGCAGAGTTTCATCAACGTGCGCACCCAAATCGGCGACTTTGTCCTGACTCACGCGGGCGAGTTTGCGGACTCGTCTACCAAGCACACCAATTGGCACAAGAACAACAGGCACAGCAAGCAGTACCAATGCTGTTAACTTCACGCTGGTGATCCCCATCATCACCAACCCACCTAACACAGAGACTCCTGAGCGAAGTGCCATCGACAAACTGGAGCCAACAACGGTTTGAAGTAAAGTCGTATCCGCGGTAAATCGGCTGATAACCTCCCCTGTTCGTTCCTTGGCATAGAAGGAAGGCGTCAAAAGCAGAAGTTGCTGATATACACGAATGCGAATATCTGCACTCACGCGCTCACCCAGCCAACTCATTAAGTAGAAGCGGCAGAAGGTCGCGATGCCACTAACAAAGGTAATCGCGAGAATAACAAGGACGATTTGGTTTAGCTCAGAAGCATTGCCCGACAGAAAGCCTTCATCAACCACCAGCCTCACACCTTGCCCCAATGCAAGCCAACTCAGTGACCCCAAAAAGAGAAAGAACACCGCCGCGAGAACGCGGTTTTTATAAGGTTTTAGAAACGACGAGACCCAAGCCAAAATTGACCGAGTGTTATGGTGCTGAGAATTGCGGGAATCTGACACAAATCGTCCTGAAAAAACAAACGTTGGATTACCAACGTTTTACACTACTTTTACGCAGTTTGACGACCGATTATTTACAACACTGCGTAAAACTAGCGATGCAATCGGTGTGCGAGCACAATCTTTTCAATGCGATTTCCGTCAAACCAGTACACAATTCCGTTGACCTGATCGATAGCATTGTCGCCACTCACATCCTTTTTAAGAGCACGCTCTACTTTAGATCTACTATCCCCAATTTTAAGGTAATTTCGGTCTTTAAAGCTGCGATCGTAAATGATGATAGAGCGAACCTTTCCATCATGCTTATTCACGGCGGCATCAAACTTTCGATACCTAAACAGGGTAAATTTGTCCTTCTCAATGGTGCGCAATGCTTTACCGTGGAATTGCTTGAGGGATCGTTCAGTGGAGGAACCGACCTTTATTTTTTTATAGGTCGAATCGTAGTACATGTAATCAGCGGCGAACACGCTCCCCGTGTTCAAAAGTAGCGCGAGCATCATGCCCAGAATGTAACGCATTGGTATTCCTTACCTCCGTTGCACTTTTTGTCGTCGAGCACAAGCCTGTGCTAACCACCAATTGCAACATTCTAGAAGAGGAACACCAAACAGTTGTCTGTCACTCGGAAGGCAGCTCAACGAATTGAGGCATCAATTTCACTAAGCTTGCAGGATTAATCGACTTCTTCCCTATCCCCACGTTTGGTTTGGTACAACAGAAACGCGGCAGAAAGCCAGACTAAACAGGCCATGACAAACAATGTACCACCGTCATTGCCGACGACCTTTCCTGCCGCGTCAAAAGCAGGCTGGGCGACACCAATCGGCGTAAACAAGTGGAAGAAAATCGCCCCTGTCATGGTACCAATCGCCAGAAATGCGCCTAAAGCATGGAGACGGGTAAACAACAATACGGAGGCAATCAGTTCCACAATCCCCACCATGTAAGCACCGTATTGCCCAAACCACGCAAGTCCAGACCACTTACCTAACGTGCCAAAAATGAATTCTGTTTCCGGCGAGCCTGAAAACTTAAAGAAAAGCGATTGAACAAATACAAACGCAATAAAAATACTCAGTCCCCATTTTACGTATTTCATGGTTTCCCCGTTCAAAATATTGATTTCTCTTTAACAACCATAGAAAAGAACGAGGATTTATCTAATCGCTTTCAAACTAATAATGAGACGGGAGAAATAAAAAAAGCAGCCAAAAGGCTGCTTTTTCAGTATCCAAAATACTTAACGGTAACGACCTCGGCGGGCACTTTTGGCCTGCCCGGCCATTGCCACCAAGGTATGATTAGTGTGCGCGTGACAAATTGCCACCGCCAACGCATCTGCGGCATCGGCCTGTGGCGTCGCGGGTAACTTCAACATATGCACAACCATCGCCTGCACTTGTTTCTTATCCGCACTACCTTTACCGACAACGGCTTGCTTAATCAAGCGGGCTGCGTACTCACTGACGGGTAATCCCGCATTCACGGCAGCAACAATGGCACTGCCGCGCGCCTGACCCAGCTTCAATGCCGAATCCGCATTTCTTGCCATAAACACCTGCTCAATGGCAAACGTATCTGGCTGAAACTGGGTGATCACCTCACTCACACCCGCAAAGATTTGGCCAAGCTTTCCCGCTAAGTCTTCAGAATCTGTACGAATACAGCCACTACCAAGGTACTCTAAATTACGTCCTTGATGGCGGATCACGCCGTAGCCAGTGATCCGCGAACCCGGGTCAATCCCGAGAATAATTGCCACGAGCGGTTATTCCAATGTTGCTGCGACTTCGTCAGAGATCTCACCGTTGTGGTAAACCTCTTGAACGTCATCCAAATCTTCCAATGCATCGATAAGACGAAGCAATTTAGGGGCTGATGATTCATCAAGGTCAGCTTTCGTCGAAGGCACCAAGGTGACTTCTGCGTTTTGTGCTTCAAAGCCTGCCGCATCCAGTGCATCTTTGACCGAACCGAAATCAGCTGGCGTTGTGTAAACGTCGATAGAACCGTCATCATTGGTTTCAACATCGTCTGCGCCACCTTCCAGTGCCGCTTCCATGACTGCGTCTTCGTCCAGTCCTGGCGCGTAAGAAATTACCCCTTTCTTATCGAACAGGTAATTTACACTGCCGTCGGTACCTAAATTGCCACCCGCTTTTGAAAACGCATGACGAACACCAGACACAGTGCGGTTACGGTTATCAGTCATACATTCCACCATGACTGCCGTACCTGCAGGGCCGTAACCTTCATAGATCACGGTTTCCATGTTCTCGTCACCTTCACCACCCGCACCACGAGTCACCGCGCGGTTTACCGTGTCACGGGTCATGTTGTTCGACAGTGCCTTATCAATCGCAGCGCGAAGGCGTGGGTTGTTTTCTGGCTCAGGGCCGCCCTCTTTCGCCGCGACGGTGATTTCACGGATCAGTTTGGTGAAAATTTTGCCACGCTTTGCGTCTTGTGCCGCTTTACGGTGTTTGATGTTGGCGAATTTACTGTGACCTGCCATGTTTTCTCTCCTTACTTTACCCGTTGTCTGTAGGTGTTTAACGAAAACACCCAATCCTTAAGGTAAAGACATTCGATGTCTGGTTTTTACTTTGATAGAAACTTATAACAAAACAAACAAATACTTTCTGGGATAAACCCCATATCTGCTGGCTTTAGGTGTGTGGTTTAGAAACAAATAAGGCCAGATAATCTGGCCTTATTTATTCAGGTCTGTAGACCTTAGAAGAAATCAGTACGACTTACGCGTCGTTTTCTTCGTTTTTCTTCGCAGCTGCAGTTACTGCAATCGCAAGTTCTTCAAGCGATGCAGGGTTCGCAAGGCTTGGTGCGTCGGTCAGCAGACACGCCGCTGCGGTTGTTTTCGGGAACGCGATAACATCACGGATGTTCTCAGTGCCACACAGCAGCATAACCAAACGGTCAAGGCCGAATGCCAGACCAGCGTGTGGTGGCGTACCGTACTTCAGAGCTTCTAGCAGGAAGCCAAACTTCAGTTTCTGCTCGTCTGCATCGATACCCAGAATATCAAACACAACTGACTGCATGTCAGCGTTGTGAATACGCACAGAACCACCGCCTACTTCGTAGCCGTTTAGTACCATGTCGTATGCGTTAGAGTTAGCAGCCGCAGGGTTTGCGCGCAGCTCTTCTGCTGTCATGCCCAAAGGAGACGTGAATGGGTGGTGCATAGCATGCAGGTTACCCTCGTCGTCTTCTTCAAACATTGGGAAATCAACAACCCACAGTGGTGCCCACTTGTTGGTGTCAGTCAGGCCCATGTCAGTACCCAGCTTCAGACGCAGTGCGCCCAATGCTTCGGTAACCACTTTCTTGCTGTCAGCACCAAACAGGATGATATCGCCAGTTTCTGCGCCAGTACGCTCCAGAATACCGTTAACAACTTCTTCATTCAGGAACTTAGCAACAGGAGACTGAATGCCTTCCATGCCAGCTGCGCGGTCGTTTACTTTCAACCATGCCAGACCTTTCGCGCCGTAGATGCCAACGAACTTGGTGTAGTCGTCGATTTGCTTACGAGAAAGCTCAGCACCACCTGGTACACGGATAACCGCTACGCGACCTTTCGGGTCGTTCGCTGGGCCAGAGAACACTTTGAACTCAACGTCTTTCAGTAGGTCTGCAACGTCAACCATTTCCAGCGGGTTACGCAGGTCTGGTTTGTCAGAACCGAAACGACGCATTGCTTCTGCAAAAGTCATGGTTGGGAATTGACCCAGATCCACGTTCAGCAGCTCTTGCCACATGTCACGAACCATCTTCTCAGTCACTTCACGCACTTGGTCCGCGCTCATGAATGAGGTTTCGATATCGATTTGGGTGAATTCTGGCTGACGGTCTGCACGCAAATCTTCGTCACGGAAACATTTTACGATTTGGTAGTAACGGTCAAAACCAGACATCATCAGCAATTGCTTGAACAGCTGAGGAGACTGAGGCAGCGCGTAGAAGCTACCTTTGTGAACACGGCTTGGTACCAAGTAGTCACGTGCACCTTCTGGTGTCGCTTTCGTCAGTACAGGCGTTTCGATATCCAGGAAGCCATTTTCATCCAAGAAACGACGAACGAAGCTAGACGCTTTTGCACGCAGTTTAATGCGGTCGCTCATTTCTGGACGACGCAGATCAAGGTAACGGTGCTTCAGACGTTGCTCTTCAGAGTTGTTTTGGTTGAAGTCCAGTGGAAGTGGAGCTGCACGGTTGATGATCTCAACGCCGCTCGCCAGTACTTCAACTTCACCCGTAGCCATACCTTTGTTGATTTGGCTTTCAGGACGCAGGCGAACTTCACCCGTGATCTTGATACAGAATTCGTTACGCAGTTGGTTAGCAACCTCAAAGATATCTTTCATATCTGGGTCTACAACTACCTGAACGATACCTTCACGGTCACGCATATCGATAAAGATAAGACCGCCTAAATCGCGACGACGGTTAACCCAGCCGCATAGTTCTACAGTTTGCCCTGCTAGGGCTTTGTTCAGGTGACCACAATATTGGGTGCGCATATGAATTTCCCGATCTGTTACTAACTGTCCTTTCACGTCCGTAAACGCAAAGTATCGAATAAGAGGTTTGCAGAAAGCTCTGCTGACTTCCGCTGAGAGCTATCAAACAGCCAAAGTCTGAATATTTCAAAAAAGCGGGGTATTATAAAGGAAAATTTGAGCCTGCGGGAAATCAGTGCCAACTGAATCGATGAAAACCGCCCAATTGCGCAAAAAATCAGCACAGATTGACCTCGCCACACCATCGAATTAACAATAGTGGCTCACAAACACGAAAGGATTCTGTCTTGCAAACGCCGCTTTCCCAGCTGACCACACCACCACTTCGTCTCGGCATGACCCAATGGTCCCATAATGCATGGCAGCGTGAATTTTACCCTGCTGGCACCAAATCGGGTGACCGTCTTGCGCGTTATGCAGAAGTATTTAACACGGTTGAAGGCAATACGACGTTTTACGCCAGCCCTTCTCATGCCACAGTCGCGAATTGGAAAGCAGCCACCAGCGACGCGTTCCGCTTTACGTTTAAATTCCCTCAGCCAATTACGCACCAGATGATGTTGCGCCACTCTGATGCCATGGTGTCCGAATTCATTACCCTGATGCAGCCATTACACGAACGCATTGGGCTTTGGAAAATCCAACTACCTGCAGCGTTTGGGCCTGAACATCTCGCGGATTTGCAGCGGTTTTTAGCAGCAATGCCAGCCGCATTCAAAGTCGGTGTGGAAGTGCGTCACCCTGCGTTTTTTGCAAAGGGTGATGAAGAGAAAGCGTTGAACGCCATGCTGATCGAAGCGGGCGCGAACAGAATCATCATGGACAGCCGTCCCGTGTTTGCTGTCCCTGCGGATACCGATGCCTTGCTTGATGCACAACAGAAAAAACCGCGAGTCCCGGTACATGCTATCGCCACCGCAGACACTCCAATGGTGCGCTTTATTGGCGATCCCACATTGGAACGAAACGATCATTTCTTTGCAAATTGGCTATCGAAGATCCCAGTGTGGATCCATGAAGGGAAAACACCGTATCTGATGATCCACACGGCGAATAATGACCAAGCTCCGCAATTGGCAGAGCATTTTTATCAGTTGCTAGAAAAGCAGAACAATCTGCCACCTCTTTCGCCCGTTAAACCCGAGACACCAAGTGATGGACAGATTGCACTTTTATAATCAAATAGCTATTAGCAAAAAGCCATAACCAAATAGCGTGATTCAGCGTTAGAAATACCAGCTGATTTCTGCTTCCAGAAAGTCATCCTTTCTCAACGCGTAAACCGGGTCTGACGTATCGTTGGAATCAAATATCCTTCCTGTTACCGTCCAGCTCCAATCATTTGAGAAGCGACCGCTCGATTCGAGTCTCACCGTCCTAGAATCGGTATCGTCCAAATCGACGGTACCGCCAATCAAAAACTCCGTGCCGTCCAAGTCATTCAATACCCAGCGTAAACCTGCAAACACATCATTTTGCCCAGCGACGGGGGCGTCTTCACCACGGCTGTCATACAGGTATTCAACCAGAAAGCCTAGGTCTGTGATGCCATCATTCACACCGACATAGGTGTATTCAAACCCACCCGTAAAGGCCGTGTTTGAATCCAAGCTGAACCTGCGAATCGCTTCCGCTTTCCACAGCCAATCACCGTAGATAGCTTGAACATCCAAGCCGACTTGCGTCATCAATGCATAATATGGCGCGATATTGTTCGACAAGTTGTTCACGAAATACGGGTCACGGTTGGTACCATGAAAGCCACTCAGTCCCACATCCCACTCGTCATACGTCACCGCGTAACGTGCCGCGATATCGGGGTAGAACTCTTCATGGCTTGATTCGTAGTGCGCGTCTACATCCCCCATTCCAGGCACCGCCAAGCGACCGTCAGACGTTGAAAAAGTGCGCTCCCTGAAATACGGCAGGAGATACACATCAAGCAGGCTTTCGTCGAACTCCCAACCCATACTTATCATCGGCTGGCCAAGTTTTACTTCGCCATCAACGGCTTCTACAGCATCGGTTTGGTTAATCACGTCAACCAAATGCTGCGACTCCGTCACGCCCCAAAATACAATGCCTACGCCAAATCGTAACTCGTAGTTATCCTGATAATGCATCAGCAAGGCTTCGCGTACGTCCCCATGCGTCCTGTCATCATCGAGCGAGTCCCATCGAAAAAATGGGGAAAACACAAAGCTTGTGTTTCCCTCGTCTGATTCCCAATAGATTTCGGGCTCAATGGCAATAGAAGTTTGGCTTTTGTCCTGACCCTGCGCACCCGTTTCGGCAAATTGACGCTGCTGGAAAGACAACTCGCCTTCAACGTCAAAATACTCATAGGCGGTTAAAGGCAGCGCAGTTAACGCCATGGCTGCCCCTAATACTGCTGATTTCATCCGCCCTCCTAGCGCGCACGTTTGAGACTGGATTTCGAGAAATCTTTTTCTTTCAAGCCCGTGTTAAACGCCAATTTGCTCGTGGTTAGCGTTGTCACTTTGCCAGTCTGGTGGTTTTTCATCACCATTTCGTGCGCACGCCAATACTGATTGAGGTACTGCTGATAATCTTCGAAGGTCAGCGTCTTCAATAAGGTATCTCGGCGGTCATAGAATTCGACTTTCAAAGGACGATAGTGCTCTTTGTCCAACCACACTTTTTGACGTGTATACCCTGAGTATTTGTCGGTTGGAATTTGCTCAACAATATAGCTGTCCATTCCTTCTACCTGCGTATCCCCCAAGTAGTTGAAGGTGTATTTCTCCAACTCAAAGGAGCTCAGATCTTCATAGGCAAACTCACTTCCCATAAACGGACCCGACTTGTTACGAGAAGCAATACGCTTCACGCGTTTCAACGCTGGCAGATAAAGCCACTGGTCATCAGGCCCTTCTACGTGTGAGTAGTTAAGGAAAACCGTTCCGCGCACATCACGGGGTTCATCAAAGATGGTCAGCCCTTTGTCGCCATCATTGGCAATTTCTAGGGTATTGATGCGAAGTTTGCGCTCACTGGTATCACCGGCGGCGTTCTGCAACATCATGCTCAGTTCGGAAACGGTATCTCCCCACCCTTCATCACGCTGCTTTCGCTCTTTGGCAATTTCCAAGCCGCGCACTTCATCAGCCACAAGCGGCAAAGACACACTGGTCAGGCTCAATGCTACGACGACAGCCTGAGAAATCTTTTTAATCATGCTCATTGTTCACTCCTTGAATATTATTGCGCGGTTTGTGTCGCCAGTTCTTCTGATTCACGTGCATAAGGTTTGCGGTCAGCCACCAACAGAACCGCTGGCAGCAAGACGAAATCGACAACAAGGGCGATGAAAATCACCATCGCACTCAACATGCCCATATCCGCATTAAGACGGAACACTGAGGTCGCCAGTACGCTAAAGCCCGCCACCAACACCACGGTCGTTATCCAAAGTGCGCGACCTACCGTGCTAAACGCATAGCGGATCCCATCTTCCACATTGCGACCTTGCAAACGGGCGTAGCGGTATTTCGAGAGGAAATGCACGGTGTCATCAACCACGATGCCCAACGTCAGTGTGATAACAATGGAAAGACCAAGGTTAATCTGACCGGAAACCACCGCCCATAAGCCAAAACCGATGATGGCAGGCACCAAATTCGGCACCAAACTGATGGCTCCTAATCGCCATGAGCGCAGTGCAAACACCAGCAAGCCTGAAATAAGAACCAATGCGATAGGCAAGGTTTTCAGCATGCTTGCCATGTTGGTTTCGCCAATGTGCGCAAACATCAGGTTAGGGCCGGAAGAAACCATTTCGTATTGCGCGGCGTTCGCAGCAAACCAATTGTCCATGCGGGTTTCCAGCTCAATAAGCTCTACGCTACCGAGGTTATCGATGGTCAGTAGTAACTTGACTGCTGACTTGTCGATGTTGACTTCGTTGTTGAGATCGAGGCCGTAAGGCAGTGACATTTCATACAACAGCAGGTATTGCGCAGCGAGCTCGGGGTTCGTTGGCAGACGGTAGTAAGCGTTATCATCTCCATGCATGTTCTTGTTCAAACGCTTAAAGGTATCGGTAATTGAAGCAACGTGATCGACTTCAGGCTGGGCGCGAAGCCAAGTTGTAAATTCATCTACCCCTTTAAGGAACACAGGCTTAGTGATCCCTTGCGGTGCACCCGATTTGATAGAAATACTGATAGCCGTTGTGCCACTGATGTTCTCTTCCATAAAGTCTGCGGCCTGGCGGAAGGTATTTTCAGGTCCAAAGTACTCAACAGAGTTGTCATTAACTTGGTTTTGCACCATCAAAGACGCTGAAATCGCCACCACGACCACACTCACAGGCAGAATCAATTTATGCTGCTTAATGACAGTGTTGGCAATCCACGCCATGACTTTGTTGCCACCCGTTTTGGCGGGTTTTACTTTCATTGGCATCAACTTGAGCATTGCCGGAAGCAAGGTGACAGACAAGAAGAACGCGATCATCACACCCACAGCAGCAAGGTTCCCCATGTCACGCAGTACCGGAGAGTCCGAGGCGTTCATCATCAAGAAACCGATAGATGTGGTGACGGACGTAATAAGCAGCGCGAGGAAGTTAACGCGCAATGCATAAGTGATCGCCGCATTTTTGTCTTTGCCTTCTCTCAGGGCATGCACATAGGAAGTAATCAAGTGGACACAATCGGCGACGGCAAGCGTCATGATCAGTGTCGGCACGTTCACCGTACCGTTGTTGAGGTAATGTCCCACCCAACCAAGCAGTCCCATGGTGCTGACGATAGTAAGCACTATCACCACCAAGGTCGCAGCCACAAATTTCCATGAGCGCAGCATTAATCCGAGGAAAACCAGAATCACAAGAAACATCATTGGAACGAGTGTATTTCCGTCATCCATCGCTGCGGCGGCAAACGCTTTATTCATCGCAATGATGCCACCAAGGTGAAAATCGACGTTCGGGTATTCCGCGCCCGCTTTGGCAAGCAGACTGTCTGTGAATGCCGCAATTTCATTAACCTGAACGGTTTGATCGCCATTCGGCAATTGGAAGGTAATCGTAACGACCGACACGCTGCCGTCTTGAGAAACCGCAGAGTTCACTAGGCGCGGTTCGTTCAAGGCAATATCACGAATGTATGCCCGCCTCGCCGCGTCTAACGCTATGTAGTCAGCAGCAAGATCTTCCACCAGCAAGTCATCTAACTCTGCGGAGGTATGTTGGTAGTTGGTGATTGAGTCGACACGGCTTGCAAAGGGGGTTTGCCATGCCTCTTCTGTGAGGTATTGGATCAACGACAGGTTTTCTTGCGTAAACACATCACCGTTTTCAGGCGCGACGACAATCGCAAGGGTGTCCGTTTTGTTGAAGGTCGCTTCAAGCTCTTTAAACGCTTGAAGTTGCGGGTTACCTTCATCGAAAAAGATTTGGTAGTCTCCACGGAAGTAAAGCTTAGAGGCTCCAAATGCCGCTAATAGCGAAATAAACACGCTAAGGAACAAGAACAGCCAAGGCCGTGCGGTTGGCCATTGGGATAAATCACGTTTCATCACACTCTCCATTTGTGACGATCCGTCATATACTCTGATTAAAAAAACCAGCTTAGCTGGTTTACTACTTCCCTGACAGATTCTGTGAATTTGACGTTTCGTCAAACCCCATTCTAAAAAAAGCACTCAGTGCTTTAGATGGTATTCACAGCATATATGACGATTCGTCATTGCTGACTTTTCGTCAATATAGGGCAACATTTAGGCAATGTGAAGGTGTTTTTGACGAAACGTCACAATTCAGAAGATTGATTTAATAAAGCAATCTCTTCAGAGAATAATTCTCTTTGAGCGCGATTCCACGTTTCTTGATAATCGAATTCGGTAGAAAGCGGTTGCCAACCCAAACCATCGAGAAGCAAGTTAATGTTCAACAGGACGACATTGGTATTGAGCTGACGGGTAATGCAGCTGCTGTGTTGCGCGTTATTTACCAACGCGTTGGTGCCAAAGCCCATTGCCCAGTTAGCAAAAACAACATTGTCTTTAGACACGCCTTCACGCATGGTCAAATCCCCTGCATCCAGACCCGCCTGTACAAAGGCATCACCAATCGCAACAGCGATTTCTTCCAATTGATCTAGCTTTTGCAGTCGAGATGGCGCACTTTTTTCCGTTACGGCCGGCGTTCGGCTGACAAGCGCACACATGGCAAGAATGGGCTCTAGCTGAGAAAACACAAAATAGCCTGCATGCATCGCGATGCACTTTTCACGGCTGGTACCGTTAAAATCCAGTGCTCGCTTAAACATAGGTAATTCGCGGCTTAAGGCTTCGATAGCCAATGCAGCAATTAAGTCTTCTTTACTATTGAAGTGGTTGTATACCGTACCTTTGGAATATGGGCTCGCGGCGGCGACTTTATCCATCGTCAATTGAGCGAACCCCTCTCGCGCAACCACAGAGCGTGCGATATCAAGCAGTTCTTTCTCTCGCGCTTTCACCGCTATCTGTTTGCGGCTCAAGGTGTCTTCGTGTTCACCATTGAGGTCGATCAGCACATTGTCGATAGTTTGGTCTAACATAGTGAATTCCCAAATAAGATCTCTGCACTTATAGCACGGTTAATATCGAAACTAAAAACGACACAGCGAATTAAGTGAGAAGTTTTTGACCAATTTCAAGGCTATTCGTTGGCAAAGGACTCGTCTGTCTAGAGACAAATCATGCAAAATTCACTACAATACGCGCCTTTTTGGTGTTGGACGGACCCCGACACCACAGATTTAACAGAGCACAGTACGTTAGGAAGTTGAAAACGGACCTATGTGCGCCAATTTAAGGCAGGTTCAGATGGCCAATCGCGATAACATTTTTGCTGCGCCGATTGAAAAACTGGGTGACTTTACGTTTGATGCAAACGTTGCCGAAGTTTTTCCGGACATGATTCAACGTTCGGTACCCGGCTACAGCAATATTATCTCAGCGATCGGTATGCTGGCAGAGCGCTATGCGACCGAAGGTTCGAACATCTACGATCTAGGTTGTTCACTGGGTGCCGCCACGCTGTCTATGCGCCGTCATATCAAAGCAGCAAATTGCACCATTGTGGGTGTTGATAATTCTCCCGCCATGGTTGAACGCTGCAAACTGCACGTGAACGCATACCGTTCAGATACGGACGTACAGATCATTGAAGACGACATCCGTAACGTTGACATTCAAAACGCCTCCGTGGTGGTACTGAACTTCACGCTTCAGTTTTTGAACCCGACTGACCGCCAAGCTTTGCTTGAGAAAATTTACGCAGGCTTAAAACCAGGCGGCATTTTGATCCTGTCAGAGAAATATAGCTTTGCGGATGAAACCGCAAATGAACTTCTGATAGACCTGCACCACGACTTTAAACGCGCTAACGGTTACAGCGAGTTGGAAATCAGCCAAAAACGCAGCGCATTGGAAAATGTGATGAAGCCTGACACCATCGACTGTCACAAGCAGCGTTTGAGCAGTATCGGCTTCAGCAGCACCGCTGTGTGGTTCCAGTGCTTTAACTTTGGTTCCATGTTCGCCATCAAATAATGTTGAACGTCGGTGTGTCACGGCCTCGTAGATACATCGACATAAATAGAAAGAATATCCATGTTCGATTTTTCAGATTTTTACCAACTGATCGCCAAGAACCGTCTTCAAAACTGGCTGAACATCTTGCCAGCGCAGTTGACCGAGTGGCAAAACCAACCACACGGCGACTTGCCGAAGTGGATGCGTGTGCTTAAAAAAATCCCAACCGATGCACCGTCAACGTTCGACATTAAAGACAGCGTCACCATTGGTACGGACAACGAATTGCCAGAAGGTCTTCGCGCAAAATATGAAAGCCTGCTGCGTTCTTTCCACCCTTGGCGCAAAGGCCCATACCATGTTCATGGCATTCACATTGATACCGAATGGCGCTCAGACTGGAAATGGGATCGCGTTCTGCCGCACATCTCACCACTGAAAGGCCGTTACGTGCTAGATGTAGGCTGTGGCAATGGCTATCACATGTGGCGCATGCTGGGTGAAGGTGCGGAGCTGACAGTCGGTATCGACCCGTCTGAATTATTCTTGGTTCAGTTTGAAGCGATTCGCCGCCTAATGGGCAACGACCAACGTGCCCATTTGCTGCCTTTGGGCATTGAGAAACTGCCTGAACTGAAAGCCTTCGACACCGTCTTCAGCATGGGTGTTCTTTACCACCGCCGCTCGCCACTTGACCATTTGATTCAACTGAAAAATCAGTTGGTGAAAAACGGTGAATTGGTACTAGAAACACTGGTTATCGATGGTGACGAAAACGCAGTACTTGTGCCATTCAACCGCTACGCGCAAATGCACAATGTGTACTTCTTCCCTTCTGCAAAAGCACTGAAAGTGTGGCTGGAAAAAATCGGCTTTGTAGACGTACGAATTGTGGATGAATGTGTCACCACAGCAGACGAACAGCGCACCACCGGTTGGATGACGCACAACTCGTTACCGGACTATCTTGATCCAAACGATCTGTCAAAAACGATTGAAGGTTACCCAGCACCTAAGCGCGCCATTTTGGTTGCGCGAAATCCTGACTAACCTATGACATTGGGTGCTTCTCGCACCCTTTTTTTCAAGATAAACTAAACTCCCTAAATTCAATTCCTTAATCTCTCAGCACGGAGCTCCATATGCTAACTCGCAGCGGATTGCTGATTCTATTCTCTGCCGTTCTTTCTGGCTGTAGCCTGACATCACAAGAACAACACCAGCAAACCTTGGACGCAATCAACAACATAGAAACCAATCTTAAGACCGACTATGTCGCGCTTAACGACAACCTCTCCACGCAACAATCACGAATAGCAACATTGGAACAACAAGTTGCGGATATGTCCGACACACTAAAAGTGGTCAGCAACACCCAAGCACGCCAAGTGGCTAACGAGCCAGAGCCAAAAGTGGTGTACGTGGACAGAGAGATCCCAGTGCCACAAGCGCAAAACAAAGCGATTCTTGGCGAAACAGAATGGGTGTGGATTGACGCCGCGAATTCAAACTACAAAGCGCGCGTAGACACCGGAGCAACCACGTCTTCACTGAACGCCACTGACATTCAAGAATTCGAGCGTGACGGAAAAACCTGGGTCAGCTTTAAACTGGCTCACACCGAACCGAATAAAGAAAACAACGAAGCTGCATTGCCTGTGGCAACCATTGAAGCCCCAGTAAGACGCTGGGTGAAAATCCGTCAGGCATCGGCTGAAGAACTAGAACGCCGCCCTGTTGTCGAACTCCGTATTCGTCTTGGTGAACTCCATGAGAAAACCCAGTTCACATTGGCCGACCGCTCTCAAATGGAATTCCCTGTGCTGCTGGGACGCGAGTTTTTTAAAGACATCGCCGTGGTTGACGTTAGTCAGTCATACATTCATCCAAAGTTTGCCGCTGAACAGAAATAACGCACGGTTGACTGTGCGAGCAATGAGGAAAAAATGACTTCACGCATCCCCTTTTATCTACTCATCAGTCTGCTGATCATCGTGGGAATGGGCATGAGCATCTACCGTCACGATGTGTACGGTGTGCCATGGACAGCAGGACAGAAACATCAAGTATGGGAAGTGGAAGCCCGTGTTGAATTTGACGCTAAGGGTGAACCGGTTAAGGTTTCTTTAGCTACCCCTGACACCCAACAAGGTTTTACCTTGATCAATGAAAACACCAGCTCTCCGGGCTACGGTTTTGCATTGGTAAATACTGACAATGGGCGTCGTGCGGAATGGACAAAACGCGAAGCGTTTGGCCAACAAATCCTGTATTTCAAAAACCAAATGCTGGTTGATGAAAATGCTAACGTGCCAACCGAACCACCGCTGGGTGCAGTCACGCCCGTTGCGCTTGATGGCCCCATCAAAACCGCTGCCGACGCCATGCTGGATCAAGCGAGAGCGCGTTCCGCGGATAACGCAACACTAACGCGCGAGCTGATCAAGCAGTTCAACGACAAAGACAGCCAGAACGCAGCACTCATTACCAAAGAGATGAGCAAAGCAAACGCGATTGTTGCCATTCTCTCGCTGGAAGGTATTCATGGTCGCGTTGTTGGCGCACTTCAGTTAGAAGACGGTCGCCGTCGCCAAAACATCATTCCGATGGTCGAGATTTGGAACAACACCAATTGGCAGTTATTCAACATCGAAACTGGCGCAGAAGGCTCACCTGATAACCTGCTGCTTTGGAACGAAAAAGGCATGCCACTGCTGGAAGTGATGGGCGGTACCAATAGCCAAGTCAGCTTCTCGATTATTTCTCAGGACATTAGCCCTCAACAGGCAACCAACGAGAAAATCCAAGCGGAAAGCCTGCTGAACTTCTCCATTCACAGTTTGCCAATCGAAGAACAGGCGATGTTTAAAACCATCATGCTTGTGCCAATCGGTGCTCTGATAGTGGTCCTTCTGCGTGTGTTGGTGGGTCTGAAAACCTCGGGCACCTTTATGCCAGTATTGATTGCAGTCGCTTTCGTACAAACCCAACTCGTGCCGGGCATTGTCGGCTTCTTGCTGATCGTCGGTACAGGCCTGATTATTCGAAGTTACCTGTCGCGGCTTAACTTGCTTCTCGTGGCGCGAATATCGGCGGTTATCATCACGGTTATCATGATCATCTCGGTATTTACCGTGGTGGCCTTTAAGATTGGCTTGGTAGAAGGCTTATCCATTACCTTCTTCCCAATGATCATTCTGTCTTGGACCATCGAGCGTATGTCGATTCTTTGGGAAGAGGAAGGCGCGAAGGAAGTTATCGTACAAGGTGGTGGTTCACTGCTGACCGCCGTACTGGTTTACCTTGCGATGACCAACGAACTGGTTCGCCACATCACGTTCAACTTCATCGGTATTCAGCTAGTGATTCTGGCTGTGATCCTGATGCTCGGTAACTACACAGGTTACCGCCTGAGCGAGCTTAAGCGCTTTAAACCGCTGGTGAAGGACTAAACCTATGTTTAGTTTTCTAGAAAAGTACACTTCACCCTTTAAGCTAAGCCGCGCCGGTATTATGGGCATGAACCGCCGTAATATCAGCTATATTGGCCGCTACAACAACCGCAAACTGTTCCCCTTGGTCGATAACAAGCTTAAAACCAAGCGTATCGCACAACAGGCTGGGGCAACCGTGCCTGAGTTGATTGGCGTTCTTAGCGAGCAACACAGTGTGCCTTCAATCCACGAGATGGTAAAAGACTGGCCGGGCTTTGTAATAAAGCCTGCTCAGGGCTCGGGCGGTAAAGGCATACTGGTGGTGACCTCAAACAAAGATGGCGTTTATAAAAAGCCATCAGGGTCCGAGGTCAGCAAGCAGGAAGTCGAGCGTCACATCACCAACACACTAGCGGGTTTGTTCTCGCTCGGTGGTAAAAACGACGTGGCTGTGGTGGAAAACCTCATTCAATTCGATGACGTGTTCGACGGCTTCAGCTACGAAGGTGTGCCTGATATTCGTGTTATCGTGTTCAAAGGTTACCCTGTCATGGCGATGATGCGTTTGTCGACATCTGCGTCAGACGGTAAAGCTAACCTTCATCAAGGTGCTGTCGGTGTAGGCATCGACATCGCAACGGGTAAAGCACTGCGCGCTGTGCAATTTAACCGCCCCATAGAGCATCATCCTGATACAGGTCGACTGCTCAATGAATTAGTCGTTCCCCACTGGGAGTTACTGCTAACACTGGCAGCAAGTGCATGGGAAATGACAGGATTAGGCTATCTGGGTACCGATATGGTACTTGATAAAGTGCAAGGCCCAATGGTGCTGGAGCTTAACGCTAGACCGGGTTTGGCGATTCAAATCGCTAACGGCTGTGGGTTGCTGCCAAGGCTTCGTCATATCGAAGCACTGGGCGAAACAGCAACACCGACCACGCCAGCCGATCGTGTCGCTTACGTGTCCAAACACTTCCACGGTACCCATACGCCGGGACATAAAAATTAGAAAATCGGGCTTCGGCCCGATTTTTTGTTTTCCGGTTTCACGAAACCTCATCCTCTTTCATTTCCCCCTTTACCCCTGCCCTTTTCTTTCTGTAAGCTCATTTTATATCAACGAACAAGGAAAGCAGCATGGCAGACTCAGGTCAGTTTGATTTCGATAAGGACGTAGACCGCACAGCAAGTTGTAGCGACAAGTGGGACAAATACAAAGGCACTGACATTCTGCCAATGTGGGTAGCAGACAGCGATTTTCAGTCTCCACCCGCTGTGATTAACGCGCTACAAGAACGCGTCGCGCATGGCGTATTTGGCTACTCCCACGCATCTGACTCCCTGACTGAGATCTTTGTTAAGCGCATGGCCGACCGCTATAACTGGCACATTGAACCTGAATGGGTGGTATACCTCTCAGGGCTGGTTTGTGGACTGAATGTCGCGGCGCGCGCCCTGAGTGATGAAGGCCAAACCATCATCAGCCCCAGCCCAATCTATCCGCCGTTTATTTCCTCTGCCAAGTTTGCTGAAAGACCGCTGGTTAAAGCCCCTGTGGTGCTGAGAAACGGCCGTTGGCTGCCTGATCTTAAAGAAGCCGAAAAGCAACTCACCAGAAAAGGCGGACTGCTGCAAATGTGTAACCCGCTCAACCCCGGCGGCACGGTTTACCGAAAAGAAGAATTGGAAGAAACGCTCGCCTTTGCAGAAAAGCATGACTTGCTGGTGTGTTCAGACGAAATCCATTGCGACCTGATTTTAGACGGTCACCTGAAACACATTCCGTTTGCCAGTATCAATGAACGCACGGCACAGCGCAGCGTGACCTTGATGGCTCCCAGCAAGACCTTCAACATTGCTGGCCTTGGCGCATCGATTGCGATTATTCCGAACGCCAAAATTCGCCAGCGTTTTAAGAAAGTGAAGCGTGGCATTGTCCCCGGCGTTAATGTATTAGCTTTCACCGCCGCAGAAGCCGCGTACAAAGATGGCGAAGCGTGGCTACAAGAACAACTTTGCTACCTTGCAGGACACCGCGATCTGCTGATGCGTGAAATCAACGCGCTGCCTTACTTAAAGCTTGAGCACATTGAAGCTACCTATCTTGCGTGGATTGACTGCAGCGAACTGCCCGTAGACAACCCACACCGCTTTTTTGAAGAGGCTGGCGTCGGACTTTCACCCGGCCTAGATTTCGGAAACCGCAAGTTTGTCAGATTGAATTTCGGCTGTACCCGAAAAACGCTGGATGAAGCGTTGAGAAGGATTAAAGTAGCGGTTGAGGGGTTGAGTTGACGCGCTGTGAGGAAGTGAAAAATAGCATCTGTTGGGTGCTATTTTTCTTTGGGGGTTGCTTGTGTTGGTAAATGGTTTTTGGACAGAAACGAGCCAGTATAAAAGCTCTAATTTATCAATATTTGGCAATCAAACCTTATCAATCAGCTCTCAATATCTTCGGATAAACGGAGAGCATCCTCTAACTCAACACCCAAATATTTGATGGTGTTTTCGATTTTGGTGTGACCAAGCAAGAGCTGGATCGCTCGAATATTTTTGGTCTTCTGATAAATCAGTGTTGCTTTGGTTCGGCGCAGTGAGTGGGTTCCATATAGATCAGGGTTATGACCTAAAGCAAGTGCCCAACTCCGAATGATTCGACGGTAATATGAGTAGCTTAGAGATTGATGGGGCTTTCGTGGGCTTGGAAAAAGGTAGTCTTTAGGTTGAAGCTCTTGGTCTTTAATCCAATGACTCAGCGTTTGCTGTGTTCTCTGAGTGATTTCAAACTGAACGTCATTGCCAGTCTTTTTCTGAACATATTGGACACGGTTGAATACTAAGAAGTTAGATGAAACATCTGACACCGTTAATGATAAGAGGTCGCTTGAACGTAGCTTGCTATCGATTGCAAGGTTAAGAAGAGATAGTTCCATCAGATTATTACTGAGCTCTAAGCGAGTCCTAATCCGCCAAATTTCCTCTAATCTAAAAGGCTTTTTTACACCCGTTTTCTTGCACTCCATATGCTGATGCTCCCTCGTTGTACTGTTGTTAACAGACATCTAAACATGAAGTTTTATGAAAAAAGAGCGAACTTAGTTGTTCGCACGATGACATCTAGCTCGTGGGACTATTTTTTTGACCAAGCAAATTTCTCAAATACTTTATCTACTGGTGTGTGAGCAACGTGGTTTACGTAGTTGCTTGCTGATCACTTTTTGCGATAGACCAAGGATCACTTCAGAGGTGAGCTAACCATTCCAGCGACTTTTATCGCTCCCACTTCATCGTGTACTCAGAATGTCCCGTATGCTCATCCAACTGCTCACTGGTGGCGCTAAACCCTTGCTTTAGATAGAACTGATAGCTTGCTTGATTGGCTTTATAGACAGAAAGAGTCAGCGCATTTCTTTGAGACTTAACACGAGCGATTAACTCTTTGCCAATCCCTTTACCTTGATACTCAGGTGCAACAAAGATTGCCGCTAACATATCTTCGTATAGCGAGTAGAACCCTACAATCCCACCATTGTTTTCATACACATAGGTCTCAGATGCAGGGATGTAGATATCACGCATATTGGAAACTTGTGACTTCCAGAACTCTGCTGATACAAAATCGTGAGCCTTGATGGATGCATTAAGCCAAACCGTTAAAATGCGCTCAATATCTTCTGGTTTGAGTTTTCTAATCATTGCGAAATTCCGTTGATAAATTATGTGGTAATGTCTGCTATTGTCTCTAAGTCAGCGGTTTTAAGATTGAACATTTCCGACAGTCTTAATTGATGTTTGAAGTGACACCACCATAAACATCAATTGTTAACCCCCGTTCCTTTTCGTAAGCTTTAGGCGTTAATCCCAACTGCTTTTTTAGGTAGCGGATTAAATGGGGTTGGTCACTGAATCCAAATCGAAATGCTACATCTACCCAATCGAGTGCGTCTGAATCTCGCTGGTAAAGATACTCTAGCATTGCCTCTAATCGATTCATTGATTGGCACTGCTTTAGTGTCATTCCTGTCACTCTTTGAAAACTTCTCTCTAACGTTCGCTGTGAGCAAAAAAGCTGCGCTCCCAAATCGGAAATGGACTTACTATCAAGATGCTCTAAAGCTTGCCTAGTCAGTTCGCTATGCTTATCTTCAATACACTGTTTGAGCCAAGGTGCTAATCTCTTATCGAGCTGCTTGGCACATCTTTTCGGATTACTTCGAGCAAGCGTGAGTAACTCATCATCTAAATTTAATAAATGATCCAGCCCATTATCCTTTGCTATATCTTCAACCTGATCGAGTAGTGTGGACTGCTCTAACCGTGATGTTTGCTGAGAAAATTGAGGCAAGCTATACAAGGCACCAGTGTGGAATTTAATCCCAAGATGAACGAACGGATTAGTATGATCCAGTGCAATAGTCTGTTGATGAGGGTAGAGCCAATGACTGCCTGATCCAGTCGAAGCGCCCCCATTGAAATCATAACTATAGGGTTGATTTGGGGGCGAAATAATTAAGTGAGTACAAGGATCAGGATTCAGCTTAGGAAATGCGTAGCTCTCAGCATTTGGTTGCTTTTCTATCAGCCAATAACATTGAACATATTTAGCGACTGTTGGATCTTGTGGTGATAACAACCAATGGAGCATCCGTAATTCCTAAAAATTAGTAGGGCTGTCCATTATAAGACAGCCAAGCAGAGACAGAAATAATTTGTCACCCGTGTTTATTGCTTGAACTCAATCTGTACAATTCGATTGGCTGCTGTAAGACCCGCTCGCTTAATTACTTTTTGTGCGCCCACATTGCTGCTTTCGGTAGAACAAATTGGCGTTAAGTTACGTTCATTGGCGTTATTTACAAGCCAGTGAAGCACTTGAGTAGCCATGCCTTTCCCACGTTGTGATTGAGCAACAATCATGCCTAGATCGGCATATTCCTTTTGAAATTCGTCAAATAAGCGACATTCACCTGCGGCAAGTAACTCGTCTTCCTGCCAGTAACCAAACAGCTCTTTGCGGTTGATTAGGTTGCTGTAATAACCAGTTAGCCACTCTTTCGGCGCTCCGATATTAGCCACAGCAAATTCAACAAATTGCTCCAGTTTTTCAGTGGATGCTTGCTGTAGAAAAAGGTCAAATTGAGTGTTTTCATCGCTTTTTTCCATCTGCTGATACATCAAAGCATTGACTGCAAACTGTGAAGAGTTATCCATGCACAGCGATAGATATTGAGGCTCAGCCGTACTTACAAAAGCGCCTTTAACGTCACCTATGACAGAGCTGTTACCATCAGCAATTAGCGTAAATAGATCTTTTTGATCACTGTTCGCCACGGTGGATAGGAAAAATTGCAGCATGTAACCATCGCCGTTGATACAGCAGTACCCGACAAGAGCATCTTGTTCATAGAACCCGTAGTGAGTCGCCATTGGTGCGAAACCGAAATGCCACATACCATCTAAGGGAGCGGTAGACTGAGCAAAGTACGCTTGTTTTAAGGAATGAATCTGTTCTAGGTTGTCGATTGGTTTAATGTTTAACATCGTTTCTATCCTGCTTGCTATGCAACGACTTTACAAAAGAGCCTTGCTTTTCGATGTTACACATCATAGTTCTTGCTCTTAATGAGAGATTGAATAAAAACGACAACTTCTTATATGCACTTAGCTAGCATTAGGTAACGATGTCTCACTAAATAGAAATGGGACTGGAACGGTTTGGGGCAAAACGTGTCAGAACAGAGCCGCATTACACGAAATGGAGCAAACTCCATAACCAGCCCTACCCTCACCTTTTAAGCCTTGCACGTAACTCCGCTTCTTTGCGATCTGCACACTTCCAGACTTTGTCTGCGTTAATCGCAAACTGCCCAATCGCTATCCAGACCAGAACATAACCCCACGACATCCATTGCAGCCAAACAGGTGCATTCGGGCTAACTAATACGGCCATGACGGAAAAGGCAAGAATGGTACTAACGACGGTAAATAGCATGTGGTTAACCTATATTTGAAGCTGACACCTCCAGCATACACGGGGCTTAGGATTTCCAAACTTTTCAGAGAAGTCTATTAACTACAGCGATTTAATAGAGTCATCAAAGGGTGCGCTCGTCCAATAGTCACAAAAATAGCACCTGCCTCGGTGCTATTTTTGTCTGTCAGATTTGAGCGTTAGCGAAAGCTAAACGATGGGAATGTATATTTCGGTTCTGAGGTTTTCTGGCTTGGTTCTTCGTGGGTCGCGATTGAGATAGATATCAAAGCACGGAACATCCCTGAGTTGATAACCACTGTTCGGTAGCCACTCTTTGAAAATGTAGGTGTAGGTAGCGGCAAAGTTTTCGTGCGCACCTTTATGGAGAAACTTGGCGTACTTCCCGCCTGAAATGACCTGCTTTCGTACGTCTACATCGCTTGATACATCAGTGTCGATATCCAGACAGGCATCGTAGCGAATGCGTTCAGGGTCTGTCATATCTGGGTCGTCGTAAGATACGCCAAACAGTCTGACCTCTTTATTCATCAGCCTGTTCTTGTACGCAAATCCCATGAGTTTCCCCCACGCTTCGGAGGCGGCACTTGAATACTCGCCGCTTCCTCGGGCACTTATCACGGGTACATCGTTTAGTTCAACAATTTCTGGCGTCATGATTTCTATCCTTTCCGGTAATGGGCAATCCATCGGTCGATTGATTGAAATCATTTGTTTTCGGACGTCACTCGGACTCATCAAAAACTGTTTACGGAACGCTTTGTTAAACGAGGCTTGGTTTTCGTATCCGCACTTATACGCAATGTCTGAAATACTATCGCGGGTAAACTGAAGGTGCTTCACTGCTCGCTCAAGCAGTAGGCGTTTACGAAATGCGTAAACACTTTCTCCTGCATAGGCTTGAAAAAGTCGATGAAAATGGAACCTCGAATAAAAGGCAATTTCCGCCATCTGATTGCAGTCGATGTCTTCATCCAAGTTACGCTCGATAAAATGCAGCACGTGCTTCATTCTCTCGGCATTCAGATCATTACTCATTGTTTGTCCTTCACAAATGATTCAGTAACGATCCTATCGAGGTCGCTTAGTCATTACTTTTCCAAAGTTGCTAATCATCTCGCGCTCAAAACCCTTTCGGGCCAAAAAGATCAATGAGTAACACTCTACACGCTAGGGCTGTTAAAGAAACCGATCAGATAAAAAATCGATAATCGTGATGCGTTTTAGGCTCAGCTTGCAGTCCCAGTTTTTACGGTTCTCTTCAGGGTCGTCATGAACGTTTTAAAGTGCGGCATGAAATCTGAAAACAGCGGATGCTTACGGTTGTGCATCATCACCGGCCCCAGCAAACGCAGCGCGACACCGACTCTCGTTGCAGTTTCCGCTTCTAAACCACTTCCCTGCTTGAGCTTTTCAACAATCTTGAACACGTTTTCACGGTCTTGATAGTCAAATTGCAGTCTCTCGCCCTGTTCAACGCCGACTTCCTCAATCGTAATGCGATACTGCTTTTCTCTTTGAATCTTCGGGATCATAGGGTTTACCTCATTGATATTTGGGTTCAGCTATTGCAAGTAAATTCAACCCAACGACAGGCTCATCTTTCAGGCTTGCAACCGCCTCCAATTAAGTTGACAATATCAACTATAATTATTTAGTTGATGTTGTCAACCATATTCCGAAAGGGTCATCGTATATGTCTGCCACTAAAGCACCAGACACACTGTTCAAATTGGTTCATAGCTTGAAGCGTAACGTCCAAGAAAGTATTGAGAATTTGGATTTGGGCATCGCCCCGATGAACGTGCGAGTGTTGAAGATCATTGCGCACAAACCACACTGTACCGCCATAGATATTGCAAACGCCTTAGACAGAGATAAGGCGCAAGTTACCCGCCTTCTGAGCACATTGATAAACGCAGACTTGGTTGCGAAGGAACCTAACCCTGTAGACAAACGCAGCCAGTGTTTGCGGGTTACGGAAGGTGGTCAGGCAATTCTCGGTAAGATCTCTGGCATCGATAAAAAGATGTGGCAGCAGATGACCAGCGATGTTTCAGAGGAAGAAATGAAGGTGTTCCAAAATGTACTGGAGAAGATGGTGACTAACTTAACGGCAAAGTGAAACCCAATGGCAGATTGTGCTCAAATAGGTATTTGAGCACATCAAATTAGCCTTGATAAAGCAATTCAAACTCAGGGATGTTCTTCTCCCATATTGGCGTTTCTTCTCCGACAACCGCTTTCAATGTGTCGATAAAAAGCTTGGTTTTTATTGGCGCATCTCTGTGAGGGTAAACAGCGTAAAACGTGCCGAAATCTTCAAGCTCAAGGTGCGTCATGATTGGCACCAGCTTTCCTTCTAAAATTTCGTTTTGGATCATTTGAGCTGTTACAACGCCCAAGGTGTTACCAGCAACGACACTTTTCACTACCATTTCCACATCATTAACCTTATAACTGCCATTCAGTTGGAAATGCTGTCGCTGCCCTTCTGCATCTCGGTACCCAAACTTGTCAATCATCAACCCCGGTCCGGTATAAATCGTCGCGGGTAGCGATTCCAATTGCGCTAGCGTTGTCACCTCGCCATGTTTTTCAATAAACGACGGTGTCGCAACAATCAGCACGCGGCTTCGCGCAATCTTTCTCGTTATCAAACTAGAGTTCTTTGGCTTCCCAATGCGAAAACCAATGTCGAACCCTTCTTTCACCATATCCACGACACGATCTTCAAGCCGCAGTTCAAAATCGACCTCAGGGTAGGATTGTTGAAAAACAGAAATTGCGTCCTGAACGTATTGCCGCCCGAACATTGAAGAGCTTGTGATGCGAAGAAGCCCGCGAGGTTCAGCATGGTAGTTTTGCGCCAATCGTTCCGTTTCATTCAGAAGTGAGCGAAGCTGTCGCGCTTGATTCACCATTTCATTGCCCGCTGCCGTTAATGACAAGGAGCGTGTCGTTCGGTTCAACAGACGAACCCCTAGCTCATCTTCTAGCCGCGAAATGTGTTTTGAAATCACAGAGCGATCGACATTTTTCTGCTCTGACACTTTGGTAAAGGAGCCCAGCTCAACCACTTCTAACAGCAGGAGAAGACGACTAGGAAAATCCATAAACACCCTTTGTTGCCATTTGAGCACCAATGTGATGCCAATATGATTATTTTTCTTACCCTATCACAGTTTTAAAGTAGCTACATGAAACGCAAACGCGCTTCTCCCTAACATTCAGAGGAAATGGCTATGACAAAGCTCAACATCAAAAAGAACAATGGCATTGCAACCGTCACTATCAACAACGCACCAGTGAATGTGTTGACCATCGATCTGATTAATGAAATCAATGCATTTGTGTTATCACTGGAAGATGACCGCGACACGAAAGTGGTGGTATTCAAATCTGCGCACGAATCGTTCTTCCTCGCACATTTGGACTTGAACGTAATTAATGGCACGCAAGGCGGTCAATCTGCCTCTATCGAATTCAATCACATGATTGCGAACATCAAAGCGATGAAACAAGTCTCTATCGCCGTGGTTGATGGCGTGGCACGTGGCGGCGGTAATGAGTTTGTGATGGCATGTGACCTGGCGTATGGCACAGAAAATGCGGCGTTTGCTCAACCTGAAATTCACGTGAATATTCCAACAGGTGGACAAGGAGCAGTCCAATTTGCACGCAGAATGGGTAAAAACAAAGCGCTTCAGGCATTGCTGCTTGGCAATGACTTTACGGCTCAAGAAGCGGAAGCACGCAATATCATTACTCAGTTCGTGCCAAAAGCTGAAATGGATACGTTTCTGGAAACCGTATTAACGGTTATCGCATCGCTCGAAGTCCGTGACATTGTGATGTACAAAGACATCATTCATACCTCGATTGTCGATGAAGATGCAGGTGCAGAACTGGAATTGCGTTACTTCTTGGAACGCGCCAAAGAACAAAAAACGGCGAACATCATCGCTGCGTTTTTGAAACACGGCGGCCAAACAGAGCGTGAGGCGAAAGACATTCAGGGTATTTTTGTTGATACAGCAACTGAATTGTCTGAATAGCAGTAACAGACCACCCTCCTAGCCTGCGTGGGAGGGTGCATCATTTGAGCAAGGGTTGATTAGCTTTGTGTGTTTACGTGACGTTAGATTACGCCTTCACTTGCTTTGAATCCTGAGCATCCACATCTTCTGATGAGTTCGATTTATTGTGAAGCCAAAGTCCTGTCGCTTTCATCAAGTAACCAAACACGCCACCAAGTAGCAAAGACGGCACGACAAGTTGCCAATCGCCACCCGCTGCGAATGTCGCACAGCAACCGATAAAGGTGCCCGGAATATACCCCAGCCAGGCTTGTTTCGCTTGAATGCACATAAGGAAAGCAACAATAGCCGTGATCACGTAACCTAAAATCTCTAACCCTGCAAAGGTCGAGCTTTCAATAATCACCATCGCCCAGAATACGCCAGTCATGTTGGTCAATAGGCTACCTGCTAGTCCTTTTACGCCACCCGTTGGCGATGCAAAGTAGCTGGTGCAGCCCAAGAAGCCGGCCCATGACAATAAGCCGAAAGAGATGGCAATCCACCCCCATAGACCTGACAAAATACCGGTTGTTAACGAAATCGCGACCAATGTACTCATACTATTTCTAAAGCCTGACTGCGAACTCTTCGCAACTGGTTTTAGCCTCACTCAAAATCAAGTAGGCATACTATGAGAGAATAGCATTTATTAAGATGATCATGATCACACTAACAATGTATGGTAATGATTCAATGCAACAGATTAGTGATGTTAATCACCATTCATGCGGTCTTTTGTTAACGTCATGTTGGTCACATACCCTGTGAGCATGGGTGTTATTACGCAGGTTGTTCGCTGCGTACTTTCTTACTTTTCTTTAGCGATAAGCCGTCGCGAATATTTAGGCTAATCATAGTGAGGTTCACCGCACCGCCCACCAGCTCCAAAGCTTGTACAGACCAGAAGAAGGCATCAAATTCACCGGCTTCGGATTTGAAATACAAGTAAACGGCAGCAGGTACCATCACGAGCAAACCCGTCATCGACGCTATTCTCATGCGCAACTGTTTCGCGCCAATAACGCCTTTCCCTTTGTTTGGATATAACTTTTTACCCGTTGCACCCGTTATCATCATGAACATCATCATGACAGGTAAAAGCGATGCGATGACCGCTTTGACGGTCGTCACTTGATCGACGGTTCCAAACAATTTGGCAATCACCGTTGAGCTAAAAAAGCTGATAATGGTCAGCAACGCTAATGCGCCCGCACCACGGTGAATATTCACCAATACTTGTCGTTTCACTGGGCTATCCTCTATTACCATTTCGCTTTAAAGCTACGGTGACAACTCTTGCAGCTACGGTCGGCACTTTTTATCGCCGATGTTAATGCCTTAGGATCTTGCTCATTGGCGGCAATCACCATGGCTTCATAATTTTGCTCAAGTGAATGAAGGCCAGATTCAAACTTGTCCCACTTACTCCACACTGAGGCTTTGCTTTTGCTCCCTTCCACGCTGCCTTCCGGGAACATAGTGGGTAACTCCACCATAATCTTTGCGTTTTCTAACGCCAGCGTTTTGATTTTCTCCCAGTCACTGTCGCGACCATCTTCAAGTTTTTTCATGGTTCTAAGGTTGTCTGCCATCGACAAGAATGCACTCTGACGCACTTCAACCTGCGATGAGAAATCCGTCGCGTTAGCACTGCCAATTAACAGAGACGCCACAACACCTAGTGACATAAAAGATAGGTTTTTCATCGTGATATTCATTCTGCTATCGGTCTCATCTGGAAATATTCTGTTTCATCTTTGTTATGAATTAGGGTGGAGTCACGTCTGTATTCATGCTTTCATATTGCTCACATTCCGCTCAGCAACCTGACGTTGCTCTCTCCCCCGCTTCCTGTTGAGATACAATTTACACAACAACTATTGCCTACGCAACAATTGCAATGTAAATTAACGTCAATGCATTTTTAGTAGAGAAAGCGTGATGAAGATTTGGGATCTCCCTACCCGCGTATATCACTGGCTACAAGCCGCCCTTTTTACGTTATTAGCGATAAGCGGATTTAGTGGAAACGGCCCGCATGAATTGTTCGGCATCGGGCTTGCGTGTCTTGTTGTCTGGCGAATCACATGGGGCATCGCGGGCAGCGAAACGAGCCGATTTAAACAATTCGTTCGCTCACCCAGCACGGTTATTCGCTACCTAAAAGGGGAACATGCTCATCATGGTGTCGGTCACAACCCCGCCGGCGGTTGGATGGTAACCTTGATGCTCAGCCTACTCGTTGCTCAGTGTTTTATTGGCATGTCTCTGGCGGGCTTTTTCGACCCACTTCTTCACGATGACAGCATCCTCTACGACATCGACTTGCTGGTTTCACTTCACATTTTGCTTGCCTACGCGCTGGTTGCTAGCGTCGTTTTCCATGTAGCAGCTATCGTGATTTACAAAATGAAAGGGAAACCCTTGGTAAAAGCGATGGTTACCGGAAAGCAGGCATCATTGATCGATAGCGCGGGTATCATTTTCAGATCAAATATTCGTGCTGTTATACTGTTGGGCATTGTCGGCGGCGCAATGCGCGTGCTGCTGAACCTATAAGCAAAAAGAGAATGACAGTGAGCGAATTTGATCGCCAAACTAGCTTTGGCTGGCTAATTAACGTGGTGGCAGGTCAGGCAGAAAAACATTTGGATGCCGAGCTGAAAAAACACGGTTTGACCGTCGCACTTTGGCCCACAATGATGTGCCTTTGGGAAGAAGAAGGCGTTACGCAACGCCAGATTGCGCAAAAAGCCAAAGTCGAAAGCTCGACAACGACCCGCACGCTCGACAAACTCGAAAAACTCGAATTGGTTGAGCGTCGCGCCGACCCAGACAGTCGCCGCAACTACCGCATTTTCCTGACGCAGAAAGGCAAAGACTTGCAACCTCACGTTGCTCATTTGCCTGTCGACATTAACGCCGTACTGTTAGCATCATTGGATGACAGCGAACAAGCGCAGTTGGTCGGGCTACTGCAAAAAGTGGTTCACACCATCGAATATTGAAAATCGTCGATATCAAAAAAAAGCACCTTAGGGTGCTTTTTTCGTGTTAGGCATCAATCGTCGAACTGCATTTCTCCCGCAGAACTCCCATCAGAGTACTTGCCGACCCATTTACCCACTTTTTCGCCTGCGCGGAAGCTGCCCGTCCACATTACGGTTTTGCTTGTTTCAGGAAGAATGGTCTGCCATTCGCCCTCTTCTTTGCCATCGACGAAGTTACCTTTCGACCAAAGCGTTCCGTCATCATCGTACAATTCAAAAGGCCCATGCTGAATGCCGTTGGAATAGGTTTCCAATTTCTCCAACCCACCATAGCGGAAGTATTTTTTCACTTCACCATGGTATTCCCCTTTCTTGTTGTAGTTGATGGTGCGTTTACCGTCCCAATTACGTTCCCAGTAGCCGTATTCTACGCCTTCAAAATACTCACCCTGCTCGATGATTTCACCAAACTGCGTAAGAGCAAATTTGCCATGAGGAACACCATGTTTATAGTGTTGCGACTTCGCCTTATGGTCGACCAATTGCGTGAGATACAAATTGTGGTATTTCCCATCGACTGTTTCAGTGCGATGAGTTAACTCACCCTCAACAAAGGATTCAGAGAGTCTCCACGCTTTGCTTTCATCTTCTTGTTCCCTTGAAACAACCTTACCGTCTTTATATCTGTATTCATCACTGATTCGGTTCTGGTTTTCATCAAAGCTGATGGAAAGTGCGAACACTTTCTCGCCACGTTGATTAAACTCTTTTTTCGCAATCAAGCGACTGTCAGCGTTGTACTCATAAATGGCTTGAACAACATCACTTTGCTCGTGAAACACGCGCTGCTCACCCACATTTTTCCCGTTAACATAACTGACAATCTGGGTGGTATTTCCAGACTCATCATATTCGCTAGAAACGCCGTTTAATTCGCCATTGGCAAAGTGCTGTTTGGAAGACAACTGACCGTTGGCATGCCAGGTGAGCGTCTCCCCATGCTTCTCGCCATTTCTATAATTTTCCTGTTCAATTTTGTTCCCCGCTTCGTCATAGCGAAGAAAAACACCTTCATATTTGTTGAATGCAGATTGCCCTTCACTCTTGAGCTGGCCACCATAGTAATACGCTTTGTACTTTCCATGACGCTTGCCATGTTGGAAGTTCATTTCATAGTTAATATTGGCATTTTCAAAATAGTTGAACGTGGGTCCATGCATCTCATCATCGAGCCACGTTGTCAGGGTCATGACGGAGCCATTTCCCCGATACTGCAGGCTTTCTCCGGTTTTTTTCCCATCCAGCATTTCAAACTGTTCAGACAAATGACCATTTGAATAGAAGACCTTCTGCGTCCCTTCCAATACACCATTTACATAATGCTGCTCTTTCTTTAGAACACCAGAAGAATAAGTCTGCTGCACGCCATGCAGATTTCCTTCACTGTTTCGGTGCCCCTTACGTTTAATGATGCCTTGCCATGTGTAGTACTCAAAATCACCGACGATATTTGCTTTCCCCGGCACGGGTGCGTTAAACGCTCCTTTAAAATAGGCCGTGTTGTAGTCAATGTAATAAATAACCGCAGGCCAGGTTCCGTTTTGCTCGGTGAGAGGCTCTCTCATGTAATAGGTGGCTTTCTTATCGTCAGACACCAACGCGAACTTGCTATCAAGTAATAGGCTTTCGGCAAAAACAGGTGACATCATGAACAATGAACTCACCATGAGTCCAAACAGAGTTAAGTAACGCATCAGTTCCTCTTTTGGCGTTGTAGAGCGGCAGAGAGTTTGAGAGAACAAGGCACCCTTGGGTGCCTTGGTATTTTTAACTATTGTCACCGAATATAGATAAGCCTTTATCATCACTCATCACAAGGCTTCCCATGCTATAAATCTCTGAATAGTAGATCTTGCCATCGGTGCCGTAGCTGTCGGTGTTTCCGTCCCTTTCGTCATCGACATAACGTACGATGAGCTTCAGGTTTCCACTTTCGCCAAAATAGTAGAATGCGCCTTGCTTTCGACCTAACTCATCGAATTGCTCGCGGCCCATTTCATACCCTGCGCCGGAGCGCGCAAACCATTTCCCGACTTTAATTCCGTCTTGATATTCACCAGACCAAATTCTAACGTCGTACTCATACTCTTCTTGATGTTGCCATTGGCCATCCCGCTTGCCGTCAATATAGTTACCTTTAGCGAGTAACCCGCCTTCGTCGCTGTAATTTTCGGTAAGGCCATGTAGTTGGCCATTGCGGTACTGCTCGCTCACGGTTTGTCTGCCATCCGCATTAATCGAGGTTAGCTCGCCATGTAATTGACCCTTACGGTTGTAGTTCTCGGTGCGAACAATTCCGTCAAAGTGCCATACCCACGAACCGCTCTTTTTGCCGTTGTAGTAGGTGCCACTTTCTATCGTGTCGCCCACCGGCGTAACAACAAAGTATTTGCCATGTCGAACGCCGTGCTTGTAATGGGTCGTTTCCACGTTATCCGTGAAGACATCGATTTGGATAAAGACGTTATGACGCTTACCAGCTACCTCTTCCTCCCGGCGCGTCAGATTCCCTTCCTCGTCAAAGCGCTCTTCTAGCTGCCATTTCTTGTGTTCGTTTTCTTGGATGCGTGAAACAAGCACCGAATTGCGATACTCCTTTTCATCACTAATGCGTTTTTTGTTCTTAAATGACGCAACGTATTCGTAGGTTTTAGCACCTTCTTCGTTAAAACGAACTCTGTCCGTTACCTCTCCATCTTTATTGATATTGGCCGCTTCTTGAACCGCGTCAACCCGGTCAAAATAACTGCGCTGTGAACCAACCTGTATGCCTTTAACAAGGTAATTAACGCGCTTCAAATTGCCAGACGCATAGTAGTGCGTCACCGAGCCATGCTGCTTTCCGTACGCGTAGTTTTCTTCATAGCGCAATTTGTCTTCTGCATACCACCCGCGAACAACACCGTGCTTTTTGTCATTTCGGAAGGCGGTTTCAAGGTATAAAAAACCATTCTCGCTGTAGGAATACCCGATGCCTTCTCGCTTATCATTCACATAATTGACGCGATGAGAAACTTGCCCATTTTCGTAGTAGCTCGTGTACTCGCCGTGCACCCTATCCATCTTGTGATGAACGCTGTAGCTAACCGTGCCGTTTCGGGAGTAATACAGTTGTCGGCCATCGGTTTTACCATCCACATAGTTAAAACGGTGCGACACCGTGCCATCTTCGAAGTAATAGAGGTTTTCTCCGACAACAATGCCGTTCTTATTGGTGTACTCTTCTTCAACCTGACCGCTCGGGTAAAAGGTTCGGGTTATGCCATGCCTTTTACTCGCGACAAACTCAGCCTCTTCAGTTAACACGCCGTTTTCATCATAAAAACGGGTTAATCCTTCATACTGACCTTTTTCGTTGCGGCTACCTGTAGAAAGCAAATTGCCGTTGTCATGATAGATCTTGTACTCACCCACGGATTTCCCCGTGGAAATATCACCACTATTAAACGTACCTTCAAAGTTGAGTATCTCACCGCCTTGGAAATAGACACTGACAGGCCACACACCATCACGCTCCACCAGCGGTTCGCGGAGATAGTAGCTGGCTTGAGATTCTGACTTAACAATATTCCAATCGTCATCAAGCCAAATTGGCGAAGCCCAAACGGTCAACGCGCTGAACATGCTCGCAAGGACGAGCGAACGAACCAATAATCGTTGCATCTTCTTATCCTTTTTTCAGCGGTGGGAAAGTCGTCACGAAGGTTCTCTCTAAAGGCTCACCTTCTATTTTGAAGTACTCAGCACGGGATATTTTGCCGGACATTTTGATATACGTATCATCAAACAAAACCTCTGTAATGGGTCTATCGTCAACGGTAAATACATTGCCGTGGGTATCAATCGGCAAGAGTTGTTGGCCTGACTTGTCGGAAATGCGATAGCGACTGACAAACTGCTTAAGCGTTTGATTTTTATCGAAGCCTTCCACGGTATTCACGTCAATCAACCAAGGAAAAGTGCTTGTTGTAAGCGCGACATCCCCCCACGATGGCTTTCCTTCACATGCTAAGCGTGTCGTGACTTCTAAATCGTAGAAATAGCGTCTGATGCCATCTGGCGTCATCAGTTGATATGCCGTCGAGTTTTTCGCAATTTTGGATGGCGCACCGGCGACGTCATTGTTCGTCATTGGTTGCGGTTTCCAGACCAATTTGTGGCCATTAATCTCAGGCGCATTCTCAATGCTGAATTGGCACACGTTCTCCCACTCATAAGGCAGTGCAACCGCCGCATTTTGAGCAGACTCGGTTTCCAAACTCAAATCACCGGTAAAGCTAAATGTTGTGTTGTTTTGGCTTGGTTTTTTGATGTCTGATTCGACAACCACGTAGCCGTAGTCTGGTGATACATCCATTGGCGGCATTTCAGCACTCGACAAGAACAACGATTTCTCAACGAAAACCACGTCACGCGAGAAACTCACGTCTTTGCTTTGGCTATGCACAAGGAAGGTAACGTTTGTCGGCGCCTCTGAAAGCTTCACCGCGATCGTTCTTTCTGTCGTCGCAGGGTCTCCCAAATAGCTAAACATTTGTTTGGCACTAGGCATAAACCACTGAGGAAGGCTCTCTGGTTGCAGGAAACTGATTTGCCCCTGCATGCCACCAATGTCCAATGCCAACTGGCTGTGTTCGGTGTCGGTGTACTCTAGTAAGTACTCATTTTGCGTATCCGCAACCTTTGTCGCCGTCAGTGTGATGTCACCGAGTTGAAAGGTTTGTTTTTCGCTTTGTGTCCACTGCACGTTATGACGCTTCGACGACACGTCATAGTAATCAACCCGCGCAGAGATTGTTTCAATGTCCTTTATCGCTTCTTGCTTGCTCCAACCAAGCGGCATCACGTTTGCAGATACATTCATTTGCTCATCAAGGAACTGCTGATCGAGTGGGAAGGCGAGTGCAATGTCGATTGGCTTACCGCCGGAGGAAGCACTTGCATCACGAAATACGATCTTACCAATTTGCGTGTCTTCAGTAAGATCTGTGGCGAAAGCAACCTGAAACCCTTCGTGATTTTCGTACATCATGCCGCGGTCATACGGCAATACATCGTCGAGGTTAAGCACGACGGGGGCTTGCTTACCCTCCGACAACGGCGGGATATCAAACCAATAGCGTTCATCGTCATAGTAGGCGTTGTAAAAGATCTCTGCGAACGTCCCTATTGGTTCCTCTTCGGGGTGCATTGCCAACGCAAATTGCGTCATCTTGGTGGCACCGAACACCTCGACGGGCACGTTCATGACAAGCAGCACTTTTTCAAACCAACCGTTTTCACGGCTAATTTCAAGTTGGCCATAAAGCTGTGTCTTTGCGTCGTCCTCGGATTGAGAAGAGACAGTGACAAACAAGGATTTCTCTGTGACTTTTTGAACGGTTAACGTGGCCGATTCACCATGAAAATGCGGCAACGCAATCTGGCTACCCTCTTCTACGGGAATCGACTGAAGGAATCCCGGCGTATTCATGGTCGATTGCAGGCCGTTGATTAAGACTTGCCCACCTTGAGCGACGAACGTTTGCCATTGATCGGTATTCTTGGCTTTAAAATCTGTCAGTTCCCCACTTTTGCCATTCAAAGAAAGATCAAAACCGGACGAAAATACCTGTTGAATTCGGTCATTACCGTGTGGCGACTCGATACTAGAGAAACCTGAAGAACCGACGCCTAATTGCAAGTGCTCTGGCGTAACGTGCAATTTCAGCGTATCGCCCACCTGATCAACCCGGTAATGCACCAAGCTCTGGCTAAGCATCAACGTGACTGGCTCCCGTTCTGCATCTCGCGCTGTATGGGCATAAACCCAATAGCGTTTTTCATCGCCCTGTTCTGGTGAAAAGGTGACGGACTCGCCGCAGGCAGTGAGGGTAAAAATAACAGGAAGGAAAAGTGCTTTTAAACAGTTAGTTAGGTACATCCATTTATCCCATAACAAAGTAAATTCTGAGCTCGCAGTTGCGCAATTCGGCCATTTAAAAAGGAAATACCCGCTTAAAATCACGCAGTAAAAACATCTCAACGCTGGCTGGCTTGATAGCAATACCGTCCGAGAACGAAGCGATATCGCCTTAAAAACCAACGTTTAGTAAAAACTTTCAGGTCGAGATAGTATCGACACATTGCTCAGTTAAATAGTTGATTTAAATCTGAATTCATCTTTCTGCTTTCACTTCAAATTTTAAACTGTATCTATATGCAACTTACATTTTTCTAGTGCTATTGCGAAAAGGTGCCTTATGGCACCTTTTTTTAGGTCTACATCACGATAATCCCGCCTAAAAACCCACCAAAAGCCTACCAAATTCACAAATAGACCCCGTTGTGTGATTGCCTTCTCGTTCGATGAAACATGCAACATTTCTCCAGTAAAGGGCGTATTTGTCCAATATCTTTGGCAACGTCTGCGGCGCATAATCTCCCCATAAACAACGAGGTGAAAAACCTTATTAATTCCAAAACGTTAATGAAAAGGTCTCTTATGAAAACAAATGTTGCAGAACTCAAACGACACCTCCTCACGGGTACCAGCCACATGCTGCCGTTCGTTGTTGCGGGTGGTGTACTTCTTGCTCTGTCTGTAATGCTGGGTGGTAAAGGCGCGGTTCCAGAAGGTGTTTTCCTAGAAGGCATTTGGGACATGGGTATCGCAGGTTTCACCCTGTTCGTTCCTGTTCTGGGTGGTTACATCGCTTACTCAATCGCTGACCGTCCAGCTCTAGCGCCTGGTATGATTGGTGCTTACCTTGCTAACCAAGTACAAGCAGGTTTCCTTGGTGCTATCGTGGTGGGTTTCATCGCGGGTTATGTAGTACTGCAACTGAAGCGCATCCCTCTTTCTAACAAGCTTAAAGCGCTTTCTACTTATTTCATCATCCCAATCGGCGGTACTTTCATCGTATCTGCACTGGTTGTATGGGTGATCGGCCAGCCAATCGCTTCTTTCATGCTGTTCATGAACGAAGGTCTGCAATCAATGGCGGGTACTTCTAAAGCGGTTCTGGGTGCAATCCTAGGTGGTATGACTGCATTCGATATGGGCGGTCCAATCAACAAAGTAGCAACCCTGTTCGCACAAACTCAAGTTGGCACTCAGCCTTGGCTGATGGGCGGTGTTGGTGTCGCAATCTGTGTTCCACCACTAGGTATGGCTCTGGCAACATTCCTTGCTCCTAAGAAATACTCTCCAGAAGAGAAAGAAGCAGGTAAAGCAGCGGCAATCATGGGCTGTATCGGTATCACTGAAGGTGCAATCCCATTCGCAGCGAATGACCCAGCACGTGTAATCCCAGCAATCGTAGCAGGCGGTATCGTAGGTAACGTCGTCGCATTCCTGGCTGGCGTACTGAACCACGCACCTTGGGGTGGCCTGATTGTTCTGCCGGTAGTTGAAGGCCGCATGATGTACGTCGTCGCTGTCATCGCCGGTGCCGCAACCACGGCTCTGATTGTCAACGCACTGAAAAAACCAGTAGCAGACCGCGAAGAAGAAAAGCAAACGCAAACCGAAGAACTGGAACTGTCCTTCGATTAATGAATAAAGACACAAATAAGAAATACATAGGTAAATGATTATGAAATTGATTGGTGTAACATCTTGCCCATCTGGCGTAGCGCACACTTACATGGCTGCTGAAGCTCTGGAAACCGCAGCACGCGCTAAAGGTTGGGAAGCAAAGATTGAAACACAAGGCGCGATTGGTATCGAAAACGAACTGACCGCAGCAGACATCGAAGCAGCAGATGTTGTGGTACTGACTAAAGATATCGCCATCAAGAAAGAAGAGCGTTTTGCGGGCAAGAAAATCGTTCGTGTAACGGTAACACAAGCAGCAAAACAAGCGCCTGAAATCGTTAGCAAGCTAGAAGCGATGTTAGCGCAAGCGTAAGAAAAAAGAGCGATGCAGGGTGGCAACAATAATCCACCCTGCATTCTTTTATTCCAGTGACGGAAATCACCTCAGGCATCGCGACACCTACTTAGCCAAAGTCGCCAATTTTTCGCTAATACCTTTTCGCTAATACCTAAGCCACTTCCACACAACACCCGTTAGGTTGCTTAGGTATTTCGAATAATAAAAAAACAACGTCAGGGCTACACCATGTACCAACATATTTCCGACTCATTGAGTGCTTTCCAAGGTTCACTTGTTCGCATCTGCAGCAGTGAAAATACGCCGCCAGAAGGCGCGTATCAGGTTAACTTTAACCGCTTGGAAATCATTCTTGAGGGGAAATATGATTTGGTCGTGGATGCGAACCAAGGTGATGAACACCTTACGCTAAATCAAAACGACATGATCTACATCCCGTCGAATGCGTGGAGCAAACCCACTTGGGAAAACTCCTGCAAAATGATGTCGATCTTGTTCAGTAAAAATCAGGTCGGTTTCAGCTTTGTTCACTTCCAAGAAGGCGAAGGCTTTGTTGAGGTGTTCAAACACGCCATGCCACTCCCCTCTTCAATGGCTTTAGAGCACCTCATTGACTCACTAAACAGCCTCGCGACCGAACCACGTTTCAGTGCCATGGGTGGGTCGTTGGCCAAGGCTTTGCTTATTTACTGCCGTGAGCTGCTGCAAAACCCGCAACTAGAGAAAACCAGCCGCTCGGAAAAACTCTACCGCAGCATGTGTATTTACGTGCAGGAGAACTTCCACAAAGACATTACGCGCGTGTCTATCGCCGATCGCTTTGGCGTTTCGCAAGCGCATGTCTCACGCCTGTTTAACCAAGAAGGCTCAGTGAAGTTTGCAGACTACGTAACCTACGTACGCCTCGACCGCGCGAAGTTTATGCTCAAGAAGTACAACTTCAAAGTCGATGAAATCGCGCACCGCTGTGGCTTCAGAGACACCAACTACTTCTGCCGTGTGTTTAAACAGAAAACCGGTAAGACACCAAGTGGGTATCGTTTAGCGGCAGGATAGTCCGCTAACAGTTCTTTTCCGAAAGGGCTATTCAACCAAAAAACACACTACTCTCGAAAGCCTTCAATACCCGTTGAAGGCTTCGTTATTTAAGTTTGTCCAATCGATAACAGAGGGTTTGTTTTAGATTTTTTCCCCAAAACAAGCCTGCACCAGTCGAACTCTTTTGTAGACAATTTGTTGCCTGAGTTGGTTTTTACTAATACCGAAATCTGCAACGAGGTCAAATAAGTTGTCGCCCTAATAGCGATAGGAACTTAAATCATGCCTCAACCACATACCCAACTTGCTCATCAACACTTCTTCCCCCCCCCCTTTGCCGACAGCCCACCTCACGCGCAACATGTTGATTTTTTGTGGTAATTAAATAAGTGAAACAATTCTTCCGACAAAAATCGTAGATCACAAACACAATTATAATGTCCAATACTAAATATACATACTTGCACGATTGTGCATATGTGTATATTATCGCGCATCTTTTACTTACTAGAGACTCCAATTGTGGATGCCAAATTAGTTATTGCGTTAAATGAGTTCTTTTATGTGGCCAAAGGATTAGTCGTTATCATCGCTATAGTGTCGGTATTGACTGGCATCATGCGAGAGTATATCCCTCAAGATAAACTCCAAGCGACGCTGACCAAACACGACAAATGGGGAACCTTATTAGGTGCTTTGTTCGGAATGCTAACCCCATTTTGTAGCGCAGCCGTGGTTCCTGTGACCATGGCAATGGCTTCAATGGGTGCATCATTGGGAACTGTGATGAGTTTCATCATCTCGGCTCCACTGTGTAACTTCATCGTATTAGCGATGGTGTACGCGGCGTTCGGATTGAAGATCACTGCTGTGTACTTCTTCGTGACATTTACGGCAGCAGTGCTGGGTGGTTACTTGATTTCGAAGTCACCTTGGAGAAACGAGATTAAACGTGGTGCTGAACTTGAAGACACTGAAGGTAAAGGCTGTTCAAGTAAAAACACAACCAACATTTGTGGCGCAACCCCTTCTTCAGCATCAAGAATGCGTAATGCGATGAGTGGAGCTTGGGCTTTGTTTAAGCGAATCATCCCTTATGTACTACTGGGTGCAGCAATCAGTGGATTTTCGGCGGCTTACCTGCCAGCAGACTTGGTGGAGAAATACGTGGGTGGCGATAGCTTCCAATCTATCGTGGTCGCTTCATTGATTGGTATTCCGCTTTACCTACGTATCGAGATGGCGATTCCGCTGCTTAACGTGTTAATTGCAAAAGGAATGGGCTTAGGTGCCGCTTTGGCATTAATTATTGGCGGAACAGGTGCCAGTTTGCCTGAAATCGCGCTAGTATCAGCTGTCCTAAAAAGAAAAGCCGTCATCGCGTTTATAGGAATCGTCTTAACGACAGCCATCATTGGTGGCACTATCTTCCAATACGTTGTGTAAAATAGGTTGCTCAGGACAATATAAAACTTCGCGCCACTCATAGTGAGTGGCGCGACTTCGTTGAAAGGGTAAAAACCGTGATAGATGAAAAATATATTGATTCGCTAAAAGCCTTGTCGGAGCCAAATCGACTACGACTGTTCTGGTTGTTCCTGCATGTTGATGAATGCATAGCAGTAGCTGAAGCAATAGACATCATTGGTGAAACTCAATACAACGTGTCTCGCAATCTAAAAATGCTCTACAAAGCAGGCTTACTCAACCATGAGAAGAAAGGTAAGTGGGTGTTCTACACCTTAAAAGAACAAACGGCTCCACACTGTAAAGCCTTGATAGATTCAGTAAGACACTTGCCCGAAGACGATTTTAAAGAAGTAGTCAAACGTTGCCTAATTCGTTTATCTATGCGAGTTGATGGGGAATGTGTTATCGGCCCAGACAGCGAGATATGGCACAGCAAGAATGCTAGTTCTTAATAAACGAGGCGCGATAAGGGGATACCTAGGGTATCCCTTTTGAAAATAGTGGTGTGACCTATGAATACTTACACTCAGCAAGAACTTAATTCTATTCTTATGCAACACAAACTTTGGCTCGAAAACAAAGGCGGGAAACGTGCACAATTACACAATGCTGACCTAAGCCACTTAGCACTTCAAAACCTTGATCTTCGTTGCGCCAATCTAATCCGTACTAACTTTAGTAATGCAGATTTATCAGGCACCAACATGAATGAAGCTGACATTACTTACGCCGACTTTAGCTATGCGAAGCTGAACAATGCGACTTTCCGTGATGCAGACTTACGAAACGCAAACATGACTCACGCGCAAATGCTCGACGTCGATTTATATCGCGCTGACCTATTTCGAACCGATTTCAGTCAAGCCAATATAAGAGATAGTGCACCCAACTGTGTCGACGTTAGCAAGACCGTCATCAAACTGCGAAATCCAAATCAACAGTGTATTTCTAAATGAAATAATTTTTTCAAAAAGTACAGTGCGGCAAAGCGAGACTCACACTTTAAAGAAAACCTAATAGCTAATCTGGAAAAGGTGATTCGTTCGTTTGCTATTTTGCTTTAAGTGGCAAAAATCCGCGCATGTTGATAAAGAGGTTAGTGTTTTCAGCGATTTTCGAAAAGCGGAAGGCCCAGACAAGTATCTGACGATTAAAGTGAGCTGATTGATAAAGCGAAAATGACTATTTGGTTAGCTATCCGGCAGTCTAATGCCCGACATCCGTTGTCGATTTAAATAAGGCAGTGCTGCTTTCACAGCCGATTCAGCCCCAACAATACTCCCTCTTTCAATCCGTGTGCATGCTTGTAACCAACATTCAGTATCTAGACCAAGGCGTGCGAGCATTGGCGGTAACGTATTGTCGATATACCCTCGCTTGTCATCACGCACTTGTTTTCCTGTCCAATCAACCAACGCCAAATAGTCCATTAGCCGAAAAGGGAGCCCATCCGGCATGTCTTTACGAGGGTTTCCGGCAAACGGAAATAAGTTTGGTGCTGTCACTTCGTCATTTTTCAGAGACTCAATTCGGCTTTTCACAGATGTATGGTCAGACGTTTCTGGCGTGTCAGCGATTGCCGCACGTACGGGGTTTAAGTCGACATAGGCCATGGCTGCCACCAACGCTTTTTCATCCAACAGTGCTTGGCTTTTAAATCGTCCTTCCCAGAAGTGGCCTGTGCACTTGTCTTCTCTGTTCGCTTCAGCAGCGATGTGCTGATTAATAAGGCGCATAAACCAACTGATGCAGCTTAGACGCTCTCTCCAAACTTCAATGATGCCCAGACAGTTTTCCGTTTCTGCTTCCGAAAGCTTATCGCCTTGCATAAACCGCCTCACAAGCAAGGGGCCTTGATGAAATGCCAGCCAACGTTCGGCCACTTCTGCGGGTGATAGTGTCTTGGCTTGGTCAGCATTGATATGAAGCACAACATGATAATGATTGCTCATGATGGCGTAGGCACATATATCGATACAAAACGCTTGTGAGAGAGCTAATAAACGCTTTTCAATCCATCCACGTCGGTGTTCATAGCTTGAATTGGTTGCCTCATCATGACCACACAAAAATGAGCGACGTACGCAACGAGACACGCAGTGATAGTAGGGAGTAGCGTCAATGCTGATAAGAGACGAACGCGCTTGAGCCATGGGAAGTATCTTTGATAAACAGTATTTGGAGATGAAGATATCGCGGCCAAAACATGGTTTCATCTTTAGGTATTAAAGATGAGCTGACGGACATGAAATGCTGAAACTGACCGTTTTGTTCTTTTCTTAAAGTGTCTGTCTAAGTTTTGTTATCTCTGTCTAAGTTTTGTTATCAAGGCGAATAAACGCCAATGGTCTCATTACCCTAAACATTTCTTAATGTTGTGTTTAACCTATGATTTTATTAAACATCACAGTCATGCCATCTCCTCAATCAATGACATCAATCACCTCATTGTTGCCTTGGATGAGCTTGGCGTTAACTGTGATGAAGAAGTCAGGCTATTGGATATCATCGTCGAACTTATTGACAATATTGACGACTTTGGTCTGCCAGTATTTGAACACACCATCACGCTTAACTGTCAGAGCGATGTTATTCCCATTGCCTACTTGCTTGATAATATATCCGGCGTCGGATTTAACTCGCTGTATTACCTCTCAGAGCAATATGAGAAAATCATTGATATTTTGTCCGTTGACGCACTAGCAAAAGCGGAAGCCCGAGAAGAATTCATCAGTAAATTCTTTGGTAATACGTTCCAGGGACTGACATGCTGTTATCGTATTCGTGATTTGATTCAAGAGTTTATTGGCGGGAGTTTACACGCCATCACGCTGTATCAAAGGGAATTTCTCCTTGAAGAACAAAATGAGATGCTCGAACACGAAGAGAGCAAAAACATCGAGCCTATCTCTTTTGATATGACTCATCCAATCATATCTTCTCATACATTTTTCGACGATCCAGATACAACCCAAGAGCAATGTGTTGACTATATTCGCCTATTTTCGCTTTGCGTTGAGTCAGAAAATGAGATCCCGCATGCTGCCAAAGAATTTCTCGCGCTGCTTGCCGACAAAGCGGCATCGTCACAAGCACTCAACGATATGCTTGCATTTGTTGATAGCCCCTATAAATATCATGAGCTTTTACCAAAACTAACCGCATTGCTCGACAACGAAGACAAAGCCTACACATGGGTTATGGATGCTTTCTATTTTCAAACGCTCTGTAACAGGCCGCTTGAAAATCAATCCATGAAAAAACTTATTGATGCATTGCCGATACCTAAGTTTAAAATTGACTTCCCCCACATGCGCGCACTCCTCACAATAGACGGCGCACAACAAGTTCGAGAGATCATCCAGTCAATTATCACAAAGACCAACGGCTGGAAAAACATCGTTCACTACCGCTCAATCGACTTTTCAGAATGCTTTATTGAGCATCAAAACTTGTTGCAGAAAGCCCATTCCGATGCGCACAACCTAAGTTCAGAAGTAATGAGTGTAAGTTTTAAATCCCTGGATTACCTTCACTTCTTTGAAGATGACTTTACCTTAGTGGCCAAAATGGCCTCTAAAGCCCGCAGTTCCGCTTATTTTATTGGCCGAAAATCCGCGACATCCAGCCTCAATGATATCCGTAAAAAAGCTTATAACTTTCTAGAAGCACAACGTTCATTATTATCCAAGACCAATGACCTACTCGCTGAATGGAACATCGCTGCTCTTCCACAACATTCATCCATAAGCGCTTCAAACTACGACCTTGATAACTCAGCATCAAACACCCATTGGGCAAGCGAATTTGATCACGGCATAAACGAAATGGAGAGTGCCCTCGAATCCTTTTCTTCGGCATGCAGCCTCGGTTTGGAGCAGATTGACTTTTTTTGCAATGGCGAGTTTAAAACGTCAGCGTTGGACATTAGAAAGCAAAAAAGCCGTGAGACGCAAGAGCGCATAGAAGAAGAGAAAGCGTCCAAGAAAACGGTCCCATTAACCATCGATAATCAACCCCATAATCTCTCTATTTTATGGCACACCATTGAAACTCCACCATGTCACCCAGAAGACATTCAGCACATCGAAACCAATGGAGAAATCTGGTTAATTGTTGATAGTAGTGGGCAATTGTATCGAAGCAATAATGGCACTGACTGGGTTGACGTATCTTTTAATACATGTGAATCCACGTCTTCGATTAACGCGATTACCCACGTAAATGGTACTTGGCTTATCTTTACTGGTTATAACAATCAAGTGCTCTTCTCACACGATGGAGAATCTTGGACTTCAGGCTCATCCCCTGTAGATAAGAACGTTTTTGGTAAACATCTGACACAAAACTTGTTTTTTTTCAAAGATAAGTGGCTATGGCATATCAAAGAGCGCGTCGAATATACCTATACGGATAAAGGCCTTCTTTTTAATACCAAAGAAACGTCCAGCTATGAAAAGTCGACGTTATATTGTGCTAATTCTCTGACTGACACTTGGGTGGAATGGGAAGATTCGTTTCACTTCCCAACAGGCACTCTGGTCAACCGTATTCAGTCTCTCCCTGATACACACTGCTTGATCGCTTTCTGCGAGTATGACTGGTATTACTCACGCAAAAACGCACACATCAATACTGAACCCTTTGTCAGTTACCTAAACCTTTCTCGAAAATGGCGTGATTGCTCATGGTACAGTGATAAGAAAAATGTCAAAGACCCCATCATTACGCGTATAAATGATTCATTTATGTGTTTCTATGACGGTCATTGCTTAACGTCGAAGAAAGGATATGAGTGGGTCGAGACCGATTTATCATTCCAAGTAGAACGCACATTCGCTTCAACCCATTGTCATTTCTTCGTAAGTGGCAACAGCGTGTGGGTAACAAATAACGGGGTAACCGCGAAGGAGATCTGCCTTGAGAACGGGCAATGGAATAACATCACTGGCAACTCATCAGTGCTACTGGGCTTGTTTCACCCCAACACGCACGAAACCTTCTTAAGGCTAGGCAAGATAATCCTTCAACCGGCCTAAACTTCAACAAATGACGACACCCAATTTCAGGCTCATCTCTGCATTGGGTGTTTTCTGCTTCGTGATGCTGGCTGACATGTGGCATTTCTCTTGTGCAGAAGTATCAAGGAGCATTACACAACATGCTTTTGGACAGCAAATTAGGACGTTGAAAATATCGGTGGGCAATTGCTAATTGATCGCAAGACAATACACAGCATGTAATAGAAAAATATCGCAGACAAACCTTGGTTTCATCTATTCATCGTCTAGATGGGCTGATGAACATAAAAATGCTAAAACTGAGTGTTTTTTCTTTTTCTCTTTCTTGACGGGTCAGCCTACTTTTCTATTCCCTCAAGATGTTTGGGTGTGACACCGTGTTGCAATGTGGTTTTTCTTCGCGCTCGACAAAGAAAAACCTCGCTGCATGAAGGTTTGAAATTTGTTGTACTGATAGGGTGTGTCCACAAGGAGTGCCCATTCCAATGGCGGCATTTATTCAATCAGGAACAAACCCCGCTCATTCAACAGCGGACTTTGAATTTCTGAATCAAAAAGATAAGGACAATTTAGAGAAACTCGCAAAAGAACATAGAGATATCGAAAGTACCGCAGAAGACCGAATGCTCTTCGACAGTGGCAATGACGGCATCCTAAATACACGCTTTGAAATCATCAAACATACAATAAACACAGCATGGCTACCTCGCACACTACGCTCTGTGAATGACCAAATGTGTGCAGACTTCAACACATGGCATGTAGGTCTTTCATTGGTCAGTGAAAAATTCAAGTCGTGCATTGAGAGTATTGAAGTCGATAACCACCACTTTTATCCCGTTGACATTGTTAGCAGCAAAGGCAACATACTCGGGAAAGCCTACTTCTGGCGCACGCTCAATATATTTAATGCCATCATTCCAAACATGAATGGCACAAAGCGTGTTGTTATGGCTCCCGTGGAAAGCCTTCATGAAACAGATCTAAAAGGGATACAGTTGCATCGTGACATCGTTTCTGAAAAAGCAGCCTGGTATGACATACGCCTCGGCGAGCCCTTGCTCGCATCAGACAAATTTATCGCTTTAGCAAAGAAGCACAACCTCACCAATATCCTCTTTAACCATACCTTCGAAGAATGCTAAGCATTAAGGCGAAAGCCGCTTAGAAAGAGCGGCTTATTGCCACTTCGCGATCCCCTGCTTAACCAATAAAATTCATTGCATTGTTCTTATCGATAGTCATCTCGACGTCGGCAAAGCTGATAAGAGATGATCGCGCTTGAGCCATGGGAAGTATCTTTGATAAACAGTAATGGGAGATGAAGGTATCGCGCCAAAACATGGTTTCATCTTTAGGTATTAAAGATGGGCTGACGAACATGACATGCTGAAATTGACCATTTGGTTCTTTCTTAAAGTGTTTGTCTAGTTTTCATCCTCACATCAGCCTTTTCATGCCTTGTATATTCGTTAAGAGCCAGTAGCAAGCATCAGCACTAGTACTAAGCTAAACTGCGAAACGTCTTAGCTGTATTCCCTAACATTTCACAAACTATCACCGTAGGTGATTGCATCTTTAAATTCTCTCTTGCCCAAACGCATGGTTTCCGTTATTTAATGCTGCGATCCTAGACCGCTCTATCAACCTACGTATAACCAATGAATTTAGATACTAAATGGCTTGAAGACTTTCTGATGCTGGCAGATTTGCAGCATTTCTCTCGTGCAGCAGAAGCAAGGCACATTACGCAACCTGCTTTTGGACGCCATATTCGCGCATTGGAAAAAGCAGTTGGTCAATCACTGATTGATCGGACAACAACACCTATCAGCCTGACTCCAGCGGGACGACAGTTCCTCCACGTTGCCAGAAACATAGTGGGGCAAATTGAAGATGGAATTAAAATGCTTAATGGCATCGAGCAGCCCCTTCAACATCCCATCCGCATCGCCACGCCTCATTCATTATCATCACCTGTTTTGCTTGATCTCATTGAGCAAACTAGCGCGTCGCTGAATGTGCAATTTTCTGTGGACATTCTTCGCGTTGATTTAGCCGTCGATGCTTTAACTCAAGGGAAGTGCGACCTTTTTTTGGGCTTTGAAATCCTCTCATTGCTGCAACCCCCCTTCCAAAGTCTTTGTATAGGTAGCGGTGAGTTTGTGATGGTATCTGCAACCCACAAGAACGGAAAGGCCCTGTTCGATCCATTAACTACGCCAACACCAATGTTGAGGTACAGTGCTGATTCATACAGTGCGCGTTTGATAGAGCGGCAACAGCCATCACTGTGCGACCTGAACACCTACCCCGTCTTCGAAAGCTCTATGTGCCAACTGCACAAAGAAATGGCATTACGAGGAAAAGGCATCGCTTGGCTACCCGATGCCCAAATCCGAGATGAACTTAAGGATGGGCAACTGGTTCCTATCGATAGAGAACGTTTCAATCTGCCTTATCAGATTCGGATTTATCGGAACTCAGCACCTCTATCTAAACAAGCAAATACTCTCTGGCAACACTTAGACCATGCTGTAAACAGTGGCTGGCAAATGACAGCTGACGAACCGCAATAATTTATCCCAATGCAAAAAAGGATATACCAATCGTTATCAGTGCCGATCTGGCACTGACATACCATTATCTGCATTTCACTTTACCTAGCGGAAAATAGATACTCACAAAAAAAGCAAACGATTGCGCAAGCGTTGCGTAAAGAGGTAATCGTGACAACTGACTCCTTGTCTCTCGACCAATTTTTCCACTCATTTCCTAAAGCAGACTTGCATTATCATCTGCTTGGTGGCGTTCGCTTAAGCACCATGCTCGACTTCGCGAGCAAATACGGTGTTGAACTGAGTGAACGTGATGCCAAAAGCTACTACCGCGCACATCAGCGCGAAACCGGCATTGTGAAAGGTGGGATTGAAGCCCTTACATTCTTGTATCAGATAATGAAAGAACCTGAAGACTATGCACGCGTGCTGTTCGAAGTGGCCGAAGATGCCCACGCGTGTGGTGTTCGCTATATCGAAACATTCTGGAACCCAAATGACACTGAGTTGAGCTACGCGACGGTGACCGATGCGTTAGCTGAGGCCATTGATAAAACCCAGCAACAATTCGGCATTGTGATTCGTCTCATCCCTTCCATTAATCGTGAAAAGTCGCCAGAAGAAGCGGTCGAAATGGTCAACATGATGCTGGACTACTCACATCCGTATGCATTGGGGATCGGTATCGACTACAAGGAGCACAATGCGCCCGTCGAGCATTTCTGGAAAGCGTACAAGCTCGCTCAGAAAAATGGTTTGCGTCTTACCGCCCACTGCTCTGAGTTTGGCCTCCATTGGCGTAACGTAGAAACAGGTATTGAACTGCTCCAACTTGAACGTATCGATCATGGTTACACCATTATTGATAACCTTGAATTAACCAATCACTATGCAAAAACTGGTATACCTTTCACCGTGATACCATCAAATACTTACTATTTTACGCAATGGCCTGATCATCAAGATTGGTGCCTCAACCACCCAATTCGCACCATGGCTAAGGCCGGCCTGAATATAATTCCTTGTACTGATGATTGGCATATCCACAACACCACCAGCGCAAACTGCTATCGCGTCATGGTCGAAGACTTTGGCTTCGATTTAGATAGCCTACGCCAGATGATGGTGAATAGCATTCAAGCCAGTTGGGCGGACGATGACACTAAGCAACAATGGTTGAAGCAATGGTGTCATGAATTCGATTCGCTCCGCAGCCAGTTGGCTGCTGAACCGACTATTCCTGCCGACAAACTCATTCAATATCGCCGATAAGCATCAGCAATTTAGGACATGTAGAGGAACTCCATGCAAACTGTTGCCCCAAAATCACGTACCAGTATCGCTAGCTGGTTTGATTTCAAAGGAAATAATACCAACCTCAAAACCGAGGTCATCGCGGGTCTCACCACTTTTGCTACCATGGCCTACATGATTGCCGTCGTACCAAATATGATGAGCAAAGGCGGTATCCCGTTTAACAGTGCACTGACTGTGACGGTGTTGATGACTGTCATTACCACAATCGCCATGGCACTTTATACAAACCGCCCTTTTGTTCTTGGCCCTGGCCTTGGTAGCGTCGCTATTTTCTCTTACACACTACTTGGTAATGACGTACCACTCAGCATTGCTGCTGGCATTGTATTTATCAGTGGCGTGCTATTCATGGCAGTCTCGTTTTTGGGTGTGCGCGACTTCGTTGTTCGAATCATTCCGCACAGTGTAAAAGTGTCTGTGGGCGTGGGAATTGGCCTGTTCATCGCCTTACTTGGTTTCAAGCAAGCAGGCGTAATTATTGCCGACCCCAAGAAAAACGTGCTGATTTTCGGTGACCTATCATCACCTGAAGTGGTGTTGGCCATTGTCGGATTTTTCATGGTATTGCTTTTTGTTTCGCGCAAAATTCAAGGGGGGATCATCCTTGCAGTCTTGGCGACAACGGTAATTAGTATACCGCTTGGTATTACCGCCATTCCTGACACATTTTTCAGCGTACCGGGCAGTATCGCCGACATGACGTTCCAGCTTGATGTAATGGGAGCATTAAGCCCTGTTTATTTGCCGTTCTTGCTCGCATTCTTTATCCCCGACTTTTTCTCTACACTCGGTGCGCTTTTGGGTATTGGTGCACAAGCTGGTTACTTGGATAAAGACGGCAACCTACCTGGCATTGAGAAAAACTTCCACGTTGATTCCAGTGCAACTACATTTGGTGCGTTGTTCTCTTGCCCGGTGTTAACAACCTATGTAGAAAGCTCCGCGGGTGTAGAAGCAGGTGGTCGTACAGGTTTCACAGCACTAGTAACAGCAGCTTGCTTTAGTTTGACGCTTTTCTTGGCCCCCCTAGCGGGAATGATTCCGACAGTCGCGACCGCGCCGGTACTCATGTACATCGGTATTGCTATGATGAGCTCAATGAAAAAGATTAACTATGACGACATCACTGAATATCTTCCTGCTTTTGTCTGTGTTGTGATGAGTGTCTTCAGCTTTAACGCAGGTAACGGTATTGCTGCAGCAATGCTGGTTTATGCATTCCTTAAGCTAGCAACAGGTCGATACAAAGAAGATCACTGGTCGGTATATGTGATCGCAGCATCGATGATTTACTACTTCTACATCATCTCAGCGCACTAATTGACGTCGATTGAAAATAATAAGGCCACGTTTCGCGTGGTCTTTTTCTATACGACAAAAAAGCCGCTCGTAGGGGAGCGGCAAACGGTGTGAATATAATTGTAATAGTTATGGTGTGAGTATTTTTACGGCTGAATCACCATTGCCTCTGATTTGGTTGCTGTCATCACAAAGCGCAGTTCACCACCCGCTTTAATATCCGCGTGCTTGAAGAACAAACCGTCTTCTAACGCATTGCCATTGATGGTTACTGACTTCACGTACAGATTGTCTGCACCATTGTTCTCCGCAATGATCTTGAAGGTGCCGCCTTCAACCGGAATCGTGACCGCATCAAACAGCGGACGACCAATGGTGTAGGTTGGGTCAGCAGCGTTCACTTGGTAAAAGCCCATCGCAGACATGACATACCAGGCTGACATCGCGCCCACGTCTTCGTTACCGATCACGCCATGCGGTTCCGCGAAGTACATGTCATTCAGGATATAGTCGACAACTTCTTGCGTCTTCCATGGCTCTGCAGTCCAGTTGTACAGGTAAGGAATGTGGTGTGATGGCTCATTGCCAAATGCCACCTGACCAATCAAACCCGACATGTCTGGCGTTTCAGTGCCTTGGCTTTCAGCCGTGAATGTCGCTTCCAAGTTGGTGAGGAACGCACTTTCGCCACCCATGATCGCTTTAAGGCCCGCGATGTCGTGTGGGACAAACCATGTCCACTGCCATGCATTACCTTCGGTGTAGTTACCTGTTTCATGCGCCGTACCATACGGGTCGAACGGTGCCATAAACGTCCCGTCCATCATGACCGGACGCATAAAGCCCGTTACCCCGTAGTCTGCGTACTCCATCGGGTTGTTATCGAAGTAATGCGTGTAGCCTTTTGAACGTGCGAGGTAGGTGGCTTCCGCACTGGTATCACCCGCCGCTTTTGCGATTTGTGCGATAGCCCAGTCATAGAAGGCGTTTTCCAAGCCATATGACACGGATTCGATGGTGTAATCCGGATTAACCGGTTCACCATTTTCACGCTGAATCGCAGGGGCAAAACCTTCTTTCTCAATGTAATCGATATGCTTGGTCAGGGTCCGGTCCAGTACCGGCACATCCCACTCTGTTGCGAGTGCGGCGTAATTGTCATAGGTTGAAGAATCAATGGCCGCTTTCAGTGCCAGTGCTTTCTCCGCTTGAGTGAACGCATCTGGGAATTTGGTGATGGCATCCGCAATCACAGCAACCGCTGGGTAACCCACCATGGTGCCGGTTTCATCGCCCAAGTGTTCCCATTTTGGCAGCAAACCGCTTTCTGTGTATTTCTGAACTAGGTTCTTCGCGTATTGAACCGCGCGAGTCGGTTCGGTGATGGTTTTCAATGGGTGCAGGGCTTTGTGCGTATCCCACAAGGAGTAAACCGAGAAGTTGGGCAGCTCTTCAGTGGCTTGACCGTACGCGATGGAATACTCACCTTCGCCATTACGGATAGAGCCTTTGCCCATTCCACGGAATTGCCCATCAACATCTTGATGCACCTGCGGTGCGATTTTGGTGTGGTAAAGCGCAGTGTAGAAAATCTCTTTCTGCTCAGCCGTACCGCCTTCAATGCTCAGGTTCAGAGCATTGGCCCATTTCTCACTCGCTTGCTTGCGTGCTTCATCAAACGACAAACCCGCTTCTGCTTGGTGGTTCCTTTGCGCGCCACCCGCATCAACGGCCGAGATCGCGACCTGTGCATTTAGGGCTTGTGAACCACCTTGTTCAAATTCCACGTATGCGGTGACATCGGCTTTAATGCGTTTAACAGGTTTACCTGCATTGTCATAAACCAGTTCAGAAATGTGCTCGGCACTCAGACCATCAACCGCTTTTCCGCCCACGAGCAGTTGCACGTTTTTGATCTTCTTGTCGAAGGTGGCATAGAAGAAGATTTTTTGGTTCTTCGCCCAGCCGGAGAAATGCGCCGCATCACGCTCACCCGTGATGGTGTAGCCATCGTCACTGACGGTCAGTTTATTGCGCAGCGAGGTTGAGCCCCAATCGCTGTTTAGGATCGAGTTTAGGTCGACCTTCAAACGCTGTGGCTGCCCTTCTGGGTAGGTATAGCGGTGGAAGCCCACGCGCTCAGAAGCAGTCAGTTCAGCTTTGATACCGTTCTCAGCGATGTTTACTGAGTAGTAGCCCGCTTCTGCAACTTCAGAGGCTTTGTCCATCTTAACTGAGATTGCCTCGCGGTAATCGTCCGAATCTTCAATGTATTTGGCGTTATCTTCGGTAAATGGCAGGAACAGAATGTCGCCCAACCCGCCCATACCAGTGCCAGAAAGGTGGGTGTGAGAGAAGCCAAACAGAGTGTCTTTGTCGTAGTGGTAACCGGATGAAGAGTGCCACCCCATTAGCTCAGTATCTGGCGACAGTTGCACCATGCCCTCTGGCACGACGGCACCCGGGAAGGTATGGCCGTTAAAGCCAGTACCAATAAACGGGTCAACGTATTTCAGAACATCCTGTTCTGAAGGGATAACACCTGTATTCGGGTCTGAATCGGTTGAGCTAGAGTGGCAGCCAAACAAGAAAAGTGCCGAAGAAACTGACAACGCCACTTTTGAAACACGAGAAATAGACATAGAGAATTCCTTGAAAAAGATGCCGCGCACTGGCGGCATCGGGTCTATCAACAATTAGATTTTTGCCTGCATGGCTTCTTTTTTGTCGCCGGTCATCACGAAGCGCAACTCGCCGCCAGCTCTGATTTCACTGTGCTCAAAGGTCAGTTCGTTAGAGAGTTCGTTGCCGTTGATGGTGACGGATTTCACGTACTTGTTATGTGGGCTGTTGTTGTCAGCAATGATCTTGAATGTGCCGCCGTCGACGTCAATGTCCACTTGATCAAACAATGGACGACCGATGGAGTAAGACGGATCAGCTGGAGACACTTGGTAGAAGCCCATCGCGGACATGATGTACCACGCTGACATCTGGCCGACGTCCTCGTTACCAATCAAGCCTGTCGGTTCGATGGTGTACATTTCTGCCATAATACGGTCGAGGTACTCTTGCGCTTTCCAAGGCTCATCAGTCAGGTTGTAAAGATACGGAATGTGGTGCGAAGGCTCGTTACCGTGCATGTATTGACCGATGTATCCGGTCAAGTCAGGCAGTTCTTCACCCGTGTTTGATGAACGTGCAGTGAATAGCTCATCCAAGTCTTCGCGGAACGCTTTCTCAGGTGTCGTTTCTTTGTTGTTCGCCACATCTGCGTTGTAGATTTCTTGCTTCAGACGCGCAAAGTCATGCATAGGCTGGAACTTCCACTGCCACGCATTTCCTTCGGTAAAGGCAAATTCATCAACGTAGTAAGGGTCGAATGGCAGCAGCGGACACTTGTCTTTCATGGTGCCAGAGCCAGCAGGCCATTCAACCGATATACACTCGTCTGTTCTCTCTTCATCAAGAGGTTGGTTGAATTCAAGAGGCGGCTTGTTTGGTGATGAACTTGCTGGGTGATTTTTCGGACGCAAGAAACCTGTTTCTGCATCCCAGTGGTTCAACCAATTGTCTGCGCGAGCAAGAAACTCATCTTGGACTTTTACATCACCCGCCATACGCGCGATTTCTGATACTGCCCAATCGCCATACGCAAATTCCAAGGTGTATGACGCAGAGTTCCAGTAGCCGTGGTGAACAAAGCCGTTGTCTTCGTAGACCTTCACTTGAACAACGTTAGCTGCACCAATGTTTTGGTCTTCCGTCCAATCCGGGAATTCGTTTTCTTCGTGGTAGCGTGCGGTGAACTCAGCAGCTTCCAGCGCATCTTGCGCATTGACGTCCAAGCCCTTCGCCATCGCGTCCGCGATAATAGAAATCGCAGGGAAACCAATCATGGTGCCTGTGTAATGACCGTGCAGTTCCCACTTCGGTAAAATTCCGCCGTCTTTGTACTTGCGGATCAAATCGTTCGCGTATTCTTCAGCGCGATCAGGATTGATGATGGTTTGCAATGGATGGAAGGCGCGGAAGGTATCCCACATGGAGTAGATAGAGTAGTTTGGCGTATCTCCGGCCTCTTTTAGCTCTTGGGTACGCATCGCGCGGTAAGTGCCGTCAACATCTTGGAAGATCATTGGTGCGATGTTGGCGTGATACATGGCGGTGTAGAAAATCTCTTTTTGATCTTCAGTACCGCCTTTCACTGACACCTTAGCTAGCTCGTTGTGCCACGCTTGTTGTGCTTTTGCCAGAACCTTGTCAAAGCCCCACTCTGAGACTTCCGCATCAAGGTTTTTCTTCGCGCCTTGCGCACTTGTTGGCGACAAACCTACGGTCATTTCAATCGGTTGATTAGACGGTGCGAACTCCAGATACGCGATGGTTTTGGTCGCATGAATCGCATCATTTTCCAGCGTAATTTCGGTTTCTGCTCCATCAACCATTGCGGTTGCTTTCACAACAGGCTGATTGAATTTCGCGTAAAAATAGATGTGCTGGTTGTTCGCCCAACCATCAGAACTGCGTTTACCACGCACGGTATATTCATCAATAAACTCAATGTCACCAATGGTGGTTCTGTTGCCCCAGCTTTTATTTAAGGTGTGGTCTAAATCAAGTTTAAGGAAAGGTGTTGCGCCCTCTTTAAACGTATATTTGTGGTAACCCACACGCGGCGAAGTGGTTAATTCCACTTTAATATCACCACGATTTAATTCGACAGAATAATAACCCGCTTCCGCTTTTTCATTTTCTTTATCGAAGGTGTTATATGTCGCGTTGCTTTTTTCTGTGAATGGCAGAACCAGAATATCACCCAAGTCAGTGATACCGGTTCCAGAAAGGTGCGTATGAGAGAAACCGTAAACCGGAATATCTACCTTTTTGCCGTGGTCAAAGTAGCCAGCAGCAGAGCCCCACCCTTCCATTTCAGTATCAGGAGACAGTTGCACCATGCCGCCTGGGTACACAGCACCCGGGAACGTATGGCCGTCAGCACCTGTGCCAATAAACGGGTCAACGTATTTGATGAGGGATTTATTAACAACAGTACCGCCAAGATCTGTTTGCGGGTTTGAATTGGAATCTGAGTTGCAGCCAGATAGCACAATAGAGATCACCACCGCCAACGGTGCTAATTTAAGTTTCATTTTTCATTCCTTTTAGAAAAAGGGAGAGAACTCTCCCTTTATTTTTTATTGTTATTTTGTTTTAACTTCGCGCAGTTATTTCGGCATAGCATCCGCATGCAAGAAGCGACCTACACCAAAATCTGGTGGTGTATCTTCTGGCTGAGAACCCCATGCTTTATTCGGCTCTTCACCCATCACGAATGACAGTGTTCCGCCATTCACAATGTCTGCTTGCGTCAGATAGGTACGCGTAAACTCACGACCATTTAAGGTTGCAGATTGAATGAAGATGTTTTCTCTGCTGACGTTTTCAGCTTTCACCGTGAAGGTTTTGCTGTTGCCCACATCAATTGACGCGTTATCAAACAACGGCGTACCAATTTCATAGATGCCTGTGGACGCGCTCACTGGATAGAAGCCAAGGGCACGGAACACAAACCACGCAGACATGGTGCCGAAGTCGTCGTTACCACAAATGCCGTCTGGCGTGTTGTCGTAACACACGTTAGTGGCCGCTGCGATGGCCGCTTGTCCCTTCCATGGTTGACCCACGTAGTTGTAGAGGTACGGTACGTGATGGTCAGGTTCGTTGCCCTGAACATGCTGGCCAACGTTACCGGTATTGAACACAGGGAATTGGTTGTCACCTGCGTTACGGTCTGGGTAGGTTGACCAATACTCATCCAAACGCGCCGCGAACAGGTCACCACGTTTTGCGTCTGGGTTCTGGGTTTTATCGAACTCGGTCATCAGGTCAATCAAGCCATGAATGTCATGTTGAACACTGAACGAGTATTGCCAACCGTTTGACTCTGCAAACGCATAGTTGAACATGTCTGGACGCCAATCTTTATCGACAGCCAAACCGGTTGCTGGATCGACCCAATCTGCGTCGATAAAGTCGCCTTTGGTGTCACGAGCTTTGAACCAGCCTTTGTATTTCTTGCCGTTGAAATCGAACTGCGCCATCCAGTTGTTAGAACGGTCAGCAAACTCTTTGTACTCCGGCGCGTCTTCACCTAAAACGGCTTTGATTGCTTGTGCAATGGTCCAATCGTTATAGGCGTATTCCAGTGAATAAGAGGCGGTCCAACTGGTTTCAAATGGCGAGTGCGCCCACAAGTCCCCTTTCCCGATACGCATTTTCGAGGCTTTAAAGCCGTTCTTTACGTACTCGTCGATGGAATCAACCGCACTGCCTTTGCGGCCGTCTTTGATCATGGCACTGATAAGGCGAAGTTTGATGTCTTGCTGCTCTGCTTCAGAGAAGCCAAGGTCGTCCATACGCTTGTCTAACGAACCTTTGGTCAACACATCCGCAATCACTGGCGTTGAGTGCATACCCATCATCATGCCCGTTTCATTGCCTTTGAACGTCCACTCAGGCAAACGACCGTGACGGGTTTTCCCGTTATGATCGACCCAAGATTCTTCCGCATAGGACAGCATAGAAAGGACAACGTCGGCCAAGCGATCAGGCTCAATGATGCTTGAAAGCGGCTGGACAGAACGGTAGGTATCCCACAGCGAGAAGGTGTCGTAACGTACAAAGTCTGCTTTGCCATCTTTGTTGGCATCCGCAATGCGTACTTTTTCAATCAGCGGCTCAGAGACCACATCGCCATTGGCGTTGGTGCCGTCTGGGTAAGCTCCGCGTCCTTGAAGTACCTGACGGTAGCGACCATCAAGGTCAGCATGGATCGTTTGACCAAGGAAGGTATGGTAAAGCGCGGTATAGAAGGTTTGTTTGTACTCGACATCCCCTTCCACTTTAATTTTACCCAGCTCTTTCTCCCACTTGGCGGTTGCATCTTGACGAACTTGGTCGAACGACTTGCCCGCCACTTCGGTCATATTAAGTGATGCACCAGTCTTATTGTCTTCGCCAATTTCGGTGTTAGACAATGCCAGTTTCGCTTCAACCACCAGCGCAGAATCTGCAGTGTCAAACTCGACATAGGCACGCGCATATTGCTTGGTGAACGTGGTTAGGCCAGCTTCTGCGGGCACATACGTTTTGGCGTCGTTGTCGTAGTATTCAAAGCGAATGCTTTTGATTGGCTGATCGAACTCCATGACAAAGAATTCTTTCTGGCTGGCCGCCCAACCATCAGAAAAACGGTGACCTGACAAGGTGTTTGCGTCTTTGTCCCACTCAAAGTGAGACTCAGCGGTGTAGTCCCAGTTAATGGTGAAGCCAAGGTTGACGATGATTTCGGACTTTTCGTCTTGCGGGAAAGAGTAACGGTGAACGCCCACGCGATCAGAGGCGGTTAATTCCGCTTTGATGTCATAGTCATCAAGGAAGACCGAATAGTAACCTGCTGTCGCTTGTTCGTTTTTATGCTTGAAGCGCGAGCCTTCCACATGCAAACGCGATGAACCTTCATTGAGCATGTAGTCTGAGCGGCTGTTAATAGGCATTACCAGAATGTCATTCAGGTCACCTGCGCCAGCACCAGAAAGGTGGGTGTGGGAAAAGCCGACGGTACGGTTGTCGTTGTAGTAATACCCCGAGGTATATTCCCAACCGTTAGAGCCATTGTTTGGAGAAAGCTGCACCATGCCGTGTGGCGTTGTTGCGCCCGGATAGGTATTGCCTAAATTGCCGGTGCCGATAAATGGATTCACATAACGGGTAACGTCCATGTCATCAAATAAAACAGGAACATTTAGCCCCATTTCAATCATCGGCTGATCGGTTAAAGAAACACTCTGCGTTGTACAACCTGCAGATCCTAAGATGCCCGAAATAACTGCGACATAAATAAAACTCTTCCTGAACTTCATGTTACACCTTCATTTCACAAAAATACGAATAGAGAGGCCCTTAAACAGGGCCCCCATGTTTTTTATTTTTACTTTAAAGCGTCTTCTTTATTTCCGGTCATCACAAAATGCAATTGTCCGCCCGGTTTAAGATCTGAATGTTTAAATGAGAAGTTGTTATTTAATGGCTGACCATTAATCACCACAGATTTAACGTAAATGTTTTCTTCGCTGTTATTTTCCGTCGTAATAGTGAATGAACCACCGTCGACAGGAATTTCAGCTTTGTCGAAAATTGGACGCGTAATGGTGTACGACGGAGCAGCAGGCGTTACCTGATAGAAGCCCAGTGCGTTCATCACATACCACGCCGACATTTGACCGACATCTTCGTTACCAATCAGGCCTTCCAACGTTGGGTGGTAGAATTCATTCATGGCGCGATCAACGATTTCTTGGGTCTTCCAAGGCTCTGCCGTCCAGTTGTAAATCATCGGTACGTGGTGATCAGGCTCATTACCCATCACGAACTGACCAATGTATCCCGACATATCGTGAGATTGGCTGGTGTCTGCGTTTGAGTTGGCATTAAACAAGGCATCAAGGTTCGCTAGCAGTGCCGCTTTACCTGCATCTGACATCGCTTCCGGCGTGTCAAAGTCGGTACGCACATTGAATTCGCCGCCCATGATATTCGCCAAACCGCTAATGCTATGCGGGGCAAACCATGTCCACTGCCAGGTGTTACCTTCGGTAAAGTCTTCGCCACGGTGCTCAGCACGGTATGGCCAGAACACATCGTTTTCTGTCAGGGTCTTACGGTCTTTACAGCCGTTGTAATCCAAGCCGTCAGGGATAGACAGTGCTAGGTTTGCGTCTACACAATCCGCTTTCAGGTTATTGGCAAAGGTCTTGGTGCCATTCAGGTTGTACACCGGACGCATAAAGCCTGTCGCACCTAGTGAGTTGCCTTTGCTATCCAGCAGTTTTCCGTAGAAGTCAGGGTTGTAGTCGAAGTAGTTCTTGAACGACTCTGAGCGCGCCATGTAGCGTTCAAACGCAACGTCATCACCCGCTAACTTGGCAATCTGAGCAACGGTCCAGTCGTAGTAGGCATTTTCCAAACCGTAGGAGACTGACTCATTGACCAGTTCGTCGTACTTGTCGTTTTTCAGGCCGTTTACGTAAGCTGGTTTGTCACCCGAATCATCTGCCCATTTGGTGTTAGCCGGAATGTAACCCAGATCTTCTTGGTAGGTATTGTGACGGGTCATCACCGTAAAGCGCTTGTCACCAGACCATGCATCACGATAAGGCACCCAGCTGTCGGTTTTCATCAGGTCAAAATCAAGCGTGTCATTGGCAGCCTGAATCGCAAGTTCAAAGTGTTCTTGCGTGAACGCTTCTGGGTGTTTCACCATGATATCTGCAATCACAGAAACGGCTGGATGACCGACCATTTCGCCCGTGTAATCAGAGTGAAGTTCCCATTTCGGCAGCACGCCACCGGTTTTGTATTTGTTCAGCAAGTCATGTGCGTATTCAATGGCACGAGGCTTATCGATGATGGTTTTCAGCGGGTGGGCAGCACGGAAGGTATCCCACATGGAGTAAACCGAGTAGTTCACCAATCCATCTTCAGCTTGGTGTACTTTGCCGTCCATACCGCGATATTTGCCGTCAACATCTTGGTAGACAAATGGCGCAATGTAGGTGCGATACAGCGAGGTAAAGAACATGGTCTTATCCGCTTCTTTACCACCTTCCAGCTTGAATTTACCCAGCACAGTCGCCCATGCGTTGCGGTTTTTCTCAACCACTGCGTCGAAGTCGAAGCCGTTTGTATCCGCGTTTAGGTTGTTAATCGCGCCATCAATGCTGGTACCAGAAATGGCCACTTTCACTGTAATTGGTGCATCACCTTTACCAAAGTTCAGGTGTGTCATTACGTCATTGGCGCGTTGTGCCAGACGGTCAGCATCTGGCTCTGGCTCGCCCGGCATCGGTTGATGTTCTGCGTAGCCGCGGTAGTCAGCAAGGCCAATTTCTGTCGCGTCAACAGGTCGTAACTGGCTTTCAGACGCCAGCTTGGCATATAGGTTTTCTTCAACGATTGGCTCGGAGAATTCAGCGACAAAGAAGACGGTTTGCCACTGACCCCATTCGTTTGAAGTACGCGCACCCACCACGGTGGTGTCATTCAAACGCTTGTAGTAAATATTGCGCGAGTGGTTACCGTAGACTTCGAGCAGCTCGTGCTGAAGGTCGATAAGGACTTTGCGGTCTTCCCCGTCTTTGAAGTTGTAACGTTGAAACGCAACGCGGTCCGTTGCTGTCAGTTCTGCTCTAACGCCCGTTTCGACCAGATCAACGGCGTAGTAACCCACTTCTGCGGTTTCGGTCGTTTTGTTGATGGTTGGCGCGTCAGTGTTGAAACCCGTGTATGGCAGGAAAGCGAAATCGTTTAAGTCACCTTTACCTGCACCTGAAATGTGGGTCATGGTAAAGCCAGACAGAAGAGCATTTGATGGGTCGTACTCAGAAGGAGAGCCCTTGCCGTTCCAGCCATTAGGATCAAAGTTATCAGGAGAAGGCTGGATCATGCCTTCTGGCATCACAGGTGACGGGTTTACGTTCCCCAATCCCTTGGTGCCAATCATGGTATCAACGTAGTTCAGTACCGACAGGTCAGGTTGTGGCAAGGTACCCGTCAGATCGTCAGATTCATTTGAATCAGAGTGACACCCTGCCAATGCAAAAAATATGGCCATCGCGAGTACAGACTTTTTATTTATCATTTTCGACCTTTATTCATTAACGTTATTCAGGAATTTGGCGTGAACGAATCCCTGCTGAATTCAGCATGCATATTTATTTCACATAGAAATCACCGCTTATATAAAGGGGATTACATAAGATTCGACTGCCAATTATTTTATTGTTTTGGGTATTTCATAAAAAAACCGCCCAGTACTTAAACATTGAAACCTTGCTTAAATAACTTGGACGGTTCTCCTTTATTTTCAGTGAGACGTTATTAAACGTTCATTACTTACAGATTCGCTTGCATCGCCTCAGACTTGTCTGCGGTCATCACAAATCGCAATTCGCCACCCGCCACAAACTCGTCGTGTTTGAAGGTATTGAATTTCTCCAACGGCTTACCGTTGATGGTCACCGATTTCACATACAGGTTATCTGGACCATTGTTTTCCGCGATAACCGTAAACTTACCGTCGCCAATCGACATAGTGGCTTTGTCGAAGATTGGACGACCGATGCTGTAAGTCGGATCAGTCGGCGAAATTTGGTAGAAGCCAAGTGCAGACATCAAGTACCACGCTGACATCTGACCCACATCTTCGTTACCGATGATGCCGTCTGGCGTAGGCTTGTAGAAATTGTCGTAAACCTGATCCAAGTATTCCTGCGCCTTGTAAGACTCTTCAGTACGGTTGTACAAGTAAATCACGTGGTGTGACGGCTCGTTACCGTGAATGTACTGACCAATGTAACCCGTCATGTCTTGGTGCTGGTCGCCTTCGTTTGAATCTGCATTGAACAGGTTGTTGAGTTTCTGGTTCAGGCCGGCTGTGCCGCCCATGATTTCAGTCAGCTTGTCCAAGTCTTGCATGAACGCCCACTGCCACTGCCATGCATTACCTTCGGTGAACGCATAAGGGTTAGCGACGTAAGGGCTAAAGCCTTCCGGATACAAATCTTGTTCCCATGAGGTGCCAGAGCCTGCAAGCGGCGCACACTTGTCATCACCCACTTGAACGGTTGGTACGAAGAAGCCAGTTTCAGCATCCCAATGAGTCAACGAGTTGTAAGAGCGCGCTTTGAATTCGTCATACGTTGCCATGTCGCCAGCGGCCTTCGCCATTTCAGCAATGGTCCAATCGTAGAAAGAGAATTCAAGTGAGTAAGATACTGAGTTCCAGTTTGGAACACGTACACACTTCTCATTAATGTGGTAGTTCAATTGACCCGCCATAAGCGCAGTCAAGATACCATCGTTGATCTGTGGGAAGTCATGCGGACGATAACGCGCAGATTTCACAGAGGCTGTCAGAGCTTCTTCTGCATCCACCAGCCCTTTGGTCACCGCATCACCCAGAATCGCCGTTGATGGGTAGCCAATCATGGTGCCGGTTTCAGAACCATGACCTTCCCACTTCGGCAACATACCGAATTCGTCATTTGATTTACGGATCAAGTCTTCCGCATACAGCGTGGCTTGTTTTGGATCGATGATGGTCCAGAATGGGTGAACCGCGCGGAACGTATCCCACGTTGAATAAATTGAATAGTTTGGCGTATCGCCTTCTTCCAGAGTGCGCGTCGTACCCAGCATATCCACGTAGCGGCCATCGACGTCATAGAACTCGATTGGCGCAATCATCATATGGTACATACCGGTGTAGAAGTTGGTTTTCTCAGCGTCTGTACCGCCTTCTACTTTCACTTTCGCCAGTTTTTCAGCCCAAGCAAACTCAGCGTCAGCTTTCACTTTCGCAAAATCAAACGTTGGTGCTTCTGCTTCCAAGTTCTTCTGAGCGCCGTGCCAGTTAACCGGTGAAATACCTACGCGAATTTCGATCGCGTCGTCGCCAGCACCAAAATTAAGGAATGCGGTTAGATCATCGCCTTGATACACCGCATTGTGGCGCATGCTTGTTTCAGGTAGTTTGCCATCTTTGCCTAGCAATGCTTCTGCAACTGGCTGGCTGAATTTGGCGTAGAAGAAGATGTCATGACCTTGGTGGTCTTGGCCCTGGAACCAACCCGTTGACGATTTACGACCGCGAATGGTGTATTCGTCGATCACTTCAATCTTGTTTTTTAGCGACTTGCCGCCATTCGGCAACAAGGTATGGCCCAAATCGAACTTCACGTTACGATCAGCGCCTTTCGCAAAGGTGTATTTGTGCAAACCAACACGTTTCGTCGTGGTCAGTTCTACATCAATTGCACCGTTGTTTAATGTGGTTTTGTAATAGCCTGCAGTGGCAACTTCGTTCACTTTATCGAACGTATTTAGCTCTGCGTCGTTCAAATCTGCGTAAGGCAGAACAAGAATGTCACCTAAGTCAGTCGCGCCTGTACCCGACAGGTGGGTGTGAGAGAAACCGTAAAGTGATACATCGGTATCCACAATTTCGCCGGTCTCATAGTTGGACGAATCCCAGTAACCTGACGCCGAATGCCATGCATTCTGGCCTGATTCATGGCCTTGTTCTGAGCCAATGAAGGTATCTGGTGAAAGTTGAACCATACCCGCTGGCACAACGGCACCTGGGAATGTGTGGCCCGATGCAGCGGTACCAATCATTGGATCAACGTATTTCAGTACCGTTTTATCAACGATAGAAACTGATGGAATTGAAATGCTTGGCTGATCCGTAGAAGAATCTGAATTACAGCCAACAATAGACAAAGCAAGGGCTACAGCTAGTGCACAAGGCGCTATCTTGATGTTCATCTTATTTACCTTTAGGAAAAAGGGTGCCGCAGGGGGATGCAGCACCATATTTTTATAATTTTTATTTAACTTAGAGAGCCAGTTCTGACTTCAAGAAGGCGATGACTTCGTCTTCTGTCGGCATGCTCTTAAGGGTGTTTCTGAAGTTTTCGTGGATCAGTTTGCGTGCAAGACCAGAGAAGATGCGCATGTGTTGGTCACCCTGATCTTTGTTTAGCGTCAGCATGATAACGAACTCTGCATCACCATCTTCGTCTTCGCTCCAACGCACTGGTTTTTTCAGACGCGCGATAGAGATTGAAGAGTGCGCGATGTTGTCTGATTTCGTGTGAGGAATGGCAAAGCCGTTACCCAAGCCCGTTGAGAACACAGCTTCACGCGCCCAGATGTCCGCTTCCAGTTCACTTACCAAGTGAGTACGGCCGCGAATACCTAAGTTACCTACCAGCGTTTGAATCGCTTCTTCTTTGCTGTTGAATTCGCAATCCAGCAGCACACATTCGGTTGCCAAAAGTGGCTTGTCTTCTTGTGCTTTGCTGAACGCATCAAGCAGTGCTTCTACGTCGGCGATGGTCGCGCAATCGCAAGCCTGAGCAAACAAGTCACGGCATTGCTCGCTGTCAAATTGACGCAGTGCAGCTTTGGTAGGAGCAATGCTTGGTGCAGCCATGCTCAACTCGTCCAGACCCGCGCCAACTAGCAGTGGAAGGACTTTCTTGTTTGCACCCAGTTCGCCACACAGGCCAACCCACTTACCGTGCTCATGTGCACCCTCTACCACTGCCTTCAACAAGCGAAGGAAAGATGGCGCAAGGCTGTTGTATAGCTTGGCAACGTTGTCGTTGTCGCGGTCTACTGCCAGCAGGTATTGGGTCATGTCGTTCGAACCAATACTGAAGAAGTCCACTTCTTTACAGAACTGATCCATGATGAATGCAACCGATGGGATTTCCACCATGATGCCCAGTTCGATGTCGCCGTAAGCAACGCCTTCGCTGTCCATCACCGCTTTTACCGTCGCGATTTGTTCTTTCACCCAGCGGATCTCTTCGATGCTTTGGATCATCGGGATCATTACTTTGGTGTGACCGAACGGTGCAGCACGCAAGATGGCACGAATTTGGGTATGGAACAGCGCAATAAACTGCGGGTAAATACGCACCGCGCGGTAACCCAAGAATGGGTTGTGCTCGTGTGGCAGGTTCAGGTAATCAATTGGCTTGTCACCGCCGATATCCATAGTACGGATAATGACAGCCTTGCCCTCTGCCGCTTCCAGTACTGCTTTGTACGCATTGAACTGCTCGTCTTCATCCGGTGCAGTCGCGCGGTCCATGAACAGCATCTCAGTACGGAATAGACCAACGCCTTCAGCACCTTTCGCAAACGCTGGCTCGGCTTCTACCGTACACGCAATGTTTGCCGCGATTTCAATGTGCTTACCGTCTTTGGTTTGCGCTGCGTCGTTAACAAACTCGCTTTCTACCTTGGCTTTTTGCTCAGCCAACCAAATCGCGCGCTCGAAGTAAGTCGCAACGTCTTGAGACGCTTCAAGTGCAACAACACCCAAACCGCCATCGACGTAAACCAGTTCACCTTCTTGCGATGCACACTGGTCGATAGACACGCCAGAAACCGCCGGAATGTTGAATGCACGCGCCAGAATCACGGTGTGCGAGGTTGAACCCGCTTGCGTCAGGATCAAACCTTGCAGGTGAGCACGATCCAGACCCAGGAATTGGCTAGGCGTCAGATCATTGGCGATAACAATCGACGCCTCAGTCAGTGTAAATTCGGTCGACACGTTCATGTGCGGGTGCGCGGTGATCAGCAATTGAAGCGCGATGTCTTTGATGTCCAGCACACGCTCTTTCAGGTAGTCAGACGACGACTGCAACAAGGTTTCAGTAATGCTTGCTACTGCAGTCAAAATACCGCGAGCCAGCGTTTTGCCTTGAGAGACCGCATCCATGACTTGGCTGTTCAGTGCTTCGTCTTTCAGAATGCCCAAATGCGCATTGATGATTTCTTTTTCTTGGCCGTTTGCCGTTTCCGCTTTCGCCAACAGCGTCTCAGTCACTGCCTGTTTTGCTTGTGCAAATGACATGTCTGATTCTGCGTCGTTGAACAGTGAAAGCTCAACGTCGGTGTAACGTACCAATTTGCCTTTCGCGATACCCGTAGACAAACGTTTTGCGTGTACCAGATTTGGGTTGTGATGCATCAGCGATTGAGGAAGAAGAACATCACCTTGCTCCATCACTTCTAACGCTTCATCACAATGCGGAAACTCTTCCTGAATATATTTCGCGAGGGTTTCAAATGCGCTTTCTGCATCGTCACCTTCGATGATCAGTGAGCACGGGTCATTCAGCAGCGTATCCGTACCAACCAACGAAAGAACGCTTTTCGCCGAGCCTTCGTTTCCGTTGCGCAGATTTTTCAATGTAATGTCACTGTTGAACTTGCTGCATACTGCTTCCAGATGATTCGCAGGGCGAGCGTGGATGCCGTTTGGCAGTTCACAGGTAAATGCGACTTCTTTTTTCATTGTGTTCACTTAAATTTTTTTAGTAATGCGATTGGGTTATTGAGTGCATCTTGTACGGAGACGATTGTCAGGTTTTTGCCTTCGTAACGGTCGCTCTCAGACGGCGTGATTTCGGTTGCTAATAAGATATGGTCTGCTTCATCAAATTCTCGTTGTGAGATTTTGTTTTCAATGCCCATAGCGCCTTGCGTTTCTACTTTGATTTGAATAGAAAGCACTTGCGCCGCTTCTATCAGGCGGTCTGCAGCCATATAACAATGCGCAATACCTGTGTGGCATGCGGTAATAGCAACAACTTTCATAAACACGACTTTCGTTTGACTAGGATGGGCCTATCCTATTGTTTTCGGGGCGGCTCAAACAGATGAAATAACTCGCATTTACTGGATAAAAGTCGCATACAAATCAATGTGTGAATTGGGTCACCGGAAATCGGGAGGGGGGTATATAATTCTGTGACATTGCAGCAAAAAAAGAAAAACCCGCATAAATAGCGGGTTTCAACTGGATTAATTTACAATTTGAGGCGGAATTAGAACGGTTAACATTTCGCGAGCGTTTTGAAACCATTGTAAATTCGTGACGAGGTCGTAAACCAACACATCGCACCAAACACGCAGGCAATCTCTACGAAATAATGAGGAAATACGCACATAACAATGAAGCAGAGAATCGTCTCTGAACCTTCAGTCAGTCCTGTCATGTAGTAGAGTGATTTGTTTTTATACACGGGGTCATTAATACCCTGCTTACCCGCCATAATGGCAAACGCCAGAAAACTACTTCCCGTACCAATAAACGAGAAAATCAGAAATGCTCCCGCCACTGCATTTTGCTCAGGGTTCGCGAGAATAAAACCGAACGGCACCAGCGAATAGAACAGAAAGTCCAGACTGATATCAAGAAAGCCACCCGCATCCGTCACACCCTGAATACGCGCCAATGCGCCGTCTAAACCGTCCAGCATGCGATTAAGCAAGATGAACACCAACGCCAGTTCATACTGCTGAAAAATCAGGGATGGCAACGCCAAGCAGCCAATCAAGAAACCGGCTAGGGTGGTTTGGTTAGCCGTTACACCTAGGTTGTCCACGAGCTTTGCCGTTTGCGACAGTGGCCAACGCACCACTTTAATGCCAACACTATCAAGCATGGGTCGCTTCCTCACGTACCGCATTCCATGGCCAGCTTAAAAGCTGACTGCCAGGGGGGATATCTTCCATATCGTGTGTGACCATCAACGCGGGAATATTCGCCTCTTTTAGCTGCTCAACCACCCAGTCACGAAATTGCGTACGCAGGGTTTTATCCAGTTTGCTGAACGGTTCATCCAGCAACGCAACCTTAGGGTTTGCCAACAGCATACGTGTCAAACTGATACGGGCACGCTGACCACCTGATATCTGATCCGGATACGACTCTGCCAGCTTGGACAGTGAAATATTTCTCAGTGCCAGCATCGCGCGGTCTCGGCGCGCTTCGCCTTTAATATGATCGGGCAACGCGAAAGCCAAGTTCTCCCATACACTCAGGTGCGGGAACAGAAGGTCGTCTTGAAACAGAATGCCCACTTCGCGCTTATGCGGCGGCACACCGTCCAACAGCACGTCGTTCAGTCGAACGCTGCCAGAATAAGAAAACTCGCCGGACAAGTGCCCTGCTACGACATCTAACAAGGTCGATTTGCCACAGCCACTCGGCCCCATCAAACAAAGGATTTCACCTTTTTCTACACGCATGTTCAGTGAAGAAAAAAGCTCTTCGCCACCCGCTTTACGAATGGCGAGGTTTTCGAGACATAAGCTCATTGCGAATATTTCTCCGGGAAGAAAATCGACGGTATTTCAGTTGCAAACGACTGGTTAATATCGCCAGAGAGAAGAACATAAATGGCAGTAGTGCCTGCCAGATGGCATAAATTGCCGTCACGCGACGGTCAAAGCCGCTCGACAGTGCTACCGCTTCCGTTGTGATGGTGCTAATACGTCCCGCGCCCAAAATCAGCGTTGGCAGGTACTGCGCCAAACTCACGCTGATACCAATCGCCCATGCAAACGCAATGGCAGGTAACAGAATGGGCATTTTCACACTGAACCAGACGCGAAGTGGGGACTTACCTAAGCTCAATGCCGCGCGCGTTAAGCGCTCGTCATAACTGCGCCAAGGGCCATCCAATGACAAATACACATACGGGAAAGCGAAGAAAACGTGCGCCCAACACACCCACAGATGGTGGGCGTCCGCATTCACGTACAAGGTCGCGACTTGCATACCAAAGAGCACGGAGAGTTGCGGGATCAGCATCGGGACTGCGATGACATATCCCGGCACTTGAAGTCGATGACGAATACGGTATTCATGGGCAAGCAATGCCATGACCAACGCAACGGTCGAACAAAACAGCGCAATTGCCAGACTTTGCTCAACTGTATTAAGAATTGATGTCCACTCGTATTCCCAAAAACGCAGGCTATAACGGCTTGGCAGCAAATCTGGGAATCGCCAACGTTGTGCCACACTCCAAAGAAGCATGATTGGGATCATCAGGGCAGATAACACCGCCAAGGTTGTGAACACCGATTTGCCCGGCAGCGCGACACCACGACGTCCGGCGTATTGCCACGCACGCGCGCCTTTGGTGACGGTCCATTCTACGACGCGAGCAACACCAATTAGCATCAACGAAATGGCGAACAATACAACAGCACCTGCGGCGGCACGAGGCAATAAGGTTAGATCAGGGTCGTTAAACCACTGCCACACTAACACCGCAAACGTTGGAGGGTTCGTTGGACCAATAATCAGCGCAACATCGACGACTGATAAGCCATATGCCATGACAGCCAGCATCGGAAAACGCAGCTTTGCCAACCATTGTGGGAACACGCACTTCCACCACGCCTGTGCGCGGTTGTATCCCAAAGATGCACTGACTTTTTCAATCTGGTTGACCTTTACTTGCTGAAGCACAGAAATACTCATCAGCAACAGGAAAGGCACCTCTTTGAGCGCAAGCATCAGGATCATGCCGAGTGCGTATGGGTCTTTCACCAGTAGCGCGAGATCTTCAACCCCGTTAGCTGACGCTTCATACCCAAAGGTCGAACTCAATAGTCGAGCACCAATACCTGTGGGTGCGAACAAGAAGGCAAAACCGATGGCAAACGCAACATGGGGAACCGCCAATAACGGCGATAGTGCGACTTCAACACTGCGCCAAAAACGCGTCCCCCAACTCGCCTGCAAAATCGCGAACGTGATCAGGCATGCCAAATATGTGCTGGCAATCGCCGAGTAAACCGTCATACCAATCGACTGCCACACGCCTTCCCAAGAGAAGACCATCGAAAAGCCGCTCAGGGTCAGCGTATGCATGTCCAAAGGCGGAATGTAACCAAGTGACGACACCGCCACGCCGGTTAATCCAAAGGCCGTCGGCAATACGCAGCAAAGAATGATGACGAGATAGAACGCACGTAACATCAGCAATTAGCTTCCATAACGTTGCAGCCACTCTTTCTCAATGGCGTTTTGCCAGCTTGGGTGTGTTTCCTGTACTGACTTAAACGCTTTGTTTTCTTTTGCTGAGCCAGAAAGGAACTCAGACTTCAACACGGAAGGATCACCCCAGATGTAGATGTTACCTTTACGCGATTGCGCTTCAGGGCTCAGCAGGAAGTTAGCAGTCACTAACGCTGCGGCTTTTGCATTGGCATTCCAAGGCACAGCCAGATAGTGAATGTTCGACAACGCACCGGAGTCCATCGCATACGCGACGGTAGATTCCGCCAAATTGCCCGACGCATGCGCGGCATACACGGCATTTGGGTTGAACGTAATGGCTAAATCAATTTGGCCGTCATCCAACAATTGCAAGGTTTCCGCTGTGCCCGATGGGAACTGTTTGCCACCACGCCACGCGACGGTGTGGAATTCATTCAAGTAATCCCACAGCGGTTTTGTTACCGCAGCATAATCCGCCTCAGAAACCGGTTGTTGCAAACGCGGATCGTTTGAAGAAAGTTCAATCAGCAGCGATTTCAGGAAACTGGTGCCATGAAATTCCGGCGGACGCGGGTACGTCAGGCGGTTTGGGTTCACCTTGGCGTGATTCAACATGTCTGCGTAACTGCGAGGTGGGTTCGGCAATTCTTCCGTGTCGTGAATGAAGACCAATTGACTCATGCCCCACGGTGCCTCAAGCCCTTCTGTCGGCTCAGAGAAATCAACGGTCACAGGCAGATTTGTGTCCACGTATTGCCAGCTTGGTAAAGACTCAGCAAACGGACCAAACAGCATCTTGTTATCTTTGAGCGATTTGAAGTTTTCTCCGTTAACCCAAATCAGATCAACGCTGCCACCCTCTTCTTTCCCTGCTGCTTTTTCAGCAATCAGTCGCGTGGTGGTTTCAGAAATATCGGTGACTTTGACGTGATGAAGCGTGACGTCGTAACGACGTTGAAGTTCTTTCTTCGCCCAATGGATATAGCGGTTAATTTCTTGGCTACCACCCCAGGCATGGAAATAGACGTGCTGACCCTCGGCATCGGCTTCCACCTGTTGCCAGTTTGTTGGGTCCATTGCGAGCGTTGAAAACGACGCAGAGAGCATCGCTATCGCAGAAATCAGTTTTTTCATAGCGCGTTGTTCTTATGTATTTTTTTGCATTCCCATCAAAGTGGGTTTGGCCAAAAATTTGCTCTTTGAAACCACCACTTTTCCGGCCCCCCGAAACGCGAAAATCGCCCCCTACATTAAGCAGGGGACGATACAATATTCACTTCGCTATCCAGCGCAAGTTATTTCGACAGTTCTGCCATATCAATGCCTTTCTTCTTGGCAATGTATTTCGGGATCAGAGACATGCCAAACAGCACCAGACCTGCAGCGGCGAATTTCACCAGCAGCATTGCAGACACACCGTTGGTTGCAATGTCACCTGCCATGTAAGCAAAGATAAATGCACCCGGTGCCATGGTGACCAAAGAAACCAGAGCGTAAGTACCTAGGTTCAGGCTGGTCAAACCGTACGCGTAGTTTTGCAGGCTGAATGGGAACACAGGAACCAGACGGGTCAGGATCAGGAAGCTGGTACCGTTTTGCGCTACACCGTCATCAATTTTCTTAAAGATTGGGTTGTCACCAAACTTCTTCATGATGGTATTGCGCAGCAAGAAACGTGCAACAACGAATGCAACTACTGCGCCCAGCGTCGCCGAGAACAGAGCCAGAATACCGCCTTTGATTGGGCCGAATACGATACCCGCTACGATGGTGAACGCACTGCCAGGCAGCAAGAACACACATGCAAACACGAATGCCGCAACGAAAACAACGTAACCTAATGCGCCGAAGCTTGCGATCCACTCTTGCAGGCTCTTGATGTCAGTGATGATTTCAAGAATGCCCGTTTGCTTTGCCGCGAAAAGTGCTAACGCTACAACCAGCAGCGCGATACCGATTTTTAGAAATTTCATGATGATTTACCTGAAAATATTTTGAAATTCTTTAAGCCCAGAGGCGTTAACCAAAGGGGGAAAGAAGCGCGCTGAGGAAGAGCCGAGGGAGACAACCTCGACCCTGTCATAGTGCGTATGAGTTTTCTTCTCAGCGACTTCTTTAAATCACACTGACATGCACTTAATCAGGCCAGCTTTTGATTTGTAGCGGTTGAACCATGCTTTCGCAGGGCTTGCCAGCACGTTCACTGGTGGCTCGCTGTTTTGCATAACAACTGGGCCGAATACCAGATCCAGGATGTGCCAAGACTTGGTGCCAACACCCATCATTGACGCGCGACAAGCTGAGCAGTAAACAACAACGAAGTCAGTTTCAAACTCATCTACACGGCGTTGAACAACGCGAGTAGCGACGCCTGGGTTAGCAGGAACAACCATGCCGCCGAAGCCACAACAACGCGTGTTTTCACGTGTGTGCTCAGGCTCAGCGGTTTTGTAGCCCAGCTCGTTCAGGATCCAACGGATACCGTCTTGCAGTTCGCGCTCGTAGCGGGTTGAGCAAGAATCGTGAATGGTGAATACCACGTCACTGTCTTTTGCTTTGCCAACCAATTCTGGTGGCAGGCCGATTTCTGGCAGAAGTTTCCACAGAGAAACTGGCTTTTGTGTACCGCCAGATTTCTTGATCATGCCGTAGCAGCTCTGACATGCCACGATCACTTCTTCAGCTTCCAGCTTGTCAAAGTCCGCTTGCAGCTGACCGTAACGCTCTTTAAATTTTTCGTATTGGCCTACTGCCGCTGTTGGTTTACCACAGCACTTTTGAACCGCGCCCATTTCTGGAAATACGTTTTTCAGGTGTTGTGCAATCGCAGCTACACCTTCTGGCGAATAAGACGGCAGGCTACAGCCTGGCATAAATACTTTGCTCATTATTTGGTTACCGCGCGTTTAGCCATTGTGAAGAGTTTCGAGAAGCCCAGTTTCTGGTGCATATTGATTGCCTTGTGGCCTTTCATCGGTGATTCACCGTTGTTAGCGTTAACAAAGTCAATACGCGCACCCAGGAAGATTTCCTTCATTGGGTAATCTTTCGGGCAAACGATGGTGCACTGGTCACAGGCGTTACAGGAGTATGCCAACAGTGGATCCATCTCTTTCTTAGTGACGAAATCACCGAACAGAGTCTTCGGACAGTCGCCGAAGTCGTTCATCATGATGCACTCGCTCATACACAGCTTGCAGGTACACTGCAGGCAGCGCGCTGATTCTTGCTTGATTTGTTCTTGGGTAAAGCCAAGGTCTACCTGAGCGAAGTCACGCTTGCGCACTTCTGCATCACGCAGTTCGCCGTGTAGACGAGGTACATCGGTCGTGCCTTTTGGCAATGGGATGTCTAGACGAGACTTGTAGCTGTATTCTTCAACGAAGTCGCGACCTTCTTCCAAAGGACGACCTGCGAATTGACGCTCGATGCTCATTGCTGCTTTACGGCCAAGTGCCATTGCTTCGATAACAATGTTGCCGCCAGCTGCATCACCTGCCACGTATACGCCTTCCATAGACGTTGCCAGCGTGTTTTTATCCACTACGTAACGACCGCCACGGGTTTGCTCCAGTGCGCCGCCAGTGATATCTGCTACGATCTGACCTGTTGCGAACAGAACAGTATCGACTTCGATAGTGCGGGTTTCATCGCTGTAGCTTGGCGCGAAGTTGCCTTGCTCATCGAAAATAGACAGAACGCGCTTCAGGGTGATAGACACGACTTTGCCGTCTTGTTCTTCGATAGAAACTGGACCCCAGCCCGCGTTGAACACAACGCCTTCTTCCAGCGACTCTTCAATTTCAATGTGGCTTGCTGGCAGTGCGTCCATCGCTTCCAGTGAACACTGGTAAACTTCGTCGCAACCGATGCGCCAAGAAGAACGCGCACAGTCCATTGCAACGTCGCCGCCGCCGATAACCATGACACGCTTACCAGAACGTGGGAATGCGCGAGTTTCAGACACTTCTTTCAGGTACTCAACTGCAGAGAAAACGCCTTCTGCTTTGTGACCCGGAAGTGGGATGATTGAACCAACGTGTGCACCGTGCGCCAGTACAACTGCATCGTGCGTGTTACGTAGTTCTTCAAATGAGATGTCTTTACCGATCTCTACGCCGAACTTGGTTTCAATACCCAGCATGTTCAGGTAGCTGTATTCGAAATCGATAACATTGCGTGGCAGACGGTATTCAGGGATACCGACACGCATCATGCCGCCGTAAACGTCGAGTTTTTCGAAGATAGTCACTTCGTGGCCTTTACGACGCAGTTCGATTGCAGCTTGTGCACCCGCAGGGCCAGCACCCACAATCGCAATTTTCTTACCGGTCGGGTTCAAGATAGCCAGATCCCAGTTTTCCTGGTTGTCCATCTTCTCTGCAACAAAGCGTTTGATACCCGCTACGCTGATTGCTTGACCGTATTCTGTTTGACGACGACACGCCGCTTCACAAGGGTGCGCACAAATGCGGCCCAGTGTTTGAGGTAGGAAAAGTTTGCCGCGAATAACGTCTAACGCTTCCTGATATTTACCTTCACCTGCCAGACGCACGTACTGCTTAACATCAGTGTGCATTGGACAAGCTGTTTGACACGCCGGATCGGCATCGCCCATACAGCCATCGACAACGTTCTGCGCCGCGTCGTATAGCTTTTGGCTAAAAATGACATTGTTCATTATTTTTATAGTTCCAGTTTTTAAAATTCTGTTGTGCGGGGCTTTATTTGCCCTCTTGAATAACCGAGCCCATGAATGTCGCAGTCATTACCGCTGCGACATCAAATGTGGGGGGTTATTAGCCTTTCGCGCCGTTCTGAACGTTTACGTCTTCGCGTTTTTGTTCGTAGTGGGCGTAGCTATATTCAATCCAAGAACCGTCATAGTTGTAGACGTCTTGTGCACCCAGAACTTCTTCCAGAACCATCATGGTGTGTGCTGAACGCACACCAGATTGGCAGTACGCGATCACTTTCTTGTCTTTGATGACATCGCCGTACAGAGCTTGTAGCTCTTCTGCTGATTTCAGCGTGGTGTCGGCGTTCAGTGCTTTCGTCCAGTTGATGTGAACGCTGCCAGGAATGGTACCAGGACCAAATGCGCCGCCTACGGTAGTCGTACCGTCAAATTCTTCCTGACCACGGGTGTCGATGATCACCCAATCTTGTGCGTTTTGCGCCGCCAGAACCATGTCCAGAGTTGCAAGTGCAGACTCTTCGACTTGTGGTGCTGGTGCATCGTAATCGGTTGCCACGACGGTAGGGTTCGCATCACCGGTTGGGTAACCTTCACCAATCCATGCATTCAAACCACCGTCAAGGTAGCGAACGTTATCGTGACCAAGGTTTTTGATTTGCCAGAACAGGCGAGCAGCGTCGTGGTGTGCGTTTGCTGCGTAAACAACGATAGTGGTGTCAGTGTTTGCACCAAACTTGCTCAGCAGAGCTTCCATGTCTTCTACAGAGTTGCGCATACCGTCATAAGCGTATTCGCCTTCTGCCGCAGAGTAGTCACCACGCCACATAGAAAAAGAACCAGAGATAGGCGCATCTGGCTTCACTGGGTTCAGCGCGCCAATGACAACCACGTTCTCGCCTTTGTCCATCAGGCCTTTCAGCTCTTGTGCAGACACAAACGCTTCTGGATTTGAGTATTCTGCGAATTTTTGGTCTAACGCTTCAGCACTTACTTGTACGGCTTCTGCACCAAACATAGTGTTGTAGGCAACATAGCCACCTGCCAACACAGCCGCAACCACACCGATTGCAACAGTCGATTTCTTCATTACTAACATCCAATTTTGTGTAAAGTTTGCGCCTTCAACAGGCAATTTGAAATCGGTGGTGTGAGGTCGGCATGTCGGCTTTATTGTTTATAGTTGGTGCCAGCGAAACATCACACAAAAATTCGCAAATAGGCTGCTCTGAGCCTGTGGCACGGATTGTGTGACATTAGAAAAAGTGGGGATATTGTGGTTTACCACAATAAGTTCAAAAGTTTGATCTAAAGCACCCTATTGTTTGGGTATTTATCAGGTATGATGCGCGCCTGTCAGATTAAGATTTTTTAGCGGCCCCTTGTTCCAGTATTTCATGCGCTTAACACCCCTCGTTGCTATCAAGACGGTGTTCCTATCAATTATCACGCTTTGCTGTATATGCGTTTGCCCAGCACAAGCCGATACGATGCAACATTACGATGTCGGCGTCTTAGCCCTTCGCGGAGACGATCATGCAAAAAAATCGTGGCAACCGACACTCGATTGGCTGTCGACTCAGATTCCGGGTGTATATTTCGACCTTCACACTTATGACTTTGATGAACTCGACGATGCGTTTAAACACAACCAACTCGACTTCCTGTTAACGAGTCCCGGTCAGGCCACCCGTATTGCGCGTGAATACCAGCTTAATTGGCTAGCCACTCAAAAAACGCCTTACAGTTCTAATGCCACCCATTCCATTGCTTCCGTGGTGGTTGTGCACAGAGACTCTCCGTACTTTTATTTGCGAGATATTAAACACGCGAATATCGCAGCCGTTTCGGAAAAAGCGTTCGGCGGATTCCTTGCCTTCCGTTACGAACTTGATAAGCGACGCTACTTCAACGCTGATTTCTACGAGAACATCCGTTTTACAGGGCCACCGACTGACAAGCTGCTTTATGATGTCCTAGAAGGTGACTTAGATGTCGCCATTGTCCCCGCCTGTACGCTCGAGAACATGACCAAAGAAGGTCTTATCAACCGCACTGATGTGCGTGTACTGGAAAGACGCAATCCCTATGACTCTGTATGTGATGTCTCGACGGGTGTCTACCCCAACTGGACCTTTGCCAAAACAGAACGTGCATCTAACGAAATAGGTAAGAAAGTTACCCAAGCCTTACTCGACATGCCCGCCGATGCCGATGCCGCATTCTCGGCAGGCAATGTTGGCTGGACACTGCCAGCAAGCCCTGTGTCGGTTGATAAGGTATTCAAACACCTCGATATTCATCCGTTGCAAAAAAGCAAACAAGAGATGCTTTACCAATGGCTGGAAAACAATAAGCTGATTGCATTCGCCTGCGTGTTTGTCTTTGTCATGATGAGCATTTATCACGTCTGGGTGGAGTTTCATTTCAATCGCAGTAAACGACAACTTGAAAATACCTTGTTCGAACTTCAAGAGCGAAACTCAATGCTAGAGCACGCCCAACGCACCATGATTGTTAGTGAGTTAGGTAGCAGCATTGCCCATGAAATTAACCAGCCACTTTCGACTATAAAGAATTATTCGGAAGGCGTGATCCGCCGATTAGATCAAGGTATGAGCCCGGAAGATCTGGCCCCAGTGTTAGGCAAAATCCAGCATCAAGTCACCGTTGCTAGCGGTATCATTCAACGTTTACGTGGCTTGATCAAACAAACGCCTACTGACTACGTGACCTGCGACCCTGCTGATTTTGTACGAGAGTCCATTGCGCTCATCGAATATGACTTCAAGGCGAAAAATATCCACCTTGACCTGTCCATTGACGGCGTACCTCAACAGGGGCAATTCGACATCATTGGCATGCAACAAGTCATGTTGAACCTGCTGCGAAATGCCAAGGATGCATGCTTGGAAAACACTGGCTGCAACCACAACCCGACGGTGAATGTTGAGCTGCTGTACGGCCTCAACGAAGTGGTTATTCGCGTGCAAGATAATGGCATCGGTTTAGCTGCCAGCGTTACCGAAGTTAAGGAACCTTTCTACACCACGAAAGACGATGGTTTGGGTCTCGGCCTACCCATTTGTCGAGAAGTTATAGAGGCCCACAAAGGCCACCTGATCATGCAGCCAACAAAACCTCACGGCTGCGAAGTTACCGTTATCATACCTATTCAACGAGAAGAACAAGAATGAGCAACACAGATGGTTTGATATACATCGTCGATGATGAAGATTCCGTGCGCGAATCTTTGGTATTTATGCTGGAAAGCTATGGTCTAAATATCAAAGACTTTGCATCGGCCACTGCTTTTCTAGAGCACGTCGACACCACGCAGCCAGGTTGTATTGTGCTAGATAGCCGTATGCCCGAAATGCGCGGTCAGGAGCTACAAGCGGTACTGAACGAAACACGCAGTCCCCTTTCTATCATTTTTCTTACTGGCCATGGTGACGTACCGATGGCAGTTGATGCATTAAAAGACGGAGCGGTCGATTTCTTTCAAAAACCCGTCGACGGTGATTTGCTGGTTAAGGCAATTGAAAAGGCCCTAACCCATTCATTTCAACGTGCAAACCATGTGGGCGTTGAAAACAAGTTTTATAGCCTGACAGAGCGTGAAAAGTCGGTTTTGAAAGAAGTGCTGAAAGGCCAAACTAACCAACAAATGGCGACAACCTTGTGTGTTTCACTGCGTACCATTGAAGTTCATCGCGCAAACATGATGAAGAAATTTGAAGCGACAAACGTGGCCGATCTCGTCCTTCGGCTCAGCCATCTTATCCAACAAAACAAGCTTTAATCTCTCTTTAAAGGGTGGCTATTTGGCCACCTCTTCAGTCCCCGTTTTCTCATCAAGCATTTGAAATCAACGTCCCTCACCTTTGTGGGCGTGTTCGACCCACATCCCATATTTGAAACAAAACATCAAATAAACAGGAGGGGGAAACTCTCGTTAATTTACTGTTATATAAGAAATAAAGCCCATCTAAGTACACACAATTCGAATACAAATAAGCATAAATCTTAACGATAATGATAGTAATTATCATTAGTATTATATAGGATGATGCCCGTTTTAATGCTTAACATGGATTAAAGGCGGTAAATTCAATGTGTAAAAAGTCTCTTCTCTCGGCATCCATTCTTTTAGCCCTTTCTTCGGGAGTCAACGCCGAAGAGCCAATCACTTTTGACGAAGTCGTTGTCTCTGCCACGCGTACCAACACACAAATTCAAGATACAGCAGCATCTGTCACTGTGATTGGTGAACAACAAATTGAAGAAGAAATGATCACGGGCTTGGAGGATCTCTTCAAGTACACACCTGGCGTTACGGTCGAAACCAACTCGCGCCAAGGCGTACAAAGTATCAATATCCGCGGTATCGAAGGTAACCGAATCAAAGTACTGGTTGATGGCGTCGCGCTAGGTAACCAATTCGAGTCCGGTAACAGCTTTATTAACTCAGCACGTGTTGACGTTGACACTGACCTGCTAAAAGCCGTTGAAGTCGTTAAAGGCGCGGCCTCTTCATTACACGGCTCCGACGCGATCGGCGGTATCGTTGCCTTCGAAACAAAAGACCCTGCTGATTTCCTCAAAGACAGTGATTTTGGTGGCCACGCCAAGTTCAACTATTCCTCGTCAGACGAAACCTTCAGCGAGTCCGTTGCGCTAGCAAGTCGCAACGGCGATTTAGAGTCTTTGGTGGCTTATACCCGCCGCGATGGCAAAGAAGTGAAAAACTTTGGTGAGCCCGACCAGCAAGATAACGATGCTGACAACCTTCTGGTCAAGTTGCAGTACCAACTTAACGATGCGCACCGCCTTGAGTTCAATGGCAGCTATATCAACAAGAACGGCGATACAAATTTGCCTGATACCGTCATTCGTGGGCAACGCTATACCGATGTTATTGGCAGCGATGATACAAAGCAGTACCAACTTGGCATTAAGCATATCTGGGACGTAAACGTCGCTGCTGTCGATACGCTCACTTGGCAATTTGATTGGCTGAGCAAAGACGAAAACAGCATTACCAATCGAATCAACACCGCGACAAGTAACCAGCAACGCAAAGACTACATCTATTCTGACGAGGGTTTTCAATTCGACCTTCAATTGGATAAGTTCCTGACCGTTGGCAGCGTTGAACACTATATCGTTTACGGTGCATCCCTTACGGACAAAGACATTAAGAACACCAACAGTGAATACAACACCGTGGGTTCAGATAAAGAGATTTTCTACATCCCTTCGGCGACTGAACGCCGCTATGGTTTCTTTATTCAAGACGAAATGTCGTTTGGGAAATGGACGGTTACACCGGGCATTCGTTATGACAATTTCAAAACGAGCCCCGGTTCATCGTCTGACAACCCAAGCCAGAACCCAGAAGATGAATACAGCGACTTTTCCGATTCCGCGTTCACAGCGAGATTGGGCACCGTTTATGCGCTTAACGAAGAACATCGTCTCTTTGCGCAAATCAGCCAAGGCTTCCGCGCGCCCGATTTCCAAGAGTTGTATTACTCCTTTGGCAATCCAACGCACGGTTACGTCAATAAGCCGAACCCAGAGCTGGAAGCGGAGAAGAGTGTTTCTTATGAGCTTGGCTGGCGTCACAACAACCGCACGGCAAGCAGCGAAGTGGCCATCTTCTACAGCGACTACGATAACTTCATCGAAAGACAGCAAGTATCGGGCAGGTTCATTCCTGTTGTGGACCCTGCCGTCTTCAAGTCTGTTAACATTGGTAAAGCAACAATCAAAGGTATCGAAGCCTCGAACAGTCTGTCTTGGAATGGCTTTATGCCGGTGGAAGGCTTTAGCTCTCGCGTCGCTGCTGCTTATACCGAAGGCGAAGATGGCGAAGGTAACCCGCTTAACAGTGTGAACCCATGGAACATTGTCGCTGGCGTTAGCTACGACTCTGAAAAGCACTGGGGCTCGACACTGAATGTCAGTTACACCGCCGCCAAATCAGGCAGCGAGATCAACGGAGACGACATTTTGCCGCTATCAAGCGCAACCGTTGTTGATCTGACGGCCTACTACAAACCCATGGAAGATCTCACGCTTCGCGCAGGTATCTTTAACCTCACCGACGAAGAGTACTACCACTGGAACGATGTTCGCGGTGCCACCAGCGAGAACAAAGACCTCACCCAGCCGAAGCGTAATTGGGCCATTACCGCCAAATACGACTTCTAATCTTCACGAACGTAGCTCAATAAAAAGCCCAGCGACTATGCTGGGCTTTTGGTTAATCCGTAACAATTAAACCCAGCGGTTTTCTACCACTTCATAATGGTTCACATGCCTATCCGGATCCAGTTCGTACTTGTCATCTTCCGGATATAGCTTTGCAATACCAATATTTTCCCCAGCGAACGCTTGAATACATTCAAGGGTTTTCCAATAGGAAATGAGGGTGATCTCAGCTTGGTCGCCGAGATCTCGGTTGAATATCTGCGCCCCGAGAAATCCCTCTGTTTCTGAGGTCTCCTTCACGCCCGTCTCATAGAGATAGTCGACAAAACCTTGTTCATGTTGTTTGGGACAACGGGCCTTCCATTCCCTTGCGATCATGTGAATTCCTTTTCATCTAGATATAAACGCATTCAGGCCCGAATGAACCTGAATAGCGTCAATTTAGCGTATTAAACTAAATATCGGATGGATTAAGACATGAGGGATTTGTCGCGATAAAGCACTTTCTTGCAGGAAACACAGATATATTTAAAGCGCGGGTCTGACGCCACTCCTGTCAAAGTTTGGAAAACGATCTTCTCCGAACCACAATGACGACATTTAGCCAACTGAGGGTCCTCTACCCTGCACTCTGGATTCGCCGCCAAATACTCTTCCAATGTCGGGAGTTTCTTCCAGTCCTCATCCTGAGGCTTCGAATACAACACAAAGAAGTAAAACAGCGCACCGCCACCGAGTAGCAATAAAGCCCAAATATCCATATTTTCTTCATCCCTTTGCTATTAAAACGGTGCTTGCGCGAAAAGGTAATAGCAAGCTCCCAACCTAGCAATGGAGACGCCAACAATAAAGCGACAATAATAAATTTGAGTTTCGTTCTGCAATTTAACGTGTACCTAAATGTAAAACTATCAATTAAACATCAATCGCTTGGCCCTTAGCGTGGGTTCATAAAAAAAGCTCAGACATCCAGTGTCCGAGCTTTTAGACGTGAAGAAAAAATTTATCCGTTAAAAAACGCGCTAATCCTGTTGCTCCACATGTTTACCATTCCACGCCAATTTGGTGACTTTAGGACTCGCGGAACTGTCTGGGTTTTCGCCGCCAACCATTAAAATCCCGTCATCAATGGAGAAGGACACACCATACGCCAAAGGCTCTTTGAGGTTGACGTCTTGCTTCCACGCACCGTCTGCAAACACGTAGGTTTCTGCGTTAAAGGCTTTTGGCAAGCCGTTATGCGCGAACATATTGCCCTTATCAAATGTGAGTTTTGCGCCATGGAAATTCGCACCGCCAGCAACGAGTACAACCCCGTTACTGAAGCCAGCAAAAGCACCCGCCACCCCTTCTTGCTGTGGCTGTGAGCTTGGTGTTGGCAATGGATGTTCACTTAGCCAAGGTTGAGCCTCACCGAAATGATAGGATTTCACTTCCGCTGTGCGTAAACCGGGCTTAATTTCACCGCTGATCAATAACGCGTTTTCATCGTCAACAACTAATGCGGCACCGCAGTTTGGTAAGTACGGCGAAGCACCCAAATCTTGCCATTCATTGGTTGATGGGGTGTAACTGAGTACCTGACGGTTCCATTGGTAATCCGTCGGTTTCATACCCATAAAGTCACTGACAATTTTCTGCCATTTCTCTGGCTCCTCTTTTGAGTCGGTCGTCAGCACGTCATGAAGGTATTGGTCAAACTTCCCTTTGTTGTAGCCGCCAAAAAAGAGAATTTGTTCGTCATCCGGAGAGTAAGATGCCGCACCTAATAAACCCACAGGGGCTTTGGTCGCCACTTCAGACCATGAATTTGCATCTGCATCGAAGCGGTACACGCTATCAAACACAATGGGCGATTTGGCGTTGCTGTCTACTTTTCCAGAACCACCAAAAATATAAATATCATCGCCTATCACGCTTGCAGTCGCGCCATCACGCGCTGGGCCAGAAAAGTCTGCTTGTTTTTGCCAGCCTTTATCAAGCTGCTCCAAATCAAGCATATAAAATTGTTTGCCCATTGACCCGAGACCGACATAAATTTTGGATTCTATTTGCGCACCCACGCCATTTTTTACGCCGTCAGGCAAGTCGGGCCAAGCTTGATTAGCATGTGCAGAAACTGAAAAAGCGGCGAGAAAAGGAAGGGCTAAAAGAGCAGAAGTTAATGGTTTCACCTTATTCATTTCTATATTCCTTGCGAAAAACAGATAGCTAAATGTTAATGCGAGACATAACCTGCCAACGAAGGCATACGCACTGATATTTTATTTTTAGTTTGATATTTGGCTTACGTTAAAAACCCGAAAATATGCATTTTCTCACTATCATGAAAAATACATTCCTAGGTGTTAACGCTTTCCATACTTTATTAAGAAACTGATTTGTTATTTAAACTTATCGCACCTCACGACACTGTTAATATGACTAAATTAAACGCAGCGGAGTATTACTTCAAATGCATATTTTCACAATGGAGATCTGCGCCACGAAAAGTCATCAAAAAAACAGCTGTCAATGCTAAAGGATCTGGTCAGCATGAAGCCATGTCACGAAAATGCAGCGTAAAGACGCGGTATAAATGGACCTACTCGTAGAAAAATTGTCGAGCCAGTGGATGAAACGAAAGAGGTGTCACAACGTGCGTTTGAGGAGCACTTTATAGCTAAGAGAAGCCTCTCAGTAAGAGAGTGCTTCTCAATATGGCGTCAATCTTTATAAATCGTACTTAGCAATCTTTCTGCGAAGGGTGGAAAGACTGATCCCTAACTGATCAGCCACATCGATATACTTACGGTTTAATACGGCAAGGGCGTTCGCAATTTCCCGCTTCTCAATGTCATCCAATGGCTGGATAGGTGTTGCTACCACCGCCATTGCATCAACCGCCGATGCATCAAGTAGCACGCTGTCTCGATGCAAGAATGTATGTTCAATCCATTTCGCCAGTTCAGAGATATTCCCTATCCACGTGCGATTCGCCGCATGCTCTACCAACAATTGACGCAGGTTTTCATCAATGTCTTCTCGGCCGCCATACAAGTCCCCCAGTTTGCGATCAACAAACATGGGAATATCTTCCATGCGATGCTGGAGATTCGGCAGAATCAGTGATGCACCCGTAAGGTAGTAATACAACGATGGACAGAACCGACGCTCATGCACCAGATCCTCCAACGGCTTAATTGAGCTGGTTATTAGCCTGAAATTCAAGCTGATGGATTTATTGGTGTTAATGTCAAACAGCGTTTTTGTCAGGATGATGTGCGTCAGAGCTGCTTGCAATACACCCGGTAACAAATCAATCCGTTCGATATAAAGCGTGCCGCCATTTGCCATTTCAAATTTTGATTTAGAACCTTCTTCTTCATTGCCAAGGAGCAAAGTAGACAGATCTTCTTTCTTCACTGAATGGAGATTAACGGCAATGAAAGGCCCCTCGCGGTAGCGTTCACAGGAATTATGAATGGTCAGTGCTAAGCTGCGTTTTCCCGTTCCCTCTTCCCCCATGATGTAAATGGGAGACGTGCCTTTGATTGACTCTTTTGCTGCATTGACAACACGCTGCATCGCCGGTGATTGAGTTTGAAAGCGGTCTAGCGTCGACACCAAGCGGTGATTTTTATCTGTCTTCGCACGCGATGACTGGATAGGCAAGAATCGAATCACGCGGTGTGAATTATCAAGCGCATTTACCGACACACTGAGTTGTTTAAGGTTGCCCGAATAATCGAAATCAACATTTTCGCCGTCTATCACCTGCCCTTCGTGGATCTGTACTTTTATTTTCGGCGGAAACAGGAAGTACTCGAACAAGTTTCCATTCACAATTTCTTGCGCGCTGGAATTGAACTGATCATAGAATTCTGGGCTTGCGTAGGTAATAAAATGCTCATTATCAATGACGAGAAAACAAGCCTGACTCTGTTCCACGAAACGTTTATTGATTTCATCTTCAAAACGGTGACGACGTCCCATGCCTGTTTCAATCAGGTATTCAGTCAGTACCATTAACGTCAGTTCTGCTGTTTTAACAGCCTCACTGTCGGAATGAATATAAGCAACATACCCCAATACACCTGACTCTGGGTCTACCACAGGCACACTCTGAATAGACAACGATTTGAGGTTTCCAATGCGCAAGCTTTCAGAATCTTGAAGACCGAGCGTTTCCGGAGACCAATAGCTGCCTACCGCCAATGAATGGGCTTCAATTTCTAATTTTATGTCTTTGTTGCCACGTAGAGACAGACTGACAAACTCGTGGCTAAAGAGAACAAACACGCCTTCCATGCCCATCGGAAGATGTCCGATTTTGGTCATCACGCGAATGAAATCCTTAATCATCCCTGGCGATTTAACGCCTTCCAGCCGTGCTTCCGCAATGCCGTAATGTAGTGCAACCATGGTTTATCCTTAGTATTTTCCTTCGACCAAGCCCTGACGATCTAGTTCTAGTTTTTTCATTTTTCGCCACAACGTTGTGCGGCTTAAACCGAGTGCATTCGCAACGCGCGTAACTCGACCGCCATTCTCTCGCCACGCGACGATGATGGCGTTTCTTTCGGCTTCAATGATGTTGGCAAACCCGCTGCCAACCTCTGATTTCTGTTTCATTCTTTCTGGTAAGTCTTCAAGCGATAAGGTGTCATTTACACAGCGCAGTGCCGCGTTTTCGACGACTTGAAATAGCTCTAAGTAGTTGCCCGGCCATCGATAATTCAGTAATGCATCTCTGGCGATGAGATCGACAACGTAATGCTTCCCTTCACGAAGATTGAGCTGTTCCAACGCCAAATCCAGTGCCACATCGACTTTCGCTTGGTCTGACGACAAGGGTTTGAGATCCAATTGCATCCCCGAAAGCATGAGGAACAACAAACGGCTGATCCGACTTTCCTGCCAATCAAAACGTGGCGACGAGCAACAAACAAGCTCGATATTAAGCGGCACGACACAGCTGTCATGATCGGTGATTAAACCTGTCGACAAGAACTTTAATAAGGTACTTTTCAGATCTGTGGCCAGTGCATGGATGTTCTCGATACACAGAACATGGCCGTTGGCATTCTGCAGATGATTAATAAATTGTATTTTTGCTGCTTCTGACGCGCTTTTACCTGAGAAACCCGCCATGCAATCCAAAGTGTGACGTGTTTTCTCGCTAAAATGCTGGGCTATATATCTAACAACATACTGCTCGCCAGCCCCCACGTCTGATGTTAGAAACAGTCTTAACCCGCCTTTGGCCCTTTGCGCTATGGCTTTATCGAGAAAACTGTCTTTTCCTAAACACTGGCCGACAACGCGATATTTCCACGTGTCATCATTGATTGATTCAGATTTGACGGTCACAAAACAAAGTACATCAGTACCCTGAGTACGCTTTTCAACTCTCATCGAAACACGCATTGACGGTAAAGTCCGGTTTAGTGGTTCGTCCGTCGCCTGCATCATATCGGTAAATGTAAATGCCGTGATTCCTTCCACCAAAATGCCGACTGCGGTTGAATTTCGCTTTGCTTCTTCGTTTCGGTACTTGAGCTTACCGTCCTCACTAAGCACAAATATCATCTGTGGCAATGCATCCAGAATATTGCTGTAGAGGGCGACTTTTGAGAGATTTTCTGAAGGGTAACGCACCAGCCTTTCCAATCTGGCCTGTGTCATCACCAGATTCTTCTCGTGTTCTTCATCAAACAACGCCATCAGAAAATAGCCGCGGGTATCGTTTTTGACAGGTACACAAACAGAAGCAAAGACATGCAGCGATTTTTTATACGTCTCGTAGCAATACACCAAAGCACTGTCAGTTTTGGATTGCGCCAATGAAAATGCCGTTGTGCCCACATCCGCCTTCGCGAAGCTAAAACCTTCACTGATCCCACGTTCTTCAATCAGTGGACGTACTGAAGGTGACGCCAGCAACGACAACACAACACCCTGATTATCTAACAGACACCATGCCGCGCCATCACCTAATTGTGAGAGCAAATCTGCACTGAATAAGTAATCGAGATAACTACTCGCACCGTTTCGATTGTTCAGGAGTAACTCTGCAGCAGGTTTTTTCTGAATTTGCCAATCAAATGCACAAAGTTCGCGGTCTTCCCACCACGATTGAACCAAAGGTTCCTGTATTTCTTTTCTGTTTGGCCAATGGTTTTGTGTGTGAAGTTGCCACTTCTTATAACGGTCACCGGAACGACGCATATTTACAACTCGAATTAAAGACAAATCATTGTAATACGTGGGTTTTTATTACATATCGCGTTATGGCAATAGTGAGAGGTTTGAACAGCTAAAATGCATGCATTTTGACGCTAATCAAAAACCTCGGCACCACTACGCAGTACCGAGGTTTTTTCTATTTTAAATCAGCGCATTACTGACCCAATTGGTGCGCAGTCAGAATCGCCGCAAACACTTTCTCAGCCGTCACTGGGAAAGGCATGTTGTGGATGGTTTCACCTTCTGCACAAGACGCAGCAGCCACTTCCATCAACTTGTCATTGTCCAACTCTTCAACACCCATTTGATGCAGGTTTGTTGGCAGTCCCACGCTGCGACAGAAGCCGATAACCGTTTGGATTTCTTCGTAGTCAGCGTTTTCCAGAACCAGTTGAACCAGCGTACCGAACGCCACTTTCTCACCGTGCAGAAGGTGGTGACACTCTTCCAGTTTGGTCAAACCGTTGTGGATTGCGTGTGCACCCGCCAGACCGCTTGATTCAAAGCCGATGCCGCTCAGGTAAGTGTTCGCTTCGATGATGTTCTCAACCGCCTTGGTAGACACACCATTTTCTACCGCCACTTTCGCTTTCAGGCCATCAGCGAGCAGGGTTTCGTAGCACAGTTTCGCCAGTGCTTGTGCTGAACGCGTTGGTGCGCCGCCCGCCATGGTTGCCTTGCCAGAGGTCATATTTGCACGCGCTTCAAACCACGTAGACAATGCATCCCCCATGCCTGCCACCAGCAAACGTGCAGGTGCTTTCGCGATGATTGCAGTGTCCATGATCACCATGTTCGGGTTTGATGGGAACAGCAGGTACTCTGCAAACTCACCTTCTGGTGTGTAGATAACTGCCAGTGCTGAGGTTGGCGCATCGGTTGAAGCGATAGTTGGAACAACAACCACTGGGCGTTTTGCATAGAACGCGATCGCTTTTGCGGTATCCAGCGTTTTACCACCACCGAGGCCGATGATCACATCCGCTTCGATACCTTCTGCCAATGCAAGCAAACGCTCAATTTCAGGGCGAGAACATTCGCCGTTGAAACGTTCCATCTGGACTGACATGTCATTCGCCGCGAAGCTGGTGCAAACCGTGTCTTGCGTCAACGCCATCACAAAGTCGTCCGCGATAGCAAACGGTTTGCAACCGAAGGTTGAAACGTATTTGCCGATGTTAGCCAGTGCGCCTTCGCCTTGGATGTACTTGCTTGGAGAGATAATAATTTTGTCCATGAGTGACTTTCCTATTCTTAATTCGTGTTATTTAGTCAATGAAGCGAATACACTTTCAACCGCAAATGCACCTGGATCTTTGGTGCCGTTCAGGCTGTCGCTGTTTAGATAAGAAGAGCGTCCTGCGTTCGCTTTCAGCATGGTTGCTGTCGCTTCAGCACCTTCACGTGCTGCGATTGCAGCACCTTCCAGACCTTGCTCCGCCCACGCGTTAAACGCCGGGAACAGTGCATCAATCATGGTGCGGTCGCCTGGTTTCGCGCCGCCGTATTGCATCATGCGTGCAAGACCGTCTTGCAAAGCTGCAACCAAGTCATTGCTTGTTGCCAAGTGGCGGCCAGCGGCGGTGAAGAAGATGGAAAGTAGAACGCCTGAAGAACCACCCATCACGCTCGTTAGCTTCTCGGCTACCACGTTCAACAGGGTTGAAGGCTCATTCAACGGCAAGTTGTTTGCATCCAGCTCAGCCAGCACTTTTCGTGCGCCAGCTGCGAACGTTGAACCAGTGTCACCGTCGCCCACAATCGCATCCAAGCGGTTCAGTTCAGATTCCAAATCAATCAAGGTGCCACATACAGTGCGAACTGCTGTTGCAACGGCGTCGTTTTGGCTTGGGGTGTAGTCAATTTTTGCGGCTTTGTTTTCACATGCAACCACAGGGCAAGCACGTTTCGCGATGATACCCGGCCATGCTTCCGTCACTGTTTCTGACGCTAGAGCGGCACGCATTTCATCATCAAGACGCAGAAGGGACAACGAGAAGCCTTTCATGTCGATGGCTGTCATCAAAGCAGCAGGACCAACAAAGCTCTCTGCGCCTTCACCCAGACCCGATTCAACAACGGCTTTTGCTACCACGTTCATCTCGATTGGAGACAGGCCGCCAAGATTGTTGATCAGTACGGCGTGTTCAGTACTTGGGCGAGCTTCCAGTAACTTGTCAGACATCAGCGCAACGAAATCGCGGCATTCTGCAACGTCGATAGTTTCAATACCTGACTCACCGTGAATGCCCAGACCCAACTCTGCTTTACCGCGTGCGATGCGGCTTTCACTGTTGTCGCCTGGCAGTGAACAACTGGTCAGCGCAATACCGATACTCGCGGTGTTATCAATTGCTTTTTGTGCTGCTGCTTTTACATCAGCCAGTGACGCGCCTTGCTCTGCGAAATGACCCGCCACTTTATGGACAAACAAGGTACCCGCAATACCACGTGGTTTCGGGTTATTTGGAATAGAAATGTCATCGTTTACGATAACCAGTTCAACGTCGTAGCCCATTTCTTTGGCTTTCTCACACGCCAAACCAAAATTCAGACGGTCACCGGTGTAGTTTTTGATGATAACCAGACAGCCTTTTTCGCCCGTTACATGAACAATGGCGTTCAGGACTGCATCAACACTAGGTGCAGCAAACAAGTCACCGCAAACTGCCGCAGTCAACATGCCTTTACCAACGAAACCCGCATGCGCTGGCTCGTGGCCTGAGCCACCACCACAGATGATCGCGACTTTGTCTTTGTTCCAATCGTTACGTGCAATCACCTTGATATCGTTGTTGAAATCAAGTTTTACTAGGTTACCCAGACGTTGGGTATACAGCGTGCCGTCGATAGAGTCCGACACCCAAGATTCTTTTTTGTTGATAATCAGTTCAGCCACGATTACACCTTTTTATTTTCTGAATAGTTCGTCAGTTTTTTCTCGCGAGAAGAATGCGTTACCGAGGTCGAGTTTCCATGTTGGAATATCATCGCCAATTGTTTTTCCGCTTCGCCTTCGCTCATTCCCAGATGGCACACAAAAATGTCTTTCGCCATCTCGTAGCAACAATCACTTTTCATACGCGGTTACCTCATCGAGCCGCTTCCGCACCAGAAATTATGGGCCTTTACCCGAAGCATGCATGATGAAAAATGGGTTCCCGACCTCTTTCGAGGTCGGGAGTGTTAGTTATGCAACGTCTTCGTTAAAGAAACGTGCATCCATCTCTTTCAGTACAGGAGAGATGATTGGTGAGAACGGCAGTTGGTCAAGAATGTCACGCTGCATATCCACACCCGGTGCGATTTCGGTCAGAACCATGCCATCGCGAGTACGTTCGAACACACAACGCTCTGTCACGTAGATGGTTACTGTGCCTTGCTCTGCACGGAAGTCACCACTTGCAGAGATTTCATCAACGCTCGCAACAAACTTCGGATAGATACCTTCTTGGTGAATAGTCAGTTTGCCATTGCCAATTTCAGTCTTCAGACCACCACCAGAGAATGGGAAACAGAACACGGCTTTCTTCGCGCTTGCTGTCAGGTTAACGAAACCACCTACACCGATGATCTTGTCACCCGCGCGGCTTACGTTTACGTTACCTGAGCCATCAACCTGCATTGCGCCAACAAAGGTGATGTCCAGCATGCCGCTGTCGTACAGGTCGAACTGGCTCGCCGTGTCTTGACACATTTCTGGGTTCAGAACCGCACCAAAGCTCAGGCCACCGACTGGCGTACCGCCAATCAGACCCGCTTCGATAGTCAGGTACATGTTGGTAGACATGCCGATTTCTTTCGCTTGGCCTGGTACCAACTCAGGTACACCGATGCCCAGGTTTACAACCGCACCATCTGCCAATTCCATCGCTGCACGACGCGCGATAACTTTGTGTAGAAGTTCACGTGGTTTCTTACCGCTGCCTGACGTCAGGTGTGCGATGGTTTCGTGTTTCTTCGCAATGTCCGCTTCTGGCATGATGAATTCGCCCGTGTAAGCAGGCTCGTACTTCTCGATCATGGTTTGCATTTGCTCGCCATCAACCACGATTGCATCGATGATTGCTGCTGGCAGTTTCACTGAACGTGGGTGAGACGCAGTTGCAGAAACACGCTCAACCTGAACGATGACCTTACCGCCGTTCGCTTTCGCCGCCATTGCTGTGCTGTATGGGTCTAGGTAGAACGCTTCATGTTCGAATGACACGTTGCCGTTCACGTCAACTGTCGTACCGCGGATAATTGCCACATCGACTTTTGGTGATTTGTAGAACAGGTACTCTTCGCCGCCGATTTCCATCAGTTCTGCCAGCGTGTCAGTAGAACGCGCGTTCAGTGCACCGCGGCTGTTACGTGGGTCAACGAAGGTTTTCAGACCAACTTTGGTCAGTACACCTGGCTGATTTGCTGCCGCAGCGCGGAAGGTGTGGCTGATTGGGCCGTAAGGCAGGTTGTATGCTTCGATTTTGTTTTCAGCTGCCAGTTTTTTCAGGCCCAGCATTTTGATGAAGTGAGAAGCAACAACGCGACGCACCATGCCTTCGTGAGAGATTGCATCGATCAGGCGGCCTTCTTGAGATTCACCCAGACCCGCACCGAAGTAGTAGCTCAGGTCACGAGGTTGACCTTCTTCTAAGAATTTCTGACCCAGCGCAATTGCCACTGTTTCAGGGAAACACAGAGAACCAAAACCGTTGATAGCAACGCAATCGCCAGATTTAATCAGGTCAATCGCTTCTTTCACGTCCATTATTTTATTTTGTGCAGACATTTTTATTATTCCTATACGTAGAGTTCTTTCAGAAAATTAGCGACGTGGTAGGTATTGGCGAGCGATGCCGCGGCCTACAACAATCTTTTGAATCTCAGAGGTGCCATCAACGATTTGCAGCATCTTGGCAACTGCCATTGCGCGACCAATCGGAGCATCCTTCATGAAGCCTTCTGCGCCGAACAGTTGCGCACATTTCACGGTGACTTCCATCGCCACGTCAGTCGCAAACAACTTGTTCATTGCCGCCGTCAGAGCCACTGGCTCGCCGCTATCCATTACAGCTGCGGTTTTGTAAAGCAGGCAGCGAGCCGCTTCGATTTTTGTCGCCATTTCAGCGATTTGCCATTGAACGCCTTGGTTGGTCAGGATTGGCTTGCCGAATGATTCGCGCTGACCCAAGTACTCGCTCACTGAATCCACAGCATGCTGAGCTACACCGATTGCGATTGCTGGCGTGAACACACGGGCAACGTCGATCGCTTTCAATGCTTCTTTAAAACCGTCAGCAGACAGCAGGTTTGCTTTTGGCACGACACAGTTATCAAACTCAAGGCCGCCAACGAACATACCGTTACCAATCATGCGTTCGCGGTTTTCCAAGTAACGCAGACCTTTGGTATCAGCTGGAACAAACAGCATGATCATGTTTTTACTGTCTTTACCGTCTTTCACCATCACGTTGAAGTAGTCAGCGTCTTTTGCGTTGGTGATCCAATCTTTAGTACCTTGGATGCGGTAAACATCGCCATCTAGTTCTGCGTAAGCTTCCGTTGCCGATGGATCGCAACCTGATGCGCTTTCAGTCAGAGCGAATGCAGTGGTTTTGTTGCCACACGCGAGATCTGGCACGACTTTCAGGATTTCTTCATCGATACCTTCATAGAAAGTCGCGATTTCCATATTGATGTTGTTTTGAAGCTGGAGCAGGAAAGACATGATGCCGCTACCGTGTGCCAGACCTTCATAAACCAGAGACATTTGCAGGTAGTTGTAACCCTTGCCACCCATCTCTGTCGGGATACCCAGACCGTAGAATCCGTTCTCCGCGATTTCTTTCATTTTTGCTTTTAACAGCTCTGGATCTGATTCCAGTTCAAGGGCAACAGGTGCAAGGCACTCAAGGCTGTAAGCTTTCGCTTTTTCAAAAATTGCCTGATGTTCTTTATCGAGTAGAAAGTTCATTTCATACCTTCCGTTTATTGGAATATTGATTAAGCCGGTTCTTTTTCTAAGTTGTCTTGTGCTTTGTTCTTCTGTTCTGCTTTCCAGCCTGTTTCAGTCAGGAACATGGTCAGAACAGCGAAGAAGCCAGGCGTGATACAGGTCAGCGACAATGCAGTTTCAAGACCGTACTGCGCACCCAACCAACCCGTTGCTGCACCACCCGCTGCGCCACCAAGGCCAACCAGTGAGAAGATGAAGCCAGTACCCATCGACACAGCACGTGGCGACATGTCAGTTTTGTAAAGCGTGGTGAACGCCAGTGGGACAAAGTTGTAAGCGGCGTAACCTGCGATGAAGGTTGCAGCAGACAGCATGAGGACATTGTCAGTTAGCATCAGGCTGTAGTAAGCAACAGGCAGAACCACACCAGAGGCAACAATCAATGGCTTGTCATAACCCCACTTCTGCGCAATGACTGGCGACACCAGACACGCAATCGCAGAGCCGATTGGCAACAGACCTAACACCATGCCTGCTTCCGCGATAGACAGGCTCAAGCTTTCAACCGCGTACGTTGGCCAGAAGGTGTAAACCGCAATCCAGGTTAACGATGTCATCGGCCACGCAATGGCCAGAATCCAGGTGTTTTTGTATTGCAAAGCCTCTTTCAGCGGCTGCAATACAGGTACTTGTTCGTAAGGTTTGGTTTCGCCTTCAGAGTTGTCTTTCGCAACAACCATCCAAACAGCAGCCAAAATCAACGCGAAGACACCCATGACGATCATCACTTCACGCCAACCCGCCATCATTGCCAGGAACATTGGGAATGCCGCTGTACCTAACATTTGGCCTGCTGGACCGGTGAACATTTCAACGCCGTTGATAGATCCAAGCTTCTCTTTCGGGATCCATTGGATCTTGAAAACCACAAGTACAGAAACGATGCCAGCAGCAACACCCATCACAAACAAGCGACCGACGAAGAGCATAGTGACGTTTGTCGCGTAGCCCTGCATGATCATCCCGATGCCGAGGAGAACGAAGATGCTAAATAAAACGGTTTTGGGTTTTCCTTTACTGATGAAACAGATGATTGGGATGGTTAACAGACCTTTACCCACCCAAGCGATAGCACTTAGCCAACCCGCTGTTTCCAAATCAAAGCCAATGTCATTTCGCATGTCTGGAAGAATTACACCAAATGCGAAGTTAGAAAGGTTGGCGACCATGAATGCCAGCCAAGCAATCCAAACTATTGCCCAACCTCTGGCTGGGATTTTTGCATCACTAGTCATTTTGAAGTTTCCTTGAGATTAACGAATATTTACCTGACGAGATGCATCATTGTGGAATGTCATATTTTTTCTAAGGAATAATTCAAAATGAAATATTAATATTTGACTCAATACTCAAAAGGTCATTTCGACCCATTCGAAACAGTGAGTTATAGTGATCAACCTCAAATAAAGACCGAATAAGTGCTTTAAAACGGTCATTTTGAACAGGGGTAAATGAAAAAACGTTTCACGAATGAAACGTTTAAAAAGTTTTCATTTTGACGCATTCAAACTGGTACATTTTGCAACGACATCGAATCCCAATTTGAATCAAGGAATATGTAATGAAGAACTTCACTGATATTGTCGAATATCGCCGCTCTATCCGAAAGTATGACCAAGAATTCGACTTTGACCCTAAAGTCGTAGAGCGTGCACTCGCATTGGCAACACTGGCACCTAACAGCTCAAACATGCAAATGTGGGAATTCCACCGCGTAAAAAGCCCAGAAAAAGTAGAGCTCATGAAGACATGTTGCTTAGGTCAAAATGCGGCGAAAACAGCGAACGAATTAGTGGCGTTTGTCACCACCCCGCACAAATGGAAAGAACGCGCGGACATGAACGCGAAGGTGATTCGTAACGCGTTTGCCTCCAAACCAAATACACCAGAACACGTGTTTGCTTATTATGAAAAAGACATGCCTTTCCTCTATGGCGGTCAAGACATGGTTGAGTACAAAGGCGTTGCGGGAGAGGAAGGCGAAAACCAACGCAAAGAAGACGTTCGCGTCATTTTGAACAAGAGTGTTGCTCTCGCTGCGATGACGTTCATGTATGCACTGTCAGAAGAGGGTTACGATTCCTGCCCGATGGAAGGCTTTGAAGAAGACAAAGTCAAAGAACTGCTCGGCCTGCCGAAAGAAGTCGACGTTTGTATGGTGGTGAGCTGTGGTAAACGCCTGCCAGAAGGTGTTTATGGCCCTCGCCTACGCGTTGAATTAAGCGACGTCGTTAAAGAGCACTAATACCCATAACCTGAAGGACACCTGACCATTTTGACACTAACCCAGAATGCGTCAGCGTCATAATGATAACAACTGAGTTCAAGGATGGACTCTCAGCACCACAATACGCATTAATTTGCCGCCCTCCCTCGGGCGGCTTTTTTATTAATCAAACTTTCAACGCCCCTGAACGTCGACCAACCAAACCCCAGAACGAACTTCAAATCCTGCTATAAAACTGTAATCGTTAACACAAGCACAAACGCCAATAAAAATAAGGGATAACCTCCATTTATCATCGAGGAAAACCGTAAACATTTGCGATGTTTACACTCGCGGTGTTTAATGGGTTGTTCGATTAAGGGGATCTCCATGGCAACAATCAAAGATGTAGCAAGGGAAGCAGGCGTTTCGGTTGCGACAGTGTCACGCGTCATCAACAAGTCACCCAAAGCCAGCCAGTCATCCATTGACTCGGTCAGCTTGGCGATGAAACAGTTAGGCTACCGTCCCAATGCGGCTGCTCGTGCGCTCGTGAGCCAAAGTACCAACACGGTTGGCGTCTTAGTTTCCGATGTTTCCGACCCCTTTTTTGGCAGCATGATTAAAGCCATTGATCAGGTTGCACGTGAAAATGGCAAACACATTCTTATCGGTAACGGATATCACAAAGCAGAAGACGAACGTCATGCATTGGAGCTCCTTATCAATGCACGTTGTGAAGCCATCATCGTTCACGCAAAAGGCCTTTCCGACGAAGAGTTGATTGGCTATGCCAAGGAAGTCAAAGGTATGGTGATCATCAACCGCCATATCCCTGAAATCGCCGAACGATGCATTGCGCTTGATAACCGCAAAGGTGCCTACTTAGCCACTGATTTTTTAATCCGCCACGGTCACCGAAACATTGCGTGCATTGCATCAGCGCAAGACATTGAAGATACCGAACAACGCCTCGATGGGTATTTAGCCGCACTCAAGGATAACGGTGTATCACTCAGCAAAAGCTATATCGAATACGGTGAAGTCAGCAGTGATGGCGGCGAAATTGCAATGACGAACCTGCTCAGCAAATCCCTGAGCTTTACAGCTGTTGTGGCATATAACGATTACATGGCGGCAGGTGCGTTGGCCGCGTTAGACCAAAATGGCATAGCGGTACCGAGCAAAATGTCTATCGTCGGTTTTGATGATGGCTTGATTGCACGCTTTGTTCACCCTAGCCTGACCACGATTCGTTACCCCATTGAAATCATGGCGGAGCGTGCATCCCGTCTTGCATTGGCTCTTTCTAAAAATGCAGAGATTGAAGACGAAACGGCGATTTTCTCCCCAACACTGGTACGCCGAAACTCCGTTGCATCACTTTAATTTGTACTGAAGAAATCAATTTGCACCGAGCACAAAAAAGCACCGCTAGCAGGCGGTGCTTTTTCTATTTCTGGCCGTTGTGTTATTCCGAGAAATGCTGCGCTAACGCATCCAATACACGCTCATCAGTCAATTTATCTGCTTCAATTAGCTCAATATCCAACTGAATCAGCTTCTCTTTTACATCAATCGCTTCTTTAGAAAAGAATAGCGTTGGCAAATGCGCGTAGCTGCCAGTGATCGCCTTGTTCTGTGATTTCGCGTACTGCGCCGTTAGCGCAAAGATGCGATTTTGCACTTCTGCAATCGAAGACAGAGACGTGACTTCAATGGCAAACGGCAAAAACCAGTCAAGGTTTTCACGACGGAATGACGCCATAGGCACGTCCAGTTCAAACGCCTGACCTTTGGCATTTGCCAGTTTAGTTGCCAAGACCATTGAAGCATCAATTACGTCGATGTAGTCAGGGATCATGCCGTTTGCTTTAAAGCGGGCGACATTTGCAGGTGTTAGCACCAAAGGCAGCTCAGTGCATCCTAACACCACCTTTTTGAACGACGATCGCGATGCTTCATCGGTGATCACGTCACACAGCAGTTGCTCAGCTTGCGGCGTAATTTGTGCGGTTTTAACGCCGAACTCAGAGTTATAAATGGCGTCCATCACTTTGGGTTGGTTTTCGGTGCTTGGCGAGAAGGATGGTACACCATACTCCGCCAACGCTTGTTGATACAAACCAGACTCCATCAAGCTGGTGACACCCATCACCAAAATGTCTTCTGTTTGGCCTTGTTCAGTCGCTGCTGTTTCTTTCAACATGTCGATAAATGGAACGGGGATATCTGACACGATATCTCGGAACAGTTCATGCGCGCTGTTACACGCCAATCCCATTGCCGTTGTTCCCAGATGTTGCATAAGTCTGAGGGTGTAAAGTGCGGTGTCGTATTTGCGCAGCTCTGGCAAATCTGTTGGCAACCATTTTTGGGCAACTTCTTCTGGCTTGTAAGCAAGGCGCGAGTTTCCAAACACCACGTATTCATGTTCAACATGGTTTGGGTAGCTCGCGATTTTGTTCACTAAGTCGACCATGGCTTCGTTACCCAAACCACCGATAATCCCTATTCTTTGTTTCATTGCTTTTCCTGTTACAACTTCTTTGGAGAACACACACGCAAACCCACCCTGCGGAAACCACAAAGTTCATGTTTATTAGCGGCACATGTTGGTCATAGAGATGACATGGATTGCTGAGGTAAATCTCCTGGGGGGGAAAGTGATGCCGAGAATAACGAGGGAATATGGCTACTCACCTTGATCGGACATCTTCATCTCGATTTTACATTCGAAAAATCAGTGTCCTAAGCGCAATTAAACCAACAAAGGTGAGCCAGTTCAAAAATACGAAATCGCAAAACAAGCAAGAAAATAGGAAGGTAAAAAACGTTAGCAGAAGGGGCGAAAACGGTTTATTTAAATTTAACGCGACGTTTAAAAGGCACCGTAAAAATCAACGTGCGATTATTTACCCTCAAGGCCACGCTCGGCTCTGGCATCATCGATACTGCCCGCATTAAACACATTGAGATAACCCGCACTGTTCAACGCTTCCATTGCTTTACCCGCCCGTACCCCACGCACGCAATACAACCCAATCTCCGTGTTTTTATCAGGATAAAGCCTGCTTACTTCTTCAACGATATCTTGATGGGCGATCCTTGCATCGCCCTGAATATTATCGAAAAAGTGCTCTACCGCACTGCGTGTGTCTATCCATACCATCTCGGCATTGACGACCGCACTAAATAGCAACACAAAGAGGCTCGCCACAATTGGTTTGGTGGTTGAACATGCCATGTCATTCAGTCCCTCTATTCAGAAACGGTATCGGAAAAGCTCACGCCCTTTTCCCTTCTCTCTGACATTATCGCTCATGCACGAGTACTGCATTAGATTTATCCACGCTACATCACCTTTACGCAGCTATACGCGGTTTGACCTTTCTTTACTTAGCATTCACTAACATACGCTTATATTTCCGTAGAGGCGTACCCAATGAACAACACACTTAGGCCAGTCTGGCTGCTCCTTTCGCTAGTCTCTGCACTATGGTTTTTGGCAGAACCCGAGTTACTCACTTCCACACAGTTTTTCTATTGGCGTGCTGCAATCATTCAGTACTCAGGCATCATCTCTATCTTGCTCATGTCATTGACCATGATTCTCGCGCTGCGTTTGCCAATGATTGAGCAATGGACACAAGGATTGGACAAATCCTACCGACTCCACAAGTGGTTAGGCATTGGAGCCGCAGGATTCGGCATTGCACACTGGCTTTGGTATCAGGTTCCCAAATGGATGGTGATGGCAGCTTGGCTAACCAGACCAAGCAAACCCAGTGGAGCAAGTTCAGTAGAACCGAGCCAATGGCAAGAGTGGTTGTTGCAACTGCGTGAACCGGCCATGGAAATCGGTGAGAAAGGCTTCTATTTGCTGCTGATCTTGGTGGTCGTTTCTCTTTGGGCTGCACTGAAGTACAAACCCTTCAAGCTCTCTCACAAATTAATGGCATTTGCTTACTTGCTGATCGCATTCCATTCAGCATTGCTACTAAAAGCCAGTTATTGGGCTAATCCAATAAGCTACATCACCCTTGCTGCAATTACGTTGGGTTCAATCGCCGCACTTTATAGTTTGTTTGGTTTTGTCGGTCGTCGACAACGCGCTGCTGCAACAGTAACAAGCACATGCTACTTCCCGGCATCACGAACACTGCTATTAAGCCTGAAACCAGACGAGAAATGGGCAGGCCACCAAGCAGGACAATTCGCTTACCTTCGTGTCGGACAGGAAGAGCCGCACCCGTTCACGATTGTCTCTTCACCGGAGGAATCGGAGGTTCGTTTTCTGATTAAGGAACTGGGAGACTTCACCACAGGCTTACATCAACGGATTGCCGCTGGCGATAACGTTGAATTAGAAGGCCCGTATGGCAAGCTGAACTTTGATTTTGACAAGAAACAGATTTGGGTTGCTGGCGGTGTCGGTGTCGCCTCTTTTCTCGCCGCCTTAGCGCAACGAAAAACAGCTTTACAGCACGCTGGCACGAAAAACTTGGCACCTATCCATGTCTATTACAGCACGAGAGACAAAGACGATGAGTTGGAAGCGAAACTGCATGACCTGTGCATACAAGAAGGCGTAATACTTCGAATTATTGAAAGCGGTTCAGCTACCCGATTAAATGCCGAACAGTTGCAACAAAACCACGGTGATTTAGCTGATTACGAGGTGTATTTCTGCGGACCCGAAGCGTTTTCAAAAGCACTGCGATTAACGCTACCGCGTTATGGGTTAGATGTGAAATCGCGTTTTCATGAAGAGCTATTTGCGATGCGGTAAATACAAGGCGTGTGCAACGCAGAGTTTGAATAAAGTGAAGGCTTGCATACGCCATGAGTAAAAAGCAGACCATGAAACTAGATCGGTAGACAAAATACGCATTTGCTAAACGAAATCTCGCCTTGTCGAGCACATTCAAAAAACCGAAATCTCCATAGAGGATCAATTTCATTCTTTTTTCATGCTTAAGAAATTTTGTATTTCGAAATAGTTATTACGCCCCACCGCCACCAAAATAACCCCTTAAAAACATGCATTTAGTAAAATCACAGTGATGAGTGTAACGTACACGCCATTGGCGACGTAGCGACTGTTGTGATCAAAAGAATATGAAACCGCCAAACGTGTCTCTTAAGCGATACATGGCCTCATTCCTTGTGAGGATATCTCCTTTTATATTTCTCCCTACGGACAAATACCCAAAGAGAAAGACCCGTCAATCTCACCAAAATAAAAGGAAAATACAGTGGCCAACATTATCAATGGGACAGAGGAAGACGATATCCTACGCGGCACAGTCGGTGTGGATGTTATTTACGGACACGGCGGCGATGATTACATTCAGGCGGACGGCGATACGGATACCGTGTATGGCGGCGACGGTAACGATACGGTTATCGGCGGTGATGACAACGACATTGTGCACGGTGACGCTGGAAACGACTGGGTTCGCGGTGGTTTTGGTGACGATCTGCTCTATGGCGGTGAGGGCGATGACCGCGTAGAAGGCGGATTAGGAAACGACCATCTCGAAGGTGGTGCCGGTAACGATTTGCTGTTTGGCGACGATGGCGTGGACACCATCTACGGTGGCGCAGGCGACGATAAAGCGCGCGGCGGCGATGGCAATGACACCGTGCACGGTGGTGATGGTAACGACATCTTATTTGGCAACGACGGCGATGACGTTGTTAGTGGCGATGCAGGCAACGATGTCCTTTGGGGCGGTCAAGGTTCGGATACCCTTCGCGGCGGCGAAGATAACGATTCCCTTTGGGGCGAAGACGGTGCCGATTTCCTTTACGGAGACAATGGCGATGATGCTCTACAAGGTGGGGCTGGCAACGATTACCTCGATGGCGGCTATGACAATGACCGTCTTTTCGGGGGTGACGGCAACGACCACCTGATCGGCGATGACGGCACCGACCCAAACGCTGGCTCAGGTTCAAGCGGCGACGGCGGTGTGAAGCTGGAGGCTGACGGCCCTGCCGTTCAAAGCGGGGCAAATTCGGGCTGGACCACCACCACTGTAACCATTGACGGCGTTCCTTTTGTTGTCACCACACAATTTGGCTACAGCGGCACGACCATCATTTCGCGCGTGGAAACCGACGGCACCTTAACCGAAACGGATCGTTTAACCTACAACAACAGTACCAAGACAGTTGTTTCAACGTCGGCTGGTGACATCACCGGTCAGATTCAGGATGCAGGCCTTTCAGTCGGTGCCTTTGGTAACGGTTTGCACCACTCGAACATTTCCGTTGTAGATGGCACACCCACCCTGTTCCTCACTTCTCAGAACAGCGGTTCAATTACAACCCTGAACATATCGCCTGAAGGCACGCTGTCATTAGAGGGTGGTTTATCTAACTTCGGTGGCTCGCAGACGTGGCTGCGTGATGGCATCATCCGTGAAAACGTGGTGTTTGAAGCCAGCGACGGCAGCGAATACGTGTATGTTACCCGCCCGTTCCATGACCGCGTGGACATTCTGACCTATGACCCTACAACTGGCGCAATGGCAGAAACAGGGAAATCCGTCGTGGCGGGCGATATTGCGTCCAGCATCGACATTATCGAGGCTCACGGTCAAACCTTCGCTGTCGCAAGCGGTAATGCCAGCGTACACCTTTATTCGGTCAATGAGGCGACGGGCGATCTTACCGCCATTGATACTGAAGCTGTCACCAACGGTTCGGGAAATTCCGTTAATTTTTACCAAACAGCGGATGGAACAACCTATGCCATTACCTCAAGCAGCGGTGGAGATTACGCATCTGTCTTTGAGTTGAATGCCGATGGTTCACTCACCCTAACCGACACAATAGACGGTGGTGGTGCGTACATGTCGACAGCAGGCTATGTGGAAGGTCAACCCGTGTTTGTGATGCCAAATGCAACGGAAGGGGTCGACCTGTTCACCATTGATGAAAATGGCCAGCTTGAGCTTCGTACCACCATTACCGATCTGCAAAATGACAACACGCCCCCTGTGATAGTCCAGACTGTCGATGGCAGCTACTTCCTCGTGGACGCTGATGGGCAATCTGCCTCTGTGAAGCTGGCGGTCGATGACTTTCTTGGCACCGCAGTGAATGACTTGCTTGTGGGTGGGAATGGGGATGATCTGCTCGAGGGCGGTGCCGGCGATGATCAACTGTTTGGTAACGCAGACAACGACAAACTGTATGGCGGAGACGGTAACGACGTCCTCAAAGGTGACGATGGCGTAGGCTCTGAAATGGGGCTATTTCAAGTCGGCAGTGCCGTCGCTAATGGCACCAACTATGGTTGGACGACTACCGCCATTGAGATTGATGGTGTGCCTTATGTCCTCACGACATCCTTTGGCTATAGCGGTTCCGCAATTCTTTCTCGCGTTGAAAACGACGGGACACTGACCGAAACCGACCGCATGACGTTCAACAACAGCACTCAGACAGTGACGACCACGTCGAGTGGCGACATTACGGCACAAGTGCAAGATGCTGGTCTTTCTGTAGGTGCGATGGGCAACGGCCTGACGCAATCCAACATGGCGTACGTCGACGGTCAAGCGACGCTTTTCCTCACCTCCCAAAACAGTGGTTCTATCACCACCTGGCACATTTCGGACGACGGCAAACTGTCATTAGACGGTGGTCTGTCCTACTTTGGGGGCTCCCAAACTTGGCTTCGCGGCGGGATCGTACGCGAAAACGTGGTCTTTGAAACCAATGATGGGACTGAGTACCTCTATGTCACCCGCTCTCAAAACGACCGCATCGATATCCTGACGTACGATTCCGATACTGGGAAAATTGCTGAAACGGGCAAAACCGTTGACGCTGGCGACCTTGTCTCCGGCATTGATATTATCTCAATGGGGGCGCAAACCTTTGTTGCATCAAGTGCCAACGGCAGCGTAAACCTTTATACCGTCAATCGCGTCACTGGCGATCTAACACTGGTCGACACGCAGACAGTCACCGCTGGCGGAGGGAATTCGGTCAACTTCTACCAAACCGCGGATGGCGCGACGTATGCCATCACCTCTGGTAACGGCGCAGACTATGCTTCGATTTTTGTGGTTGGCGAAAATGGCACACTCACGCTCACTGACACCATTTCAGGGGGCGGTGCTTACATGTCTTCGGCGGGTTATGTAGATGGAGAGCCTGTGTTCGTGATGCCAAATGCCACTGAAGGTGTCGACCTTTATACCATCGACAGTGACGGAAAGTTCGTGCATCAACTCCATGTTACAGGCATTGATAACGATAAAACGCCACCTGTTATCGTACAGACAGAAGACGGCAGCTACTTCCTTGTCGACGCTGATGGCAACGCGGCATCCGTTGAGTTGGGCTTTGGTTACGACACCATGTCGATTGAAGGCTATACCAATGACGACGAACTCTATGGCGGTGCGGGTAACGACCAATTAGAAGGTAACCACGGAAACGACAAGCTTGATGGCGGTGAAGGTAATGACATCTTGCAGGGTAATGACGGTGCTGACTTCCTGACGGGCGGCGCTGGTTTCGATACGCTCACAGGCGGCAAACATGCCGATGTGTTCTTTTTCGACAGCGAATCCGGCTCGGACACCATTACAGACTTCAACCTGCATGAAGACAGCATCCACATTGATAGCTCGCTAGCCAACAGTGCCGATGCCCTAACCTACTGGCAAAGCGGTGCGAATACAGTCGTTTCTGTCAACGATGGTGCCGCGACCATTACGCTGGAAAACTTCGATGTTGACCGTGTAACCACAGACATGTTCGATTTTGTCTAAACCTCGCTCAATCACAGTGAACCAGTAAAAACAAAACGGCTCATCATGAGCCGTTTTTTAACACGCATCAATCCACAAACTTTACTCCTTACCCCTTCAATACCCCGCTTATTGACCACCTTATAAAAAGGGCTGATGAAGAGGTGCAACCGCGAGTGATACAATGTCACCGCAATAAACCTAAAAATTATAAGTAGAAAAACGACATGACCGAATTCGAAAAGATGCTTGCAGGGAAAGACTTTGACGGCGGTGCAGATTGCATTAACCAAATCCGTCAAAATGCTTCCGACTTATTGCAGGCCATTAATCAAAACACCGATGATGCTCAACGTGATGCGCTGTTTCAAAAGCTTATGGGTGCTATTCCAGCATCAAGTATTGTTCGTTCCCCATTCTATTGTGAGTTCGGCAAAACGATTTCGATTGGTGAAAAGACCTTCATCAATATGAACGTAACCATGCTGGACGGTGCAAAAATCACTATTGGCAACAATGTGTTGATTGGCCCGAACACACAGCTTTACTGTGCTAGCCACGAGTTGAACTATCTCAAACGCCGTAACTGGGAAACCAGCTGTGCGCCGATAACCATTGAGGATGATGTGTGGATTGGCGGCAATGTGGTGATCAATCAAGGTGTGACCATTGGTGCGCGTTCTGTGATTGCGGCTAACTCCGTCGTCAATTCCGATGTACCGCCAGATTCTCTGTATGGTGGCACACCCGCTAAGTTGATTCGGGTGATTCATGAGAACGAGCAGGTTCAAGAGAACCAATAAACCTCGCTAGAACAGTGCTTTCCACCTTCCCCACATACAAAAACACCCCAACGGCACAACCTTTGGGGTGTTTTTCTTTTAATCAAATTTTCAGCGTTCAGCAGTCGAACTGATACACCGTTTGGTACGCGTATTCCTCACCCAGTTTTAAGAAACAACTTGGTTGTTCCCATTCAGGGTGGTTGGGCGAGTCCGGCAGGAATTGGGTCTCCAGAGCCAAGCCCGCATAGTCGAAGTACGTGCCACCCGAGCGGTTTGGTGTGCCTTCCAACCAGTTGCCGGTGTAGAGCTGCATGGCTGGTTTGTCCGTAAACACGCTTAGGGTAATGCGCCCATCCGGTGAGGTAACAACAGCGACCGGAGCCTCAGGGTCTCGTTTGGTATCAAACAAATAGCTGTGGTCGTAGCCTTTCGCGGGGATTTGATCTTCGTCTGACATGATGTCTTGAGCGACCAATTTGGCCTCTCGGAAATCAAAACCCGTGCCTTCCACTGCTTTCAACTCACCGTGAGGAATACCAACATCATTGGTGGGAAGGTAACGGTCTGCGGCGATCATCAAACGATGCTCTCGGCAATCCGCACCCGACTCTGCCCCCATCAAGTTAAAGTAGGCATGATTGGTCAGGTTCACTGGGGTGGTTTTGTCTGTAATTGCCTTGTACCCAATCACCACTTGATTGTCATCGGTCAGTGTATAGGTCACCGCAGCGTTAACTTTGCCCGGAAAGCCTTGGTCGCCATCATCCGAGACCAACGAGAAGGTCACCGCACTGACTGATTGGGATTCAATGCTCCAGCGGCGTTTATCAAAGCCTTCCACACCACCGTGCAGCGTGTTTCCCGCTTGGTTAGTTGAGACTTGATAGTCTTGACCATCGATAGAAAAACGGCCTTTGGCAATACGGTTTGCATAACGGCCAACTGTCACACCCAGAAAGCTTTGGTGCGCAATAAAGTCTGCCATGGTATTTACGCCCAGCAGCACTTCCCTTGCGCCTTCTGCCAAAGACACTTGGCAGCTCAACCATGTTGCACCGATGTCCATCAGCACCACTTGCATGCCGTGGCTGTTTTGCAGCGTAACAAGGTTTGCAGGCTGGCCATCAAACGCCGCCTGCGATGTCATTCCTTGCACTAGTGATTGCTCCATCGTTAACCTTTGGTCCAGCTTTAACCCTTGGTCCAGCTTTAACCCTTGGTCCAGCGAAAGTCCTTGGTCCATCGTCGTTCCTTACAGCACGTCTACCAGTCCTGCGCCGTCTTTTGCCTGACAAACGTAGATTGATGCCACCAGACCTGTTGCTGCTTCGTATTGTGCATCAACGGCAGCTTTCACATCATCAACCAGCGATGGTGGAACCAAAGAGACGATACAACCGCCGAAGCCGCCGCCCGTCATTCGTACACCGCCTTGTTCGCCAATCACTGACTTAACGATGTCAACCAAGGTGTCGATTTCTTTCACCGTGATTTCGAAGTCATCACGCATTGATACGTGAGATTCTGCCATTAACACGCCCATGCGCTTCATGTCGTTTGCGCGCAGCGCATCAGCGGCTTCAACAGTGCGGTCGTTTTCAGTGATCACGTGACGGGCACGTTTCGCCACTACCTCATCCAGCAGGTGTTTTTTGGCATTGAATTCTTCGATGGTTACATCGCGCAGTGCTTTCACACCAAAGGTCGCAGCGGCTTCTTCACACTGCTTACGGCGGGTGTTGTATTCACTGTCTACCAGACCGCGACGTTTGTTGGAGTTGATGATCACGACTGCAACGTCTTCTGGCATAGAGACCGCTTGCGTTTCCAGTGAGCGGCAGTCCAGCAACAAGGCGTGGTTTTCTTGCCCTTCCGCGGAGATCATCTGATCCATGATGCCGCAGTTGCAGCCCACGAATTCGTTTTCTGCTTGCTGGCCATTTAGTGCGATTTCCGCCTGGCTGATTTCCAGATTGAACAAAGTTTTGAACGTCTGGCCGATCACCACTTCCAAAGCAGCAGAAGAGCTCAAACCCGCGCCTTGAGGCACGTTGCCTGTTACTGCAATGTCTGCGCCGTTGAACGTGTAGCCGCGACCCTGCAGGCACTTCACCACACCGCGAATGTAGTTCGCCCACATTTTGTCTTGCAGGAAAGTAATTTCTTCGTTGAGGTCGAACTCGTCCACTTCGTTGTCGTAATCCACTGACACAAGGCGAACCTTCATGTCATCACGCTTCGCGGCTGCAACGACTGTTTGGTAGTTAATGGCACATGGCAGCACGAAGCCGTCGTTGTAGTCGGTGTGCTCACCAATGAGGTTTACACGACCTGGGGCTTGAATAATGTGTGTTGGCAAATAGCCCAACACGGCTTCAAAAGAGGCTTTAACGTTTGAAATCAGTTCAGACATGTTTCTACTCTCAATCATTAATAGTCGTTTTGAATCCTGCGCGTCGTTTTTTCTTCATCATTGGTATTAAAACACGCAGGGGTTCCCAAATTATTTCTGTTCTTTGTAATGCACGTCGCTTACGTCACGAAGACGCTGCGCTGCTTGCTCGGCGGTCAAATCACGTTGGCTTTCTGCCAACATTTCATAGCCCACCATAAACTTACGTACCGATGCGCTGCGCAGCAGCGGCGGATAGAAAAGCGCATGTAATTGCCAATGCTCAATGTCCGTGCCTTCTTCGAAGAACGGCGCGTAGTGCCAGCCCATTGAATACGGGAATGCGCATTGGAACAGGTTGTCGTAACGGCTGGTCAGCTTCTTGATGGCTAATGCCAAATCATCACGTTGTTCCTCACTCAATTCACTCATACGGCGAATGTGCGTTTTTGGCAGCAACATGGTTTCAAACGGCCAAGCCGCCCAATAAGGGACAACAGCTAACCAGTGCTCGGTTTCTACAACCGTGCGACTGCCGTCTTTCATTTCAGCCTGAACATAGTCCACCAGCAGGTTAGACCCGTTTTCGTCAAAGTATGCTTTCAGGTTTTGCTCTTTACGCTCAATCTCGTTTGGCAGAAAGCTGTTTGCCCAAATTTGACCATGCGGGTGCGGCTGCGAACAGCCCATGGTTTCACCCTTGTTCTCAAACGCTTGAACCCAGACATAGTCTTTGCCCAGCTCTTCGATTTGGTCATTCCATGTGTCGATAACGCCACGAATTTTGTTCAGCGGCAGTTCTGGCAAAGTCTTGCTGTGATCGGGAGAGAAACAAATCACACGGCTCAAACCACGTACACCCTGCGTTTTGAACAGCGGGTTATCTGATTCTGGTGCCTCTGGTGAATCAGTCATCAACGCAGCAAAGTCATTGGTGAAAACGTACGTCCCTTCATAATCAGGGTTCACATCACCAGAGATACGTGCATTGGTTGGGCAAAGAAAACAGGTTTCTTCATACGCCGGAAGTTGTTCGGTCGAAGGTTTTTCATCTTGCCCACTCCAAGGACGCTTGGCGCGATGCGGAGAGACCAAGATCCACTGACCTGTCAGCGGGTTGTAGCGACGATGCGGGTGATCAACCGGATTAAATTCAACGTTAGTCATTGTTCTTATCTCAAATCTAAATCTGCGTCTAAGGCTGGTTACACAAAAAGGTACCAGCCCGTAGGGATGTTCTTATTCTTCGGTTGCATAACCTTGCGGGTTGGCAGATTGCCAACGCCACGTATCTGCAGTCATTTCTGCCACAGTACGTGTCGCTTTCCAGCCCAGCACGTTTTCTGCTTTTTCTGTGCTCGCCCAACACTCGGCAATGTCACCCGGTCGACGCGGATTAATTTCATAAGCAACCGGCTTGCCGCAAGCCTCGCCAAATGCCGCTACCATTTCCAGTACGCTAGACCCTTTGCCTGTGCCTAGGTTGAAGGTGTGCAAACCTGCTTGTTCCCCAACTGCTTTCAGCGCGGCAATGTGGCCGTCTGCCAAATCCATCACGTGGATGTAATCACGCACGCCAGTGCCGTCAGGTGTCGGGTAGTCGTTTCCAAATACCGCCAATTTTTCACGGCGACCCACTGCAACCTGTGCGATAAATGGCATCAAGTTATTTGGGATACCTTGCGGGTCTTCGCCCATGATGCCAGACGGGTGTGCACCAACTGGGTTAAAGTAACGAAGCAAGGTGATGCTCCAGTCATTTTCAGCATGGAACAAGTCACCGAAGCACTGCTCAACCATGTACTTGCTTCGTCCATATGGGTTGGTAGTTGCGCCCGTCGGTGAATCCTCAGTAATAGGAACAATTTCTGGATCGCCATACACAGTTGCAGATGAGCTAAACACAATACTTTTCACGCCCGCTTTACGCATACAACGCGCCAGTACCAGCGAGCCATTCACGTTGTTGTCGTAATACTCCAGCGGCTTTGCCACAGATTCACCCACCGCTTTTAAGCCTGCGAAGTGAATGACCGCTTTGATGTCGTGCTCTGCGAAAACAGCATCCAGAAACGCTTCATCGCGAATATCGCCTTCGTAGAAACGCGGCATCTGCCCTGCGAGGGTTTCGATGCGATTGAGTACTTCTGTTTTCGCATTACACAGGTTGTCGACAATGATGGGCTCCATACTTGCTGCAATCATCTGTACGCAAGTGTGGCTGCCGATATATCCCATTCCACCCGTTACTAGCACTTTCACGCTTCGCATCTCCATCTTCACGGCGGTCATGCCGCAGAACTCTCGTATTTTTTTGTGGTTATTTACTCAGCATTGCCATTATGAATTCACTTGGTGCAACACTTTGTGTAAACGTTTCCACAACTATATATGAGGCGTCCCATTTCGCCTAGCCTTTGCTTTCTAGATTAGTGGAAATTCAGCAGAATATTTTGGAAAGTGTGAGCGACGTACTTATCGTTCCGCCGCTCACGGTAGGGTAATCAGGAGTTAGCTTGCAGTAGCAGGTGTTGCAGAGGTGTTCGCTTCTAGGTCTGTTTCCGCATTGAAGCCTTCGTGTAAACGATAGTAACCTTTATAAATCAGCGCACTAATCAACATCAGCACCGCAGGTAGACCGACCATCATAAATTGCAGGCCCATGATGGTTGTCTCCGATTGGACTTCATTCGGCACATAGCCAACGACTGACAAGCCCACACCAACAATAAAGCCACCTGCTGCGCCTGCGAATTTCACCAACATGGTTTGTACTGAGAAGATAACGCTCTCACTGCGACGGCCGGTTTTGTGCTCGCCGTAATCAACCACGTCTGCCAGCATGACTGTCTGCAGGGCGTTCGCCACACCGACACCAAACTTGATAGCAGCACCAGCAAGGCCAATCATTACTGCATTACCCGGCATTGTGAAGCTCATTACCAGCAGCACGATACACGATACGATCGGGAAGCCACTTGCGATAAACCACAGGTATTTACGTGGTAGAAGTGTCGCAAGGCGAGGAAATAGGAATACGCCCGCCACTTCGGCAATGCCTGCCACCATCATGTAAACAGGGAACAGTTCGGCATCGCCCAATGCGTAGGTGAAGTAGTAAATAGCAAAACCACCTACTAGCAAGTTCGCGATTTGGAAAGACAATACAGTACCAATCAAGGCTTTCAATTGGTCATTCTTGCCAATGATTTCAAGCACATCTTTGAAACTGAATTTCTCTGGTGCGGCTGCATTATCAGGTGCTGCTTTTTCTTTTACGTTACGCGCAATCAAGAATGCACTCATCACGAATAACACAGCGATCAGCATAGCAACATTGAAGAAGCCGTCACCTTGGTCACCATTTCCTAGCTTGCCAACAATGTGCAGACCGTAAGTACCGGTAATAAACCATGCCAGACTTGCAAACAGTCGTGGCCACACCACCAACTTCTCACGTTCTTGGCGAGAGCTTGAAAGCGCAGGGATCATTGACCAGTAAGGGATATCCATAATGGTGTAGGTCAAGCCCCACAAAATGTAAGCAGCGGCGGCATAAATATACAGCGCAGTACCTTCAAACATGTGCGTACTAAACAGACCCACTAACACCACGGCGTTTAGCAGAGTACCTATCACTATCCAAGGACGGAATTTGCCGAACTTCGAGCGCGTGTTATCGACAATCACACCCATCATAGGATCAGTAATTGCGTCAATAATGCGTGCAGCCAAGAAAATGGTACCGACGAATGCTGCAGACAGCCCTGCTACGTCGGTGAAGTAGAACATCAAGAAGATATATATCGGTGCACAGGCAAAATCTTTGCCCAGTGCGCCAAGACCGTAGGAAAGCTTAGTTTGTAAGGTTATTTTGTCAGACATTTTATTATCCTTTGTTGCCGCTATCGCCTCATGCTTTGAGTCTTAAACGTGCAATGGTTGTCATTGGTCTGACGCGGATACTATCGGTACTTACATCGCTAATCTGTGATCAAATCGCCTCAAATGGAAACGTTTACACACAATGATATTAAAATTGTGACATATGCACATGAGTATCTATTATTCATGGCATTTTCTATCCATAAAGTACTATTTTTAGTCATTTAGATACTTTATTAAAAGTATAACGATTACAACTTAATCATTACTTCTATAGACCACTATTTTTGGTATTTAAAGAAAACAAAAGCCGCACTATTCTTTCGAATAGCACGGCTTTTGTGGAAATTTTCAATCTCTATTAGTGAAGAAGCTTCAAGCGAATAAGCAACGCAGTTTCAGCGTCCAAAATCGGCATGGTTAAACCAATTTTTTCACACCACTCCCCCGATAACTCACATCCTTCATTGGTCCAAAATGGCTGACAATTCACAATGTCATTAAAGTTGCTTGGTTTATCCAACACCTCTACGTGATAAATAGCATCAGGATCTAAACCCGGAATTCGCAAATGCCCGCTGAGAGCGTTGGTCGGCATCGCCAACTGCGCGATCATAACCACCGCTTCTGATTGGTCTTTCGCTATCACGGCGTGAACCTGATGTGCATCATCATCGGTTTGAACTCGCCACGTTTTGCCACTATGAAGTAACGGCCTCAACGCTTTATGTAGCTTAATGTAATGCTCGAATCCGTTTTTCTCTTCCTTCGTTTCTTTCACCGGATCCAACTCGATCCCCATGTGCCCGAACAATGCGGTCAAGCCACGAAACTCGATGCTGTGACGACGTCTCGTGCTGTGGCAGTGGCTGGCACCGATGTGACTTCCCATCACTTCCGGCGGGAAGAAATAGCTCATACCACGCTGAATACGCTGACGCTCTAACGCGTCATTGTTATCAGATGTCCAAAAACGATGTGTGCGCTTGAGAATTTCAAAATCGATGCGACCGCCACCTGCTGCACAGGATTCAATTTCAACGTTCGGGTGCGCAGCGCGTACTTTGTCGACCAACGCATAGTAGCATTCTGTCTGTTTCTGCCCCGCCGCTTTACCTTCATGCCCCGGCTGAACAATCTCACGGTTCATGTCCCATTTGATATAGGCAATATTGTACGAGCTTAGAAAATGGTCGAGGCGCTCAAACAAAAAATTAAACGCATCATCATTTTGCAAATCAATCACAAACTGGTTTCGACCCGTAGGCTGATCGTAACCAGCAACGGCAAGTAACCAATCAGGATGCGCACGGTAAAGATCAGAATCTTTGTTGATCATCTCTGGTTCAAACCAAAGCCCAAACTCCATGCCAAGCGCGTTAACGTGATCAACAATCAGAGCCAAACCGTTCGGGTATTTGCTTTCATCCAGAAACCAGTCACCTAACCCAGCTTTGTCACCATTTCGACCTCGGAACCACCCATCATCAATGATGAATCGCTCAACACCCATTTCAGCCGACTGAGTCGCCATCGCCATGATGTATTCAGGGTCATGGTCAAAGTAGATCCCTTCCCAAGTATTGAGGTGTATAGGACGCGGCTTTTTCGCAAAGTCCGAAGGCAAAACGGCTTCGCGCACATGGCTGTGGAAATGATGGCTCATGCCATTCAAACCCGCCCCGCTATAACTCGCATAGAGCCAAGGGGTTGTCAGGCTCTCGCCTTTTTCCAGTGCAACTTCACCTGGCAAGTAAATCACTTCCGCCTGAACCAAACGACGACCGTCCGCCTTCACGTCTACGCGCATACGGTGGTTGCCGCTCCACGCAAAGTGGAAGCCCCAAACATCCCCCTGCATTTCAGTGAAATGCGACGTCCCCACAACCAGTGCAGGGTAATGTTCATGTGAAGTGCGGCCACGGCGGTTTTCTTGCTGATATCCGCCTTGCAGCAATGGCTGACGTACAGTTTGGAACTCGTGAACCCAGCGTCCGTAGTAAGCCATGATTTCATTGGCGCGCGCAGGCACAGGCACGGTGTTTGCCAAGCGGTTGACCTGATAAATGCCTTCTTTAAGGTTGCCGAGCGTGTGGCGCACTTTCACTACATCATGTGCGTCCATTACCAATTCTGACGTCAAACGCAGACCCGCACGCGCGTCCACGCTTATGGTCGTCACTTTGCCTTCTTCATGCTCGACTTTTTCAATCACAAATACAGGCGCCCAGTCTTGGCCGTTTCTGTGCCCTTCAATCCCTGGGCTGCTAAACACACCGCGCCCCAACTCTGGGCTCAGCGTCATAGAAACATCGTTGTCCAACCTGCCGTAAGGTACTGGACGGAAAAGGGCTTTTCTAAAACCGCTTAATGAACCGGAAACGGGCTGCCCCCAATGCAGTATTTCTGCGTAATCACCGAGTTCGATAATCATCTGGCTGTCTTGACCAGACAAAGTGATGAGTTTTTGTTTATTCATGCTCGCCAATCCCAGGCTCTTTTCTTTCTTGGCATGATAGTCAAAGTTTTTCACTTGTCTGCGTACAAAACACAAAAGTGTTAACGTTTACACATTTTTGTAGGTTATGACGAAACACCACGCATACAGTTGTTAATGCTGATACTTGGTGACTACCATGACCTACCCTCGTTGGCTAACCACGCTGAAATGAAATCCAACGCACAATTTCAGCACAAATAAATGTAAACGTTACCACTTACTCTTTAAACTTGCCTCAACAGCTGCTTGCTTGGCGTTTCCTTGGTGTTTGACTCAACACCTAGCTTGCGGCAAACCCTAATAAAAAGAAGTAGGAACACCATGACGGCATTTTCAGCAATCCTTCAACGTAGAGACTGGGAAAATCCCCAGTCCGTCAACATCAACTGCTTAAAGGCACACAGCCCGCTTTCTAGCTATCGCACCCTTTTCCACGCCAGAGATGGTATTCAAGGAAAGCGTTGCTCTTTGAATGGTCAATGGGCGTTCAAATTGTTTGATGCACCCGAGAAGGTAGAGGGGGAGTTTATCGAAACTCTCTTTGATGATACTGACTGGAACACGATTCCGGTGCCGTCTAACTGGCAGCTACACGGCTACGACAAACCCATTTATGCCAATGTAAAATACCCGTTTGACGTGAACCCTCCGCTTGTCCCTGCTGATAACCCGACAGGCTGCTACCGTACTCGCATTACCTTGTCAGCTGAAGATCTAGAAAACACGCAACGCATTATTTTTGACGGTGTGAACTCTGCTTTTCACTTGTGGTGTAACGGCAAATGGGTCGGCTACAGCCAAGACAGCCGCCTTCCGTCTGAGTTCGACCTTTCTGACTTCCTTACTGTTGGTGAGAACACGCTGGCAGTCATGGTGCTACGCTGGTGCGATGGTACCTATCTAGAAGATCAGGATATGTGGTGGCTAAGTGGTATTTTCCGCGACGTCACTTTGCTGTCTAAACCCAAGCAGTGCATTGAAGATGTGTTCATTACACCGGATTTAGATGCGTGTTACCGCGACGGTTCACTTTCCATCGTGACGCACATTTCAGCTCCTGATACTTACCAAGTTCAAGTACAGCTTTTCGAAAACAACACGGCTTTGACGGCTCCAGAAGTGGCGAAACCGCACAACCGCCGTATTGATGAGCGCGGCACCTATTGTGATGTGGTGTTTCAAACTCTTCACGTTCGTGAACCGAAGAAATGGTCAGCGGAAACGCCGAATCTCTACCGTTTAGTGGTGTCATTGCTGGACGAACACGGCGCACACGTGGAAAGCGAAGCGTATCAGGTTGGCTTCCGTAAAGTGGAAATGGCTGATGGCCAACTCATGCTGAACGGCAAAGCCTTGCTTATTCGCGGCGTTAACCGTCATGAGCATCATCCTGAACTTGGTCATGTCATGACCGAAGAAGACATGATCCGCGATATTCGTTTGCTGAAGCAGAACAACTTCAACGCTGTTCGTACTGCCCACTACCCTAACCATCCTCGTTGGTATGAACTGTGCGACCAATACGGTTTGTATGTGTGTGACGAAGCGAATATTGAAACACACGGCATGCAGCCAATGAACCGCTTGTCAGCAGACCCTCAGTGGGCGCACGCGTACATGAGTCGCTATACCCAAATGGTGATGCGCGACAAAAACCACCCATCCATCATCATTTGGTCATTGGGTAACGAGTCTGGCCACGGCAGCAGCCACAACGCTATGTATGGCTGGTCAAAACAATATGACCCTTCGCGTCCTGTTCAATATGAAGGTGGTGGCGCAAATACAACGGCTACAGACATCATCGCCCCAATGTATGCTCGCGTGAATACCGAGATTGAAGACGACGCCGTTCCTAAGCATGCGATTAAAAAATGGATTTCATTACCGAATGAAAAACGCCCTCTTATCCTTTGCGAATACGCACACGCGATGGGGAACAGTTTGGGCAGCTTTAACGAGTACTGGGATGCATTCCGCGAATACCCTCGCCTACAAGGGGGATTCATTTGGGATTGGGTTGATCAAGGCCTCAGCCAATTTGATGAAAACGGCCAGCACTTCTGGGCGTATGGTGGTGATTTTGGCGATACGATCAATGACCGTCAGTTCTGTATCAATGGCTTAATTTTCCCTGATCGCACACCACACCCTACATTGGAAGAAGCCAAATTCTGCCAACGAATGATTACCGCAGCGTTAGTGGAGCAACAAGGTAATACGTTCCACCTGAAGGTTACTAACGAGAACCTGTTCCGCGCGACTGATAACGAAGTGCTGACATGGACCTTGTTAGAAAATGGCGTCGCTATTCAATCTGGTCAAATGGCGTTAGACGTAGCGGCTGACAGCAGTGAAGTGCTGGAAATCAATGCTCCGTTTGCAGCAAAAGCAAAAGCGGTTTATCACTTAAATACTGATATCGCATTAGTCAACGACACGGCTTGGGCAGAAGCAGGACATGTGATTGCCACCGAGCAGTTTGCGGTTCAAAACTCTACAGGCCTGACACTTCCTACAACGGTTAGTCCGAAAGCACCTGTATTGACAGTAAGTGAAGACTCACTGATTGTTCACACACAGGATGCGAAAACGTCTTGGTGCTTTGACCGTCAATCGGGTTTGATGACAAATTGGACGATTGATGGCATCGCTCAGATACTTCGTGGTCCGGTTGATAATTTCTACCGTGCCCCGCTCGATAATGATATCGGGATAAGTGAGATTGATAACGTCGACCCGAATGCTTGGGTGTGTCGTTGGGAACAAGCAGGCATTGGCCACTGGGAGCGCGAATGCGTTCAATTCAATCACGACGAGACGGCATCGTCAGTTGTCGTTAACGCAACGTTTGCATACCACTTCAATGCCACCATTCAAGCTATAACAACGTGGTGCTATACCTTCTCTGACAATGGTGAAGTGACGATCGATGTGAAGGTACAACTGGCCGATTACCTTCCACCGATGCCGCGTATTGGCCTTGCCTTCGAGCTACCACTGGCAAAAGATGAAAACAGCGTGAGTTGGAAAGGTTTAGGGCCTTTTGAAAACTACCCTGACCGATTGGCGGGCGCGCGTTTTGGACACTACAACCAAGAGTTGGAAACGATGTACACACCGTATATCTTCCCAACCGATAGCGGTCTCCGCTGCGGTACACATTGGATGCAAGCAGGCAAGATTCAGGTGTCTGGGGACTTCCAATTTAACGTGTCGCGATTCGACCCAATGCAATTGACTGATGCGAAGCACACCAACGAGTTAATGGCCGAAGATAAAATGTATGTCTATGTCGATCACCGTCATATGGGCGTTGGCGGCGATGATTCTTGGAGCCCAAGCGTGCATAAGGAATTCCAGTTAACGGACAAGCATTACCGGTATCAAGTTACGCTACGCGGTTGTTAATAAGCCCTTAAACGACAGACCCCTTTGCCGAATATCAAGGTAAAGGGGTTTTTCTTTATCTGGAGAGCTATTTCTCGCTACCTGAAGAGATGTCCGCGACTAAAGCAACAGAAAGCGTATTTTCCAACGCCACTAAGCTTTCAACCGATATGGGTTTCATTGTTTTATAGATTGGCAGTCTCGGTTTTTTGCTCCAAACAATATTGTGCAAATAACGATACACTGTCTGCCATTGTCGAACCCGTTCCATACTCAATTTCGCTGCGTGTGACGGCGGTAACCAATGATCAAAATCTTGCCAAAAGACAGCGTTCCAATCGAGCTCCGAGGGGAACAGGGAATCAGCATTTTTCGGGGGCTGACTGACTCTGGGTGTCAAGTAACCCAAGGCGATCTGGTAGTGCTGACCTTCCCTTTCACTATTCGTTCTAAACCACTTTTCATTCCACCAGCTCAGTGTCTTTTGTTGAGGTTCACTGACTCTGTCGGCGTCGATGTCTGCGGCAACATGCCAATAATACAAATTGGCTGTCACGTTTTTTACGCGCGTATCAAATGCCGTGATGGCGGCTCCACGAACAAAACTTTCATGCTCTAACAGCAAATAAACCGATGACGTGTTCGCCAGTTGTTGATACAGAATTTGCATATGGGCGTGTGCAGCATAAACCGGACGAAGCAACGCACCTTTTGCTATCTGTCCGTGTTTCTCGTGACAATATGCCAGCTCATCAAACTGTGTTCTGGCCATGATTTTGGCATACGTTTTTTCTGCACGTGACAGTACGTTGGCTTCGCTATCTATGCCTTGCTCTTTTACTCGCGGCACATAATGACCCGCTTCCAAACATGACGCGTTATCTGCTGAAAGCAGCACGTTGTCACTGATGAGGTAAACATAGCCTGTTCGAGCATCAACGCTTGTTAACGTCCAAACATGGGTTTCCGCTTGTTTGTTCGCCGCTCGACTCAGACCTGAACGGCAAACCTGCACGTGGCTTCTCGTTTGAACGATCGGAGAGACTTTTTGTGATAACGCGCTAATTTCTACCCGTGTCATGACAGTGCTAAGTAAGCATGTCAGTTTCGCCATCCGCTCAGAAAACACCTTATTGCTGAGAGTTAATTCAGCCGCGAGGTCAACCGGCGAAATACCTGCCAACAAACCGTCTAGTAGCGGCTGTAACTGCTTTGACAAGGTGTTTGGATTAGCAAGGGTATGCACTTTTCTGCAATGTATGCACTGCACACGTGGGCTGCCTGAACGTGTCAGTCCATATTTCACGAACAATGGTTGCGCACAGCACCAAATGAGTGGAGAAACGTCTGGTATTCGCGTTTGAGCGATTTGTTCCGCTAGCGCAAGAATGGGGGGATTACTGAGTTCTGGTGGGTAAGCGCCACATTCAGGGCAATGCCAGGCGGCATACCCCAAACGTGAAGATCGAGAATACAAGGCAGGATCAGGGTTGCCACAGTTAACACAACTGAACGTTTTACAGCCATTGTATTCTCGACGAAATAACAAACTTCTATGTTCCTATCATTGCAAGGCGTTAGGCCTTATCGAGCAACATCAACCTGACGACCCAACGCTGGAACGGTTACCGCCTTGCGCGCTTTAAACTGATCAATCAGTACATCCATCACCAGCTTGCCTTGAGACACTGGCGTACCTTTTGCAAACACGTGGTAACCGTCACCGCCGCTTGCTGCATAAGAGTAAGTTGCTACGCTGTATTGCTTCGCGTCGTCCACTTTTTTACCGTTTATATGCAGTGTAAGCAGACGCTCACCTGCTGGTTTGCGGCTCTCATAGGTGGCTTCAATACCCGAGAATTGAGCAAGACCATATGGCAGTGTGTAGCTGTATTCCAGTAGTTCCTTCACTTGCTTGCCTGAAATAGACACCACCGCCAATTTGTCAGTGAACGGGAACACGTTCATCACGTTTTCCAACGTAACAGGGCCTTGGTTAAGGTCAACACGGATACTGCCTGAGCTCATCATCGCGATATCAGCGTTACCCGCATCACGCATCATGTCTGCGACCAAATTGCCAATATTAGATTCGCGGTAGTAGCGACGGAATGCCGTTTCGTTGATGGTGGCAATTTGCGCGCTAAGCTCTGGATACGCCGTGCGAGCATCATCAATCAGCTGACCGGTTTTCTCATCGCGCTTCAGCTTGTCAGACTCAACTGGGATGAGTTTTCCTTCTACCAGCTTTGCGGTGTTCTTGTCGGTGTCCACTTCAAACTTGGTGTAACCCAGGTATTTACCCTGACCGAAAGTTAAACCAACAACCGTGCCCGTTTCTGGGTGCACAACTGGCTCCCACAGACCGTGATCAGAGTGACCGCCGAAAATCACATCAACATTTTTCAGCTTGCCTGCCATCACGTAGTCTTCATCAAAACCGCGCTGTACTTCAGGATCCGCTTCTTTGTCAGTCTGCATTGGCGCAGTTTTATTTTGGTGAGTCAGTACAACAACCATGTCCACATCATCGTGGATTTTGTCTACCCAGTACTGGGTCACTTCTGTTGGATCGCCAATTGTCAGGCCTTTGCGGTTACCTTTCCACATGGTGTTGTAGAAGGCATCTATACCCATTACACCGACAACGCCAATGCGAACACCGTCTTTCTCAACAATGGTGTAAGGCTGTGCAAAAGGTGCATCGTTTTGTTCGAACTTGATGTTGGCATTCAACACTGGGTATGCCGCGCGTGGCATCACGCCTTTCAGCGTTTTCCAGCCGTATTCGAATTCATGGTTACCCAGCGTAATAGCGTCGTAACCCATTGCGCTGTAGAGATCGAACGCCAATTTACCTTGGGTCTTTTTCGACAAGGAGCCCGTGAAAATATCGCCCGCGTCAAACAGGAAGCTGGTGTCTTCTTTCGCTCTGGTTTCGTGGATCAAGGTCGCCAGATACGGAATACCACCAATACGTGTGATATCAGGATTCCAGAACGCATCGACAGGTTCGTACACACTTTCAATATCGTTGGTGTGCAGTAAAGTGATTTCTTTCACTTCCGCAGACACCGCAAAAGATTGGCTCATCAGCAAAAGACTAACAGGCAAAAGAACACGCTTATTGTTCATGTTTTCAATACTCTAAAAAGGAGGAAACAAAGCGGCATGAACTATAGAAAGGCGTTGAAATTGAGGATGTGATGCGAGTCACATCACAACGCAAACGTTTACGTCGAGCTCAACAGAGTTACCAAATGCGTTGGTGATATAGCACTAACCCCTCACCGCTTAGGTAGTTACGCAATGTGACTAAGACAGCTTGGGGTTAACGATTGGTGACTATTGAACGTGCTCGTTTACGCCGGACGGGTGGTTTCCCAATAGATGCGACGCTCTGCGGCGACAACACCAATCTCTTGCGAGAAGGTGTTCAACCAGCCCGCCGTCAGCAACGCAACGTTACGGTAGAAATCCGTTTGGGCACTGTTTTCCATTTCTTCAAGCATGGTAAAAGCGAACGGAAGTAAATGATAACTGAGCAATATCTTAACGCGCTCAACATCATCCCTTTCGAGCAGTACCGACAGCACCATCAGCATTAAGCCGATATGATCTTCAGGCTCTCGCACACCCGTGTTACTTTCTAACCCCACCTCTGACAAGAAAGCGCGGTACTCAATGGTAGAAGCACCAAACAGTGCGTTTTCATTATCGAGGTAAGCTGATCCCCATGGTGGGCAGGGCATGTCGCCACTGCCTTGCAGCAAACTAAAAAAGTCCGCCTCTAAAAAATCTGCATGGCTCGCTTCAGCACTTTCGCCTAGCAATCGAAGAAGCTCATCATTTTGATGCTTAAAGTCTCCAATAATTAACGAGGCAGTTTCTGAGGAGGGTGAATGGTACAGCAGCGCACCCAACAAGCGGGCTAAATTTGAGTCGTATTGCATGAGAGCCTTATTTTCGATGTTTTCTCGGAGTCTAGCCCTGTTGCAGCCCGAAAAATTTGCGCGCTATCAAACAAAACATTTCCGTTAACATATTTAATTTTCTCGATACATACATCTGAATGATATGTAATTTACAGATTATATGCCCAAAGTGTGATGTAAATATCACTTCCAGCATCTTGCATGTCATTCCCCCGCTTTCCGGATGATTTGTTGATTTGCCACAAGTTTCCATACCCCATTCCATAAGACATTCACGTGCGCGAGACGGTGAAACAACCGTTATCAAAACAAAAGAGAATGTCGTAGATGAAAAATACATTTAAAGCGTTGCTGTCAGGTGGCCTTTCGCGGAGAGACTTTGTGAAGTCATCATCCGCAATGGGTGGCTTAGCGGCGACCGCAGGCGCAGTCGCCCTGCCGTTTAAAACCAGTCCAGTAGCTGCTGCAACCGCTGCTGCGAAAGAAGAAAAAGTAGTGTGGAGCGCATGTACTGTTAACTGCGGTAGCCGCTGCCCTCTTCGCATGCACGTTGTTGATGGCGAAATCAAATGGGTTGAAACCGACAACACCGGTGACGATGAATACGGCAATCATCAGGTACGAGCCTGTCTGCGTGGCCGCTCTATGCGCCGTCGCGTATACAACCCAGACCGCCTGAAATATCCAATGAAGCGTGTGGGTAATCGCGGTGAAGGCAAGTTCAAGCGTATCACGTGGGAAGAAGCCTACGATGAAATCGCGAACAACATGAAACGCATCATCAAAGACTATGGCAACGAGGCGATCTACCTGAACTACGGTACGGGCACCTTGGGAGGCACTGTCACCAAATCATGGCCACCAGCGGGTTCACTGATCGCTCGAATGATGAACCTGACCGGTGGCTACCTAAACCATTACGGTGACTACTCAACGGCACAAATCAAAGAAGGCCTGAACTACACCTATGGTGGTTGGGGCGCAGGTAACTCTTTTTCCGATCTGGAAAACACCAAGCTGATTGTTCAGTTCGGTAACAACCCCGCTGAAACCCGCATGTCTGGCGGTGGCCTTATCCATCACATGATGGAAGGTAAAGCGCGTTCAAATGCTCGCATGATCATGATTGACCCACGCTACACCGACACCGCCGGTGGCCGTGAAGACCAGTGGATCCCAATTCGTCCGGGGACAGATGCTGCCTTTATTGCAGCCATGGCTCACGTCATGATCACTGAAGACTTGGTTGACCAAGCATTCTTAGATACCTACTGCGTCGGCTATGACGAAAAAACACTGCCAGCGTCCGCACCACCTAAGAGTGACTACAAGTCATACATCATGGGTGAAGGGCCGGATGGCATTGTGAAGACACCGCAATGGGCAGCATCTATCACAGGTATCCCTGCTGACATGATCATTAAAGCCGCGCGTGAAATTGGTTCAACCAAACCTTGTGCTGTTCTACAAGGATGGGGCCTGCAACGCACTGCAAATGGCGAAATCGCATCTCGCGCAGTGGCAATGCTAGCCTTGTTGACCGGTAACGTTGGTATCAACGGCGGTGGCACAGGTGCTCGTGAATCAGACTACAACATTCCGTTTGTACGCTTCCCTACTCTGACAAACCCTGTTCAAGCGTCTATCCCAATGTTCCTTTGGACTGATGCGATTGTTCGCGGAACAGAAATGACAGCGAAGCGTGATGGTATTCGCGGTGTTGATAAGCTGAACGTACCTATCAAATTTATCTGGAACTATGCGGGTAACTGCATCATCAACCAGCATTCAGATATCAACAAAACACACGATATCCTTCAAGATGATAAGGCGTGTGAGATGATCGTGGTTATCGACAACCACATGACATCGTCTGCGAAATACGCGGATATCGTATTGCCGGATTTAACCACGTCTGAGCAGATGGATTTCTGTATGGACACGAAAGCGGCGAACATGCCGTATTTCATCTTTGCTGACAAAGCCATCGAACCACAGTTTGAAGCCAAAGGCATTTTTGAGATGTGTTCAGAAATCTCTGCGCGTATGGGTGTTGGTGAGGCGTTCACCGAAGGCCGTGATCAAGAAGGTTGGCTGCGCCATCTTTACGCTTTAACCCGTGAAATGGACCCTTCACTGCCTGATTTTGAAACCATGCGTGAGCTGGGCATTTACAAACGCAAAGACCCGAATGGCCACTTTGTCGCATACAAAGCGTTCCGCGAAGATCCTGAAAACAACCCGTTGACCACCCCATCCGGCAAAATTGAAATCTATTCAGAGCGTTTGGCTGAATACGCCGCAACGTGGGAATTGGAAGACGATGAAGTCATCCATCCATTGCCTATCTATGTGTCAACGTTTGATGGCTGGGATCATGAAAAGCGCAAAACCTATCCACTTCAGTTGACCGGTTTCCACTACAAAGCGCGCTGCCACTCGACCTACGGAAATGTAGACGTCATTAAGGAAGCGGCACCTCAAGAAATGTGGATTAACCCAATTGATGCAGCAGAGCGCGGCATCGAGAACGGCGATTTGATCCGCATCTTTAACGACCGCGGTGAATTACATATTCCCGCCAAAGTGACGCCTCGTATTCTCCCAGGTGTGACTGCCTTGGGTGAAGGTGGTTGGTACGCACCGGGCAAAAACAAAATAGACAAAGGCGGTTGTATTAACGTGCTGACGTCTCAACGTCCTAGCCCGCTGGCAAAAGGCAATCCGCAACACACCAATTTGGTGGAAGTACAACTGGTGAAAAAGGCATAAGGGTTAAACCATGAAGCAATACGGTTTTTATATTGATTCAAGCAAGTGCACCGGTTGTAAAACCTGCCAACTGTCTTGCAAAGACAATAAAGATTTGGACGTCGGTGTTAACTTTCGCCGTGTTTACGAATATGCAGGCGGTAACTGGGTAAAAGATGGCGACACATGGCGACAGGATGTCTACTCCTATTACGTTTCCATGGCGTGTAACCATTGTTCTGAACCAGCATGTACCAAAGTTTGCCCAAGCGGCGCAATGCACAAGCGCGAAGATGGCTTTGTCGTTGTCGATACTGATACCTGTATCGGTTGTCAGTATTGTTCTATGGCTTGTCCTTACGGCGCGCCACAGTACGACGCAAACAAAGGCCACATGACCAAATGTGACGGCTGTTACGAGCGCGTTTCTGAAGGTCTGGAGCCAATTTGTGTTGGTTCTTGTCCGCTTCGTGCATTGGAGTTCGGCCCAATCGATGAACTGCGCGCCAAATATGGCGAACAAGCGGAAGTGGCTCCACTGCCGTCAGCCTCGTTGACCAAACCAAACATTGTTATCAAACCAAACCGCCATGCCCGCCCATGTGGAGACACCACTGGCTATCTGGCGAACCCGAAGGAGGTTTAATATGGCATGGCATGAATGGCCACTGGTCGTATTTACGGTATTTGCACAGACATCGGTCGGTGCATTTTTGGTGCTGAGTGTACTGTTACTCAGCAAGCAATTCTGCCCAGGTGGTGAACAACGTTTGCACAAAGCCATGTTTGGTCTTTGGGTGATCATGGGCCTTGGTTTCATGACATCGACCATGCACTTGGGCTCTCCACTGCGAGCGATGAACGCGTTAAACATGGTCGGTAAATCTTGGCTGTCTAACGAAATTGCTAGCGGTAGCGTGTTCTTTGCATTAGGCGGTTTTTACTGGCTATTGTCTATTCTGGACAAAGGCAGCGAAGGCTTGCGCAAAGTGCTGATGCTGGGCGCAATGAGTATGGGTGCTTTCTTTATGTACGCCATGATCATGGTGTATATGATTGATACTGTACCTACTTGGTACACTGGCCTGACGCCAGCTGCCTTCCTACTAACAATGGCTGTGAGTGGTCTTGCGCTAGCGCACCTGCTGCTTGTTGCTGCTAACCATAAAGTTCATTCAGCAGATACCATTTTGCCTCTAATGGGTTTGCTCTCGGCGATGGGTGTTGTCATTGCTGTAGCAATGCTTACGGCGCACTTAGGTAGTATTGAAACCAGCGCAACCTCTGCAATGGCTGTCGTACCAGAGATAGAAACTATCCTGCTCGTTCGCCTTAGCCTACTAACAACGGGGTTAGTGATGTGGTTGCTACCAGTATTCATGAAGCAAAAACCAGCACTTCCAGTCATGGTAATCGCATTTGTGCTTATCGTATTGTCTGAGCTAGTTGGCCGCGGCATGTTCTATGGCATGCATATGACTGCTGGCGTGTAAGCTTTAAACCGATAACATCGTGAACAAAAATCCCCTCTTCTGAGGGGATTTTTTTATCTGCACATCATTGTGAATTCAAGTTCTATCTATTTGTGCTTTGATATTCGCGGCCGCCTTTCGGGGGTGTTGAGCATGGCAAATAGCCGATACCAGCGCGATACCGTCCACGTTTGTTGCCACGACATCATCCAGATTGGACGCATTAATGCCACCGATAGCAACAATGGGGAAATGACTTTCGTTAACTGCACTGCGCAGCCCTTCAATGCCCCACTCTGTTTTCGTATCCGTTTTCGTCTGCGTGGAAAAAATGGCACTTAACCCCAAATAATCAACAGGTAAAGATGCCGCTTCTTCTAGCTGTGCCTTCGTTTCAATGGACAGCCCCAGAATTTTATCTGGCCCAATAAGATGACGCGCAAGTGCCGCGGGCATGTCTGACTGACCCAGGTGCACGCCGTCTGCATCTACCGCTAAGGCAACATCAACACGATCGTTGATAATCAAGGGCACACCCGTGCCCTTAAGAACGTCTTTTACTGCGTTCGCGCGATCTATGAATTGGCGAACATCACCGTGTTTTTCACGAACCTGCACCATGGTCACGCCACCTGCAACCGCTTCCTGCACGACCCATATCAGGGTCTCTAAATCTTGCTGATCATCCGTGACCAGATATAAACGATAAGGGTTCAACTGGCCTATTCCTGAACAGTCATGATGAGGCGTTGTGTTAACGTCTCAACGTCGAGTTGGTACAACGCATCCAGTATGTTCATCTGAAGGCTACCAGGGCCTGCTGATTTCTCCGCCGCGATTTCACCCGCCACACCCAGCACCGCTGCAGCTGCTAGACCCGTTTTTTCACCAACAGCGGCAAATGCCCCTGTCAGCGCAGAAAGGGTACAGCCCATCCCTGTCACATACGGCATCATGGCGTGGCCATTTTTAAGTTGGACATAGCCATCCATTTTTACGATGTAATCCGTTTCGCCTGATACAACCACAGAGCAGTTGTACGTTTCCACCAGATACTGCGCAGCCCCCAACGCCGCTTCGCTGCTGTCCAGAGCATCGACGCCTTTGGACTGACCTTGCTCACCTGCAAGCGCGATAATTTCAGACGCATTACCACGAATAATCAGTGAATCTGCCAACGCGGCGATTTGACGAGAAGTTTCCGTACGAATAGAACTTGCACCACAGCCTACCGGATCCAAAACAACCGTTTTTTTGTTGGCATTGGCTTGTTCTACCGCATGCAGCATTCGAGGCACCCAGACACTGTCCAACGTTCCAATGTTAATGACTAGCGAACCCGCAAAGTACATCATCTCAGCCATTTCTTTTTTAGAATGCGCCATAATTGGCGACGCCCCCACAGCTAATAATGCATTTGCTGTATTGTTCATCACAACATAGTTAGTGACATTCACCACTAATGGCTTCACTTCACGCACCCGACGAAGTGCGGACACTATAGTTTCAACGTTCATTGTTTATCCCTAACTCAAGCTCAAATTCAGTATGTTTTACCATCGGCAATTACCGCAGTTGTGTATGACCATTGAAGAAATGGTTTACTGGCCCGTGTCCTTCACCGACCTCAAGTTCATCTGCATGGGCGATGGCCTCAGAAATATATTGTTTACCTAGCTGAACGGCTTTTTGAAGGTCATTACCCTGAGCAAGGTAAGAGGCGATCGCCGAAGACAGCGAGCACCCGGTGCCGTGGGTATTTTTAGTTTTAATGCGTTTTGCTCGAAGTTCATCGACGGTGTCTTTCAGTATCAACAAATCATTGCTGCTTTCATCTTTCTCAAGATGCCCACCTTTTAGCAAAACACTCTTAGCACCCAGCAAACGAAGATCGACAATCATATTGCTCATTTCGTCTTCGTTGTTTGGAATAGCCAAGCCCGTCAATGCTGCACCTTCAGGAAGATTAGGCGTGATGATGTCTGCCAGTGGCAGTAATTCTGATTTCAAGGTGCTAATCGCATCCGTTTCCAGCAGTAAATCACCACTTGTTGCAACCATCACTGGATCTACCACCAAAAATTGTGGCCGGTATTGTTTAATCTTCTCCGCAACAGTACGGATAATGTTGCTGTCCGCCAGCATACCCACTTTAACGGCCACAATATTCAAATCGGAAAAAACGGCATCTAATTGGTGAGCAACGTGCTCAATTGGGATAGGAAATATCGCGGAGACACCTTGGGTGTTTTGCGCCGTGATGGCCGTAATGACAGAGCACGCATAACCGCCAGTTGCGGAGATAGCTTTAATGTCTGCCTGAATGCCTGCGCCGCCGCCGCTATCAGAGCCAGCAATCGTGAGGACAATGGGTGTTTTTGTTTGTTGGGTAGGTAACGTCATTTGTATTCCTAAACCAACGCTCAGGAACACGTGCTCGTGAAAGTAAGAGGCGATGCTCTTTACAATTGAGACACAAATAGTTCCCTACGTCAGTGCTAACTGAATCAGGTTCTACGGGTCATGCGAAATGCACTCTCAGCCAATAGGCTCCCCGACTATATCCACTTCATCCTATCAATTTTTTAACTAACTGCAATATAACTCTACATCGCGCCTATCTGTTTCGATCAGCTCACAAAACCACGGAGTGCTAATTAAGAAATTACCGATTGAGAACGTCTTGTTGCAGGACTCAAAAGAAAGCACGTAACTGACTGATATATATAATTATAACCAAACATGTAATTTGCTATCTTCATATGAAAATTCAGTCTTAATTCTTTTTATTTACCCCCTTGTAGCTTGCAGTGCATTGCTCGATAATCGCGCAAAATTTACACCAACTTTTTCCACCTTCCCTTTTTTAGGAAACCACCTTTGAGCACCAAGTATTCTCTACTGCGCACGCACTGCGACGCGCAGTTTTTCGGCCGTCTGATCAGTATTGGCTTGCCGATTGCGTTACAAACTATGCTGTTTTCCAGCCGAAGCCTGGTCGACATTCTTATGCTTGGTCAATTAGGCGAAGCGGATGTTGCTGCCATTGGTGTTGCTGGTAAAGCGTTGTTCGTTGCAACGATTCTGATCTTTGGTGTCACGACGGGTGGCTCATTGCTCACCGCCCAATATTGGGGCGCGGGGAACATTGAGGGTTTTCGTCGTAAAACCGCACTGACAGCCGTCATGACAACCATTGTTGCCGTGTTGTTCGCACTTATTTTCCTTTTCATTCCCCATGCGGTAATGGGGCTCGCGACAAACGATAGCAACGTCATCAATTTGGGCTCTCAGTATCTACAAATTACCTCGGTAGCAATGATCACCATTGCCATGGGAAGTAGCCTGAATGCATCCCTGCGAACAATGAACAAACCCGCAATTGGTACAGCGTTCAGCTTTGTCGGTATCAGCTTGAACTTGTTCCTTAACTGGGTGCTTATCTTCGGTAATTTGGGTTTTCCGGCACTTGGCATTGCCGGTGCGGCATGGGCAACCCTGTTGAGCGGTATCGTTGAAGTCATTCTTTTCTTCCTCTACGTGTATTGGAAGAAGCTAGAGTCTGCTTTTGGCATTCAACACGTTATCGAAGCGTTTGACCCTATTGGGATGAAGCGTTTTCTGTCGCTGTCATTCCCCATTGCCTTGAATCACTTAATTTGGTCTAGCGGTATCTTTGTGTATCACGCGATCTTGGGGCAGGCTGGTGTGGAAGGTCTGGCAGCACTTTCTGTGATCACGCCCATTGAGTCGTTTGCACTGGCCATGCTAATCGGTATTTCCAATGCCGCAAGTGTTGTGATGGGTAACCAACTTGGTGCCAATAAGTTAGAAGAGGTCTACCCGCAAGCATGGGGCATTGCTGCCTTTAGTTTTGTCGGCGCGCTACTCGTTGCGGGTGTAATGCTGTTGGTTTGCGACCCCATTTTGGGCCTGTTCTCCGCATTGTCGCCTAGCACCTTGGCACTAACTGAGAAGTTCTACTGGATGTTTGCAGGCATGCTGATCATCAAATCCGTACCTATGAGTATGATTGTTGGGGTACTTCGTGCAGGCGGAGATATCCGCTACTGTCTCTATCAAGACATTGCTGCGCAGTGGCTGATTGGCATTCCTGTCGTTGCTTTTGCAGCACTGGTGCTAAAAATACCTCTGGAATGGGTATACGCCCTGTTTGCTGTTGAAGAAATGGTGAAGTGGGTAGGCTCAATTTACCGTGTTCGCCGCAAAGTCTGGATCAAAAACCTGGTCGCTTAGTGCAGGCGACAAGCCTAACTGGCACAAACAAAAAGGGCGTTTTATCAACGCCCATTTTAATTCTTTAAAACCGGATTTTAGTGAGAGTCTGGATACCCATTCGGGTTGTTAGACTGCCAACGCCATGTGTCTGCTACCATGTCATCCAGCGTATGCGTTGCTGTCCAACCTAATTCGGTTTGTGCTTTCGACGCATCCGCCCAACATTCGGCGATATCACCCGCGCGACGAGGTGCGATTTTATACGCAATCTCTTTGCCGCTGGCTTCGCTAAACGCAGCGACCATTTCAAGCACGCTCTTACCATCACCTGTACCCAGGTTATAGATATGAAGCCCCGCTTTCTTGCCTACTTTATCAAGCGCGGCTAAGTGACCATTGGCCAGATCGACAACGTGGATATAATCACGCACGCCGCTGCCATCTTTGGTTGGGTAATCATCACCAAACACAGACAAGAACTCGCGACGACCTACCGCTACCTGAGAAATAAATGGCATCAGGTTGTTAGGAATACCTTGTGGGTCTTCACCCATTTCACCCGATTTATGTGAACCTACTGGGTTGAAGTAGCGAAGCAGGGTAATGCTCCAGTCAGGATTCGCCAATTGGAAATCCGTCATACATTCTTCAACCATCAACTTACTGCGACCATACGGGTTAGTCGCTGAGGTTGGGAAGCTTTCGGTAATTGGTACAGAAGCTGGGTCACCGTATACCGTCGCAGAAGAGCTGAATACCAATGATTTAACACCCGCTCGACGCATCGCATCAACCAACACCAAGGTGCCATTGACGTTATTGTCATAATACTCAAGCGGCTTCTCTACAGATTCACCCACCGCTTTTAAGCCTGCAAAATGAATAACAGATTCAATGTTATGTTTTGCGAACACACCATCCAGCATCACCGAATCGCGAATATCACCCTGATAAAACGTTGGACGTTTACCCGTTAGTTTTTCGATGCGATCCATAACAGCAACTTTGCTGTTATGGAGGTTATCTAAAATAATCGGGTTGTGCCCAGCCTCTATCAGCTGTACGCAAGTGTGGCTACCGATATACCCCATGCCACCGGTGATTAAAACGTCCATTATTTCTTCCCAAAAGTTCTAGTGTAACGAAGCCTAGATAGGCCCGTTGCCTGAGTTTGTTATTCTTACTGCTATGCAGATTTTGTGTCTTGAAAGCTTAACACAGTCCGTGCAATTTTGAGTACGCCCAATGAAAACAGCAACAAATAAAACTGCTTTTCATTTATGTCAATTTTATGTTTAAAAATGCCAAAATTATAACGTTGATACGTATTACTTCTTAAGTGCGAGTGCATGTTGAACAATAAAAAACCACCTTGCACAGAAAAACCAGCAGTCTATTAATACATTGCTAATATTCTTGGGCTTCAGCTTTCATTCAGCATTGTAATCATGAACACAATCACAATTTTAATTGTATAAAACATACAGTTAAACTCGTGCATCTTTACATAGCCCTCGCTTATATAAACAAAAGACGACCAAAGTCCAATGACATAACGCACAGAATTAAACAGACAAACTCATTTATTCGAAACGGCATTTCATTATTAGATCACGATCAAGCATTTACAACGTGAAACGCTGTTTTGTTTTTAAACAAAACACATTTCAAATATGCTCCATACCAGACCAAATGCATACCCTACAATTGGACATAATGATGATAAAATCTACGAATAAACTGTCAGTGCTGAGCCTGTCTATCGCAGCTGCTCTTTGCACTTTTTCTGCGCAAGCAGAGTTGGATCAAAATGACGCCCAAAACCAAAGCGTCGCTGCTGTCGACCTAAGTGATGAAGCCAAAAAAGCGTTCTACGATGACTCGAAGGTAAATCTGCACTCTTTCCTTTATATTCGTGACCGTGAAGAACGCGCACCTGGTGGCGATTTTAAACCTCAAATTGAAAACCAAACGCTGCAATTGGCCATGGACTACCGTTCAGGTTACTTGAACGATGTCGTAGGTTTCGACCTATGGGCAAGTACGCTGATGAAAGTTGGTGATACCGTTGGTCAATCTGAAATTCTGCTGTACGACTACGACTGTGATGACGATGGCAAAGGTGGCGATGGCTGTGAAAAAACCAACACGTCTCTAAACATCGCTGCACTGAAAGTGAAACTGGGTGACGAGCAACTGGGCTTTGCAGGTCGCGCAGGTTACACCCGCATCAACATGGGTACTATCCGTTCTTCTTGGGGCTTGAACCCACACTCATACCGCGGTTTCGAAGGTAAAGTGTCAATGGGTAACTTCCACGTTGGCTATGCGTGGGCAGACCAATTTAAGAATGATTGGAGCGACAAGTTCAAAGACATGACCAACGCTTGGCACCAAGGTGACCCAAGCATGTCTGCGGCACAAAAAATTGATTTCATCCATTCTGTTGGCGCAATTTACGAACTGGACAAAGGTGTTATCGACCTAGGTTACGGTCAAGGTAAAGACTACCGTGACAACTGGCAGGCACTGGTTAAATACAGCTGGGATCTGAGCGAAGACACCAAACTGAACACGGCATTCTTCTACCACGGTGGTAAGTATGTAGAAGGTAAAGTATCTAAAGTTGATAACGCAGAAGTAGAAAGCTACATCGCACTGGGCGCAGACATTAAAAACGGTGGTTTCACTTTCCGTACTGCATACAGCCAAACAGATGCGAAGAGCGATCCAGGCGGCGCATACAACTTCCGTTTGACGCCTTGGGCTAACTCTGACAACCGTAACTTCATGCAAGCAACATCGCAAATTGAAGACTACAACCCAGATGGCACCAAAGCGATCAAACTGGGCATGGACTACAACTTTGCATCTTGGGGTATCCCAGAGCTGAGCATTGGTCTGAGCGGTAACTATGGTTGGGATGTTATCTCTGACAAGAGTGCAAAAGGCGACGCACGTACTTACGACGGTACCATGTACTCTATCGACTACAACATCCGCTACCGCTTCCTTGAGGGTGGCCTGAAAGGTCTGAACGTTAACTTCTTCCCAGCGTACTTCCGCTCAGAAGATACTAACTACAAGTACGATCGTAACGACATGAAACTCATGTTCTCTTACTCGTACGCAGCGAAGTAATTCACCCTACTCTCTCGTTCAAATCCCCGCTTCATAGCGGGGATTTTTTTGTGCCTCGAAAACACGCGCAGCGTTATACCCTTAGACGAATCTCTGTGTGCGCCAGTATCTTGCTGCGGTTAACGCAACAACAAAACGCTCAACTTCCATACGAAGGGAATTATCGGGCACAAAAAAAGTGGCTATTAAAGCCACTTTTTAATCATTCTTTTTGATGCTTATTCGGTAGCTGAGTATTCAGTACAACCTAAACGTGCAGAGATAGTCGCCGCTGAAGCGTGAAGATAATTAATAAACTCTTCTTTTTTGCTCTCAGTGAAACGCATTGTCGGCAGAGAAATACTCAAACCTGCAATCACTTTACCAAAACGGTCATAAACTGGCACCGCAATACAACGAAGGCCCACTTCCTGCTCTTCGTTATCTTCACCATAACCTTGCGCTTTCACTTTTGGCAACTCGGCCAACAGTTCATCGATGTTCTTGTGCGTTTTAGGCGTAGACTGTTTGAAATCAACATTTTTAAGGCATTCACGCACAGTCGCTTCAGGCAAATCAGCTAACAGAACTTTACCAATCGCGGTACTGTAAAGCGGGTTACGCTTACCAATACGTGACTGCATGCTGAGTTTGTATTTAGAGTCAATTTTGTGGATGTAGATAATGCTGTCTTCATCCAACGCGCCCAAGTGAAGTGCTTCCATGGTTTCATCAGAGATTTTAACCATCTCTGCGTTGGCATAATCAATGATATCCACGTACTCAAGTGCACGCGCGCCAACTTCAAACAGTTTCAGCGTCAACGCATAACGCTCACTCTCACCTTCCTGCGAGACATAACCAAGCGTTTTCATCGTCTGTAGAAAGCGATAAACCGTACTTTTTGACATCATTAAGCGTTGAGCCAGTTCGCTTATTCCAATTTCCTTCTCGCTGCTCAACGTTTCAAAAATCGCCATGGTTTTTTGAACGGAAGAGACAGCATCAGGTTGCTTGTTGCTCATAGATTTATCCTTTCCTCAAAATAATTGAGTTCCGTCACTACTCGACGGACGTTATAGGTGCAATTGTAAATTAGGTGTCACAAAAATCAATCGTAAACCAAGATAAATGAAACGATATTTTTAATATTTTGGACGTAGATGATACGCAATGACTAGAATACTGATCAGTAGATTCTTAGCTCTCGTATCGTTTATACGAGTGAAAGCACACTCTGTCCTATTACTCCTTTTATTTGTTATTTTTCATAGTGTTACTTACCAACGCTACGTTTACATTCTTAAAGAAAATAGGCACCGCTAAGCAGTGCCTATATGAAATATCGTTTTAAATTTGGCAGCTAAACGCGTAAGCACGCCCTTCTAAGCCGGAAGTATCAACAACCCAGTAACCATCTTGCCAGGTCACGCGATTTTCACTATCCGACTGAAGTGATTGGCATTGACGGTCATTAAACTTAACTTTAACAACCTCATTCGCACGTGTTGGTTGGCTTAACCAAATGTGGCGCGTTTGCCCTTCGATTTTGGCCAGAACAGTGAATTGTCCTTGCGTCGAAATAAGGGCATTCGTCGCGATTTCCTTGCTCCAGGAGAAAGCACCCAGCACATCAAACTCAGTGTCATACACCGCATGCATTTTGCTGTCTTGGGCAATCACCTCAATACTCGGGCTTTGGCTAAATGCCACGGTTTCACTTGCGGAAAGCGTCGGAAGCAATACATAGGCATAGCTATTATCTTTCGCATTGTGAGCGAAGAAGTTACGCAGTACCGTGCCACTCACTACTGTGTCTTCCATCTTGCGTTCGTTTTCTGGGTAAATCACGTTCCAGTTGCCGCTACGTTGATGGAAGTTCATCTTCACGCTCTGCCCTGCGGGCAAATAAACGCCAAGCTGCGAACCTTCCACATTGCCGTCAATATGGAAGCTGTTTGTCGCGGTATTGGTTACGTTGCCAGAAGGAGCCCAAGCCACGCCATCAACGTGAATCGTGTTGTTCGCCAGATCGTTTAGCTTGAAGTTATTGATTGTGGTGAACGCTTTTCCAGAGTTCGATTGGATGTCTGAACCGAGTGCTACCACTTTGTCACCGAAGCCAAAGTAACTCTTTTTCGCTTGCAGGGTATCGTTGTGGTTATAGAAATCCGCACCGTAAATACCGAACTCACCATTTGATGCACCACCAACAAACGTCATATCTTTTTTGGTGTTGTCATACTGTCGACGACCGCCACAATCCGGTAGCATTGCGCCGTCAGTCGTTGTTCCCGCCAAGTGACGCTTGTCCACCAGCGCATACCAGTTTTGGTATTGATTATGGTCAGCATCGTAGAGGTAGGTCATGCCATCACCCGTGTACCACCCTTTCAGGTTTTCATCGGTAGTCGTTAAGCATTCATAGTTTCCGACGCGATCAGAGTGAAGGGAAACAGACAGCGCAAAACCATTTCCTCGATGCACCATTCGGTCTTGGTTGTAGAAGACAAAGTTACCTTTGATTTCCTCTGACGCCGTTATCTCAGCGTCATTTAAGATTTTGTCCGCCACATGCAAGATATGCAGATCACTGGTAGAGCTAAAGAAACGCTCTTTGTCGATGAGGATATGGTGTTTAATCAGCTTACCTAAACGCTGTTTCACTTCGCCTTCGCGCGATTCATAAAAACGCACCAATGCTGAAATCGCATTTAACCCCTCGCCTTGGTTTTGTACCCAACCACGCGCAATCGCTCGGCCATTCACCGCATCCATCATCTTTGCATCGTAAAGGAACGGCTCTAGTGCACTGAAAAGATAGGTATCAATGGTTTGGTAACGCGGATCGCTGGTATCAATACCCGTTTGATGTACCGCATCCATGACTCTCGCTACCCCGTGCAGCAGTGTCAGCCCATAGGTACCGATATAAGGAATGTTGGCATGCTGGATGAAAGAGCCATCTGCGTAGAAACCATTGCCCGTCGAGACTTCGTCTAACACGGTTGGAATAGCATCGATCGCTTGTGCAATTTCCTCTGGGTTTTCAGAAAACACACCGCGGAACAGCACAACCAAGGCCAAATCAATGCGGTTTGCTCCCGCTGATTCCATCGGCTCTCTCGTTGCGCCTTCACCTTTATGCTGCCAATTTGGATCAGGCACAATGTAACGCGTGGCGCGATTGGCTTTGTCGATCAGTGCCGCAGGTAACTTGTCATGTACCAAGCTGAAGGTGTCATAGATAGACTTAGGAACCGCGATTTCCCATTCGTACCAGTTACCCGTTGATACCGAGGTTTCGGTGTACAGATTTTCCAATGCGAAATCGAGCGCGTAGAGAATGTCGTCGAGCGTTTTTTCGTTGTGGAACTCGTCAAACGAACGATAGGCCAAAGCAAGGTGTTCGATGTTGTTGAACGTGGTGGCCATATTGCGGTTGTGGATGGTTTCACCATCATCGTTATACAGTGGCAGATTGTTCCACAGCATCGTCGGCTCATCACGAATCAACTCAGCTTGCAGCGTGCGAGCGGTTTGAAGTCGTTGATCTAAAATGGTGTCGTACAGCGGGTTTTGACGATCCCCATCCGTCAGCAACATAGGGAAAGACCAATTCTCAATAATTTGCCCGTAATCAATGGTTTCGGAAGGTGGAATAGGATCGACAGGTTTTAAAGGGTCATTCGGGTTTAATGCTGAACTGTCTTCATGAATACAGCCAGAGATAGCCATGCTAAGTGCCACCGTAAGAAGTGAGCGAGAAAAAGTGTTATTCATTGGATTCACCATAAAAAATGGGCACGCAGGGTGCCCATTTTGAAAACGCAGGTTTAGTTAATACGGTATGAGAAGAAGTACGGTTCGCCGTCTAGTCCGTTGGTATCGACTTGCCAATCATTACCTACAGACGTTACGCGTTTAGCACTGTCTTCAATCACTTCATAACCAAGTGATTGAGGGAAGCTCACTTTTACCGCTTGGTTGCTTCGCGTCGGCTGGCTTATCCAAACTTTCGCAATATCGCCTTCCTGAACCATCAACACTGACAGCTCACCTTGAGTATTTACGTGTGTGCTCTCTTGTGCCTCTACACTGAAAGAGTTGGCTGCAATGGCGTGTTGCGTCTTTTCAACAACCGCATGAAGGCCTGCTGTTTGTGCCACGATCTCAACATCCGGATTGTTTGCGTAGTCCGTGGTTTGCTGAGCACTGTGGCTAGGCAGCATCACATAGGCGTATTCGGCTGCGCGGCCACCCGTTGTGTCGTGCGGGAACCATGTTTGTAGAACATGACCACTCACAGCAGTGTCGGCCATCTTGCTGCTGTTTAACGGATAAAGTTCTTTCCAATTCCCCTGACGGGCGTAAATACCAACTTTGAACGTGTCGCCATTTGGAAGGTACACACCCAATTGAGAACCTGGAACGTTACCTTCTACGTGATACGTTTTGAGTGCATCCTTGGCCACGTAGTCTGGAGAGGCACCAATTGCAGGCACGGTTGGTGCCCATACGTTGCCATCAATCGTAATTTTGTTCGTCGCCCCTTCCAGTAGCTTGCGGTTTTCAACGTGGGTAGCAACGGACCAGGAATTATTACGTTCTGAGCGAATATCCGAACCCAACATCACGATTTCATCGTCAAAACCAAAGTAGGATTTTTTCGCAAATGTTTCGTAGTACTTACCGCTATCAACACCTTGGCTTGAATTAAAGAAGTCAGCCGCAATCACACCAAACTCACCGTTCGATGTACCACCCACCCACTTCATGTCTTTCTTCTTGTTACCCCAAGTATTGCGACCCTTACAGTTCCCGATATTTTCGACCGTTGTTGTTGCACCCTGCATTTTGCGTTGATCAACCAGAGGGTACCAATCCGTGAATTGATTGTGGTCAGCATCATAAAGATGAACCATACCGTCACCGGTATACCAACCGCGGGTGTTTTCGGTGTTGTTTGCACCACATTCGTAGTTACCAATGCGGTCAGAGTGAAGCGATACAGACAACGCGTAGCCGTTACCACGATGTACCATGCGATCCATGTTGTGGAACAGGAAGTTACCTTGAACCTCCCCCGCCGCTTCAATGGTGGTGTCATTCAGAATGCGTTCTGCCACATCCAACACTTTAAAGTCAGTCGCTTTTTCAAAGAACGCGTCAGTGTCTGTCTGCAGTTGCTCTTTGATCAATCCACCCAATCGCTGTTTCACTTCGCCTTCGCGAGAATCGTAATAGCGAAGTAGAACAGACAAGGCTCCGCGACCTTCGCCTTTATTCTGTGACCAACCACGAGCAATAGCGCGGCCAGAAACAGCTTCCATCATTTGGCCTTTGTATAAGAACGGCTCTACCGCACTGAACAGGTACTCATCAACCAGTTTGTAGCGTTCGTCATCCAGCGAAATGCCCGTGTCATCCAGCATCACCATGATGCGAGAAATGTTCGACAGCAAGATCATGCCGTAGGTGCCGATGTAAGGAATGTCTTCATGCTGAATAAAGGAACCATCATCGTGGAAACCGTCTTCACGCGTCACAGGCTCAAGTACTTCAGGCATAGCAGCAAGAGCGAGCTTTATTTCGTCCATGTTCTTATCAAAAATGCCGCGCTGCAGCACGACCATGGACGTATCTACACGGTTTGCACCAGTATTGGTAATGTCATTGTGTGGGGAATTACCCGCATACTGCTTAGTAGGATCAGGCAGTTGCGCACGAGACGCCGCGATGATGTCCTTCATCATCTGCTCTGGAACGTGCTCGTAAATCAGTGATGCAATGTCATGGATGATCTTCGGCGTACCGATTTCCCACTCATGCCAGTTGTCTTTTTTATGCGGAATGAGGTCTGCGTTATAGAAATCTTTAAGCAAGAACTCCATACCGAACAGGATATCGGCAAGCACTTCCTCAGTTGCAAAACTAGGATCGCCTAAGGTGTACGCGACCGCTAAATCACGTAGACGCACGAACGACGTTTTGGTCTTCATCGCGTCAACGGTTTTTTCTTTGTCATAAAATTTGTAAAGCGGCAAATCTGCCCAAAGGTGCTCAGCGTTGTCTTTCGTAAATCCTGTGTAAGACTTTGCCGCTGTCTCCAGCTTTGCTTCGATCATTAGCTGATATTGCGCGTCATCCGTGTTTGGTGGTGTCCACAACGAAGCCCAATTGTTCACGGCCAAGTCGTAATCGATGACCGCTGGAATTTCAGGGTCAACGCCAATACTCGGGTTTTTCAGGTCTTCAGAGTCCGAATGGCAGCCAGCGAGTGCCGCAGCAATCGCTAAAGCGAGTACAGAGGTTTTGATGTTCATAGGGTATTTATCTCTATTGTTTTTGGATTTGGATGTTGAATTTCGGGTGCAACTAGCCACCGGAAGCTCTTTCGAGCCTCCGGAAGTTTTTTTCTTTATTATTTTTATTGTTTTACGTTATGCGGTAAGCAATTCAGGTTGCGTCGTCAAAGGCGGAAGTTCTGCCTTTGGCACTGCATCAATCAGACGTTTGGTGTACGCCTCCTGAGGATTGTTGATGATTTGATCCACCGTGCCCTGCTCAACAATCTTGCCTTTCTCCAACACCACCATGCGGTCACAGAAATACTTAACCGTCGCGATGTCGTGAGTAATAAGAATGAAGGAAGTGCCGTAGCGGTTTTGGTACTCAATCAGAAGATCCAGCGCACGAGAACGTAGCGATACGTCCAATGCTGCCGTTGCTTCATCAGCGATAACCAGTTTCGGACGCGTGATCAGCGCGCGTGCGATAACGATACGTTGACGCTGACCGCCTGAGAATGCGTGTGGGTAACGTGCCGCCCAATCGCGGTGAACGCCCACCCAGTCCATCACTTCATGAAGCTCTTTACGGCGTTCGTCTTCGGTCAGGTCTGGTCTTAACTGGCGCAGCGGCTCAAGGATAATGTCCGCTACCGTCATACGCGGGTTAAGCGAAGACATTGGGTCTTGGAAAATCAGGCGCAGGTCGACAAACAGATGATCTTTTTGCTTACGCTCTAGGTTAACCAGATCCACATCGAGATCACGGCTTGGATCGTGATACAGGATGGAACCTGACGTCGCATGACCTAAACCAAGAATCGCGCGGCCCAATGTCGATTTGCCTGAGCCAGACTCACCAACGATGCCGAGTGATTCACCTTGGTTTACCACGACAGACACATCTTCCAGCGCAACCAGTTCTTTGCCTTTCTTGAAGAAACCGCCGCCATTTTCGAAAATTTTGTACACGTTACGCGCGTCGATAATTGGCTTCTTACAGGTCGCTTTTTCGGCGTCATAAGGCACTTTCAACGCAGAGCGCATTTCAAGACGCTTGGTCGCGTCCATCAAACGAATCGTGTATGGATGCTGCGGGTTTTCAAAGATTTGGCGCACATCGCCACGCTCAACCACTTCACCATCTTTCATGACCACGACGCGGTCTGAAATCTGCGCGACCACACCAAGGTCATGGGTGATAAACAGAATAGACATGTTGATTTCGCGTTGAAGCTTCGCAAACAACTCAAGGATCTCTGCTTGCGTGGTCACGTCCAGTGCGGTTGTTGGCTCATCGGCAATCAGAATATCTGGGCGGCTTGCAATCGCCATGGCGATACAAACACGCTGACGCTGGCCACCGGAAAGCGCATACGGGTATTTATCAATCAATGTTTCTGGGTCAGGCAGTAATACCTGCCCCAGCAACTTAATGGTTTCTTGGTGAGCTTGCTCTTTCGTCAGGCCTTTATTGCAAAGGAACAATGTCTCTTTGATTTGATCGCCCACGGTATGAACTGGGCTCAGCGCACTCATCGGCTCCTGAGATACCAGTGAAATACGCTCAGCACGGATACGGCGCATTTCAATGCTGTCACTTTTCAGTGTGGTGATGTCTACTTTTGAGCCATCGACATGCAGCATGATTTCACCCGAGTCAATGTGACCCGTTTTTCCAAGGATCTGCAGAATCGCTTTTGAAGTGACCGATTTGCCGGAACCTGACTCGCCAATGACTGCCAACGTTTCACCGCGAACAATGTCAAAACTCACATCTTTTACTGCGTGCTTAGAACCCAGTGTGCTATCAAAACTTACGTTCAGACCATTAATTTCTAATACTTTATCAGTCATCTCGTTATGCCTCGTGGTAAGGGTCAGTTGCATCTCGCAAACCGTCACCTAAAGAGTTCATTGCCAGAATTACTACGACCACCAAGCCTGCGGGGTAAAGCAGCCAAGGGGCTTCCGCTACTGAGCGGATATTTTGCGCTTCCTGAAGCAGTACACCCCAGCTCACAACCGGAGCCTGAAGGCCAAGGCCCAAGAAGCTCAGAGAGGTTTCACCCAAAATCATTGCAGGGATTGCCAGCGTAACGGCGGCAATAATGTGGCCCATGAAGTTAGGAACCATGTAGCGGCTGATAATCGACGTTTGTGAGTTTCCGTCCAGCCACGCTGCATTAATAAACTCTTCATTACGCAGTGACATAAAACGGGAGCGCACTTCACGCGCCATATCCGGCCAGGTCACACAACCCAAAATCAGGGTAACGAGGAAGTATTTGGTGATGCTGTCCCACTCACGTGGTAGCGATGCAGTCAGTGCCATCCAAAGCGGCAGCGTTGGAATAGCCTTGATTACTTCCATGATGCGGTTTGTCACGGTATCAAACCAACCGCCTTTCAGACCGGCGATAGAACCGACGGTAATACCGATAACCAAGCTGAAAAACACACCCATCAAACCGACTGACAGGGAAATACGTGCACCGTGGATAACGCGTGACAACATGTCGCGACCCATACGGTCAGAACCCAGCCAGAAGAACGGCAGCTTCTTATCCTCTGGAACAATGAACTTGGTGGTCATTGGAATGAAGCCCATCAGGTGGTATTCATCGGTTTGACCAAAGAACTCAAAGTAGGCTTTTTTGTTCTCATCCAGTTCGTAAGATTTTTGCAGTGTCATCGGGTCTGTTTTTACTTTGTAAACAGACAGGTGCGGAGCCCACTTGTAACCGTCATCGGTTTTTTCGATCAGGTGCATTTCTTGCGGTGGCGCGAAGGTGTATCGACGCCAACTGTCACCCGACTCAAACGGGGCAAAGAATTCCGCAAAAGGCATAGCAACGATATACGCCACCAGCAAAAACCACATACTTACCCAAGCAAGGCGGTTGCTGCGGAATTTATGAATCATTAACTGGGAAGCCGTTGCCGTCTCTTTATCCAGCTTTTTCAGTTTGAAAATATTCAGTTTGTCTACGATAGCTAAAGCACTCATGTCACTTTCCTCTACGCGCCAGCACGAATGCGTGGGTCAATCAAACGAAGCAGCACATCAGAAATCAGCGTACCGAGAATGGTCAGGCCGCCCATGATGAGCAGAATGTCGCCTGCCAATACCATGTCTTGTTTTTCCAACGCTTGAAGCATCAGCGTACCCATCGTTGGCATGTTCATTACCTGGCTAACAATGATGTCAGCACCAAGCAGTACAGGCAGTTTCCAACCAATCGTTGCAGCAATTGGGATCAGTGCCAGACGCACTGGATATTTCATGGTGAGTTCGCGCTCACTCAACCCTTTTGCACGTGCCGTTGTCACGTAAGGTTTGTTGATTTCTTCCATCAGGTTCGCACGTACTTTACGGATAATGGTGGCCATACCCGATGTGCCCAGAACCAAAATAAATACCCAACTACGCTGAACCGAATCCCAGAACTTGCCCCAAGACATAGGTTGTCCGAGGTATTCGTCTGAGTTCAGGCCGGTAATCACGGTATCGAAATATTCGTAACCAATCAGGATAGCGATAATCGCCATCACGAAGTTTGGCGTTGCCATACCCAGGAAACCGATAATGGTGCCGACGTAGTCACCGACTGAGTAAGGACGAAGTGCAGAGTAAATGCCGATTGGAATCGCGGTAACAAACATGAATACCAGTACCGCTGACATCAGAAGCAGGGTGACCGGCAAACGCGTTTTAATCGTGTCCCAAACAGGCTCTTGAGTGGATAGAGACATCCCTAGGTCACCGGTCATCAGACCCGAGAACCACGCCCAGTAACGCACAAGGATTGGCTTATCCAAACCATATGTTTCACGGAGAATTTCAATCATCTTAGGGTCAACGGTTTGGCCCAGCGATTGGAGTTCAGCAATCTTCGCAGTTGCGAAGTCGCCCTCTGGCAAGTCGATCACCAAGAAAATGATGATGGACATACAAAAGAAGGTAAACATCATCAAGCCGAGGCGTGATAAACCACTTGCCACCAGAGGATGCTTCTCGAAAAACGGTGCAACGGTTGACGCCAACTGGTCACGTGCACCTATTAAGAAATTGCTCATTTCAATTCCCCAATTCCTAAATTGTGTTGCTAATCGATATAGGATGGCGATTACTCGCCATCCTCTGTTTTATTGTTATTTGTTATCGAACCACAATTGACCGACACGCATTGGTGCTGGCGTCATCAGGTTGTAAGACTCAGGCATACCTTCTGGTGCGTTGCGCAGTTTCTCGTTAACAATCACAGTGTTAGGCAGGTTAGTCACCGTACCAATCGCGTAGAAGTTTTCTTGAGCAATGTTGATGATTTCCTGCATCAGCTCATTTTGCTTCTTCTTGTCTGACGTTTTGCGCAGCTCGCTGTACAGCTCAATTTGCTTCTTCACGGCCGCTGGTGGCTCAACCGCTGAATCTGAGTTCGGGTTTGCAGACCAGTTGTACCAACCCAGACCAAACGTAGATTCTGGTGAGTAAGGCATGTACCAACGCGCTTCATCGATGATGCCCACGCCGCCGTCGCCGTACCATGGGATCACGTCGTAGTCGTTAGCAAAGCGCATGGAGTTTTGCAGTGAACGGTCAACAATGCGGACATCCAGCATGACGCCGATTTCATCCCAGTGTTTTTTCACCATTTCCAGCGCATCACGGGTTTCTGGTTTCACCAGCGTGGTGCTCAACGCTTCGATACGGATGCGCTCACCGTTCTTCATCAGGCGGTAGCCATCTTTGTCACGGTTAGTCAGACCCAGGTCATCCAGCATCTTGTTGGCTTTCTTCAGATCGAAGTCAGTGTACTGAGTAGCAAACTCTTCGCTGTAGAAAGGAGACGCTTCTAGCGGAGCCGCTTGGTACGGTTCTACTGCACCACCAAAGATGGTTTCGCTGATGTCCCAACGGTCAATCGCGTAAGACAGCGCAATACGGAAGTCTTTGTTCGAGTAAAGCTCACGCTTAACTGGATCTTTCGCGTTTTGGTTCAGGCCCAGAACCAACACGTTCATGCGTGTTTCAGGACGCAGCATGACTTTGTAGTCAGACTTTTCAGCGTTACCGAAGATGATTGGACGGTTTGCTGCGTTATCAATGTGGCGAGATTGGAAGTCTGTTTTGCCTGCAACTGCACGCAGCAACATTTCTTCTTTGTTTTCAGAGAAAGTCCACTTCACGGAGTCGATGTACGGCAGTTGGTTGCCCGCCGTGTCCACTTGCCAGAAGTACGGGTTACGTACGTATTCTGCAAACGGCGCGTTTGCTGATGGTGGTGTTTCAACAATCCACGGTGCCATCGTTGGACGATCAGCATTTGCGTAGAACGGTGTGAAGTAATGCGCAGGACATTTCACTTCGTAGTATTCACGCCATGAAGAGAAGCCTTCCGCTTTCGCTTCTTTCTCTACGTTTGCGTTGAACTGAGGTTGGAATTTAGAACAGTAGGCTTTGTTAAACGCAGCGATGTTAGAGCCGTCAACACCCGCCAATTGGCGAATGAACAGACCGTTTGGCTCAGTCAGAGAAATCTTAACCGTGTGTTTATCAACGGCTTCTGCTTTTGCAGACGAGTAATCTTTGAAGTAAAGCGGGCGGTTACCTGCGTGGTTAGGGTCACCCAGTACGTCATTCACGTAGTAAACGATGTCGTCAGCGGTGAAATCTGAACCGTCAGACCACTTCATGTCTTTACGCAGGAAAATGGTGTATTCCGTTGCTTCTGCGTTTGACTCGTAACCGGTTGCCAAGCTTGGCTCAACGTCGGTGTAAGTGTGGTTGAAAGAGAACAGGTTGTTGTTACCCAGGATGCGCATACGGTGACCGTTGTCGCCCCACAGGCCCACAAGGTTCATTGTACCGCCGTATTGGCCTACGGCTTCAAATGGTGTCACAACCAAAGGATCACTTGGCAGACGTTGCTCAACGGAAGGTAGTTTACCTTCTGCGACCAGAGCTTTTAGCTCAGGTGCTTCATTGAACTGAGCGGCGAAAGCTGGCGAAGCCAGTAACGCAGCGATGGAAGCGGCAAGTAGGGTACGCTTGCGAGTTTGGATATTACCTTTCATTGGGTTCTCCAGGGAGTTTTATATGTAATTGTTTAATTTTGTTTTTCTGAAATAACTGACACTAACCAGCGGCTTTCTCCCTGCGGCACATTGCCGTAGATGATGGGCACTGCTGCTTGTGCAAAACAAAGATTCGTATTTGGCGCACAAGGCATAACGTCATAGCTGCCTTGTCCTTCGTGTAATTGAATGTCGCTGCTGTACTCGTGTCCCGCGATGCGTGCGCTTTGGCGGTTCTCACGCGCACCAATGCATTTCACCCAGGTGTCGACGGCATAACCGGACATAATGAATTCAAACGATGTGTCAGCATCAATGTGGTGAGCACGCCATTCTTTGCCACCTTCCATCCATTGCTTGGTCGTCACGGTGCAACCCGAGAATGGGCTCCACGTGGTGATCAGGGTGTTTTCAACAAGCTCACTTTTCAGCAATGCGGTGCGGAAAAACCACTCGCCCGTTTCTGGGTGTTTACAGGCCATGACGTTGTCACCCATAAAGCCCTGCTCAATCCAACGCAGTGCTTCTACGGAAAATCCATGGGCAGATGAGTATGCAAATTTGAGGTATTTGTCGTGGCTGTTACGCAACTCTGCCGCACTCGGTGCCCCTGAAAGCAGGAAGCTCGTGCCATTTTGGCGAGTAATGATTTGGCGGTTCTTTTCCAGCAATTGCGTACCATTGCTGTGAAGCATTTGGTTTTCTGTTTCTTGCCAGAACGGATGAGAGCTTGGCAGACGAACCGCCGCAAAGCCTTTCAGTGCCAACAACGGGGACATAGGGCTGTTATAGATTTCGCTCATGATGAGGTTCGGGTAGCGATACCCCACGCTCAGAAGACCATCTGAAATGATTGGCTGCTGGCTCCACCAGCGGATGTTGTTCGCCCACAAGGTCTTCATATCAGCGACGCTCAAGCCGACATTTTTCAGAGCCGCGCTGTAGCAAGCCAGTTCACTCCAAACGCCCGCAGACGCAAAGCGATAGGTCATCGAACGGCCGTATGCCACTGATGCGCCGTTGCTGCCTACCCACAGGGAAAAGCACTTCGCAAAGAGAGCTGCACGATGAATAAAGAGTTGGGCGAATTCCGCAAGCACCGAAGAGTGACGATCGACAACACCATTTACCCAACGGGCAAACACCAATCCGTAATAATGGAAAGCAAACGGGTTGTAGTAGTCTGTGCATCCGCTACGACCATCGCGATACCAGCCTTCAGCCAGATACATATCGTCGATTTCTTTCAGGTCGTTTTTCAGCACGTCTACATCAAAATTTGCACCGATGTGGCGAAGAGCCATCAGGATCAGTACACGGAAAAAGTGCCAGTTATTGTTTGGGATTTGAATGTAGGATGCCGCCTGAAGCCAACGTACCGTGTTAGCCTGCCCTTCTTCAGACATCGCGCGGAAGAACAAGGCTTCTTGGTCAACAATCGCCAATGCAATCGCCGACATTTCAACGCAACGTTGGTTGTAGTCGGACACATCACCCCAGTAGGCAGGGTGAGCAGGGTTAACGCCATTTTCGACCGCGTCACGCAGCACGCTCAGTACTTCAGGCTTTTCACTCGCCAGTGGCACTGCTGCCCAAAGCAGACGAGCAATACCTTCGAGGTTCTGAGCGCGGTCATCAAAATGTGCGCGGTTTGGGGAATCAGCTAAAGCGGCTTGTTCAGGCAGACACGCTTTCATGTGTTGACTGATAAGTGCTGCCAACACCGAAACAGTTTCGTCACGATGAGTGAAGGTAGCATCAGCAGCAAATTGGTTGAAAGCGTACATCTTTTTTAATTCCACAAACTTCAGATGGAATTATTTAAACGCTTTTCTCTTATTTTCAAAACATCTTTTCATTTTTAAATTCGACTGGATCATGTTTTTGTTTAAGTCACTTCGAAAAGTGTGATCCAAAAGCTATTTCATAATGAATATCGGTGACTTACCTCGGACAATCAATGCCGCCATTTGTGTCATTTTCTCCTTGGTATGCGAGAAAAAATGGGCATATGAAGGACAGAGGTAATGCAGAGGAAATGACGATTCACCATCAAAAACGAAACGATGTTTCGGACAGCCGCCGTGACAGGCAAATCGCCATGCACATTTCACGCATTTATCGCTCAGGTGTGCGGTTTTAGCCAAGCCGAACGCACGATTCTCAACACTGTTTCGAATGGTACGTAGCGTGTCTTCGTGAACGTTGCCCAGCTTATGTTCCGGATACACATAATGGTCACAGGCATACACGTCGCCATTCGCTTCAATGGCAAAATTGCTGCCACATTGAGGCGCATGGGAACAGAGTGTTGCCGAGTACCCCAAATGGCTCGCCAATGTACTGTCAAACAATTGCACGAACACTCGGCCAACGTCGCGCGTCACCCAAATATCAAAAATGTCTGTTAGAAAATGGCCAAACTGCGCAGCTCCCACCGACCAAGGCGTGACAGCAGCATCTTTCTCATCGGGCAAGACCAGATTCAACCCCTCTCCGGACTCCGTAGCCGCACGCTCAACCAAGGGGATAAATTGCAGAAACTCACTGCCTGTGCTGATGAGAAATTCGTAAACCTCTCGGGCATAATTCGCATTTTCGTTGTGTACCACCGTCAGGGTGTTGAACCTCACCTTATGACGCTTAAGCACCTCAATTGCCGCCATTACCTTATCGAACGTCGGCTCGCCGTTTCGTTTTACGCGATAGCAATCATGCAGTTCACGAGGGCCATCAATCGAAATGCCTACCAGCACTTGATGTTCAGCAAATAACTGCGCCCACGCGTCATCGATTTTTATGCCGTTGGTTTGAAAGGTATTCACAACCGAGACATGTCTGCCCCCTTTCGCCAATTGCGCAGCATAGCTTTCCTGAAGCGCGAACGCTTTTTGGTAAAACGGAATCCCCATCAGGGTAGGCTCGCCGCCCTGCCAGGAAAACACCACTTCTGGCCCTTCCTGCGCATCCATCTGTTGTTCGATATAGCGAGACAGGGTCTCATCATCCATGCGCCAGTTTTTTTGGCGTTCAGGGTAGAGTTTTTCTTTTTCCAAGTAGAAACAGTAACGACAATCCAGATTGCAAACCGACCCCGTAGGCTTCGCCATGGTGTAGCAATGACGCGGTTCCGGCAATTTCGCCGCATGTGCCGCTAACGCGTGATAGAGGGGGTGCAAAGAACCAGATTCGATAGAACGGACGTTAAGCTGCTGCGGATTGTTTTTACTGCGTTGCATGGGATCACTCATGTGTACATCCATCAGCGTCACTCGACCTGATGACCAAAAAAAAGGCGCAACCGAAGTTGCGCCCGTAAGATATGGATAATTTTGCGATTAGACTGCGTAGCAAATCACAGATCAGGCATCCATCCAACGCCACTCGTAACCTTCGAGTGTAATTGTTTGTTTTTCGCCCGACTTGTCAGTGACTTGCAGTTGCTGTGGTTCGCTGCTGTAGTTAACGACCGTCGCCTTCTCTGTTGCTGGGTAGTAGCACGCATCTACAAGCGCAGAATCAGACAGCCATGCATAGCTTTCATTTTCTGACTTAGACAGCCACACCAGAACGTGTTGCAGCAAACGCGCATTCGTCATTGAGAACGGCAAGTTACCCAGGTACACCGAACGGCCTTCACCGTATTGACGTGCCGTCATCGCAAGGTGCTGACCTTGTGACGCAATCACGCTCATGTCATGCGCTTGAGAGTACACGTAGCTCAAGTTACCGAAGTCTTCTTCACCGGTCAGGCATTGCGCCAGATAGTGTTCGCCGTCCAGTTGAACAGGTTGAGCAACGCGGCCCATGGTCAGTGACGTTTCTTTTTCCAGACCGAGCACGTCGCCCAGTTGGAAGAAACGGCCGTTTTGCAGGTGCGCCGATGGGTCACAAATACCCAATAAACCGCCGCCCTTGCCCACGAACTCACGCAACGCAGTCACGATTTGTGGGTTGCCCCAGTATTCGCCGCCACTCCACGCTGAGTTTGCATCACCGGTGTTAATGATGACTTTAATGTCATCGGCGATGCCGTTAGCCAGAATGTCTTCGAAGCTAATGAATTCCACATCAAATGGTAAGCCAGCCAAACATTCCAGTGGGTTGTTACCCACAAGCTCCATGACATCTGGACGAGGTGGCACGTAGAAACGCTGATCTTGTGCTTGGTTCTGTAGCCAAGAACGCGCCAGGCCCCATGCGTTCAATACTGCAACTTTACCGCCGATTTTCGCCGACTCGGTGCCCGCACTGTTTTGACGGTAGGTACCGAATTCATCAGAAATTTGAGTCACATGGTCAATGAAGTGTGGGAACTTGTTCGCCAGTGATAAATAGCCACCGTAACCGATACGATCTAGCGGCTTATGCAGCATCGCACGACGAATCTTCACCCAGTTAGACATAGATTCAGTCACTGGGTTGTTACCTTCGCGGAAGACATCCGGGAAGAAGTAAGGGTAGAAACGCGCTTCTTTCACTTGGTCGCCAGCAGAATCGGTCAAGCGGCGTAGTGCCACACCGTCTTCAACTGCACCGACGTTAATGTCGATACCAATCTCTTGGTAACTTGGCAGGAATGGCTCAGTACCAATCCAGTGGTCGCCTTGGAACATCGCCGCTTTTTTACCTGCCGCGTGTGCCATACCCACCAATTCGCCAGCAAAATCTGCCACGAATTTCTGGATGAATGCCATCCAGTCTAGGTAGCGTTTGCTTGGTACTTTGTAGGTACCGTTGTAGTAACCCGCGTCAACAAAGTCTTCTGGCGTCAGGCGGTAGCCGTATTCTTTTTCGAAATCATCCAGTGCTTCTGGGCTCACGGTTTCGCCGTAGCCTGTCCAGTCACGGTAGATATCTTGGTTTTGCTCGTTCGCATCAATCACGAACAGGAACGCAAACGTGGTGAAGCGAACAACGGACGTATTTGGATGATCTTCCAGCCATTGCGCAAAGTAACGCTTCAGGTGTGCACGACACTCTGGGTGATAAGGGTCAAGGCTGCGGATTTTGTCACCCGTCCAGCCGTTGGTCAGTGCGTTGTACATGGACACACTGTCCCACACCTGACGGACCATTACTGACGCGGTGTATTCATGGTATGGCGTACATTCACGCACAATCACGGTGCCGCTTTCAGCATCAAAATCCCATTGATCAACCGAGACAACGTCACCGGTAGTACGGTTACGCACTTCCCAGTGACGCTTAGGATCACTGTTGTTATCCAGCTCGTATTTCTCTGAGCAGTAGCCTTCTAGCGGCTTGATCACCAGCTCATTGGTCATGGCCGTCATTGGGAACGAAGACAAGTATTTACGGTGCAGATACTCAGGGTGCGCTTTGGCATACGCCTGATCAGCACGAACAATACACAACACGGAATAAATGTCGCAGTCTTGCTCTGCCAGAGAATCCGGCATGGTCGTGCCGTCACTGTCACGCAGTGCATCTGCCTGCCAGCGTTTGTATAGATCTAGAACGACTTCTTCTTGCCCGACTTCTACAGGCAGTGTCATATGGCCTTGGGTAGCGTTTGCCATGAAATTAAACCTCAATACTTAATTGTACGTCTTCGCGTTTGATGCCTTTGGTTGGCAAGCCAGTGTCATAATCTCTTACGACCGGGGCGACACCGTCCGCCGGGCGAGGACGGAACAACCCCATCCATTCTCTTTCCATTTCCGGACGCCAAGGGCGGCATGCCCATTCGAACGAACGGAAGGTATCTCGGATATGGTCCATATACGCCAGCAACTCATCGTGCAGGGTGTTACGAACCTCAACAAAATCCGGGTGCTCAATCAGGTTGTTAACTTCGGCAGCGTCATTCACGCGATCGTAAAGTTCATCAGTGCCCATCAAGTTGATCACCAGCTTGTAGCTGTCTGTCACCCAACCGCGAACCGGAATAAAACCACCGTTAGAGTCGTGCTCCACTTCATAGCGGTTGAACTCAACCATCACGCCTTTAAAGCCACGGTCTTTTTCTACATCTAGCAGGTCATTACCCGGCATGATTGGCGGTTGCTCGATATGCGCCAGATTCAACAGGGTTGGCATGATGTCGATGTGGCTAACTGGACGGTCAATGACAGTGCCTGCCATCTGGCCATCGGTGTTTTTGATGATGAGCGGAATGTTGGCGATTTCGTCATACACGGCCGCGCCTTTACCCCACAATTTGTGGGCACCGTTCATTTCGCCGTGATCAGAGGTATACACAATCCAGGTATTCGCCAATTCACTTTCATCGATATGCGAAAGCACACGACCAATCTCTTCGTCCACAAAGTCGTTGCAGCCGAAGTAAAGTGGATTGATAAAGTACTGAGAACCCACACCTGAGCCTTTCGCACGCGACCACAGACGGTGATGCAGCGGTTTATCTTCCAGCGAATCAAACGCCGCTTCGCCCAAATCGAATTTGAAGTCTTTGAACTTCTCAACGTGTTTTGGCGGACAAGTAAACGGATGGTGCGGCTCGTCATACGACAACACCAACAGGAACGGTTTGTCTTCGCTGCGGTGCTGATCGATAAACTTCAGACCACGGTTGGTAATACGGTGGCCCCAAGTAAAGTCAGCCGTAATTTCGTGGGCTTCCAGCTCTTCAGGCGTATTCAAGCCACGACGCCAAAGGGTAATTTCTTCTTCGGTCAACTCGTTCAGGTAGTTAACACCGTCGTACCAGTACTCTGGGTGCCAGCCCGGCGGACAGATGCCCGTACCAAAGTAATCATGACCATCTAAGTGCCATTTACCGATATAGCCCGTGTTGTAGCCTTCTGCGGTGAAAATCTGGCCCATATGACGAATGTTCGTGCCAAGCGCAAGGTTATTCGTCCACGCGCCGCTTTGGTGTGAATACATGCCCGTAAACAAGCCCGCACGCGCAGGTGTACATAGCGGGCACGTGGTATAGGCACTGTCAAAACGCACACCGGTATCGGCCATGCGATCTAGGTGCTGGGTGTCCGTTGCCTGACCCGAGTAACGTTCAACCACGTTTGCGCCTTGGCTGTCGGTCATGATCAGGATGATATTAGGAGCCTTTTTCATCAGTCAGCCCTTACCAGAAGAAGTTACGATAACCATGAGCGCGCATCAGAGCCTCAAGGTAGTAGTAATCGCCGTAAGGCAGCATGTTGTCGCAAAGGCCAACCTTCACGAACGATGCGCCATTTGCCAGCAAACCTTGTGCTTGTTCGTTATCACACAAGTCACATTGGTCCATCAGGCCTTGTAGCAAGTACAAGCCCCAATCGCGGTAGGCATTGGCTTCTTCTAGCAAGCTCAGGCGTTTTGCATCATCGCGCGCCAGTGCTTCTGCTTGGTCTTCCAGCGACTGCGCAATCAACAAGAAGCCAGCAGCGGTAATTGCACCCGCAGAGCTGTCTTTGTATTGAATTTCGTCTGCAGGCAGACGGTAATCCCACACAGGCACACCGTCTGGCGTGATCACTTCAGCCGCAAAGCGCGCCAGTTTTTTCGCCAGAACCAAGAAGCTTTCATCTTTGGTGTACTGATAGGTTTGGGCATAACCATGGATCGCCCATGATTGACCGCGCGCCCAGCAAGATTCATCGGCATAACCTTGGAAGGTTTCACCTTTCACTGGCGTTTGGTAAATCGGGTCGAAGTTGAATGAGTGATAGGTTGAGTAATCATCACGAACAATGTGCTTTGCCAGTGTTTCGCTGTGGCGAATCGCCACTTCGCGGTAACGAGGTGCACCCGTGACTTCTGCCGCCCAGAACAGCAACGCAGTGTTCTGCAAGGAATCGATGATGGATTTACCCTGAATCACGTCAGGCTTTTCCAATGCCAGCGGATGCGTGTCGTTCCATGCAACAATGTAACCGCCCACTTTGCGGAAACGGTGAATCAAATGATCCGCCGCACGCAGTGCCATCATTTTCGACTCTTCACAGCCAGTCAGCTTGTATTCAGCCACGCAGCTCAGGCTGTATTGGAAGCCCAAGTCATGATCCAACCAAAATGGGTCCAACAACATGTTAGCGAAGTAAGACTTGCGCAGCTTCGCGCTGTTTTTGTATTGCTCATCCGCTGTCGTTTCGTAGCACAACCATAACTGGCCAGCCCAAAACGATGAAACCCAATCAAAAGGACCGCAATGCGTCCATGAATAGTCGGCATTGCCGATTTTTGGATTGCGCTCACCGATACGAGAAATATTGCGCTTGATGGTAGCCATTACCTTGGGAAGGTGTGCTAGAACACGGTCTCGGTCTAATTCACCCGGTAATGACGGTAAAGCAATGTGTTCACTCATTTTTTACTCGCCAACTAAGAAGAGATTAACTGATTATCTGTGGGGCATTGTAAAGGCGGGATGAAGAAAAAAACTTACTGCAAATCACAAAGTCAAAACGTTGTTTCATTTTTAAAGAAACTAAAAATCAAAAAGCCAGCTAAGCTGGCCTTCTGAGAGAGATATCTTTGCAAACGGGGCGGAACACCCGTTTTGTTAGCGCGCTAACCAGCCGCCATCAACCGCCAACGTAAAGCCGTTGATGTAGTCTGCTGCTTTCGATGACAGGAACACAGCTGCGCCACCCACATCTTCCGGTGTACCCCAGCGGTTTGCAGGAATACGTTCACGAATCGCCTTCTCACGAACAACATCAGCACGCAACGCTTCGGTGTTGTTGGTTGCCATGTAACCCGGCGCAATCGCATTCACGTTAATGTTGTTTGATGCCCACTCATTGGCCAACGCACGCGTCAGACCCATCACCGCACTTTTCGACGCGGTGTAAGAAGGCACGCGGATACCCCCTTGATAAGACAGCATTGAGGCAATGTTGACGATCTTGCCGCCAGTGCCTTGCTCATTGAAAACACGCGCAATCGATTGAGACATAAGGAAAACAGACTTGATGTTGATGTCCATAACATCATCCCAATCTTTTTCACTAAAGTTGATCGCATCTTCACGGCGGATAATACCGGCGTTGTTAACGAGAATATCGATTTTGCCGTGAACGCCACGCGCTTCGGCAACAACATCATCGATAATCGCTGAATTGCTTAAGTCAGCGGTGATGTTGTAAAAACGGCGGCCCGTTGCTTCAACCATGCCCGGTGTATCGTCAGCACCACCGTAGTTGATACCAACAATGTCCGCACCTGCCTGTGCCAAAGCCACTGCCATGCCCTGTCCTAGGCCGGTATTGCAGCCAGTCACTACCGCTACCTTACCTGCTAGCCCAAAAGACTCTAAAATCATTTTCAAAACCTCGTTTCATTTTTATTTTCTGTATGATAGCTAACTTGACCATCAAAACAAGAAAATAAAACGGCATTTCAATTAATAAATTAAAAGCTGAATGCTGGGTCACAATTGTGGAATCACACCCCATAAACCTAAAAATGCAGGATTCAGCTTGCGTGTATTTACTTGTAATAAACCTCGTCAGACACCTCGCGTAAACGCGCGGCTGCTTGTTCTGGCGTCAGGTCGCGTTGTGCTTCCGCTAACATCTCGTAGCCCACCATGAACTTGCGTACGCTTGCTGAACGCAGCAGTGGTGGATAGAAACAGGCATGAAGCTGCCAGTGTGCAATGAATTCACCGTTTTTGAAGTTTGGTGCACCATGCCAGCCCATGGAGTAAGGGAAGCTGCACTGGAACAAGTTGTCATAGCGGGTGGTCAATTTTTTCAATGCAATCGCCAAGTCCGCGCTCTGTTCGTTGTTTAGCCCATCAATACGTTGAACTGCGGCTTTAGGAAGGAGTAAGGTTTCAAATGGCCAGGCAGCCCAGAAAGGAACAACAGCGACCCAGTGTTCGGTTTCCACCACGATGCGCTCTTTCGCAGCCAATTCTCGCTGCACGTAATCCACCAGCAATGACGAACCATGCGTCTCAAAGTACGCGGCCTGATGACGGTCTTTACTCGCCACTTCCGTTGGGATAAAGCTGTTCGCCCAAATTTGGCCATGTGGGTGAGGCTGAGAGCAGCCCATGGTTTCGCCCTTGTTCTCAAACACTTGCACCCACAAATACTGCTCGCTCAATCGCGTATATTCGGTTTGCCACGTGCTGATCACCTGCTCAATTTCTTGCGTGCTGAGCTCTGGCAGGGTTTTACTGTGATCGGGAGAGAAACAGATAACGTGCGCTTCCCCTTGCGCACCTTCAAGGCGCATCAGCGGATCGTCAATTTTGATCAATGGCGTGTCTAGGTTCAGTGCTGCAAAGTCATTTCGGAACACAAACGTATTTTTATAATCAGGGTTTACTTCACCCGAAATACGCGTGTTACCCGCACATAAAAAGCAGGTCTCATCATGAGAAGGCAAGGTTACCGTGTTCGGTGTTTCCTGCGCGCCACTCCAAGGACGTTTTGCGCGATGGGGAGAAACCAATACATATTCCCCCGTCAGAGGGTTATAGCGGCGATGAGGGTGTTCTGTAGGGTCAAACGATACGGATGTCATTGTGATATCACCAAAAATAGTCAAAAGCAGACTACCTACCCTCACGAGAATGTTGGGTGGTAGCCGCGTTTTTAATTTGAGCCTATCGGCTGCTTAGGTATGCATGATCACCGCCAACGCTTCTTTGGCATTTTTGTAGAAGGTCAGCGAAGAAAAGGTTTTCGCGAAGCCGGGGGCAAGGAGAGCTTTCAGCGGCGTCGCCTTCATATGGCAGAAGTAGAATGTCTGCTGTTTTCGGTTAACCAGATCGGCCAACATTTGGGCACCGGTGTAATCGATAAAGTTGATGCCGCGACCCAAAATGATCAGGTGCTTGGCTTGGCAAGCCTGTAGCCCACGCTGAAGATGTTGGCATGAGCCGTAAAACACCGAACCATTAATGCGGACAATCGCGGTCTCCGGGATCAAGTTCTCCGGCACATTGAAAACACGAGGGTCAAGGAATTCGATGGTTGGTCGTGATGTTCTGCGTAGGTAGAAAAACAGCGACAACAGCATGCCGACATAGATAGACAGTTCAAGGTGCAAAAGCATTGCCGCGACGAAGGTTGCCACAAGAACGAGAGACTCTTTTTTGTCGGTGCGGAAGATATCCAGAATATGCGGAATATCAATCAGGTTATACGCGACAACAAACAATATCCCCGCCATCCCCGCGATCGGAATATAGGCAGCATACGGCGCAAAGAAGAGTAAAATGAGAGTCAGAAACAGTGCGGCGAAAATTGCTGCACACGGCGTACGCGCGCCACTGGTGTAATTCACGCCACTTCGGGTAAACGAACCTGATGAAACATAACAGGAGAAAAATGCCCCGATCATGTTAGACAGCCCCTGCCCGATAAACTCCTGATTCGCATCAATCAACTGACCAGATTTCATGGCCACCGAGCGAGCAATTGAGATAGCTTCCACCAACCCCAGCAATGCAACCGCAATGATACCCATCGCCATACGTTCAACCGTTACAACATCGGCCACAGGTACCGAGAATGACGGCAGTGAGTTCGGCATTGCTCCAACAAGGGCAACATCGCCAATCCCCAGAGCCAATAACGTTGCCCCCACCATGGCAATCAACATATGCGGGCCTTTAGGCCAAATATGTTTAATGGTCAGGCTGATCGCGATCGTTGCGATACCAATCAGCAATGCTTTTGAGTCTGTCTGCGAAATAGCACCAAAGGTGAGTTGGAGATTCTCAATGGCCGTGCTGCCACTTTCAATCGACAAGCCCAACAGGTGCTTTAGCTGGCTGATCGCGATAACAACAGCGGCACCTGCAGTAAAACCCAACACCACCGAATGAGAAACGAAATTCACCACCGCCCCAAAGCGCATCAGCCCCATTAATAGCTGAACAACGCCCGCACAAAGCGTGAGTGTTAAGGCGAGTTGAATAAACAGCGGTGAACCGGGAGCCGCAAATTGACTGACCGTGGTAAACACAATCACAGACAGTGCCGCGGTCGCGCCCGAGATCAAGTGGTGTGATGAGCCAAACAAAGCAGCAATGATGGCCGGAACAATACAGGTGTACAAACCGTATTCCGCAGGCATACCCGCAATCATGGCGTAGGCCACACCTTGGGGCAGAACAATAATTGCGCCGGTCAAACCTGCTATCAAGTCGGCTTTCAGATCTTGTTTAGTAACGAGAGGAAGCCAGCGTAAAAAAGGAAACGCCCTTGCGAACAAAGAGCGAGAAGGCATTCTGGCGAGAAGCGTTGTCATGGTCGGTGTACTTCGAATAAGACCAACAAAATGGCCCGCGAACACGGGCCCACAAAATTAATTCAGTGCGTCTACCGCATCGCGAACCAGTTTGCCGATAGCATCCCAATCCTGCGCATCGATAAGGTCAGCTGGCACCATCCAAGTACCACCGCACGCCAACACAGAAGGGATTGCCAAGTATTCCGCAATGTTCTCTTTCGACACGCCACCCGTTGGCATAAATTGAACAGGGTAAACGGCATTCAATGCTTTCAGCATGCCCGTGCCACCCGACACACTAGCAGGGAAAAACTTCAGGGTTTTAAGGCCCATTTCCATCGCCTGCTCGACAAGACTTGGGCTGTTAACGCCAGGGATGATCACCATGTCACGCTGTTGGCAATACTTCACCGTCGTTGGGTTAAAGCCAGGGCTCACCACAAAGTCGACACCGGCTTCAATCGCCGCGTCCACTTGTGCCGTTGTAAGAACAGTACCTGCACCAATCAACATGTCAGGAAATGCTTTTCTGATCAGCGCGATACTTTCCGCTGCCGCTTCAGTACGAAACGTGATTTCAGCACTTGGCATGCCGTTTTCAATTAAGGTTCTTGCCAGTGGCACTGCGCTCTTCGCGTCTTTAATTGCAATAACCGGAATGACTTTTAGCTCGGCAAGACGGCGGCTGATTGCTTCTACGCCCTGAACGTTTTCCATAACAACTCCAAAAATTTAAGATGGGTTAAACAAGGATTGAATCTGTTCTGCTGATGGCATGCAGTCTTCACTGACCACTGCGCCTTTTGCTTGAATAACGTGGCTGGCAAGCAAGTGGCCAAGTTGCGCTGATTGCTTACCCGCCAAATGTTGGGTCTCGCCAAACAAGTAACCGGCGTTAAACGAATCCCCCGCCGATGTGGTATCGACGACCGTTTCAACACGACGTGCAGGCACACGCTGAATATCGTTCCCTTTCGCCACCAAGCATTCTTCCGCACCACACTTCACAATGACGTGGTCACAACCTAAAGCCTGAATGCGTTCTACGGTTTCAATCGGGTGTTGGTCGCCGAACAAGGCGTGCTCATCATCAAATGTCACCAGTGCCGTTTGTGTCACTGACATGACTTGGTTGTATGCGCATATCGCTTCTTCTGCGTCTTTCCAAAGGCGCGGGCGATAGTTCGAATCAAACGCGATCCGACCGCCAGATGCTTGATAACGCTGCAATGCTTCAATTAAGCGAACGCGCTGCTCAGGGAACTGTATCGCTAACGAAATGCCGCTTAAATACACCATATCGAACTGCTTCAAATGCTCGTACAACGCCGCATCATCAAAGCTTTGCACCCAATAGCGGGCAGCAGAATCATTGCGCCAATAATGAAAATGGCGCTCGCCGCTCTCGTCGTTTTCGATCAAGTAAATGCCAGGCAACTTACCGTCAATGCGAAGCACGTCTGAGGTATCGACACATTCTTGCTCAATCGCATTTAAGACATAGTGACTTTGTGAATCACTCCCCATCGCAGTGAGATAACTGACACTTAACGGTTTGATATCGCCAGCTAAACGGGCAAGACGAGATAGATAGATAGCAGAGTTCAGCGAGTCGCCACCAAACCCTTTCGCTAAACGCTCTGAGGTTTCGTGAAGCTCCAACATGCACTCGCCAAGAAACGCGATACGAAATATAGACATGATTCAATCCCTAAGGCTTTTCGTTCATTTTAGACGCTAAAATCATTTTTGAAATGACGTTTCAATAAAAAGCGTAGAAATTTGGAAAATGTGTGACACGATAAACAAAACGCCGTTTCATTTATTGAGAAGAAAAAGAATAGGCGTACTATCTCGCCATCGCTAACAAATCAATGAGAAGTATCATGCAAGTTCGTCAATCTATTCATAGCCAGCATGCAAAGCAGTTAGACACCAAAGGACTGCGTGATGAGTTTTTGGTAGAAGAAATTTTCAAAGCGGGTGAGATCACCATGACTTACAGTCATATTGATCGCATCATTTTCGGTGGTATCCAGCCTACCGACACAAGCCTGTCTTTCGCAGCAGATGTTGGCGAGAAGATTGGTGTTTCTTACTTCTTAGAGCGTCGTGAGCTTGGCATTATCAACATTGGTGGCGACGGTGTCGTTGTTGTTGATGGCGAAGAGTACATGATCGACGCTAACGAAGCCCTGTACATTGGTATGGGCGCAAAGGAAATGACCTTTGTAAGCCGTGATGCAGCAACGCCAGCGAAGTTCTACTTCAACTCTGCACCTGCACACATGCACTACCCGAACAAAAAAGTGACACTGGAAGAGGCCGCACCAGTGACACTAGGTGACGCGGAAAGCAGTAACCGCCGCACCATCCACAAGTACTTTGTTCCAGATGTACTTCCAACCTGCCAATTGCTGATGGGCATGACTCGCCTAGAGCCAGGCAGCCTGTGGAACACCATGCCGTGTCATACCCATGATCGCCGCATGGAAGTTTACTGCTACTTCAACATGAAAGACGACGCAGCTGTTTTCCACATGATGGGTGAACCAACTGAAACACGTCACATCGTTGTTCGCAACGAACAGGCTGTGATTTCACCAAGCTGGTCAATCCACTCAGGCGTTGGTACACAAAGCTATACCTTCATTTGGGGTATGGTGGGTGAAAACCAGACCTTCACCGACATGGATCACATCGACGTAAAAGATCTGAAATAACACCAGATTCAATAGTGTGGGTACACACACAAAGTTTGTCCTTATCTCCACCTTAAGTTTAAGCCCCGAAAGGGGCTTTTTTTATGGGGCTGTCCCGTCGTAAAAACCGTCTTTGTCACGAAAAAGGTTAATAACAATTCTTCGGATTAGCCGGAAAGTAATAAAACTCGGTGCTTTTCAGTGCATGATCATACGCAGAATTCTCGCTACTCGCCGCCTGCACTTGCTTCATGTCGAGTGACGCCAGTATTACCAGTTCGGGGATGTCAGAAAGCGGAGCCACCTTCCAAACTGACTCTCGCTGCAAAAACGTCATGCCTATCATCAGCCAATGCCTGTCTGACCCGCGATCAAACATTTCCTGATACATGCCTTTGGTTTTTAAATCGTATTGGTAACCGGATTTAGCCTGTTTGAGATATTGGTGACTGTAGCGGTAGGACTCGCCGTTCACAAAAGGTACTTGCTCTTTGCGGGGAAAGCTATCAGACACAACGTCATTGGAGAAAAACGCCCGCTTTTCAGGGAGTTCATTAAGGTACCGATACTGCCGCGCCGCCGCCTCCCCTGCGACTTTTCTAAGGCTTTGACGAAAAACGGGATCATGCTGTACATGCTCTAAAGCCGCCAAGCCTGCATCATCCTGTTTTAGGCAAACAAAATAGTCGTAGTAAGGAAAAGCATCCGGCACGTAAACATGACGACTGTCGATCTCAAGCTTGGGGTAGCTGTTCATGGGGGCTGCATAGGCAACAGATGCTAAGCAGGCAGAGGAAAAACCAAACAATAACGTGAGTAATCGTGTCATGATTTTTGATCCTAAACGGGCATAACAAGATGATAAGTCAATCCAACCAGCACGCACACTTATTGACCTAGCCGCATGTAAAAAGAGTGTGTTTGCTCGCTGATTTCATGCCGTTTAATGATCTATTCGCTCTGCTGCCAGAGATGGCGCGCAAGGACGGGCTAGGTGTAGATTCAGAGCGGATAACAAAAAGCCCCCTGCTTTGACGCAGAGGGCTTTTTCATCTTCACCAATTTTCACTGGCATTTACAGATAGGTGTGTGACCCTTTATTTCGGATCAAGTCCTAGCTTTTGCAGTACCAGTTTAAAGTTCTCACGACGCTCTTTCACGTTGTGAACATCACCGGTTGAACAGGTCAGGTCCGGACAACCACGGTTTACAATGCCCGAAACGTCATCAATAAACTGCGAACCTTGCAGACCACTGTCCACGTACTTTTTCAGTTCGTTGTAGTAGTTCCAGTCTCCGTACTGACCACCCTCGTCGTTGTAAGCCTGTACAGAGGTTACCCAGTAGAACAGACCTGCAATCCACTTAATCTCTTTGTTCTCTTCAGAGCTACAGATCAAGCCTGGGTTAGAACAGAAATCCAACTCTGCGTACAGCGGGTTCGCTGGCGGTGCTTCAACCGTTACACCATCAATGGTTTGGCCAATGGTTTCTGGGTCAACGTGTGAACGGCCTAGGTAGTGGTTCAACGTACCGAAGTTCTGACGACCTGTGGTTTGAATAACACCACGGCCCCACCAGCCACAGCCTTCTACGCTTTCTTGACTGCTGCCGTCCCAAATAAAGGTACCTGCTTGCTGACCGACGTACACTTTACACTCGTCGCGTTCCCATACTTGCTTAGAGGTGTCTACGTTGTCTGGTTTGTCATTACAGTGACCGTTGTTGGTCCAACGACCTACCGCGCCGTTCACCAATAGGCCACGCTCTTCTAACACTGAATCCGGGGCTGCAAATACGGGAGCCGGTGCGCCGTACCATTTAGCATGAGTCAGCGCACTCACTTCCATTTTGTTGTCACGAGGACATGAGTAGGCGTAGTCCAAACCTGATACTGGGTTCACACCGTAATCCGCGTATTTCTGGCCCAACTGACCACAACTTGCCGTCATCGGGTAATCCGCAGGTGCACCGTATTTCACTTCAGACCAGTTGTTCTCGTCACACGCATTGTAGCGAATGGTTTCTTGCATACTTTGCGCAAGGAAAGCAGCAATCGCGACTTTGGCGTACTTGATGTTGGTTGCATCATCAACCTCATCGTTCATCAGCCAGAACTTGTTACCAGCAACACCAATGTTGTGCATGGCATTCAGGCCATCAAGGAAGTCGTTCCACTTGTAAACGGTTGACGGCACCCACTGCGATTGCGGCGTTTCATACAAGAAGGCTTCATTGTCCATCGCATTTTCAGCGTTGGCTAACTCTTGGTTCAACGCTTCAATACGGGTTAATGAGCCTTTTTCTAACTCTTCACCTACGTAATACAACGGCACTTTCGCGTCTTGGTAACGGTCAATTTTGGTGGTGAGCTCTGATGAATCCGTATCAAACAGAATCGCAAATACGTTGCTGAATGCCGCTTTACGCAGTTGCGGTTTACCTTGGTTGTCACCCATGAAGTAGCCTGCGGTTTGCGCCGTTGGCATGTTCGCCAACATAACCGGCACCTTCACGTAGTCAGAAACTTGCTTCACGTACTCTAGCGCATTGTGCCACTGGTCGTCAGACAGCGCAGTCGTTGTCGCTGACTTAGTGAAAACAACAAAGTCTGCTTTGTTGGCAGCATCTGCTTTGTAAAGCGCAAAGGTATCTAGCAGGTCTGCGGTAAATACGGAGGCTTCATCCCATACCGATTGACGGCCTGAATGCGTGTCGTAAGCAAAGTCACCAATGTTCAAAGACCAGCCGTACGTTGCTTCTGGTGCCAAGGTAGAGAAAATCAGGTTATGCGCCTGCGCCCAGCCTTGAACGTCGTTGCTCAGTGCGTTGACCGCATCAAGGTCAATGCTGCTGCCCGTTGTTTCAACCGCGCGTGACAGGGCTTCTTTAACGGCAACCACACCGAAAAACTCGCCTTTGTCTTGCGTCGCCACATCCAGCACATCACTGTTGATGATGACAGATGCGGTGCCTGCTTGCTCTGCCTGACCGATAACGGAAACGAACGCGCGAGTTAGCGCATCAACGTTCGCCAACGCATCGCTGTTAACCGCGTCGACGGTCAGTGTTGCTGGAGATTGTGTCGATGGACTCGCAACGACAAAGGTATTCGGCCAACCCGCCACTTCGAGACGAATCGGATCCATTGGGTTTTGCAGTGACAGTAAAGGCGCTGTGCCCGGCTCGGTGCCATCACAATTCAGGTGAAGTGCCCAAGAACTGTCGCTACCCGGAATCGTTTTGGTCCAGTAAATCGCTGAGTACGCGATGTTGTTGTGAACCATAATGTCGCCGCCCGTTGCGTGATCGCCACGCGTCCAGTCTGGGTAAACATTAAACTCTGCACACAGTCCACCTGGCGGTGTGACTGGTGGTGGCTCTACCGCCTCTTCTTCAACGGTGATTTTCACACGCGCTGATGAAGACAAGTTCTGCGCATCGGTCGCGATAGCATTTAGCGTGAAGCTGCCGGCTTGTGTTGGTTGCCAATCACACTGGAAAGCAGACGCGTTTGCAGCATCGAACGTACAAATTTGTTGGTTGTTTGCGTTAACCACCAGCTTGCTTAGATCGTTATCGACGTCAGTCGCATTCACCGAGATAGAAACGGTTTCTGTTTCGTTAAACGTTGAACCATTTGCTGGCGTGACAAATCTCACCACAGGCGCAGTGAAATCTTCATTCACGTCTTCTTGGACGGTCACAGCAACGGTTTTCTGCTTTAGCGTTTGGCTGTCTTTATCAAGCACAACCACTTTGACTGCTGCATTGCCTGCTTCAGTTGGCGTCCAGTTGTGAGCATATGCCGTTTGGCTTTGGTCGACGGTTTTTGCTGCCAGTTTTTGGTTGTTTACCCAAAACTCAACGCTTGCGGCCAATTCACCATCAACGCGTGTGTTGATTGAAACTACGTCACCCATGTTGACGATTTGGCCAGCCACTGGAGACAGAATGGATAATTCAGTCGGCTCTGGATCTGGTTCACCCGGCTCACCTGAACACTCAGTCACATCCCAGAACCAAGAACTTGCGTTCGGAGTTTCCCAAACACCCGGATTATTTTTCGCGATAAAGCACTGCCCGTCATAAGACACCACATCGCCGTTCTTCACCTTAGTCTGACCCGGAATGAAAGGAATAATGTCGCCTAAATCCGGATCCGGTGTTGGGTCTGGATCAGGGGTAGGATCTGGGTCTGGATCTGGCGTCGGTTCACCCGAACATTCGGCGACATCCCAGAACCAAGAGCTTGCTGTTGGGGTTTCCCACACACCTGGGTTGTTTTTCGCGACAAAACACTCGCCGTTATACGAAACCATCTCGCCATTCTGAACGTTTGTTTCGCCCGGAACAAAAGCAATCACGCCAGACGAACTCGCATCAGCGGCGTGCAAATAGCCACTAAACATTACACCAGCCAGTGCAATGGTTATTTTATTTAATTTACTCACGGTTCAGCTCTTCTACTATTTATTCGTCTTTTCAGACAAATTAATTCGTTATTAAAGGTGCGTTTAATTGATGGTTTTTTATACTCAGCAATCTAGCGATGCTGAATATTTGGTTCGCGCCTATCTTTGTCAGTTCGCGTTTTACAGCGCAGCATGACCGATACGATAGATTGGAGGAGAAAAAATCGACAGATATCGCAAAAGATAAACGCGCAAAACCATGAAAAACGACCCACAAACATGGATTTACATCTCACTTTGAGATATTTAACTACGAGAAATCTTATTTTCCATGCTCGTAATTTTGTATTTGTGATCTTGCTTCCTTTTATAGAAATGGAATTTATGCTAGCTGCCAGAAGATCAAATCTGCTTTGTCAACACAATGAAATGTTTCAGTAATTTATGAACGGCTTTCGCATTGTGCTTTGTTGTGGCATTGGGTTTAAAAAGTAGAACGGTAAAAATGCAAAAAGGCCGCTGATAATTCAG
>NZ_JAJUBB010000012.1 GCF_028683135.1 Enterovibrio qingdaonensis
GTCATAACGACGGCTTTTTGTTTTCCCCAATATGCTTAGCGCAGTTGCCAAACGCGATGGGTTTTACCTTTGATCTTACCGTTAGATAGCTTCTTCAGTGCTTTTTTCGCAACGCTACGGTTTACTGCAACGTATGAGCGGTAATCGGTCACTTTGATCTTGCCAACGTCTTTACCTTCAATACCGTCTTCGCCTGTCAGCGCACCCAAAATGTCGCCTGGGCGAACTTTGGCTTTTTTACCCGCTTCAATGTGCAGGGTGATCATTGCAGGCTGCGGTGGTGTGTTGTTTAGCACTGACGCATCTGGAAGTGCAGAGCCTTTGACATCGTGCCCAAGGTAATCTTCAAGAAGCGCGACTTTGTATCCATCTTCATGCCCGAAGAAGGTATACGCGGCACCTTTGCTGCCTGCTCGACCTGTACGGCCAATACGGTGAATGTGAACTTCAGTGTCGTAAGCCATGTGGTAGTTGATGACCGCGTCTAACGCGTCAATGTCTAGACCACGAGCTGCAACGTCGGTAGCAACCATCACAGTCACGCTCTTATTCGCAAACTTCAGTAGCATCTGGTCGCGGTCACGTTGCTCAAGGTCGCCGTGCAGTGCAACGACAGAAAAACCGTCATTATCCAGTACCGCGGCGACATCTTTCACATCACGTTTGGTATTACAAAATACAACAGCACTTTCCGGTTGGTGCTTAAGAAGCAACAAGCGAAGTGCATGCATGCGGTCTTTGTTACCGTCACACTCATAGAAGAACTGAGTGATGCTGCTGCTATCGTGGTTTGATTCAACCTTCACCATCTCAGGTTTCACCATGATTTGCTTTGCAATGCTTTGGATCTGAGTTGGATACGTCGCACTGAATAGCAGGGTCTGACGGTTTGCTGGAACTTCTGCAAAAATCGCATCAAGTGCAGGTTGGAAACCCATTTCTAGCATACGGTCTGCTTCATCTAGGACGAGAGTATTCACTTCTTCCAGAGAGAGACGGCCTTTTTCCATGTGGTCAAGAATACGACCAGGCGTTCCTACGATGATGTGCGCACCGTGCTCCAGTGAGCCAATTTGAGGACCTACTGGTACACCACCACAAAGGGTGAGTACTTTGATGTTGTGAATGCCGCGCGCCAGCTTACGAATTTCAATCGCAACTTGATCGGCCAATTCGCGCGTTGGGCAAAGCACCAGAGATTGAACGCGGAAGCGTTTAACGTTTAGGCGGTTAAGCAGGCCCAAACCAAACGCAGCGGTTTTACCTGAACCCGTTTTACCCTGAGCAATCACGTCTTTTCCTTCAAGAATCGAAGGTAAGCTTTGTGCTTGAATCGGTGTCATTTCTGAATAGCCGATATCGTTCAGCGTAGAGATTAGCTCTGGCTTTAACGGAAGGGTAGAAAATGCTTGTTTGGTCACAGTGATAGTCCTGCGCTGCACGTCGTCAGTCGACAACGTTGATGTTAAAGATCGTCATTTTCTGGCTTTTGAATACACAAAGTATGCCAGAGCGTGAAATAGGGGCGGGACTATAGCAGGATTGTATGAAAAGTTCGCGTTTTGATTTGTGGTCTATAGATAAAGATGTTCAGGCAGGAGAATACCTGCCTGAACCGTGCGATGTTATTACTCGGCTTCAACACGCTGAAGCGCGCGCATCGTCAGGCCGCAAAGCATAACAGGCATTGCATTGAAGATTTCTTCAAACTGCGCCAGATCAGCCGCACCTTGTTCTTCCATAGCGGCAAACGCGGCTTCTGGGTCGAACATCAAGCTGATTGAAAGCAGGACACCACCAAGAAGCGCATTGTCTTCTGAGTCTTCAGGCATGATGGTTTCCCAATCGTCACGTGCCAGCGTCCATCCTTGAAGCATGCCTTCACAATATTCACGCGTTGCTTCATTCACTATTTCAACGTCGCTCAATTGACACGCGTCAGGCCACTTCCATTCATTAGAAAGCAGAGCCTCACGTTGGGCATTCCATAGGTTAACGATAATGTTAGCGTAGGCTTCGAGTTGCTCATGTGTTGAAAATGGTGATTCTTCTTCGCCGCCCCACATGAACGCAAGCCATTCGCTTGGGTCGATCAGGTTAGGCGCAGCCGCCATTGCAGTAACAAAGCCTTCCGTTTGCATTGCTGAAAGCAAATGTGGTTCTAATCCGTTTTCGGTAATAAATTGTGATAGCGAGATTGACATGAAAAACTCTCTTTTCCGACTTAGGTTGTCATTCTAACAGCCCGTGGCGTGATGAGAGAATGAAATGTGGGTTCGGCTAACGAAATGGTGACTTGTTACGTCTAGCGGGCTTCGTCGGCGACATAAATTCAAAGCCTATGATCGGCAGACGCTTTTTTAGCGATGGTAGTTTGGCGACAGTAGGTTAGCGATAAAAAAAGAGCCAACGTTGGATGGAGGCTCTTCATATCAATTCAGTCTAGCTGTTGGAAATTATGCGCTGAGCATGGCATTCATGTCTTCTTCAACGGAAGAAATCAGGCGTAGATCGAATTTGTCTTGAATAATACCGATGAGGTTCTCGGTTAAGAATCCTGGTGCGGTTGGCCCAATGTAAATGCCTTTCACTCCCAATGCGAAAAGCGTCAGCAGAATGACTATCGCTTTTTGCTCAAACCATGACAGCACAAGCGTAAGTGGAAGCTCATTGATGCTGCAATCAAATTCCTTGGACAACGCTAATGCTAACTGAATTGCCGAATAGGCATCGTTACATTGACCGATGTCCAGCAGACGCGGAATGCCGTTGATATCGCCAAAGTTGTTCTTGTTAAAACGGTATTTGCCGCATGCGAGCGTCAAAAGCACCGTGTCTTCAGGGGCTGCTGCCGCAAAGTCGGTGTAGTAGTGACGTTCTTTCTTCTCGCCATCACAGCCACCAACCAAAAAGAAGTGTCGAATATTGCCGGCTTTTACTTGTTCTATAACGGCAGGCGCAGCACTCATCAGCGCGTTTCGGCCAAAACCAATAGTGATCATATGTTCGATTTCGTCATGTTTGAAGCCTGGCAAATCCAATGCACACTCGATAACACGAGAGAAATCATCGCCGTCGATATGTTCAACGCCAGGCCATCCCACAATACTGCGTGTGAAAATACGGTCGGCGTAATTTCCTACGTTTGGATTAATCAGGCAGTTTGATGTCATCACAATCGCACCGGGGAAATTGGCAAACTCGGTTTGCTGATCTTGCCACGCGCCACCGTAATTACCGACAAGGTGTGGGTATTTGCTCAACTCTGGGTAGCTGTGGGCTGGCAGCATTTCACCATTGGTATAAACATTGATGCCTTTGCCTTCGGTTTGCTGAAGGATTTTTTCCAAGTCATGAAGGTCGTGACCCGAGACAAGAATACATTTTCCTTTTACAGGTTTTACGTTGACCTGCGTTGGAGTAGGGTGACCGAACGTAAGTGTTTCACCCGCATCCAGCATTTCCATCACTTTGTAATTCATCATACCAATCTGCATTGAGCAGTTTAGCAGTGCATGGAGGTCGTCAGGGTCGGTGCCTAACCATGACATGATGTCGTGATATTCTGCGTAAATTTCATCACAAGTCTGATGCAGAACACGGGCGTGTTCCATATACGCGGCTGCGCCTTTTAACCCGTATAGACAAAGCAGACGCAATCCGATTACATCTTCATTGACGGTGTCTTTGCCGCGGTTGACCGCAACTTGCAGTGCAATATTACGAATTTCTTCAGCATGTTCCGGCAGTTCAAAATACGCCAGAGGGGGAAGGTTGAGGCTTTTGCCTGTTACCGTTGCGGCCGTTACGACCTTATCTTGAAGTCGATTCTTGAATTCTGTCGCTTGTTTAGTGAGTGCAACGATACGCGCTGGGTCGAAATTGACGTTCGTGAGTGTAGCGAAAAAGGCTTTTGGAGCCCAACGGTTGATTTCATCATCAACAATATCGAATTTTTTAGCCTGAGTGGCCCAAAGTGATACGCATTGAAGGGCGTAAACAAGCACATCTTGAAGGTCAGAGATTTCGGCTGTCTTTCCACACATACCTTTAGAAACAGAACAGCCTTTGATAGAAGGTGTTTGAATGGCTTGTTCACATTGAATACAGAACATGTAAGTCTCCTGATGGTTTTTATTTTGCTATCTACAGCAATATCCGAACCTAACAGCAGATAACGTGCCAATAGTTATCTTTTTGATTTATATATTTATATTTACAAAACGAACTTGTTGTGATGTGAATGTGACTACGTATTTTGTGTCATATTCACATCAACTCATAAGAGAAAGCTAGATTGCTCTGGCTGTTAAAAACCGAGCTTTTTACCAAGTCGGTAAAGGTTACCTCGATCTGTTTGTAAGAATTGTGCAGCTTTTGCCCAAACACCCTTGTTTTTACTTAGGGCATGCTCGATTAGATCGCGTTGGTACTCATCAATCAATGTTCTGAGTGATTGGCTTTGTTCTGGGAAATATTTCGATGTGTTTTTTACATCATCCAGTGTTTGTAGCGCATCAAAGTGCGATGTGAGGATTGAGACAGAGCGGGATTGAATGGCTCTTAACGCGGCGCGCGTGAGCGAGTGTTCAAGCTCTCGCACATTTCCCGGCCAAGCCTGACGTTCAAGCAAAGCGAGAGCTTGCGGGTGGATATGGAGGTTCGGCACATTAAATTGATGCCTGACTTTTTCCAATAAATAGCCTGCTAATACAGGAATATCGCCTTCGCGTTGACGAAGAGAAGGTACGCTAATAGGAAATACATTCAGGCGATGATACAAATCCGCCCGAAAGCGATTCTCGGCGACTTCTTGGATTAAATCTCGATTTGTTGCCGCAATAATACGCACGTCGACCACCAGATGCTGGTCGCTACCAACGCGCTGCAGTTCTCCTTGCTGAATTACTCTTAAAAGTTTTGCTTGGACGACTAACGGTAACTCGCCCACTTCGTCGAGAAACAGGGTACCACCATCGGCAAGTTCGAATTTCCCTGCCCGATGGTTGTTCGCACCTGTGAATGCGCCTTTTACATGGCCAAACAGCTCGCTCTCGGCGAGGCCTTCAGGCAAAGCGGCACAATTGACATACACCATCGGTTTATCTGAACGCTGCGATGCGGCATGAAGCTGGTGGGCGACGAGTTCTTTACCTGTCCCGGTTTCTCCTGAGATCAGCACAGCATAATTTGATTCTGCAACAGTATCGATTGTATGCCTCAGGTGATGCATTTGGGGACTTAAGCCTACCATTTCACCGTGTTTTGAACGCGCCTGCTGGATCAGCATCTGATTGACGGAATGCTGCTTTCTGTTTTGGGCTTTTAACGCCGCTACTTGGCTGATGTTCCTCAATGTTGCTGCAGTGAGGGCTGCGTAAGTTTCGAGGGTGATGGAGGAAACACTGTCGAAAACGCCCGCGTTGCGAGAATCCATAGTAATGACACCCACCAGTTTGTCATCGACATGAAGACTACACCCCATGCAATCATGGACATCGATATGTTTGTCATCGCCCAGCAGATAGCCGTCAAATGGGTCGGGGAGAGGGCTGTTAGCATCAAACCTTACAGGCGTTCTTGAATCCACAATCGCTTTTAATCGAGGGTGAACATCTGGGAAAAAACGACGGCCAAGAACAGCCGTAGAAAGGCCGTTTACTGCAACAGGTTTGAGGAAGCCATCTTCATCAAACACAAATATGGCATTGGCATCGCATGGGAAGACATGTTCAATTCCGTCGAGCAGCTGTTGGTATTTTCGTTCATCGGAAAGGTTTGAACTTAAATTGAGCGCGATTTGAAGAAGAATGTGTTCTGATGATTTGTGCATACGTAGAAAGGGCTGATGAAGGAGAGTGCATACTAACAGTGTGTTGTGAAAATTACATCACGCCCTTTGGGTTGACCTGCTTTTGAGTGAGCGTGACCAAGCTTTTTAACCCATGCGGCATCTTGCATATAGGCACTGGCGAACTATTGCGCAAACAGAACATGGATATGTTTAATCACGTTGACCCTAGGCCATTAACTCTCTATAGTAGCGCTCCGTTGAGGCGTTACGCTCAACAAACAATTTGGTGAGTTGTCCGAGTGGCTGAAGGAGCACGCCTGGAAAGTGTGTATACGGCAACGTATCGAGAGTTCGAATCTCTCACTCACCGCCATATTCAGAAACAAAGCCCCGCTCGAGAGAGTGGGGCTTTGTTTTTATGCGTTTATTCCAGCAGTCGCTGGTATTGATGACACTCAACGTTAGGAATTATTTTGACAAACAACGACATTCTTCGCCGTATTCGCTATACCTTCGACTTTAAAGATCCTCAAATGGTAGAGATTTTTGCTGCAGCCGACCATGCTGTGACTCAGGATCAAGTCGTGAACTGGTTACGTAAAGACGACGATGCGGCTTTTGTTAAAGCGACAGATACTGAGCTGGCCATTTTCCTTAACGGCTTAATCAATACTAAGCGTGGCCGACGTGAAGGTGAGCAACCGGTTCCAGAGAAACGTTTGAATAACAACATGATCTTCATGAAGCTGCGTATCGCACTAGATATGAAAGCTGACGATGTGTTGGACGTTCTTGAGCTTGCAAATTTCCGCTTGAGCAAGCATGAACTAAGTGCGTTCTTCCGCAAGCCTGAAAACAAACACTATCGTGATTGTAAAGATCAAATCCTGCGCAATTTCCTTATGGGTGTGCAGCTTCACTTGCGTCCAGAATCTGCGGAAACGGTTGCAGACCTGCAAGACTAAGAACCAGTAAAATGACTGCGTTTTTGAGATAGATATAAGCCTGAGCCGCAATGCTTGGGCTTTTTTATGCCTGTGCGTACTTGCACCATTGCTATCAGAGGTGGCAGAGTTTCGTGCTACACTTCCGCCTTATTTGATTTACGCCTTTGAGCACGTTCATGTCGGTTGAAGCTTCTCTAACATTTTCTTCTTTGGGCCTCGCCCCCAATCTGGTTGACGCCTTGCCGTCACAATGTAAAACACCTACGTCTATTCAGTCTCTAGCAATACCTGCAGTTTCTTCTAAAAAGGATGTATTGGCACTGGCACAAACTGGCAGTGGGAAGACATTCGCATTCGGATTGCCACTGCTTTCCATGTTTGCACAAAGCAATCAGAAAGATAATGCCATCATTTTGGTGCCAACGAGAGAATTGGCCTCTCAGGTGACCGCGGCGTTGTCCGAAATCGCAACCTCGGTGGGTATTGGTACGATTATGCTGTGTGGCGGTGTTGATAAGTCGGCACAAGTTGAGGCGTTATCATCAAATCCTGACATTATCGTCGCGACACCGGGAAGGTTGTTAGACCTAATAAACGAGGGGGCCATTAACCTGACTAAGGTACGTCACCTTGTTTTAGATGAAGCCGATAGACTGCTCGATATGGGGTTCTGGCCGGACATACAAAAAATCATGTTGGCGTTGCCGAGTGAGCGTCAGACCTTGATGTTTTCTGCAACACTCCCTGAAGAGCTAAGCTCTCTGGTTTCAGAAACGCTACGAGAGCCTGTGACAATCAAGGCCAATGTCGTCAATAGCGTGGCAGAGAGCATTGAAGAGCGACTTTACTTGGTAAACAAGGGTAGCAAAGCCAATGTGTTGATTGACCAGATCAATGAACATAAATGGTCACAAGTCTTGGTTTTTATCGGTGCGAGAGATAATGCGGATGCCCTTTGTAAAAAGCTGAACAAGGCAGGCATTACAACCAGTGCATTACACGGTGATAAGTCACAAGCCGAACGTGAGCAAGCACTAGACGCATTCAAAAATAAGCAAACCCAGGTGCTTGTTGCTACGGATTTGCTAGCGCGTGGCATTCATATCGATCACCTGCCTGTGGTCATCAATGTCGAATTACCGTCTAACCCAGCAGTCTATGTGCATCGTGTCGGGCGAACGGCGAGAGCAAATCAGGATGGTTTAGCTATTTCATTGGTGAGTCATGGTGAGAGCGAGTACTTGCAAGCAATTCGTGCGCTGACTAACCGAGCGTTGCCACTGGCTGAGCTTGAGAAATTTCCCGTCACTGATAAGCCTTCATCGGGCGAGAGTAAGCGCGCGCCTCGAGACAAAAAAGCGAATCGTCGCACTGCACAGAAAAAAAGCGTTAAGCAGTTTCAAGGAAAGGGCAAACCAAAGCGCACCTAGCGTGTTTCGATGCCAAAGGAAATTAAATAAACCCAAGTTATCCTTGGGTTTATTTTTGTCTGTTGTGGTATCAGCGAGTTTGGATTTCGACAAGCTTCAGACTGCGAACAGGCCTAATAGAGAGAAAAGATTTAGCGACAAACCCGTCAATATCGTGGCTGCTGCTGGTGCAGCGATTTTTAACACTGGCCGGCCCAACGTTTCATTCAAAAAGTAATACACCGCAAAGAGTGTCAGGCCAGTCGTTGAACCCATTTTCATCACAGCCAATACACCGCCAATCAATAGAGCAAATTCCATCAATACATTCATCGCATCTCGGATATTGTCTGAGGCATTACGCAATGACGGGAACGCTTCCAACATGCGGCTGATTTTCTTTAGTAACCCAACTTCGATAATGATTGTCACCGCGCCAAGTGCTGCTGCAATCGCGAGGTTAGGGGACAAGTAACCGACGACGAAAACGAACGTTAGCCCGACCATGCCGTAGATGCCGGTGGTGAGTGCCGCCATGACAATCAGTGGCGCAAATCCAAGTCCGCGAAATACTTCCGCGACGGCTACCTGTGTAATCGCAGTGTATTGGGCGGTTGCGTCTTCGAGTTTGTAAGCGTCAGCCAAGGAATAGATGGAGACCTCTGACCCCGCTAGATAGCCAGCATTTGTAACAACCGCAATAAGCGCACCTGTGATTGCCAGCAGAGGGAGGTTTGCTTTCAGTTGCTTAAACCGATCATCATAGAGCGGATGAATGCTACTCATGTCAGCAGGTACTATGCCATTTTTTCTATCACGACGATCCTGGCGTATTGCACAGATGATAAGGACCAGTACACCCACGAGCATTTGAATGGCTTCAGGAGGGAGCGACGTAAATTGCACAACAAATAGGCGCGATATTAGGATTGCGGCACCACAAATGGCCCCCGAGTGCCAGCCAAATTGTTTAAACACAGCGAGTAATGGAAACAAAGCGAGAACCGTCATTACAGGCTTGGCCATCTCTGCCATAGGTTCGATCATGTCTACGGGCATTGCAGTGAAAAGGGCATCCATACCAACAAGGGCTGTAACGACAAAAGCTCCCCAGCATCCTCCTGCCAATGCGGCAAGCCACCTGCTACTAATCAACACCCCAAGAACGTCGGTCGGTAAAAACAACAGCCATGGGTTAAGCAATCCGGTAGAGAGTGTAAATGACAACCCAACAGAGACGGTGAACCCAATGGACAGCCCAAATGCAATCGAACCTGCTTCTTTGCGCTGCATATTTCCTTGCGCGACTTGAGGAAGGATGGGTCTCAGTCCGTCATGAAAAATAGACGCACTCATGTTGGCAATGAGTGCCGTCATTGAACATAACGCCGTTACTGTCGCTAATTGCAGTAAATCCATAAAACCTCTACAGTGCGGCGAGTTGTTTGGTGAGCATAGGGATAGCGTGCTCAACGTGCTCTACCGACAGGCCAAATGCCACTTTACCTTCCGCGAGAAAGGTTGTGATTTCGTCTTCTTTGGCTCTTATTGAGGGTTTGGCAATTGTGCAGCTTTGCGAATAACCGATGATGGCAATAGCCATAGAAAGTGCCGCGCCAGCCCCGGTGTTACAGCACCCAATAAAGTAATCCAGCTCACCGGTTTTTACCTTCATCGCCGCGTCCATATCATTCAGAATGTGGCATTCAAATGTGTCTGGTATTGTTGCCTCGATGTGATGTTTGATTTGGTCTCGTTGCAATCCTGCGATACCTATTTTTTTCATCATACTGCCTTGTTTAATTAAATAGGGTGTAAGGGTTGTGTCGCAGCATGGTGTCAATCTGCTGCTGAGAGAAGCCTCTTTCTAAAAGCTTGGGAAGGAATTCGTCGATCAGATATAAGAAGCCTGGACCGCCATTCTTTTTTAAATGTGAGCGGCGGGTAATATCCATGGAAAGCATCACTTGGCTCAAGAGATCTCTGTTCGCCAAGGCTTCAAGCATGTCGATGCGCTTTTCATCCGGGAAATAGCTATTTTTGCCGATGGTATCGAACTGAACGTAACAGCCTTGGTCGATAATCCAAAGCATTTGGTCCAAGTCATTTCTTAAATCACAATGCCCAATGGTGACGCGGGACAGGTCTGCACCGCATTGTTTTAGGTATGCGATTTGTTCCTTACCCATAGTGCTGAAAGATAGGTGAGTTGAAATGGGCGTACCGGTTTCGTATTGCGCCATTGCCGCCGCTTTAAATACTTTCTTTTCTGTGTCGGAAAACACATTCTCGCTACTGCCAATCTCCCCAATTAACGAGGCTTTTATAGCACTACCATCGATGCCGATTTCAATTTCTTTGATCATTTCATCTCGAATGTCTTCCGCACTTTTTTCATACAAATCTGAAGGAAAAAAGCCTTCAATGTAGTACCCCGTAGAAAGCAGGATATTAATCCCTGAATCGCGCATCAAACATTCAATAAAATGAGGATTTCGACCCATATAACGATTGGTAACTTCTACGATATTAAACACGCCGCGAGAAACGAGGTTGTTCATCTCTTCGCAAATCAATGTGTATTGATCGAGTTTGCAATCAATATCGCGCTTTTGCTCTGAGAGATCGATATACAAATGCTCGTGGCAATAGGTGTAACCGTCGTTATAAATGGGCATAGTTACTCCTCAATCACTGCATAGTGCAGCGACAATAAGTTACTGAGCATGAACGTGTTTTCTGACTCGGGAACGGCAATGCCGAGTATCTCCGTGATTTCATTATTAAGGCTTGAGATTGTGCCGTAGAGAGGATCGCTGGTGATGTCGTCAAACAACTCAGGATCCATGCCTTTGTCAATTGGAGAATCGGCTTTGATACGGTCATAGGCACGCGCCAGATGGGTGATTGCCATCTGGAATTGTTCATTGTCTGACGTCAGGCCCAACCGCTTCGAAAGCAACTGACTAACGGTATTGCAGCAAAGAGCAGCTTCCTCACTGATGACCTGAGCTTGGGAGAGTAGATTTAGCCTTTCTTGCATTACGATACTTCCTTGTAATTAGAGTAGGTTAGTAGCTAGGAATGATTGCCCCTTTGATCACAGAGTCTTGATGTTCAAGCAGTGAATGCACGTTTAGAAGCTTTCTCACCAAGCTGCGCATATACGGTGATTCGTTGCTGACGAGGATCACCGCTTCTGATGCTTGTTGGCATTCGGGGATATGAGATAGCGAGATTTCAGTCAAGCCAGCTTCTTCGGTGTTTACGACTTCAGGAAGCCAGACAACCGCGTCGATTTTTCCGGTTTTAAGAAGATTGAGGCTGTCGGTGTAGTTGATTTCAATAATCTCTACATCGTGATCAGGAAAGGCTTTCTCAGTGAGGATTTTCTGGTCAGGAGACGAAGGGTCTACACCCACTTTCTTGATCTTGTTTTCCTCGCCTTTTCGACAAATGAGTTTGTGTTCCATCGAATAGGTTTGTGCGCCTAAATCAAACGCAATTTTGACTCCTGCACCCACTGAGTTTGCAGCCAATTTCGACATAATGGCGACATCATAGGTCCCTTTCTTTAGGCATTCTGAGCGCGCATCTGCACCACGCATGTGTGCAAAATAAAGGGGGAGGTGGCCCATTTGCGCTTTTAGACCGCTCGCGAGACCTTCATAGTGCTTGGTGTAGGGCAGTGGCATGGCGCATACGAGGTGGCTAAAGCCGGCTTTTTTCACCAGAGAGTCGTAATCGAGCATATCAATGAAGGTGCCGTTACGGCCTTGCTTACGCAGCTTGATGGCACCATCTGACTCAAGCGTGGTCAACGCTTTTTGTATAAAGCCGACAGAAACTTCAAATTCCTCGGAGAGTGAGTCGATCGTGCGGAGCCTTTCTTCAACTTCCGTAGTGATTAAATATCTGGCGATGTTAATAATCGCAGACCCTTCTTTGCTGATGTACAGGTTCGACATAGTTACAATCTTCAATATATTGAATCTTTAATTTATAGGTCATTGTACGTTGAGAAAACGAAGATTTCTGCGATATGTGATACTGATCAGTACATTCGTTGTCCTAAGACAGATGAATAGATAACCATTTGATTAAATGGCACTCATTCGGATGTGTGTTTCGTTTCAAACCATTGACGATGCAGGGGTAAGTCTTTATAGTAGCGACCCTGTTGAGGCGATACGTCCAACAACAATTAGGTGAGTTGTCCGAGTGGCTGAAGGAGCACGCCTGGAAAGTGTGTATACGGCAACGTATCGAGAGTTCGAATCTCTCACTCACCGCCACATTCAAAACCCGAGCAGAAATGCTCGGGTTTTCTCGTTTCTGGCATATGGAAAACGCCAAGTGTTACCTTGGCGTTTTTGTTTGCGTGGAAGCGTTAGCTTAAACGATGTTGCGGGGAGCAAAGGAGAATGCTCGGAACTCGCTCTTGTACTTGGTTTCTCCAATTTTTTTGATATTGGCCACGCCCATTTTGTAGTTGTAGTTGCCAGAGATCTGATCCACTACGCGGGGAGCCAGCGCATTTGAAGGTTGCCGCATATCGATCATGTTGGCATACAGGGTACCTTTCTTGATTGCAGGGGTCACAATCGCGATCGCGGTGACGGCTGCTTTATCTAGCTGAATGTGGCCATTCTCCATAAGCTTGCTGAATTGAAAGTCATCACCGTGTACGCCCAGAATCGTGTCTTTAAAGCTAGCAACACGATCTGAGTACATCATGACTTGGTCGCCGGATTCGATACCGCGTGCCTTGGCATCATCGGGATGTATTTCTACCCAGTTTTCCGGCCAGCGCTGCATTACATAAGCGCGACGTTCGACATCATCAAAGCCAGACTGCCAAATCTCATTGATTCGGCCATTGGAGAACCACAACTCATCACCTTGTGGTGTCAGCCATTCGTAAAAATCACTGAACAGACCCCACGGGTGTTTTTGTAAGTTCACTTTGCCGGTCTGACTGTTAAACGCAGTGAGCTGTTTTTTCAGAACGTTCGCGCCTTGTGGCCCATCAGTCAGCCCTTTCTCTGCCAGGGTTTCTGCGGTCATTTCTGTGTCATGCAGGCGCTTAGTTCCGACTAACTGTTTGGTGTCATAGTTGTAGAATACAGGGCCTTGTATGCCATCAGTTCCCATGTCACGGAGTTTTTCGTGGAGGGTTTTGCCTTCACTGTGTGCGGCGACTTTGATCATGTGGAAGTCTTTGCGACTGCCGCGACTAAAGCGTGATGCCTCTTCTGCGACTTCATTGGCGTTGTTCCAATCGAATCCATCATATCCCATGCGCGTTGCTAATTGAGCCACAATCCACCAGTCTGGTTTTGCCTCACCGGGGGCATCTGCAAATCTCTGATACAGGCGTAAACGGCGCTCGCCGTTTGCTCGGATAAAGTCTTCTTCTCCCCATGTCGCGGCGGGGAAAACAATGTCCGCAAATTTTGCCCCGATAGGATCACGTAAATAGATATCCTGATTGATAACGACTGTACCACCGGAGTCGGCTCGCTTTTTCAGCGTTTCGATGATTTCATCTTTATCGTAGGTGTACACTTGATGCGGATTGGCGGTGGTTAACTCCCAGAATTTCTTCTGCAAACCTTGGCTACCGCACATGGCTTGGATCCACGTTGTACCGATAACATGCGCTAAGCGTGTGTGCCCTGAATAGAAATAACGGTCGGTGTCGATAGAGCGACGACGACGTCCCGGCACTTTTTCCGGTGATTTGTTGCGTGGTAATTTTCCGCCTGACTGTCCTCCACGCTGGTGGCCACCAAATCGGCCGACAACGCGTCCTTCTCTGCCGCCTGCACCGATGACAGTGGCTAACGATGAAATGGCATTGGTGTTACCCGTGTTGTTTGACCAATAAAAGCCTTTTTCAATGGCGATAGACGACTTGGGTCTCTCGCCATTCACTGGTTTAGCAAGCATTTCAGCAGCAAGGTAGATTTTATTTACGTCAATGCCTGCTACTTTTGCTGCATACTCCGGGGCATATTCCTTTTGTGCTAGGTTCCATTTTTTATAATCTTCAAATCCATTGGTCTGGAATTTCCCCCAAGTGGTACGCCATTGCCATGGTGTGTTACGTGTTCCTTGGCCAAAGCCAGAGCTTGATTCCCATTTGTTGTTTACCCAGTTTTGGATCCACTCGCTGTCTTCCCATCCATTTTCAAGAATGACGCGAATAATTGCGCCAACCACCAAATTGTCAGAACCTGGGTTTAAGTCGATGTGTAATCCGCCTTGCTTTTTGAGCCACGCAATGCCTGCGGTTTCACGGGGATTCAATGTGATGGTCTTCATGCCTCGCTGAACCGCTGGCATGATAAATTGCGTAAAGATGATGGTTTTGGTTTCGTAAGGATCTGTCCCACACATCATCAATGTGTCTGCCATGCCCCAGTCGTCGTAACTTGGCCCAAAGTTATCAAATCCCGCATCACGAAAGCCGGGTGTAGACGTCACATCCGACGGTGTATCGTGGAAAGTGAAATTTGCTGTATTGATGTGGCGAAGGGCGAATTTTGTGATGGTGTATGTGTTTTCAATATACTGATAAGAAAAGGTTTTTACGCCATACGCATTTGCACCATGGTTATCGATAACATGTCGGCTTACCGCAGCAGCAATATCCAAGGCAAAGTCCCATGGTACGGGCTGCAAGCTACCGCCAATTCGCACTAACGGGTGCGTAAGTCTGTCACGTGTGCCCGTTGATGGGTTGTAGAGCTTTTGGGCTATCAGCCCACCGCGCATGGATGAATCCCCCGTTTTGTTGACCGCCGTGGTGTCTTTGTCTGGCGTGATAACAATGTTGTAGGGCTTACCATTATGCATCACAACATTGTGTTGTGCCGGCGCGACCCAAGCTTGGAGGGGCGCGCTTGGGAAATCGATACCAAATGCATTTTGGTCCGCTTTCATTCCCCCATTGCTTTGCTCTAATGGCCAGCGATACACCTTGTAGCCGCAGGCTACAACACAGTAGTCACATGCGGTGGTCAGTACCTCTGCATTCTTTGGCGGTAGCGGGGCATGATCTTCTGGAATATAGAAATTGGTTGTCATGATTACGCCTCCTGCTGAGATATCAGATTGTCTGTCCGGCCGAAAAGCAGTCCCATGATGCCGACGGCATAAATGTCGTCACCATCCAGTTCAAGTAACACTTGGGGTAAGCTTTCATACGCTTGCCCAGAGACAATGATGCCGTGGCGTCGTAAATCAAAGGTTGATAGGTGAAAAGGGCATTGGCCTAACACGCGATGTTCATCAACCACTTTGTAGTTGCCAGTAAGCGGCCCGCCTTGGTGTGTGCACATGAGCGAGAAGCCAACCACATCCTGCTGAGGACCAAGACCGCCACCCGCGGGTACGCCCATTTTTACCAAGATTGCTTGGCTGTTTCGACCGTCATCGGGGTAGTTGAAATACAAGGGCTCGTTCATTCCAAGTTCGCTTAGTTTCCCCAGCAGTTTCCTTGGGTATCCCACGACACGGGCATTGGTTTCTGTTGCCTGAGAGGTGCCAGGGAATAAGGTGACAGACATCATGCTCACCGATCCTGCCGCTGCGCCGGAATACATCAAAAACTCCCTGCGAGAGACCATGCACTTGCGGTGCTCGGCTGCACTTTCTTTTCTGCGTTGCTTGTCTTTGTTAAAAATCATTTGGTCGCCTCCGCCAGTTCTTCCTCGCTAAATAGAGGTTGGTATTCAGGCAGTGTGGGGTAATCCATGGTGATGCGTTCACCGGAAAACGCCGCTAAAAAAGCCAGTAGGTCCGCTTTCTCGCTATCGGTTAAGCCGAGAGGTTGTATCAGTGTGCTTTTCGTTTGAGGGAAGTCGGTTGTTCTTCCGTCAGCAGTAACACCGCCTCGGTTATAGAATTCGATAACTTCCGCTAGCGTAGGGATTACGCCGTTATGCATAAAGGGTGCGGTGTATTGGGTGTATCTGAGGCTGGGGGTACGAAACTTCCCTTTCATGTCCTTGCGTTTGCCTCGGAAGTACACGCCGGGATCTGCTTTGGTTTCGCGGTACATTTTCTCGTTAGAGCCTTTGGCATAAAGCTCATAACGGAACGTAATTTGTGCAAGCGCATCGTTTTCCCATCTCAGGTTGGTGGGAACACCTACGTTGTAGTATTTTTGGTCCGACGCTAATGCGCTGTTATGGCACGCAATGCAATTGGCTTTACCGTTAAACAAAGCCATTCCGCGCAGTTGTTGGTTGCTCAGTGCCGATTCATCACCGTTCAAGTAGTTATCCAGCGGTGTGTCGCGTTGTACCAGTGTTCGTTCAAAGGCGGCGATAGCTTTCCATGCATTGCTCACCTTGGGATAGTTATCGCCAAAGACTTGGTTGAAGCGTTCAACGTACTCTGGCACGAGAGCCAGTCGCGCTTCCATGATGTCGTCTTCACCATTCCCAGCCACGCCGCCTTTTGCTGCGCTTTTGGCTTGAGACTCCAATGACTTTGATGATCCTGCCCAGAACAGCTTTTGATAGTAGGCTGAATTGATAATGGTTTGGCTGTTGCGCCAGTGAACTGTGCCAGGATATCCCAGCGAAAGATCTGCGGGAAAATCCCAACCGAGCGCTGGGTTATGACAGGCAGAGCAGGGCGTAGATGTGTCACCGCCAAGTCGGCCATCAAAAAATAGCAGCTTTCCTAATTCGACTTTTTCGGGTGTTGTTGGATTATCTGATGGCGTAGGTACCTCTCCCAAAGGAGCGAGTGCAGGGTAGACATGACCACCAGACTCGATGGTGTTAGCGGTAACGCTTACAGCCGCTAAGAGTAACAAGGTGCCTATTACCACAGACATGTGGATTCCACGTGTATTCATCTTGTCCTCCTTAGTTTTTCACGCTGCGCCAATCAGCGATAACGTCGTAGCCGTAATCGTCAGCTTTCCACACATGCGTATCACTGTTTAACGGCTCTCCAGACAGGGATTTCAAAAATGATACCAACTCCGCCTGCTCTTTTTGTGAAAGGTTCAGAGGTTTTAAACGGCTATCTTTATTGCGGTCTTTCCCTCCGCCTTGGTTATAAAAGGCAATCACTTCTTCGAGTGTTGAAAACATTCCGTTGTGCATGTAAGGGGCCGTGTGTGTTAACTCACGCAGTGTGGGCGTCATAAACTTTCCTTTGTCGGAACCATCCGCTTTATGGCTACGAACATGAGCACCAACGTCACGTTTCAAATTCATGTAATTACTCACGCCCATAAACATGTTGAATGCGATAAAGGTTTGATGGCGAGCAGGATCCCTGAAGATATCCAGATTTTCAGGAACACCCGTGTTATATGGCGTTTCATCGGTAAATAAGGGGCCATTGTGGCAAGCCGCGCATCCCGCTTTTCCTGTAAACAGTGCGAAACCTTTCTCGGCTTGGGGAGACAGTGCCTGGTTGTCAAAACTGGAAGGGGTAGATGTCAGTGTTTTTAAATATTCAGGAATCGCTTTTCTCACTGCACCATTGGAGGGTTCTCCATACCCAGCGGCGGTAAACATTTCGACATACACAGGATCCTGTTTCAGGCGTTCCTGCATCAACCTCATGTCCATGTTCATGAGCCAGTCTTCAGTGATGTTTTCTCGCGTTACATCGTTGAGGTTGGTGCCAATTCGTCCGTCATGGAACCAAGCACTTTTATAGGCTGTATTAATCAGCGTTGGGACATTTCTAAATCCTTTGCTTCCTGTATAGGCAGGGCTCAGTGCATCAGAGGTGGAGTAGCCGCTGTCGGGTTGGTGGCACGAGGCGCACGACAGTGCGGTATTGCCTGATAGCCTAGTATCAAAGAATAGGCGCTTTCCTAACTCTGCCTTTGCAGCATCGACTTTCAGTGGCGATAACGGACCGAATGAAGGATCGTCGGTTTGACTCCACACCGAAAAAGACAAGCTCACAGTCGCAGCAAGGATCAAGAATCTTTCCATTTTGTGCTCCTTTGCTTCCAGCTAAGACACAACCAAATTGCGTTATTCCTCAGCAATGTCGTTGATACCTTGTCTCTGCATGTTCTGTTCCATGTTTTCGAATACATTTTTATGTATAAATATCAACGATATAAATCCAGCTTGCCGCGCTGACGTTATTAAACCGTTTAACGTTTCGTTTAATTTAAAGAAGGGTAACTGAACGATTCGTTAAATTTTCGAAGGGTTTCTTTGAATCCATGGTCTCTTGGTTGCTCATATTTATCAGTCAGTTAGGCGTTATTCTTAACAAGGCACGGAACCTGCTAGTCCTGAATCAAACAGCGTTGTAAATAATTCAGGAAGGGCAACCGATGAGAGAAATGTCAGACAAGATTCATGGCAATGCGGGATACGCTTTGACGAAGCGAGCGCGAGATTTACTGATTGATTTGCTGGAGACAGGAGATGATGCCCAACGTTGCTACAGTGCGAAGGCGGTGGCGGATGCCTCAATGTTTGATGCAACCAATGCGCTTAATGAATGTCTCTACCATGATGATCCAGATGTCGTTTCTGACGCAGCAGATGCGCTGGAAGTGCTGAAAGAAGGAGATAGAGACTACTTGATTGATGTGGCAAGACATCATCCCGAAGGAGATTGCCGTCTTGCTGCGTTGAAAGCGTTGTCTCATCAGGTTGCTAGCAAGGATGTAGAGAAATTGTTCGTCGAATTTGCGTATGGAAGGCAAGTGGACGATCAATGGGGCCTGACTAACGGGTGGGATGATTGGTGGGATTTACAACTTTTCGCGGTTAAATGCCTTTCAACCAATGCTCGCTCTGAATACTTTGCGTTGTTTACTTATGTCTTAACCCAAGATCCAGAGCCAGAGTTAGAAGCTGCGTTATACCAAGGTATTTCTGGGCTGAACCCAGACTGGATTGTAGATCAACTGGCTAAAGCGAATCTGTTAACACGCAGGAAACTGCTGAACGCCTTAAAATCGAGTCAATCGTCTATTGGCAACGCATTTTTATTTAAACATCTTAGCCACAAAGATGCCCTTTGCCGGCGGATTGCAGTGAGTGGATTAGCGGAAAAATATGCGACTGAATATACGTGGGATATTGCTGAACGCCTGTCCGATTTGAACCCGTATGTACAGCAAGAAGCCATTGATGCGCTCGAACGCTTTGGCAATCAACGTGCATTGCAAAAAGAGCTGTTACTCGACAAGTTTTTAGATACCTACGGTGAAACGAAAGGACGACTTTTTAAACTGTTGGCACGAGAAGTTCTAACGGAAACAGAAATTGATGATCTTCTTTCTCATATAGACCAAGAAGATGTATTTGCTTGGTTGGCTTGCACCAAATACGTTGATTACTCAAGGTTAACACCGCTCCAAAAAACGCGAGTCGCCGAAAGGTCTTCCCATTTTCTTCAAACAAATGCACTAAAGAGCCACCAACAGATTCAGATGCTTCGTTCCATTCATCCATTACATGCACAAATTGACATCCTGTTTCCGGAGCTTGAGCGGCGCATACTGAGTCAGCATCAAGACAGTGAATTACCCATGTTTTGCTCGTCTGTCCGACAAGCATGTTTTGACCTAATTAGTCATCAGTGTAAGGGCGCGAGCCAACATCTTTTAAAAACGACCTTATTTGGGAAACATGCTTATCCGGATGCTATTGATATCGTGCCTTTAATTGAAGGAAAGGAAGACAGTTCACTGAAGGAGGTACTTGATGGTTATTCGGTGCCTTCACAAGAGGAAATGAGTCGAGCCCCTGTTTCAACCATTGCTGCAATTACCCAAACCAGTATTGCCACCAAATTAACGTCTCCAAAGGACAACGACGACCAAAAATCCAATATCATTGATATGGTCGATGCACTAGACGAGGAATATCAGCAATACGCTAAAGCGGTTAAAGACAATTTCGACAGTGCAGACGCGCTAAATTTTAACCGAAGGAAAGTGGCTCAGCTTCCTGAATTTGATAATAAAATTCTTGCTATACGTGCCCTTGGACAATCACGTCACCCCAATGCCGTAAACTGGTTGATTGACACTTTACAAGACTCGGTGCCAACTGAGCAGCGTGAAATCTTTTGTTCTCTCGCGCAACAACTGCGTCAATGTCAGACGCAATGCTATGTCGGCACAGTATTGGGCATTGCGAAGCAAGTCATTGAGAGAGGTGATTCCCTCACGCAGCAAAGCGTGCTGTCTTATCTTCACCATGTGCCGTTCACATCCGCAATACCATTAGCACTCGATGCGCTCAACAGTGAGCATGAGCATGTTCGTTTAAAAGCCCTCCATGTGTTGGATACCCACATTAGCGAAACCAGCGTTCAGTGGCTTCAAACGATGAATTTTTCGTTAACACAAGCACTCGATGATCCGGCTGCAGGCGTACGAAAACACGCGCTCAAACTTCTTGCTAGTCAACGAAAGCTTGTCGTTCCTATGGACATTTTTGTTCTCACTGCACTGAACGATGAAGAATGTATGGCAACGGCTCTCAAAAGCTTCATGATTCATAAAGACGGTGTCATTGAGTGGATTTCTGCGAACTTTACGACACTGACCCAGCAACAGCAGCCAAACGCAATACAATTACTAGGAGCCTTGCTATAAAAAGGGTTAGCAATTGCGTTGAATAGCAAATAGAAATCAGGGGATATGCTCAGAGAACGAGTGTTTCCCCGCATTAGGGAATTGAACTGAACCGTTGAAAATGGATAGGAGGCATGTTGGGAAAATTGAACCCTTCGCCAACACGACGCGCTCTTCTCACGGAATGGCTACTTTGGGCTCTACCAGCGTATTTTTCGTTGGTTATTTTGGTATCGCTACATTATGTCCTGAGTATGGACAACGACAAACGGCATGTACTGGTTAATGAGCAATCGATAGTCGGCTTGATTGATGAAGTGCTTGGAGAAACCTTAGTCCGTATGTCTGCAGATGCAAAAAACCTTGCCTATGTAACGCGTGAGACACTGGAGACAGGGGATGATCCGTTTGAAACCTTAACCGCTTATTTTCTTCAAGTCAGTAGCAACAATGACAGTTATGATCAAATACGTTTTCTAGACAATAAAGGGTTGGAGAAGCTCAGGGTAAATAACGAAAACAGTACGGTCAGTGTTGTTCCGTCACAACAGTTGCAAAACAAATCCCACCGTTACTATTGGCAACATTCGATAAGGCTCAATGAAGGCAGCGTTTATATCTCTCCTATGGATCTTAATGTCGAGGGGGGAGAAGTCCAATTACCCTTGAACCCCACCATTAGAGTCGGTACTCCGGTATTACTGTCCAATGGTGCCAAAGCAGGTGTAATTTTGCTGAATTATAAAGCTAATCAGCTCATCAACAAGCTACTTACTGTTGCGCCAGAATTCACACACCACCTATACATATACAACCCTCAAGGGATTGCAATTATTCACCCGGGAGATACGAAAGGCAGCCCATTTAATGTCGATGCTAAAGAGGGGATCCCTAAAGATGTATTTCAACGCATGCAGCAAAATCAGGGACAGTATCTGATTGATGGTAATTACTATACCTATTCACGTATTCAGACGCCTATCAATGGTAACTGGACGATTGTTTCCGTTTTCCCCGAGGCGCGATTTAGCCTTTCACGGCAGTATTTCTATCGCGAGTATACGCCGTATTATCTGGCACTCTTCGTTATTGTGACAATGATGACGCTGGTGTTTAGCCGTTACCGTGTTCAAACACGTTGGTTTACTCAGCAACAGTCCTACGAAAAGCAATTTCGTCAAACATTAGAAAACATTCAGTTGGCGGCGGTAACGATCAATGAGCACGGTATCATTACCTTCTGTAACGACTTTTTCCTCGGCATGGTTGGGTATCAGTCCGACGATATTATTGGCAAAAAATGGATTACGACGTTTATACCAAAGGAGCTTCAGCAACAGGCAGAAGAAGCGTTGAAAGACGCACTGAGGTTGCAAACACACCAGCCACACAGTGAAAGCGTTGTACTGAGTAAAGCCGGAGACATTCACCTTGTCTCGTGGACGTCGACGTTCACGGAGTCACACAAAAATGACGTATCTTTGACCTTACTTGGAGAAGATGTGACTGAGCGAAAAATGACGCAGGAGCATCTCCAGCGGCTTAGTCATGCAATTGAAAACAGTCAGAACTCTGTATTGATCACGGACTTAGACAGTCGCATTGTTTACGTGAATCCGATTTTTTGTGAAGTTACAGGCTATGAGCGCAGTGAGGTGTTGGGACGAACACCCGGCTTTTTGCAGTCAGGGGAAACTCATAGAGAGGAATACGAGCAGCTATGGCAGACGCTCGAAGAAGGAAAAGAGTGGCGAGGCGAATTTCATAATAAAAAGAAATCGGGTGAGTTGTTTTGGGAGAGAGCGAGGATCTCCCCCGTAAAGGATGTCGAAGGTCGCTCACTGTATTATGTTGCAGTGAAGCAAGATATCACGGAAGAAAAGCGTTTAGCCGAAGAGGTCGCGAAGCAGACCCAAGAGCGAATAAACCACGAGAAACTGGCGGCTGTTGGAAAAGTCGTCAACATGATTGCGCATGATCTACGTAACCCGCTTAGTTCAATCAAGATGGTGCTTCAGATACAAGCCAGATCTCAGGAAAATGAAATGTTTGATATTTCTCTTGAGCAGGTTCGTTATATGGAGGCGATACTCGAAGACTTGTTAACCTACTCTCGGCCAGATCAGTTCAAACCAGAGTGGATAGACTTAAACAAGCTATTAGAAAGCCTGATTGCTAGCCAAGAAAAGATGTGCCAAAAGGCACAAGTGACCATTCGTTCGGCACTGCAACCAAACCTACCGACGGTATACGCGGACCCAATTAAACTGCGTCAGGCGATGCAAAATCTGCTGGTAAATGCTATTCAGGCAGCGCAAAGCGATACTGAAACTGGCGCATTGGTTTCTATCAGTACCAATGTGATTTTTGCTGAGACATCAACCCAGATTTTGATAGAGATATTTAACAGTGGGCCCGCCATAGACCCTTGTTTGAGTACCAAAGTGTTTGAACCATTTTTTACGACGAAAGCCAAAGGCACTGGGCTAGGGTTAGCTATCGTAAAACGAATAATTGATGCGCATCAGGGAGCGGTGCAACTTGTCCCTACAAGCAAAGGGACGGTGGCAAAAGTCAGTGTGCCAACTATCCCTGATACAATGAAAGAAACAATCAGTGCAGAGCGCACTTAGGCCGATATAAGGATGTACGCCTGAATGAACAAACTACTGATAGTTGATGACGACACCGGTATCCGTCGAACGCTGCAACTGCATTATCTCTCGCAAGACTTTACCGTTGAAACCGCTGACTGTGTCAATGCAGCAGTGGATATCGCACGAGAACTTCAGCCGAATGTGATTGTTTTAGATATTCGTATGGAAGGTAAGTCTGGTATCGAAGGTATCAGTGATTTCAAAGCGGTGTGTCCCGAAGCCCGCATTATTATGATCACTGCGTTTCATGATATGGACAGTACGATTGAAGCTATGCAAAAAGGGGCTGATGAATACATTCACAAGCCCATTGACATAGATGAGCTCGACAAAGCAGTGCAAGCTGCATTGGACTATCATGCGTCGAACCTTCAAGAAGCACTGACTATTCCTGACACGTTTGGTCACTCCATGGTGGGCTCTTCACACGCCATGAAAGAGATATTTAAAACGATTGGTCGGGTTGCTGCCACCAATGCTTCCATTGTTATTACGGGGGAGTCTGGCACAGGGAAAGAAATGGTAGCACGTGCAATTCACAATGCGGGAAGTGAAAAAAGTGCGCCGTTCGTTGCGATCAATTGTGCAGCGCTGGTGGAAAATCTTCTTGAATCGGAGATGTTTGGCCATAAGAAAGGTGCGTTTACAGGTGCCATTTCCGATCAGGCCGGGAAGTTTGAATTGGCTAACAACGGCACATTATTTCTGGATGAAGTTGGTGAACTGTCGCCTCAAATTCAGGCCAAGTTACTGCGTGTTTTACAAGAGAAAGTATTTACACCCTTAGGCGGGAATACACCGAGAACCACGTCGGCCAGAATTATTTCAGCAACCAACATCGACTTTGAAGAAGCCATTGCGACTAAACAGTTTCGAGAAGACCTTTATTATCGCCTTCAAGTGGTAAAAATTCATATCCCACCTCTGCGCGAGCGGCCTGAAGACTTAGAAGCCCTCATTCCAGCTTTGTTGGCGCGAGCGAACAAAGAGTTAGGGACCAAAGTTAACAAAGTGGCACTAGATGCCATGGACGTACTCTGTCAGTACGCTTGGCCAGGAAATGTTCGGGAGTTGGAAAATACGTTGACCAAAGCCGTTGCATTGTGTCCGGGCGATATATTAACCATTGAATTGTTTAGTGAACTCAATGTGGCTGACAGTCATGGAATGGAGCATAACAAGGATGAAGGTTCGCTCAGTTTAGAAGAGCTTGAATATCATCACGTCTTGCGAGTGCTTGAATCGGTGGATTGGCACAAAGGGAAGGCATGTGAAATACTGAAAATCAGTCGGCCTAGGTTGCAAAGAATACTGGGTAAAAACGACGATCTTTGACATCCTGTAATCAGCGATGAATGCTAATTCAAAACCCGAGCAGACATGTTCGGGTTTGATCGTTTCTGACTGGCAGAAAACAAAAACCGAGCCTCGGGCTCGGTTTTATCAAGAGATTACGTTTACTGTGAATTACAGAACGCCACCCCAATACATAGCGTTAAAAATAGTAAATGCGATAGTTGCGCTTACCATTACGAAAAGAGGGGTATATTTAGACAGTTTAGCGGCGATCAACGTTGACACAGTTCGTTCCTCTTGATGAAAATTCGAACGAATTATGCACAGTTATGTGACGTACATCAATATGAAACACGGTTCAAAAGCACAATTAATCGAACAATGTACATAACCTATTGTCCGTACGAGATATTGTGAAAGCGGCTTTTAATTTTCACCAGAAATGAAAAAGGGCGGTAAGAATACCGCCCTTTCAACTTAGTCACTCATTGCGAGCGATTAAGCAAATGCGTCTTGCAGAGGTGGAACAACTTGCTTCTTACGGCTCAGAACACCGTCTAGCCATACACGGCCGTTTTCAGTGTCTTTACCGTATGCGCGTTCAACAACTGCAACGTCATCAGAGATAACCAGCAGCTCAGAGCCTTCTTTCATGATGTCAGTCAGCAGCAGCATAACGGTGTGACGTTCGCCTTCTGCTTTCAGAACTGCGATGTCTGCTTCTAGCTCAGCTTTGATTTCGTCAAATACTGCCAGATCAACAACTTCCAGCTGACCGATACCTACCAGGTTACCGTTCATGTTGAAGTCTTTGTAGTCACGCATTACTAGATCACGGATCGGCGTACCAGCGACGGCAGATTTCACGTTGAACATTTCCATGCCCAGTGCTTCGAAATCTTCAACACCAGCAATCTTGGCCAGATCTTCTACACAACGGATGTCCGCAGTCGTGCAGGTTGGAGATTTGAAGATAACGGTATCGCTAAGGATCGCACACAACATAATGCCAGCGATCTCTTTTGGAATTTCAACATTGTAGAAGTCGTACATCATTTTAATAACGGTGTTTGAACAACCTACAGGGCGGATCCAGCACTCTAGCGGTGTTGACGTTGTTAGATCACCCAATTTGTGGTGATCAACAATACCTACGATAGTCGCTTCAGCGATATCGTCAGGTGCTTGTGTCAGTTCCGAGTGGTCAACGATGTAAACTTCTTCGCCTGCGTAGCTGAGCTTAAGCTCTGGCGCTTCGAAACCAAAACGACCCAAGATGAATGCAGTCTCAGGAGATACATCGCCAAGGCGAGTTGCAACAGCTGGCTCACCGATTTGGTTTTTTAGGTACGCAAGTGCAATTGCACCGCAGATTGAATCAGAATCTGGGATCTTATGTCCCACAACATACATTGGCATAGTTGGCTCTCGTCATGCTCATAGTTGAATTTTGGCGCATTTTACCAGAGTGACCCTAAATGTACATTCGTCGTTTAGTCTAAGTTAGTAACAAAGGCACAACATGCGAATGGTGTCGGTTTTGTAACATTGTTTAATGAAAATCAGAGCGGTAGAGACACGCCAACACTCAATTGAGGAGAAAGTCCGCTTGGTAGAAATGTGTCTTGGTGTCGAAAATAACCGACCTCTAGTCCATATCTGACTTGAATTGGACTGTTATAGTCGAATACCAGTGCGGCTGCGATGCTGGGACCGTAGGCAGTTAATTCTTTTGAGTCACGACCAAAGTAATCTCGGCTACCTTTGTACTTTGCGAGTCCCGCTTCCAATTGTACCGAATAGGTTTCATGGGTAGGTTGTTGATATTGAACGCCTACTCTGTAGTGTTTCACCGCTTCTCGGTCTGAGAACCAATGTGATTCGGTAATGCCGAAGCTTCCATATATGGCCTCATAGCCGAGTACATCGGTTTGCCCAAGCTGAACCCCGACGCCCCAAAGTGAACCCATTTTCAAGTCAGGCGAAAAATGAACGTTTGCGATGGCATTGGAAGAACAGAAAAGGAGCGTAGATAAGCAAATGATTTTCTTCATAAGAGGTCTCTTAAAGTAATGAAGAGCATCCTTGCTATCGTTTAGAACACCGTCCTTAAGTGACTTATCAATGCTAGGTATTTTGAAGCACGAACTAAAATTAACACTGGTTATATCCGTGATAAGTTCTGCTGATTAGACGTTAAAAAGACAAAAAAAAGCACTGCGGGCGCAGTGCCTAGAGAGATTATTGGATCTCTACTATAAGTCGCGCATGAGTATTTCCAATTCTTCTGACGCCTCTTCAATGAGGTTTTCTAATTCCCTAGCATCGTCATTTGCCAGTGGAAGTTGCCAGTGAATGGGTTTGCCATTAGACGTATGTTTTCCGACCAACTTCGTCACTCTGCCGCTGCGCTCGAAACGTAAGTGTTCGAACTCCGCTGCGTGACATTGGTGTTTCTCCACGATCTCAACTTCAATCAAACCAGTAGGGATGACTTGAACATGAGCATGGAGTTGTTTCGTATCTTTCAATAGGTAGTTTCTATGTCTTGCCTGCATGATATATCCCCTGGAGCATCACCCGTAATCGCTTTTAAAGTGTAGACAACTGGTTGTACTTGAGGAGGGGAAAAGGTAGGCAAAAAGTGCAGATCACGACCAAGAGTTTGAAGTAAAAACGAAACTTTTTTCTCGTATTTAATACGGTATTTTAGGCTGATAAAGGGGGGGTGAATTGCGACTTGGCGACGACAAGATATAGAAATCAACGTATTAAGTTTTTGCGGGGAGAGGGAGATTAAAAGTAAAAACCCGGCGATACCGGGCTTTCCTTAGGCATTAAATTGCATGTGCAACTTTGGACAACGTAGAACGAAGTGAAACGGCTTCTTCTTCAGAGAGAAGTGCGTGAATCATTTCGAAATTGCGTTGGTCTGCTTTCCCAAGAAGATCAGCCATGGCTTGACCTTTTTCCGTCAGCGTCAAAATTTTAGAACGGCGATCGTTAATGTCGTCACGGCGGTCAATATAACCTTCCATCACTAGACTTTGAACGATACGGCTCACTTTTGACTTTTCGCTGCCCAAATATGGCAATCCCATCAAATCGCCTTGGCGAAATTCAACGGATTTGGCAATCGCTGAAATAGTGATGGTTTGCTCAGGGCCTAAAGTTACTCCTTGCTCGAACAGCCAGTCATGATAGCGCTTTGCCGATTTTAGCGTAATTAGACGACATAGTGAGCTCAGTTCCGATTGAATATCCACGCTTATCTCTATTGCATTTTTATAGGTTTAGTGGCGCGGATATTACCTCTTAGTATCGAGAAAAGTCTAATAGCTCAGACACGCTCTAATTAAACGCCAATTCTGGCACATTAACTCAGTTAACTGCCTGTTATATAAGGATAAACTTCACTCATGGTAAATAACTGGTTTCAAAAGTGAGACAAAGTGTAAATGGAGAGGATAAATAACCAGTAATTCCAGTGTGTTAATTAATCCGTTGTAAACCTTGGTAGGTGTAATTGTGTACATTAATAATTGTAAGAAAATGTAATTAACGATTACTTTTTAAATTTCATAAAGAAAAACACCAAAAATTATATTTTTGGTGTTTTGGAAATGATTACAGCAATGGACTAAACATGTAAAAAAATTGCTCAATAGGACGGTTGAGAACCGAGCGTTTCTGCCATGTTTCAATGCTAAGCGGCGAGGCGTTGCGAATGTATTCCTGCTGGAGAGCCGTTAAATCTGCACAGAAATCCGGATCATCAATACACAGGGTTAATTCAAAGTTTAACCATAGACTGCGCATGTCGAGATTGACCGTTCCTATCAAACAGAAGTTTTCATCGACCATAACGGATTTCGTATGAAGTAGGCCGCCGTTGAATCGATAAATGTTAATCCCAGCTCTGAGCAAATCATTGAAAAATGAGCGGCTCGCCCATTCAACCATCACACTGTCGTTCTTGGCGGGAATAATGAGGTTGACCGTTACACCGCGTTGGGCGGTTGTTTGTAATGCTGCTAAGAGACTCTCACTGGGTATGAGGTAAGGAGTTGTAATCGTTAGGCTCTTTTTCGCTTGATGTATCGCTAACATTAGAACTTGCTGAATAATCCCATCGGGCATACCGGGTCCTGATGGAGCCACTTGCACTGAATGGTTTGCATGCTCATGTTGTTCGATCAGCGGGCAGGTAGGCAGGTCAGGTAAGTAACGTAACCCTGTTTCCACTTCCCAGTCCCACGCAAAAATGCTGTTAAGGACGGGAACGGATGGACCATCGACTTTCACCATAATGTCGACCCATTGTCCGACCCCTGCATCTTGCTTAAAGAATCGAGGGTCGACCATGTTCATTGAGCCTGTATACCCAATCTCATTGTCAATGATGACAATCTTTCTGTGTTGTCTGATGTCCAGGCGACGTAAGAACATACGTGCAGGGCTCACCGCCAAAGCTTCAATCAGTTCCACACCGGCGTGTCGCATCTCTTCAGGCCAATGGGTGCGAAAGAACGCTTTGCTGCCCGCTGAGTCGAGGAGAATGCGGACCGTTACGCCGCGTCTTGCTGCATCGCACACGGATTTAGCGACATCATCAGCGTGTCCACCAGCGTGCCAAATGTAGAAGACCATGTTGACTGAATGTTGGGCGTCTTGAACGTCTTTTGCAATATTACGAAGGATGTCTGCCGTTTCACAATACAGCGAGAGTTGATTGCCTGCCAACGCAGGTATGCCTGCGCGTCGCAAACACAAATCATGAACAGGCCGCGCGAGGAAACTCTGGTGTTGAGGTCGATGCACTTCACAATCACTGAGTGTTTCTAACCATTGTCCATAAGGCGAAAACATTGCCTTTGCGCGTTCGGCACGTTTTCTTCCCAAGTTCAGCTCACCGACAAGTAAATAGAGTATAACGCCGACAATTGGGATGATGTAGATGATCATCAACCACGCAATGGAAACCCCTAAGGCCCTGCGTTTTAACACAACGCGAATGGTGACACCGGCTATTAACAGCCAATAAAAGAAGACACTTGCCCAAACAATAAACTGATAAATCTTTTCCATATCAATCAACTTAGCCTTTTTCGTCACCCAATATAGAGCGATGGGGCTGACTATGCACAGACTTTAGTGTCTCTAATTCGCAATCGATAGTCATTAACGGCTAATTATTCGCCAAGGTGAGCGAAATGTTAAAAATATTTTGTCACTAGGTGTTTAGAAAGTAATCGGAAATGAAGTGGAATTGGATAAATATACCACTTGATCGAAAAATATAGCGCGATCGCTTCAAATTTTATTCCAAAGCTGGTTTACTTGCCATGCCTGTTGCAAAAGCGGGTCAGATGTCTCCTGTAAATATAAGTTTACAACCAAGCTGGAGATGCCAAGGAAAGGCAAAAAGATGCTGAATATCAGTATCTAAACAATTTCATTGATTGTAGTAGAGAGTAGTTATGGCAAGCAGCAATAGAGCCCAGTTTTCCTCCAGATTAGGATTCATTCTTGCCGCGGCAGGTTCTGCCGTTGGTCTTGGTAATATTTGGGGTTTCCCAACACAAGCAGCCAGTAATGGCGGTGCGGTTTTCCTGATCACATATTTGGTCATGGTATTTGTCATGGCCTACCCATTGCTGGTGGCTGAATTGACCATTGGTCGTTACGGCGCGTCGAACCCTATTCGTTCCCTTATTTCCGTCGCACCTAAACAAAAAGCCTTGGGCAGTGCCGTTGGTATTGCAGGACTGCTAGGTGCCAGTGGTATTTTGAGTTTCTACGCGATAGTGGCGGGCTGGTTCTTTGGCTTCCTTATCGGTCCTGTGCTGAGTGCTATCGGCATGGAGAGTGCGGCAGCGTGGCTTGAAGGTTTTAGTATTGAACGCAACTTGATTTTGATGGGTGTGTTCATGCTGCTTACTATTCTTGTCGTGAAGAATGGTGTTGCAGATGGTATTGAAAAATGGTCGAGCCGTTTGATGCCAGTACTGTTTGTACTGTTTATTGTGATGGTTGTTTATACGCTTACCCAGCCTGGTGCAATTGACGGTTTGAAAATGTACTTGGTTCCAGATACGTCGCATTTCTCTCCAGACTTAATGGTCAGTGCGATGGGGCAGGCGTTCTTCTCGCTGTCGATAGGTGTTTGTACAATGATGGTGTATGGCTCTTACTTGAGTAAAGAAGCCAACTTGCCAAAGACTGCAGCTCAGGTAGCTATGGTGGACACGGGTGTAGCATTTGTAGCGGGTTTGCTCATTCTACCTGCGATGTTCGTTGCGCAAAAAAATGGTGTGCAAATTTACAATGAAGCAGGCGCGTTGCTTGATGGCGATACCCTCGTTTTCAATGTGCTTCCAGCCATGTTCGACACCATGGGATTTGCAGGCATTATCGTGAGTGTGGCTTTCTTTGCACTGATGGTGATCGCGGCATTAACGTCTTCAATCTCAATGCTAGAAGTACCGGTATCGTGTGCGTGTGAAGAGCTGAACAAAGAGCGTAAGTCAGTGGTGTGGTGGATTGGCGGTGCGATCTCTATCTTCTCTGCCATTATCATCTTTAACTTCAACACCATGTTTGGCTTAGTGATCACCGTGACCACCGAATACATGCAACCTATTCTTGGTCTCATCATGGCACTGATTGCTGGCTGGATTTGGAATCGTAACCAAGTTCTTGAAGAGCTCAGCCATGCTCAACCAGAGTTCGCACAAAGTACCTTCTGGAAAGTTTGGCCTGCATACGTTCGTATCGTATGCCCAATCTTGATGGCGATGGTGTTTTTGTGGCCGCTATTTAAGTAGTTTTTTGTACGAATCCCCGCCCATGCGGGGATTCTTGTTCAATCTGATGACCTCTTTGCTTTATCTAAATTCCCTCTCCGATTACACTCACCGCAGACGTAATAAATAACAGGTTTAACCATGTTCACTCTGGTTTATCAGAATGACGATTTCTTGGTGATCAACAAACACCCTGGAGTCAGTGTCCATAAAGACGACAATGAACAAGCGTTGTTGACGGAGGTCGCGAAAGTCACCGGTGATAAGCAACTCTTTCTGATCCATCGTTTGGATAAAATGACGTCTGGATTGCTTTTACTTGGCCGGCACCAGCAAGCAGCATCATCACTTTCAAGTTTGTTTGCAAATAGAACGGTTCAGAAGTTCTATCTTGCTCTGTCAGCGAAGAAACCGAGTAAAAAGCAAGGTACCATTTCTGGCGATATGGCAAAAAGTCGTCGCGCCATGTGGAAGTTGCTTTCGAGTAAAACCAACCCTGCAACGACACAATTTTTCTCCACGTCGGGTGGGGAAGGCAAGCGATTGTTCCTTTGTAAGCCATACACAGGGAAAACCCACCAAATTCGTGTGGCTCTCAAGAGTGTGGGCTCGGCAATTTTAGGTGACGACATATATGGTGGAGAGGCGTCAGATCGAGGTTATCTGCACGCATATTCTCTGTCGTTTACACATAACGGCGAAAACTATCAATTTGTTGAGCCTCCCGCGCTTGGTGACATGTGGCCAGATTTACCAAGTGATTGGCAAATGCCTTGGCTTTTGAATTGGCCCAAACTTCCGCATCAAAAATAAAAAGGATTTTCCTGAATTGTCAGGATTGCTACCAAGGATGGCTTGTAATTATTGGAGACAAGCATGCAGCCTAATCGCAAAAAGACGCGCAGCACGAATTCTCATAAGTTTTGGGGGCTTGCGAGCCTGAGACGCCAGCGTAAGCGTAAAGTCGCGCGCAGTCAGCATCGTCGAGGTGAGGAGTTCTACAACCTACAACTTAGCAGTGTGCCACTTGTACTTACTGAAGCACCTATCACTTCACCAGAGGATAACAAAGAATGATGTCACCGAGTTCGCTACCTCGCTTTTTTGACGTAATCACTGAGCGTCTCCTTGAGTGTGGCGATGAAGTACGCCGTGTATTCCATGGCCGAGGGCGTTGTTACGAAGGGTTGGAGCAAATTACCGCAGATTGGCTAGGTCAAGGCGTATTACAGATTGCGATATTTAAAGAAGCAGAACCTGAATTCTACGAAGCGTTAAATACTCAAGTGCTGGCCTTTTCCCAATCGGATGTCTGGAAACGTATTGGTGGTAAAACTATCTCTGTACAACACCGTGATCGTGAAGGCGCGATGACTGAAACGCTAGTGGGCGATATGCCAGTGCAAATCAATGTGGTAGAGAACTCGCTCACTTACAAACTGGATTTAGGCAAACGCCAGAACAACGGCTTATTTCTGGATATGCGATTGGGACGCCAGTGGGTAAAAGATCATGCTGAAGGTAAACGCGTGCTAAATCTTTTTGCCTATACCTGTGGTTTCTCCGTGGCGGCTATTGAAGGTGGTGCGGAAAAAGTAGTGAATTTGGATATGGCGAAGTCATCCCTATCCCGAGGTCGCGAGAATCATCAGTTAAACCAGCATGATTTAAGCAAGGTGAGCTTCCTTGGCCATGAACTCTTCAAGTCATGGGGCAAAGTGAAAAAGTCGGGTCCTTACGATTTGGTGATTATCGACCCGCCTTCCTTCCAAAAGGGCAGTTTTGCGCTGACGAAGGATTACGCCAAAATATTGCGCCGACTACCTGAATTGGTTGTAGAGGGTGGAGAGGTGCTGGCGTGTGTGAATTCACCCGATGTGTTGCCGAGTTTTCTGACAGATCAAATGGCAGAGTTAGCACCGGCATTCGTGTTTGAATCGCGTTTGGAAAATCCGCCAGAGTTTGAAGATATTGACACCGACAGCGCGTTAAAGGTGCTTCACTTTACCCATAAGGTGCAGTGAACGGGAAAAATTGTGGATGCATTCCAACGGATAGATGAGCTGAAGTCAGGTCACCACGACGTCATATATAAGGGCGAACGTTGGGGACTTACGGTAAAACGATACAGCAATGGGCATGCAGTCAAAGTCTATGCTGAAGCACTCTCAGGTGGCGATTTTGTGAGTGGGAATCTTTATCTTGTCGACGACATTTGGGCATTGAAACCCTGTGAAATGCCGAGAGAAAAGGTGATGTCGTTCATCTTGGGGTTTGAATGCGTTAAATAGAAAAAGCCCGCTAAGCGAATTAGCGGGCTTTTTAATGTTTAGCTACTGCAATCTTCTTTTGTTATTACACGCTCTAAGACGGGACGGCCACGGGCATCCCTCACAAGAAGCTTGTAGGAAACGCCTTTATCCATGAGAGAAGAGATCTCATTTTCTTTGCAGTACCGTTTTTCCAAGCCATCAGCCAGGACGGTAGGAGCGACATCACCGCTACCTGAATACAAGAGAGTTAGCTCGATTTCAGCACTGTTAGCTTTAGCTCTAACCAAGTTGTAACCGTTCATATTCACCGGCACTAGCTTACCCAACATATCTGCGCGTTGAGCTGCAAATGTTTCTGCTATTTCAAGATCTGATGTGCTGGAACAAGCTGACAAACCTAAAACCAGTGCACCAACCAGTACGGATTTTGCGGTGATTAACCAATCTCGCATTACGGGATCCTTGCTTTGTAAATCTGCGTGTTATGCAGGAAGAACTTTCTTAAATGGCTTAACAATAACGTCCTTGTAGACGCCTGCATCAATATAAGGATCGGCGTCCGCCCAGCTTTTCGCTTCTTCAAGGCTGTTAAACTGAGCAATGACGGTCGAGCCAGTAAAGCCTGCTTCGCCTGGGTCTTCACTGTCTACGGCAGGGTTTGGGCCTGCTACTAACAGTCGTCCTTCTGATTCGAGGACTCGTAATCTTGCTAAGTGTTGTTCACGCACTTGCATACGAAGCGGTAAACTGTTTTCTACGTCTTGTGAAAAAATGACGTACCACATTTTTCATTCTCTCCATGTAAGCCAGCACTTTGCTTTGAGCCTAGTGTACGCAAGGATACAGTAAAGTGCTGTCAGAAATGTCTGATTTATGACTTGTTTATCGCTCGTGGGCGGCCTTCACTGTCGATTGCGACATAATGAAACGTGGCATTACACACTTTATAGCGCTCTTTAATGCCGTCATCGTTAATTGGTTTCACCCACACTTCCAATTCCATGCTCATCGACGTACGGCCAATTTTGACGCATTCCCCATATACACAAACCACATCGCCGATATTCACAGGCTTCTTGAATTCAATACTTGAAACAGAAATGGTGACAATCTTTCCACCTGAAATTTCTTTTGCGAGGATGCCGCCGGCAAGGTCAAGCTGAGACATAATCCAGCCGCCGAAGATTTGCATATTTGGGTTACAGTCGCTTGGCATGGCCAGCGTTCGGGATAGAAGTTGCCCTTTTGGTGTGTCACACATTGCTATAACACTCCGCCCAAAATCACTGCTACTACGTTGGAAAGCATAAATAATCCGCCCTCAGAGGCGTTGCTTGATCCTGACATGATACTACTTCCTGGGAATCAAATATCCAAAAGGGCGCAGGATAGTCATTATCCTGCGCGATGAAGGGGGTGTTTTACTCTGAATCAGTTTCTTTCGGCATGTGTTTGTAGATGTACACACCAGTGGCAAGGGTGTATGCCAGCGTCAGTGCCATCAGTCCAAAGACTTTAAAATTAACCCATACGTCCAGAGGGAGTTCATAGGCGACATAGATATTAAGGACGGCGAGTACGGAGAAGAATACGACCCACGCGTTATTGATGTTTTTCCAAACGGCATCAGGCAGATTAATTTCTTTTGCCAACATCCCTTTAATGAGAGGTTTTCCAATTAGTTGCGAAACAATCAGACCACCGGCAAACAGCGCATATACGATGGTGACTTTCCACTTGATGAAGTTGTCATCTTGGAAAAACAGCGTCATACCACCGAACACAGCGACAAGCACTGCAGTGATAATTTGCATTTTTTCCACTTTTCTATAAAGCACCCACGTCACTGCAACTTGTATGATGGTGGCGACGATCAGTGCACCTGTTGCGGTGTAGATGTCGTACATCTTGTAAAGCGCAAAGAAAATAATCAGTGGAATAAAATCGAGAAGTTGTTTCATTCAGATACTTATCCTTGTTCACTCCAAACTGTTTTGGCGGAGCGTTATAAAATCTAACGTTTGAGTTTACCGAAAACTCGAGGCAGATAAAACGTGAACGAAGAAGAGAACTGTTTCGAGATGAAAAAAAGGCCAACAAGACGTTGGCCTTTGGGCATTTTGCGTCAGGTTGTCGCTATTTTGCGGTTGCTGCTTTCATGGTAGAAACGAACGTTCCCAACTCTTTTAGCATATTGGCTTCATCGTCAACGTTGCGCTCGATGATTTTCACGACGGCGGAACCGGAAATAGCACCCGCAGCACCAGAAGAAATAGCTTCTTTCACTTGCGCAGGCTCAGAGATACCAAAACCTAGCAGAGGACGTGGCGCGTTGTAAGCGGCCAATTGATCCAGTAAGTGGTGAATAGGCTTACCCGCTTTGGTTTCTGCGCCCGTTACACCCGCGCGCGACAGCAGGTAGGTGTAGCCGCCACCGAGTTCTGAAATCGTTTTTAACGTTTCATCGTTGGCGTTGGGTGGTGCGATGAAAATCGCGTGCACGCCATGTTTGGTTGCTGCTGCGCGAAACTCGGCCGATTCGCCTGCAGGAACATCTGCGATCAGTACGGAGTCCACACCGGATTCTGCACATTTTGCGTAGAAATTGTCGATGCCATTGGCAAAGACAAGGTTGGCGTACATTAACAGCCCCATAGGGATTTCCGGGTGTTTTTCACGGACTTGACGCAGAATGTCAAAACAATTGTCAGGTGTGGTACCCGAATCCAATGCGCGTATTGCCGCGCCTTGAATGGTAGGGCCATCTGCCAACGGGTCAGAAAAAGGAATACCTAGCTCCAGTGCATCTGCACCGTTTGCCACCAAGGTTTCGATGATCTTTAGTGATTGAGCAGGATTTGGATCGCCAATGGTGACAAAAGGAACGAAAGCACCTTCACTTTTGGCATCGAGTTTTTCAAACATCGCTTCATAGCGGTGAGACAAGGTCGCAGCCATTACATCACTCCTTTTTCTTTCAAAATGTCGTGCACGGTGAAGATGTCCTTGTCTCCACGACCTGACAAGTTAACAACCAGCAGCTGTTCTTTTTCTGGATTTTCTTTTGCCATTTTCAAGGCATATGCCAGCGCATGTGCAGATTCCAGGGCAGGGATAATGCCTTCGTGGCGCGCGAGTTCTTGGAAGGCATCCAGTGCTTCATCGTCAGTAATCGCAACGTATTCCGCGCGGCCAATTGCGTTAAGGTGTGCATGTTGTGGACCAACGGATGGGAAGTCGAGGCCTGCTGAAACAGAATATGACTCTTCAACCTGCCCATTCGGGTCTTGCATCAATGGAGATTTCATCCCAAAGAAGATACCCAACTTGCCATGTTTAAGCGGCGCGCCATGTTGGTCAGTGTCCAAGCCTAGGCCTGCAGGCTCTACACCAATCAATCCAACATCAGACTCTTCAATAAAATCAGCAAACATACCAATTGCATTCGAACCACCACCGACACAGGCAATCACGCTGTCAGGCAGTCGGCCTTCGCGTTCCAAAATCTGTTGCTTGGTTTCTTCACCAATCATTTTTTGGAATTCACGCACGATAGTTGGGAAAGGGTGCGGACCTGCAGCAGTACCGAGAAGGTAGTGCGCCTCTTCATAGCTACCAGACCAGTCGCGCAGTGCTTCGTTACAGGCATCTTTCAATGTTGAAGAGCCTGAATGCACAGGAATCACTTCTGCACCCATCAATTTCATGCGGAACACATTTGGACTTTGACGCTCTACGTCTTTTGCGCCCATGTATACGCGACATTTTAGATCTAGCAACGCACACGCCAAGGCTGTTGCCACGCCGTGCTGACCAGCACCGGTTTCAGCGATAATTTCTTTTTTGCCCATGCGTTTTGCCAGTAGAGCTTGCCCCAACACCTGATTGGTTTTGTGTGCGCCACCGTGCAAGAGGTCTTCACGCTTGAGGTAAAGTTTGGTTTTTGTGCCTTTGGTCAGGTTGCGGCACAGCGTCAGCGCGGTTGGGCGTCCTGCGTATTCCTGAAGCAAGTTGATAAACTCTTTCTGGAATTCAGGGTCGCTTTGCGCATCAATAAACGCTTGTTCTAACTGATCCAACGCTGGGACCAGAATTTGTGGCACGTATTGGCCACCGAACTCGCCAAAATAGGCATTCAACTTAGTCATAACAGTCCTTAGTAATCTCTCAGCGCCGAAAACGCAGCGTCCAGTTTTTCTCTGTCTTTGAGCCCCGGCATGTCTTCGACACCCGAGTTAAAATCTAATCCGATACAGCCCAGTTCTGCCGCTTGTTTCGCATTTTGGCTGTTTAGCCCGCCGGCGATCATGATGGTGTCTTTACGATCGTCTGGGATCAGTGACCAATCGAAAGATTCCCCGGTTCCGCCGCTTTGGTCGCCTACTCGGCTGTCCAGCAGGTTGCGGTCAACATTATCAAGCAAGGTAGGTACGTCGACGCTTACGCCGTGTGCTTTCCAGATCTGGGTTTCCGCTGGCAGTTTTCCGCGAAGACTGTCCACGTAGTCTGCCGTTTCGTTACCGTGCAGTTGAACGGCATATAAGCCCAATTCGTTGGCTGTGTTTGCAACGAGTTCAAGTTCATGGTTTTGGAAAACACCGACGTATTTTAATGGTGCGCCTTGCATGACTTCCTTCGCGGCTTCGATATCTACGAAACGCGGCGACTTTTCGACGAAAATCAGGCCGCCGTAATTTGCGTAGGCGTCGTATGCGGCTTTCGCATCTTGTGCGCGTGTCAGTCCACATACCTTGTTGTCGCCATACAGCACGCGGCGCACGGCTTGCTCCACATCAGTCTCTGCCATTAATGAGCTACCAATGAGGAAGCCATTTGCGTAAGGCGCGAGCTCTCTCACTTGGTGATGGGTATAAATGCCTGACTCTGAGATGACAATGCGATCTTCTGGCAATTGAGGTGCCAATTCTTTCGTGCGATTTAAGTCGATGCTGAGGTCGCGAAGATTGCGGTTATTGATACCGACAACTTTCGCATCCAATGCGATTGCTCGTGCCAACTCTTCTTCGTTGCTCACTTCTGTCAGCACACCTAAATTCAATGAATGTGCGACATCAGCCAAGTCACGGTACTCGTCATCATTCAACACAGAAAGCATCAGCAATATGGCATCGGCTTGATGGAATCGCGCTAAATAAACTTGATAGGTGTCGACCATGAAGTCTTTGCAAAGCACAGGGCATGGCACTTGGCCACGCACGATGGGCAGAAAATCAAAGTTGCCTTGGAAGTATTTTTCGTCAGTCAGTACCGAAATGGCAGCAGCATATTTGCCGTATACACCTGCGATGTAGTTCAGGTCGAAATCATCGCGAATGAGTCCTTTTGACGGTGACGCTTTCTTACATTCCAAAATGAACTTTGCTGGCTTGCTCGACAATGCTTGATAGAAGCTACGATCGCTTGGCACGACGTCATTGATAAAGCTTTCAAGGGGCTGCGCTTCTTTTCGCGCTGCCACCCACACTTTTTTATCCGCAACAATTTTTGCGAGTACCGTTTCCATTAGTTACTCCGTGATGCTAGCTGCTGAACCAATTCGAATGGTTTACCACTCTGCATAACGCTCAGTGCTTTCTGCGTATTAGCTTTAAGATCTTCCTGTCCAAATAGGCGAAGCAGCAGGGCGACATTGACCGCCACGGCAGCTTGCTGGGCGTCTGTCCCTTTGCCTTGCAGGATTTGGGTGATGATGGCTTTATTCTCCTCTGGCTCACCACCTTTAATGGCGTCCAGTGGGTATGTTTCTACGCCAAAATCGGCAGGTGTTAGCGTGTATTCGTGAATTTGACCATCTTTGATTTCTGCAACCGTGGTTTCGCCGTGAATAGCTACCTCGTCAAGGCCGCTGCCGTGGACGACTGCCGCACGCTTCATACCAAGATTCAACATGGTTTCTGCAATCGGGCGAACAAGTGATTGGTCATAGACGCCCATCAATTCTAAACTCGGTTTTGCAGGGTTAATCAAAGGACCAAGCAAGTTGAAAATAGTGCGTGTTTTCATGGTTTGGCGAACTGGCATCGCGTGGCGTACGCCACTGTGATATTGCGGCGCGAACAAGAAACAGACGCCTAAATCATCCAATGCGCCGCGAGCGGTTTCTGGGCTCATTGCCAAATCAATACCAAAGGCCGCGAGGAGATCGGATGAACCCGATTTACTCGATACACCACGGTTGCCGTGTTTCGCGACTTTCACGCCACATGCGGCGGCAACAAATGCCGCCGTTGTTGAAATGTTGATGGTGTTTGCCCCGTCACCACCTGTGCCAACGATGTCAGCAAAATCATACTCGGGTGATGGGAACGGGTTTGCGTTTTCGGTCAGTGCAGATGCTGCACCCGCAATTTCTTCTGGCGATTCGCCTTTAATTTTCAATGCGGTCAGTGCTGATGCCAGCAGGATAGGATCCAGCTCGCCTTTAATAATAGTGTCAAACAGCTGTTGGCTTTCGTCCTGAGTCAGAGTCGTCTGGTCGTAAAGTTTGTTGATGATTGCTTCCATAAAATCTCTCCTAATTCCCTAATGTCCGTCAGCGTGTTTGCGTGGCCCAACTGATTGTGTGTGTAAGAAGGTCTGCGCCTTTCGTTGTTAGTATTGATTCGGGATGAAATTGAAAACCGACGACACGATCGGCATCGTTCACCACTGCCATGACAAGTCCGTCAACATCAGCAATCACATCCAGTGATGCTGGCACTTTGGTTGCAACCAAAGAGTGGTAACGGGCGATTGTCAGTGGGCTTTCGATGTTGCCAAAAACAGGGTGCTGGTTATGTGTCATCAGTGACGCTTTACCGTGCACGATTTCACCGGCTCCAGATACTTCACCGCCGTAGGCTTCAGTGATGGCCTGTTGACCAAGGCAGATACCAATCATTGGTACCTTACCTTTCAGCATGTTGATCAATGCAGGCATGCAGCCAGCTTCAGACGGCGCACCCGGACCGGGTGACAATACGACAACCGGATTTTCCAACTCCTCTACTGCATTGGCTATTTGCTCTGCAGACAGGCTATTGCGATAAATTTTGACGGGATAACCGAGTGAGCGAAACTGATCCACCAAGTTGTACGTGAAGGAGTCAAAGTTATCGACGAGCACAATATGTGCATTCATTGCGTTGCTCATGCTTGTGCCTCCGTGTGTGCCGCCTTGATGGCTGTGATAACGGCTTGTGCTTTGCCACGTGTTTCATCGGCTTCTGCTTGTGGGATGGAATCAAATACCACGCCGGCACCAGCTTGCACTTGTGCGACGCCATCTTCAACATACGCAGAGCGGATTACGATACAGGTATCCATATCTCCATGGCCGGTCAGGTAACCCACGGCACCGCCATAGCTGCCGCGACGACTTTGTTCGAATTGGCGGATAAGCTGCATCGCGCGAATTTTCGGTGCACCTGTGAGTGTGCCCATGTTCATACACGCTTGATACGCATGGAGCGCATCCAAATCACCGCGAAGCTGACCGACAACACGAGACACGAGGTGCATCACGTGGCTGTAGCGGTCCACTTGAAGCAAGTCGGCAACGTAGCGTGTGCCCGGTTCACTGATTCGTGCGACGTCGTTACGTGCCAAATCAACCAGCATCATGTGCTCGGCTTTTTCTTTAGTGTCGTTGCGAAGCTCTAGCTCGATGCGGCCGTCCAAATCCAAGTTGATTGAACCGTTAACATTCTTGCCGCGAGGACGTGTACCAGCTATCGGGTAAATTTCGACTTGGTTGGTGTCTTTGCCATATTTCAATGCACTTTCCGGTGACGCGCCAAACAAAGTGAAATCCGTGTCCTGCATGTAGAACATGTAAGGGCTTGGGTTGCCTTGCTTGAGCTTGAGATACGCATTGAGTGGTGATGGACAAGGCAAGGTGAATTTGCGGCTTGGGACAACCTGAAACACATCACCTTTAACTACATACTCTTTGAGTTCATCAACGGCAGCGCAAAAATCCTCATCGCTGACTGAAACATGCATATCGCAGCTTGCCAGTTTTTCTGCAATTGGCATTTGCGTAGGGTGAATACAGCTTTCTTTAATGGCTTGCAGACGACGGCTCAGGTCGAAATACGTTTCAGTGGTGTCTGTTCCGCCAAACTGCGTACCTTGCAGCTTCGCTTTGCGACGCTGGTGGTCGATGATAAGCAGCGTTTCCGCGACGTAGAACAGATAATCAGGGCAACGGTTACCTTGTTCAACGTCGGGGAGTGGTTCGAATTGCGCGACCAGATCGTAGGCGAACAGACCGCCGATCAGCAGTGCTTCGTTTGGTAAGCCTTCTAATTTGAAAGCTTGCTGTATAAGGCGAAGCGCGTCGAAAGGTGAAGGCTGACGTAAACGTGCATCTTCATCTAACGTTCGATTTTCTTGTGCAAAGTGCAGTGACAGTAGCTTGTCTTCACGTTTTTGCTCGACAGTTAAGTCTTGCGCTTTTATTGCTGCTTCGACAGCATCAAGGACATTCGCACCGTTTTTTGTTTTTGCTTCAAGCTCAACAGTTCTGCCACGGCAGACAATGCGCACAGCAGCATCGATCAGCATGAGGCTTTTTAGATCTTGCTTTGAATCAATCTCAGCAGACTCGAGCAATAGGCTATGAGGACGGTCTTTACAGACTGCCGCATACAGTTCAGTGGGTGCCGCGACGTAGGGCACATCCAAGCTCAATACGTCGAGTTCGCCTTGTTTTAAAGCGTGGTTTTTCACAGCGTTCTCCCTGCTGCTTCTACAAATGGTTTTAATTCCTGCATCAATTGCGCGAACATCGTGCCTGTCAGTGCTTGATGACCATCTGACAGTGCTTCCGCTGGGTTGAGGTGGCTTTCAACGATAATGCCATCTGCGCCGACAGCTGCTGCGGCGCGAGATAGCGGGATAACCAGCTCTCGAACTCCCGTACCGTGGCTTGGGTCAACGACCACGGGCAAGTGGCTACGTTGCTTGATATATGCGACGGCATTGAGGTCGAGTGTATTGCGGGTAGCGGTTTCGTAAGTACGAATGCCACGTTCACACAAAATGATGTTCGGGTTACCAGCATCATAGATATATTCTGCTGCTAGCAACAATTCCTCGATAGTGGCGGAAAGTCCGCGTTTTAACAAGACCGGTTTACCTGTTTCACCTACGGCTTTTAACAATCCATAGTTTTGCATATTACGTGCGCCAATCTGTAAGCAATCAATGTATTCACACAGTGAATCCACTTGGCTCACTTCCATCACTTCGGAGACGGTAGGCATGCCTGTCGCGTCGCTCGCTTTTTTTAATAGTTTCAAGCCTTCAACACCCATGCCTTGGAAGTCATAAGGACTTGTGCGGGGCTTGTATGCACCACCGCGAAGGGCTACGGCACCGTGGCCTTTAACAACATCAGCGACTGACATTAGCTGTTCTTCGGATTCAACAGAACACGGGCCAGCGATGACCGCAAATTTGTCACCACCCACAGCAATATTACCAATGCGAACAACGCTGTCATGTGCCTGAACATCTCGCGACACCATTTTGTACTTAGTTAGGATGGGTTTTACTTCTTCAACAATGGGATCGCTGTCTAAATGCAGTTTCTGCAAAATACGTTCGTCGCCTAATGCACCCAGTACAATACGCTCGACGCCCGGCATGAAGAGTGGCTTTAACCCCGATTGCTCGATTTTTGTGAGGATGGCTTTTGCTTGAACTTCAGTCGCTTCTCGTTTTAATACAATAATCATTGTCAAAATCCTTCTTACATTCCGCCGAGTTGCTCTTTTTCATCGACCTGGCGTTCAAAATTTAGGTACAAAAAAACCCGCACTATGCGGGCTTGGTGACGTCTATATTTCGCTATAACTCATCACACCGCCCGCTATTGGGAGTGCCACCACCATGCAATCAGTGCTGTTTGTTGAGTGAGTTTATGCTGTACCATGAAGACGCAATCCATTTGTGTTCGTAATCATGTACTAGTTAACTAGTGTGTGAGGGTAAAGTCAAGCAACAAATTGAAGAAAATAAATGCTATTTGATTTACATAGCCACACAACGGCGTCAGACGGGCGATTTAGCCCTGAAGATCTGGTAAAACGTGCTGCAGAATTTCGCGTTGATGTTCTTGCGATCACTGACCATGACTCAGTTGCAGGGCTCGACGCGGCAAAATTGGCAGTTTCAGAAAACAAGCTTCCATTGCACATCATTAATGGCATTGAGATATCAACAGTTTGGGAAAACAAAGATATTCATATTGTTGGGTTGAATATTGATCCTAACAATGACGCTTTGACCACACTCATTCAGGCACAAGCCGAGCGCAGAGATGTGCGTGCAGGTATGATCGCTGAGCGACTCGACAAGAGCCGCATGCCCGGGGCGTTAGAAGGGGCCAAAGCACTTGCTGGTGATGCGCCAATTACGCGAGCACACTTTGCTCGCTGGATGGTAGAGCAGGGGCATGTGAAAACCATGCAGGCCGTGTTTAAAAAGTATCTGACACGCGGTAATCCGGGATACGTGCCTCCGAACTGGTGCACCATTAAGGAAGCGGTCGATACAATTCACAAAGCGGGCGGACAAGCCGTGCTTGCCCATCCAGGGCGGTATAAACTAACAGCCAAGTGGCTGAAAAGATTACTACAAACTTTTGTAGACGCAGGTGGTGATGGTATGGAGGTTGCTCAACCACAGCAATCACCGAATGAACGTCGGTTACTCGGCGACTATGCGATTCAATTTGGACTCGCGGGTTCACAAGGATCAGATTTCCATTATCCGTCTCCCTGGCTGGAACTGGGGCGTAATTTATACTTGCCTAAAGGCTGTTCGGAAATCTGGGAACATTGGTCAATTCCTGAACTCGACCGCGAAGCCAACCCTCATGAGGAGGAAGTGTGAGCCAATTTTTTTATGTACATCCAGAAAATCCACAAGCGCGACTGATTAATCAAGCTGTCGCTATTATTCGAAACGGTGGTGTGATCGTATATCCCACTGACTCTGGTTATGCGCTAGGTTGTCAGCTAGAAAATAAACAAGCATTAGAGCGAATTTGCCGAATTCGCCGTTTGGATGATAAACACAACTTTACGCTGCTATGCCGTGACTTGTCTGAATTGTCGCTCTATGCGCGTGTTGATAACACGGCTTATCGCTTGATTCGAAACAATACGCCGGGACCTTACACCTTCATCCTGAGGGGAACGAAAGAAGTGCCACGTCGCTTACTGAATCCTAAGCGCAAAACCATTGGGATTCGTGTACCTGACAACAAGATCGCTTTAGATTTGCTGGAAGCGATGGGCGAACCAATGATGTCGACGTCATTAATTCTACCGGGTAACGACTATACCGAATCTGATCCAGAAGCGATTCGCGACCAATTGGAACACGCTGTGGATTGTATTCTTAACGGCGGGTATCTCGGTGAGCAGCCTACAACAGTGATTGATATGAGCGACGATGAGCCTGTTATTCTCCGTCGTGGTACAGGCGATCCTGCGCCGTTTGAATAAGCTTGTTGTTAAAGCTGGAATTACACGTTGCGTTTCGTGCAGTGCTGTACGCAAACATGCAAAGTTTAATTTCCATTTCTGTTGTATGTCGGTAAAACGAAAACGTTTGGTGTACGGCCTTGCACACTGGCATAATATGCCGTTGCCTCAGATTCAATAAAGTTTCCGAATCTAGAGCTTTTTTTTCCGACATCGACGCCTGTGAAGGCGACAGTAAGGTATCAGTAAATGAGCGAAAAATTACAGAAGGTACTAGCACGTGCTGGTCTAGGTTCTCGTCGTGAAATCGAGAGCATGATTCAAGCTGGTCGAGTTAGCATCAACGGTGCTGTAGCAAAGTTGGGTGATCGTCTAGAAGACCTTACCGCTCACGTACGTGTTGATGGTCATAGCGTGCAGATCGCCGCTTCTTCTGAGCAAGTATGTCGTGTGTTGGCGTACAACAAACCAGAAGGTGAACTGTGTACGCGTAGCGACCCAGAAGGTCGTCGTACCGTCTTTGATCGCCTACCTCGTCTAAATGGCGCACGTTGGGTTGCTGTAGGCCGTCTGGATGCGAATACTTCAGGTATGTTGCTATTCACTACTGATGGTGAGTTAGCAAACCGTCTGATGCACCCAAGCCGCCAAGTACAACGTGAATACATGGTTCGCGTATTTGGTGAAGTAAACGAACAAATGGTTAAGAACCTGGTTCGTGGTGTTCAACTGGAAGACGGTGAAGCGCGCTTTGAAGACGTGTTATACGCCGGTGGTGAAGGTTCAAACCATACTTTCTACGTTGTTATCACCGAAGGTCGTAACCGTGAAGTCCGCCGTTTGTGGGAAACACAAGGCGTAACCGTAAGCCGACTGAAGCGTGTCCGTTACGGTGATATTTACCTGAACAAAGAACTGCCTCGTGGCGGTTGGATGGAATTGGGGCTGGAAGAGGTGAACTACCTGCGTGAAATGGTAGACCTTCGAGCTGAGAAAGAAACCTTCTTGGAAACCGAAACCAAGAAGCGTAAATCTCGTAACCAGAAAATTCGCCGCGCTGTTCGTCGTCATGAAGAGCGTGTTGAATCAGGTGAAACGCGTAAACCTCGTAGCACTCGTCGTAGTGGTCAGCCAGGTAAGCCTGCTCAAGGTAAACCTGCACAAGGTAAACGTGTTGGCGGTGGTCGTCCTGGTAAGCCTGCGGGCAAATCTTCAGGCCAATCGTCTTCTCGCCAGAAGCAAACGAATAACCGCAAACCGCGCTAATACGTTTGTTACACTACAAAAAAGCCAGCAGAAATGCTGGCTTTTGTCGTTTCAGTGGAACAGAAAATCACTTAGGTTGTGCGTCAATGCACTGACCGTTAACGTCTTTGCCTTCCGGTGCCATGAGGTAAAGATACAATGGCATAATATCTAGTGGCGTTTTAAGGTTGTTGGCATCTTCAGCCGGGAAAGCGGATGCACGCATTTTAGTGCGAGTACCACCAGGATTGATGGCGTTAACTTTCACTGTTGTATTGCTTAGTTCATCCGCTAACACTTGCATCATGCCTTCTGTCGCGAATTTAGATATGGCATACGTACCCCAGAACGCGCGACCGGAATGACCAACGGTCGAGGATGTGAAAACAATACGCCCATCTTCTGATTTTTGAATCAACGCCATGATAGCTTGCGTCATTAAGAAGGTCGCTTTGACATTGACTTGCATGACTTCGTCGTAGGCTTTTTCTTCAATCTGATCAAAGGGGCTGAGTACACCCAGTAAGCCTGCGTTGTGCAATACACCATCAAGTCGACCGAATTGTTGCTCAATCGTATCCGCCATATCAATATAATGCTGACGCGTTGCCCCTAACATATCCAGAGGGATAATGGCAGGTTGTGGGCCCCCTGCGGCTTCAATCTCATCGTAAACGCCTTCCAGTTTCTTCACTGTACGGCCGAGCAATATAACGGTTGCGCCGTGTTGAGCGTAACTGAGCGCGGCCTGACGACCAATTCCATCTCCAGCACCGGTCACCAAAATGACTTTACCTGCCAGTGCGTTGGCTGCTATTTGATACTCCACGTTACAATATTCCTTTTATCATCGACATTGCTGTCTGTTCATCTCAACAGTCATCATTGTAAGATGCTCTTAATGGCTGAAACAACCAGTCAATGCGAAATTAGCGGGCTGAGCAGGCTATTCAATTCCTTTGAAAACTGCATATTGGCATTGTTTGGGTATAGAATAGGTCACACGGCTAAAAGTAAGTGCCTCAGCCTTTTGAAGGTCGCTTGGATATAAAAGAAAAAACGAGGAACAGAGTTTGGAATTTTTGCTGGATTACGGGCTATTTCTTGCCAAAGTGTTGACGTTTGCCGTTGCAGTTATTGCGGTATTAATTATTGCGAAAAGTGCAGGTGGTAAACAGGGACAAAAGGGTGATCTGGAAATCACTAACTTGACTGAAAATCATAAAGATCTCGTGCATTCAATGGAATCGCATCTTTATGACGAAGCAGCTTTAAAAGCGCGAGACAAAGCGGAAAAGAAAGCGGAAAAAGCCAAGGCAAAAGAAGCAAAAGCCGAGGCAAAGAAAATGACGGATACAGCCTCTTTGGAGTCGAGCCGAAAACCGCATGTGTTTGTGTTGGACTTTAAGGGCAGCATTGATGCGCGTGAAGTCACAGCCCTACGTGAAGAAGTTACCGCGGTTCTATCGGTTGCCAAAGAGGGCGATGAAGTATTAGTGCGTTTGGAAAGCGGTGGCGGTATGGTACATGCGTATGGCCTTGCGTCTTCCCAGCTCGATCGCATTAAACAAGCAGGTATTCCGCTGACCGTTTCTGTCGACAAAGTGGCGGCTAGCGGCGGCTATATGATGGCGTGCGTTGCCGATAAAATTATCGCTGCACCCTTTGCTGTGGTTGGCTCAATCGGCGTCATTGCCCAACTGCCAAACTTCAACAAACTGTTGAAAAAACATGATATTGAGTTTGAGCAACTTACCGCAGGTGAGTTCAAACGTACACTGACTATGTTTGGTGAGAATACCGACAAAGCGCGTGAAAAATTCATGACTGAGTTGGAAGAAACTCACACTTTGTTTAAAGACTTCATTGCTGACCATCGCCCATCTCTGGAGTTGGAGAAAGTCGCGACAGGTGAGCATTGGTTTGGGAATCAAGCTCTGCCGTTGGGCCTGATAGATAGCATTGGCACCAGTGACGATTACTTGGTGTCTGTGGTGAAAGAAAAAGATGTTCTGAGCGTGAAATACGTTCAGCGTAAAAAGCTGGCAGAAAAATTGGCTGGAGCTTCGGCAGATGCGTTAGATCGCGTTCTGCTTAAGTGGATCAGCCGTGGCCAGCGACCAATAGTTTAGGAGTGTAGATGAATCAACTGAAAATGCTGTTTTCCCTTCGTGGACGCATACGTAGGCGAGATTGGTGGCTGTATCAAATACCGTTGCTGATCCTGTGTATCCCTGCGGCCTATGAGCTGATTAATGGCGTGTCTTACGGCATCATCAGCCCGATCGGTCAATACGCAGCGTTTTTTGGGTCGTTAGCTCTCAGTATTAAGAGAATTCAAGACAGAGACTTGAGTTTGTACTGGGCACTAATTCTTGTCGTTCCAATTATTGGAATGATATTTTCGCTCGTCGAACTTGGCCTGAAAGATGGTACGCCAGGACCAAATCGTTATGGTCCAGATCCGAAAGGACGTGGTGGAAAAGACCAAGATGGCAACGGTTCTTCACAAATCAAAAAAGAAAAAGATACCGCGGTATTTGAAGGGTAATTTGCTGAGTGAATAAATGCCACCGAATTGCGGTGGCATTTTTTGTAAGGCATCGATCACTTAATTGTGTATTGCTTTGAAAGCTGATGAGCCAGATACTTAAACATGTTGAATACTAACGTTGTTTTTGGAGTCGGTAGTCCGTTTTCGTCCAAGAAGTACTCACCTTTAAATACCATTACGCCAGCCTTTTCTTCCACTGATTCCGCGTGCATACCTTCTAGGTACTCATCGTGATCTCGGATCATTTGATTGGCGATATTCAGCAGCTCTTCGGCGCTGATCGGGGCTTTCTGTGACATAAATATCTCGAATGCTTAGGTACGAAAAGCGGCAGTATAACGCCTTTGAAAGAAAATGGGCACGTGACATGTAAATTGTTGAATTCGTCACCTTTGGTGAGGCTTAGTGTGAGCCAAGCCAGAAAATTTTGAAGACGAATGGCATATTGCTGTTGGTCAATGGTAATGATTAGCGCGCTTGCAAAAGTGAGACTACGCTAAGCCTCCGGAAGGTCAAGAATACTGTTTACAGATTTTTTACAACTGGAGAAGCAGCAATCAATCAGGGGAAATAATAAAGAAACTGGTTGATATTCCGATCGAGTCGCTCAATATTAAAAAAAGCGTCAGTAGCGTGCCTTAAAGTTTTGCATGCGATTTGAACTACTAAATGAATTTTTAACGCGAGGGCGTATTGGTCACTATGGGTAAATCTCTCGTTATCGTGGAGTCCCCGGCAAAGGCAAAAACGATTAATAAGTATCTGGGCAAAGACTTCATCGTTAAATCGAGTGTAGGTCATGTTCGAGATCTGCCTACCGGCGCCGCACAAGGCGGCAAGAAAGCAACGCCTATCTCAACCAAAGGGTTGAGCACGGAAGACAAAGAACGCATTAAAAAAGACAAAGAGAAAAATGCGTTGATCAACAAAATGGGCGTTGATCCTTATCGCGACTGGAAAGCGAACTATCAAATTCTACCAGGCAAAGAGAAAGTTGTTGCCGAACTACAAGCGTTAGCTGAAAAGGCGGATTACGTTTATCTCGCAACGGATTTGGACCGCGAAGGGGAAGCCATTGCTTGGCACCTGCGGGAAATTATCGGTGGCGACGAAAGCCGTTTCAAACGCGTTGTGTTCAACGAAATTACCAAAAACGCAATCCAACAGGCGTTCCAATCTCCTGGCGAACTGAATATGGATGGCGTAAACGCGCAGCAAGCGCGTCGATTCCTTGACCGTGTTGTTGGCTTCATGGTTTCGCCGCTACTTTGGAAAAAAGTTGCACGTGGTTTGTCTGCAGGTCGTGTTCAGTCAGTAGCGGTAAAACTGCTGGTAGAACGTGAGCACGAGATCAAAGCGTTTATCCCGCAAGAATATTGGGATATTCACTCAGACACTACGACAGCGAGCCAAAACGTGTTGCGTTTGGTGGTTGCTCAGCAAAATCGTGAGGCGTTCAAACCGCTGAACGAAGCGCAAGCAATGGCCGCGACAGATGCGCTGAAAAAGGCGACTTACAAAGTCACTGACCGCGAAGACCGTCCGACGACGAGTAAGCCATCTGCACCTTACATTACGTCAACGTTGCAACAAGCAGCGAGCACCCGTATGGGCTTTGGCGTGAAGAAGACCATGATGCTGGCGCAACGTCTGTACGAAGCAGGTTACATTACCTATATGCGTACCGACTCAACTAACTTGAGCAAAGAAGCCGTTGAATCAGCACGCGCATTTATTGGCGGCGAATACGGTGAAAACTACTTGCCAGGTGCGCCAATCGTTTACGGCTCGAAAGGCAATGCTCAAGAGGCGCACGAAGCAATTCGTCCTTCTAGCATCGATGTGAAAGCTGACGATCTGCAAGGTATGGATCCTGATGCACACCGCCTTTACGATCTCATTTGGCGTCAATTTGTGTCTTGCCAGATGGTGCCAGCGAAATACGACTCAAGCACCATCACTGTGCAAGCCGGTGAGTTCACGCTGAAAGCGAAAGGACGTACGTTACGTTTTGACGGTTGGACTCGCGTACAGCGTCCAATGGGTAAAAACGAAGACACAACGCTTCCACACGTTGATGTGGGCGAGATTCTGTCTCTAGACAAGGTTGACCCTAAGCAACACTTCACGAAGCCGCCAGCGCGCTTTACAGAAGCTGCTTTGGTTAAAGAACTTGAGAAGCGCGGCATTGGCCGACCATCAACTTACGCTGCAATCATTTCGACGATTCAAGATCGTGGTTATGTGCGTGTTGAGCAGCGTCGCTTCTATGCGGAAAAAATGGGTGAGATTGTTTCTGATCGCCTCGATGACAGCTTCGCAGATTTGATGGACTACGATTTTACAGCGCGCATGGAAGGTCAGCTTGACCAAATCGCCATGGGCAATGAAGATTGGAAAAAAGTCCTGAACAACTTCTTCAAAGCATTTACCGACGATTTAGGTAAAGCAGAGCTTGAGGAAGGTGAAGGCGGTATGAAGCCTAACAGCATCGTACTGACGGATATTGACTGTCCTACGTGTGGACGCAAGATGGGTATCCGTACCGCTTCGACAGGCGTATTCCTGGGTTGTTCTGGTTATGCGTTGCCACCAAAGGAACGCTGTAAAACCACGATCAACCTGATGGACGAAGAAGGCATTGTTAACGTTTTGGAAGAAGACGTTGAAACTGCCGCGCTGCGTGCGAAAAAGCGTTGTCCGAAGTGTGAAACGGCAATGGACGCATACTTGATCGACCAATCTCGTAAGCTGCATGTTTGTGGTAACAACCCAAGCTGTGACGGTTACTTGGTTGAGAAGGGCGAGTACAAGCTGAAAGGCTACGAAGGTCCGGTTGTCGAGTGCGACAAGTGTGGTTCTGATATGGTCCTTAAAAATGGCCGTTTCGGTAAATACATGGACTGTACTAGTGAGACATGTAAGAACACACGTAAGATCCTGAAAAACGGCGAAGTTGCGCCACCAAAAGAAGACCCAGTGCATTTCCCAGAGTTGCCTTGTGAAAACTCAGATGCGTACTTTGTGCTTCGTGACGGTGCCTCCGGTCTGTTTTTGGCGGCGAGTAACTTCCCTAAATCACGCGAAACCCGCGCGCCTTTAGTGGAAGAGCTTGCACGTTTCAAAGATCGTTTGCATGACAAGTTTAAATATCTTGCAGATGCACCTTCTGAAGACCCTGATGGTCGTAAGGCAGTGGTTCGCTTTAGCCGTAAGAGCAAAGAAAACTACGTGCGTACAGAAGAAGATGGCAAACCATCTGGTTGGACGGGTTTGTACATTGACGGTAAGTGGGAAATTACCGATAAGCGCAAGAAAAAGTAATTGCACGCGATGAAGATTGAAAAGGCAGCTGAAGAGCTGCCTTTTTTTGTTTATGTATACAAAAATGTAATTAATAAGGTAATTGATATCAGATATTTGCGACCTGCACGATATTTACTTGGGTTGCAACCCTTGTGTTGCCTAATTTTTAATCTTGCAACGAGGGTTCAAATGTCATTACTAAAATTGTGGATTCTCTATAAAAATTAGCTCTTTGTCTTTATATAGTGCCTTTTTAGGTAGCTGTTATATGGAGAGAGTCATGCTATCTCGATTTAAAATTGGCACTCGCATTGTGTTGAGTATATGTACCTTGTTAGTCATTCTAACGGGGGCGGTGTTAGCTGTTGTCTTAACTGAGTTTTCGCAGCTAATAAAAGAGGGAGAGCGTCGCGAGCTAGAAAAGCTGTATTCAGCCGCTATTTCGGAAATTGGGTCGTCTGCCCATTTGGCTGTTGCATTATCGACCGTAGTGGCAAATATGCCTGATGCACAACAGGCGTTTGCAGACGGCGACCGTGACAAACTCAATCAAATAAGCCAGCACGTATTCTTACCGTTAAAACAATCCTTTTCTGTTGAACAATTCCAGTTTCATACGCCACCGGCGACCTCATTTTTGCGTGTTCATCAGCCAACGAAATTCGGTGACGATTTGTCTGGTTTTCGTGAAACGGTTGTTCAGACAAATCGTAATAAAGAGAGCGTTCAAGGCTTAGAAAATGGGGTTGCAGGTCTTGGTATCCGAGGCGTTTCTCCCGTTTTCTATCAAAATGACCATATTGGTTCGATTGAGTTTGGGATGTCATTCGGTCAACCGTTCTTTGAACGATTCCAAGAAAGGCATAACGCGGCAATTGCGTTAATCCTGCCAGACGCCGGCGGTTTCAAGTCTTTTGGAGGTACGTTTCACACGCCCAAGCTAAGCGAGACCGCTTTGCTTTCGAGTATAATGGCGGGTGAAGAGTTTGAAGCTGTCGTTGATCTTGAAAGCATTCCCCATGCGTTGTACATGAAGTCTGTAGAAGATTTCTCAGGTAAACGTTTAGGTGTCTTAGCGATTGCTATGGACAGAACGCATTCCGAGGCTAGCTTGAATGAGATTTCACTTGAACTGACAATGCTAGCGATAATTGGGCTGATTATCGGAATCGTTGTGGCGTTCGTTATTGCACATGGTATCACGAAGCCCATCGTGTCAACGACACGCGCCATGCAGGATATTGCTCAGGGTGAAGGGGATTTAACACAGCGCATCGAGGTGAACAGTCACGATGAAATCGGTGAGCTGTCCACTGCCTTTAATCAGTTTGCTCAAAAGATTCATGGGACTATGCAGCAAGTCCTTGATGCAACTAACACCTTAGCAACGTCCGCAGAAGAAATGTCGAGTATCACAAATGCGAGTCGATCAAGTGCCGCACAACAGCAAGGTGAGACTGAGCAAGTGGCAACTGCGATGAATGAAATGACAGCCACGGTACAAGAGGTTGCTCAACATGCCACGCTAGCCGCAGATGCCGCAGAGCGGGCGAATCAATCTACAGATGCGGGTAGCACCGTGGTCGAACGCGTTATTTCAATGATCGATAACTTGGAAAGTGAAATTCGCGAAACATCAGCCACGATAAATCATCTTGAGCGCGACAGCCAAACAATCGGTTCAGTGCTTGAGGTGATTCGGAATATTGCAGACCAAACTAACCTTTTGGCGTTAAATGCCGCAATTGAAGCGGCGCGAGCGGGAGAGCAAGGTAGAGGATTTGCCGTAGTTGCTGATGAGGTCCGTACGCTTGCGAGTCGCACTCAATCTTCTACTACTGAGATTCAGGGTATCATTGAGGACCTTCAGCAGCAGGCAAAAGCGGCTGTTGAAGTGATGGGCAGAAGTCAAACCACCACAGATGGTTGCGTCGTTGAGGTGAGAAGTGCAGGTGATGCGCTGAATGAAATTCGCAGCGCGGTCTCAGCAATTACAGATATGAATATACAGATAGCAAGTGCTGCAAATGAGCAGTATTCCGTGTCTCAAGAAATTAACCGAAACGTCAACAACATTAACGATGTGGTAGCGCAAGGGACGGAAAGTGCGGCTCAGATTGCTTATGCAGGTGACGAGTTGGCGCAACTTTCAAGCCGACTCCTCAAACTCGTGGGCCAATTTAAGCTTTAACCCTCGTTGGAAATTAGCACTTAGCGTATCGACCATCTTAGAACTAAGGGTGGAAGGTTACGCACATCAAAGCGCCCAATGAAGGCCATTGGGCGTTTTCACCTTATCGTAATACCGCTACCTGCTGGCACAATCAATTTTCAAAGAGGTGTCGTTAAGCAGTTGGTTCACGCAACGCCCCACTTCGGAGATACAGTTTCCGCATCCTTTCCCCGCTTGTGTCATCTCGCAGATCTTTTCTACCGAACATGCACCCTTTTCAAAGAAAGCGGTCTCGATATCTGCCTGTTTCACTTGCTTACAGGTACAAATCGTGGGGGATGGTGCTTTCAGCGTTCCATTGAGAAATGCATGGACATCGGGAAGTGCAAAGTCTGAAGACAGTAATACCGACACATCCGTTTCTATATGCTCGGCTTGTGTGTCGCTAATTACATAGGCCATATTGCTTGACTCAGAGAGCGTGATAACGCCAAGTATGCTGTGCGATTTGCAAGAAACGATCGACGTTCGCTTTTTTTCATGAAGCAGTCTGTTAAATCTCTCATAGACATCCTCCCTCTTCTCCGCAAACTCAAGCCGATAGAGATAGCCACCATCCACTTTTCGTTTCGTCCAGTACTGAGGCTCAATGTCATTGATAAAATCCGAACGTAGTGCGGACGTTAAAGCGACATCCAAGGTTGCTTGGATTGCAAGGGACTTCACTTCTATCGGGGTTGCTTTAAATTCAGGCTGTCCAGAGTAAGGGTCTGTGTTAGCCGGAATGAGCGCATCAACGAGGCCGCCTGATCCGTTTGTTCGGTTCCAGTGGATGGGGGCGAAACATTGGCCGACAGCACTTTTACTGGTCACGTTGACTCTGAAAATCTGAGATGCACATTCACTGAATACTTTTACAAGCTGTTTATCCTTGATACCGCGATCGGACGCATCAAAAGGGTGCATGTCCAGCATGGGTTCAGGATCGTGCAGATTTAGCGCAGCGGAGAGTCCGGTGCGTGTCATTGTGTGCCATTGGTCTCTGATTCGCCCAGTATTCAGCATCAATCCGTACCGTTCAGAGACGGTTGAAGCCGTTGGTTGTAAATCGACAGCGACAAAGCGTGCTTTCCGGTTTGGCGTTGAAAATTGGCCATCCTCGTACAATCTTTCAGCGTCCTTTTCTCGAGACACTGGCCATTGTGTTGGCATTAAGTCGTTATAGGCCTGTGCGGACATTCCAGCAAAACCGCTCAAATTTAACTGCCTGCGTGTGTGTTCCTCGGTATTGGCCAGTTCTGTTTGCTTGGCGTACTCAATAAAAATGTCATGCTCTGTTTGGTAATTAAACGCGCTGTAAAAGCCCATGCGTTTCGCGACTTCGCTGATGATCCACCAATCTGGTTTGGCTTGGCCGGGGGAAGGCATGATTCGTCGTTGACGTGAAATCCGTCGTTCTGAGTTGGTAACTGTTCCGGATTTTTCGCTCCATCCTTGGGCGGGCAAAAGGACGTTCGCATGCTTTGTGGTATCCGTTTCGGCAATGCAATCTGAAACCACAACCATTGGACAATTGGCAAGGATAAGATTAATGCGTTCACTCTCTGGCAAGCTAACGGCGGGGTTGGTTGCCATGATCCAGACAGCTTTAATCTGACCTGACTCTATCGCGTCAAACATATCGATGGCTTTTAATCCCGGTTGTTGTGCCAATGTAGGGCTGTCCCAAAACGTTTGAATAAGGGATGCGTGCTCGGCGTTACCAAACTCCATGTGCGCTGCAAGCGTGTTTGCCAGCCCGCCGACTTCGCGACCGCCCATGGCATTTGGTTGTCCGGTGACTGAAAATGGCGTGCTTCCTGCCTTTCCAATTCGCCCTGTTGCTAGGTGGCAGTTGAGAATGCTGTTTACTTTATCTGACCCGCTCGTCGACTGGTTCACGCCTTGAGAGAAAACGGTGACGGTCCTTGGCGTTATCCGAAACCAATCATAGAAGGTTTCAATGTCTGAGGTTTTTAAGCCAGTGGCCAAAGCCACTGCAGTGATAGTCGAAAAACGCTTGGCTTGTTGAAGAGCTTCATCAAAACCCTCTGTTTGCAGGTCAATATAGTCTCGGTTTACTTGATTTAGTTTTGAAAGGTAAGCCAGCAAACCATTAAACAGGGCAATGTCACTGCCGGGAAACAGAGGAAGGTGGAGGTCCGCAATGTCACAGGAGTTTGTCTCTCTTGGGTCGATGACCACAACCTTCGTGCCTCGTTTCTCCTTTACTGTCTTAAGACGTTGATACAGTACTGGGTGGCACCAAGCGAGATTTGAGCCTGTGAGAACCACCAAATCGGCCAATTCCAAATCTTCATAGTTACCGGGAACACAATCTTCACCAAACGCACGTTTGTGCCCTACAACCGTTGATGCCATGCACAGTCGAGAGTTGGTGTCGATGTTGGCACTGCCGATGAATCCTTTCATCAATTTGTTGGCAACGTAATAGTCTTCAGTTAGCAACTGGCCTGACACATAAAAGGCAACTGAGTCGGGTCCATGTTGTTCAATGATGTCGTTGAACGATGTTGCTACGTGCGTCAAAGCCTGATCCCAGGAAACAGCGTCGCCATTGATTGACGGCTCAAGAAGTCTTCCGTTTGTTGTGACGGTGTCACCTAGGGCAAGTCCTTTTGAGCACAGTCGTCCAAAGTTTGCAGGGTGCGCTTCATCACCGCGCACCTCTAGCTTTCCTTGGGGAGTCATTCTTGCTTCAACACCGCAACCGACACCGCAATATGCGCAGGTGGTTTTTTTCCATGTTGATGTGTTGTTTTGACTCAGTGTGGTTTCTAATTCTGATTTCTTTTGACTCTGCACGTTTGCACCAAATATTTAGCTGAACAGTTCTAACAACATCTTCTGCAACTACTAAGCCAACTTGAAAGATGCGAACAAATATATGGATGCAATTCCCTGTTTATTGAAAAGTTAATAATAAAGTTTGAGAAAAGTTTGAATTCAGAATGGTGCAAATGCATGTTCTTGCACCTTGTGATGAATTTAAATGGTGCGACTTCTGTTTTTTATTGCACTCTATTTGTGCGGAGTGAAGACATGACGCTATTCGTGCAATTGATTAAAAAATTAAAGGAGAAGTCGTTTATTTATACTTAAAACAGCCATTTAATTTTTTTCTTTAGAATTAATTCTGATGTGGCATCCAATTTGCTGATACCTCTTCATCAATTGTTTCGTGAAATTTGGTGGCATGGATGTCCAAGAGGTTTTTAGAAGAGTGCGTGAGCGACGCGCAACCGTCGATATCTCAATGGCGCACGTCAACACGGCGGGCGAGAGGCGGGAGACCAAAAGGACGTGTTGTTTTGGTCGGTGCTGGTCCCGGTGATCCTGAACTGCTGACCATGAAAGCCTATCGATGCATACAAAGTGCTGATGTGGTGGTTTACGACCGTTTAGTTAGCAGTGAAATTGTTGACTTGATTCCAAGCGGCAAAGCTCTGATTTATGTGGGCAAAGCTAAAGGTTTGCACAGTGTCCCGCAAGACAAGATTAACGACATACTCGTGGCTGAAGCGAGCGCAGGTCGCACGGTTTGTCGATTAAAAGGTGGCGATTCTTTCATATTTGGCCGCGGCGGCGAGGAAATGAAAGTGCTGCGAGACGCTGGTGTCAATGTAGAGGTTATTCCGGGCATTACCGCCGCATCTGGCTGCACGAGCTACGCGGGTATTCCTCTGACACATCGTGGTTTGTCACAAGGCTGCACCTTGGTCACTGCGCATGCCGAAAAAGATCTGTCTTCAAACTGGTCAGCCCTTGCTTCTTTGAATCACACCCTCGTTTTCTACATGGGGCTTTCCAAGCTCCAGTTCATCACAGAGAAGCTTATGGCTGAGGGAATGTCTCCTTCAATGCCCATCGCTGTGATCGAAAAAGGCTGCTCGGTCAACCAACGCGTTTTTGTTTCAACCCTGTCTGACGTGTTGACTGCTATTCAAGGAAAGAATCTCGTATCTCCCTCGCTCATTGTTGTGGGCGAGGTGGTTTCGTTGTCTTCAGAACTCAGTTGGTTCGTGACTCAAACTCAAGAAGAAATCGAACAACTGTCGGCATAGGAAGGAATATAAATGGAAAAGTTGCGTATTGTTGTTGTCGGGAATGGCATGGTCGGACACAGGTTTATTGATGAGCTCTGTGACAGAAACACAAACGGTGACTTTGAAATCACCACGTTTTCGGAAGAACCAAGACTTGCTTATGACCGTGTCCAGTTAAGCAGCTTCCTTGCTGGGAATGCAGCAGAAGATTTGATGCTGACGAGCGAAGAAGCCTATGACGAAAAAGGCGTTCACTATTTTCTTAACGAGAAAGTGGTGGCGATTCAACGTGAGAGCAAGTGTGTCGTGACGGACAAAGGTCGTGAAGTTTTTTACGACAAATTGGTGCTGGCAACAGGGTCTTATCCGTTTGTTCCTCCGATTAAAGGAAATGACCAATCGCATTGTCATGTTTACCGCACCATTGAGGATCTAGAAGCGATTCAAGCCTCGGGCGAAACCAGCCAAGTGGGAGTGGTGATTGGCGGTGGCTTACTTGGGCTAGAAGCTGCAAATGCGTTGAAACAGATGGGGGTTGAAACGCATGTGGTCGAGTTTGCGCCGCGTTTAATGGCCGTTCAGTTGGATGAAGGTGGCGGTGAGCTGCTGAAGGAAAAAATTGTAGCCCTTGGCGTGAAGGTCCACACCGAGAAAGCGACGACTGAAATTTTGAGCGGTGATGAATGCCGCTACAAACTGACTTTTGCTGATGGCTCCGCTTTAGAAACCGATCTCGTGGTGTTTTCGGCGGGTATTCGCCCTCAAGATAGCCTTGCGAAAGCGCACGAACTTGAGACAGGTGAACGCGGCGGTATCGTGATTAACGATACCTGCCAAACCAGCGACGCAGATATCTATGCTGTCGGTGAGTGCGCACTTTGGGAAGGACGCATTTTTGGTTTGGTTGCACCTGGCTATCAAATGGCAAAAGTGGCTGTGGCACACATTTGCGATGAAGACGCCGCATTTAAAGGTGCTGACATGAGCACCAAGCTCAAGCTGCTGGGTGTTGATGTGGCAAGTATCGGTGATGCACAAGGCAGCACGCCTGGTGCGCAGTTCTACACCTTTTCCGACGGCATTGAGCAGGTATACAAACGGATCATCGTGTCGGAAGACGGTAAAAAGCTTCTGGGTGCTGTGTTGGTTGGTGACACAGAGAGCTATCCGAACCTTCTGCAAACCATGCTAAATGATTTGCCGTTACCTGAATTTCCTTCTGTGCTTCTGCTTTCTGATGGGGCAACAGAAGCCGATTCCGGGGCGGCAGGTTTGGCGAATCTGCCAGATACCGCGCAGGTGTGTTCGTGTTACGACGTGACGAAAGGCGACATTAAAGAAGCCGTCGCGTCAGGCTGCACCAACATGGCGGATCTGAAAGCGTGTACGAAAGCCTCAACAGGGTGTGGAGGGTGCTCTGCGCTGGCGAAACAAGTGATGGATACTGAGCTCGCTGCATTAGGGCATGAGGTTAACAACGATATCTGTGAACACTTTCACTTCACCCGCCAAGAGCTGGTGGACATTGTTCGCATCACTAAAGCAAAGACGTTTGATGAATTGCTAGACAGTCATGGAGACGGTTTGGGCTGTGATATCTGTAAGCCTGCCATCGGTTCTATTCTTGCGTCTTTCTGGAACGATTACGTGCTGAAAGAAGAGCATATAGGCTTGCAAGACACCAATGATATATACCTTGGGAATATGCAAAAAGACGGGACGTATTCAGTGGTTCCACGTGTTGCAGGTGGTGAAATTACACCGGATAAACTTATAGTTCTTGGGCAGGTAGCAAAGCAGTACAACCTCTACACCAAAATCACTGGCGGACAACGTATCGATTTGTTCGGCGCGCAATTACACGAACTCCCTGAAATCTGGCGTATTCTCGTCGATGCTGGCTTTGAAACGGGCCATGCTTACGGAAAATCAGTACGAACAGTTAAATCCTGCGTGGGTTCTACCTGGTGTCGCTATGGTGTCGATGACAGCGTAGGTTTCGCCATTGATGTAGAGAATCGCTACAAAGGCCTTCGCTCACCTCACAAACTCAAATTTGCGGTTTCGGGTTGTACGCGCGAATGTGCCGAGGCTCAATCAAAAGATATTGGCATTATTGCCACCGAAAACGGCTGGAACCTTTATGTGTGCGGCAACGGCGGAATGCGTCCTCGTCATGCAGACCTTTTTGCGTCGGACTTAGACAGGGAAACCCTGATCAAATATATCGACCGTATTCTGATGTTCTATATCCGCACCGCAGACAGACTGCAACGAACGTCCGTTTGGCTAGAGAACTTGGAAGGCGGATTGGATTACCTGAAACAAGTCGTGATTGAAGACAAGCTCAGTATTGGTGAAGAGTTAGAAAAAGAAATGGCAGCGAGCCTTGGGCAATACCAATGCGAATGGAAGACAACCATTGATTCGCCCGAGAAGCTTAAACGTTTCCGCCATTACATTAACAGCGAATTGGCTGATGAAAGCCTCAAATATCAAACTGTGCGTGGTCAGCGTATTCCGGCGGTTATTGATGTAGCAGATGTCACCTCAGAGCGTATTGATGTCGTCACGGTTGAAGGTTAGGAGGTAAGCACAATGATGCAGTGGAAAACGATTTGCAGGCAGGAAGAATTGATAAAGAACACAGGTGTTTGTGCACGACTAGGGGAAAGCCAAGTCGCGATATTTCTCTGTGGAAGAACGGATAATTTATATGCCATTGATAATTATGATCCTGTAGGAAAAGCCAATGTGCTTTCTCGAGGCATTATCGGCTCAATTGGCGATAAAAGAGTGATTGCATCGCCTTTGTACAAACAGCATTTTTGTCTAGATAGCGGCCAGTGCATTGAAGACGAGGCCGTTTCAATTCCAACGTATCCAATCAGGCGTGAAAACGGAGAAATACAAATCGGTCTGAAATAAAACGTTTAAAACACGCACTGAAAAAATTAAAAGTTATTTTGCTGTGAATTTTTAATTCACGGTACAGGATTTTATTACTTGATGAGGAAGTCGAAATGTCAGGAAGCGAAAAGTTTAAAATCTTTTCTTTTCAGGGAAAGATGAAAATACTCCACCTAAGTTGGTTTGCGTTTTTTATTACGTTTGTCGTGTGGTTTAACTTTGCCCCTCTCTTACAATCCGTAAAGGAATCCCTTGGGTTAACAACAGCAGAAATTAAAACCTTGTTGATACTCAATGTTGCCTTCACCATTCCTGCCCGTGTTTTAGTAGGCATGCTGACGGACAAGTATGGTCCACGTTTGGTCTACTCATTGCTGCTTGCTGTCTGTTCCATTCCCTGTTTTGTTTTTGCCCTCTCAGACAACTTTGTACAGGCAGCTATCGCGAGATTTGCACTGGGTCTAATTGGAGCAGGCTTCGTTATTGGGATCCGTTTGGTGTCTGAATGGTTCCCGCATAACGAGCTTGGCACGGCGGAAGGTATCTATGGTGGCTGGGGTAACTTTGGCTCTGCGGCCGCTGCCTTTACGTTGCCAACCGTTGCCGTGATTTTTGGTGGTGAAAATGGTTGGCGTTATGCAATGGCGATTACAGGCTTTATGAGCTTGTTCTTCTCGGTCGTGTTTTACCGCAATGTTACCGATACCCCTAAAGGCGCGACGTACTATAAACCGAAAAAAGCGGGAGCAATGGAAGTGACGTCAAAAGGCGACTTCTACTTGCTGCTGGTTATGAAAGTGCCAATGTATGCCGCACTTGCTTTGCTTGCGTGGAAACTCTCACCAACAGGTATTGGTATGTTCACTGACAGTACGGTGACCATTATCTATTTGTTGTTGGCTGCTATTTACTTGTTCGATGCCTCACAGGTATGGAAGGTGAACAAGCATGTGTTTGAAAAGCCAGTGCCCGAATTGCATCAGTACAAGTTCAAACAAGTAGCGGTATTGAATGTCCTGTATTTTGCGACCTTTGGCTCCGAACTGGCGGTGGTTTCCATGCTGCCATTGTTCTTTGCTGAAACCTTTGAGTTAACACCGGTTATTGCGGGTATGGTGGCGTCGGCGTACGCCTTCATGAATCTGATGTCTCGCCCTGGTGGTGGTTGGTTATCAGACAAGTTCGGACGCAAACCCACGCTGCTGATTTTAACCGCGGGTCTTGCAGTGGGTTATTTTGTTATGGGGTTGGTAGACAGCGCATGGCCAGTTTGGCTGGCTGTTATAGCGGCGATGGGATGTTCGTTCTTTGTGCAATCGGGCGAAGGTGCGGTGTTTGCAGCAGTGCCGTTGATTAAGCGCAGAATGACAGGGCAAATCGCGGGTATGACGGGGGCCTATGGTAACGTGGGAGCGGTGACATATTTAACGATTCTGTCACTGGTGGAGTACAGCACCTTCTTTTATATCATTGCAGGTACAGCGGTTATTGGCTTTATCACACTACTCTTTATGGAAGAACCATCTGGTCAAATCGCAGAAGTGAATGATGATGGCAGCATTACCATGATTGATGTGGCGAAAGCATAACGGATGAAGCCAGAAAATCTCTCTACATCGGCGTTGAGTGCAACGCCGAACACATCCACTGGGGAGCAATACCATGTTGCTTCCCAGCTTGTCGTTCATGCTGGCGGGTATTCCATTGCGGGTATGAAGTCACCCAATCAAGATGCCTTTGCTGTCTGTATTCCGAAGAAAACGCATGTGCTCAAACACAAGGGCGTCGTTGCTGCTATTGCAGATGGTGTGAGCTCCAGCAATGTCAGTCAGAAAGCCAGCGAAATGAGCGTAACGGAGTTTATCAACGACTACCTAGATACACCGGCGACGTGGAAGACACGAGATGCGGCGGGAAAGGTACTGCGCTCGCTTAATCAATGGCTTTATCATCACGGGCAGCATGCAGGCAGTGCGTCGAATGCGATGGTCGCTGCCTTCGGCGCAGTTGTGATTAAGTCCAATACTGCGCACCTTTTTCATGCAGGTGATTGTCGGGTCTACCTTTTCCGGCAGCATGTTCTAAAACAAATTACAGAAGATCATCGTCGTTATACCCACAAGGAAACACATTACCTTACGCGTGCATTAGGAATCGACAGCCATCTGAACGTGGATTATCAATCTGTTGGCATCGAAGCAGGTGACTGGCTGTTGATGACAACCGATGGCATTCATGATGCCTTGTCGTTAGAGGCGCTAACGTCGCTTCTTAATGAAGCAATAGCCCAAACCAAAGCCAAGCCCGCGAAGCACCAAGGCGAAGCCAAGGCCGATCTCGAGGCGATATCACGCGCCTTAACGGATGCCGCCCTTGACGCAGGCAGTGATGACAACATCACTTGTCTTTTGATGTCCATTGACAATGTTCCGCCCCCGACACTGGATGAAGCATTGCACGATATCGACGGGCGAAGGATCCCCTCGGTATTGAAAGAAGGTCAGCAGATTGATCACTACCGCATTGCCAGAGTGATACACAGTGGCAGTCGCAGTCATATTTACCTAGCGAGAAGCGAGTTAGACGGTAAGCAGTATGTACTTAAAATGCCATCACAGAACTTTGCCGATGATCCGGTTTATCTCTCTGGCTTTGTACAAGAAGGGTGGATAGGTGAGCAGATAAAACAACGCGGGGTGATGAAAATACATCCTAGATCGCGTCACTCACCATTTCTCTACCACGTTTGTGACTATGTCGATGGGGTAACGCTCAGGCAGTGGATGTTAGATAATCCAAGACCCACACTGACCGAAGTTCGGACGCTGGCAAAAGGCACAATTCGCGCGATGCGCGTGCTCCAACGCATGTCTGTTGTACACCGCGATATCAAACCTGACAACCTGATGGTGGACAAGGATCTGAATGTTACGCTCATCGACTATGGCACGGCGCAGGCAGGAGGCATGGGAGAATTAGCAGGTCAACGTGAAGAATCTTATGTGGTTGGCGACCTAAACTATGCGGCACCTGAGTATTTGAAAGGGAATGCAGCAAACACCGAATCTGATGTATTTTCGCTTGGTGTCTCAATTTATGAGGTGCTAACAGGGCACTTACCTTGCAAGGAGGTCAATGCGTCGAATCCCAATGCTTCCGCGCGAGGGGATTATGTTCCCGCGACCGTTTACCGACCTGATATCCCAGATTGGTTTGATGTTGCTTTGAAAAAGGCCTGTCATCCCATCCCTTCTGCGCGCTATAAAGTGCTGTCTGAATTCGAGCAAGATTTAAAGAAACCGCCAGTGGGCTTCAAAACGCACCAGCAAAGCCTTCCACTTATCGAGAAGGACCCACTGACGTTTTGGAAAGGACTCAGTGCACTTTTGTTTGTGTTGGTACTGGTGCTTGCGGGGTTATTGGTGTCTCGCTAGCGTCGACGAGCGTCCTGTTAACGTTGTGCTGTAAGGGCAAGTGCGAGTCCTGCACCTAAAAATGTTGTTCCGAATGTTCTCGGTAACCATCGAGATGCAATTACGGTTTTTGAACGAGTAATCAGTTTCACTCCCCAATATCCATAGGCACTTAGGCAAGTAATAGAGCAGGTAATAAATGTCATCACCAAGAGAGAAAATTGGGGCAAGAGTGGTTGGTCAATCGTCAAAAACTGAGGGAAAAGGGCAGTGGTAAACACAATCGCTTTCGGATTGGTTAACGCAACCAGTATACCTTGCAGGTAAAAATGACGGCGTTTACTGGCCTTGCGTGTGTCGACATCATCAAGGGATATTTCCATCCCATTGCGCCAGATCTTAATGCCAAGGTACATCAGGTATAACGCCCCCAAGGTTTTTATCACCATGAAAGCAGTCGCTGAGCTCAGCACCAGTGCACTCAAGCCCAATACAGAGAAACTCGACATAATAAAAAGCCCAGTGACATTCCCGGCGATGGTGAACATTGAGTGCTTCCATCCGGCGCGCAGTGAGTGTGTCATCACTAGCAAAATGGCGGGGCCCGGCGAAGCAGCCGCAAGAAAAGCGATGGTTAAAAATGCAAGCCAAGTTTCAATGCTCATCAGGACTTCCCATAATATAAATGCCCGAGAATTTAACCTAACGTGAAAGCAATGATGGAACAATGGTTTGTCGGGATGTTTATCGAATTTAGGGCAACGAGCGTTCAGTTCGTTTCTAAAATGACACTAAAAGGATTGAATTAACGAGAAGGAATAATTTATGGCACTGACCCCATTTCATGTTGCAATCCCTGTCCGTCACCTTGAAGAATCGCGCCGTTTCTATACCGATGTACTTAATTGCAAAGAGGGGAGAAGCAGCAATGAATGGGTCGACTTTGACTTGTATGGTCATCAGCTCGTCATTCATTACGATCCGAATATCGGTGAAACCAATACACTTAATCTTCACCACAATGCTGTCGATACCAAAGCCGTACCTGTGCCGCACATTGGTGTTGTGTTAGAAATGGAAGATTGGCAGTTACTCGCAAACAGGTTGAAGGACAAAGGTATTAAGTTTGTCATTGAGCCTTACGTTCGATTCGCGGGCGAGCCTGGGGAACAGGCAACCCTGTTTTTTCTCGACCCCACAGGCAATGCCCTCGAATTTAAATCTTTCAAGGACATTGAAGGGCAATTGTTTGCGAAATAGTGCTTCAGCGTAAATTCATGTGAGAGAGAAGTTCAGCGACTTCTGTTGTATGAATAGGGCGGACGACACGGTCGACCTCTAAGCCATCACGAAGCAAAATGAGTGTCGGCCAAAGTTTAACTTTGAATGCACGCCCAAGTGGCTTGCCCTTTCCATCAAACACTTTAACGTGTGGGAGCGAATACGTTGATAAGGCTTCCTCTACCGCAGGCTGCGCGGCTTGGCAATGCCCGCACCAAGGAGCACCAAATTCAACGACCGCAAAGCCTTTAAGATCACTGACTTCTTCAAACGAAGGTGCATCTTCATCGTATTCGGGGTTGAATCCTTGCTTTGTCGCACGTGTCAAAGTAGCACCTCCGTGTGGGTACGAATACAGAGAGTTACGTCCAGCGTTTTATGGCGTCAGCCGTATCACTGGGGTTTGTATTAAAACAAATCGTAGCTTGCGGTGCGGCTTTGTGCACTGCATTGACAAGTTTTTCGAATACCAGAAAGTGGTCATCATCTCGTCTCACGCCAGCGCCAATCAGCACACAATCATAGGGTTGACCCACTAACGCTGAGGTCGCGGCATCGTAGGCTGTTTCTCCATCTCGAATATAATGCAGATCGACGGAGTAGCCCAAATCTAACAGTCTGTCTCGGTCACCTTCTAACGCTGCACGAAGCTTTTCTGCTGTCATGCCGGGCCACTTGTCATAATTCACTACGTCGGGGTGCCAGCCAAATAAGGCCACCTTTATTGTGCTCATGTTGTTCTCCCTTTTTAACTGTTTGGCCTAAGCAATCAGAAGCGGATAGCGTTAAATTGCTTAGATATTATTATTTTAGCAATGCCTTTAATAACTATGTGTCTGATGTTTAAGCCAATACAGGACAAAGTGAGCGTGACTTTGTCGCGGTTGAAGCGTGGCAAGTCGCTATGAATAAAGCGATGAGATCGGCTGATCTGTCATGGAGAGTGACGAATGCAAGGGGATACTGATAGCATACTCGCTTCGTTATATATTGAAGAAATCCGATGCACCCTTCACTTCGCTATCTTGGTGGCTATCCAGAGCACTTACTAGAGCAGGTAAACCGCCTTGTTGAAACGGGTAAGCTTGGGGAATGGCTGAAAAAGCGATATCCAACCAACCACAACATTACCTCTGAAAAGGCCCTTTACGATTATGTCATGGGGTTTAAAAACCAGTACCTTAAAAAATCATCACCGATTAGCAAGGTCGCTTACGACGGGAAAATTCATGTCGTAAACAATGCGCTAGGTTTGCATAGCTTCGTATCTCGTGTTCACGGAGGGAAGCTCAAAGCGAAAAATGAAATTCGTATCGCTTCAATGTTTAAAGAAGCCCCAGAACCTTTCTTACGCATGCTGGTGGTTCACGAATTGGCACACCTAAAAGAAAAAGATCACAACAAAGCGTTTTATCAGCTTTGCTGTCATATGGAACCGGATTACCACCAATTGGAATTTGATACACGGCTGTATCTAATTCACCTTGAAACATCAAAATGCGCATAAGCGTCTATTTATTGAGCACCCGAGTGGGTGCTTTTTTGTGCATGTCGCTATAAACCTTCAATTTATAGAACATTTCTCTGAATGAGACGTTTGTCGAATGGAATTCACATAAATTACATGTGATTACACTTGGTATTCGTTACCTGTTTTCCTTATTGTAAACAAATTACTTTATTAAGTGAGAGTCATTACAAGGAGGCTAAATGGCAGAAAGTACCTATTCTTATTTCCTCCGGCGAGTGTTTGTTCTCGGCTTGCCGCTTGTTCTTCAAAGCCTATTATTCAGTAGCGCGGGGTTCTTGGATAACCTCATGGTTAGCCAGCTAGGGACGCAAGAAGTGGCAGCGTCGAGCATCGGAGCACGCGTTTTTTGGTTTGTCGGGATCTTTATTTGGGGCATGGGCACGGGCATGGGTGTGCTGCTCGCACAGTACTGGGGAGCGAAAGACGAACAGGGTTATCGCCGTAACTTTGCACTTGGAGCCTCAATTTCTACGTTCGCTTCAACGCTTGTTTTCCTTTGTGTGTGGCTTTTCCCCTCTGTTATCCCAGCCATGTTCAACACAGAAGGCAGAACCGCGGAATTAGCGACCAATTATCTGCAAATTGTAAGCATCGCGATGCTGTTTGCAGGCCCAGCCATCTCAATGGATGCAGCTCTGCGCGCGATAGGCAAAACCAAGGTGACGCTTTACATGTCTATCGCCGAGATAGGAACCAATGTCGCGTTGAGCTTCATCCTTATCTTTGGCTATTTCGGCGCGCCAGCACTAGGTTTAACCGGGGCGGCATATGGTACCGTCGCTGCACGTATGCTTCGCGTCGTTATATCGCTGCTGGTTATTCAACTGTCTAACCCAGTGTTAATTCTCAGGGCTCGGGACTTTTCGTTCAGACGCAGCACGCTTGCTAAGTATTTCAATATTACGGCTCCAATTATTGCAGGAAGCTTAATTTGGAGCGGCGGAATTTTTACGTATCAGCTCATCATGGGGCGAATGGGCGAAACAGAATTGGCGACGATGGCAATCATCTCAGCCCTTGAAGCAATGTCGCTTTGTGTGGCGTCTGGCTTATCTGGTGCCACATCTATTGTGGTGGGCAATGCCCTTGGTGCCAACAAACTGACTATCAGTGAAAAGTATGCACGATACGCATTAAGAACCGCGTTGATGGTAGGTATTGGCTGTGCGGGTGTGATACTGGCATTGCAGACGACAATCCTGTCGATCTATAGCGAGGTGAGCATTGAAGTCTTAGAGTTGGCTGCGTTGTGCTTCCCCGTATTGGCGATTAGTACCATCACCAGAAACATCAATATTACGCTCATCGTTGGTGTTTTGAGGGCGGGTGGTGACGCGAAGTTCTGCATGAATATGGATATTGTCTGCCAGTGGGTCTGGGCGGTGCCAATGACGGCACTGGCTGCAATGTATTTCGGCCTTCCTCTTCCACTGGTCTTCTTGATGATGGTGTCTGAAGAAATCGTCAAACTGGTTCCAACCATCAAGCGCGTTTTTGGGAATAAATGGGTGAACAATTTAACGGTTGATAAGCCCGCAAATGCATAGTTAACCGTAGGTGATTAATGTCTAAAAAAGTGTGAGCTAATATACTCACACTTTTTTATTAATTCATGTTTTCAGACAGACTTTCATTAGTGATACATATTCTCAATATTTTATTTAATTTACATATACGGTTAAATTTGTGATTAGTGTTTTTCAATAATGGCAAAAGTTTTGGTCCTATTCTGGCAATGGTATTCATAGTAAATCCATCAATGGTTTGATAGGAATTACTTCTTCAGTATGACTTTCGGCTTAACCTGTTGTTTGAGGTTTGCTTTACACCCTGTCTCGATTTAAAACACCTGCACTCACTCTTGATTTTCACCATGTGAAAAGAAAGCACAATGCATTTTTCCGATGGGTTTTCGGGTGTTGCGTACGATAAGTGGTTGCCGTGTCGCTTCGTTCATGTGGGAGGGATGAGAATCAACGCGAGTATTCGAGGAGATGGCTTTGGTTGTTTCATTCGTTTTCTGATATTGCGTTTATGTTGACTTCAACGCTAATACGCATATTGCTTTAGTCAGCAAATAATCGAGCTAGCTAATTTAATAAATTAGAAAGTGAAAATAGAAAACAAAGCCTCAAACAACATGAAAAACTCAAGGTGCCATGTGTGACTCTTGGGTAATAAAAACTTAGAAGGCCTTAAGTTATGATTAAGTTGTTGAACACACTTGCATGGATAGTTGCATTATCCATCGCGCTATTTATTAGCAATTTCGCAATGGCAGAAGAAGATACCAAACCCAAAGGATGTATTGTTAGTTTAGAAACGGGAGCTGAATATTGTTTACCAGTCGGACAACGTTCTGGATACTCACTACCTAGTTGGATTCGATCTCATGAAGTGCGTGTTCAAGCTGAGCAAGGTGCGGCGGTCATGCTGTCGGATTGGGACAACCTTTCTTACAACCGTTTGGCGGTTTTCTCGGGAACGACGACCAACAGTGAACTGACCAACGTTAAAGCATACAACGGCCAATATTTAGATTTCTCTGCTCCTCGTTCTATGCGTGTGGTCGCAAGCAATGACATTCTGGGTTGTATTGTCAGCTTGCAGACAGGCGACAAATATTGTTTGCCTGTGGGTAAGCGCTCGGGCTATTCGTTGCCAAGTTGGATCAAATCTCACGAAGTTTATGTACAGGCCTCTGAAGGTGCAGCAGTGATGCTGTCTGACTGGGATAACTTGTCTTACAATCGCCTCGCGGTATTCTCTGGTACGACTGAAAACCGCAAGATGACGGACGTAAAAGCGTATAACGGCCAGTATTTAGATTTCTCTGCGCCTCGTTCAATGCGTGTGGTTGCCGATAGTAAACCACTGGGTTGTATTGTCAGCTTGGAAACTGGCGCGAGATATTGTCTGCCGGTGGGTCAGCGTTCTAGCTACTCACTGCCAAGCTGGATTCGTGCTCACGAAGTGTATGTCGAGCCGTCTGAAGGCACTGCTGTGATGTTGTCAGATTGGGATAACCTGTCTTACAACCGTTTAGCGGTATTCAATTGTGTCACGCCGAACAAACAGCTTGAAAATGTGCGAGCGTATAACGGTCGTAACCTAGATTTCTCTTCGCCACGTTCAATGCGCGTAGTGAAAGGAATCTCTGTTGGTGACCAAGTTATCAAGGGTACTGCGGGTGATGATGTACTCCATGGCTGCTCAGGCAATGACGTCATCACTGGCTTCAATGGCAATGACGTAATTTATGGCGGTGGTGGTAATGACACCATTAATGGCAGCAACGGCGATGATGAGTTGCATGGCGGTTCTGGCGACGACAAGTTGTTTGGTGCGGGCGGTAACGATTCACTGTATGGCGATGAAGGTAACGACATCCTGCAAGCAGGCTATGAAGACGATATTGTGATGGATGGTGGTAAAGGACTGGATATCTACATTGGTAGTGAAGGCAATGACACCATGTATTTCGATCAAGAAGATTTCTCTGATGAGTCATTCTTGACGGCGAAAGGCAATATTTACACGGGTGACCGTGGCTTCGACAAAGTCGTTGCTTCTGGCGACGCCAATATCGACTTTTCTGGCAAGTCTTACTTTGCGAGTGGCGTTGTACCGGGTGCGAAGCCTATGTCGCAAATCGAAGCGGTTGTAGCCGGTGATGGTGACCAAGTGGTTACGGTGAACGCCAATGCGATTTATGCGCAGTCTGATAATTTCCAAACTACCACGAACGTTGATCCAGGCGATTGGGATGGATTTGTCGCGCACCTAGGTGAAGGCTCTGATACGTTGAACGTTGATGCGGGCATCTGGAGCTATGATGCAAACGCATCCGCCTCAGTGGCTATTTCAACGGCAATGATTCACTTTATGGGGTTGAGCTTTGATCAGGTTACAGAACTTCGAGCCTACGTATTCACCTACGCAGATAAGAAGATCACCGTTTGGACGGACGCTGAGACTATTCAAGTGAACGGTAATAACCTGTAAATAGACAAGAACACCTAATAAGAAATTGTAACCTTGATTCAGCCTCCATACTTGGGGGCTGTTCTTTTCTGTGTTAGTGCTGGTTCGAAGATTGGCGAGCGAACAAATCGCGAATAGTCAGTGAGTGTTGCAACGGAAACGTAATTGATAAGGTTTTTGTCGGTGTCCTGCTATTTACGTTCCTGTCTCACCAGTTTCATTCTTTCTTCATGCTTAAACTAGTCCCCCTTTCATTTTAAACAAAGGCGAAATTAGTTCTCTTACCTGATTTTAAAATGAACCTGTCACCCAGCGGTTGAGTACCCGTGTCTTATCTATAAAACTCATGTCACACCAAACGCCAGACAAGTGTCAAGCATCTCATTTATAAGCATTCAATTGTGTAAGGCGTGTGCAGTTTGAGAATCCGACAGCGTTTCCCAAATCTGGTGTTGTTATAAGAATTAACCCTATGGATGAGGATTTTTGGTATGGCGGTTATTAACGGAAGTGGCTCTGTAGACTTTTTGTACGGTGCAGACGGCGAAAGTGAAAACTTACTGATGAATGGCGACTTTGACGCTTGGGGCGACGACGCCTCTGATAAGTGGGGCCTATTTCATGATCATCAAGTCGCTGGCTGGTACACACCTGGAAGCATGAAGATTGAATTGCAGCAGGGAGACTTCGGAGGCACACCAACTAACTCGTCATCCAATACAGTGCTTGAACTGGATTCAACGGGAAACACTTGGGTTCAACAAGATGTTGATGTCGCGAACTTAACAGATGCAGGGGATGCTTCGCTCACACTTTCTTTTGATTATGCTAACCGATATAAAGGTGACAACCACGCGACCAGCCAATTTGTCGTGAAGGTAATGGATAATCAAGGAAAGGTGCTTTACTCCAAGTATTTTGATAATACCCAGTCAAACGAAAGCTATCACAATTTTGAGGTTGACTTCACCGTCCCTGAAGGCACTACGGGTGTGACGCTTCGCTTCGAAGGTAAAGGCGCATCAGATAGCTACGGCGCGTTGATCGATAACGTGTCCTTGACTAACTCTACGTCGGGCAGTTTAGACGACACGATTAACGGTTTTGAAGGCAATGATTACATAGACGGTGGTCAGGGTAATGATACGTTGTTTGGTGGTGAAGGGAACGACACTATTAAAGGCGGAGAGGGCGATGACACTATCTATGGAAACAAAGGATTCGGTGCTGGAGAGCGTGAGCTTATGGTCAATGGCGGCTTTGAAAGCAGCTATGGAGATGACACCAGCAATCAGTGGGGATTGTTCCATGACCATCAGGTAACAGGATGGTATACGCCAGGTACCAATTTAATCGAGTTGCAGCAAGGCACGTTTGGTGGAACGCCGCAAAACTCAGTTGGCAATACTGTTCTAGAACTTGATAGCCACAGAAACACCTGGGTACAGCAAGACGTAGATGTGTCGGGTCTGGCGTCTGATGGTGATGTGATTCTGGATCTCTCTTTTGATTATGCGAACCGTTATCGAGGCACTGACACGGCGACCAGCCAATTTGAAGTGAAAGTGTTCGACCAAAATGGGAAAGTGATCTATTCCAAGTATTTTGACAATACGCAAGCGAATGACCACTACGAGTCATTTACAACAGAAGTGGTTTTACCTCAAGGCGTTGATTATCTGACTGTCCGCTTTGAAGCGGAAGGTCGTTCTGACAGCTACGGTGCCTTGATAGACAATGTGTCGCTAAAGCAAAAAGTGAATGTGGAAGATGATAACGACACTATCTATGGTGGTGCGGGCAATGACACTATTTATGGTGAGCACGGCGATGACACCATTTATGGCGGTGACGGTGATGACACCATTTATGGTGGCGTTGAAGCGAGTAAATCATTTGAATTGAACCACGAAAATGGCGCAACGGTTTACACGTTGCAAGGTGAAGACACAGTCACGATTTCTGTCAGCGACTTCACTCATAGCGCTGCTTACAACAATAGCATCGGTTATTACGTGGTAGACGAAAACGGCAATATTGTTCGTGCAGCAGTCATTGCAGACAACGTTAAATCTATTTCTGACCTGAGCGTAGATATCGATGTTTCTGGTGGCGTGTCGTTTGGAATGTTCTTGATCCCAGACGGAGACCGCAAAGGCTTTGATGTCGGCTCTGTAAATCTCAATCTGTCCGGCACTGCTTCAACCATTAGCCAAGGTTCCTCAAGCTCTGTGGTGTATGTGTCTAATGCTGCGGAAAACGGCGATGGCAAGGATCACGAAAAAGTAGATGGGGATACCTCCAAGTGGGAAGACCTTTGGAATCTGGGTGACAACGATTTTAACGACACCACGTTTACTATCACGGTTGAGCAACAAAAACTGTATTCCGACAATGACACGATTGATGGTGGAAACGGAAATGACTTCATCCACTCAGGAGATGGTCAAGATGTCGTTCATGGTGGTGAAGGTAACGACCATATTAATGGTGGTAAAGGTGATGACGTTTTATACGGCGATGCCGGTAATGACGTAATCAATGGTGGTGAAGGTAGCGATACACTTTATGGTGGCGACGGCGATGATACGCTGATTGGTGCTGGTGGTGATGATGCACTTTATGGTGGTGCGGGTAACGACATACTGAAAGCCGGGTATGATGACGACTATGTGATGGATGGTGGGACTGGTGTTGATATCTACATCGGCAGCGAAGGCAATGACACCATGTATTTTGACAACGAAGATTTCTCCAATGCGGGCCTGTTGAACTCTCGTGGCAACATTTATGTTGGTGATCGTGGTTTCGACAAACTAATTGCCAACGGTGATGCAAATATCGACTTTACGGGCCACTCTCATCATGCCGCAGGCGTGGTGGTGAACAGTAAAGCAATTGCGCAGGTTGAAGCCGTGATTGGCGACAGCGGTGATCAAGATATAACCATCAATGCCTATGCAATTCAGGCGCAATCTGATCAGTTCCAGATGACCACTAACGTAGACCCAGGTGATTGGGATGCATTTGTCGCTTACCTGGGTGAAGGCGATGACTCTTTTAACCTGATTGGCAAGTCGTGGAGCTACAATGCAGATGCCGAACCACAGGAAGAGTTGTCTGCAGAGATGATTGCTTTTATGGGATTAACTGATGCGCAGGTAAATGAGTTGGATGCTTACGTATTTGAAAACGCATCGGGCTCCATCACCATTTGGACGGATGCCGACCATATTACCTATGATGGAAACGATATTTTCTAATTAGTTTTACGCTCTGAACCGAAAGCCCGGCATTTTGTCGGGCTTTTTCGTCGTATACCTAAAAGGTATTTCATCAAATGCTAATAAAGAATGACGTACGGATTAATCTTATTGGCTTAGTTTAGTCTGAACATGTGTCTTCTTCGTTGTACCAGCCTGTCTAGTAGTTAACGATTTGCTAATGTGCGCAGACCCCTATGGGATGAAATGGGGTAAGGCTTAACGCTCTCGCCAATAAGGGAGGAAGCTTTACTACGTACCATTTCTCTCAGCTTAAGGGAGCGCGTTGTACATAACAAACAACGAGGACAATGGTATGGCTATAATTAATGGTACTGGGAGTGTCGATACACTCTATGGTGATATTGAAGAGAGCAATAATCTTCTAATCAATGGCGATTTCGAAGCATGGGGAGACAATAGTTCAAACAAATGGGGGCTATTTGCCGATCATCAAGTAGCAGGATGGTATACGCCAGGCAGTAATTACATAGAGCTTCAACAGGGAAGCTTTGGCGGCACACCCGCAAACCCAACCTCAAACACCGTTCTTGAACTGGATTCACACCGAAACACGTGGGTGCAGCAAGACGTCGATGTCACCTCTCTTACTGAATCAGATGATGCAACTCTTAACCTCTCATTTGATTATGCCAATCGATATAAAGGCTCCGATCAGTCGACAAGCCAGTTTGAAGTAAAAGTGCTAGATAATGAAGGCAATGTTCTTTACAGCAAATACTTCGACAACACCCAATCCAATGATAGTTACGTGAACTTTGATATTGACATTGTTGTACCCGAAGGGACAACGGGCATCTCTTTGCGTTTTGAGGCCAAAGGTACGTCCGATAGCTATGGTGCATTGATTGACAATGTGTCCTTAACGTCTGCTTCTGTGGGAGATGTTGACGACACCATTAACGGTTTTGAAAGTGATGACTTCATTGATGGCCTGACTGGTAACGACACCTTATATGGCGGAAATGGCAACGATGAAGTCCACGGAAGTGAAGGCGATGATGTTATTTATGGTAACGATGGTGTCTGGGGAAATGGTGGTCGCGAACTGCTAATCAACAGCGATTTTGAGGACTACGGTAATAACACGACGAACCATTGGAGCCTGTTGCATGATCATCAAGTCACGGGTTGGTATACACCGGGAACAAACAAAATTGAGCTGCAACAAGGGACATTTGGTGGAACACCCACCAATGATGTTACGAATACGGTGCTGGAATTAGACAGCCATACAAATACATGGGTCCAGCAAGACGTAGACATCACAGGCTTGGCACAGAATGACGATCTGGTTTTAACACTGTCTTTTGATCACGCAAACCGTTATCGAGGATCGGATACTGCCACCAGCCAGTTCGAAGTAAAAGTGTTTGATCAGCAAGGTAACGTGATTTATTCAAAGTTCTTTGATAATACACAAGCCAATGATCACTATGTGTCTTTCAGTTCGGATGTAGTTGTACCGCAGGGCAGCGATTTCATTACCTTACGTTTCGAAGGGGAAGGTAAAGCGGACTCGTACGGTGCGCTGATCGACAACGTCTCACTACAGCAGAAAGCAAACTGTGAAGGGGATGACGACATGCTATACGGTGGTACCGGTAACGATACCATCTATGGTGAGCATGGTGATGATTATATAGAAGGCAACGAAGGCAACGATACCATTTATGGTGGTGTTGAATTGGTGGAGTCGTTGGCATTACGACATGAAGATGATGCCACCATTTATCAGCTTGAAGGCGATGGAAAAGTCACCATTGAACTGAGTGAATTCACCCATAGTGCAGCGTATAACAACAGTATCGGTTACTACGTCACAGACGAAAATGGCAATATTGTTCGTGCAGTTGTTATTGCTGACAACGTCAAGAACGTCACTGATCTTTCAATGGAACTCGACATTTCTGGGGGGTCATCGTTTGGCTTGTTTCTCATCCCTGATGGTGACCGGAAAGGATTCGATGTAGGCGATGTGACGATTGATCTTTCAGGTTCCTCATCGACGGTTTCTCAAGGTTCCGCTAACTCCGTTGTTCACGTCGCCAATGAAGCAGAAAACGGCGATGGTCACGACCATGAAACCGTCATCGGAGATCGTTCAAGTTGGGAAGACCTTTGGCAACTTGGTGACAATGACTTCAATGATACGGCGTTCAATGTCATCGTCGTGCAGGAAAAAAACTATACCGACAACGACACCATCAACGGTGGGACGGGTGAAGATTGGATCCATGGTGGTGACGGTCAGGACATCATCCACGGCAACGAGGATGACGATACGATTCTCGGGGGTGTTGGTGATGACATTCTTTACGGTGATGAAGGTAACGACGTGCTCAACGGCAATGCGGGTGATGACATTCTCTATGGCGGTGATGGCGACGATATCCTTTATGGTGCCAGTGGGAATGATTCACTCTATGGGGGGGCCGGCAATGATTTCCTTCAGGCAGGTTTTGAAGACGACATCATTATGGATGGGGGCACGGGTGTAGATATTTATGTGGGCAGTGAAGGTAATGACATCATGTATTTCGATGAAGAGGATTTCTCGGATACAGCGATTCTTACGTCACGCAATAACATGTATGTTGGTGACCGTGGCTTCGATAAGTTGATTGTTGAGGGCGACGAAAACATTGATTTTTCAGGGTCAACACGTTTACCACCGGAAGATCTGACGATTAGCAAGGCGATTGCACAGGTAGAAGCAGTGATTGCGAATGAAGGTAATCAAACGGTGACGATAAACGCCCATGCGATAGTCGAACAGTCAGACGGTTTCCAAACAACAACAAACGTTGATCCGGGAGACTGGAATGGTTTTGTTGCGTATTTAGGAGCGGGTGACGATACGTTCAATCTTGAGGCGGTTAACTGGACATACAATGCGACATCCACCCCGACAGCAGAACTCAGTGCAGACATGATTGCCTTTATGGGCCTCAGTGGTGCGCAAGTGGGTGAGCTACAAGCATATGTGTTCGACCACGACGTCTTCGATTCCATTACCATTTGGACCGATGCAGAGAACGTCCAAATGGATGGCTCTGATCTCTTTTAGGTCAAACAAAACCCGCAGAGATGCGGGTTTTTCAGCATGAACAATAACAACTGAGTTAAAAGCGTTTATTGGCTGAATACTGTTCTTTTGTTATTCCATAAAGTAGACGGTCATCCTTACCACGGGCTGTGTTGAAGTAATCGTGCTGGCAACCTTCTTTGACTAGCCCGGCCTTTTCCATTGTTTTGTAAGAACCAACGTTTGAACGGTAGCAATCCGCCGTCACCTTGTGCGCGCCAAGTTCTTCAAATGCCAATGCTAGAAGGAATTCGCAACCACGGCTTGCTAAACCTCTGCCCCAAGCGTGCTCGGCGAACTGAAAGCCGACTTCATAATTGCCGGTCAAAAACATGACTGAAGGCAGGCCGCACATGCCCATATATTTGCCATCGTTATCGCGAATGATCACCGTGATAGTTTCTGGCCACTCGTTGTTTGCGATGGCGACTTTGGTGCCTTCAATGATAGGCCCGAAATAACCGCGATACATGTCTTCTGGCGCAGGCGCAAAAAATAGGTACTCGGTTACGTTAGGGTTTTGCAACATTTCGATGATGTCATCGAGATCGCCATCTGAAATCAATGCGATGGTGTAGCCGTCTTTCAGCGAAACAGCATGACCTTGTTTAAACGTGTCGAAGGTAGGCATGGAAGGTATTCTTCATTGTTTATTTGTCGACAAGATATAGTGGAATCTTCGCTAAACAAAGGAATCTTTTGCGATCTCACATTTGAAATAGTATGGCTTTGCCAAATGCCATTAACATGTATATATATACAGTAATGAGTTTCTGGTTTAAGAAGAGGAGTCAACATGGAACGCTGCAAGTGGGCGAACGTCAGTGAGTTAGACCAACAATACCATGATGAAGAATGGGGCGTGCCCGTTCATGATGATCAGCAGTTGTTTGAAATGCTCATTCTTGAAGGCGCACAGGCAGGGTTGAGTTGGACCACTATTTTGAAAAAGCGCGAAGGCTACCGAGAGGCGTTCGAGCATTTTGATATTGAAACCGTGGCGGCCTATGGGGAAGATAAAATCGCTGAACTTCTCGAAAACCCAGCGATTGTGAGAAATAAGCTAAAGGTAAATGGCACGGTCACGAATGCGAAGCTGGTCATTGAGCTACAAAAAGAACATGGCAGTTTCGACAAGTACATTTGGCAGTTTGTGGGTGGTAAACCCATTGTCAATCACTGGGAAACCATGGCGGATATTCCTACTTCAACGCCAGAATCAGACGCGATGAGCAAAGCACTGAAAAAACTCGGCTTCAAATTTGTTGGAACAACCATTTGTTATGCGTACATGCAAGCGACAGGCATGGTGAACGATCATCTCAAGACCTGTTTCCGCTATGGTGTGGATGTGGGGCAATGAGAGAGAAAGAAGAAGCGGGGATAACCCGCTTTTTCATCAACGTCGTTTTTCAGACTTTCGGTTGATTTTCACAACCGCATACACAACCAATGCCATTCCAAGGGCATGCCAAAGCGTAAATGCTTCATCTAACAGCGTAATCGCGAACACTGCGGTTACCACTGGGCCAATATTGCTCGTGAGGCTAAGCGTCGAAGCCGTCAATCGTGCCATGGATGCAGCCACGAAATACGAGGGCAGAACCGTGCAGAAGATGCCCAGACCTATACCTAAAGTAATGAGCTCTAGTGACATGGCGGAAAACTGCGCGCCTTGCCATTGGTGCTGCATCATAATCACCATAGCAGCACTGCCCATACCAACACTGGTAAAAAGCTGGGCACCAATCTTCCCGATGACTTTTTTGCTCAACACTAGGTAAATCGCAAAGACAAGTGCCGACGCGACTGCGAGAGCACTGCCTAACCAGACTTGAGAGCCAAACGACTGGAAGTCGTGCATCACGATCATTGTTACGCCGACATATCCCAGAAATATTGAGCTAAAGGTGCCTTTCTTTGGCGTTTCTTTCAGAAAGATCCAAGAAATAATCACCACAAACGACGGGAACAAAAAGATCAGTAATCGTTCAAGTTGTGCAGAAATGTATTCCAGCGCCACGATATCCAGTAGTGAGGCAAAGTAATACCCAAGTATCCCAACAGCCGCAGCTTGCAGACCAAACTGCTTCACTTTGCTTCTTTCTCCGGGATCTCGGCATAGCCAGAGTAATATCGCCAGATAAACAGGAAGTGAGGATACAGCACGTAAGCTCATGATTGACGTTGCATCGCCGCCAAGCGCATACGCCAATTTGATAAGTACGGGTTTCATGGAAAATAGGGCGGTGCCAATCAGCGCATAGATAATGCCTTGGCGATATTGAGAGGTTGGATGATCAGTGACGGCGGCGTCGTTCATAACTCACTTCCTTGATGTTTTGGCTCAATGCTTTTTGTGTTGAGCTGGGTGAAAACAAGGCTGTGAGTGAAACGACATCCGGCTGTTCTACTCACAGCCGGATACAGATATCTCTACCGACTGAGGGGCATAAGGAGCAGTAGCCATAGTGGTAGAGATGTGAATTTCATAACTAACTCTTTGTGTTGATGAATTTTTAAACTAATGGATCGAGTTTCGTGATGCAACCACTTATTTACAAATAATCAATAAATTAAAAATCTACGCGTTAGCCACTTTTTGCTGTTCGGCCGCTTGAAACTCAATAACTTGCGCTTTTAAGGTATCTCTAAATTGGCTAAAGAGATGTGAGCGGCCAGCCTCAACCCCCATTTTGTAGCCTTCATCTAGTTTGGCTTTTTTCATCGTAAAACGGCCAATGCCAAACTGTTCAGGAGGCGCAATAACATTAATGGTGCAGTCGGCTGGTGGATTTTTAATGAAGTCCAAAGAGCGGTTGTATCTGTCAGCGCGTTCACGCATTGCTTCAGCCACGGTAGGGTGTTTTTTCAATAAGTGATCCATGAGTCCAGGTAGCTTCATCTGCGACATTTCATAACTTTCAGGGTGTGAGAGAATAACGGTGATGTCTCTGGCCCAACGACGATATGCTTCAATGACTGGGATAGAATCTGCAACACCGCCATCGGTGTAGCAACCGCCCGAAAAACATGGAGTAGGACGATAGGCAATGGGCAATGCGGCCGTTGCTTCGATAACGTGGGGCAGGTTGTTCTTATTTACCCAATAGTAATCAGCATTGCCTGAGTCGACATTGGTCACCGCAGCTAAAAGTGGGATAGAGCGAAACATAGCGTCGGTATCAAGCGGGTAACGGCGTAGTGACTCATTGAATAACCATTGAACATCGATAAGGTTACCACCACGAACAAAGCGAGAAGGGTTAAAGAAATCAGAGTGAGTCGCCAGTTCGGTGATAACGTGATAGCTTCGCTTAGGCTGACCCGCTAAGTAACCCAATAAGTTTGATGCGCCAGCTGAGACGCCTACCGCGAAATCAAACGGCTTGTAATCTACCTCTAAAAAGGCATCAAGTACGCCACTGGCAAAAATGCCTCTCATTGCGCCGCCTTCTACCACCAATGCTCGTTTACCCGCCATGCACACTATCTCTACCTTATCTGAATTTGAGGTAAGGATACGAATCACGAGGTGGGAAGAGAAATTGCTAGTGTCTATCTTATCAATAGCTTTTTCTTATTAAATGGTCAGAACTAGAGCGATTAACGTGTGGGATTTATAACCGTTTCATCGTAAGGTGAATGTTTATCTGAAAAAATGCTCGAACGTTTTAAATGACAGAAACAGAGGATAGTTATGTCACTGGAAGCTGTAACGGATTACTTCTCGTCGCTAGGCATGGAAAATCGCATATTGGTGATGGATAAATCAACCGCAACGGTTGATGAGGCGGCCAAAGTGCACAAGGTTGACCCTGACCAAATCGCCAAAACACTTTCTTTTAAAGTTGATGAAACGCCGATCCTGATCGTGGTGTCGGGAGCGTCCAAGATAGACAACAAGAAGTATAAACAGCACTTTCAGAAGAAAGCGAAAATGCTGTCGCCTGATGAAGTGCTTGATGTGACGGGTCACGCAGTGGGCGGTGTTTGCCCGTTTGGTCTGCCGAATCCTGTGGAAGTGTTTTTAGATATTTCTCTGAAAAAACACGATGAAGTCATCCCAGCTGCGGGGGGGCAGAATTCAGCGATAAGACTGACCTTGCCTGAGCTAGAAATACATTCTCAGGCGATGGCGTGGGTCGATGTGTGTAAAGAGTAGTGGTTAGCACATTAAGATACGGCATTGATAACTACTGATATCGTGCCGCAGTAATAAACTCCCCAAAAGACTCACACCAAACAATAACCGTATTGTATTGAGAAGGGTCGATACCTGCAGGAACGCTTACCAAAAAATTATCAAAGGTTTTCACGTCGCCTACCTGTTGCATTTGAGGCTTAATACGCTCGAAATCGTTTTCAGTTTCCACGAACTCGGGAGACAGATAGAGCTTGTAATCGGGCCCTGGAGCCAGTTCACCCATCAATGAGATTGTCTTTGGTCCGATGGAAACTGTCCCTTCGCCCCAGTGAAAAGTATCGCTGTCTTTCAGATCTTTGCGGAACTCACCAGTATAGATTGCATTACTCGCTGTGGATTCGATAACCTCGGCGGGTGGCCCTTCTGGTGCAATCAAAATGGGAAGGGCGTATATACCTGCCGCAAAACCAATGATCAGTGCGAATCCGTGAGTAAAAATTGAAATTATCAACTGACGAGGGGTCATTGAGGTCGTTGGGGTCATGAAGTTAAGTCCTTTTTAGCTTCAATACTCGTAGTAATAACTATAAACCTATCACTCCTATGCGTCGTTCAAGATACAAAAAAGCCCGTTTTAGTTCGTAAAAACGGGCTTTTGGTCAACAATCTCAAAAGTTAGAGCGGATTAGGCACTGATAGGTTTAGCCACTTTAACGACCAACTTACCGAAGTTTTTGCCTTCAAGCAGGCCAATAAATGCTTCAGGAGCACTAGCCAGTCCATCGACGATTTGCTCTTTGTATTGAATTTTTCCTTCCGTTAACCATGCAGACATGTCTTGTGCAAACTCGTCATAGCGATGTGCATAGTCATCAAAAATGATGAAGCCTTGCATCTTAATACGCTTGATAAGCAAGGTCGCCATCAGCAAGGACATGCGGTCTGGACCTGCTGGCAGCTCAGTCGCATTGTATTGAGAAATCAAACCACAGACAGGCACACGTGCACCTGTATTAAGGTTCGGCATAACAGCATCGAAGACTTTACCGCCCACGTTCTCGTAGTATACGTCGATGCCTTTGTCACAAGCAGCGGTTAACTGTTCTGCAAAGTCATCGGCTTTATGGTCAATGCAGATGTCAAAGCCCAGTGTTTCAACGGCATAGCGGCACTTTTCTTCGCCGCCAGCAATACCAACGACTTTGCAGCCTTTTAGTTTGGCGATTTGGCCAACGGTTGCTCCCACAGGGCCAGTTGCGGCTGCCACAACCACGGTGTCACCTTCTTTTGGTTGACCGATGTCTAGTAAACCCATGTAAGCGGTAAAACCAGGCATCCCCATAATGCCGAGAGCGAAGGATGGGTGAGTTGGGTTTTTACCCAGCTTCAACAGGCCTTCACCGTTTGAAACCGCGTATGACTGCCAGCCCGTGTATGCGAGAACCCATTCGCCTTTTTCGAAATCTGGGTGGGCTGAGTCTTCCACTTGGCAAACCGTGCCACCGACCATTACATCATTGACTTCAACAGGATCAGCGTAAGATTTTGCATCGCTCATACGGCCACGCATGTATGGATCCAAAGAGAGATAAATGGTTTTCAGCAGCACTTCACCATCATTTAGCGTGGGCACTGATTGAGACTCCAAACGGAAGTTATCGGTAACCGGTGCACCAACTGGGCGAGAAGCCAACACAATACGTTTGTTTTCAATAACAGCTGACATAATGAGTTTCCTTTTGGTTTATGTCTCAACTAGACCAGTCGTCTAGTGATTGGGTAAAAAAATCCGCCAATGAAATATGGCGGTTTTTGTCGGTATCGTCGTACCGACATTGATTAAAAGGGATGCTGACCTTTGAGCAATCTCTCGGTTGTTTCCAATGCTTGATTCATAGGTTCAGTGCTCTGGTTGAGCTTGCTCATCAAGCTTGCCCCAATCCACATGTGGTAGAGCTGATTGGCGGTGGAGTTGGCGTCTGAGACCTGAATCGAACCGTCTCGGATACCTTGTTTTACGCAATCTTCCAGCATTGCAATTACGTTGCTGGCACCGTTTAGCAGAGATTGCCTCATTGTTTCAGACAAATCAGAGACTTCAGCACTGAGTTTCACTACCAAGCAACGCTGGCTGCCACAAAGACCATCGTTGATTTCTATCCATTTGCGCCAATACGTCATGAGCTTGTCGAAGCCAGACAAAGAAGGATCGCTGAATAAGCCGTCGAGTCGCGCGGCATAATGGGAGAAATAGTCTTCGATCAGTGCTTCTCCAAACTGCTCTTTGGATTTGAAGTAGTGATAAAAGGAGCCTTTGGGGACACCGGCGTGACTAAGCAGTTGCGAAAGGCCAACGTTAGAGAAGCCTTTTTCAACGATCAATTGGTAACCGACGTCCAGAATGTGCTGGCGTGTGGAGTGAGTTTCAGTGTTCATGCGGACACCATAAATGAAATTAGACCAGTCGTCTAGTGGTTTGCTAAAAGAACCGCGGATTGGTTTGTAGCAGTTGAATCGAAAGGGAGAGCAGGATTGGTTATACTCCTGTACCAAGCAATTTCTTAGTGATGTCGATGTGTTTAAAGGAGTAGGCAATTGTTTGGTATCGAAAACCTATGGCTGTTTGTTTTATCAGGAATATTGCTCAACTTGGTTCCGGGCCCAGATTCGCTCTTGATTGCGGGGCGTGCTGCTACTCAAGGGTTTAAAGCAGGCTCTGCTGCTGCGCTGGGCATTGGCTCTGGAACGCTTATTCATATTACTGCTGCAGCATTGGGGTTTTCTGCCGTGCTGGCAACGTCAGCGACAGCATTTACCGTTGTTAAAATCATCGGTGGTTTGTATTTGATGTATATGGCCTTTAGCATGATTTGCGCTAGCCAGAGCCCGGACACGTCTGACCGTAAACCTGTTAAACAGGTACCTCTGAGAAAAATCTATTATCAGGGGCTTATCACCAACGTATTCAATCCTAAAATTGCGGTTTTCTTCCTCGCGTTTGTTCCTCAATTCATTTCTCCCGAAAGCGATAATAAGGCACTTGCCTTCTTTGTCCTCGGATTGGTTTTCAATTTTAACGGCATGATTTGGTGCCATATTATTGCTTGGGCTTCGTCTTCAATCAGTAAGAAGGTAGTACTAAGCAAGCGATTTAAAATGTGGCTTTCGAGAGCGACGGCAGGGTTGTTTGGTGCCTTTGGCGTCCGTTTGCTGGTGTCGACACAAAGTTAGTGACCCTACTTTGACGAGCTTGGGTATATAATGGCCAAAATTTCCGATTGAAAGTATGAAGTAACCATGGCTGTTTTAGATATTCTTACCGCGTCAAACCCAAAACTTAAGCGTAATGCTGAAAAAGTTACGGACTTTGATGCCGTTCAACCTCTTATCGATGATCTTCTTGAGACCTTGTATACGACGAGCAATGGCGTAGGTCTTGCTGCTATGCAGGTTGGCCGCTTAGAAGCTGTGGTTGTTATTGATATCTCAGAAGAGCGTGACCAACCGCTTGTGTTGGTTAACCCTGTTGTTGAGCAGGGGCAAGAAAAAGTAATGGGACAGGAAGGCTGCTTGTCGGTGCCTGATTACTATGCTGATGTGGAACGTTTTTCTTCGGTTGTGATTTCAGCGCAAGACCGCAACGGAAATCCTATCACCATTGAGAGTGATGACTTTCTGGCGATTGTTATGCAGCACGAAATCGATCACCTGAATGGCACCTTGTTTATCGACCACCTGTCATCACTAAAGCGTCAAATGGCGATGAAAAAGGTGAAGAAGTACGAAAAAGAATTTGCTGCTCAATAAGAGTGCTTATCAAACAGTCAAAAAAGGCCGCTAAGCGGCCTTTTTTATTTGTGCATGAATGTTAGATGTTCACTTCTTTAACAGAGAAACTGCCGTTATCCAGTGGGCGAGTTAACTCTTCTTTGTTGTTGAAGTTAATCTTGTTCAAGTCCACTTTCTTGATTTGACTGTCGTTCATCGTTTTGTAGTAGAACACCCCGTTGGCTTGGTCAATCACCGAGGTCCATTGTGTTGCGCTTGGTAGATCAGGCATATGCTCACGGTACTGCTCGCTAAACTCGGTACCAATCGGAATATCGAAGTTATTCATGATATGAAACGCTTGAGACACCGCTTCTTGTGAGGTTTTAGATTCTGGAGCCGTATTTACAAAAAAGGCCGCGCGCACGAATCTAGAAGGCGGGGTAATGTCACCCGGCAAGCCAAGGAAACCTGACCCGATACCAAACGACTTGGCTTCAACGCCACCAAACTTTTGTGGGGTGCTCGAACCTGGATGCAAGTTGATGTAATTATTCAAGTTGGTTACTTGCCAAGGGAAGGTTGGCGAATTCGTTAGCACACCCACTTCATTGTCGTAAATGTGTACCTTCCCGTTATCCATGATTTCGATAACGATGTTGTTGCCCGCTTTATCTGTTACACGCCAGTGACCAGTTGGTGACGGTTGCCCCTTAGCGTCGATATAGACAGGCACGATATCGATAGACGTCATCGCCGTTTTCACTTCATCAACGGTTTTGAATTGGGATAGCATCCAACGCACAAAATCCATGTCTGTGATGCTGTTAGCGCGGTCTTTGGGGTTATACGCTTTGAGTGAACCGTAGCCTTTGAAATAGAAAAGACCGGCTGTTAACCCTTCTTCATTAACGCCTTCGCCGATGAAGGTATCGACACTGACTGAAATTCCGACAAACCCGTATTTACTTTTCCATGTCAGCCCTTTCTGCTGATCAGGCATGGTGGATGTAAAGGTATGATCACGAGGAGAAACAACCAACTTGCTATTAAGGTCATTTTCTCCCCACTCAATGGTGCGCGCGTGTACATGCTGGTCAGAAACTGTAGAAAGAGAAATACCGGTACAAGCAGAAGCGGGCGTCATGACATTGGCTGCGAGTAGCAGGGCGAGTAGCGTCTTTTTCATCTTATTATGTCCATTAAAGAGCAAGGCATTGCTGATAATTTTACGCGCTTTGTGGCGACAAACAATGGAGGTAAACATAGTTTGTAGGCTGTTGTTCTTTCATCGATATGGTCAATCACCACCGTGATAACTCGCATCACCTTTTAGATCAATCTCTCGATTATTGAGCCCTTTGCCAAAGTACGGTTGTGTTGCTGTGTATATTGCTTGTCTAATCCATCATGGTTTAGCAATGCGTCAGATTTTTTACTCGACGCGATGACAAAGAAAATTCGAGTGACAAAAAGGAGAAAAAATGAAGTTTCTTGAGTTGAAAATTCCGCCCGTGGCATTGGTTTTCCTATTTATTGCGTTGATGTGGTGGCTGTCAGCAAATACTGGAAATTTGGGGATAGAGAATGCAACCAGATTGGCAGCACTTTCAATTCTGACACTCATGTCTGTGGCGATATGCTTAGCAGGTGTGTTGGCTTTTAAAGCTCAGAAAACAACGGTGAATCCTATCAAACCGGAAACGAGTTCGAGTTTAGTACAAAGTGGGATTTATCGCTTTACTCGCAACCCTATGTATTTGGGAATGGCTCTGTTTCTCATGGGCTGCGGTGTTTACTTTGACAATGCTTACGCCATTGCTTGTGTGTTGTTATTTGTTCTGTATATGACGAAGTTCCAAATTCAACCTGAAGAGTCTGCGTTAACAAAAATATTTGGTCAGGCATTTGTTGACTACATGCGTACGACGCGACGTTGGATTTGATGTTCTCGGTATCATTTCCTTTAGCGTTAGAGACAAAAAAGCCTGCTGTCGCAGGCTATTAAAGTGTTTTGTTTAACTAAGCACTAAGCACTAAGCACTAAGCACGGCACGAAGGGCTTGTTGAACCTCGCCGTCAGAAGCATCGCGTGAGACAGTGAATGAGCGATACATGTCGCCTCGACCAAATGAACGATCGATTTCTGCAAGACAATGAATCACGCCACCATCAAGAATGAATGAGAGTTCAATCTCTTTGCGGTTAAACATGGCACTGTTTCTAAATTCAAGTTCTTGATAGCAGCCAGAACGCGACATAAAACCATTACCTCGAAGTTGGCCTTTTTCGACATCGGCTTTCACCATGGTGAAACCCTCGCGCTCAATGGTATTAATGATGCGCTGAATGACGGGTAAAGGTCGAATTTCGATGTAGTCACGGTCTTTCGGGTCTAATGCAAAATCAATGTCGAGTGACGTTTCTAGCCATACGTGGCTTTGATTTAGTTTGGCATTGATGGCCGTGATAGGCGTTTCGTCGTGCAGTTTCAATTCAAACGGCACTTCTTGTGATTCGCCAGCTTGAATGACCAAAGGATCATTGGCTTGAATGCTTCCCAGCACAAAAGGCTGATAGCTGACACCAGAGTCAGATTCTACTTTCATTTCGGTACAAAGTTTTAGCGTAATGGCATCAACTTGCTGCTCCACATCACCACCCTTGATGTGAACCGTGCCCTTTAACGTTTCCCCTTGATAGAGAGACTCGTTGGCGACAATGGTATCTACGGTCGTTGCACCAATTCCGAGTGACGCTTTCAACTTTTTGAACATGTTGATTGTTCCTTGTTAAATCCACAAAACCTGTTTACACAAACTCTTTGCAAGGTGCAAGACACAGGGTTAAGAAAACCGAGGTGGATTTACCTCAGTGTTAAACCTGCTAAGCAGCGAACGAAGGAATACCGCTGTGGAAACGGAACATGTCGTCAGGCGATTGGATAAGCTCGGCTTCTTTTTGGCCAATGACTTTAACGCGCTCGCTGATGTCACTGCCCGCAATCGCTTCGGCGAGTTTCAAGTAATCTTGATAGTGCCTTGCTTCAGAGCGAAGCAGAGAAATATAGAATTTGCATAACTCTTCATCTAAATAAGGGGCGATTTTCGCGAAACGTTCGCATGAGCGAGCTTCGATGTATGCACCGATGATCAGCTTGTCAATGAGCGTAGCGGGTTCGTGAGTGCGTGCAATGGACATCAAACCACGCGCATAGCGTCCCGCATGAAGCGGAGAGTAGGGCATGTTTCTCGCGTCCATGATTTCGATAACCTGCTCAAAATGATGGAACTCTTCCTTAATCAGTCGAACCATTTTGTCGATCAAGTCCTGACTATGCGCAAACCCTTCTTTCGGTTTTAACTCGGCACTTAAACCATTTTTCTTCGCATGGAAAATACCTTCACGAGCACCGCGGTAAACGAAATCCTCGTATGGCTTCGCCCACTCAAGCAAAACGTTGCTGCTGGTGGCATCAATGGCGTATTTACGAATCAGCCAGAGTGCGGTTTGGCTGGCTTTCAGCTCACAATTAGCATGATCGCGCAGGAGAATGGTTTCATTTTCTGGTTTGATGGCTTCATCGATCCACGCTTGGGGCGTTTCGCAATGCAAAAATCCACGGACAGGTTGAAGTAAATTTTCTAGTTCTTGGCTTAACGACATTGATAGTTCTGATTATTTAGCGTGTTGAGGATTGCAATTATAACGTGGCACGTAACCAGGATAAACACTCCTGACAGGTTCTGTCAGTAGGTGTCAGTAACCTTCTCTCAACCCCACACGAAAGGAGAGAACATCATGGAAAACATCGTTGAAACCGTAAGATTTAAACTCAAAGAAGATGCCAATGAGGCGCAATTTTTGGCTGATTCAGAAGCAACGGTATCTTTTGTTACGCAAAGTGCAGGCTTTCTTTATCGTTCGCTAAGCGTTGATGAAAGTTCGCAAACGTGGACGGATATTACCTATTGGGATTCGATGGAAAATGCGAAAGCAGCTTATGATGATTTTATGAATCATGAATCTGCGAGGAACATGATCTCACATATAGAGGAAGAATCAGTTGTGATGTCCCATGAAACGCTCAAAATGAATGTTATGAGTGATTGCGCACAATCCGCTTAACGGGAAAGCATAATGAGTAAATCGGAGCGTTTGTTTGAGTTATTGACGTTGTTGCGCAGCAAGCGTTACGCCGTGACGGCTAAAAACTTAGCTGAAGAACTTAGTGTTAGCGAGCGCACGATTTACCGAGATATCCAGTCCCTGCAAATGTCAGGAGTTCCGATCGAGGGAGAAGCAGGGATTGGGTACTTGCTTGGAAAAGGGTCTCATTTACCGCCTCTGATGTTCACGGAAGAAGAAATGCTTGCGCTGGAGTTGGGGATGCAAATGGTAAGAGGCTGGGCTGACCGATGCCTATCTGCAGCTTCAGAATCTGCGTCACGAAAATTACATTCCGTGCTGCCGGATCATTTAAAAGCGCAGTTGGAAAGCTTCCCCTTGGCAGTACCGCCATTTTACGTTGAAAGTGATACAGCCACTTGCAGCGAGCTTTTGCGTCTTGCGACCGCGTCAAAACAAAAGCTTTGTATTGATTATAAAACGGGTGAGGGCGTCTGTTCATCTCGAACGATTCAGCCATTGGGGCAGGTGTATTGGGGCAAGGTTTGGACGCTGGTGGCGTGGTGTGAATTGCGAAACGATTACCGCAGTTTTCGTGTCGATCGCATTGAGCGTGTGATTGCGTTAGAGGCGTCTTTTGAGCTGCTGGAAAACAAAAACTTTCAACATTATCTGTCACTGACCTGCGAAGATGAGCCAGAAGCCAATGCGAACGGGTAGTTGCCCTGCGGGACGACGCCGATTACCTTGGTACTGCTTAATGCATAAAAAAGCGAGCCGTAAGCTCGCTTTTTCGTTCAGCAAAAAATATTAGCCTAGAATATCAGCTGCCACTTTATAGCTTGGGTCTTCAATGTGATTGATTTCAACCAAGCTACCTGCCTTTTTCAGCAGTGCTAAACAATCTTGAGACAAATGGCGAAGATGCAGAGTTTTACCTGCTTTGGAGTAACGATCTGCCAGTGTCTCAATGGCTTCGATAGCCGAGTGGTCTGTGACTCGAGACTTCCCAAAATCAACGATAACATCTTGAGGGTCATTCGGTGCGTCAAACAGTTCTAAGAAGTTAGCCACAGAACCAAAGAACAGTGGGCCATTAACTTCGTACACTTTAGAGCCTTGCTCGTTAATGTGGCTCGCAGCATAGATGTGTTTTGCATGTTCCCATGCAAACATCAGCGCAGACACGATAACACCGACAATAACGGCAATCGCCAAGTCGGTCATGACAGTGACGACGGTAACCAATACGATGACAAAGAAGTCACGTTTTGGCACTCGACGGGCCAGTTTAAACGTTGCCCATTCGAACGTACCGATGACCACCATGAACATTACACCAACCAGTGCTGCCAGCGGGATCATCTCAATCAGTGATGAGGTGAATAGAATGAAGCATAGAAGCGCAATTGCCGCGACAATACCGGACAAACGGCCACGACCGCCAGAGTTTACGTTAATCATAGATTGGCCGATCATGGCACAGCCACCCATTGCACCAAACACTGAACACGTTACGTTAGCGACACCTTGTCCGACACACTCTCGGTTACCACGACCACGCGTGCCAGTCATCTCATCAACAACCGTCAGTGTTAGTAGTGATTCAATCAAACCAACAGCGGCCAAAATCATCGAGTAAGGCAGAATGATGTATAGCGTTTCTAGATTGAGTGGTACAGAAGGCACAGAGAAGGTTGGCAGTGTACCTGCAAGGGTAGCGTTTTCGTTACCGCTCATTGAACGGAGAAAATCGACAACGTTGCGCGTGTCTAAATCCAAAAGCACGACAGCGGCAGTAACACCCACGATTGCAACCAAAGAGGAAGGTACAGCGGTAGTCAGTTTAGGTAAGAAGTGGATGATGGCCATGGTAATTGCCACTAAACCCAGCATCAGATACATCTGCTCACCTTGCAGCCAAACCAGTTCGCCGAGATCGTTTGGTACTTTGAACTGTCCCAATTGAGCAAGGAAAATGACGATCGCAAGGCCGTTAACAAAGCCAATCATTACAGGGTGGGGCACCATGCGAATAAATTTACCGAGCTTAAATACGCCCGCCAGAATTTGGATCAGGCCAGCAAGCATTACCGCGGCAAATAGGTATTGGATACCATGCTCAGCAACAAGACTCACCATGACAACTGCCATTGCACCGGTGGCACCTGAAATCATGCCTGGACGACCGCCTAAAATGGACGTTAGCAGCCCCATAATGAATGCAGCATAAAGGCCAACCATAGGGTCGACACCTGCAACGAAAGCGAAAGCAACAGCCTCTGGCACGAGTGCCAGCGCAACTGTTAGTCCCGACAATACGTCGTTTTTCACAGAGTGTTGTGGAAACTTGGGAAATTCAAACATCGTATTGGGTTACTTCTCAATTAGTAAGTTATTTGACTATTCAACATACCCAAGCTTTCTAATGTCTACCGGTATTAGGTGGCTTGGGTATATTACCAACATGCTTCAGCATCTAATCAAACTCGCGCCTTTCACTACGTACAGTATTGCGGGTTTTACTGGTAGCCCACCATTTTTTGTACACAACTTGAGTCTTTAGCGAAAACGTTGGGGCAAACTTTGTTTAGATGTTTAATCACTTTGGCATAAAGCCTGCGGATACTACCTAAAAGTGTGATTTTGTTCAATGTTAGTGATGGTTTTGTGAACGATTCTGATGTTATTTTCAATAAGTTACAAAGAAAACTTGTTATACGTCTAAAGATTGGTGTGGATGGTAACGACGAAAAACTCGCACCTTCACGGTATTTTGACGCAAAAAAAAGAGCCACGTCATGCGTGGCTCTTCCATCTCATCGTCTAATTATCAATTAAGAATAATTAGGCTTTGTTGCTGGTGCTGCAGCACGGTTTGTCGCCGTGTCGCTACCAGCTTGTTTAGTTTGTTCACGCTCATCGCGGAAAGCAGCAATGGTGACTTCAATCGCCGCAGCATTGCTTTCTGGAGCTGGTGCTTTTGCCATTGGAGCTGTTGCGCGACCGCCACGAATAATCGGTGTTTTCACAGATTTAACTGGTTCAACAGCTGCGATTTCGCTGGTGTCGATGGCTTCTTTCACGTCAGATTTCTCTTCCGCTACAGGTTCCGATGTATCAGTATTCACGGTAGAAACAGCTTCTACGGTTTCTTCAACAACGACAGTCTCTTCAACCGAAGTCGCGTTAACCGCAACTGGCAGCTCTTCACTCAGTGCATCAGCACCTTCTGATTTCGCTTTCTCTTCCAGTACCGTTGGCGCAGGACGGCGTACAATGACTTTGCCCATCGCCATTTCAGGGAATGCAACACCACCATGCTTCGGTGCATTTACCGTTACTACAGGTGCTTCTTCAACAACTGGAGCTTCTACAGCAACGTCTGCAACAACAGGTGCTTTAGCAGCAGCCTTAGAAGGCCACACTTTACCCATTGCCATTTCTGGTGATGCTACGCCTGATTTCAGAACAACCTTAGCGCGCTTCTCAACCACAGAAACTGCCGTTTCCATCATGTCGAGTTGGTCAAGAGCGTGTTCAGTTGATACTGACTCATTCTCTTCGCGATTACTGCGACGACGACGCTGGCCACTTGCACGAAGATGACGTGGTGAACGACGGTTACGACGCTTCTCATCACGCTGTTCGCCTTCAAACGCTGGTTTATCAGACGTATCAACGTGTGACGATTCAGCTTTTGCTTCAGAAGCCATTGCTTTACCCATTTCTTGCAGTGGGCTCGCTGCTACAGCAATCTCTTGCTCTTGTGCAGCATCAGCAACACGCACTTTCTTGCTTAGCTTGCGACGTTGACGGCGTTGTTTGACCTTCTCTGTCTTTTCCGCTTTTTCTTGCTTCGCAACTGCAACTGGTGCTTCTTCTTTTACAGGCTTCGCAGTTTTCGCTTGTTGGCGTTGGTCTGCTTTTTCAGCCTGTGGCTTGCGGTTTTGTTTCTTCGCTGCTGTCTTTTCCTGACGCTCTTCGTTGCGGTCAGTTGGCTCTACGCGCTCTTTACGACGTTGTTTCTTCTCGCCACGTTCCGCATTCTTACCGTTGCTGTTTTCATCACGCTGGTTATTGCGCGTGCCACGGCGGGTACGGTCTTGTGAACGCTTGTGGTCGCGACGGTTGCGAGATTCGCGCTTCGGTGCTTCTGGTTGTTGTTCTTCTTCTGAGCTTGTGAACAAGCCCGAGATGAACGACACCAAACGAGAGAACAAACCAGGCTTCGCTTCAGCAGCAGGTGCTGCTTTTGGTGCTGCAACTGGTGCTGGAGATGAAGGTGCTGCGAAACCCTGCAGTGCAGGTTCTTCACGCTTCTTCACCACACGTTCTGCTGGAGCGTCTTCTTTCTCGGCTTCGCGCATTGCATCCAGTTGTTCTGGCAGGCGATAAGACAGCGTTGTGTTCTCTTCACCACCACGGATACGAACCACTTCAAAGTGTGGCGTTTCCATGTTTGCGTTAGGTACGATGATAACGCGTACGTTGTGGTACTTCTCAACGTGCTGCACTGAACGACGTTTTTCGTTCAATAGGTACGACGCAACTGGAACTGGAACAATTGCCATGACCTGTGCGGTGTTCTCTTTCAGTGCTTCTTCTTCGATTAGACGAAGGATAGACAGTGATAGAGACTCGTTGTCACGGATTACACCTGTACCCGTACAACGCGGACAGATGTGATGGCTAGCTTCAGCCAAAGAAGGACTTAGACGCTGACGCGACATTTCCAGTAAGCCAAAGCGAGAGATACGACCGATTTGTACGCGAGCACGATCCATACGGACAGCTTCACGCAGACGGTTCTCTACTTCGCGTTGGTGACGGACTGGTGTCATATCGATGAAGTCGATAACAACCAGGCCACCCAAGTCACGCAGGCGCAATTGACGTGCGATTTCATCTGCGGCTTCCAAGTTAGTTTGGAGCGCAGTTTCTTCGATGTCAGAGCCTTTAGTCGCACGTGCGGAGTTGATGTCGATAGACGTCAGTGCTTCTGTTGGGTCGATAACAATCGAACCACCAGACGGCAGGCGAACTTCGCGTTGGAATGCAGATTCAATCTGGCTTTCGATTTGGTAGTGGCTGAAAAGTGGAACTTCGCCTTCATAGCGCTTCACGCGATTCAGGAAGTCAGGACGGGTCGCCTGAATACGTTCACGAGCCTGATTGAATACTTTCTCGCTGTCGATCAGTACTTCGCCAATATCACGACGCAAGTAATCACGGAATGCACGAGCGATAACATCACTTTCTTGGTAAATCAGGAAAGGTGCATCTTTAGATTCAGCAGCACCTTGAATACGTTCCCAGTTGTTTAGGAGGTAGTTCAAGTCCCACTCAAGTTCTTCCGCAGATTTGCCAACACCAGCAGTACGTACGATCAGACCCATGCCTTGAGGCAGTTTCAGACCAGACATAGCTTCTTTTAGTTGGCTGCGCTCTTCACCTTCGATACGGCGAGAAATACCGCCAGCACGAGGGTTATTTGGCATAAGCACCAAGTAACTACCAGCCAAAGAAATGAATGTAGTTAGGGCTGCACCCTTGTTACCACGTTCTTCTTTATCAACCTGAACAATAACTTCCTGACCTTCTTTCAACACCTCTTTGATGTTTGGACGGCCTTGGTAGCTGTAATTGTCAGGAAAGTATTCGCGGGCAATTTCTTTAAGAGGAAGGAAGCCGTGGCGCTCTGAGCCATAGTCTACGAAAGCAGCTTCAAGACTTGGTTCGATGCGGGTAATACGACCTTTATAGATGTTTGCTTTTTTCGATTCATGGCCTGGGCTTTCGATATCTAGATCGTACAAGCGCTGACCGTCAACCAATGCGACGCGCAACTCTTCTTTTTGAGTTGCGTTAATCAACATTCTTTTCATATCAAATTGTTCTCGATTATTTGTTGTTATTAGTTGTCGGTTACGAGAGAAAGAACGCAATGCTGCCAGGTCCCAAGTCTGACATTAATGCAGCCTCACGGCTGGGGAATCAGGGACGCTCTAGGGCACTACTTATCGACCCACTGAAACGGAAATCATAAAAATTACTCCGGTTTATACAGTCGGTGTTTCGCCACAAACGGCGACAGTCTCTTTGACACTGGTTATTTATCCCGTCGTGCCAACAAACTAACGGGTGCTTTATTCCTCATGTCTTACGCCGAGTGCTGCATGATTAAGACAACGTGAACTCTCTCGAATCAAATACTACTAGAAATAGTGCCGTGAACGTCAGTCGTCTTGGATAAAGCGGTAAAGATTTACTCTATATGTCGGCTTTTTAGCCGTAGTGCGTAAAAAAGGTGCAAACTTTTCTACGTTACGGCGCAACTATAGCAGGGACACTTTTTTGCAGCAAACTACTTTGATGCAATGTAGAATCTACGTCCTATGAATACAGAAAAAACCCAAGTGCAATTCATCGACATTTCGGATGACATTGCTGGCCAGCGGATCGATAACTTTCTCCGAAATAGGCTTAAAAACGTCCCTAAAAGTATGATTTATCGCGTTCTTCGTAAAGGAGAGGTGCGAGTTAATAAAAAACGCATAAAACCTGAATATAAGTTGCAACCGGGTGATGTGATTCGCGTTCCGCCTATCAAGATCCCAGAAACGACGCAGGCTGAGGCACCAAACACCAAGTTGAGCCGTGTTGCAGAGCTAGAAAAATGTGTGATTTATGAAGATGATCACATGCTGGTTCTTAATAAACCGTCTGGAACAGCCGTACACGGTGGTAGCGGGCTGCATTTTGGCGCGATTGAGGCAATGCGTGCGCTTCGTCCAGATGCGCGTTTTTTGGAACTTGTCCACCGTATCGACCGCGACACGTCAGGTATTTTGCTGATTGCGAAAAAGCGTTCGGCACTTCGTCACCTTCAGGCACAGTTCCGAGAGAAAACGGTGCAGAAGTATTACTTCGCTTTGGTGATGGGGAACTGGAAGCCTTCTATGAAGAAGGTGACTGCGCCGTTATTGAAAAATGAAGTCAACAGCATCGTGCGTGTAAACCCAAACGGCAAACCGTCTGAAACTCGCTTTAAGATCATGGAGCAGTTCCAGCAGGCGACCTTGGTTCAAGCCAGCCCAATTACGGGCCGCACACACCAGATTCGTGTGCATGCACAATACGTTGGTCACCCACTGGCGTGGGATGACCGTTATGGTGACCCACGTTTTGATGCGTATACCAAAAAATTCGGCTTGAACCGTTTGTTCCTGCATGCTGCAAACATAAAGTTCACGCACCCATCTACCGAAGAATTGATGGATATCTCCGCGCCGATGGAGAACAAACTAGAAAGAGCTCTCGAAGGATTGAGGAAAGCACCACGTGTTAACTAAGTACAAGCTGGTGATATTTGATTGGGATGGCACGGTAATGGATTCTGTGGGTCGCATCGTATCGAGCTTGGACGCAGCTGCCCGTTTAACGGGCGGTTTGCCAATTCTGTCGGCTGATGAACTCAAACAGATGATTGGGTTGAGTCTGGATAAGGGATATGAGTTTCTTTACCCCGAGGCGATGCTAGATAAGAGAGATGCGTGGAAAGCGCACTATGCGCAGCAGTTTCGCGTCGATAACCAGACACCTACTGCGCTTTATCCTGGTGTTCGCGAGACGTTAGTTCGCCTTAAAGACGATGATTTTCTATTAGCTGTCGCAACGGGGAAATCGCGAGTGGGCCTAGATCGCGCGATGAGCGAAACGAATATAGAGGATTTTTTCGTCGAAACGCGAACTGCCGATCAAACAGCGTCTAAACCGGATCCTCTGATGATCCACTCTTTGTTAGAGGCTCTTGATATCCGTCCGGAAGAAGCGGTGATGGTGGGGGATACCTCGCACGATATGATGCTTGCTAAAAATGCAGGTATAGATGCCATTGCAATAACATGGGGAGTACACGATGCCGATACGCTCCAAGCTTTTACGCCAGTTGCAGTTGTATCTGACATTGAGTCCCTTCTGTCTATATAGAAGAGCGTCGCGTATAGATAGAGAGAAAAGAAAAGCGCGTAGAGATACGCGCTTTTTTATTGCGTAGAGCTCGGTGTCACTACAGCACCGATACACCTTCTTCTTTAAGCATTTCACAAAGCCTAATTAATGGTAAGCCAACCAAGGTGTTAGGGTCGCGACCTTCGAGTTTTTTAAACAGTGCAATACCTAAGCTTTCACATTTAAAACTGCCAGCACAATCGAGAGGCAGCTCTCGTTCAACGTAAGATTGTATTTCGCTATCACTGAGATCGCGAAAATGCACATGGAAAGGTTCCAGATCGGTTTGCGAGTGTCCAGTTGCGCTATTTAAAAGCGTTAGGCCCGTATAGAAGGTGACGTGCTTCCCCGAAGCTGCTTTTAGCTGTGAAACTGCATTTTCAGTTGTGTGAGGCTTGCCGAGGATCTTTCCATCGATCACACATACCTGATCAGATCCGATGATAAGAGCGTCTGGAAAAGACGCAGCGCAGGCTTTTGCCTTTTCGATGGATAATCTTTGTACAAGATCTTCGGGTGATTCTCCGACGATCGCACTTTCGTCGATGTCAGGAGAACAGGTTTCGAAGGGTAAATTTAGTTTTTGTAGCAGAGATTGGCGATATTTAGAGCCGGATGCGAGCACGACTGTGTGAATATTCATCTAACGATGCACCTTTATCGGATTATTCGTATACGACAGTCAGTGTAATGTTTTACACTTGCGGAGGCGAGTGGGCATCCGGCTTGCTTGAGCATTTAGTGCCCATTCTATTTTCAATTGAGCTAAGTACCTGTTGTACAGAAACTAACCTTTTCGGCTTTTTGGGTTGTTTTTAACCACCTAGATAGAAGTAAAGGTATAAATTTCTTTGACTCAGGCTACTTTGGAGGCTAGAATTCGCGCCCTATGCAAAAGGTAAAGCTACCGCTAACGGTTGACCCGTTTAAATGCGCGCAAAAGCGACTGGACTACGATGGTATCTTCGCAGTAAAGCAGCTGGAGCGACTTACGGAATCAACTGAAGGTGTGATCAGTGACTGTGAAGTTAAGCTTTCATTTGACATTGACGCTCAAGGACTGAAGATTGTACGCGGTAACGCCAAGGTCGACGTCCAATTAGAGTGTCAGCGTTGTTGGGAAATTTTTCCGCACCACTGTGAAATCGAATTTATTTACAGCCCGGTTTTCAATGAAGATCAGGTTGGCAATTTACCGGATGCTTATGAGCCGGCATTAGTCGACGAAAATGGTGAGATTAACCTGCTTCACCTCATCGAAGATGAGTTGATTGTGGCTTTGCCACAGGTTGCCATGCACGAAGAAGAAGACTGTAAGGTTGATTCTGATGGTATGGTATTCGGGGAAATCCCGCTTGCTGATGAGCGTCCGAATCCATTTGCCGTTTTGAAAAATTTAAAGCAAAGTAACGAGGAGTAGGGTCAATGGCCGTACAACAGAACCGTAAAACCCGTTCTAAGCGTGGTATGCGTCGTTCACACGATGCACTGGGCACTTCAGCTCTGTCTGTAGATGCAACTTCTGGTGAAACCCACCTGCGTCACAATGTGACTGCTGACGGTTTCTACCGTGGCCGCAAGGTAATCAACAAGTAAGGTTGAGCCTTGACAGGTCTAACCATTGCACTTGATGCGATGGGCGGGGACTTCGGTCCCCAAGTAACAGTGCCTGCCTCCGTGCAGGCATTGTTGCATTTCCCCTCGCTAAAAGTGGTACTCGTCGGTGATCAATCCGAGATCACTCGCCAGCTCGTATCTCTGGGTCAGAATAATTCTTCCCGCATAACTGTCATGCATGCGGAATCTTCTATCGCCAATAACACACGTCCATCTCAGGCTCTTCGTGCTAGTAAAGGCACATCCATGCGTATTGCATTGGAACTCGTTGCCGACGGAAAAGCGGATGCTTGTGTCAGTGCCGGAAATACCGGTGCACTCATGGCGTTATCTCGTTCACTGTTAAAACTTTTGCCTGGAATTGATCGGCCTGCACTTGTGTCTGAGCTACCTACGGTTGGCGAACATAAGAGTTGGTTGCTTGATTTGGGAGCAAATGTGTCTGTTGACGCTGATACTTTGTTCCAGTTTGCAGTGATGGGAGCGGTGCTTGCAGAAGAGCAACTGGGGCGCAAGCCTTCTGTTGGTCTTTTGAACATTGGTGAGGAAGAGATTAAAGGAAACGATCTCGTCAAACGCTGCGCAGAAATGTTGAAACAGTGTTCAGCGGTCAATTACATCGGCTATGTAGAAGGCGATCAGCTTTACACAGGAAAAGCTGACGTAATTGTCTGCGACGGATTCGTCGGAAATGTAAGTTTAAAAACCAGCGAGGGCGTAGCGAGGCTGTTTTTAGACAGTCTAAAAATTCACGTTCTTGCCAACCCCCTAAAGAAAATAGTCGCTAAATGGTTATTCGGTAGCCTATTTGAGCATCTAAATAACCTGAACCCCGACCAGTACAATGGCGCAAGTCTGTTAGGATTGCGCGGCATTGTAGTAAAAAGCCACGGACGTGCTGATATCTCCGCTTTCCAACATGCTATCGGGGAAGCGATTCACGAAGTCGAACGGCAACTACCTAAAAAGATATGTGACCGTTTGGAAGCCGTATTACTCGAGAGGCAATATTAGTCTTCATGTTCAGTAAGATTCTTGGTACAGGCAGCTTTTTGCCTGCGCAAATCCGCTCAAATGCGGATCTCGAAAAAATGGTAGATACCAGTGATGAGTGGATCACTGCTCGTACTGGTATTAAAGAACGCCGAATCGCTGCTGAAAATGAATCAGTGGCGACGATGGGCTATCACGCTGCGTTAAATGCAATTGACGCGGCAGGCATTGATAAACAAGACATCGACTTGATTATTGTCGCTACCACGAGTGGTGAAAGTGCATTCCCAGCGGCAGCGTGTGACGTACAGAAGATGCTGGAAATCAGTGGATGTCCTGCATTTGATATCGCAGCTGCGTGTTCTGGTTTCGTTTATGCGTTGAGCGTTGCTGACCAATACGTTAAGTCTGGTATGGCGCGTAATGCGTTGGTCATTGGTGCAGATCGTCTATCACACACGTGTGATCCAGAAGATCGTGGAACCATCATCCTGTTTGGTGATGGTGCGGGTGCTGTTGTGCTCGGCGCGAGTGAAGAACAAGGCATTATTTCTACACATCTGCGTGCAGACGGTAAGTTTGGCGATCTGTTGAACCTTAAATACCCATCTCGTGGTAAAGCGCGTAGCCAAGTTGAAGAAGATGCTTGGTTAGAGATGGCGGGTAACGATGTCTTTAAAGTTGCGGTAACGCAACTGGCAAACATTGTGACTGAGACGCTCGATGCTAATGGTATGGATAAGTCAGAAATTGACTGGTTGGTACCTCATCAGGCGAACTTCCGCATTATTAAAGCGACAGCGAAGAAGCTAGCAATGTCGATGGACCAGGTTGTTATCACGCTGGACCGTCATGGCAATACCTCTGCGGCATCTGTACCGACCGCGCTTGATGAAGCCGTTCGTGACGGTCGTATTCAGCGTGGGCAGACCATTTTGCTTGAAGCATTTGGTGGTGGATTCGCGTGGGGTTCTGCGCTTATTAAATATTAAGATGATGCGCTTAACGTCTGACTTGAAATAAGTCATTGTCGGTTAAGCGCGTTGTCACACCGGATACAGAACAGTTTCGATTTTTGAAAGGATTAAACTATGTCTAACTTTGCTGTGGTATTTCCTGGCCAAGGTTCACAGACCGTTGGCATGCTGGCTGAATTGGCTGAGCAATTTGCAGTGGTAAAAGAGACGTTTGCAGAAGCGTCTGATGTATTGGGTTACGACCTGTGGGCGTTGGTTCAGAACGGTCCAGACACAGACCTGAATCAAACACATCGCACTCAGCCTGCATTGTTGACATCTTCTGTTGCAATCTGGCGTGTATGGCAACAAGAGGGCGGTGCAATGCCTTCTGTTATGGCTGGTCACAGCTTGGGTGAATATTCAGCACTGGTGTGTGCCGGTGTTATTGATTTTAAAGAAGCCGTTAAGCTGGTTGAGCTGCGTGGCCAACTGATGCAAGAAGCCGTACCTGCTGGCGTAGGTGCGATGTCTGCAATTATCGGTTTGGATAACGATGCAATCGCGAAAGCGTGTGAAGACGCGGCGCAAGGCCAAGTGGTTTCGCCTGTAAACTTCAACTCTCCGGGTCAAGTAGTTATTGCTGGCAACAAAGAAGCGGTTGAACGTGCAAACGTCCTGTGTAAAGAGGCCGGTGCCAAGCGTGCGCTGCCGTTGCCAGTATCAGTACCTTCTCACTGTGCATTGATGAAGCCTGCTGCCGAGAAATTGGCTATCGCTCTGAATGACATGGAGTTTTCAACGCCATCAATCCCTGTTATTAACAACGCAGACGTTGTTGCAGCGACTGATCCGGCAGAAATTAAAGATGCACTTGTTCGTCAACTTTATGGCCCAGTTCGTTGGACTGAAGGCTGTGAAAAAATGGCAAACGAAGGTGTCGAGCTGTTGCTAGAAATGGGTCCGGGTAAAGTATTGACCGGCCTGGCAAAACGTATTGATAAACGTTTGAGCGCAGCAGCAGTAAACGATCCAGCTTCGTTGGAAGCAGCTAAGTAAATTCTGGGATATGCGGTCGTTACGCTAGCGGCCGCCTAATTAAGGAACGAAAACTCATGAACCTGAACGGTAAAATTGCTCTTGTTACGGGTGCGAGCCGCGGTATTGGTCGCGCGATTGCAGAAATTCTCGTAGAGCGCGGTGCTACTGTCGTTGGTACTGCTACTTCTGAGAGCGGTGCCGCAGCAATCAGTGATTATCTGGGCGAAAATGGCAAAGGTTACGCACTGAATGTCACGTCTGCTGAATCTATCGAAACCGTGTTGAAAGCGGTAAAAGAAGAATTTGGCGACATTGATATTTTGGTTAACAATGCGGGTATTACTCGAGATAACCTACTGATGCGTATGAAAGATGAAGAGTGGATGGATATCATGGATACCAATCTGACTTCTATCTTCCGTATGTCGAAAGCTGTACTTCGCGCAATGATGAAAAAGCGTAATGGTCGCATCATCAACGTAGGTTCAGTAGTTGGTACTATGGGTAATGCAGGTCAAGCTAACTACTCTGCTGCAAAAGCTGGAGTTGTGGGCTTCACCAAATCTATGGCACGTGAGGTTGCATCTCGTGGCATTACCGTAAATACTGTTGCCCCAGGTTTCATTGAAACTGACATGACTAAAGCGCTGAATGATGATCAGCGCGCGGCGACATTAGCTCAGGTACCTGCTGGACGTTTGGGTGCTCCGCGTGAAATTGCAGCAACAGTGGCTTTCTTAGCTTCTGACGATGCGGCATATATTACAGGTGAGACACTGCACGTTAACGGCGGCATGTACATGATTTAAACAATCAAGTTGCAACTCAAAATGACACAGGTCAAAATCCGGCGGTTTATCGAGCAAATCGTGGTTTGACCAGCATTATGGGTGTTGCAACTTCCTCGTTATTGAATAAACTACTGCACATATCGCATCTGCGAATCTTGTAAGGAATAGTATTAATATGAGCAACATCGAAGAACGCGTAAAAAAAATCATCGTTGAGCAACTGGGCGTAGACGAAGCTGAAGTTAAAAACGAAGCATCTTTCGTTGACGATCTGGGTGCAGACTCACTGGACACTGTAGAGCTTGTTATGGCTCTGGAAGAAGAATTCGATACTGAGATTCCAGACGAAGAAGCAGAGAAGATTACTACTGTTCAAGCTGCTATCGACTACGTTGTTGGCGCGTCTGAGTAATCAGAAAAAGATCCTCCCAGGCGGTCACCTTGACCGCCTGAGTTTTTTCTAATACCCCGTAATTTCGTAATATCACCTTTTCTCCGGAGAATATCATCGTGTCTAAGCGTCGTGTTGTTGTCACTGGCATGGGGATGTTATCGCCTGTAGGTAACACCGTTGAATCATCATGGAAAGCGTTGCTGGCTGGCCAAAGTGGCATCCAGACTATCAGCCATTTCGATACTGAAGGTTTCGCAACCAAGTTCGCTGGCCTAGTGAATGATTTCAATTGTGAAGATTACATCTCTAAGAAAGATGCTAAAAAAATGGATATCTTTATCCAGTATGGCATCGCAGCAAGTGTGCAAGCACTTGAAGATTCAGGTCTGGAGATCACTGAAGAAAATGCAGACCGCATTGGTGTAGCCATCGGTTCTGGTATTGGTGGACTTGGCCTAATTGAAGCTAACCACCGTGCGTTTGTCGAAAAAGGCCCACGCAAAATTAGCCCATTTTTTGTACCGTCGACCATTGTTAACATGATCGCCGGTCACGTTTCTATCAACTATGGTCTTCGTGGTCCAAACATTGCGATTTCGACCGCATGTACCACGGGCCTGCACAACATTGGCCATGCTGCACGTATGATTGCATACGGTGATGCAGATGCAATGGTTGCAGGTGGTGCAGAAAAAGCATCGACCGAATTGGGTATTGGCGGTTTCGCAGCAGCGAAAGCACTGTCTACCCGTAATGATGACCCTCAAGCAGCATCGCGTCCTTGGGACAAAGACCGTGACGGTTTTGTACTGGGTGACGGTGCGGGCATCATGATTCTGGAAGAGTACGAGCACGCAAAAGCACGCGGCGCGAAAATCTACTGTGAGCTGGTTGGCTTCGGTATGAGCGGTGACGCATACCACATGACTTCGCCTAGTGCAGACGGTTCAGGTGGCGCGCTAGCAATGAAAGCGGCAATGCGTGATGCAGGCATCGGCGGTGAAGAAATTGGGTACGTGAATGCACATGGTACCTCTACACCTGCTGGTGACGTTGCTGAAACCAAAGGTGTACGTCTTGCTCTGGGTGCAGCAGCAGATAACACCATGGTTTCTTCTACCAAATCAATGACTGGCCACTTGCTGGGTGCAGCAGGCTCTGTGGAAGCGATCATTACTGCCATGTCTCTGGTAGACCAAGCGGTTCCACCGACCATCAACTTGGATAACGTTGATGAAGGCTGTGATTTGGATTATGTACCTCACGAAGCTCGCCAAGTGAAAATGGAATACGCACTGTGTAACTCATTTGGTTTTGGTGGTACAAACGGTTCACTGATCTTTAAGAAAATCTAAGTTCATTTCCTAGCACAGCTTTTTGGCTGGCGAGGTTTATGGCTAACTTGGTTTTTTGATATATTAAGACGGCTCGGTATAACAATACCGAGCCGTTTTTTTTATCAGGGAAGAATGCATGATTCTGTTGAATGGCTTGCCAAACACACACATTGATATTGCAGACAGAGCACTGCAATACGGTGATGGTTGTTACACAACCATGTTAGTGCGAGGTGGTAAGGTGCACGCTCAGTCACTACATATGGCTCGTCTAATGTCTAATACTCAAGCGTTGGGTATCAAGGTGTCAAACTGGCCGGAAGTCGAATCTTGGGTTGAGCAGGTCGCACAGAGCACGGAATTAGACGAGAACGCTGTCGTCAAAGTCTTGGTGTCTCGAGGTGTTGGAGGGCGAGGCTATAGTCCATCAGGATGCACATCACCCAATATTATCGTTTCTTCTCACATCTATCCGACGTTTTACACTTCTTGGAAAGAGAAGGGTATCAAGACCGTTATATTGGGTTCTCAGCTGGGGCTGTCACCGCTTGCAGGCATTAAACATTTAAACCGTCTTGAACAGGTGTTGATCAAGCAAGAGGTCGATGACAGAGGTGCTGATGATGGGCTTGTGTGTGATTTGAACGGAAACCTGATTGAAACGTCAGCATCGAATATTTTTTGGCGAAAAGATCGAACCTTGTACACACCAGACCTTACGCTTTCTGGCGTAGAAGGTACAATGCGACGTCAGATTGTCGAGACCGCGCCGGATTGTGGCTATCAGGTTTTGATAGTGTCAGCAAAACCTGATGTGCTTTGGGATGCTGACGAAGTATTTATAACAAACGCAGTGATGGGCATTGTGCCAATTCGCTGTATAGAAAGAACAAACTACAGCAATTTTGATGCTTGTAGAGTACTTACTTTGAGGTTGAATGCGTGATTAAAAAACTTGCGCTGTTTATTTTGTTGTTAGCGCTAGCCGCAGCAGGAGGCGCTTACTGGGCCTACGGTCAAATCGAAGGCTATGTTGCGGGTCCCATCAATTCTGAAAGCGACACGCTGATTGTTGTTCCCGAAGGGGCAAATTACCATTCTTTCACGCGTAAGCTCGTTGCTGATAACGTCATTAATGCGTCTCCATGGACGCGTTGGGCTGCGAAGACGCACCCAGAAATGACTCAGCTAAAAGCGGGCACCTATTTGGTTGAGCCTGGCACGTCACTCTCTGACCTGTTTGCTTTGGTGAGAACAGGTAAGGAACACCAGTTCTCCATTACATTTGTGGAAGGCAGCACATTCAAGCAATGGCGAGAAGAGTTGGCCGCCAGTGATTACCTAGAGCATGATTCTAGCGGGTTATCAGAGAAACAAATTGCTGAAAAACTTGGGTTGAACGGCGATAAGATCGAAGGACTATTACTTCCTGAGACGTATCACTATGTCGCGGGTGAAAGTGACCTATCTGTCCTTAAACGCGCGAATACACAGTTGGAGCGAGCACTTAAAACGGCTTGGGGAAGTCGAGAAGAAGGGCTGCCGATTAAGTCTGAATACGAGCTGCTGACGCTCGCTTCAATTATTGAGAAGGAAACGGCCGTAGACGCTGAGAGAGAGAAAGTAGCCTCTGTCTTTGTAAACCGTCTCAACAAGCGTATGCGCCTTCAAACGGACCCGACTGTAATCTACGGCATGGGCGACAAATACGATGGAAATATTCGTAAGAAAGATTTGCGCACGCCGACGCCTTACAACACGTACGTGATTTCTGGTTTGCCACCAACGCCGATTGCGATGCCGGGCAAAGCGTCCATTTTGGCTGCAGCGAATCCTGCTGACACACCATATTTCTATTTTGTGGCAGATGGCCTCGGTGGCCATAAATTCTCTAAAACGCTGACGGAACATAACCGTGCAGTAAGACAGTATCTCAAAACATTAAGAAGCCAATGAATAACGGAAAATTTATCGTCGTAGAAGGGTTGGAAGGCGCAGGTAAAACCACCGCCATCCAAAATGTCATTCAAACCCTTAAAGCACACGGGATTTCAAATGTTGAGACAACCCGTGAGCCAGGTGGTACACCATTAGCGGAACAAATGCGCGCCTTAGTCAAAGAAGGGCACCCAGATGAGCCGCTTACAGATATGGCGGAACTGTTACTGCTTTATGCTGCGCGTATTCAGTTGGTTGATAATGTCATTAAACCGGCATTGTCACGCGGCGCATTTGTTGTCGGTGATCGCCACGACATGTCGTCACAAGCCTACCAAGGCGGTGGACGTGGATTTGATAAAGCATTGATGGCCAATCTACGTGACACGGTCTTGGGTGATTTCCGTCCAGACTTCACTTTGTATATGGATTTAGACCCTGCGATAGGGCTTTCTCGCGCAAAAGCGCGTGGAGAGTTGGATCGTATTGAAAAAATGCAGTTGGATTTCTTCCACCGTACACGTGAACGCTACCTAGAGTTAGCGAATGCAGATAAGAGTATCGTTATCATTGATGCATCTCAGACAATTGAGCAAGTGTCTGCGGATATCAAAGCAGCTTTGGAGAAATGGCTAAATCATGCTGGCTAAGGTTTATCCATGGCACAATGAAATTTGGCATAACTGGCAGCAATTGCTTGGTCAGGAGAGGCTTCATCATGCCGTTCTATTGAGTGCGCCGAAAGGAAGCGGAAAGCTTGAGCTTTCCGCTCTGCTGGCAAAAACCATACTTTGTAAAAACGGAACGACAGAGCCTTGTGGTACATGCCACAGTTGCCAATTGTTTGATGCGGACACACACCCAGATTTCCATTGGTTAAGACCTGAAGCGGAAGGCAAACAACTCGGTGTTGATGTTATCCGAGCGGGGAACAAGTATGCGTGGGAGACCTCCCAGCTTGGTGGTCAGCGCGTTATTCTGGTTCAAAATGCAGACCGAATGGGAGAGGCTGCAGCGAATGCACTTTTGAAAACGCTGGAAGAGCCGCCTGCTAATTGTCACTTCATCTTGTTAACAGAGTCTATGGACAGCATGCTACCAACGGTAGTTAGCCGCTGTAATAAGTGGAAGCCCAAGATGCCTGATGAGTTGGTAGCGAAGCGTTGGGTGGAGTCTGAATTGTTCGAATCCGTGCCTCTGCAGGTGATAAGAATCAATCGAGGGGCACCGCTTGCCGCCAAAGCGTTTATAGACAAAGGAAGTGCGAGCAAGCATGAAGCATTGCTCTCGGCTTTTACTAAGTACCTTACCGACAAACAAGGCATCTTCAATGTGACTGAGAGCATTGTGAAGTCAGATCGTGAGGGTCTGCAATGGCTAAGCTTTTTGTTGCTTGATGTATTGAAGATACAACAAGGAACCCATGAGGCACTTGTGCATTGTGACAGTGAAAAAACGCTTGTTTCACTGGCTGAGAAATTGCCGCAAGGTAAAGTGCTCCAGCAATTGATGGCGTTAAACAAGCTTAAAGCGGAGTTGACGAAGCACACAGGGCTGAATGGTGAATTGCTCATCAGCCGTTGGCTTAGCGACTTCTGATAGAGAGGCTCCGAGTCGGGGCCGCTCTTTTGCTAACATCTCTTTTTGACTCCCCTGCAAATTCTTTCTATTTCATTATATAATCCGCACCTTTCAAATAAGACCCAATCGGAGAAAGTGACGTGCTAGTAGACTCGCATTGCCACCTTGATAAACTCAACTACGACGATCTGCACACCGATGTTGCAGCTGTTGTCGATAATGCTAAGCAACGTGGCGTGGATTATCTGCTGTCAGTCGGCGTAACGCTGAAAAGCTTTCCTAAGATGATGGATATGATCCGTCCTTTCGATAATGTTTTCGCATCTTGTGGCGTACACCCGCTTGATATTGAAGAAGGGTTTGATTACGACACATTAAAAGAACTTGCTTCTGATGAGCGCGTTGTTGCCATCGGTGAAACAGGCCTTGATTACCACTATCAGCCGGAGTTAGCCGAGAAACAAAAAGATGCTTTCCGTCAGCATGTACGCTTGGCAGTAGAGCTTAACAAGCCGTTGATCATTCATACGAGAATGGCGCGCGAAGATACCCTGCAAATCTTGCGTGAAGAGAATGCGCAGAAAGTAGGGGGTGTTCTTCACTGCTTTACTGAAAGCTATGAAATGGCGGAAGCCGCTATTGAATTGGGCTTTTACATTTCGATTTCCGGTATTGTAACGTTCAACAAAGCCTCTGAGCTGAAAGACGTGGTTCGCCGCCTCCCTCTGGAGCGTTTGTTGGTGGAAACCGATTCACCGTATCTGGCTCCCGTGCCGTTTCGTGGTAAAGAGAACCAACCCGCTTATGTACGCGAAGTTGCTGACTATGTGGGATTGCTGAAAGGTGTTTCTGGTGATGAGGTGGCGAAAGTTACTACAGAGAACTTCTTCAATCTGTTTTCATCGGCGAAGAAATAACAAGAAACCGGGCTGCATAGCCCGGTTTTTTTACCTTCCACGTCATCCTTTCCCCCATTGCTTACAACCTGAATCTTCGTAACACAAAAAAGTCTGATACGTCCTGTTCTGTTACAAAGCAAAAACCAGCTGCCTAATAGTTTGATCTTCATCAAATTATTACGTAACCCACACGATGCAATAGCACTTATTTCGTTACATAAAAAAACAAAGGTGGCGCACATGTTGTCGCTTGTTGGAAAAACAAAAATTCTTCCGCCTCCTAATAATATTGCTTATAAAACAAAATCTTACGTAGTATCAAAAGTGCTATTAAGCACCTTTGCTATGTGATCTATATTTAGTTTCTGAACACTTAACACGTGTTACGTAGAGTCTCTGAAATCGCAGCCCTATATTACTCAGCGAATCACATTGTTTCTGGGTTGGCGAGAGCTCGTAATACCACTGAGTTCAAGCTCAACTCATCATTTTCAGGAGCAAATTTATGTTTAAGAACCTGTTTGCCAATGCGCAAAAAGTCGGTAAGGCGCTGATGCTGCCTGTATCGGTTTTGCCAGTAGCGGGTATCCTTCTTGGGGTAGGTGCTGCAAATTTTAGCTGGATGCCAGATGTTGTTTCTCACTTGATGGAACAAGCGGGCGGCTCTGTATTCGGTCAAATGCCATTGCTGTTTGCAATCGGTGTTGCACTTGGCTTTACGAACAATGACGGCGTTGCGGCACTTTCTGCAACCGTTGGTTACGGTATCATGGTCGCGACGCTGAAAGTCATGGCGGACGTGCACGGTGTTGCGGGTATCGACACGGGCGTACTGGGCGGTATCTTAGTCGGTGCGGTAGCAGGTTGGGCATTTAATCGCTTCTTCCGTATTCAGCTACCAGACTACCTAGGCTTCTTTGCTGGTAAGCGTTTTGTACCAATCATGACGGGTTTCTGTGCAATTGCGCTTGGTTTGGTTCTGTCTCTGATTTGGCCACCAATCGGTGCTGCAATCGCGACGTTCTCTGATTGGGCTGCTAACCAAAACCCTGTTGCTGCATTTGGTATCTACGGCGTTATTGAGCGTGCACTTATCCCATTCGGCCTGCACCACATCTGGAACGTACCATTCTTCTACGAAGCAGGTTCTTGTGTAAACAAAGCGGGTGAAGCAGCTAACGGCATCATGACGTGCTTCCTGACTGCAGACGATGCGTCTCGTGCAGCAGGTAATGGCTTCGGTCAGCTTGCAGGTGGTTACCTATTCAAGATGTTCGGTCTGCCAGCAGCAGCGTTCGCAATCTGGCACTCAGCGAAGCCTGAGAACCGCGCGAAAGTTGCAGGTATCATGATTTCAGCAGCACTGACTTCATTCCTGACAGGTATCACTGAACCAATCGAATTCGCATTCCTGTTCGTTGCTCCAGTGCTGTACGCAATCCACGCAGTGTTGGCAGGTCTGGCTTACGTTATCACTAACTCTTTGGGTATCGTTCACGGCCACACCTTCTCTAACGGTTTCATCGACTTCATTGTTCAGTCGCCAAACGCGCAAAACATGGGTCTGCTGGTTGTCATGGGTCTTATCTACGCGGCGATTTACTACGTAGTATTCCGCGTGGTTATCAAAGTGATGGATCTGAAAACGCCAGGTCGTGAAGACGATGAGCAAGAGGCAGTAGCAACTGGCGAAGCGTCTGACATGGCTAAAGATTTGGTAATGGCTTTCGGCGGCAAAGAAAACATCACGAATCTGGATGCTTGTATCACTCGTCTGCGCGTTGCGGTAGCAAGCGTTGATAAAGTAGACCAAGACAAACTGAAACAGCTAGGCGCAGCAGGTGTTGTTGTAGCGGGTGGCGGTGTTCAGGCTATCTTTGGTACTAAATCTGACAACCTTAAGTCAGATATGGATGAGTGGATCCGCAATAATTAATATCAACGAATAATCCCCCTATACGTTGAATCAAAAAGGAGAGCCTAAGCTCTCCTTTTCTTATTCGTACTTATACGATGTCGGTTACAAAGCAACGAAGAACAGCATCAGTATGGGTACCAGCAGACTTAGAATAAATCCGCTCACGATAGCGATTGGGACACAGCGAATACCGCCAGCAGTTTGAATAATCGGCAAAGTAAAGTCCATCGACGTCGCGCCACCATAACCAATCGCGGTTAAAGGATAGCGCCCAATGAGCAAAGGGATAAGCATGATAGCGACAAGCTCTCTTGCGAGTTCCAGCAAGAAAGACGCTCCTCCGTACACGGGACCTAATGCATCCCCCATCAAAATACCAGCCAGGGAATACCAACCGAAGCCAGATGCCATTGCTAAGCCGTAGTTGTATGGCAGATCCAGCATCCACGCAGCAATAAGCCCACCCATCCATGACGTCAGTATGATGGTCACGGCGATACTCAATCCTTTTTTATTCAACACGATTTGCTTTAGCGTCATACCGCTATTTCGTAGCTGGATACCGATAAGGAGCAATAGAACGAGTAAGATGCCCTCACTGGCAGGGTCAACCCAATCGAGAGATATGGGTAATACGAGTCCTGCTATCAAGCCACCAATCACAACGAAGACCAACTTCAATGATTCTTTTGCCATGGCAGAAAGTGGGATGTCTCTTTTGTGTTGCTCTGTCTTGGTTTTCATTACCAAATCAAGAATTGGCAGGGCCAGCAAGTTCATAGAACCGATACAAAGGAAGAAGGTGATGGCAAAAAGGAGGATTTGGTTCAAGTTGCTGGATAAATCGTCAAGCCCAGCGAGGCTTAATCCCATCAACCCAAGAATCACAAACACTAAGTGAGACGTAGAGCGATTGATTTTGTCGAGAAGTGCGGGGTTTTTTATTGGGACTAAGTAGCCGACAACCAAGGGGATAAAAATATATAACATGCCGGGTAGCATTGGCGTTGAACCTTATGGATAAAAAAATAAAATCGCGATGAGAGTATCAATCGCGATTCAATTTGGTCAATCAATGTTCGACAATTTCGCTTTAAAATCCGCAGTTATTTATGATGTCGTTAAGTTGATGACGGAAGTCCGACTCATTGAGGTTCGAGAGCTCATAAAGGGCTTCAGCTCCTGCCAGTGTGATTTCGACTTCATGTTCATCAATTTCTTCGTCGTTGGCTCTAAACATCAGCAGATGGTTAGCCATGCGAGCGATATCGAGATAAGTCACTTCTTCTTCAGAGCTTCGGACCCGTTTGTTGATGCTCACTTCTTCAAAATCTTCATCAAAGCCCCAACTTTCAAGAATAAAACGACTGGTTTCTTTGCTGAGGCTGAAAAATACGTGGCTGGCAATATCAAAGTCCAAGTAGTTCCCTTCGTTGGTGTATTGCTGATAAGCCTTAACGGCACTGTAAATGCCAATATCGGCTAATAGCCCAATGAGCAGTGCTTTTTCTACTTCTAGCCAATGATGCGATTCATCATATGACCTAACTTTCTGGCAAAGCAGTGCCATTGTTGACGCAAACTCGCGAGAGGAAATAGCACTCTTCTTCAAAATGGCATTACAGTCCACATCAAACGACGATTCGTTTTTGAGCATTTGGATAGCGTGAGCGGTAGAGATGCCGAGAACACGCTTAATGCCCAATCGAGAGACGGCCATATTGATATCTAGACATTTTCTATTTGTACGAGGGCTAAATACTGCAGAGTTTGCGGAGCGAATAACCGCAGCCGTTAGTGTTGCATCATCAAGCAACACGCCCGATACATCACGAATAGTCGTGTGAGGGTCATTGCAAACTCGCTGAAGTTTAACGACCACGTCCGGGATCGGAGGAAGAGCAAGCGTACCTTTTTTTACGGCGCGATAAATCCGTTCAAAAAAATCTGTTTCAATGGCTTTAAGGTACTTATTACGGTCAGGAGAGACCCAAAATAGCGAGAGGTGATCCATCATGAAAGGCCTGATATTAGTCTCGTTGAATAGTAAAGCCCTATGGCATTTAAAGAAATACATTTCCCCTTAATTTTGAACGAGAGACGCCAATTTTTATCAATGTGTCTAAATAACTTGTCACGCGATATTTCTGATACACCTATTAATAAACAAAACGCAAGTTTCACAGCAAATTGGCACGATTTTTTGAAGGAAATTAACGTTTGATGAGACAAATTAGTGCAAAAAAACGAAGGTGTTGCGAGTCCTAAGCGACATTTAACATGAGTGAAACATTAAAATTACACTAGTTTACCGTGACGCGTGTGGCGTTTTTGGTACGCCGTTCCGGCTTCGGTGATCTAGTGCATGGTTTTCTGTGCCCTAATACGTCATCATTATTTCGCGTTGAGAATTTAGAAGTTTTTGCCGAGGAATTGGCTTTTTGGGGAGAAAGGAGGCACCTGTGTTGGAAGTTAAAAGCGGCTTTGTCGATTACTTGTCTCAGTTTGGAGAGACAGAGAAGCGTTCAATGTTCGGTGGTACGGGCTTCTTTGTAAGCGGTGCTATGTTTGCACTGGTCAAAGAAGATCGAATTTACCTACGTGGCGGCGCTCAGCTCACAGATAAGTTAATTGAAAAAGAATGCAAAAAATTTGTACACGTTAAGAAAAGCTCTACTGCGATAGTTAACTACTACGACATTACCGAGTTGTATGATGGGGAGGATAACTGCCTAGATGCGATGGTAAAAAAGTCCGTAGAGAACTCTGTAGCAGAGAAAGAGTATCGCGACTCCAAGCTTAATAAGCGTCTACGTGATCTACCAAATCTTCGCTTAACCATTGAACGTATGCTTAAAAAAGCGGGTGTTGAAGATGTTGATACCTTCTTCTCCATGAGCCCTGAAGAGCTTTTCCGAAAAGTTCAGGAAGCACATGGATACGACGTGGACATCAAACTGCTTTGGATGTTCGCGGGTGCTCAAACGGGCATTCACTGGACACTGCTTAGCGAAGAAACGAAACAACAACTACTGCGCGCTATCTAAAAGAAACTTCATAAAATCGAAAGAGTCGCTATTGCGGCTCTTTTTCTTTTTGTGCAGAGTTAAAGGCTGCACTGCATGAAGTTGTTTGGGTATAAACGCAGTGCCTTTAGCATTGCCGCTTCCACTTTAAATCTACGTTGGCTTTCACCATGAAATTACCGCAATTGTCATCTTCTCTGTTAGCAGGGCTTCACTGCTTTTCCATTGTTGCTGAAACAATGAGTTTTACGAGAGCAGCGGAAGAGTTGCACCTCACACAAAGTGCGGTTAGTCATCGTATTAAGAAGCTAGAGCAAAGACTAAACATGTCATTGTTTGTGAGAAGGCCGAGGAACTTGACACTGACGAGTGAGGGAGAGCAACTCAAGCAGGTGGTTTCGGAGCAGTTTTCGAGTCTGAGTCTTAAATTATTGCAGCTCAACAACCATAAACCGTTCGGTGATCTCGTTATTTCTGCGCCACCTACTTATGCCCAACGTTGGTTGTTGCCAAGACTTCACGTGTTTGCAAAAGCCTATCCTGATGTCACTTTACATCTAAGAACCCGAAATGACTTGGTCGACTTTAAGGCAGAGGCTTTTGATTGTGCGATTTACTTTGGACACGGTAATTACAGTGGCTTAACCAGCCATCATATGATGGATGATGCGCTGATACCTGTATGTAGCCCAGAGTATGCTGATGAGCATGGGCTATACAATCAGCCGGAAAAGTTGGCTGATTGCCAACTACTTCATGATGCCGCGCCATGGGCAAGTGCCAGTATGAGTGACGAATGGCTATATTGGGCGAATGCAAATGGTATTTCCTTAGAAGGCCCCAATCATAGCTTTGATCGTGCAGATTTGGCGTTAGATGCGGCTGCGTCAGGGATGGGCGTTGCCATGGGACGAATGACGTACATTAAAGAGTTATTGGAGGCAGGAAAGCTGGTAACACCAATAGATAAGCCAGTTAAATCGCCATTTAGTTATTTTCTTGCATATAGAGAAGAGCAAGAGGGAAATGCGAAAATTATGGTTTTCAAAAATTGGCTATTTAGTCAGCTGCTTTAGTATGCCGAGCTGGCATTAATTCCTGAGTAACATTCCGATACATGTGAAAGTGTGATTTCTGCAAACAAAGGTAACATTATTGTTTTGTATATTCTCTCTGTGAGAGTATAAGATACAAGGTACTTTAAGAATAATATGACTGACCTATGGCGAAAAATACCAAAGAAGGCGCATTACAAACGGAACAACTCGTTTATCACACCATCGTAGATATTTTCATGGAAAGCGGTTGGGATGCGGTGACTTATGGGAGCATTGCGAAAAGGACGGGGCTAAGTCGCAGCGGGATACAACGCATTGTTCCAACCAAGGAATCAATGATTACCGCGTTTCAGGGCCAGGTATTTAGCTACGTGACCAATATGATAGACGGTGCCTCAAATGAGAGCATTAGGCAATCTTGGCACGCTGCGTTATTGGACGCCCAGTTTGCAAATTGTATTCGTTACTTTATTGGTGCTATTGGCTCTGATGAAGAGGGGCGTCATAAAGCTGCTCTGGGATTTCAGAGGCTTTGTTCATTATATGGTGAGCAGCTTGTTATCGAATTAATTGGAATTTCCGTGGCACATTTTCTTGGTGCTAAATTAAAAGATGTTTAATAGGTTCGACCGTAAACAAGGACGTTAATAATGGTACAGACAAATTTGAAATTGATTGCCGTTGTTGGAATGGCTTTAGCCGTTGCGTCATGTGCCATCAAACAGCCCGAGACAACGGATGTCTATATCCCTAAGGGAGCAATACAGTGTGAAACGCAAGGCATGACGCTATCAGAAAGTACACAGCGTTTGGCTTCGGTAGGGGTGACGTCTGTTTCTGCGCAGTGCGCTGAAATAACAGGTGTAATGCACAGTGCTGTGTGTGGTGGTCAAACGGGAGAGATTATCGTCCATACCATCGCGACAAAAGAAGTGTTGCTTGCGGAGCAGGCCGGTTACAAGGGCGTGAAGGCGTTACAATCGACGGGAAATGACACGGGCTATATTGCTATCGAATGTAAATAGCGGTGCTGCGTCGACACCCATTCAGCTAACGGTGACAACATTGTGTGGCGTTGGTTGTAAAAATAAAGGCCTCTTTCGAGGCCTGTATTTTTAGTATTTGAAACGTGTGGTGAACATGAACTGGTCACCATAGATCTCGTTAAAGCGGATCTGAGAACCAATTGCGAACAATTCGGTTGCGTGGAAACGCGCGTAAACAGAACCAAATACATCGTCATCTTCATGAATTGACAGGTGACCAATCTCACCGCCCACCTCAAGTTGTGGACCAAGCCACTGACGCACACCGATATTCACTTCTACACCAAACTCAGTGTCGTGATTGTAAAGGCCTGGGTTTCTGACTGTGCGCAAACCAACTTCACCATAAATATCGGCCCAGTTGTTTACAGGTGCATGAAAACCAATTGCAGCCGTTGCGTCATAATCTGATTCGAACTCACTATCAATTTCTGCGCGAATGTGTGCATTTGGGTGAATGGATGTGCTAAAGCCTGCACCATAAGTCACAGGGCTTACGCCTACTCGTGCTTCAAAGTAGTCGTAGCTAAAGTTACTCATGGAAAAATCTTGGGCTGAAGCAGCAGCCGAGAATGCAGCAGAAGAAGCAGCTGCCAGAAAAATACCAGCAATCTTGGTTTTGCGCATGGGAGTTCTCGTGGTGAATATAAAAAGTTACCGTATTTTAATAGATTTGGCTTTTGCGAAACAACATCATAGCCCCCGAATTAGGGGTCTATGATGTCAAAATATCGCAAAAATTGGTCAAACAGTGAGCGGGGTCTTTAGTTTGCTATCAAATTACTCAATGACACGATAATAAATCGTGGAGTTTAAGCATCAGAAAAGCTCAATCTATTGTCGCTGATTGCCTGCATAATACGTTCAGCGTCCAGTATACTGACCCATGGAAGTAAGTTGCTATCATGCTCAATAACGAATGATGTTAATTGGTCTCTGACCACTTGCTGTAAATTTTCTCCGCTCCAAGGCTTAGAAATAAAATAGTCCAAGCTATTATTATTTACTGCCTGAACCGTTTCTTCTAACCCAGCCTGACCGGTTAAAAGTACTTTCTTGGCGCGAGATGTTAATTCATCTCTATTGAGTGCAATGAGAAAATCCACGCCAAGATCGTCGGGCATAATATGGTCACAAAGTACGAGAGCCAATGTTACGTCTTCCGATGCTGCATCAGCCAGAATGTCTTTCGCTTCGGCTACGGACTCAGCGGCCTCAATAACGAAATGCTCCTCAAGTTCATCCAAATCATTTAAGACGCTATCCAATACGTCTCTTTCATCATCAACACAAAGAATTAAATATTTACTCATTTGCCCTCCATGGACGGCGTGATAATGGGAGAATAGGGGAGAGTGACAACCATTTCGGTGAATGCGCCCGCGGACGAGCTTACGTCGATTATCCCGCCATGCTGCTCGACAATTTGCCTACTGACGGATAAACCAATACCTAAACCGAAGTGTCCCTCTCTTTTGGTTGTGTAATTCAGCTCGAAAATTTTGTTTTTGATCGATTCTGGAATGCCACTGCCGTTGTCACGAATACTAATTTTCACCGCTTTTCGGCTTCGTAGAACGGTTTCTCGTGTTTTAACGACAATTTCGCCATCAGGCCCAATGGCGTCTAAGGCATTCGAAACTAAATTTGTCCAAACTTGCTGTAGTGCAATGGGCATGCATCGGATAGGGCGTAAATCGCCATAATCTTTCACTAATTGGATGCGTTTTAGCTGGTTCTCGAACATCACCAAGGTATCTTCAATGCCTTCGTGAATATCGACTTCCAACATGGTTTCATCGTCTTGGCGCGCATAGGTTTTTAAGCTTTTAACCATGTCAGCGATGCGGCGAGCACAAACATTCGTAGAACGCAGTAAACTACCCGCCTGATAGAACATGTCCCATTGATTTAGCGTTGATGAGAATGTGCTATCTAGCTTCTTCATCCATTGCTTAATATCTTCTGGCTGAGATAGGCCCATGTTTACAGCTTTGCGGGCGAGATTCCGATTGCCGATGATCGGTTCGATAGTTTTAGCAAACGAGCGGGCATCTGCTGTGGACATTGGGCGAGAAAGCAACGCATCTGCCATGATTTCATTGGCTTTTTCTCTTGCCATTGGGCTGAGTTCCATATTGATCAGCTCGCCAATGTTATCTTTCAATGTATCACTGTTGCGGATAATGGCCGCGACCGGGTTATTTAGTTCGTGGGCAACACCCGCGACCAGTTGACCAAGCATCGCCATCTTTTCTTTTTCAATGAGCTGCTTATGGGCAAGTTCAAGTGAATGAAGCGTTTGCTGCAATTTCACTTCGGTATTAATGCTGCGCTTCAAACGGCGGTTAAAATGACGTAATAAGTAGCTGGTGAAAAGCGGAAGTAAGTCGTTTCTTGCTTGCATTACCTGTGAGAACAAAGCGCGATTCAGCTTAATAACTTTGGTGGGTTCTAGTGTGATACCAGTAGAAAATGACACATCTCCAGTAACAAAAGACATGCCACCAATAAGGCTGCCTTGGCCGAGTCTTGCAACCTCGTGTGAGACACCAGTTTCATCACGTTTTAGTAGGGCAACTTGTCCTTCTACGACAAACCAAAGGAATGAGTTCGCTGTTCCTTCATGTGTTAGCAGATGATCTTCGCTATAGGTGAGGCAGACGTGTTTGTCATTGCCTTCGTCAAAATGTTCGTACAGGCCTGCAATCAGTTGTTGAGCGAGTTCTTCATCAGAAATACCCAGTGCTGACTCAATGAAGCCATTTCGGTAGCTAGCCAGTTTGTTTTCAATGTGTGCTTCGAGTAACTTTTTCTGATCAAGCATTCCGCAAAAACGCAAAAGGTCGTCGTTGCTATATCTGAGCACAAACTGGGTGAGTTCTTTGCGAGCTGCCAGTGTGAGATCGCCAGCATTCCAAGGGCGCGTCAAACAGTGATTTAACCGCCCTTCGTTCACGGCCTGCATGATCACTTCAATGTTAGGCTGGTTGTTAAGAAGTACGGTTCTTGCGCCAACGGAAGCAGGGTGGTTATCAACATTGATTAATAAGCTAATGCCTTGATCTTCGCCCATAGAATGATCAGAAATAAACAGTGCGACACGGCGACCTGTCGACGCGAGGCTTTCCAATATTTCTTGCGCAGCATGGGTTGTGCTGGCGCAGATGACATCAAACATGCTGGCAAATGGCGCAAGCTCTTTTTCTAGCAGTTCAAGTACGGCAGGGTCATCATCGAGACACAAGATGACGTTTGAATTCATAAGGCTACCAAAAACACTATTTTTTATGAGTGTATCCGTTTCGTCGTCGCTAAGCTGAGAAGGACGCTGCAATCTGACACATATCTTAAATAATCCACGGCTTGCCGTGGGTATCAATGTCGCTTTGGTTTACACTGGTGCGAGACAAATGCCGGATAAAACGGGGAAAACAATGATTTTTGGAAAATACGCGGCTATCGGTGGTGCAGTTTCACTGGCTTTGCTTTGGCCATTTGCATCCGGGCACGTGGGCGAATCTGTATATGAAAGAGAAGTACAAAGCCTCGAGTCCCCTTATGCTTCGGTCGAAAAAGTGTCTTATGACCGAGGGTACTTATCTTCTCACGTTAAAACCTTGGTAACGCTGAAAGGTACAGTTAAAGAAGACTTTGAAGCGGAAGGCTTACCAACAACGTACACCTTTGATTCTAACGTTGACCATGGTTTTTTAAGCATTAGCACCACGACAACGTTAGAAATGACGCCTGAAATCGAGAAATTTGCAGCATTGCTCTGGCCGACGGGTGAATCACCGTTCGAAGTAAGAAGTGAAACATCGGTATTGGGTGATACGCAATACAGTGCCGAACTAAGAGCAATCAAAGCGAGCGATGATGACTTCTCCTTTACCACAACACCGTTGGCGGTTTCCGGCACAGTAGATAAAGACGGTAACAATGTCTTCTCGATGAGCTGGCCTTCGGTTGATATGGCTGGCCAGCAGTCGGGAGAGAAACTGTCTATCAAAGATATGACGGGCTCGGGTTCCGGTTATATGCATGACGGTGAAATATGGATCGGAAAGCAAACGTTTAATGCGGCATCTATGTTGTTTGACGATGCGCTAGGCTCTGTGACTACCTTAAATAACGTTACCGCAGACGTCAGTAATGAATTATCAGTAGAATCAGCGGATAAAGGTACCGGTGCTGAAGAGCAAGAAGGACGCCGTCTAGATAACAAGAACTTGTTCACTATTGGCAAAGTTGAAGTGTCAGATGAGTTTGCTGTTGATAACTTCAAATTTGGTGTGAGCTTCAATGATCTGGATTACAACTCGATGCTGTCATTGAGTGACATTGCAAACTCGATGGGTAGCGAGCCGACCGAACAAGAAATGGCACTTTTGGTCTCTGCGTTAGATACGTTGGTTGAACGCGGTTTAGGGCTTGAAATTCAGCCGCTGGAGTTAGATGCCTCTGAAGGCCATGTGGATGCTAGCTTCGATTTGACGCTTGCTCCGGGAACAGTCAACGCGACTCAAGATATTGGCGCGATGATCAATAAGCTAACGGGCAACTTAAACATTACCGTTCCAACTGCTTACGTGGAAGGTGCGCCTCAATTGGCACCTATGCTCAAAAACTTAGAAGAGTATGGTTTTGTGAGCCAAGGTGAAGAGGGCGTTAAACTTAGCGCAAAAATTGAAGGTGAAGAAGCCGTGTCACCGAGTGGTGAACGCATGCCACTTGGCTTCCTTATGATGATGTTCATGTAATTGAAGTCGCTTAATTTAAAAAGCCAGCCCGACTAATGTGGCTGGCTTTTTTTATGGATTTTGCCCTAATAAAGGTGAGCATGTTGCAAATATGTTTCCGCATTTGTGACAAGACATAAATTTGTTCAGGTATTACCTAGTAATTTTTCTAACATGTTCGACACTGTAGAGTAAGACCCAAAGATATCCAAATTTAGAGCTGCGCTTGTCGACATGACGTTTTGAGATGGTTTGGGGATATGGGTACAGAGATTTATTCCCTGTTTCTAATAATGTTTCAACACACAAGGGGGATGCATGGAATCTATCAAAGTTGGTGATTACATGAACAAACGGCCCGTGACCTTCAAGGCATCAATGACTTTGTCTGTGGCTCTGGAAAAAATGTTAAATGCGCATCAAACAGGGGGCCCTGTTATTGATGAGAATAACCATGTGGTTGGTTTCCTGTCAGAGCAGGACATGATTCATAAACTACTGAAAGTGGGTTATTACTGCCAAGACACAAATACAGTGGGTGATTGTATGCACAAAGAAGTGGCAGCAGTGACTCGCGACGACAGTGTTATCAAGCTCGCTGAAGAAATGTTACCTGGAAAACCAAAGGTTTACCCTGTCATTGATGAGAATGAACGCCTTGTTGGTGTGATATCTCGCCGTGATATTCTTAGGGCAATTGCCGCTCAAATCGACGATTGTTTCCTACACCCCGTCTAACATCTTCAAAATTTTCGAACGAGATAAGTTAAAAAAGGTGCTTGAGGCACCTTTTTTTCGTGTCATTATGGTAACTGTCGTTCGACCATCAAATATATTCTAATGAGTGCAACCGCCACTCTATGCATGACCAGAATTACTCAAACTACAATCAGGAAGTAGCATGCCTCAGCAACAACAAGCGAAGTTTTTAACTGGCTCCATCATGCGCCATATTGCTGTAATGTCGTCATCGGGTGCCGTGGGCTTAATGGCTTTGTTCACTGTTGATTTGGCTGACATGTTTTTCATCAGTTTACTTGGTCAGGTGGAGCTCGCCGCTGCTATTGGTTTTGCTGGAACCATCGTCTTTTTTTCTACGTCTGTATCCATAGGTACCGCGATAGCAATGGGCGCGTTAGTTAGTCGTGCAATAGGGGCTGGCAAGCGAGAAGAGGCAAAAGCAATCACCGGCAGTGTGATGATCTTCTCTGGGATTGTGAGTTTACTAACCGTATTTACGATTCTGTTTTTTCTCGATCCTATCTTGTCGATGATTGGTGCTGAAGGCATCACTGCAGATAAAGCCAAAAGCTTCTTAATGATTCTATTGCCTAGTGCGCCATTAATGGCGATGGGCATGGCGGGTGGTGCGGCATTGAGAGGTGTTGGTGACGCCAAGCGTTCAATGTCAGCAACGCTTGCTGCTGGCGCGGCCAATGCCGTTTTGGACCCTATCTTCATTTTTGCACTTTCAATGGGAATTGAAGGTGCAGCAATCGCGTCGATGTTGTCTCGATTTGTTTTGTTTGGTGTGGCGTTTCATGCCGTTCGTTACAAGCATGATCTTATCTCCCTGCCGAGTTTTGACGACTTAAAGCGTCATTTTCGCGCTATCACACACATTGCCTTGCCCGCGATTATTACCAATACAGCAACGCCAATCGGGAATGCAATTGTTACGGCTCAAATTGCGAAGTTTGGGGATGACTTCGTTGCAGGGTATGCCGTTATTGGTCGTTTGTTACCGGTATCCTTCGCATTGATTTTCTCCCTGTCAGGGGCCGTTGGACCGATTTTAGGGCAAAACTTTGGTGCCGAAAGGTTCGACAGAGTGCGTCGTACGCTGAGCGATTCTATTAAGTTTGTCACGGCGTATTGTTTGGTCGTGGCAATCATTCTCTATTTTTCTCAAGACCTCATCAGTGATGCCTTTAGCTTGAATGGCGATGCGACAGCGATGGTTTCACTTTTCTGTACTTATTTAGCGGTAACCTTTGTTTTTAACGGTGCGTTGTTTGTGTCCAATGCTGCGTTTAACAATCTAAACCGTCCGACGTGGTCAACGGTACTAAACGTGGGCAAAGCGACGGTAGGTACTATTCCTTTCGTTTATATTGGCGGTCACGTAGCGGGTGCTGAAGGCGTATTGATTGGGCAGGCTGTTGGTTCGATCATTTTTGGTATCGCAGGTTACATTTTGGTGAAACGACTAATCAAGAAACTGGCAACGGATCAAGAACACAAACTTTATGCGACACCCGTTGAGCCTACCGTGCCAGTGTCCGCTTTTACGAGTTGCCGTGAAGTGATGGTCGATGATGGTGAAGAGTTGCTTGAAGACGTCATGAAAGAGCGCAAGTCGCGTTAACCCAATTTGTCACGGAGAGGTTGAGCTAAAAACATCACGGCCTACTTGAATAGTTTTCGCTCCATTTTATTGATCTAATTCAGTAAAGGTCACGCACAATAGGCGCAAAATAATCCCGTTGTCCATGAATGGTGGACGTTTTTTTAGCTTTAAGGGATTACAAGCGATTATGCGCATTCAAGCGAAATATATTCTGCCTATATTGGTTCCCCTGGTTGTACTGCTACTGCCAGCATCTGCCTTTCCTTTTGAAACGATCACCGTTATGCAGCAGCGCGCAATTGCCCTGTTTTTGCTAGCCGCGTTGTGCTGGGTATTAGAACCAATGCCTATCTATGCAACCTCAGTTGTTGTGATTGTTCTCGAGCTCCTGTTCTTATCTGATAAAGGAATAATCTGGTTTAGAACGGACGCGAACACACCAGAATTCGGTAATTTGCTCCATTACACGGACATCATGTCAACCTTTGCCAGTCCAATTATCATGCTGTTCTTGGGTGGATTCTTCTTGGCGATGGCTGCCACGAAATACCGACTGGATGTCAACTTAGCGAGGGTGCTACTCAAACCGTTTGGCCAAAAACCAACAATGGTCATGGCGGGCCTCATGCTAATTACCGCTGTTTTCTCCATGTTTATGTCGAATACTGCGACGACTGCAATGATGCTCGCGATTTTGACACCCATTCTGGCGGTATTTAAGCCGAACGATCCGGGAAAAATTGCTTTCGCACTTTCGATTCCAGTCGCGGCCAACATTGGAGGTATTGGTACTCCCATCGGCACGCCACCAAACGCCATTGCGTTGAAGTATCTGACTGGCGAAAACATCATTACCTTTGGCGAGTGGATGGCATTTGCTGTGCCGTTTGTTGTTGTCATGCTGGTATTGGCGTGGGTGTTGTTGGCCGTTATGTTCAAGTCTAACGAAACCGCCATTTCGCTTGATATCAAAGGAAAGTTCCTAAAAACGCCGAAGGCTTATACGGTCTATGCGACATTCACTATAACCGTACTTCTTTGGTTAATGGGTTCTTCTCATGGGATGAACTCTTACACCGTCGCGTTGATTCCCGTCGCCGTGTTCTCTATGACAGGCATTATCAACAAAGAAGACCTGAAGAAAATTTCATGGGACGTGCTCTGGCTGGTTTCAGGTGGTTTCGCACTGGGTCTTGCGTTGGATAAAACCGGTCTTGCTCAGTTGTTGGTGCACAGCATCCCATTTGAAAACTATGCACCGGAAATCGTACTTATTGGTGCTGCAGCACTTTGCTTGTTGATGGCGAACTTTATGTCACACACAGCAACGGCGAACTTACTGATGCCAATTATGGCGGCATTGGGTGTTTCAATGACATCGCTAACACCGTTGGGTGGAGAGACCACCTTGATTCTGGTCGTCACGTTCGCAGCGTCTTTGGGTATGTCATTGCCAATCAGTACGCCACCGAATGCACTGGCTCATGCTACGGGTCATGTTACCAGTAACCAAATGGCGAAAGTGGGCGTAATCATCGGGGTTGTTGGTGTGGCACTGAGTTTTGTGATGGTCTGGATTCTTCGACTCGTGAACTTCTTGTAACGTGAAGCAAAGTAATTAACAGGGGATAGAGATGGAAAAGGTAAACATTATCTGCGTTGATGACCAACGCGAAGTGCTCAGTGCCGTATTAAAGGATCTTACACCCCTTTCTGGCACCTTCCATATCGAAGATTGTGAATCTGCCGATGAAGCGTTAGCGTTGATGGATGATTTGGATGCAGATGGCGAGTTCATTGCGCTAGTCATTTCAGACCATGTCATGCCGGAAAAAACCGGTGTTGAACTGCTTAGCGAAATAGCCTTAGATCCACGTTTTCGCTATACCCGTAAAGTGCTTTTAACGGGACAGGCTACGCACTCTGATACCATTGAGGCTATCAACAATGCGTCGATTGAGCGTTACTTTGAAAAGCCATGGCAGGCCGACGCGCTAATCGATGCGGCGAGAAAGCTCGTTACGCAGTTCATTTTTGACAAAGGTTTGGACTATCGTGACTATCAAGAAGCATTGGATACCCAAGTAATACTGGATCGCCTAAAGTAAAAGACACCAAAACATTAAATTACGTCTTGACCTTGGAGGTAACTCCAAGGTTTAGACTTAGGGAAATTCAAGAAAAGGAGATCCCTATGTGTAATTCTTGTCACACCACTCAATGTAAGAATCCAAAACATCAACTCACCAACCATGAGTCTGTTGTGAATGCATCGTGCTGCTCGTCAACCTCGGCTGCAACGCCTCCGTCATCTTGCTCGACAACAGAAATATCTTCGGATGATACCGATGACCCAGCTGCCCAAGGCTGTTGCAAAAATACGTGTAGCAGTCCAGACAATACTCACGAAATAAACCAAAAAACGACAGACGCCGCCATGCAATTTTCTTGGCGAGTAACGAATATGGATTGCCCTAGCTGTGCAGGCAAACTAGAGAAAGCCATTTCAGGTATTGAAGGCGTTGTTAGTGCCAATGTTCTGTTTGCAACGGAAAAGCTGGTTGTAACAACGGACCCATCTAAAGATCTGACGAAAGCAATCAAACAACATGCTGAGAAAGCGGGTTTTCCTCTTCAAGAGCTTTCTGCTCCTAAGTCCAAAGAAGTGCCCAAAACGGTAATCGAACGCATAAAAGAAGAAGGGGTCTTAGCCTCGCTGATCGGCACCATGGTCGTTGCTGGCATTCTATCGAATTGGTACCCAGAGTTAGCAAGCGGGTTGTTTACCTTTGCAACTGTGCTGGGGCTTATCCCCATTGTTAAAAAAGCCTTTAACCTTGCCAAAAGCGGTTCTCCATTTTCAATCGAAATGCTCATGTCTATTGCGGCCTTCGGTGCGCTGTATTTAGGCGAGACCGTAGAAGCGGCGATGGTGTTAGTGCTGTTCTTGATCGGTGAGCGGTTAGAAGGATACGCCTCCCAACGTGCAAGAGCGGGTATTCAAGCTTTGATGGCGCTGGTTCCAGATAACATCATTCGAATTGATAGCAGTGGTAAACGCGAAGATGTCCCTGTTTCCTCATTAGCACCTGGCGATGTGATTGAAATTGCCCCCGGTGGTCGCTTGCCTGCCGATGCGACGCTGCAAGGTGATGTTGCCAGTTTTGATTTGAGTGCATTAACGGGCGAGTCTATTCCTGTTGAACGCCAGTCAGGAGAGAAAGTGCCAGCAGGTGCGATTGCTGTGGACCGCTTGGTACTGATGGAAGTGGTTTCTAAACAGGGTGAAAGCGCGATAGATCGTATTCTGAACCTGATTGAAGAAGCCGAGTCACGTCGGGCACCAGTAGAAAGATTTATTGATAAATTCAGCCGTTGGTATACGCCGCTGATGATACTCGTTGCTGCACTCGTAGTAACAATTCCGCCATTAATGTTCGGTGAAAGCTGGGATACGTGGGTATACCGTGGCCTCGCGTTACTTCTTATTGCATGTCCTTGTGCGTTAGTGATTTCCACGCCAGCCGCGATGACATCAGGCTTGGCTGCTGCTGCGCGCCAGGGCGCACTGATCAAAGGCGGTGCGGCGTTGGAAGCGTTAAGCAAAGTTGAATGGGTTGCGTTTGATAAGACGGGCACGCTTACTCAAGGCAAACCTGTGGTTACCGATATCCTAAGTTGGCATGGGGACCAAAATGAGCTGCTGTCATACGCCGCTGCGGTTGAGAAAGGGTCTCATCACCCGTTAGCGAAAGCACTTGTTGAAAAAGCTGAAGAAACAGGCGTTGCAGACCTTGAAGCCACGAATATCACAGCACAAGTGGGTAAAGGCGTGTCTGGCGACGTTAATGGCACATGTATTGAACTGATCGCACTGGATAAATTGGGTGAAGAACGCGTTTTAGCTCAGTCCTTTAACGATGAAGCTCAAGAGTTAGCAGAGCAAGGAAAAACCGTTGCAGTGGTGTTCTCCAATACGCGCGCAGTGGGTGTTATCGCGTGGCGTGATGAACTAAGGCCAACGGCAAAACTTGCAGTAGATAGCTTGAACGAGCTAGGTATAAGGTCGCTAATGCTAACGGGTGACAATGAAAAAGCGGCAGCGGGCCTCGCGAGTAAACTGAATATGGATTATCGCGCAGGATTAATGCCTGAAGATAAGGTAACTGAAGTCAATACATTGGCGAGTTCGTCCAGAGTAGCAATGGTTGGGGACGGCATCAATGATGCGCCAGCGATGAAAGCGGCAACCATTGGTATTGCGATGGGCAGCGGCACGGATGTCGCTCTGGAAACGGCCGACATCGCGCTTAGCCACAACCGAATTGAAAGTGTGGCAGATGTGGTGATACTCGCAAAAGCCACAATGTCGAATGTCCATCAAAATGTAGCACTTGCGGTAGGTTTGAAAGCTATCTTCCTCGTCACCAGTGTTTTAGGTTTTACGGGGCTTTGGGTAGCCGTGCTCGCGGACAGTGGTGCAACAGCGATAGTGACACTGAATGCGTTGAGGTTGCTAAGACATGGAAAAGACCAATCAATGGAGAAAACAGCAAAGCTGGTGGACGTGGAACAAAAAATCTCACACTAAAAGTGATATTTGTCACTAATGGTTGTAATTGAATGTATGTTTCATTTATCAACTGTGATCAAAGGCACTTTATTTTTCACTGAAAACGCTATGGTGGTAGAGAAATTCATCGCCACCATCGCGTTTTTCTTCGTTGAAAAACAGTAACGTGTTGGTTGTTAGGCGAGATACTTTTTAGGAGAGGATCATGACTGAGCAAACCGTATTTCATTTGGGTGTGACACAAGCAGACTTAGAAGGTGCAAAGCTGGCAATAATCCCGGGTGACCCAGCGAGAGTAGAAAAAATCGCCGCACTGATGGACTCTCCGAAGTTTCTGGCCAGCCATCGCGAGTACACGGTTTATCTTGCAAAACTGGATGGTGAATCTGTCGTGGTGTGTTCAACGGGTATTGGTGGTCCTTCAACGTCGATCGCGGTTGAAGAACTTGCACAACTAGGTGTGCGTACTTTTCTGCGCGTGGGAACAACAGGCGCAATTCAGCCGCACATTAATGTTGGCGACATGATTGTCACAACAGGCTCTGTTCGACTTGATGGTGCAAGCCTGCACTTTGCGCCGATGGAATTCCCTGCAGTGGCAGATTTTGATGTCGCTACCGCGATGAAAGCTGCGGCAACAGAATCAGGTGCGACCGTTCACACGGGCGTCACAGCGTCTAGTGATACCTTCTATCCTGGCCAAGAGCGTTATGACACTTTCAGTGGCCGCGTTGTGCGCCGTTTCCAAGGCTCGATGCAGGAATGGCAAGATATGGGTGTGCTGAACTTTGAGATGGAATCGGCCACTTTGCTAACCATGTGTGCGAGTTCAGGTCTACGAGCGGGTTGTGTTGCGGGTGTTATTATTAACCGTACACAAAAAGAGATCCCAGATGAGGCATCTTTGGTTGCGGCGGAAAAACGCTCGATTAGCGTGGTGGTTGAATCTGCACGTAAGCTTTTGAAGAGTTAATCAAACCCCAGTTCGATCACCGACGGCGCATTGCGCGGCCTGATGGTGGATCAAACCGATAAGAACGGCCCGAGTTTTGGGCCGTTTTTTTATATCACTTCAAACTTAAAACGTTGAGCTGACTTGTTCCCATGACGTCTCAAGGTGCGTTAGCAATGCTTGTTCTGCAGCATCAGGATCGCGCTCCAAAATGGCCAAATAGATGGCTTCGTGTGCGATGTAGTTCATTTGATTGCGGTCTGCGTCCCTTTCCATCATGTCCCAATGCGGTGCAAGCCATGAGGTAAAGCCTTGGTGGATCGCAGGGAGTATCGGATTATCTGCAATGGTGTAAAGCGTGTAGTGAAACGCTTTATCGGTATGATAGAAAGAGAGCGAATCGTTAATTGCAGCTTTGTTTGCTGCCAGAGCCGCTTTTAGTGCTTGGATGTCTTCTTTAGACGCCTTGGTTGCTGCGTCTCTTACCAAAGTACGTTCAACGAATACACGCATATCATAAAGATGCTTGATATCAGGCTTGGTAGACAGGAAATGTTTAACGATGCCGCCAACTGCGTCGAGTGCAGTGTGGTAGTCGGGTTTGCGTACGATAGGGCGGTAACGCGCTCTGTTAATGATCAACCCGCGATTCTCGAGTGCGACAATGGCTTCACGAATCACTGTTCGACTGGCGTTGAACATCTCCATAAGCGAGCGCTCAGAGGGCAAGGGCGCATTGTTTTCTAGTTTTCCACTAACAATCTGCTGTTCGAGGGATTCAATGATCTCATCAGCTGCACGGCCTCTGTTTGGGGGGGCGTCTTCATACTCACTGTTTTTGTCGATTGTTTTATCCATACGCGACGTCACTCTTCTGCTGCCTTTGTAAATCAACCCATTCAGTGTACACCGTCATCGCATCATTATCCCTTGAAAAGACATAAATGAATTTTTGGTATGACTAAAAATATACGAGGATATATTTTTAACATATTGAAATACAATGATATGAATATTAAATGTAAAAATAATGTTGCGAATTGGTCGGTCGTGGTTCATTATTTAATGACTTTATTGTCGTACCAAATATACAAAATGAACCAATGTGGACGGCATAAGTGACGTGCAATTCGGCCAAAATTTGGCCTTGTACGTGAGCGTTTTTTATTCTGTTTGGGAAAAATTGTGCGAATCGACCATATAGGAACCACAGTTGAATAGGTTCTTTGGTAACTGACAGGTTCGACAATGTGGATGACGCATTGTCTGGAAATGAGCGATGAGGGCGTTTCGTTTTACGTGAACGCCTCAGGCTTAGTTGGTAGTGCAATCATTTCACGGAGTAGAGGACTGAAACATGCGAAAGGAAAATGTGTTCGTAGGGACGAAAAAGCAAAGCAACTTTTCCCAATCACCACCCCTGTCGGTAGCCGACGCGAAAACATCTACTTATTTATCTCAATCACAGCCAGTTTCTTCAATAAGACGGTATTTAGGCCGAGCTTTTACGCGTTTTTCTTTATTACTTTGTACCTGCGTGATGGCGACTTCAGTTAACGCGGCGATTACGCTCAAATGGGCGCATGTTTATGAGCCGGAGCATCCTTATCACAAAAGCGCATTGTGGGCGGCAGAGGAGCTGAAAAAACGCACTGATGGCCGTGTGGAATTGAGTGTTTATCCGAGTTCCTCGTTGGGCAAGGAAGTGGATATCAATGAAGGGCTGAACATTGGTGCAGTGGACATTATCTTCTCTGGTGCCGCATTTTCTGAGCAATTCTATGGGCCTGTTTCTATCTCAAACTACCCGTTTATGGTCCGCGATTTTGAGCATTGGAAATCTTATCGTGACAGTGATTTGTTCGACGAAATCAAAGCGGGCTATAAAGATGCGACAAACAATGAGATCACGGCGTTATCGTATTATGGTCAACGCCACGTAACATCGAACACACCCATTACCGAGCCTAAGGACATGGAAGGTCTGAAAATTCGTGTCCCCAATGCGCCCTTGTTTATGATGTTTCCTCAAGCAACAGGTGCCAACCCAACACCAATGGCATTCTCTGAAGTGTACCTTGCACTTCAACAAGGCGTAGTGGATGCGCAAGAGAACCCACTTCCAACTATCAAGTTCAAAAAGTTCTACGAAGTCCAATCGAATATCAACCTGACAGGGCATATCACTATTTCATCGCTGACGTTAATTTCTGGCCTGACCAAAATGAAAGTGGGAGAGGAAGACTACGCCATCCTTGCAAGTATCACTGATGAAGCGTCTATGCGGGCTTCAGAGGAAGTGAATAAATCTGAGAAAGAGTTAGGGGCTTGGTTTGAATCGCAAGGTGTCCGAGTCAATCAGGTGGATAAAGCGGCTTTCCAGAAAGCAGTCGCTCCGCTGTTACTTGGTGACGACTTACCCTTCACGCAGGAACAAGCATCACGTCTGAAAGCGCTTTAGAGATAGTACGGTATGTTGAGAAAAATTATTGACCGTCAGGTCGGCGAGAAGTCTGAGGAGGCTTCTCGCCCCTCTCATGCGCCAGGCCCTAAGTTGTTTTCCGATGACGTACATTGGCTTGATGCGCCTGGGCTCATCATTTTTTTTATTCTAATGGTCGTTGTCTTCATGCAGTTTTTTACACGCTATGTGCTGAACGACTCCTTAGGTTGGACGGAGGAAGTTGCCCGCTTCTTACTGGTGATGTTGGCGTTCTCAGGCTCAGTGACTGCGGTGCGTAAAGGTAGCCACATCTTTCTTGAATTCTTTTATCGATACTTGCCCCAGAACTTTGTGAAAGCGACGTCGATAATCGCCGAGCTTATTACGACCAGTTTCTACGGATATATGGTCTATGTCGGCTATCAACTTGCGCAGCTGACGCGACAAAACATGGTGTCTATTCCTGTACCTAAGGCCGCTATCTATTGGGCTGTCGCGTTTTGTTTTGCCTTGATGGCATTGCTTTCCGTTTGGCGTTTATTAGTCAAGTGGAGGATGAGCAACAAAGAGGTGTTGGAAGAAATCGAAACGTTGAGCGTGAAGGAGTAATCGCAAATGGGTATTTCGTTGTTATTTATTTCGCTATTTGTCTTTTTGCTCATCGGTGTTCCGGTTGCTGTTTCTCTTGGATTGGCTTCTCTGATCTTCATTATGGTTCAAGGGATGCCGGAAATGATTGTGCTTCACAACATGATTGGTGGTGTAAACAGCTTTCCCCTGATTGCTGTTCCGTGTTTCATTCTTGCCGGGCATTTGATGAATGAAGCAGGCATTACGGACAAAATCTTTGCGTTTGCCCGAGCGTGTGTAGGTTGGTTGCATGGTGGGCTTGGGCACGTAAACATCGGTGCGAGCGTGATTTTTGCTGGTATGTCCGGGGCGGCTGTTGCAGATGCTGGTGGTCTGGGCTCGATAGAAATTAAAGCAATGCGTGATGCTGGGTACGATGACAGTTTTTCTGTTGGTGTCACGGCTGCTTCTTCAACCATTGGTCCCATCATCCCCCCCTCACTGCCCTTGATTGTGTATGGCGTGATAGCAGATGCTTCTATCGGTCAGTTGTTTGCCGCAGGTATTTTGCCGGGGTTGATGATGGCACTATCGCTCATGGCGATGGTTGCTTGGTACGCTAAGCGCAATGGGTATCCGAAAGATGGCAGTTTCATGCTGTCACGCTTGTACTCAACGTCAATAGAAGCCTTCTTACCGCTTATGACGCCAGTCATCATCGTGGGGGGAATATTGTTTGGGATATTCACACCAACAGAAGCTGCGATTGCTGCTGTAGCGTACTCCATGTTTCTCGGAATGGCGGTGTACAAAACGCTCACGTGGCGCTCACTGCTAAAAGTCTCCATTGATACGGTAGAAACCACCGCGTCCATTTTGATGATCATTGCGGCATCAGCGATCTTCGCTTGGATACTTACCGCGAATCAGGTCGCACAGCATTTCTCCGACTTCTTACTTGGCTTGTCTGACAACAAAATCGTATTGATGTTGATCATCACTTTGTTGATCCTGTTTATCGGTTGTTTCATGGAAACACTGGCAGCGATTACCATCTTGGTGCCCGTGTTATTGCCCGTGGTTGTCGCGCTTGATGTGAGTCCAGTTCATTTCGGCATCATTCTTATTCTGAACCTGATGCTGGGCTTGCTGACTCCGCCAGTCGGCATGGTCTTGTATGTGTTGGCGAAAGTGGCGAATGTGCCGTTTGAGAGGTGTGTTGTTGCGACTGCACCATTTCTCATTCCGTTAGTCGTGGTGCTGCTCATGCTAACGTTTGTACCTGCGTTTACGCTCTGGCTACCTTCAATGATTTATCTCCAATAAGACGGTGAATTAGACCCATTCATTGTGCAATGGGATATAACAAAACGCCCTCGCATTCATTTGCCAGGGCGTTTTTGTTTGCGATTCAGTGAGCCATCCAACCACCATCCACGGTCAAAATGGTGCCATGAACATAATTGGCTGCAGCAGAGGCTAGGAACACCACTGGGCCACCGAAATCCTCTGGGCTACCCCAACGCCCCGCAGGAATGCGTTGCAGGATGGACTCGGAGCGTATCGGGTCATCCCTTAGTGCCTGTGTGTTATCCGTGGCGATATACCCCGGAGCGATGGCATTCACGTTAACACCCTGACTTGCCCATTCGTTGGAAAACGCTTTTGTTAGCTGGCCGATGCCACCTTTAGACGCCGCATAGCCTGGCACGGTAATGCCGCCCTGAAAGGTCAACAAGGAAGCGGTAAAAATGATTTTCCCTTGGCCTCGCGCGACCATATTTTTGCCAATTTCCCGGGTCACCAAAAACTGTGCGTTTAGATTAACCTCGATGGTTTCATCCCAAAACTCATCACTGTGTTCGACAGCAGGCGCACGTTTAATGGTGCCGGCATTGTTGACGAGGATATCGATATCGGGGTGCTCAGTATCTATCTGCTTTAAAAAGGATTTCACGGACTGGCGATTAGAAAAATCACATTGGTATGTCCAACACTGTCGACCTGTTTCTAATACGGATTTTTCAATGGCACTGCCTTGCGTCTCTATACTTTGGCTAACGGCAATAATGTCTGCGCCTGCTTGTGCCAGTGCTTCAGCCATCGCTTTGCCGATCCCTCTTTTGGCTCCGGTCACCAGTGCTTTCTTACCACTCAAATCAAATGCGTTGTTCATCAATTTATCTCCGGGTTAACGGCGATCAGGGTTTTCATCGACAAATCTTTCGGTGGAATAAACGCGGATTGAATGTCGTCTAGAGGGTGTTTATTTGTAATCACATCGTCTGGATTCACTTTCCCTTCGCTTAATAAGCGGATGGCGTATTCAAAATCAGTATCTTCATACACGCGTGCTCCAAGCAGTTCGAGCTCCTGCCAGAAGAACTTAAACAAATCGATAGTGGGTTTGGTGGTGTGGATGGCAACCATGCAAATGCGCGCTTGAGTCGCGGAGACTTGAGTGAATAGATCAACACCAGCTTGGACGCCAGAGGTGTCAAAAATGGCGTTAAAGCCTCGGCCATCAGTGTCGTTTCGCAGTTGTTCAACAAGATCTGCGTCTTTGGCGTTGCGGGCGTTAAAACCAAGATTTTTTGCATACGCGATACGCTTTTCATCCACTTCGCAGATGGTCACATGAGTGCCGACCTCCCGAGCCACCATAGCGATAAGCATACCGATAGGACCACCACCAATGACTAGAACGTCCTCACCAGCAACAACCTGTGCGCGATTGATATCGTGGCAGGCCACCGCCAAAGGCTCAACGATCGCAGCGTGGGCGAGGGAAACCCCATCAGGAAGATGATGAATAGTATGTGCGGGAACAGACCAATATTCTTGAAACGCCCCGTTTGTGTCTAAGCCTAAAAACTTCAGGTTTTCACAGATATGTTTTAAGCCGCGTTTACATGTCGAACATTCGCCACAATGATCGAGAGGGCGAACCACCACACGATCGCCGGCTGAGGCATCTTCCACATTTTTACCCACAGCATGGATGACGCCTGACATTTCATGGCCAATTACGCGGTGCATGCCGACGCGGGCATCCATATGACCGTGGTATACGTGCACATCAGTACCGCAAATGCCGCAATACGCCACGCGGATTTGAACTTCATCGTCTTTTGGGGGGGAGATAGTTACGGATTCGACCGTAAAGGTTTTGTTCCCTTCGTAGAATGCTGCTTTAGCCATTGTAATTGTCCTTTCCTTTTGTGTTGAAGTATCGACTTGTTGTGCTCAGTGACGTTAGCCAGCATGTGCAGATTCAAGTTTTTCCCAATCAAAAATCACGCCTGTCCCTGGCGTATCTGGCGCGACCGCACGCCCGCTTTCAATGACGACAGGGCGTGTCGTGTATTGCTCTATGGGGAAGGAGTGGATTTCCAGCCAACCTTCGCAAGACTGGCTGGAGACCAGACTGACGTGGAGCTCCTGCATGCCGTGACTACACACGGGAACGCCTTTCTCCTTCGCCAACGCTGCGGCATCTAACCAACCAGTGATGCCACCGCAATTAGATGCATCAGGCTGGATGAAAGAGAGTGACGCGATCTCAAATGCCAGTTTGAACTCTTCTTGGGTATGAAGGTTTTCACCCATGGCAAGCGGGATTGCGGTCGAGGAAGCGATGGTTTGGTAAGCGAAGTAATCGTCGGGTATTGTCGGTTCTTCAAACCATGCCAAATCATAAGGTTCGAAGGCATGGCTAGCGTCTATGGCGTGCTCAACCGTCATGGAGTAGTTGGCATCAACCATAAAGGTTCGATCGGGTCCCAGCATGTCGCGCACGGCTTTTACGCGCGCTGTGTCGTCATCCAGATTGGGCAGTCCCACTTTGATTTTTATCGCTTCGACGCCACGTGCTAAATAGCCTTCAATGTTGTTGAGCAGCTTAGGTAATGGGAAATTTAGATCTACGCCACCGCAGTAACAATTGCAGTGATTCGCATGCCCGCCGGCCATTTTCCAAAGAGGCTGATGACGTTGTTTGCCTTTGAGATCCCAAAGCGCGATATCAATAGCGGAAATGGCAAACGTCGAAATACCACCGCGGCCAACGTAATGCATGCGCCAGAGCATTGCGTCGTAAATACCCCGAATGTCTGAGGCATCTTTTCCGATAAGAAAGGGGATCAAATCCGCGTCCAAGGTGGCTTTAATACCGTTCCCGCCAACGCCGCCTGTATAGGTATATCCCACACCTACATCGCCATTTTCCAGTGTGATTTCAGCCGTAATCAGCTCAAAGTGAGTGTGTGCACCGTGCTTAGCGTCAGCCAGTGGTTCATCCAGAGGGATGCGGAAAAGTCGAGATCTCACCTGCGCAATTTTTGTCATGTCAAACTCCGTTTATTCAATGCGTGTTTTTTGACGAGGTGTGCTTGAACCAAAATGACCCCAAGCAAGAAGCCACCGCGGATCACCATCTGCCAGTACGCAGACAAGCTGATGCTGCCCAATCCATTTTCGAAATTCAGGACGTTAAAAATCAGTCCTAAGAGAAGTGCGCCTCCGACGGTAGCAATCACTGAACCAGAGCCTCCGGTAAGCAAGGTGCCGCCGACCACGACCGCGGCAATAGCTGACAACTCCCAGCCAACGCCTTCAAGTGGTTGTCCTGCACCAAAACCTGAGGCTAAAAATACGCCCGCTAATCCAGCACAACCGCCACTAAGCAGGTACACAAAGACTTTGACGCGATTAACGTTGAGCCCCATCAAGGTGGCTGCCTGCTCGTTATCGCCAACCGCGAGCACTTTTCGTCCAAGTGGCATGTGTTCTAACAAGACCCATGTGAACAGCACCAGAATCAGTACAACGACGATGGTCCAAGGCAACACGCCAAAGGCTTTGCCTAAGCCGAGTTGAGTAAAATTGGATGACCAGTCTATGGAGATGGTTTGTGCACCTGAAATGACAAGAGAGCCGCCTTTCGCGCCCAGCATGGTGGCGAGGGTGGCAATGAAGGGAGGAATTCGCATCACGGTAATGAAAAAGGCGTTGATCGCGCCGAATGCCACGCCAGCGAGAATGCCGCCAGGCAAGGCGACTTCCAACCCATAAGGGCTGAGATAAGCGGCAATGACAGACGAAAATGCCGCGACAGAGCCGACGGACAAATCAATCCCGCCTGTCATGATGACAAAGCACATGCCGATCGAAATGGCGATAAACATAGCGTTGTAATTAAGAAACGAGGCGATGTTGTAGCTGCCGAGGAAATTGTCGTAACGTAAGCCGCCAAATATCACTAGCCCGAAAAAGACCAGCCAAACGCCAATAGTTTGTTTGTGAGAGCGTGTCATTTAGCCAGCCCTCCGCGTTTGTTGCACATACACAGCAAGGACAATGATGAGTGCTTTTGCAATGAGCGCGACTTCATCTTCCACGCCATTGGCAAGCAGGGTGTACTTCACCAATTGAATGATGACGGCCCCAAATACGGCACCAAAGATAGGGGCCTTACCACCTTGCAGTACGGCACCGCCAACGACGGCTGCTGCAATGGCATCAAGCTCCATCAATTCGCCATTCCTTGCAGCATCAGACGCGGAGTTGATAGACACCACAATCATGCCAGCAATACCCGCGAGCACACTGCATGTGGCATAAGCGGCGATTTTGACCTTTTTAACGGGGACACCCGCGAGGTGGGCCGATCGCTCGTTACCACCCACCGACAATAAATAGCGGCCAAACGCTGTGCGTCTGACGATAAAACTGAAGATGATTGCCAAGACCAACATAAGCCAGCCTTGGAACGGTAATCCAAGGATTTCACCGCGACCGAGGAAAGCAAACCCTTCGTTGTTGAAGGTTTGTAGATTGCCGTTGGTCAGTACCTGAGAAATTCCACGGCCTGAAATAAATAAAATAAGGGTGGCAATGATGGGCTGAATGCCCCAGTTACAAATGAGATAGCCGTTAAACATGCCGCACAACGCCGCAACGAATAGAGGGATTATGATGGCCGCAGTTAGGCCTAACGCTGGGTAGCTTTCAGCGAAGGAGGAGGTGAAAATTAAGGGTGAAAGGGCACCCGCCAGTGCCATAACTGCACCGACAGAGAGGTCTATCCCAGCGGTTGCAATCACGAGTGTCATGCCGATTGCCACGATAGCGATGGTCGCAACTTGGCTGATGTTGACGAACAGCGTCTGCATATGCAGGAAGTTGGGTGTAAACAAGACATTGAAACCCAGCAGGAGGAAGAAGCTGATAGCACCGCCATACCGCCAAAGGCTTTGTTGTTTATCTTTCACTTTGTGATGTCCTTTTCCCTGAGAAAGTAACCAAAACATGGCTATTTACCGGCCATTTCGCGTACGAGAGCGTCTTCTGTAATGTTGGGTGCGACGAGCTCAGAGACCGCTGTGCCTTCGTTTAGTACCACGATGCGATCCGCGCCTTCGATTAACTCTTCGAACTCTGAACTAATGAGAAGTACAGCGTTTCCTTGGTCGACGTAGTCGCGAATAATGGTTTGGATTTCACGTTTTGCGCCGATATCAACCCCACGGGTCGGTTCGTCAAGAATGAGAATATCGGGCTCGGTAGCCAGCCAGCGGGCGAGGAGCACTTTTTGCTGATTTCCACCGGAAAGCTCACTGATAGGCTGATTGATATCCGCGGTTTTGATACCAAGTGCAGTGACGTACTTTTGTACAAGTGCCTCTTCTTCCTCAGCATTCACAATGCCACTGCGAGAGACCTTTGAGACCATCGCGAGAGTGAGGTTTTCACGCACGCTCATCTCGGGAACAATGCCTTCCATTTTTCGATCTTCAGACAGAAAGCCGATATTGAGCGCGATGGCGTCAGACGGTGAATCAATCAACACGTCTTCGCCCCTGATCTTGATGTTCCCGGAGGTCAGGGCATCCACGCCAAAGATGGCACGAGCGGCTTCGGTTCGTCCCGAACCCAGTAATCCACCCAAGCCGACAATCTCGTTTTTCTTTAAAGTGATGGAGATGTTGTTCAGATGGTGGTGGGTGGATATGTCTTTGGCTTCAAGAAGGGTTTCTCCAACCTCATGATCACCGCCTTTTAACTCCGTTAAGCCAGACTCCTGAATTGAGTTTTCATCGCAGCCTAGCATGTCTGAAATCAGCTCAAGCTTATTGGTGTTTTTAATGTTGCGTTGTTCTACCGTTTGTCCGTCACGCATGATGGTGACGCTGTCGCAAACCGCAAAAAGCTCTTCAAGAAAATGGGAAACATAAAGAACAGAGACGCCTCTGGCTTTTAGCGAGCGAATCACACCGAACAAGACGTTGATTTCTTTGTCGTCTAACGAAGAGGTTGGTTCGTCCATAATCACCAGTCGTGTGTCGAGCGAGACAGCGCGTGCGATCGCGACCAATTGCTGAATGGCGGTAGAGTAATCACCGAGCGGTGCGCGGACATCGATATCAATACCGAAATCTGCCAGTACCTTTTTGGCATGCTGGTGGCAGGCATTCCAGTCGATAAAGCAACCCAGCCGTTTTAGCTCGTGACCCATCATGATGTTTTCGGTCACGCTTTGGAGTGGCACAAGATTAAGCTCCTGAAAAATGGTTGCCACGCCATGCGCTTGGGCATCCCCCGGCCCTGTGAATAACCTCTCTTTCCCAGCGAAGAGCACACTCCCGCTATCGCGCGTGTACACACCAGTAAGAATTTTTATGAGGGTTGATTTCCCTGCACCGTTCTGGCCGATAAGCGCATGCACCTCACCGGGTACGATTTGCAACGAGGCATCTCGCAATGCGGGGTTCCCCGAAAAGGCTTTTTGAATCCCTTCCATGCAGAGCAACGTGTCCATATAGCGCCTCTTAAATGTGCGGGGCTTTATCGCCCCGCGATAGTGCTATTTCTCTTGTTTTCAGTGTGTTGAATTGCGGGTTAATCAGTACGCGGAATCGACAAACTGCGCGGCATTTGCCTTGGTGAAAATGCGATCTTTAACCTGTACCCAAGGTTCAATTTCTTCGCCGTTGGCGTAGCGCGTCATGGTTTCGCATGCGAGAGGGCCAAAGAACGGAGAGCTTTCTACAGTGACGCCCATTTTGCCGTCGATGATGGCTTGCAATGCGTCACGGGTTCCGTCGATCGAAACGACCATAACGTCCTGACCTGGTTTGCGGCCAGCTAGCTCTAGTGCTTGGATTGCACCGATGGCCATCTCATCGTTGTGGGCATATACGATGTTGACGTCAGGGTGAGATTGCAGGAGGGTTTCCATGACTTGGCGACCTTTGTCACGCGCGAAATCACCTGACTGAGAGGCCACAATCGTCATGTTGTCTTGCTTGGCGATCACATCATCAAATCCTTTACGACGGTCATTAGCGGGTGAAGAGCCCGTGGTGCCTTCCAGCTCGATGATCACCCCTTTGTCGCCCTTGAAGTTGGCCACTGCCCATTCCGCTGCGCGTTTGCCTTGATCGACAAAGTCAGAGCCCAAGAATGCGACGTAGTGTTCACCTGGACGGGCAACATTTTTGTCAACTGAGCGGTCAACCAGGAAGGTAGGAATGCCAGCCGCAAATGCTTTCATTACTGCAGGAAGTAGGGGTTTTTCTTCGCGTGGAGGAAGGAAGATGACGTCGACACCTTGCGCGATCATGGAGTCAATATCAGCGACTTGCTTTGCTGCAGAGCCCGCAGCATCGGTGATCACTATGTCCCAATTACATTGTTCTGCGGTATCACGGAATGACTGTGTTTCAGCAATGCGCCAAGGGTTGTTACTTTCCATTTGGGCAAAGCCAACTTTGTAAGTGTCCTTTTTCTCGAGAGGAGGCAGGTCCCCAGCGGTTGCAGCAAAAGTGAGCGTTGCAAAACTTAGCGAAACCAGATGTGTTGCCAGTGTTTTAAGTTGCATTCCTTTTTCCTCTTACTTCAGTGTCTACGTACAACAGATAAGTGCAGAATCAGTCTTGCCAGTTCAAGTACAAGGTCTGTTTCTTCATATACTCATCAAGACCATATTTCCCGTCTTCACCCCCAAGCCCAGACTGCCTCCACCCGTTATGGAAGCCTTGAACTTGTTCACCATTGGCGCGGTTAAAGTAGATTTCACCAACCTTGAGAGATGCTGAGAGCCCCATAAGACGACTTATCTTTTGGGTGAAGACATAGGCGGATAGGCCGAAGTCGCTGTCATTGGCATGCTCAATGGCTTCGTCGAAATCTGACACGCGCAGGGCAGGTATGGCTGGGCCGAAGATTTCTTTTTGCATGAGGGGGTTTTGGTTGTTTTTAACTTCCAAAATACTGGGAGCAAACCAATACCCTTTTTCTAGGTCACCACATGCTTGTGGGCCACCTTTGAGCAGGTATTCCGCGCCCGCTTCTAAGCCTTGTTCAACGAGGTTTTGTACTTTATCCCGTTCAACTCGACTGACTTTGGGGCCGAGTGAGACATTTGTCATAGGGTCCCCCATCGTTAATGCGCGGCATTTTTCGATAAATTTATCGAGGAATTCGTCAGCGATTGCTTGGTGTAAATACATGCGTTCATTGCAGGTACAGATTTGTCCTGCATTGGTAAATCGCGCAATGACAGCAGCGTCGACAGCTTTTTCGAGGTCGGCATCTTCCATCACGATAAAAGGGGCTTTTCCGCCGAGTTCGAGTCGTACCGCTTTGATGCGCTCTGCAGCAGTAGTGAGTATTTGACGTCCTGCCCGGGTGCTACCGGTGAGAGTAACGAGATCGGAATGTGGGCTTTCAACCAGTGTTTGTCCGACAACCGCTCCTCGTCCCGTTACTACGTTAAAAACGCCATTTGGTAGTCCAACATCGCGGGCGATTTTCGCCAGAGCAAGGCCTGAGAGAGGGGTGTTTTCATGGGCAAGAAGCACAAAACTATTACCCGCAACGAGCGCAGGCCCCAGTTTTCTGGCAACCAATGCACAGGGATAATTCCATGCGGTTAACCCAACCACGACGCCATAAGGCACTCTGTGGATCCAAAGCTCTTCATTGCGGTTATCCGAGGGAATAATGTCGCCTTCCAGGCGGTAAGCGTTGTTGGCAGCAAAGTGAAGAAAGGCTGCAGTCGCCTTGACTTCGCCTTGCGCCTCTTGAAAAGGCTTACCTTGTTCGGCGGTAATGATGCTGGCGAGGTAATCGTGTTGGCGTTCAATCTCTAATGCCATTTTTCGCACAAATGCTGCGCGCTCAGCAGCAGGTTTGCGTGACCAGACTTTTTGGGCGGAAGTGGCAACACTAAGGGCTGATTCCGCGTCGGTCGGCGTCCCTTCAGGAATACGCGCAATGATGTTTTCATTGGCTGGGTTGTCTACGGAGATCGTGCTTTTTGCATCGCCCTTCGTGAACTCACCATCAATGAACATCTGAGCTTCAATAACGTTTCCTACCTGAAGATCGTTCAACCACATTCTCAAAATTCCTTTTTGGTATGATCAAAATGGTCATCTTTTTGAGAGGAACCCTATGACCGGCGTTTAAATAAGCAGTTTATTCCAATATAGCGGCGTGAAATTCATTTTGTGTCTTATTTATGAAAATGTTTGGTCGTACCAAATCATGTATCTTGTGAGAGGTAGGTAAGATAAAACGTTATATGAAGCTGAATGGGTATGCCGTTTCCCGAGGGTATAGTTAAGCGCGTTTATAGGGAGGCGTTGGCTATCTTTAGGTGGATGAAGGTTTACATCCAACGAGAAAGTGCTCGTCAGCGCACTTTCTAGAACGAATCATCAAGGAGTGATTGTGGAAACATCGTATGACTATATCGTTGTAGGAGGCGGCTCGGCAGGGTGTGTGGTTGCGGCAAAATTGTCCGCAATAGGCACGGTATTATTGTTAGAGGCAGGACATTCACATCACCATCCTTTGCTTGATATGCCTCCCGGTATTTTCAAAATGATCAATGGCTCCAAGTACATGCGTTATCACACCACCACACCTCAAGCCCATTTAGACGGCAGGCAACACGACATTCCTCAAGGTCATGTGTTGGGAGGCGGCTCATCGGTAAATGCGCAGGTGTATATGCGGGGAAGGCCGTCAGACTATGACGAATGGCAGTCTATCTTGTCTGATAACGATGAGAACCCTGGTTGGGGGTGGGACGATGTGTTGCCCTACTTCAAAGGGATGGAGTCCAACATTCGACTAAATGACGCCTATCATGGTGTGGATGGCCCCATGAAGGTGTCAGATCCCGGCCATATCGATGACTTTTCCCGTTGGTTTGTTCAGGCCATGCAATCAGTGGGACTGCCGTTCAATCACGACTTTAATGGGGAGTCCCAATTTGGTGTCGGCTTTTACCAGTTTATGAACCGAAACGGAAAGCGAAGCTCGGCGGCATATGCTTATGTTGAACCGCAGAAAGACAACCCAAATCTCACGGTATTATTGAACACAGAAGTGCACAGAATCGTCCTCGAAGGGGAGGTAGCAACTGGGGTTGAATGTGTGCTCAAGTCCGGCGAGAAAAAGACGTTTACCGCTGAAAAAGAAGTGGTGGTCAGTGCAGGGGCACTTGTTACTCCAAAACTACTGATGCTTTCAGGCATTGGAGACAAATCGCATCTCGCTGAGCATGGCATTGCCTGCCAACTTGATTTGCCGGGCGTAGGGCAAAATTTGATTGATCACCCTGAAGTGCCAATTACAGCCTTTGCGAATGGCCCATATGGCTATTATCGGCAAGGCGAAGGATGGCGAATGTTGAAAAGCGGCTTGCAGTTTAAACTGTTTGGCTCTGGGCCTGTCACTTCTGCAGGCGTGGAAGCGGGGGCCTTTGTTAACCCGACCAACTTTGATTCTCCACCCAGCATTCAAGCGTTTTGTGTTCCGATTGTTTATTTAGACAGGGACAGTCGCCAATTTCTAAAGGACGACTATGGCTTGACTGTCACCACAGTTGTGATTAAGCCCTTGTCACGCGGAGAGGTAAAGCTGGCGTCCTCTGATCCTGCTCAAATGCCAATAGTTTCACCGAACTTGCTGAAAGATCCGCGTGACATGCAGCAGATGATCGAAGGCCAGCGGTTCTTCCTTCAAGCCTTCTCGGCTCCACCACTTAGTCAATACATACGAAGCGTCGCTATCCCTGATCCCAATGACACCTCAGATGAGGTGCTATTAACGCACTGCAAACGCTTCGTGAAAACCAACTACCACCCCGCGGGTACGGCTAAAATGGGAGCCGAAGGAGACCCAATGGCGGTGCTTGATGCCAAAATGCGTATAAGAGGAACACGTAATTTACGCGTGTGTGATATGTCATCAGTGCCGAACATTAACGCAGGAAACACCAATTCTGTCGCGATGATGTTAGGCGCACGCTGCGCTGACTTTATTGTCGGGTGACACTGAAAACCGTAGGGTAGTTAGTGATTGATATGGATTAGATGGCTATACGTTAGCTCGTATTGCGACATAAAAAATACCCTCAGCACTCGAAGGCTGAGGGTATGATTAATAACTATTTACAGTAGTGTGTTACTGATAAACGTCTTGGCTGTTGGTTGTTACGCGAAACCCGATTTTTCGTAGCCACCGGCGCGTACAAACCACTGATGAAGGTGAGTTTTAAGATCGCTCAGCTCATCAGGACCAATCAGTGCCAAACCAAGGTCGGTTGCACGTGTAATGTCATGATGACGAAGAGGTCGGAAGCTTACCAGCATCGCACGTGCTTGCAGGCCACCTAACAAGTCTCGAATTGATTCCAGCTTATACAGGGTGTCATCACCATCACTGGACATACCTTTGGTTTTACATTCGATGATATGCAGCTTGTTATTTACCACAGTTGCCACATCAAGCTCGTTCCGAACTTCTTTGTCGCCGATTTGACGATATACCTGAACACCCAATGATAGGTCTTGAATGGTCAGCAACTCGCGGCGGATTTCCTCAACAATATGGTGAACATACCACTCAAGCCATTCACCGTTAGCAAAGCGTCTTGCCGCTTCGCTTGAGAAAGTGAGAATGCCATTCTCATACGCTGATAAACCAGCCTGAGTGAGATCGTCGAGTAGCATGCCTAGCTCACGATAGCCTTGCTGCTTTTCGCTAAGCTCAACATCCAGTTTCTGTTCTTTGCGGCACGTAGTCGCCAAATAGTTCAGCGTTGCCAGACCCGGACCTAATTCGTATGCGTTGCTTGCCCACTTATGACCAAGCGTCTCAATGGTTGAATCAAGAACACTTCGGGAGTCATCTTCTTGCAGTTCACAGCGCGCCCCAAAGATCGTTAGGTAATCGCTGATGTTGATGTGGTCTTCCACTTGCTGCTGCTGACGACCGTCTGGGTATAACCAGCATAGCTCATCACTGAAAGGTTCAATCACATAGATTGGCCAGTGATAAGTACGGAAAATTTCGTATGCGCTGAGCAGGCGGTGACGCAAGCCACAGCTCGCGTTAAACCAGACGTCAGAGCCATCCTGCTTGAGGTTTTCTGCCAGCTCCTGAATCTTGGCTTTGATTAACGGGATATTGATATCAGAAGGGATTTGGAAAAATTCTGTCTCAATACCTTTAGGGGTGAGCACTGCACTCATCTGCTCATATTGTGGAGCCTGACATTCAACACCAATGAAAATCATCTTCTCGGCCTTGAATTTGCGGTGCAAAAGTGCGGTGACCAGTCTAACTGGGTCTTGATCTATGATACCGACATGAATGGCCATATTAACTCCGTGCGAGGTCAGTGTGTTTGCAGTATGAGGGGGAATGCACTGACCTTTTTATTTAGTCCTCATAATATCTGGTCATGAGACGCGATATTCAAGTACTTAGTGTTAATTGTCGTTAAAACAGTTCCGCAGGTTTGTTTCAATCGCAGTTTTTCTGAGCAATTTGTTTATCTAACCGCCATGATTTTTCTAATCTTAATAAAGTCATCCGTGTCATCAATGCGAAAACGTGAGTGTCAGTGAGTCAATGCCCGTCTCAAAATTCTCAATTATGAGGATATCGAGAAACTCATTCTCGCTAGGTAAGACAGTTAATCCTCTGATCGTTAGACTCAATGCATATTGACTGGAGACGATTTTGCGAAACTCGTTGAGCAAGTAGGGAGCACATATGATTGGTCATGAATTTGACTCAGCATTGAAGGTAGAGAGTGTAAGCGGGCAAGCTTATATAGTTTCACCCGATGCCCAAATAATGTCCCTTCGCGCAGGGATGCAGATTGCAGCAAATCAAGTCGTGCTAACTGGCGCAAATGGCTCCGCAGTCGTGGCGTCTGATGGCGAACGATTTGTGATTAACGGGCAGTGCGCTTCTTGTCTCATACCTATTGCTGATGCCGGGTCGTCAATCGCGTCTCAACCTTTTGGTGTCACGTTTAATGAGGCCGCCTACAGCGAAAACAGTTTGGGTGACTTGGATGTGGCTCAGCTACAACAGCTCATTTTGGGCGGTGTTGACCCGACAGAATTATTTGAAGAAGCCGCAGCAGGTGGGGAAACAGGCTCCTCGAATGCAGGCTTTGTCGTGGTGGATTATCTAAATGCAGCCACGTTGACTGAAGCTGGGTTTGATACCTTAGGGCCTCAGCGTGATGAAAAGACGCCTTTAGACTTCCTCGGGGGAGATGAGGGTTCTCGTAACACCGATAATGGCAGAGTAAAACCTCCTGCCGGGCCACCTGGTCCAGATATCGATGCCGAAGGTGGTCAGAAGCTCGCTTTATCTGTCACAGAAGGTGATTTGGACAATGCGTCCTACGGGGCACCTGTTGTCGGTACGTTTGATATAGCAGGTGGGAGTGAATCTCTCTTACCTGGCTCCCTTCAAATCGCCCCCAGTGATTTAGCGGCATTCGAAGCCGAACTTGCTACGTTGACGTCAAATGGCGAAGCCGTCGTTTTCACTCGGGAAACCAGTGTTGATGGCAGTGGCGTTGGTACCTTCATATTAACCGGAACAGCCAATGGTCAAACCGTAATCACGCTGACGCTAACAGCGACGCAAGACGGAACTGGCTTGTCGGTTAAAGCGGAATTACAACAGTTTGCGCCGTTAGATCACAAAGCGGGCACGGGGACTTACGTCAATGTGGATGGAGACAAGATCTCTATCAATATGCCGCTTCAAGTCGCAGATACGGGCGGCGACTTGATGAAAAATCCTGCCACGATCAGCATGGAAAGTCACGATGGTGGTTTGCCTGCAGCTGGTACGGCACAAGTGGAAATGGTCGAGCCTAATGCGGGTCCTGACGAAGAGCAAACGGCATCAACGTCTGATGGCATTGATTTGGGTAGTGACGAAATTGGAAGTATTGTCTTCGATGCTACTGAAGTTGCGGCCCAATTTGCGGGCGTGACCAGTCATGGGCACCCAACAGAAGTGTCTGTGTCAGCTGATGGCAGTGTTATTACATTGAAAGCGGATTATGACAACGACGGAACGTTTGAAGAAACGTCGTTGGTCATTTCTCTCACGTCTTCTACGACGGCGGGTGAGCCTGCGGAGTTTTCCGTCAAACAATACCATCCGATAGACCAACCCGATGATGGGACAGATGACAAACAACATGCGTTTGTTCTTCCGTACAAAGTGATTGATGCAGACGGGGATGAAAGTGGCACCTCGACCGTTACTTTCGTTATTAAAGATGGTGCCATAGCAACAGGCGGTGACCAATTTGATGAAGCTGGCAACAAAACGGAATTCTTCTCGTTAGCGGAGCGCGAGACGCCAAATAATTACGATCCGAGTGCATCGCCGAATGAAACCTCCGGGACTGTTGAGATAAAAGCCGCCAGCGACCGTCTCCTACCAGATAGCATTTCCATTGATGATGTGGACACCTTCAAGTCTGAATTGATGCTACTCAAAAACAACGAAGGAGAGTTCATCGATTCAGTAACAATCACCACAAGTCCAGACGGAAAAACCATCACCATACTCGCCTCTATTGGTACCGAACCTGCGCTTCAAATGACACTGACCGCCTCGCAGGCTGCTGATGGCTTAGGCGTAGATATTGATACGAAATTTGAGCAGTTCCAAGCACTTATTCATCCAAGTGATGAGAGCGAGCACATTACCGACAAAGAGTACGTGGCGGTTGATGATGAGCACCTTGATATCCACGTACCATTGCAATTGCTCGATACCGACGGCAACAAGCTGGTTGATGAGAGCGATGCTAGCCAAGAAGCGCCACAGCTAATATCTCTCAGAGTGATTGATGACAACTCTACGACATTCGGATTGACCAGCACTGAGCCCGTGTTCGTTGAAGAGAGCAGTATTGATGATGGCACTGGCGAAAATGAAGGCTCAAAAAGTGCTGGCACTTTAAATATCGATACAGAAGATGACGATGGCAATGCCTTCGATTTAGACCCCGATAATCAGGCGGGCGATGACATTCATAACTTCTTCTTTGTGTCTGATTATGTGGTTTACCCGCCAAGCAGCGATCAGGCCGGCGAGCCTTTGACTGCAAGTGGTTTTCCTGTGTTCCTTGACCAACGTCCAGACACGGACACCTACCCGAAAACGTATTTCGGTGTGGCATTTGATGAGGACACCGGAGATAACCGAGATATCTTCAAAGTGACGCTCAACGAAGATGGAACCTTCGATTTTGAGCTGTTTTCAGCACTCGATCATAAAAGTGGCGATGGTGAAAACACCCTGACCTTTGAGCTACAGGCTTTTACCGTTGATGCAGATGGCGATGAATCCGGCAAGATTCGCGTTCCTATTACCGTCAAAGATGATGTCCCTCGAACGCAGGGCACGATAGAGGTTGAGATTGAAGATTCTTCTTCATCGGCGGTAACGGGTTCTGTGGATGTATTTGACATCACTGATCCTTCAACGCCGTCTGACATCACAGATTTACAGGGAGCAGATGGCGCACGTATTTCTCACATCAGTTTTGACGGTGTGACTTGGATTGAAGTGAGGAATCGCTCAAACGAGGAAATCGATCTGGTGCATGACGGAGAAGTCATTGGTGTGATTAAGTTTAACACCCGTGATAACCCCGGTGAGATGACATTTGAATTTGACCCGAATATCGATAATCCATCAGCCGTGTTAGATAAGCCCATTCACTATCGTGTCACCGACCGGGATGGCGATACAGCGGAAGGTGAAGTCACACTCACACTGAAAGATCAGGCACCGATTATTACTGTCGCCACCAACGCGGATGGCGAAATCGAAGGCGTGGAAGACCAAGGTCAGCTAAATACAGACACCGAAAATGCGGGTGTAAATCCAGCCAACGGTATCGCAATCAATATTCAGCTGAATATCGGTGACAACGATCTCGGCGAAGCCTATGACGACGCAGGGACACTCGTGTTGGATGGTGAAGTCACCATCATGCCGAAAGATATCACAGATGTCGGTGGTACCTTCTATTTTAATGGCACCGAAATTCCTCAGGATGGTGACGGAAACATCGTGCTGTCGAACAATATGTTCACGGCGTCAGGCACCACTGCCCCCATCATTTTTACGCTTCAAAATGTCACCTTTATTCCTGATCCTGATTACTCAGACTACAACAACACGGATTTGATTAAATTCGATGTTGAGGTCAACGTAAACGGTCACGATGCTCAGACGCAGAGCGATTTGATAAAAGTCAGCATTGAAGGGGTGGCAGACACGCCGAGTATTAGCCTGATTGGTGATGCTGCTGATGGTGTCTTTGAACTGAAAGAAGATTATGACCCGTTTGGCACGCCGTTGACCGATCCTGCTCAGTTTGTCATGTCTGATTTGATTTCCGCCTCGTTGCAAGACACGGATGGCTCTGAAACACTCAAGCTTGAATTTACGCTCAGCCCCGATTCTGGCTCGTTTCAAGGCGGCGCAATTGTCAAAGTGGGGGATACTTGGGTACTCAATGATCCTTCTCGCCTAAATCAAGTGCGATTTATCCCAGATAAGGATTTTAGTGGTGATATCGAACTCGGAATCAAAGCCATATCGACCGAGGGAAATCCAGCGCAGTCTGGCTCAGAGACGGCAGAGGCCACTGAAACGTTGACATTGAGGGTAGAGCCGGTTGCCGACGATGCAAGGCTGGTGGTGCGTCAAGTTGTCGGAAATGAAGATGCTGGGCATCCGAATGACGAGATTGCTGAAGGTGACGCCATCTCATTGGCTAATGCGATTTCTCTGACAACCCTAGGTTCAGATGATGACGGCTCAGAAGCCTTGTTTATCCGTATTTCGGACATCCCTGATGGTGCGACGTTGCAGCTCAACAAAGGCGGCACACTGACGACACTGACAGAAACCGACCGAATCCCTGTTGACGATATCCAGTACCTTGAATTCGTGCCACCGGTTCATAGCAATGAAAATGTAACGTTGAAAGTCGAGGGGATTGTCGTCGACTCAGCGGCTAACTCCCCCAACGATGAGCGCATCATAACGGCGCAAGACCTGAATATTCGTGTTAAAGGCGTCGCTGACGAGCCGGTGTTTGATGTTGCGAACCCAGGGACTGATGAAGGCCAATGGCAATACGATGCAGATACCGGCGTCGTATCAACGACCGTGCGTGAAGATGGCATCAATGGCGATGGACTAGTCGCCATTGATTTCGATGTCGTGTCTGGTGAAAAAGCACTGGCTGGTTCTGATACGTCAGAAAGTATCACCATGATCCTGACGAATGTGCCGGATGGCGTATCGTTTGTGACAAAAAGTGGGTCAGATATTGAAGATGTAGAACTAACGTTTGCAGGTTGGACAACCGATGGAATTGGCATGTCCGTGCCCATGTATTCCGTTGATGTTTCCGTTTTCGCGGGCGGTGATGTCTACCTCAAAATCCCGCCGCACTCTACCGAAGACATTCAAATCGGTGTCAAACTCGTTGCTACCGAAAATGATGGCGACGTTAATGCCATCGAAACAACCATCGAAGTGAAAATTGACCCGCCAGTGATTGATACCGCGGATGGCTACGTCAACTCAGAAACGCAAGGTAACGAAGATGCGTGGTTTGAGGTGAATTGGCAGCCAAACCTGACTGCGGCATTAACAGGTACGCCGGATTCAGATGCGCAAGGTGTGAAAGAGGAAGTGGTAGGCGCGACAATCACAGGGTTTTCTGCCACTGACAGCGTTCGCCTTGTAAAAGGCGCAGATGAAATAACGCTGACACCAGATGCTGACGGTGCTATCACAATCACAGAGGCGCAACTGGCAGACGGCTATCGCCTTGAGATGAAGCGCGCGGAGCACAGCGACGAAGATTTGGTGTTAACGACGAAAGTCACTGTTCGTCAGGAAGACTTTGAAGGTAACTCGACAGCCGAGAAGGAAATCAACGGTACTGTGAACGTGGATATCCGTGCTGTGGTTGAGCCAGACGGTAATCTGAGTTTTGTTGATAGTGCTGGTGATCCAATCGCCGTGCTTTCAACCGATGCATTGGGTCAACTCAAGCTGGAAAATGCCATCGATTTTATTCATCCGGATGGCTCTAGTGACGAGTCGCCACTCAAGGTGTATATCAGTGATCTTCCTGAAGGTTTCTTTGTGACTAATGCCGTGTATGACGGCGAGGAAGGCTGGGTGTTGAATGATCCTGATGATTTCACCATAGTTGCGCCACCAAACACCACACTGACGCAAACCACGTTTACCTTGAGCGCGCTTGTGACTGATAAAGGTGATAACGGCGAAGGTGACGAGAGTTTACCGGAGAAAGTGTCGACCATTGTTACATTGAACTACCAAAATAGCTCAACAGATACCACCGAAGCCCAAGCGGTCGGATTACCCGCAAGTATTGAAATCGAAGGTGATGAAGACAATCCAATCTCTCTTGAGGCGTTGGGTAATGCGGTGACGTGGCCAAGTGGCAGCACTGGCGATGTAGAGTTTGATTATGTCACCGTGGTGATCAATGCAGATGATCTTCCCAACGGCACCGTTGTTGGTGGGGCGTTTTATCATGTGGAGAATGACACCTACGTATTTGAAGTGCCAGGCCGTGTTGACAGTGGTAACCCGTATGCGTCGGGTTTTGATTTGTCAGGCTTATCCATCACACCGCCAGAAGATTACGCGGGTACCTTGAATATCCCTGTCACCTTCGTGAGCTTAGATTCAAAAAGCGGCGATACAGAAGAAACAAGCACCACGGTGACTTTGAACGTTAATCCGCTCGTGGATATTGCTCCTCCAACAGGGGAGGCGCAGCCAGGTGACAATACACTGACCACCGATTTCTCGCTGACGGTGAAAGAAACGCGAGGCTTAAACGACGACCAACAACCTGTGGAGCCGGGTGATACTGAAACCGTTGTCTCAGGAGAAGCCTTGGAAGATGGCGAGGTCATTCTAACCCTTGGCAGCACACTTGCTGATACAGACCAAGCTAACGGCGAGGAAAAGGTATCTTCGGTCACGTTGGAAGTGGCTAACGGCGCGGGTAAATTTAAAAATGCGGCAGGTGATTTGGTCGAATCCATTACCTTGCCTGAGCCTCCTGATACGGTAATTGGTGATATTGCCTTTATTCCGAACCCAGATTACAGCGGTGACGTTTCAATTTCAGCAACGTTGACAATCACTGACATGGCGACAACGGGCACGGATTCGAAAGACATCACCACCGACTTCTCGTTTGACGTAAAACCGGTTCATGACACAGTGACGTTTACCGATGATGGCACGGATCTGGGTGATGGTGATGTGCTGGAAATCGAGACCGATGAAGACAACAGTGTGTCTCTGGCCGATCTAGGCATCAAGTTTGTCGACACAGATGGGTCAGAAAGACTGGAGTCTGTCCTTATCAACAATGTGCCAAATGGCTTTACCTTGTCATCGCCGGCGTTGAATGCGGGCAATGGTCAGTGGCTGATCCCGGCTACAGCGATTTCAGACATTACTTCACTCTCCCAAATCACAGTTAACCCGCCCAACGATTTCAGTGGTGAAATCCAATTTGATGTCACGGTATTTACGTCCGACAGCGGGGTGATAAACCCCGATGGGGTCAGCCAAACTGTCGAAATGACGGTTAACCCCGTTGGTGATGGCGCAAGTGCGAACGTGGTCGCCACAGCCTCTGGTGTGGAAGATACTGACATCGATTTGGATCTGGAAATTTCAGCCAAAGATGACAGTAACAGCGTGAGTGCAACAGGCCAGCCTTCGGGTGTGAGTGTCACTGAAAACGACCCAGAAACCTTGCTTATCACAGTGTCGGGTGTACCAGAAGGTGGCAAATTGGTATTGCCTGACGGTGTGGTGGGAACGGTCACGCCTGAGACATCAACGGGTGGTGATATTGTTATTACGGTCAATGCACAGCAATTGGATGACCTGACGTTTGTGCCACCTGCTGATGCCAATGGACAGTTTGTTTTAGACCTCGCTATTCAAACCGTAGATAACGGCGAGGTATCGGCGGATGTCGTGAACAAGCAGATCAACGTCAACATATCAGCCGTTAACGATGAACCCGTAAACATCCTCGCAGACAGCTACGAATTCGATGAAGGCGGCGCAACCATCACTGATCTTCAAATCTCCGATGTCGATGCCGCAGATGGCACCGGCGTAATGAATGTTGAGCTTGTTGTGGGCACAGGTAGCTCTCTCGCAATTATTGGTGACTCTACGGGAATAACCGTCACCGGTGACGGGACAAACAAACTTGTCTTGGAAGGGGATTTAGATGCCATCAATACCCTGCTTGCCGCAGGGATTGATTACAACTTCACAGGCGAAAATGCCTCTGGTAGTGATTCCTTAACGATGACGACACGTGACCGCGGTAATACGGGGGCAGGTGGTCAGAAATTCGACCGTGATACGGTTTCCATCGTTGTATTGCCAAAATCTGACATGCCAGAGTTAAGTGCCGCTCCTCAGCTTGCATCTATGCGCGCAGCAACTGGGGCATTGGTGCCACTGTTGGGGCTGATGGCAACACTGGTAGAGCCCATAGATGATGAGTTTACGTTGACCTTTGACGGCCTTGGCGCAGTAGGTCAATTGGTAGATGCGTCGGGCACGCCTGTAGGAACGGACAATGGTGATGGCAGTTGGACATTAAACCAAACGGAACTGCAAACCCTGACACTTTCCGAACTCAATCTGACATTCACGGGGCAGCCTGCAGGCGCAGTAACGATTACCGCAAAATCCGATGTCGGTGATGGCGATCCAAAAGAAGCCACCATGACGTTGAATGTCAATGTGGTCGATACCTCAACAACGCCAACACTCAATGACACAGCTAACACCAATGATGATTTGGTCGTAGACGGCAATCAATCAACGCAAGTCTTTGGTGGTGCGGGAGAAGACGTTGTCGCGGGCGGACTCGGCGAGGATATCCTTACTGGGGGCGCGGGCGACGATGAGGTTTGGGGTGGTGATATCGGTGGTACCGGCGATGGCGTGAAAGATACCCACAAATGGGCTTCAGGCGACTTTGGAACGGCGGCGGCCGCTTCAACGGATACCATTAAGGATTTCGAAACGGGTATTGATGTTATTGATATCTCCGGTGCGTTTGACTCATCTGGCCTCTTTACGTTTACCGATTTGGCAAACAGAGTGGACATTCAAACTGTCGGTGATGACACCCGTATACAGATATTCGATGAGTCCAGCTCGCCAATTCAGAACATTATTGTTGAAGGAAAAACGTTGAATGAACTGCTGGGGATGGAATCATCAGGACTCACGCAAGATGAAGTGCTCGAGTCGATGCTCATGGCGGGACAGCTTATCGTGTTTGACCCAACCAAAACACAGTTTGGCACCGAAGATGATGATACGCTCACTGCTGATGATGCGGGTGAACGTGTGATTGCCGGAGATGGCGATGACACACTTGAAGCAGGACTTGGTGACGACATCCTTTTAGGTGGTGAAGGCGAGGATATTTTCAAGTGGACGGATGCAGGGGTCAGCGATACTGAGAAGAATACGGATGTGGTGGCAGACTTTGATTTGGGTGACACTGTCACAAAAGATAAGATCGATATTTCAGCGATCTTGCCTGACGGTGTTAGTAGCAGTTCGACCATTGAAGAGTTACTTGATTACATTACACCCGATGTGTCCGATGGAAACCTCACCTTGCACGTATCAAAAACAGCAGGTGGAACGGTAGTTCAGGATATCGTGCTCAATGATGTTGGGCTTGATGAATTGGGGTTGGATGCCAGTGCAACCAATTCGGATATTCTTAACGAGTTGATTCAGCAGCAAGCATTAACGTTAAACTGATTCTCTAGTATGAAAAAGGCACTGTAATCGCAG